>NZ_JBFAZO010000003.1:323914-830364 GCF_040681835.1 Streptomyces sp. NPDC051576
CCCTCTCACCCCCCCCCGCATCGGGGGCCGGGTGGCCTATTGTATCACGTGAAACATGACGCCTCCCGGCCACGACGGCTAACTGATCCCTCGCCACCCCTCCGAGTCCACCCCACCCGGCACAGAAGCGCCCTCCTCGTACGGCTGACGCGTGAAGACAAACGATCCGAGGTCGAGGTGACTCACGGACCCGTCCGACCGCCGTACGGGCCTCAGAAGCTCTCCGGCGTAGTACCCCTCCAGACCGGTCCAGGTGCCGTCACCGTTGGCACGGAACCGCGAACGACGGCCGCTGTCGGCCAGTGGCTCCAGCGAGGCCCCTCCATCGGCCGTCAGCCGCAGGGCGAAGCCGTGCGTCCCCCAGTACCACTGCCCCACCAACTCCAGTACAGCGGCGTCGACTTCGGGCATCGGGCGCCACGGATCGGGAATCCTCGGCTCGGCCTCGGCGACGATACGGACGAGATCGGCACCCACCGATGCCAGCAGCGGTCCGGAGGTGCAGTTGGCCAGCACCACGACCGAGACGTCGTCCGCCAGGCTGATGGTCAGGTTCGCCAGGAAGCCGGGCAGGGATCCGGAATGACCGATGAGCAGTCGGCCGTCGCGGTGCTGGATCTGCAGACCGAGGCCGTAGGCAGCACCGTCCACGACATCGTCAGCCTCGGCCGGCGCCGCGGGCGTCCGCATCTCCCGCACGGACTCCGCGCTCAGCACCCGGTCGTCCCCGTGGGTCAGGAACGCGGCGAACCGCGCCAAGTCGCCCGTGGTGGACCAGAGTTGACCGGCTGGTGCCATCCGGCCGAGGTCCTCGGCAGGTTCCGGCAGCAGCGCGTCGGCCCATGGATGCACCGCCCAGCCACCCGCATGCGGAGCCTGCGGCTGAGCACTCGTCCGGTCGAGACCCAGGGGTTCGAGCACTTCCCGCCGGAGTACGTCCATCCACGGGGCACCGCGCAGCTCCTCTACGAGGGCGCCCAACACGGTGTAGCCGGGGTTCGAATAGTGGAACCGACGGCCGACCGGATGCAGCAGGGGCTGCTCACCCAGCACATCGCGGAGCTCCGGACGCAGGGAGCCCGGTGTCCGTTCCCACCAGGGCGCCGGCGATTCGGCCGCCAACCCGCCGGTGTGAGCGAGGAGTTGGGCGATGGTGGCCTCCCCCGCACCGGTGCCGGGCAGGTGCTTCTCCAGTGGGTCACCGAGGTCGAGGACGCCCTCGTCCCGCAGCCGCAGCACCAGGACGGCGGTGAACGTCTTGGTGATCGAGCCGATCCGGTACTGCACGTTCTCGTCCGGCCCGTGCCCGTCAACCGAGGTCCGCGCTCCGTGCCACACTGCCCGCCCGTCCCGCACGACCGCCGCGACCAACGACGGCGCCCTCCCCTCGGCCTGGGCCACGGCGATCCGGTGCAGCAGCGCCCTGCGCGTACCGGGAAGCAAGTCGTCCTCAGATGTCGTCATGCCCCCAGTCCATCCGGCGCAACGGCCGTACGTCGAGCACATTTCCCAGGACACGGCACCAGGTGGGCCACCTACAGTTGTAGCGTCTCGCCGCTCGCGGCATGTCGATCTTGCGTGAACTGGGCGTTCTCGGCTGTCTCACGGAGCGCACCGATGAGTTTCCCGCGCCGCGCTGGTCCATACACCGGATACCCACGGACGGAAGGCTGGGCCATGCGGAAACTGATCTACGGCATGAACCTGACCCTGGACGGCTACATCGCCGCGGCCGGCGACGACATCGGCTGGGGTGGGCAGCCGAGCGACGAGCTGTTCCAGTGGTGGCTCGACCACGAGCAGAAGAGTGGCCTGTCGCTGTACGGGCGCAAGCTGTGGGAGACGATGAGTTCCTACTGGCCGACCGGCGACCAGCAGCCGGGCGCCACCCCGGCGCAGATCGAGTTCGCGCGGAACTGGCGGGACACGCCGAAGGTGGTGTTCTCCTCGACGATCGACAAGGTCGACTGGAACACCCGCCTGGTCACCGGCGACGCGATCGCCGAGATCACCCGGCTCAAGGCCGAGGACGGCGGCCCGATGAACATCGGCGGCGCAACGCTCGCCGGGGCGGCCATGCGCGCCGGGCTGATCGACGAGTACGCGATCGCCACCCATCCGGTCCTGGTGGGCGGCGGCACACCGTTCTTCACCGCGCTGGACAGCTGGGTGAACCTGAACCTGGTGGAGACGCGGGCGCTTCCCGGCGGCGTGGTCCTGACCAGGTACGAGACGAGGCGTCGACCGTCGCAGTGACGCCGCCCATCGCGCACCCCCTTCCGCGGGCAACGCCCCGTACCCCGCAGCGCCCGATCACGTCTGCGCCATGTCCACGAAGCGGGAGTAGTGCCCCTGGAAGGCGACGGTGATCGTCGCCGTCGGGCCGTTACGGTGCTTGCCCACGATGATGTCCGCCTCGCCCGCGCGCGGCGACTCCTTCTCGTAGGCGTCCTCACGGTGCAGCAGGATGACCATGTCGGCGTCCTGCTCGATGGAACCGGACTCACGCAGGTCGGACACCATCGGCTTCTTGTCCGTGCGCTGCTCGGGACCACGGTTGAGCTGCGAGAGCGCGATCACCGGCACCTCCAGCTCCTTCGCCAGAAGCTTGAGGTTACGGGACATGTCCGAGACCTCCTGCTGACGGCTCTCGGAGCGCTTGGAGCCACCGGCCTGCATCAGTTGCAGATAGTCGATGATCACGAGCTTGATGTCGTTGCGCTGTTTGAGCCGGCGGCACTTCGCCCGGATCTCCATCATCGACAGGTTCGGGGAGTCGTCGATGAAGAGCGGCGCGGACGACACCTCGGGCATCCGACGCGCCAGCCGGGTCCAGTCCTCGTCGGTCATGGTGCCGGACCGCATGTGGTGCAGAGCGACGCGGGCCTCGGCCGACAGCAGACGCATCGCGATCTCGTTGCGCCCCATTTCGAGGGAGAAGATGACGCTCGGCAGATTGTGCTTGATCGACGCCGCACGTGCGAAGTCCAGTGCCAGCGTGGACTTTCCCATGGCGGGACGGGCCGCGATGACGATCATCTGGCCCGGGTGCAGACCGTTGGTGAGCGAGTCGAGGTCCGTGAACCCGGTGGGCACACCCGTCATCTCGCCGCTGCGAGAGCCGATCGCCTCGATCTCGTCGAGCGCGCCCTCCATGATGTCGCCGAGCGGAAGGTAGTCCTCGCTGGTCCGCTGCTCGGTGACCGCGTAGATCTCGGCCTGGGCCCGGTTGACGATCTCGTCGACGTCGTCGTCGGCCGCGTACCCCATCTGGGTGATACGCGTACCGGCTTCGACCAGACGCCGCAGGACGGCCCGCTCATGGACGATCTCCGCGTAGTACTCCGCGTTCGCCGCCGTCGGCACGGTCTGGACGAGCGTGTGCAGATACGATGCGCCGCCGACCTTGTTGATCTCGCCGCGCTTGGTGAGTTCGGCGGCGATGGTGATCGGGTCGGCCGGCTCGCCCTTGGCGTAGACGTCGAGGATCGCCTGGTAGATCGTCTCGTGCGCGGGCTTGTAGAAGTCGTGGCCCTTGAGGACTTCGACGACATCGGCGATGGCGTCCTTGGACAGCAGCATGCCGCCGAGTACGGACTGCTCCGCATCAAGGTCCTGCGGCGGCACACGTTCGAAGGCCGAGCCGGCGCCCTCCCACTCGCTGCCCTCTCTGCCGCGGTCGTGCTGTTCGTCGCGGCCCCGACCTCCGTCACCTCGTCGTCGGGAAGCAGGCAGACGATCACTTGGACCGCTCTCGGCCCACGGGTCGTCCAAGGGCTCGGAAATACTCAACCGAGCCACCTCCTCCCGTCCGCCGAGCGGACCTCGCCGTGCCCCTCATTTCTACGGCACGGCACTGACAAATGAGACGCCCAACTCCGGTACGGGCGCGTCGGTTTTGTGATGGTTCTCAGGCCGACGGACGGAGCGGGCGCCGGTCCACCGTAGGCCTGTGGGCACCGTCAGCCAATCTGGTTATCCACAGGCCATGTGGACGACGGCTCGGATGCTGTGGAGAACCCGCCAAAACCTGTGCACGACCCGGTGGACAGTCCTGTGAACAAGACCCCGCCACTTTGATTACGGCCTATCTGACCTGCACTTTCCCCATCCACCGGCTGTGCAGAAGAAAAACTTCCCCAGCGGGATCAAGATCACTTCGAACAGTGCGCGAGAGGACACGATGTGAGACCAGAGGTAAGGGTCATAGAGTAGTTGCATCTCTTACCTGTGGACGATTAGATTAGTGCTCATGACACAGGCTCCTGCGGCCACCAAGGCCACTCGACGACAGCACGACCGAGAGATCGTCATGCTGGCCGTCCCGGCCTTCGGCGCACTCGTCGCCGAGCCCCTTTTCGTCATGGCCGACAGCGCGATCGTCGGCCATCTCGGCACGGCACAACTCGCCGGACTCGGCGTGGCCTCCGCCCTCCTGACGACAGCCGTGAGTGTCTTCGTCTTCCTTGCCTACGCCACCACGGCAGCCGTCGCCCGACGGGTGGGCGCGGGTGATCTCCAAGCAGCCATACGCCAGGGCATGGACGGCATCTGGCTCGCCCTGCTGATCGGTGCCATCGTCATAGCCGTCGTCCTCCCCTCGGCGCCGGTTCTGGTCGACCTCTTCGGCTCCTCGGCCACCGCGGCCCCCTACGCGACGACCTATCTGCGGATCTCCGCCATCGGTATCCCGGCCATGCTGATCGTCCTCGCCGCCACCGGAGTTCTACGTGGGCTGCAGAACACCAGGACACCGCTGTACGTCGCCATCTCAGGCTTCATCGCCAACGCAGCCCTCAATGTGGGGCTGGTCTACGGTGCCGACCTCGGCATCGCCGGCTCCGCCTGGGGCACCGTCATCGCCCAATGGGGCATGGCTGCCGTCTATCTCTTCGTGGTCGTCCGCGGAGCCCGCCGACACGGAGCTTCTCTCAGACCCGACGCCTCAGGGATCAGAGCCTCTGCACAGGCCGGCGCCCCTCTTCTCGTGCGCACCCTCTCCTTGAGAGCGATTCTTCTGATCGCCACGGCCGTCGCCGCCCGCCTCGGAGACGCCGACATAGCCGCGCACCAGATCATCCTGTCCCTGTGGTCCCTGCTGGCCTTCGCACTCGACGCCATCGCGATCGCAGGCCAGGCCATCATCGGCCGCTACCTCGGTGCGAACGACCCCCAGGGCGCTCGAGCCGCATGCCGTCGCATGGTGCAGTGGGGTATCGCCGTCGGAGTGGTACTCGGCCTCCTGGTGATCCTGACCCGCCCGCTCTTCCTCCCGCTGTTCACCAGCGACCCCACCGTCAAGGACACTGCCCTGCCCGCCTTGATCATGGTGGCGCTCTCGCAACCGATCTGCGGTGTCGTCTTCGTCCTGGACGGAGTACTGATGGGCGCGGGGGACGGCCCCTATCTTGCGGGGGCGATGCTGGTGACCCTGGCGGTCTTCGCCCCCGCGGCCCTGCTCGTACCGACCTTCGGCGCCGGACTGACCGCACTCTGGGGAGCGATGACCCTGATGATGGCGGTGCGCATGCTGACCCTCTTGCTGCGAGCCCGCTCGGGCCGCTGGATCGTCACTGGCGCGACCCGCTGACCGTTTCACGTGAAACACCGCGCGCCGCCACGTTTCACGTGAAACATGCGAGTTGTAGCGCCGACTCCAACCCACCCCGCGGGCCGACATCCTGCGGTCCCAGACACAGCAGAGGGGCCGCACCCCAACGGGTGCGGCCCCTCTCTCAGCTATGCCGAGCGCAGCGGTCAGGCCGCGATGACCTCGATGTTGACCTTGGCGGCAACCTCGGGGTGCAGACGCACGGACGTCTCGTGGGCGCCCAGGGTCTTGATCGGGGTAGACAGCTCGATACGACGCTTGTCGACCTCGGGGCCACCGGAAGCCTTGATCGCGGAAGCGATGTCGGCCGGGGTGACGGAACCGAAGAGACGACCGGCGTCGCCGGAGCGGACTGCCAGACGAACCTTGACGCCTTCGAGCTGGGCCTTCACGGAGTTGGCCTGCTCGATGGTCTGGATCTCGTGGATCTTGCGAGCACGACGGATCTGCTCGACGTCCTTCTCGCCACCCTTGGTCCAGCGGATAGCGAACTTCCGCGGGATCAGGTAGTTGCGAGCGTAACCGTCCTTGACGTCGACGACGTCGCCCGCGGCACCGAGGCCGGAGACCTCGTGGGTGAGGATGATCTTCATTAGTCGGTCACCCTTCCCTTATCGCGCGGTGGAGGTGTAGGGCAGCAGCGCCATCTCACGGCTGTTCTTCACAGCCGTGGCGACGTCACGCTGGTGCTGCGTGCAGTTGCCGGTCACCCGGCGGGCACGGATCTTGCCGCGGTCGGAAATGAACTTCCGCAGCATGTTCGTGTCCTTGTAGTCCACGTACTGGACCTTGTCCTTGCAGAATGCGCAGACCTTCTTCTTCGGCTTGCGCACAGGCGGCTTCGCCATGGTGTATCTCCTGTGTGATCAAGAAGTGTGGGTACGACCCACCCTCGGCCCGAAGGCCTAGAAGGGGGGCTCGTCCGAGTAGCCGCCGCCACCGCCGGAGCCGCCGGAGTTTCCACCCCAGCCGCCACCGCCGCCGCCCTGGTTGCCACCGGCGGGAGCGCCGCTGGCCCACGGGTCATCGGCGGGAGCACCGCCGGCCGGCTGACCGCCACCGGAGTTTCCACCCCAGCCACCGCCACCCTGCTGGCCGCCACCGCCGTAGCCACCGCCACCACCCTGGCCACCGCCACGACCACCGGGGGTCTTGGTGACCTTGGCAGTCGCGTAGCGCAGCGAGGGGCCGATCTCGTCGACCTCGAGCTCCACGACCGTTCGCTTCTCGCCCTGCTGGGTCTCGTACGAACGCTGCCGCAGTCGTCCCTGAGCGACGACGCGCATACCGCGCGTCAGCGATTCGGCGACGTTCTCTGCGGCCTGACGCCAGATCGACGCACGGAGGAACAGCGCGTCGCCGTCCTTCCACTCGTTGGCCTGGCGATCGAACGTCCGGGGCGTCGACGCGATCGTGAAGTTCGCGACGGCGGCGCCGGACGGGGTGAAGCGCAGCTCGGGATCGTCGGTCAGGTTTCCGACGACGGTGATGACGGTCTCGCCTGCCATGGGGGAACCTCTCGGCGGTTTTGCTGCGGGGTTGCTGCTACTCGAATCCCAAGTACCGCTGAACTAGGAAGTTCAGTGGGTCTCGGGGCGGAGGACCTTGGTCCGGAGGACCGACTCGTTCAGGTTCATCTGGCGGTCGAGCTCCTTGACGACCGCAGGCTCGGCCTGCAGGTCGATGACCGAGTAGATGCCCTCGGGCTTCTTCTTGATCTCGTACGAGAGACGACGACGGCCCCAGGTGTCGACCTTCTCGACCTTTCCGTTGCCCTCACGGACGACGGAGAGGAAGTTCTCGATCAGGGGGGAGACAGCGCGCTCCTCCAGATCGGGGTCGAGGATGACCATCACCTCGTAGTGACGCATGTGGAACCCACCTCCTTTGGACTCAGCGGCCACGGTCGATCCGTGGCAGGAGGGTTGTGATGCGTAAGCAACAGTGTGTGCCAGTAAAACAGCCGCCACTGACATCGGGTGCCCCTTGCGGGGATTCCGAGCCGTGGCATGGGCAGACACCGGTGCAGAGGGTACAGAGTACCCGCACACAGCCTTCCGGTTGAAATCCGGTGGCGGAGAGCGTCAATCTGTACACATCGGGTGTGTCCGGCGCAACGAAGCGCCGCCTTCCGCAGGAGGTGCCACATGGCACAGGCATTGCGACCCAATACCGCCGGTTCTCTTTTCGCCACAGACGGCAAGCCCCATCCGCTCCAGGACACGCTGCTCGCGGTGACCCTGGTGCTCGGGCTGACCGCGTTCATCACGGGCTTCTTCCACCACCTGCATCTGCTCAGCTCGTGGACCGGCCTGCTGGGGATCCTCACCGGCGCCTACGGGCAGTGGATCTCCGAGACGACGAGGGAGCGCTTCGGCCTGATCCTGGGTCTCGGTGCCGCAGGTGTCGGATTCTTCCTCGGCATGGCCCACGGCGGTCTGTTCGGCGGCGTCATCAGCTGACGGCCCGGAAGCCGCACTCCGAACACCGCGTAAAACACCACGGAACGCCTCGGCGGCCCACAGGCCGAGGCGAAGGTTGCATACGCCCAGTCGGGGCGCTCGCAAGGCGCAGTAGGCTTCGGCGCGAGAGCCGGAGCCCCTGTACCCATGGGGACACACCAGCCCGAGGAGCGCCCCGAATGAGCCTGACCCTGAGGACCATCAGCCGTGAGCAGCATCTGGCATTCATCCAGAGTCTGCCCTCGGCGAGCCACATGCAGGTCCCGGCATGGGCTGATGTGAAGGCGGAGTGGCGCTCCGAGAGCCTCGGCTGGATCGACGAGAAGACCGGCGAGCTGGTCGGCGCAGGCCTCGTCCTGTACCGGCAACTCCCCAAGATCAAGCGCTACTTGGCCTATCTGCCCGAGGGCCCGGTCATCAACTGGTTCGCGCCGAACCTGGACGACTGGCTCCAGCCGATGCTCGCCCACCTCAAGCAGCAGGGCGCCTTCTCGGTGAAGATGGGCCCGCCGGTCATCATCCGGCGCTGGGAGGCCACTTCCATCAAGGCCGGCATCCAGAACCCGGATGTGAAGCGGCTGCGGGACATCGAGGCCGACTTCATCGAACCGCGCGCCTTCGAGGTGGCGGACAAGCTGCGCCGTATGGGTTGGCAGCAGGGTGAGGACGGCGGCGCCGGCTTCGGCGACGTCCAGCCCCGCTACGTCTACCAGGTGCCGCTCGCGAACCGCTCTCTCGAAGAAGTCCACAAGAACTTCAACCAGTTGTGGCGTCGCAACATCAAGAAGGCCGAGAAGGCCGGTGTCGAGGTCGTCCAGGGGGGCTACCACGACCTTGAGGAATGGCAGCGGCTGTACGAGATCACTGCCGTCCGCGACCACTTCCGGCCCCGCCCGTTGTCGTACTTCCAGCGCATGTGGACGGCCCTCAACACCGAGGACCCCAACCGGATGCGGCTGTACTTCGCCCGGCACAACGGGGTGAACCTGTCGGCGGCGACGATGCTCGTGGTCGGCGGTCACGTCTGGTACTCCTACGGCGCCTCCGACAACATCGGGCGTGAGGTCCGGCCCTCGAACGCGATGCAGTGGCGGATGCTGCGTGACGCCTACGCGCTCGGCGCCACCGTCTACGACTTGCGCGGCATCTCCGACTCGCTGGACGAGACCGACCACCTCTTCGGTCTGATCCAGTTCAAGGTGGGCACCGGCGGGCAGGCCGCCGAGTACCTCGGCGAGTGGGACTTCCCGCTGAACAAGCTGCTCCACAAGGCGCTCGACATCTACATGTCGCGCCGCTGACCTCACGGTCCTCGCTTCGATACCGTCGATAGCTCTCATACCTCTGATACACCGCAGCCACCAGAAAGGTTCCAGGTCCGGCCATGGCGCTCACGCTCTACGTCGACACCGCGCGCTGGCGGGCGCATCACAAGCATGTTGCCGGGCAGTTCCCCGGGCTCGTCCCGGTCTGCAAGGGCAACGGCTACGGCTTCGGGCACGAACGGCTGGCGGAGGAGGCGACGCGCCTGGGCGCGGACGTCCTCGCCGTCGGCACGACGTACGAGGCCGCCCGGATCAAGGACTGGTTCGGTGGTGACCTGCTGGTGCTGACGCCGTACCGCCGCGGCGAGGAGCCCGTACCCCTGCCGGACCGGGTGATCCGCTCGGTGTCGTCCATCGACGGGGTGTACGGCCTCGTGGGTGCCCGTGTGGTGATCGAGGTGATGTCCTCGATGAAGCGTCACGGAGTGAGCGAGCGGGAACTGCCGCAACTGCACACGGCCATAGAGAACGTCCGCCTGGAAGGCTTCGCCATCCACCTCCCGCTGGACCGCACCGACGGCTCGGACGCCGTCGAGGAGGTCATCGGCTGGATGGACCGGCTGCGTGCGGCCCGGCTGCCCTTGCACACGATGTTCGTCAGCCACCTCAAGGCCGAGGAACTCGCCCGGCTGCAGCAGCAGTTCCCGCAGACCCGCTTCCGGGCCCGTATCGGCACCCGACTGTGGCTGGGGGACCACGAGGCCACCGAGTACCGCGGCGCGGTCCTGGACGTCACCCGCGTCTCGAAGGGCGACCGCTTCGGCTACCGGCAGCAGAAGGCGGCCTCGGACGGCTATCTGGTGGTCGTGGCGGGCGGTACCTCGCACGGGGTGGGCCTGGAGGCCCCCAAGGCGCTCCACGGCGTCATGCCGCGCGCCAAGGGCGTCGCCCGCGCCGGCCTGGCCACGGTCAACCGGAACCTTTCTCCGTTCGTCTGGGACGGCAAGCAGCGCTGGTTCGCCGAGCCCCCGCACATGCAGGTCTCGATCCTGTTCGTGCCGGCGGAGGCGGCCGAGCCGAAGGTCGGCGAGGAACTGGTGGCCCATCTGCGGCACACCACCACGCAGTTCGACCGCATCGTGGATCGCTGAGCGGCCCCCGAACAAGCCGAAAGGCCGTACACGGAAGGTTCCGTGTACGGCCTTTCGCGTGGTCTCTCCAGACTTTGTTCGCTCAGAGCGAACGACCGGCCGGCCCTTCGTTGCCCCACTCCACCTGCGGTCCGTCGAAGGGGGCGGCGTGCCGCCCGGGACGGGCCGCGGCCCCGAACACGAACACGTCCTCCGCCCGGTCGAGCACACCACCCGAGGGGTCGTCGTCACCGGCCAGGCGCACCACGTCCCGCTCCGGCATGAGGATGTCGCGCACGATCACGGCGCACAGGTAGAGCGTGCCCAGGAGGTGCAGGCCGATGGCCCAGTGGTAGCCGTCGGTCGGCAGGCCCTTGTGGGCGTCTCCGCTGGTCGTGTAGGCGAGGTACATCCAGATCCCCAGGAAGTACGCCACCTCGCACGCCTGCCAGATCAGGAAGTCCCGCCACTTCGGCCGGGCCAGCACGGCCAGGGGGACCAGCCACAGGACGTACTGCGGCGAGTAGACCTTGTTGGTCAGGATGAACGCCGCGACGATCAGGAAGGCCAGTTGGGCGAAGCGCGGCCGGCGCGGAGCGGTCAGCGTGAGCGCAGCGATGGCTCCGCAGCACAGCAGCATCAGCAAGGTGGCGAGTGTGTTGACGGTGTCGGTGCTGAGCGGGTCGGTGGAGTTCTGAGCCAGGATCAGCCAGAAGGAACCGAAGTCGACGCCCCGTTCCTGGCTGAACGTATAGAACTTCGACCAGCCGTCGAAGGCGAAGAGCATGACCGGCAGGTTCACCGCCAGCCAGGCGACGGCGGTTCCACCGAACGCCTTCCCGAAGTCCCGCCACTTGCCCGCGCGCCAGCACAGCAGGAACAACGGGCCGAGCAGGAAGACGGGATAGAGCTTGGCGGCCGTTGCAAGGCCCAACAGGACGCCGAAAGCGAGCGAACGGCCCCGCGACCACATCAGCATCGCCGCGGCCGTCAGAGCGACCGCCAGCAGGTCCCAGTTGATGGTTGCGGTCAGCGCGAAGGCGGGCGCCAGGGCGACCAGCAGTCCGTCCCAGGGCCGGCGGGCATGCGTGCGGCTGACGCATACGACGATCACGGCCGCGCACACCATCAGCATCCCGGCGTTGACCATCCAGTACCACTGTTCCTGGTGCTGGATGCTGCCGCTGCCCGGCGTGAGCCAGGCGGCCACCTCCATGAACACACCCGTCAGCACCGGGTATTCGAGGTACTGCATGTCGCCGGGCAGCTTGTCGAAGTACGGCACGAGCCCGTCGGCGAAACCGCGCCCCTGATAGAGGTGCGGAATGTCCGAGTAGCACGCGTGCGTGTACTGCGAGCTGGCGCCGAAGAACCACCCGCTGTCGTAGCAGGGCGCCTTCTGGACCAGGCCGAGGGCGAAGATGCCGATCGCCACCAGCGCGACGACCCGCACGGGCGTCCACCAGGACGTCCCGAGGAGGGCGCGTCGGCCGATGGGGCCACCGATCAGTTCACTACCGGCGGCGGCGACCTCGTCATCCTTGGTCGGCCGGACCGGATCCGGCTCGTGCACGCTCGTGGGCGTCAGTTCTGCACTGGGCATGGGCACATCCTGCCGTACGTGCCTAGGAGTACGCCGAGGGCCGTCGCACCCGGTGGATGCGACGGCCCATGTTTCACGTGAAACACCCTTGACGGGCGATATGACGGCTAACCGTTTGAGCCTCCGAAGATGCCCCCATTGCCGTTGCCTCTACTGGTGCCGCTGCTTTCCGTGGCAGTGGCTGTATCCGTCGGCGTGGACGTCGTACCTCCGTCGGTGCCACCGGTGTCGCTGCACTGCCAGCTGAACTGGCAGGACTCGGTCGCCGAAGGTGTCGCGCTCGGCGTCTCACTGGGTGTCGCGCTCGGCGTCGCACTGGGCGTCTCGCTCGGCGTCACCACGATCGTCGGAGTGGGAGACGGGGCACCGGCCTCGTCCTCCACGTTGTCGATCTTGGTCGCGTCCGGGAAGCCGGGGTCGGACTTGCCCTTCAGCGCGGACTCCATGTACTCGGTCCAGATCGACGTCGGAATGTCACCACCGTGGATGGACGCCACTCCCGCCGTGCCGTTCATGGAGAGCAGTTTGGCGTTCTTGGGGTCTTCCCTGAACATCGCGATCGACGTCGAGAGTTGCTGGGTGTATCCGACGAACCACGCTGACTTGTTGCTGTCGGTGGTACCGGTCTTGCCGGCCGCCGTACGGCCCAGAGCCTTCGCGCCCTCCGCCGTACCGTTCTGGATGACGTTCTCCAGGGTGTCCGTGACGTTGTTCGCCACGTTGTCCGGCACCGCCTGCTTCACCGCAGGCTTGGTGAAGCCGGACACCGGCTGGCCGTCGTGCTTGACCGCGGTCACCGAATACGGGTCCGCCTGCTTGCCCGAGGCGGCGAACGTCGCATAGGCGTCGGCCATCCGGATCGCGCTCGGGGTCGACGTACCGATGGCGAACGACGCGTTCAGCGTGGCGAAGCTGTCGTCGAGGATGCCGGAGGCCTTGGCCACGTCCCGCACCTTCGAGTTCCCCACATCCATGCCCAACTGCACGAACGGTGTGTTGATGGACTGCTCCATCGCCTTCCGCAGCGTGATGTAGCCCCAGGCGTGGTCGCTCTCGTTGTTCTGGTAGAAGAGCGAGTTGTCCTTGTTCAGGACATACGAGCCATCCTGGTTTCTGACCTTGAGATGATCGTTGCCGTTGTACTTGCTGAGCGGCGAGATTCCGACGCCGTCGGTCTTGTACGTGCCGTATTCCATGGCCGCGGCGAGCACGAACGGCTTCCAGGTCGAACCCACCGGGACACCCGAGGTGTCGGCGTTGTTGGTGAAGTGGCCGTTCTCGTAGCCGTCGCCGCCGTAGAGGGCGACGATCGCTCCGTCGTTGGGCACCACCGACGCCGCGCCGAACTGGACGTACTTGTCCAGGTTCCGTTTCTTCGGGTCGATGCGTTCCTTCTGGACCTTCTTCACGGCCGCGCTCAGTTCGTTGACCTTGTCCTTCTGGAAGGTCGTGTAGATCTGGAAGCCACCCTGGTCGAACTCGGTCTGCGAGATGTCCGAGTGGTTCAGGACGTACTTCTTGGCCGTGTCGACCAGATAACTGATCTGGCCGGTCATGCCCTTGGTCGCCTTCAGGCCCTGGGGCATGGGGTACTTCTTGATGGCCGTCTGGTACTCGGCGTCCGTGATGCGCTTGTCGTTGTGCATCTGTTCGAGGATCCAGCCCCAGCGGGCCTTGGAACGCGTGAGGTTGGCAGCGGCGGTCGCCGCGGGGTCGATGCTCGTGGCGCCGATCGGGTCGTAGTACGTCGGGCCCTTCAGCAGTGCCGCGAGGAAGGCGCACTGGCTCGGCGTGAGCTTGACCGCGTCCACGCCGTAGTAGGTCTGCGCGGCTGCCTGTATGCCGTAGGCGCCACGGCCGTAGTACGAGGTGTTCAGATAGCCCTGCAAGACCTGCTGCTTGCTGAGCTGCGTGCCCACCTTGATGGAGATGAACATCTCCTTGAACTTACGGGTGATCGTCTGTTCCTGGCTCAGGTAGGTGTTCTTCACGAACTGCTGGGTGATCGTCGAACCACCCTGCGTCTCACCGCCCCGGGCCATGTTGGCCAGGGCTCGGGCGATACCCATGGGGTCGACGCCCGAGTCCGTGTAGAAGCTCTTGTTCTCGGCCGAGATCACCGACCACTGCATGGCCTTGGGGATCTGGTCGATGGTGATGTTCTGGCGGTTCGCCCCGGTGCCCGTGGCGACCATCTGGTCGCCGTTGGACCAGTAGTAGACGTTGTTCTGCGACTTGGCCGCGGTGTTCTCGCTGGGGATGCCGACCATCGCGTAGCCGATACCGACCGCGGCCACGAGGCTGCCGAAGAAGAAGAGGCACAGGCCGGAGACAAGCTTCCAGGACGGCATCCAGCGGCGCCATCCGTACTTGTCGAAGCGCGGATAGTCGATGAACCGCTTCTTGCCGGGCGCGGGAGCGCGTCCTCTGCCGCGACCGGGCCCGTTCGGGCCACCAGGGCCGCGACCGGCGGGCTCGGCCCCTCTGCGACGGCCGCCGCCTCTCTGCGCGGCCCGACGGGCTTCGGCCCGACTGCCGTACTGGCGCTGTTCACCCCGCGACTCGGCGGGGTTCGACCCATAGGAATCGGATGGAGACCCGGTGGTGGCGCCTCGCGGTGCCGCGCGGCGGCCGGAGGTCGGTCCGGACTGACCGCGTCGGTCCGCGGCACGTCCGCCTCCCTGCGGCTGCGGCGGTTTGCGACGGTGCTCGCTCATCGAACGATTACTCCTCGGGCAGGCGCACCCGTGCGCGCCTGGAAACGGCGGCTGGTTTCCGGTCCCCCCGAAGTACG
Organism: Streptomyces sp. NPDC051576; assembly: GCF_040681835.1. Classification (NCBI taxonomy): domain Bacteria; kingdom Bacillati; phylum Actinomycetota; class Actinomycetes; order Kitasatosporales; family Streptomycetaceae; genus Streptomyces; species Streptomyces sp. NPDC051576. The sequence goes on from NZ_JBFAZO010000003.1 coordinate 338,780, forward strand.
GATGTGGTCGGTGCTGCATTCACCCGTACCGCACCGGGGACGTTGACGCCCCCACGCGTCACTTGGTTCCCGGTGGTGTGCATGCCGCACAGACTACGCACCGTCAAAACCTGCTTAGCCCCGAAGTTCACCCCAAATCAGGCAACTTGATTCCAACGAATCGGTGATGTGATGCCGCTCACCCCCTCCCCACTTGTCGCATCCGGAAGGCCGTTCTATCGTCTGGATGTATCGAGTCGATACATCAGCTCGGCATAAAGGCCGTCACGGTCGGACCACGGACAGGGAGGAGGCGACGATGAGCCGGCGCTCCGGCATCCTTGAGTTCGCCATCCTCGGCCTGCTCCGTGAATCCCCGATGCACGGCTATGAGCTGCGCAAACGACTCAATACGTCACTGGGTGTGTTCCGTGCGTTCAGCTACGGGACGCTCTACCCCTGCCTCAAGACGCTGGTCGCCAACGGCTGGTTGATCGAGGAACCGGGGAACACTCCTGAGGACGCCCTCACCGCCTCACTCGCGGGGCGTCGCGCCAAGATCGTCTACCGGTTGACGGCGGAAGGTAAGGAGCACTTCGAGGAGCTGCTCTCGCAGACGGGTCCCGACGCGTACGAGGACGAACATTTCGCCGCTCGTTTCGCCTTCTTCGGGCAGACGTCACGCGACGTGCGCATGCGCGTCCTGGAAGGCCGCCGCAGCCGGCTGGAGGAGCGTCTGGAGAAGATGCGCGCCTCCCTGGCCCGGACCCGGGAGCGCCTCGACGACTACACCCTTGAGCTCCAGCGCCACGGAATGGAGTCCGTGGAGCGCGAAGTGCGCTGGCTGAACGAGCTCATCGAGAGCGAGCGGGCCGGACGGGACCTCAAGGGTCCCGCTCCGGACGGCACCGCTCAGCAGGACAGCACATCTGGGGAGTCGGGCGGCCTGCCCCGGCTCGGGGGTGCCACCCCCGGGCCGGATCCGTCCGATGACACCACCACATGAGGTCCAGTCAGGGCCTCACCTCGCACACACAGGGAGCAACCGGAATGGGTTCGGTTCGCGTAGCCATCGTCGGCGTGGGCAACTGCGCCGCCTCACTGGTACAGGGCGTCGAGTACTACAAGGACGCCGACCCGACCTCCAAGGTCCCGGGTCTGATGCACGTCCAGTTCGGCGACTACCACGTCGGTGACGTCGAGTTCGTCGCCGCATTCGACGTCGACGCGAAGAAGGTCGGTCTCGACCTCTCCGACGCCATCGGTGCCAGTGAGAACAACACCATCAAGATCTGCGACGTCCCGAACAGGGGCGTCACGGTCCAGCGCGGTCACACCCTTGACGGCCTGGGCAAGTACTACCGCATGACGATCGAGGAGTCCGCCGAGACCCCGGTCGACGTGGTCCAGGTCCTCAAGGACAAGCAGGTCGACGTCCTGATCTGCTACCTGCCCGTCGGTTCCGAGGACGCGGCGAAGTTCTACGCCCAGTGCGCCATCGACGCCAAGGTCGCCTTCGTCAACGCCCTCCCGGTCTTCATCGCCGGCACCAAGGAGTGGGCGGACAAGTTCACCGAGGCCGGTGTCCCGATCGTCGGCGACGACATCAAGTCGCAGGTCGGCGCCACCATCACGCACCGCGTGATGGCGAAGCTGTTCGAGGACCGCGGTGTCCGCCTTGAGCGCACGATGCAGCTCAACGTCGGCGGCAACATGGACTTCAAGAACATGCTGGAGCGCGACCGCCTGGAGTCCAAGAAGATCTCCAAGACGCAGGCCGTCACCTCGCAGATCCCGGACCGCGACCTGGGCGAGAAGAACGTCCACATCGGTCCCTCGGACTACGTCCAGTGGCTCGACGACCGCAAGTGGGCCTACGTGCGCCTCGAAGGCCGCGCCTTCGGCGACGTCCCGCTGAACCTGGAGTACAAGCTGGAGGTCTGGGACTCCCCGAACTCCGCGGGTGTCATCATCGACGCCCTGCGCGCCGCGAAGATCGCCAAGGACCGCGGCATCGGCGGCCCGATCCTCTCCGCGTCGAGCTACTTCATGAAGTCCCCGCCGGTCCAGTACTTCGACGACGAGGCCTTCGCCAATGTCGAGAAGTTCATCAAGGGCGAGGTCGAGCGATAGGACCCGCCGTTCGGCTGTCGAGGGTCCCCGGGGCATCCGCCCGGGGACCCTCGACGTATGTGAGGCTGTGCCCATGGCCGTCGTCCGTGACCTGCGCATCCTCCTGCGCTTCCAGGGTTTCCGGCGCCTGCTCGCCGTACGGCTGCTCTCCCAGGGCGCGGACGGCGTCTACCAGGTCGCACTCGCCGCCTACGTCGTCTTCTCCCCGGAGAAACAGACCTCGGCCGGCGCGATCGCCTCCGCGATGGCGGTACTGCTCCTCCCGTACTCCTTGATCGGCCCTTTCGCCGGCGTCCTCCTGGACCGTTGGCGCCGCCGGCAGGTCTTCCTCTACGGCAACCTGCTGCGCGCCCTGCTGGCCACGGTGACGGCTGTCCTGATCGTGAGCCACGTCCCCGACTGGCTCTTCTACGTGTCCGCCCTGTGCGTGACCGCCGTCAACCGCTTCGTCCTCGCGGGCCTCTCCGCCGCCCTCCCTCGCGTGGTCGACGACGAGCGACTCGTCGTCGCCAACTCCCTTTCCCCCACGGCCGGAACGCTGGCGGCGACTGTGGGCGGCGGTCTCGCCTTTCTCGTACGCCTGCTGGTCGCGGACACCGACGCCGCCGTGGTGCTGCTGGGGGCCGTCCTCTACCTGTGCGCGGCCCTCACCTCGCTGCGCATGGCCCCCGAACTCCTCGGCCCCGACCAGGCGTTGACCCGGCCCCGGCTGGCGACGGCACTCGTCGGCACCGCCCGGGGCCTGACGGCGGCGGTGCGGCACCTCGCCGCGCCGAAGCGCCGGAAGGCGGTCCGAGCCCTCGTCGCGATGACCCTGATGCGGTTCTGCTACGGCGCCCTGACCGTCCTGCTGTTGATGCTCTGCCGGTATGCCCTGTCCTCGACCCCGGACGACGGACTGCGCCTGCTGGGGCTGGCGTTGGGGGTGTCCGGCGCCGGTTTCTTCGTGGCGGCAGTGGTGACGCCCTGGGCCGCGGGACGGCTCGGCCCCAGCCGCTGGATCGCCGTGTGCGCCGCGGGCGCCGCGATCCTGGAACCGGCCCTCGGCCTCCCGTTCGCCACCGCCCCGATACTGGCGGCGGCCTTCGTCCTGGGCCTGACCACACAGGGCGCGAAGATCGCCACGGACACGATCGTGCAGTTCTCGGTCGACGACGGCTTCCGCGGCCGCATCTTCTCCGTCTACGACGTGCTGTTCAACGTCGCTTTCGTGGGCGCGGCAGCGATAGCCGCCCTCATGCTTCCCCCTGACGGCCGCTCAGCGGTGCTGGTGATCACGGTCGCCGTCGTCTACGGAGCAGTTGCTGCGGCTATGGCCCGCTTTGAGCGCCGGAAAGTGTCACATCACTGACACGGAGTCCATCCGGGTCACAGCGGTGTCAGTGGGGCCCGGTAACTTACGTCCGTCTTACTTCGCACCATGCCGCGTGCCATGCCGCGTCATGCGCCCACGTTCCAGGGGGGACCCCGAATGACAACTCCGCCGCCTCAGAGCCCGAACCCATACGCCCAGGGCCAGCAGCCCTACGGCCAGCCCCAGGCGCAGGCTCCGTACCCGCCGCAGGCACAGGCTCCCTACCCGCCGCAGCCCCAGGCCCCGTACCCGCCCCAGGGCGGCTACCCGCAGCAGCCCGGCCAGCCCGGCTTCCCGCCGCAGGGCGGAGTGCCCTTCGCTCCGGTCCCGCAACAGCCGAGGCGCAGGTTCAGCTTCAAGATGATCCGCCTCGTCGTCATCATCGTGATCGCTGCCGGCGCGGCCATCTTCAGCTACATATCGAGCCAGGACGACGCCGACACCGCCAAGGTCGGCGACTGCATGCACCGCGGCAGCATCAGTGACACAAACCCGGACCTTGAGGTCGTGAAGTGCAGCGACTCGAAGGCCCAGTACACGGTGCTGGCCAAGATCAGCGGCAACTACGCCGAGGCCGAGGCCAACACCAAGTGCACGGCGGCGGCCAAGGACTTCCAGTACACGTACACGGAGAGCGGCGACGGCAGTGACTTCCTGCTCTGCCTCAAGGACTACTCGAAGTAGGACAGTCTCGGCGAGGGGCGGCGTTTCATGTTTCACGTGAAACACCGCCCCTGCTGCTGTCCGGGTCATGTTTCACGTGAAACATGACCCCGTTCCACAACCTCAGCTCTCCGAGGCCCACCACTCCTTGAGCGCGGCCACGGCCGCGTCATGCTCCATCGGCCCGTTCTCCAGCCGCAGTTCCAACAAGAACTTGTAGGCACGACCGATGACCGGCCCGGGCGGGACGCCCAGGATCTCCATGATCTGGTTTCCATCGAGGTCGGGGCGGATCGAGTCCAGCTCCTCCCGCTCCTGCAACTGCGCGATGCGCTCTTCCAGACCGTCGTACGCACGGGACAGCGTGGCGGCCCTGCGCTTGTTCCGTGTGGTGCAGTCCGAGCGGGTCAGCTTGTGGAGGCGGTCCAGGAGTGGGCCGGCGTCACGGACGTAGCGGCGGACGGCCGAGTCGGTCCACTCGCCGGTGCCGTAGCCGTGAAAACGCAGGTGGAGTTCGACGAGACGCGAGACGTCCTTCACCAGGTCGTTGGAGTACTTGAGCGCCAGCATGCGCTTCTTGGTCATCTTCGCGCCGACCACTTCGTGGTGGTGGAACGAGACCCGGCCGTCGTTCTCGAAACGGCGGGTCCGCGGCTTGCCGATGTCGTGCAGCAGCGCGGCCAGGCGGAGGGTGAGGTCGGGACCGTTCTCCTCCAGTTCCATCGCCTGCTCCAGAACGATCAGCGTGTGTTCGTAGACATCCTTGTGCCGGTGGTGCTCGTCGCTCTCCAGACGGAGGGCGGGAAGCTCGGGCAGGACGTGGTCCGCGAGCCCGGTGTCGACCAGCAGGGTCAGTCCCTTGCGAGGGTTCGCGGAGAGGATCAGCTTGTTCAGCTCGTCCCGCACCCGCTCGGCCGAGACGATCTCGATCCGCCCCGACATCTCCTTCATCGCGGCGACCACCTCGGGAGCGACCTCGAAGTCGAGCTGAGCGGCGAACCGCGCCGCCCGCATCATCCGCAGAGGATCGTCCGAGAAGGACGCCTCGGGAGTGCCCGGGGTCCGCAGCACCCGGGCCGCGAGGTCGTCAAGGCCGCCGTGCGGGTCGACGAACTCCTTCTCCGGAAGCGCGACAGCCATCGCGTTCACCGTGAAGTCGCGCCGGATGAGGTCCTCCTCGATGGAGTCGCCGTACGACACCTCGGGTTTGCGTGAGGTCCGGTCGTAGGCCTCCGACCTGTACGTGGTCACCTCGATCAGGTAGCCGTCCTTCTGCACCCCCACCGTGCCGAAGGCGATCCCGACCTCCCACACGGCGTCCGCCCACGGCCGGACGATCTTCAGTACGTTCTCGGGCCGTGCGTCCGTCGTGAAGTCCAGATCGTTGTCGAGCCGGCCGAGCAACCTGTCCCGTACCGAGCCGCCGACCAGGGCGAGGGAGAACCCGGCCTCCTGAAAACGGCGGGCGAGTTCGTCGGTGACGGGAGCCATTCGCAGCAGTTCGCTGTCCGCTCGGTACTGCGCCTGGCTCAGGGCACTGGGTTTGTCTTCGTTGGCGTTCGGCACAACAGAAAAGGGTACGTGGCCCAGGCCACCGCGAGCGCCTCCATTAAACGTGCACGGGCACGTCCGCAGATACCCGCACAACCGACGCCCTTACGACGTACACCAGTGCTCCCCTTGATAAGCGCACATACGGGACGGTCCGGCACCGTTCTCCGATCTTGTGGAGCAGACCGCGGCACTTCCCCTCAGCGCGCATCGTTACCATGCGTGGACGCACATTGCGACGACCACTGACGATGACGAGGGACGGGCGAGCGCGTGGCCGAGGCGGCAGACTTCCAGGGGATGAGTCCCTCACCTGCCCGCCGGTGGCTGCGGCGCACCGGCGCACTGCTCGCCGGCGCGCCTCTGCTGGCCGGCCTCCTCCAGTTGTCCGCCGTCGCCACCGCCGGTGCGGCCGAGCAGACGTCCGCGAAGGCCGCCTCCGGCTCGCAGACCGTGTCCGTCTCCGTGGATACGTTCAGCCCCAGCAGCCCCACGGACGGGGACACGCTGACCATCTCCGGGACGGTGACGAACAACGGCAAGCAGGCGGTCACCGGCGCCCATGTGGGCCTGCGCCTGGGACAGGCACTGACCACCCGCTCCGCGATCGACACCGTCGCCAAGCGCACCGACTACGTCCAGGGCGTCGACGGCTCGGAGGTCGGCGACAAGTACACCGAGAAGTTCGCCAAGCTCACTCCGGGCGTCGCCGAGCCCTTCACGCTCTCCGTACCGGTCGACAAGCTGGACCTCGGCGACGACGGCGTCTACCCGCTCGCTGTCTCGCTCTCCGGCCAGACCTCGGCGCAGCCGTGGGAGCAGGTGCTGGGCATCCAGCGGACGTTCCTGCCATGGCAGCCCGACGAGGCGGACACGAGGACGAAGACGACGTATCTGTGGCCGCTCGTCTCCAACGTCCACATGACGGCGCAGACCGGTTCCAACGAGCAGCAGACACCGGTCTTCCTCAATGACGACCTCGCGAAGGAGATCTCCCCGGGCGGTCGGCTCGACCAGATGCTGTCGCTGGGCAAGGATCTCGACGTCACCTGGGTGATCGACCCTGACCTGCTGGCCTCCGTGGACGCGATGACCCGCAGCTACAAGATCCAGGGAGACGGCGACACCACGACGACCGGCACCCACCAGGCGGTCGCCAAGGCATGGCTCGCCGAGTTGCAGTCGGTGGTGGCGGACAAGGAGGTCGTCGCCCTCCCCTTCGCCGACCCGGACCTGGCGTCCCTCGCCCACAACGGCACCAGCGTCACCGGCTCGCTGAGCCACCTCAAGGACGCCACCGACGTCGCCGCCAGCACCGTGGAGACGGTGCTTCACGTGACGCCGAGCACTGACTTCGCCTGGCCGGTGAACGGCGCCGTGGACCCGTCGATCATCAAGGTCGCCACCTCGGCAGGCGCCGACAAGGTGATCGCCCGCAGCGACAGCCTCCAGGAGACCGGCGGGCTGCCGTACACGCCCTCCGCGGCCCGCCCCATCGGCGGCGGCACGACGGCCGTGGTCGCGGACGCACGGCTCTCGACGGCGTTCGAGGGGGATCTGACGAAGGCCGGGTCCGCCACGCTCGCGGAGCAGCAGTTCCTCGCCCAGAGCCTGGCGCTCGACCTGCAGACGGACAAGCAGCGCAGCATCGTCGTCGCCCCGCAGCGCATGCCGACCGCGAGCCAGGCCCAGGCGATGGCCGAGGCGCTGACGACCCTCCAGGGCAGCGAGTGGAGCGAGTCGCAGGATCTCGCCGCGGCGGCCAAGGCCAAGCCGGACCCGAGCGCCACCACCAAGGTCCCGTCGTCCTCCGCGTACCCGTCCTCGCTGCGCAAGCAGGAGCTGCCGAAGTCGGCCTTCGAGGAGATCGCGACCACCCAGGACAAGCTCGACAACTTCCGCGTGATCCTCACCGACGAGTCCCGGGTGGTGACCCCCTTCGGGCGGGCCTTGAACCGTGAGATGTCCACATCGTGGCGCGGGGAGGCCGGCGAGGCCACGAACTTCCGCCAGGGCGTGCTGGACTATCTCGAAGACCTCACCAACCAGGTCAAGCTGATCGACAAGTCCGAGACCAAACTCTCGGGCCGCAGTGCCACGATCCCTGTGACCGTGCAGAACAACCTGGTGCAGGGCGTCGGCCACCTGTTCCTGCGCCTCACCTCGACGAGCCCCACGCGACTGAAGATCGGCGGCAAGGCCTACCAGGAGCAGCGGGTCACGGTGAACGGCGGCCACAGCCAGTCGGTGAAGTTCACCACCTCGGCGAACGCCAACGGCAAGGTGGCCGTGATCGCCCAGCTCTACACAGAGGACGGCCAGGAGTACGGCCAGGCCGTCAGCTTCGACGTCAAGGTCACCGAGGTCACGGCCACCGTCATGTTGGTCATCGGCGGCGGTGTCCTGCTCCTCGTCCTCGCCGGCTTCCGGATGTACACCCACCGCAAGCGGGCCGTCGCCCGCCAAGCGGAGGAGGAGGGCCCCGACGACGGGGCGGCCGAGGATCCCGACGGTCCCGAGAACCCCGAAGGCCCTCAGGACCGTCTCAAGGAGGAGTCCGGCACTCCGTCCCGGGCAGACGACCCGGAGCAGCCGAGTGACCCGACACCGGACACCGCACCGGAAAGCGCCGACCCGTCCGGCACGGGTGAGAGAGTGGACCGTTGAGCGATGTCGTGGCCGGTGGGCCCGGGGACGATGAGGTGGGGTAACCATGAACGCGCCGTACGACGGTGACCGCGGTCAGGGCGCGGGCGGCTCGGGCTACTCCGAGAGCCCGCCGCCCGAACACGGCCAGGTGCCGCCGCAGCCCCCCGCGGACATGTACCTCCAGGACGCCTACGACCAGGACCCCTACCGGGCGCAGGACCTCTCCGCCCAGGACCCGGTCGCCGAGGCGCTCTACGACCGCGCCGCGCACCCTCCGCCGCCTCCGGGCACATACCAGCCGCAGCCCCCGCTCTACGCCCAGCCCCCGCAGTCCCCGTACGCCCCCGACCCCCGTGTGTGGGCGCAGACCCCAGCGCCGGAGCCGGAGGGTCCCACCCAGTACCTGCCGTACGGCGACAACGCCCGGACGACGCAGTTCGTGGGCGTGGACGACCTGGTGACCGGGGCGAGCGAGGAGTACCACGAGCCGGACGCCTTCGCTCATCTCTTCCGGGACCAGGGCCAGGGCGGCGGACGCCCGCCGATGGAACCCCCGGCGGTGCCCGGCCCGTCCCCTGCGCCGTCCTCGGGCCAGGTGCCCCCCGCACCGTCTCCGGAGCCGATGTCCGATGCGACGATGCAGCTCACCCCGACGGCGCCGGCGCCCGCGGCCGCTCCTGCGAAGGGCGGCCGGGCCACGGGTCTCCTGAAGTCGAGCGCCGTGATGGCGGCGGGCACGATGGTCTCCCGCCTGACCGGCTTCGTACGCTCCGCGCTGATCGTCTCGGCACTGGGCGTCGGCCTGCTCGGTGACACCTTCCAGGTCGCCTACCAGTTGCCGACGATGATCTACATCCTGACGGTCGGCGGCGGCCTCAACTCCGTCTTCGTGCCTCAGCTCGTCCGGGCCATGAAAGAGGACGAGGACGGCGGCGAGGCGTTCGCCAACAGGCTGCTGACCCTCGTCATGGTGGCGCTGGGTGCGCTCACCGCGCTCGCGATCCTGGCCGCGCCATATCTGATCCGCCTGCTGTCGGACTCCGTCGCCAGCGACCCGGCGGCCAACGAGGTCGGCGTCACCTTCGTCCGCTACTTCCTGCCCTCGATCTTCTTCATGGGCATCCACGTCGTGATGGGCCAGGTCCTCAACGCTCGCGGCAAGTTCGGCGCGATGATGTGGACGCCGGTCCTGAACAACATCGTCATCATCGTGACGCTCGGCATGTTCATCTGGGTGTACGGCACCTCCGCAGACTCCGGCATGAAGGTCACGAACATCCCTCCGGAGGCCCAGCGGCTCCTCGGCGTCGGTGTGCTGCTCGGCCTCGTCGTCCAGGCGCTCGCGATGATCCCGTACCTGCGGGAGACCGGCTTCCGGATGCGGCTGCGGTTCGACTGGAAGGGCCACGGCCTCGGCAAGGCAGCGACGCTCGCCAAGTGGACCGTCCTCTTCGTCCTCGCCAACCAGGCCGGCGCGCTCGTCGTCACCCAGCTGTCCACCTCGGCCGGCAAGTCCTCGCCCGTCGACGGCACCGGCTTCGCGGCCTACGCCAACGCACAGCTCATCTGGGGCCTGCCCCAGGCGATCATCACCGTCTCCCTGATGGCCGCCCTGCTGCCGCGCATCTCACGCTCGGCGGCGGAGGGCGACCGAGGCGCCGTCCGCGACGATATCTCCCAGGGGCTGCGCACGACCGCCGTGGCGATCGTGCCGATCGCCTTCGGCCTCCTCGCGCTCGGCATCCCGATGTGCACCCTGATCTTCGGCTCCTCGGGGACCAGCGAGGCCACCAACATGGGCTTCATGCTGATGGCCTTCGCCCTCGGCCTGATCCCGTACTCGGTGCAGTACGTCGTCCTGCGCGCGTTCTACGCCTACGAGGACACCCGGACGCCCTTCTACAACACCGTCATCGTGGCCGCGGTCAACGCGGGCGCCTCTGTGGCCTGTTACTACATGCTCCCGGCCCGCTGGGCCGTGGTCGGCATGGCCGCCTCTTACGGTCTCGCCTACGCGATCGGTGTCGGGGTCGCCTGGAACCGGCTGCGCAAGCGGCTGGACGGCGACCTGGACGGCGCTCGTGTGCTGCGGACGTACGCTCGGCTCTGCATCGCCTCCGTGCCGGCCGCACTGCTCAGTGGTGCGGCCGTCTACGGGATCGGTCATACGCTCGGCCAGGGGGTCGTCGGCTCGTTCGCCGCGCTTCTGGTGGGCGGTGCGGTACTGCTCGGAATCTTCTACGTCGCTGCCCGACGCATGCGCATCGAGGAGCTCAACTCCCTCGTCGGCATGGTGCGCGGGCGCTTGGGGCGCTGAGGCGGGGGCACACGCACAACCATCGTCCGCCGCTGTGTGTCGTGCATAGCGGCAGACTGTGGGCACAATTGGTTTCGGCGTCGGACAGCGTGCAACGGATGGGGAGGCAGGAGCGACGGTGGCGGAACGGAGCACGGCTGCCGTCGACGTGGCAGACAACAGCGGCGACGAGCCGCTGACCGCCAAGGCGGACCAGTCCACGGCCGACGGGGTGGCCCAGAACCCGGAGCGGGACACGGAAAGCGACAAGGCACAGGGGAGCGGCGGGATCGAGGGAACCGAGAAGGCCTCACCTCCCGAACTGCACAGCGGTCACAAACTCGCCAGACGCTATCGCCTCGAAGAGTGCGTCACCCGTCTGGACGGCTTCAGCAGTTGGCGCGCGGTGGACGAGAAGCTCCGCCGTGCCGTCGGCGTCCACATCCTGCCGGCGGACCATTCGAGGGCCCGCTCCGTGTTGGCCGCGGCCCGTTCCTCGGCGCTGCTGGGTGATCCCCGCTTCGTCCAGGTCCTGGACGCCGTGGAGGAGAACGACCTCGTCTACGTGGTGCACGAATGGCTGCCCGACGCCACGGAACTGACGGCGCTGCTGGCACCGGGCCCGCTGGAGGTGCACGACGCCTACCAGATGGTCAGTCAGATCGCCTCGGCCATGGCCGCCGCGCACCGCGAGGGCCTCGCCCATCTGCGCCTGAACCCGAACGCCGTGCTGCGCACCTCGTCCGGCCAGTGGCGCATCCGTGGTCTGGCCGTCAACGCGGCGCTGCGCGGCATCAGTTCGGACACCCCGCAGCGCACCGACACGGAGGCGATCGGTGCGCTCCTGTACGCCGCGCTCACCCAGCGCTGGCCGTACGAGGACGACGCCTACGGTCTGTCCGGGCTGCCCAAGGGCGTCGGTCTCATCGCACCGGACCAGGTGCGCGCAGGTGTTCACCGCGGTCTGTCGGAGCTCGCCATGCGCGCGCTCGCCAACGACGGTGCCACGGCCTCCCGGCACGAAGCGGCATGCACCACACCGGAGGAGCTGGTGAAGGCGATCGGCGAGATGCCCCGCATCCGCCCACCGGAGCCGGTGTTCACCGCACCTCCCGAGTACCAGCGCACGACGTACCAACAGGGCACGTACGGCCGCTCCCCATCGCATCCCGGTGGCCCGCAGACCGTGGCGACCCCGCCGCCCCCGCTGCAGAGCCGCACCGGCAAGGCCCTCAAGTGGGCCGTGTCCGCGTTGCTCATCGCCGCGCTGGGCCTGGGCAGTTGGCAGCTCGCGGACGCTCTTATGGACCAGGGCAACAAGTCCGAGGACACGAAGCAGACGCAGACGACGGACGGGAACGACAAGAGCGGCGACAAGACGAAGCCGGTCAAGACGCTCGCGATCCAGGGCGCCGAGGAGTTCGTGGCGAAGGGCGACGCCCAGCATCCGGGCGACGTCGACAAGACGTACGACGGCAACTCGTCGACGTACTGGCGGACCTCCAGCTTCATAGGGGGCCCGGTGCTCGCGCCGTACAAGCCGGGCGTGGGCATCGTCTACGACCTCGGTTCGGCCCAGAACGTCTCCACGGCGACCATAGGGCTCTACTACAGCGGCGATCACACGACGGTGAAGCTCTACGCGGCGGACTCGCTGTCGCCCTCCTCACTGGACTCCATGACGCAGATCGGCAGCGTCACGACGACTGGGACCAGTGCGACGGTGAAGGTCACCAAGCAGGTGAAGAGCCGGTACGTTCTTGTCTGGCTCACCGCTCTGCCCCACGCGGAAAGCGATCAGTACAGCAACGCGGGCTACAAGCAGGCCATCACTGACGTGAAGTTCACGGGCTGACGTCTCACCGGAGGGGGAGGGGGTCCGATGGCGGAAGGCGCCGGATACGACGGAGCGAGCGATCAGGATCTGCTCGCCCGCCATGTTGAAGGCGACCCCGATGCCTTCGGTGAGCTCGTACGGCGGCACCGGGACCGGCTCTGGGCCGTTGCCCTGCGGACGCTGGGAGACCGCGAGGAGGCCGCTGACGCCGTCCAGGACGCCCTCGTCTCCGCCTACCGGGCCGCCCACACCTTCCGCGGCCAGTCGGCCGTCACGACCTGGCTGCACCGGATCACGGTGAACGCCTGCTTGGACCGCGCCCGCAAGGCCGCCTCCAGAAAGACGTCTCCGGTCGACGACACGGAACGCCTGGAACAGCTCCTGGAGCCGCACGAGTCCGCCTCGGCTCCCGCGGAACGCAACGACCTGCATCGCCAACTGCTGGAAGCCCTGGGCACTCTCCCGCCCGATCAGCGCGCCGCCCTCGTTCTCGTGGACATGCAGGGTTACCCCGTCGCGGAGGCCGCCCGCATGCTCGATGTGCCGACCGGCACGGTGAAGAGCCGCTGCGCTCGCGGAAGAGCCAGACTGCTTCCGCTGCTCACCCATCTGCGACCGGAAAGAGCCGGTGACGACAAGGAACCGGGCGCAGGACGGAACCGGGCGCAGGGGACATCCGTCCCACCGGCAGCGGGACCTCGTGACTCGGGTCCCGAGGATGCGGGGCCGAGCGATTCAGCTGCTGTGAAGGGCGGAGGTGGGCGAGCGTGACATCCACGACAGACACGGCCGGGCACCCGGACGTCGCGGAGATCTCCGACCTCACCGAGGGCCTACTCCCTCCGTCCAGGACAGCCGAGGTAGAACGGCATCTGGACGAGTGCGAACTCTGCGCGGATGTCCGCGACTCGCTGGAGGAGATCCGGGGCCTGTTGGGCACGCTGCCGGGTGCACAGCGTATGCCTGCTGAGGTCGCGAGCCGTATCGACGCAGCCCTCGCCGCGGAGGCCCTCCTGGGTGCGACCGCGCCCGAGGCCCTGACCGCTCCGACGTTGGTAAGCGCGTCCCGCTCCATGTCGGGTGAGGGCCCCGAGAACGCCGAGACTCATGTTTCACGTGAAACATCGCTTGCGGCCGACCGACCGTCAGGACGCGCGCACGCGGCGACCGGTCCCGGACGCAAGGGCCGGAGTCGCAGCGGACGTCGCGGGAGGATCGTCCTGGGAGCCGTGTTCACGGCAGCCGTTCTGGGAGCCGGCTCTCTGTTCATCCAGTCGCTGGGCGACCACAAGTCGTCCGACACGGCTCAGGGGAACCCGACAAGCTCCGCTGACACCTTCTCCAAAGGGAAGCTGGAGAGCCAGGTCTCGGATCTCCTCTCCACCAAGACGGCCACGAGCCGAGGCACCACCGGCGGGGAGAAGCCCTGGAAGGCCGAATCCGACCCCGGCAGCGGGGCGTCTTCCACCAAGACTCCCCAGAGTCAGACCTTCATCCAGCCTTCCGACTCCATCCCGGACTGCATTCGGCAGGGCATCGACCGCGGCAACGAGGATGTCCTCGGTGCCAAGGAGGGCACCTACAACGGAAGCGCCGCTTATCTCGTGGTGCTGCCCGACGCTTCCGACAACAGCCTCGTCACGGCATACGTCGTCGACGCGGCCTGCACGACAAGCCAGATGTCCACCCCTGGCAAGGTCCTCCTGACGCGGTCGTACCCGCGTCCCTGACTGCGGACGTCTCATCTCCGGTCGGCGTGGTACCTCCCTACCGTGTGCTGTCTCCGTGTGCCCGGACACACCGGGAATGCGGGCCCCGTAGGATCCGTTGGGTGGGGTGGAAGCTCTGAAAGGGGCGACCACCGGTCGTACTGACGCAGTCCAGAGACGAGGAACCAAGCCGTGAGCGACGTCCGAAACGTGATCATCATCGGCTCCGGGCCCGCCGGCTACACGGCGGCGCTCTACACCGCGCGCGCGTCGCTGAAGCCGCTGGTGTTCGAGGGCGCCGTCACCGCTGGTGGCGCGCTGATGAACACCACCGAGGTGGAGAACTTCCCGGGCTTCCAGGACGGCATCATGGGCCCCGAGCTCATGGACAACATGCGCGCCCAGGCCGAGCGCTTCGGTGCCGAGCTGATTCCGGACGACGTGGTCTCCGTCGACCTGACCGGTGAGATCAAGACGGTCACGGACACCTCGGGCACGGTGCACAAGGCGAAGGCCGTCATCGTCACCACCGGCTCACAGCACCGCAAGCTGGGTCTGCCGAACGAGGACGCGCTCTCCGGCCGGGGTGTCTCCTGGTGTGCCACCTGTGACGGCTTCTTCTTCAAGGACCAGGACATCGCCGTCATCGGCGGTGGCGACACGGCGATGGAGGAGGCGACCTTCCTCTCCCGCTTCGCCAAGTCCGTCACGATCGTGCACCGCCGGGACAGCCTGCGTGCCTCCAAGGCGATGCAGGAACGCGCCTTCGCCGACCCGAAGATCAAGTTCGTCTGGGACAGCGAAGTCGCCGAGATCGAGGGCGACCCGAAGCTCGCCGGCCTCAAGCTGCGCAACCTGAAGACCGGGGAGCTCTCAGACCTCGCGGTGACAGGTCTGTTCATCGCGATCGGCCACGACCCCCGCACGGAGCTCTTCAAGGGCCAACTAGACCTGGACGGAGAGGGCTACCTGAAGGTCGAGGCTCCCTCGACCCGGACCAACCTGACCGGTGTCTTCGGCGCCGGTGACGTAGTCGACCACACCTACCGCCAGGCGATCACCGCCGCCGGCACCGGCTGCTCCGCCGCTCTGGACGCCGAGCGCTTCCTCGCCGCCCTCGCGGACGAGGAGAACGCGGAGCCCGCGAAGACCACCGTCTGACCCCCATCCGCCCCACCGCACGATCAAGTTAAGGAGCCCGCCGTGGCCGGCACTCTGAAGAATGTGACCGACGATTCCTTCGATGAGGACGTCCTCAAGAGCGACAAGCCCGTCCTCGTGGACTTCTGGGCCTCCTGGTGCGGTCCGTGCCGCCAGATCGCTCCGTCCCTTGAAGCCATCGCCGCCGAGTACGGCGACAAGATCGAGGTCGTGAAGCTCAACATCGACGAGAACCCGGGCACGGCCGCCAAGTACGGCGTGATGTCGATCCCGACCCTGAACGTCTACCAGGGCGGCGAGGTCGCCAAGACCATCGTCGGTGCGAAGCCGAAGGCCGCGATCGTTCGCGACCTTGAGGACTTCATCGCCGAGTGATGTTTCACGTGAAACCACGAATGGGCCGACTCCCCGGAGTCGGCCCATTTGCTTCAGAGCGGTCGGAGCGCTGGTTCCTTCTGTACCGCCCCGAGGAGTCGGTCGAGCGCCAGCTCCACGTCCTCCTTCCAGGAGAGCGTCGTGCGCAGCTCCAGCCGCAGTCGCGGATAGGTGGGATGCGGGCGGACCGTCTTGAAGCCCACGGCGAGCAGATGATCGGCAGGCAGGACGCAGGCGGCCTCTTTCGCTCGGGCATCACCGAAGGCCTCGATCGCCTTGAAGCCGCGCCGCAGCAGATCCTTGGCGACTGTCTGGACCATGACCCGGCCCAGGCCCTGCCCCTGGTAGCCCGGCATGATGAACGCCGTCATCAGCTGCACGGCGTCCGGTGAGACAGGGCTCGTGGGAAACGCTGTGGACCGGGGGACGTAGGCAGGCGGCGCGTAGAGGACAAAGCCCACCGGTACGTCATCGACATAGACGACCCGGCCGCAGGAGCCCCAGTCCAGCAGGACCGCGGAGATCCAGGCTTCCTTCTCTCCGGCCGAGGTGCCTGCCTTTACCGCGGCTTGGCCGCTGACGGGGTCCAACTCCCAGAAGACGCAGGATCGACACCGTTGGGGAAGGTCCGGGAGATTGTCCAACGTGAGCGGTACGAGCCGACGCCCCATGAAGGCTGATCCTCGCTTCCTTCGCCCGCGGCATCGCGGGCGGCTGTCAGAGCGCTGCGTTCCCTGAGCAGACTGCCGACGAACCCGCCGACCGCCCCCAGGCCCAGACCCGCGCTCACCAGTCCGGTGCGGCTCACCGTTCGCATGGCCCCTGCCTCCCCTAAGAGGTGCTGCCAGGTGGATGCGCCATACCCGATCGCATCGTATCCATGATGCGATTCCATCGATACCGACAGAAAGCAAAGAGCGGGCCGTGTTCCGGTACACACCGGACACGGCCCGCTCTGCTGGTCGGACGAGCAGGAATCCACTGCCGCAGATGAACGGCTCAGGCTTCGTCCTCCGAGTCGTCGTCCAGAAGACTCCTCTGCAGGACCGGCCCCTCGCCCGGAGCCAGCGAGCCGAGGATCCGCTCAAGGTCCTCCATCGAGGCGAACTCGACGGTGATCTTGCCCTTCTTTTGGCCCAGGTCGACCTTCACCCGGGTCTCGAAGCGGTCCGAGAGGCGCGTAGCGAGGTCGGTCAGCGCCGGGGAGACCAGCGCGCCGGCCCGCGGACCCTTGGAGCGCTGAGCCGTCTGGGGCCGCGAACCCATCAGGGTCACGATCTCCTCGACGGCCCGCACCGAGAGCCCTTCGGCCACGATCCGGTGGGCCAGCCGGTCCTGCTCCTCCGAGTCGTCGACGGAGAGCAGCGCCCGAGCATGACCGGCGGAAAGCACTCCGGCGGCGACCCGACGCTGGACCGACGGCGAGAGCTTCAGCAGACGCAGGGTGTTGGAGACCTGCGGGCGGGAACGGCCGATGCGGTCCGCCAACTGGTCATGCGTGCAGTTGAAGTCCTTGAGCAACTGGTCGTAGGCAGCCGCCTCTTCGAGCGGGTTCAGCTGAGCGCGGTGCAGGTTCTCCAGGAGGGCGTCCAGGAGAAGCTTCTCGTCGTCCGTGGCCCGCACGATCGCCGGGATCGCTTCGAGCCCCGCTTCACGACAGGCCCGCCAGCGCCGCTCGCCCATGATGAGCTCGTAGCGCGTCGGGGCAATCTGCCGTACGACGACGGGCTGGAGGAGACCGACCTCCTTGATGGAGGTGACGAGTTCCTGCAGCGCGTCCTCGTCGAACACCTCGCGCGGCTGGCGCGGGTTCGGTGTGATGTCACCGAGGGGCAGCTCGGCAAAGTAGGCACCTACGGGAGGCGCCGGCGTCTCGACAGTGCCGTACGCCGACGAGTCCTCTGTCTCGTAGGAGACCGGCGGGAGCATGGTGACCTTCGCGGCGGCCACCCCCCGGTCGCCGTTGATGACCGGAACAGCCGTGGGGGACGTGGAAGCAGCGCCACCCCCCGTCGCGGCCGGAGCCATCGTCTTCTCCCCTGTCGGGGCTGCGGGGATCAGTGCGCCGAGCCCACGGCCCAAACCCCTCCGTCGCTCGCTCACTGGATGCCCTCCACCATGCTCTGGTCGCTCTGAGCGCCGATGTGCGCATGCGGTGCGTCGTAGCTGACGCCCACACCCTTCAGTGCGATTTCCCTTGCCGCCTCAAAATAGGAGAGGGCACCGCTCGATCCTGGATCGTAGGTCAGTACCGTCTGCCCATAACTCGGCGCCTCGGAGATACGGACCGAGCGGGGAATGCTCGTCCGCAGCACCTCGTCGCCGAAGTGACTGCGCACCTCGTCCGCGACCTGGGACGCAAGACGTGTCCGGCCGTCGTACATGGTCAGCAGGATGGTCGACACATGCAGGTTGGGGTTGAGGTGCCCCCGTACCAGGTCGACGTTGCGGAGCAACTGCCCGAGGCCTTCCAGTGCGTAGTACTCGCACTGGATCGGGATGAGGACCTCCGCGCCGGCGACCAACGCATTGACCGTCAGCAGGCCGAGCGAGGGCGGACAGTCGATGAGGATGTAGTCCAGCGGCTGCTCATAGGCCTGAATCGCCCGCTGCAGTCTGCTCTCTCGCGCCACCAGGGACACGAGCTCGATCTCCGCACCGGCCAGATCGATGGTGGCAGGGGCACAGAAGAGGCCTTCGACATCGGGGACCGGCTGCACGACCTCGGCGAGAGGTCTGCTGTCGACCAACACGTCGTAGATGGAAGGAACTTCCGCGTGGTGGTCAATCCCCAGTGCTGTGGACGCGTTGCCCTGTGGGTCGAGGTCGACCACCAGAACACGGGCACCGTGCAGGGCCAGCGAGGCGGCAAGATTGACGGTCGTCGTCGTCTTGCCCACCCCACCCTTCTGGTTGGCGACGACCATGATTCGGGTCTGCTCGGGTCGTGGCAGGCCCTCGCCGGCACGGCCCAGAGCTTCCACCGCCAGTTGGGCAGCACGACCGATGGGAGTGTCGTCCATAGGGGGCGGTGTTTCACGTGAAACATCCTCCCCCATCGACTCGGTACGGGGACCGGGGACCGGATCGGTCATCGGTCCCGCGATGTTGGCGTCGGACCGCAAGGATTCACTCTCCTCGACTTCAGGCTCGCAATGAACAGAGCCTCCCATGTCTTCAGGGTCGTGAACCAGTGAGGCCTGTTGTTCTGTGGAGAATTCCACCTCTGTGGACAACTCCGTGCCCTCTCCGAGTGATCCGAGAGGCTTCCGATCGCGGGGTTCGGCCGCGGCGCGGCCACGACTGATGATGCCGTGTAGCAGTGAACGACGTTTCACGTGAAACACGATGCACAGCGGCCGAGGCCGAACTGTCGCGACACTCCGGCATGCATAGGTTTGGCAGCTTGTGTGGAGTAAGTCTCGTCGTCAGGACGGATCAGCGACGCGGTTCAGGCGTCGACGCATCCTCAACGGCGCCGCCGTGTACGTCCCGTACGGGCCGCCTTGGCCCGCTTGGCGGCGAAGCGCACTCCGCCAGGGCTCTCACCGACCTCGACACGGACGACCGTGGACAGCGGATCGACGATCCCTTCGCCAACCTGGAGGATGGACGTCTCCACGGCTCCGAGCTTGCTGAGCCCGGTCGCCGCGCTCTTGAGCTCCTCCTCAGCCGTGTCTCCCTTGAGGGCGAGCATTTCGCCGTACGGACGCAACAACGGGATGCCCCAAGTGGCCAGCCGCTCCAGCGGAGCCACGGCCCGGGCCGTCACCACGTGGACCGGCTGCAGCTTGCCCATGACCTCCTCGGCGCGTCCCCGCACCACGGTGACGTGATCGAGGCCCAGGAGCTCGACGACCTCGTTGAGGAAGTTCGTGCGGCGGAGCAACGGCTCCAGCAGAGTGATCTTGATGTCCTCACGGACCAGTGCCAGGGGAATGCCGGGGAGGCCGGCGCCGGAGCCGACGTCGCACACCGTCACTCCGTCGGGCACGACCTCCGAGAGGACCGCACAGTTCAGCAGGTGCCGCTCCCACAGGCGGGGCACCTCACGTGGGCCGATGAGCCCACGCTGCACTCCCGCGTCGGCGAGCAGCTCGGCGTAGCGGACCGCATCGTCGAAGCGATCGCCGAACACCTCGCGTGCCTGCTCGGGCGCAGGGGGAAGCTCCGCTGCCTCCGTCACGGGGGACCGTCCTTCCGTACCGCACAAGCGCATTGGGCGCTGATCACCAGGACCACCAGAACTACAGGACTATCAGGCTGACAAAGTTCGGCCCCGTCTGCTCAACAGACGGGGCCGGGAGGAACCGTAGGGACCGATCAGGCGGGAAGCACGACGACGAAGCGCTGCGGCTCCTCGCCCTCCGACTCGCTGCGCAGTCCCGCGGCCTTGACCGCGTCGTGCACGACCTTGCGCTCGAACGGGGTCATCGGGTTCAGCTTCACCGGCTCACCGGTGTTCTTCACGTCGGCCGCGGCCTTGGCGCCCAGCTCGGAGAGCTCGGTGCGCTTCTTGGCGCGGTAACCCGCGATGTCCAGCATCAGCCGACTGCGATCCCCGGTCTCCCGGTGCACAGCCAGGCGGGTGAGCTCCTGGAGTGCCTCCAGCACCTCACCGTCACGGCCGACGAGCTTCTGGAGGTCGCGGCCGCTGCTGTCGCTGATGATCGAGACAGCGGCGCGGTCGGCCTCGACATCCATGTCGATATCGCCGTCGAGATCGGCGATGTCGAGCAGACCCTCAAGGTAGTCCGCCGCGATCTCGCCCTCCTGCTCCAGGCGGGACAGGGTGTCTGCACCCTCGGCAGCGGCGGAGGTGGTGCCTTCCGTCACGGGATGGACTCCTTCTTACTTCTTGGACGGGGACTTGGGCCGCTGCGGGCCCTTGCGCTGTCCGGACTGGGCCTTGCTGCGGGTACCGCCGGCGGGCTTCGGGGCGGCCTTCTTCGCAGCGGTGGCGGGCTTGGCGTCCTCGGGTTCGTCCGACTTGCTCAGCGAGGTCTTCGGCTCGACGTCGTCGGCCGTGTCGTCAGCGCTGTCGTCGGTCGCCTTCGCGGCGGCGGAGGACTGGCGCTGGGACTTGGTCTGCCGCTTGGGCTGCTGGCGCTTGGGGGCGGCCGCGGTCGGCGTACCGTCCTCGGACTCCACCGCCGTGCTCTCACCCTTCACCACGGTGCCGTCCGGCTGGGCCACGAGGCCCACCTTGGTAAGGCTGTTGATGAACTTGCGCTCGAACTCGTTGCGCTCACGGCCCTTGGAGACGATCGCCTTGACGATGGCCTTCTCGCCCCGGCTGCGGGTCTTCTCGTGGTGCGTGACGTGCTTGGTGAGGCGCTCCAGGTAAGCGGCCTGGGCCTTGGAACCCGGGGTCGGGTTGTTGCGGATGACGTACATCTGCTGGCCCATGGTCCACACGTTGGTGGTCAGCCAGTAGACGAGGACACCCACGGGGAAGTTGATGCCGAAGATGGCGAACATGACGGGGAAGACGTACATCAGCATCTTCTGCTGCTGCATGAACGGTGTCTTCACCGTGGTGTCGACGTTCTTCGTCATGAGCTGGCGCTGCGTGTAGAACTGCGACGCCGACATCATCACGATCATGATCGCGGTGACGACCCGGACGTCGGTCAGCGTGGCGCCGAGCGCCTCGACCTTGCTGCTGCTGTCCGTGAACTTCGCGGCGAGCGGGGCACCGAAGATGTGCGCCTTACGTGCGCTGGCGAGCAGCGAGTCGTTGATGACGCCGATCGTCGAGCCCGTCGCGATGCCGTTGAGCACGTGGTACAGGGCGAAGAAGAACGGGGACTGCGCCAGGATGGGAAGGCACGAGGAGAGCGGGTTGGTACCCGACTCCTTGTACAGCTTCATCATCTCTTCGGACTGACGCTGCTTGTCGTTCTTGTAGCGTTCCTGGATCTTCTTCATCTCGGGCTGCAGGGTCTGCATGGCCCGGGTCGCCTTGATCTGCTTCACGAAGAGCGGGATCAGGCAGATGCGGATCAGGATCACCAGGGACACGATGGACAGGCCCCAGGCCCAGCCCGTGTCGGGACCGAAAACCTTCCCGTACACCGAGTGGAACTGGACGATGACCCAGGAAACGGGTGTCGTGATGAAGCTGAAAAGACTGGCAATCGTGTCCACTAATCATGCTCCTTGGGCATGGGACGGTGTCTCTGCGGCCGGGCTCGAAGGACTCAGCCCTTCAGTGGCCGTTTCGGCGGCGGAGGTCCCGCCCTTGTGTACGCGCCCCGCGCCCCGCAGCATCTCGTGCCACCGCGGACGCTTGCGCGGCGGGACATGGTCCACACCGCCGAGCGACCACGGATTGCACCGCAGGATGCGCCAGGCCGTGAGCGCGGTGCCCTTGATCGCGCCGTGCCGGTCTATGGCCGTGTAGCCGTAGTGGGAGCACGACGGGTAGTACTTGCACACCGGCCCGAGCAAGGGACTGATCGTCCACTGGTACAGCTTGATCAGCGCCAGTAGCGGGTACTTCATCGCGCGCCCCCTCCCAGCAGCCGCTGAATGGCGGCATCCAGGTCTTGGGCCAGCTGTGCATGGTCGGCGTCGCCCGCTCCGGGCAGCGCTCGTACGACTACCAGGCTACCGGGGGGAAACAGGGTGACTCGCTCGCGCATCAGATGACGGAGTCTGCGCTTCACCTTGTTGCGCACCACGGCGCCGCCCACTGCCTTGCTGACGACGAAACCCGCACGCGTCGGGGGAGCGCTCTCCCCTGGCGCGTGCGGGTCCGTGGCACCGCTACGAAAGTGGACGACGAGAAGCGGGCGGCCGGCCCGGCGACCCCGTCGTACCGCGGTCGCGAAGTCTTCGCGCCGCCTCAGCCGATGCTCGGTAGGCAGCACGACGTCATGACCTGATCGGGATCAGGCGGACAGGCTGGCGCGACCCTTGCCACGACGGTTCGCGAGAATCGCGCGACCGGCACGGGTACGCATCCGCAGGCGGAAGCCGTGGGTCTTGGCCCGACGACGGTTGTTCGGCTGGAAGGTGCGCTTGCTCACGAGGGGGCTCCAGAAATAAATCGGTGGTTGCGGGTGCCGTCCTGGCTGTCACCGTGCGCCCACGAGTAGCTCGCAGTTACGCCCGAGTGCACCGCTGACCGATCACCCACATGCGATCTGTGCCCATCGGAGGCAGGCGGCAGCAGCCATCGACAACTCGACCTGGTCACGGTACGCGGGGCTGCGCCATCCGGTCAAACCAGCGATCGGGAGGAGACACTATCCACAGGCTGGGGACAACAACTTGAACCGCACCCGTCGCCCTGACTACCGTGGCTGGACTCCGATTCGTTCCTTTGTCCCCAGTCCCGACACGCTTTTACCCAGCGCCCCACCCGAAGTACATCCCGTCCCGTCCGCGAACCACACGTTCGTGGGACCCGTGAGAGAGCGTGCCCTGTGGCTGACGTACCTGCCGATCTTGCCGCAGTGTGGCCACGAGTGCTGGAGCAACTTCTCGGTGAGGGGCGCGGGCAGGGTGTCGAGACCAAGGACGAGCACTGGATCCGGCGCTGCCAGCCCCTGGCACTCGTCGCCGACACCGCCCTGCTCGCCGTACCGAACGAGTTTGCGAAGGGCGTGCTCGAAGGGCGCCTCGCCCCGATCGTCAGCGAGACGCTGAGCCGCGAGTGCGGCCGGCCGATCCGGATCGCGATCACCGTGGACGACTCCGCCAACGAGCCCTCCGGCCCGCCGGCGCCCCCCGCCCAGCCCCAGCGTCGCTACGAAGAGCCCGAGCAGAACCGTGACCCGTACGAGGGGGGCTACGGCCGCCATCGCGCCGATCCGCTCCCGGGCGGCCCCGGCGACCAACTGCCCACCGCCCGTCCCGCCTATCCGTCGGAGTACCAGCGCCCCGAGCCCGGCGCCTGGCCGCGGCCGTCGCAGGACGACTACGGCTGGCAGCAGCAGCGGCTCGGTTTCCCGGAGCGGGACCCGTACGCGTCGCCGTCGCAGGACCAGTACGGATCGTCCTCGCAGGACCAGTACGGACCGCCGTCCCAGGACCAGTACGGGTCACCGGCGAAGGACCAGTACGGCCAGCCCCAGGACTCGTACCAGCCGCAGCAGGACAAGTACGCACCGCCGACGCAGGACTACCGCCCGCAGTCGATGGAGCGTCCGTCCTACGAGCAGCAGCGCGCGGAGTACGAACAGTCGCGGGCCGAGTACGAGCAGTCCCGCGCGGACTACAACCAGCGCGACGCGCGCCGCGATCTGTCCGACTCGCGTTCGTCCTCGAACTCCGGTCATGTGCACCGTGGCGGTCCGGGGGCGACCGGGCCGCTGGGCTCGAAGCCCGCACCGGCGGCCGGCCCGGGTGAGCCGACCGCGCGTCTCAACCCGAAGTACCTCTTCGACACGTTCGTCATCGGCGCCTCCAACCGCTTCGCGCACGCGGCCGCGGTCGCCGTCGCCGAGGCGCCCGCGAAGGCGTACAACCCCCTTTTCATCTATGGGGAGTCGGGGCTCGGCAAGACGCACCTGCTGCACGCGATCGGGCACTACGCGCGGAGCCTGTACCCCGGCACGCGCGTGCGGTACGTGAGCTCCGAGGAGTTCACCAACGAGTTCATCAACTCGATCCGCGACGGCAAGGGCGACAGCTTCCGCAAGCGGTACCGCGAGATGGACATCCTTCTTGTCGACGACATCCAGTTCCTCGCGGACAAGGAGTCGACGCAGGAGGAGTTCTTCCACACCTTCAACACGCTCCACAACGCGAACAAGCAGATCGTGCTCTCCAGCGATCGGCCGCCGAAGCAACTGGTCACACTGGAGGACCGGCTGCGGAACCGTTTCGAGTGGGGGCTGATCACCGACGTCCAGCCGCCCGAGCTGGAGACCCGTATCGCCATCCTTCGTAAGAAGGCGGTGCAGGAGCAGCTCAACGCCCCTCCGGAGGTGCTGGAGTTCATCGCCTCCCGCATCTCGCGCAACATCCGCGAGCTGGAGGGGGCGCTGATCCGGGTGACGGCGTTCGCGTCGCTCAACCGGCAGCCGGTGGACCTGGGTCTCACCGAGATCGTCCTCAAGGACCTGATCCCGGGCGGCGAGGACTCGACTCCGGAGATCACCGCCACGGCGATCATGGGAGCGACCGCCGACTACTTCGGCATCACGGTCGAGGACCTGTGCGGCAGTTCGCGCGGCCGCCAACTGGTCACGGCCCGGCAGATCGCCATGTACGTGTGCCGGGAGCTGACCGACCTCTCCCTGCCGAAGATCGGCGCGCAGTTCGGCGGCCGCGACCACACGACCGTCATGCACGCCGACCGGAAGATCCGCGCCCTCATGGCCGAGCGCCGCTCGATCTACAACCAGGTCACCGAGCTGACCAACCGCATCAAGAACGGCTGACAGCCGCGGAGTTACGACACCGAGGGCGCCCAGGGAGAGATGCCTGGGCGCTTTTCGTCATGCCGTACGGCGATTCCAGCGGCTTCCGGAGCCGTTCCGGGACCCGCCCGCCGCCGATCCACACCTGTGCGTCGGCTCGCCGCTGTTCGAATACCCCTCGGGTTACGGCCGTCCTCCACAGATTCGGCGACTTTCTTCCGTCCACATCCTGGGGACTACGAAGTTGTCCAGATCGTGTCCACAGGCGCCGCGGGTGAGAGACCATCAGACCAGGTCAAGTGCTTGTGGATTCGTGGACAAAAGATCTCCACAGGCTGTGGACAAATCCGTGATCCACAGGCTGGGGACGAAGTTGTCCACCGACAACCCACAGGCGGGGGCCTGTTGTCCCCAGCGATCACCAGCTTCTCCACACCGCTGTCCACTGTTCGGCAACGCAACGCGCCACCTCACCGTGTCGAGTGAAAGGCGTCACAGGAAGGTGCCGGGTTGGCCTGTGGGAAAGGTGGGTAAAGCTGGGGACGGCGCTGGGGAGAAGTGGCCCTCGGCTGTGCATGGGGTGTGCAGAACTTTCCGTTCTCCACAGAAACCCGAGGTTGTCCACTGCCGTCGCCCACAGGGTCGGTGGACAAAATTCCCGCCCTGAGCTGCGAAAACGCGGTTATCCACGGTATCCACAGCCCCTACTACTACTAGCAACTAGAGAGAGCTGGGAATCCGTTTCGAAGCGGGGCCTGTGCACAACTCGTGCTTCGCTGCCCGCCCGCCGCTCGTCACGACTTGACCCCGAGAGGCACCTACTGTCAGTGCCGTGCGTCAGACTGTTCCCCGATGTCCTTCCCTTCACAGGGACCGACGACACCGAGACAGACGACGAAGCCAGGCAGGCCGAGAAGCGCCGGCAACAGCAGGAGGCGGCAACAGTGAAGATCCGGGTGGAACGCGACGTACTCGCGGAGGCAGTGGCCTGGGCGGCACGCAGCCTCCCGGCCCGTCCGCCGGCGCCGGTCCTCGCCGGCCTCCTGCTGAAGTCGGAGGAGGGACAGCTCAGCCTGTCCAGCTTCGACTACGAGGTCTCCGCGCGCGTGTCGGTCGACGCGGAGGTCGAGGAGGAGGGCACGGTCCTCGTCTCCGGCCGGCTGCTCGCCGACATCTGCCGCGCCCTGCCCAACCGGCCGGTGGAGATTTCCACAGACGGTGTACGGGCGACGGTGGTCTGCGGTTCCTCCCGCTTCACCCTCCACACACTGCCTGTGGAGGAGTACCCGGCACTGCCGCAGATGCCGACCGCGACCGGCACCGTCCCCGGTGAGGTGTTCGCCTCGGCGGCCGCCCAGGTGGCCATCGCCGCCGGCCGTGACGACACGCTGCCCGTCCTCACCGGTGTGCGCATCGAGATCGAGGGCGACACGGTGACGCTGGCGTCCACCGACCGCTACCGCTTCGCGGTCCGTGAGTTCCTGTGGAAGCCGGAGAACCCCGAGACCTCCGCGGTGGCCCTGGTTCCCGCCAAGACGCTCCTGGACACCGCCAAGGCCCTCACGAGCGGCGACAGCGTCATCCTGGCGCTGTCCGGCTCGGGCGCGGGCGAAGGCCTCATCGGCTTCGAGGGCGCCGGTCGCCGTACGACGACCCGCCTCCTGGAGGGCGACCTCCCGAAGTACCGGTCGCTGTTCCCGACCGAGTTCAACAGCGTCGCCGTGATCGAGACCGCCCCCTTCGTGGAGGCCGTCAAGCGCGTGGCCCTGGTCGCCGAGCGGAACACGCCGGTGCGGCTGAGCTTCGAGCAGGGCGTGCTGATCCTGGAGGCCGGTTCAAGCGACGACGCACAGGCTGTGGAGCGGGTCGACGCGCAGTTGGAGGGTGACGACGTGTCGATCGCCTTCAACCCGACGTTCCTGCTGGACGGCCTGAGCGCGATCGACTCCCCGGTTGCACAGCTGGCGTTCACGACGTCCACCAAGCCCGCGCTCCTCAGCGGCAAGCCGGCCCCGGACGCCGAGGCGGACGACGCCTACAAGTACCTGATCATGCCGGTCCGCCTCAGCGGCTGATCCATACCGACGAGAACACCGCAGGTCGGGGCATACGACTGGGTACTTCTGAGCGCGTATGCCCACAGGTGTGCATGAGCGTCCGGGTTTAGGCTCGGACACAGGTACGCAAGTGCCCTCCTGCCACGTCGCACTTAAGGAACAACTGATGGAGCTCGGTCTCGTCGGCCTCGGCAAGATGGGCGGCAACATGCGCGAGCGCATCCGCCGCGCAGGCCACACCGTCATCGGATACGACCGCAACCCGGACGTCGCCGATGTCCACAGCCTGGGAGAGCTTGTGGACAGGCTCAAGGGTCCCCGCGTCGTGTGGGTGATGGTCCCGGCCGGTGCCGCCACCCAGTCGACCGTCGACGAGCTGGCCGAGCTCCTGGAGCCCGGCGACGTCGTCGTGGACGGTGGCAACTCCCGCTGGACGGACGACGAGAAGCACGCCGCGGAGCTGGCGGCCAAGGGCATCGGTTTCGTCGACTGCGGAGTCTCCGGCGGCGTCTGGGGCCTGCAGAACGGCTATGCGCTGATGTACGGCGGCGACGCCGAGCACATCGCCAAGGTGCTGCCGGTCTTCGACGCGCTCAAGCCCGAGGGCGACTTCGGCGCGGTGCACGCCGGCAAGGTCGGCGCCGGGCACTTCTCGAAGATGGTCCACAACGGCATCGAATACGCCATGATGCAGGCCTACGCCGAGGGCTGGGAGCTGCTGGAGAAGGTCGACTCCGTCACGGACGTGCGCGAAGTCTTCCGGTCCTGGCAGGAGGGCACCGTCATCCGCTCCTGGCTCCTCGACCTGGCCGTCAACGCCTTGGACGACGACGAGCACCTCGACAAGCTCAAGGGCTTCGCGGAGGACTCCGGCGAGGGCCGCTGGACCGTCGAGGCCGCCATCGACAACGCCGTGCCGCTGCCCGCGATCACGGCCTCCCTCTTCGCGCGCTTCGCATCGCGCCAGGAGGACTCGCCGCAGATGAAGATGGTCGCGGCGCTGCGCAACCAGTTCGGCGGCCACGCGGTCGAGACGAAGTAATCCACAGATCCACAGGCCGCGGGCCCGTGGATCCACAACCTGGGGGAGGTCGGCGAACGACCATGCACGTCACGCATCTGTCGCTGGCCGACTTCCGCTCGTACGCCGGGGTCGACGTCCCGCTCGACCCCGGCGTCACCGCGTTCGTGGGCCCCAACGGGCAGGGCAAGACCAACCTCGTCGAGGCGATCGGCTACCTCGCCACCCTGGGCAGCCACCGCGTCTCCTCCGACGCCCCGCTGGTCCGGGTGGGCGCCGAGCGCGCGATCATCCGGGCGCAGGTCAGACAGGGCGAACGGCAGCAACTGGTCGAGCTGGAGCTGAACCCCGGTCGCGCCAACCGGGCCCGCATCAACCGGTCCTCGCAGGTCAGACCCCGTGACGTGCTGGGCATCGTACGGACCGTGCTGTTCGCCCCGGAGGACCTCGCCCTGGTGAAGGGCGACCCCGGGGAGCGGCGCCGTTTTCTCGACGAGCTGATCACCGCGCGCTCCCCGCGCATGGCCGGTGTCCGTTCCGACTACGAGCGGGTCCTCAAGCAGCGCAACACCCTGCTGAAGTCGGCCGCGTTGGCGCGGCGGCACGGCGGACGCTCGATGGACCTGTCCACGCTCGACGTGTGGGACCAGCATCTCGCGCGCGTGGGCGCCGAGTTGCTCGCCCAGCGGCTCGACCTGATCGCCGCCGTCCAGCCCCTCGCGGACAAGGCGTACGAGCAACTGGCCCCCGGGGGCGGCCCGGTCGCCCTGGAGTACAAGCCGTCGGCGCCCGGTGAGGCGCACACCCGCGAGGACCTCTACGAGCAGCTCATGGCGGCGATCGCGGAAGCGCGCAAGCAGGAGATCGAGCGGGGCGTCACCCTGGTAGGGCCTCATCGGGACGATCTGATCCTCAAACTCGGTCAGTTGCCGGCCAAGGGATACGCCTCGCACGGGGAGTCCTGGTCGTACGCGCTGGCATTGCGGCTCGCGTCGTACGACCTGCTCAGGGCCGAGGGCAATGAGCCGGTGCTCGTGCTCGACGACGTGTTCGCCGAGCTGGACACGCGCCGCCGGGAGCGGCTGGCGGAGCTGGTGGCGCCCGGGGAGCAGGTGCTGGTGACGGCCGCGGTCGACGACGACGTACCGCACGTACTGGCGGGGACGCGGTACAGCGTGGCGGACGGGACGGTGGAGCGCGTATGAGCACCGGGGAAGAACCCGCGCCCAAGAAGGCCGCCGAGCCCTCCGGCGTCGACCTCGCGCGCGTGGCGCTGCGCGCCGCGAAGGAACAGGCACGCGCGCGTGGGGACGCTGCGCAGCAGAAGAAGCAGGCGCGGCGCGGCGGCCTGCGCTCCGGCGCACGCGCCGACGGCCGCGACCCGATGGCGCTCGGCGCCGCGATCAACCGGCTGCTGAACGAGCGCGGCTGGGAGACGCCTGCCGCGGTGGGCGGTGTGATGGGCCGCTGGCCGCAGATCGTCGGCGAGAACCTGGCCAAGCACTGCGTTCCGGAGAAGTACGACGAGGACGAGCGGGTGCTGGTCGTGCAGTGCGACTCCACGGCCTGGGCGACCCAGCTGCGTCATCTCACGCCCACGCTGGTGGCCAGGCTCAACGAGGACCTGGGGCATGGCACCGTGCGGATGATCAAGGTGCTCAACCCCGGTGGACCGCCGCGTCGCTACGGCCCTCTGCGGGCTCCGGGCAGCACGGGCCCCGGCGACACCTATGGGTGACTGACATCACAGCGGAGGCTCCGGCGTACGACCGGACGCGGTTGCGAACACCGACCTGACCCCGGAGTAGCAAAGGGTTGACACCCGGAAGCGCTGAGTGCCTCCGTGAGCCTCCTTGGGCCCCGTTCCGCATATGGGGAGTCGGGAGAGACCGGTTGAGGGCGGCACATGAGGACTCAGGTACCGGCAAACCCCCATCACTGTCGGCGCTACCGGTAGACTGGAAGCAATCCCGCCCCACTTGTGGGACACACACCGAGCAACGCTGACTAAGGCTTACCAACGCAACACGCCGCAGCCGCTCCGGCCACCCTCCACCAGGGGTGCCCCCAGAGCCTGGCTTGTGCTGTGCCAGAAAGGGCGCTTCGTGGCCGATTCCGGCAACCCCAACGAGAACATCCCGTCCACAGACGCCTCGGCTGAAGTCGCCGAGGCTATTGGCACGGCGTACGACGCCAGCGCCATCACCGTCCTCGAAGGGCTGGACGCGGTCCGCAAGCGACCCGGTATGTACATCGGCTCGACCGGTGAGCGCGGTCTGCACCACCTGGTGCAGGAGGTCGTCGACAACTCCGTCGACGAGGCGCTGGCCGGCCACGCGGACACGATCGACGTCACGATCCTCCACGACGGCGGCGTGCGCGTGATCGACAACGGCCGAGGCATCCCGGTGGGCATCGTCCCGTCCGAGGGCAAGCCCGCCGTGGAGGTCGTGCTGACCGTGCTGCACGCGGGCGGCAAGTTCGGGGGCGGCGGCTACGCGGTCTCCGGCGGTCTGCACGGCGTGGGCGTCTCCGTGGTGAACGCGCTGTCCAGCAGGGTCGCCGTCGAGGTCAGGACCGACGGCTACCGCTGGACCCAGGACTACAAGCTGGGCGTCCCCACGGCCCCGCTCGCGCGGCACGAGGCCACGGAGGAGACCGGCACGTCGGTCACCTTCTGGGCCGACCCCGACATCTTCGAGACCACCGAGTACTCCTTCGAGACGCTGTCGCGGCGCTTCCAGGAGATGGCGTTCCTCAACAAGGGTTTGACGATCAAACTCACTGACGAGCGCGAGCTGGCGAAGGCCACGGCCGGTGCCGACGAGGCGGGTGCGGACGAGAAGGACGAGGTCAAGACCGTCACGTACCACTACGAGGGCGGCATCGTCGACTACGTGACGTACCTCAACTCCCGCAAGGGAGACGTGGTGCACCCGACCGTCATCGACCTGGAGGCGGAGGACAAGGACAAGAGCCTGTCCCTCGAGGTCGCGATGCAGTGGAACAGCGGTTACAGCGAGGGTGTGTACTCCTTCGCCAACATCATCCACACGCACGAGGGCGGCACGCACGAAGAGGGCTTCCGGGCCGCGCTGACGTCGCTGATCAACAAGTACGCGCGCGACAAGAAGCTGCTCCGCGAGAAGGACGACAACCTCACGGGCGACGACATCCGCGAGGGTCTGACCGCGATCATCTCGGTGAAGCTGGCCGAGCCCCAGTTCGAGGGCCAGACCAAGACCAAGCTCGGCAACACCGAGGCGAAGACCTTCGTGCAGAAGGCGGTCTACGAGCACCTCAACGACTGGCTGGACCGCAACCCGAACGAGGCCTCGGACATCATCCGCAAGGGCATCCAGGCGGCCACCGCGCGCGTGGCGGCCCGCAAGGCCCGCGACCTCACCCGGCGCAAGGGCCTGCTGGAGACCGCGTCCCTGCCGGGCAAGCTGTCCGACTGCCAGTCGAACGACCCCACCAAGTGCGAGATCTTCATCGTCGAGGGTGACTCCGCCGGCGGCTCGGCCAAGTCCGGCCGGAACCCGCAGTACCAGGCGATCCTCCCGATCCGAGGCAAGATCCTCAACGTCGAGAAGGCCAGGATCGACAAGATCCTGCAGAACCAGGAGATCCAGGCGCTGATCTCCGCCTTCGGCACCGGAGTCCACGAGGACTTCGACATCGAGCGGCTGCGCTATCACAAGATCATCCTGATGGCGGACGCCGACGTCGACGGCCAGCACATCAGCACCCTGCTGCTGACCTTCCTGTTCCGCTTCATGCGGCCGCTGGTCGAGGCCGGGCACGTGTTCCTGTCGCGTCCCCCGCTGTACAAGATCAAGTGGGGCCGCGACGACTTCGAGTACGCGTACTCGGACCGCGAGCGCGACGCCCTGATCGAGCTGGGCCGGCAGAACGGCAAGCGGATCAAGGAAGACTCGATCCAGCGCTTCAAGGGTCTCGGCGAGATGAACGCCGAGGAGCTGCGCATCACCACGATGGACCAGGAGCACCGCGTCCTCGGCCAGGTCACCCTGGACGACGCCGCGCAGGCCGACGACCTGTTCTCGGTCCTCATGGGCGAGGACGTCGAGGCGCGCCGCCAGTTCATCCAGCGCAACGCCAAGGACGTCCGCTTCCTCGACATCTGAGTCGGTCTCAGCTGACCGCACCAGGAAGGATCCTCACCAGCAATGGCCGACGAGAACACTTCTAGTACGCCCGAAGAGGGCGCCATCATCGCCCAGCGCGTCGAGCCCGTCGGGCTTGAGACGGAGATGCAGCGCTCGTATCTCGACTACGCGATGTCCGTCATCGTGTCGCGCGCCCTGCCCGACGTCCGGGACGGCCTCAAGCCCGTCCACCGCCGCGTCCTGTACGCCATGTACGACGGCGGCTACCGGCCCGAGAAGGGCTTCTACAAGTGCGCCCGTGTCGTCGGCGACGTCATGGGCAACTACCACCCGCACGGCGACTCCTCGATCTACGACGCGCTGGTCCGCCTCGCGCAGCCGTGGTCGATGCGGATGCCGCTGGTGGACTCCAACGGCAACTTCGGCTCTCCGGGCAACGACCCCGCCGCCGCGATGCGCTACACCGAGTGCAAGCTGGCGCCGCTGTCCATGGAGATGGTCCGTGACATCGACGAGGAGACCGTCGACTTCACGGACAACTACGACGGCCGCTCCCAGGAGCCGACCGTCCTGCCGGCCCGCTTCCCGAACCTGCTGATCAACGGCTCGGCCGGTATCGCGGTCGGCATGGCGACCAACATCCCGCCGCACAACCTCCGTGAGGTCGCGGCGGGCGCCCAGTGGTGCCTGGAGAACCCCGAGGCCTCTCACGAGGAACTGCTCGACGCGCTGATCGAGCGCATCAAGGGCCCCGACTTCCCGACCGGCGCCCTCGTCGTCGGCCGTAAGGGCATCGAAGAGGCGTACCGCACCGGTCGCGGCTCGATCACCATGCGCGCGGTCGTCGAGGTCGAGGAGATCCAGAACCGCCAGTGCCTGGTGGTCACCGAACTCCCCTACCAGACCAACCCCGACAACCTCGCGCAGAAGATCGCCGACCTGGTGAAGGACGGCAAGGTCGGCGGCATCGCCGACGTCCGCGACGAGACGTCGTCCCGTACCGGCCAGCGCCTCGTCATCGTCCTGAAGAGGGACGCGGTCGCCAAGGTCGTACTGAACAACCTCTACAAGCACACGGATCTGCAGTCCAACTTCAGCGCCAACATGCTGGCCCTGGTCGACGGTGTGCCGCGGACGCTGTCCCTGGACGCGTTCATCCGCCACTGGGTGGCGCACCAGATCGAGGTCATCGTCCGGCGGACGAAGTTCCGGCTGCGCAAGGCCGAGGAGCGGGCGCACATCCTGCGCGGCCTCCTGAAGGCCCTGGACGCCATCGACGAGGTCATCGCGCTGATCCGGCGCAGTGACACCGTGGAGATCGCGCGCACGGGCCTGATGGGCCTCCTGGAGATCGACGAGATCCAGGCGAACGCCATCCTGGAGATGCAGCTTCGCCGACTGGCCGCCCTGGAGCGCCAGAAGATCATCCAGGAGCACGACGAACTCCAGGCGAAGATCACCGAGTAC
Source organism: Streptomyces sp. NPDC051576 (assembly GCF_040681835.1). Classification (NCBI taxonomy): domain Bacteria; kingdom Bacillati; phylum Actinomycetota; class Actinomycetes; order Kitasatosporales; family Streptomycetaceae; genus Streptomyces; species Streptomyces sp. NPDC051576. The sequence goes on from NZ_JBFAZO010000003.1 coordinate 372,539, forward strand.
AACGAGATCCTCGCCTCCCCGGTCCGCCAGCGCGGCATCGTCAGCGAGGAACTCGCCGCGATCGTCGAGAAGTTCGGCGACGACCGCAAGACGATGCTGGTGCCCTTCGACGGCGACATGTCCATCGAGGACCTCATCGCCGAAGAGGACATCGTCGTCACCATCTCGCGCGGCGGCTACGTCAAGCGCACCAAGGCGGACGACTACCGCTCCCAGAAGCGCGGCGGCAAGGGCGTACGCGGCACGAAGCTCAAGGAAGACGACATCGTCGACCACTTCTTCGTGTCGACCACCCACCACTGGCTGCTGTTCTTCACCAACAAGGGCCGCGTCTACCGCGCCAAGGCGTACGAACTCCCCGACGCCGGCCGGGACGCGCGCGGGCAGCACGTCGCGAACCTGCTCGCCTTCCAGCCGGACGAGGCGATCGCCGAGATCCTCGCGATCCGCGACTACGAAGCGGCGCCCTACCTGGTCCTCGCCACCAAGGGCGGCTTGGTCAAGAAGACGCCTCTTAAGGATTACGATTCCCCCCGCTCGGGAGGTGTCATCGCGATCAACCTCCGTGAGATGGAGGACGGTTCCGACGACGAACTGATCGGCGCCGAACTCGTCTCGTCCGAGGACGATCTGCTGCTGATCAGCAAGAAGGCACAGTCGATCCGGTTCACCGCGACGGACGACGCGCTGCGCCCCATGGGGCGTGCCACCTCCGGTGTCAAGGGCATGAGTTTCCGCGAGGGCGACCAGTTGCTCTCGATGAATGTTGTTCGACCCGGTACGTTCGTGTTCACTGCCACGGACGGCGGGTACGCGAAGCGGACCGCCGTCGACGAGTACCGCGTCCAGGGTCGCGGCGGCCTCGGCATCAAGGCCGCCAAGATCGTCGAGGACCGCGGTTCTCTCGTCGGCGCGCTGGTGGTCGAGGAGACCGACGAGATCCTCGCCATCACGCTGTCCGGCGGTGTGATTCGTACGCGAGTCAACGAGGTCAGGGAGACGGGCCGTGACACCATGGGCGTCCAACTGATCAACCTGGGCAAGCGCGATGCCGTCGTCGGTATCGCTCGTAACGCCGAGGCGGGATCCGAGGCGGCGGAAGTCGACGGCGACGAGGCCGTGGACGAGACCGACGAGGGTGTCGCGACCACCGGCACGGACGAGGGTGACGCACCCTCCGTCGAGTAGCACGAGGAGAGAGTCATCGTGAGCGGAGCCACGGGCGCCGGATCGACCGGTACGGACACGGACGGCGGCGGCCGTGGCTCCGCCGCGAACGCGACAGATCCGCACACGACCCAACTGCGTGCGATCGACGCGAAGAAGGCCGACTCGCACGCGCCCGACACGCATGGATCCCAGGGGGGAACTGTGACGGACACCCGAGGCCCGCAGACCCAGCAGCAGTCGGCTGGCGCGGGCCCGGCCGCGCCGGGAGCCAAGGCCCCGGCCGCGCCCGCCACGCCGCCGCCGGCCTCCCCACTGCCGGGGGAGCGCCAGCCGCAGCAGGCGCAGGGTCCCTACCACCCGCCGCAGGCCTATCCCACGCAGGCGCCGCCCGCCCAGACCGGTGCCGTACGGCGTCCGCGCACGGGCGCGCGCACCGCGCCCCGCACCCGCAAGGCACGGCTGCGGGTGGCCAAGGCCGACCCGTGGTCGGTGATGAAGGTCAGCTTCCTGCTCTCCATCGCGCTGGGTATCTGCACGGTCGTGGCGTCCGCGGTGCTGTGGATGGTCATGGACGCGATGGGGGTCTTCTCCACGGTCGGCGGCACGATCTCGGAGGCGACCGGCTCGAACGAGTCGAACGGCTTCGACCTGCAGTCCTTCCTGTCCCTCCCGCACGTCCTGACGTTCGCGGGGATCATCGCGGTCATCGACGTCGTCCTCGCCACGGCCCTCGCGACGCTCGCCGCGTTCATCTACAACCTCTCCGCCGGCTTCGTCGGCGGCATCGAGCTGACGCTCGCCGAGGACGAGTGAGAACTCGGGTCTACGGGGGTTGAAACCTCCCCGGGCGGTCCCATGACTATCGATTTTGGGACTGCCCATGTCGTGCGCTAATCTTCAGGAGTCAGCGCGCGGGACACACTCCGCACAGCGCGGCGGGGCTATAGCTCAGTTGGTTAGAGCGCATCCCTGATAAGGATGAGGCCACAGGTTCAAATCCTGTTAGCCCCACCAGCACGAAAGGCCCCCGGTCCGGATGGATCGGGGGCCTTCGGCGTTCAATGGCGTCCATGGCCGACACCAACTACTGAGGATGAACCGTTCATGCGTATACGACGAGTGGTCCTCTGGGGGCTGTGGTTCGCATGTCTGGCGTTCTCCATCTGGTTCTTCGGGGCGATGATCGCGCTGTTCCTGGAGGCGGAGTCCTGGTGACTCCGGCGGGGAACAGAACGACCCCCGGCCGCAACAACGGGCCGGGGGTCGTCGGGGTCTTCTCTGGAGCGTTGTACGCAAGTTCGCCGCTGTGTCAGAGATGTTGGGGCGGTGGGTGGGTAACCAGATGAGCCGTCGCGTGCCGGAGGTCAGCGCTGGAGCGGTGCTGCCGGCTCGGCGTGGTCCGGGTCGGCCGGGGCGGCGGCCTCCGTGCTCTCGTCCGTGTCCGTCGGCGGGCGGTGGCGGCAGCTGGGGGACTTGCCGTGGGCCTCGGCGCGGATGCGCTGCTTCATCGTGGGGGGCAGGGACCTGGTGAAGGACCAGGGGGAGATCGCCGGTGTCGTCACCTGCGCGGTGGCGCTGCTGCCCGTCGCCTCGGACCGGGGCAGCGCGGCGGCGGTGGCGGCCGTCGCGGTGATGGTGATGAGTCCGAGCGCTGTGCACAGCGCGAGGAAGGCGGTGACGAAGGCGTTCCACAGCTTCATGACCTTGATCTGGGTCATGGCCCCTCACTTTCGGGTTGGGCGATTTGCGTACTTTCCTCATGATGTGTATGGGGCTCGCGAAGTGGTGGACCGACGCCCGTGGCGCGTCGATGTTCCGATGAACACCACTCGGATGGGTGCAAGTAGCCAGAAAACGGCAGGAAAAGGGAGAAGCGCGGGTGAAGTGACCGTCCGTGGGGGTGTGATCACCCTCCGATCGGAGCGGTTCCGTCCGCTCCTACTGCGTTGCCCCGGGCGGGAGTTGGCCGCGGACACAGGTCACCGATCGGTATCGGTCGGTGTGTATAGTCGGGCGACAGAGGTCCCCAACGTCAAGGAAAGACGAGGTCGCGCGGTGAAGAAGCTTCTCCTGGTCGCACTGGCCGCCATCGGCGGGCTCCTCGTGTACCGCCAGATCCAGGCGGATCGCGCCGAGCAGGATCTGTGGACGGAGGCGACCGACTCCGTGCCCACGGGTTCGTGAGTACCGAGATCCAGTTCTGAGCAAGCCCCGACCGCCTGGCGGTCGGGGCTTTGTGTTGCGCTCCCGCTCCGGTGTGGGTAGGGCCGCCACGACCCGGGCGTTTCGGACGCTCGTACGGATTGCCCGGATGCCACGCGCGCGTGCGGGGCAGGATGGGCCACGTCCGGAGCAACGACGAGGGGTGGCGCGTGATGGGGCGGCGTACGACGTGGTGGCGGACGCGGGCACAGGGCGGCCGTACGCCCGTCGCCGGGGCCCTGCGACGTGTCGGTGTCGTCGCCGCGGTGCTGTGCGCGACGGCCGGCCTCACCGTCCTGCCCGCCACGGCGGCCGGGGCACCGAGCTCCTACGGCTACGACAAGGGCGACCGGACCGTCGACGGAGCGGTCGGCACGGCCGACGCCGAGACACTGAAGCCCGGTGAGACGTACAGAAGTTCCCTGCCGAAGGGCGCCAGCCTCTACTACGGCCTCGATCTCGACGCCACGTCGACAACCTACGTCTCCGTGACCGCCGTGCCTCCGGCGGGCACCACGGTCGCCGCCACCGACGGCATCAAGGTGTCGATGCAGAACGACACAGGCACCGGCTGCACGCACCAGAGCGCCACCTTCGGGGCGGACCGGAGCCCCCACCCCGTCGCCGCCTGGGCCGCGCGGGAGGCGGGCCGGGTCCTGTGCAAGGGCGGCGGAAGGTACTACGTGCTCGTCGAGCGCGTCGACGCGTCGGGTTCCTCGCCGGACACCTGGGGGCTGGAACTCACCGCGGTGTCGGAACCCCCGCCGGCGCAGGCCGGCACGACCGACGCCCCCCAGGACTGGAACTCCGCTTCGCCCGAGGCCGTCACCGGTGAGGCCCGGCGCCGTGCGGGCGGCTCGGGCTTCGGCGGGGCGGTCGCTGTGGGACAGGGTGTCTGGCGGGACGACGTCGAGCCCGGCCGGACCCTCTTCTACAAGGTTCCTGTCGACTGGGGCCAACAGCTCTCCGTCACCGCCGAACTGGGCGCTTCCAGCGGCGGCAGCGGCTATGTGACGCGTGCGCTGGACCTGGAGCTCTACAACCCCGTGCGCGGCTCCGTCGACGAGGCCGGCCTCAGTTACCAAGGCAGCCAGGACTCGGCCGCCCTCCAACCCCTGCCGCCCGTCGAGTACCGCAACCGCTACTCCGTCCTCGACCACGAGAACGGGATGCGCTTCGCCGGGTCGTACTACCTGGTCGTGCACCTCGCTGCGCAGGTGGCCGACAGCTTCGGCCAGGGGCCGTTCCCGGTGACGCTGCGGGTGCGCGTCACCGGCTCGGCGCATGCCGGTCCCGGGTACGCGGGGCAGTCCGAACCCCGGAACATCTTCGAGGTGACCACGCAGGACCGCGAGGCGGCCGTGACGGGAAGTGCCGGGGGAGGCGACACCGCGATGAAGGTGCTCGCGGTGGCCGGGATCGGTGCGGGCAGCGTGCTGCTGGCGACGCTCGGCGTGTGGACGGTGGCCGCCCGGCGGCGGGCTTCGACGGCCGCGCTGTAGCCGCCGGTGCGGGTCAGATGCGGGTCAGCGCCCAGAACCCCACGGCGTAGCAGGCCAGCGCGAGCAGCAGGACCGGGATCGCCACCCTCGCGGGCGGCCCGGGACGGCGTCGGGCGCGCCTGGCCCGGTGCTGCGGAACCGGCGGGGCGGAGGGTGGAACCTGCGGGACCTCTGCGGTGTATGAAGCAGTAGATGGATCAGCACGCGGCCGGGGGGAGGACAGGACGTGCGTGAGGTCATGGGGGGAGGAGTACATGGGCTGGTCCTGGCTGCCCTGGCCACCTTGGTCCGCCTGATCTGTTTGGTGAACGTATGGAGCCTGCGGGGGCGGCGGCAGATGGAAGCTGCCGGTGTCCGACATCGGAGTTGGGGTCGGTGTCGGTGTCGGGGAGGACGGCTGGGAGACGATGCCCTGTCGTGGATCGAGGGGGACGGAGTCCGTGCCGCGCGTACCCGTTTCGGCTCCGGTCACCTGAGACGTCGTCGATCCCGTGTCCACCCCGGAAGCCCGCTTCAGCGGACCCTCGGGCGCGAACCCCGAGGGAAGCGGCCCCAGTTGGTCGAAGATCTCGATCAACTCGTCGTCGGGGCCGGGCTCGGGCAGAAGTTCCGCGGCCGCCGCAAGCGCCTTGCGTGCTCCCGTGGCCGTGCGGAAGCGGGCCTGTGGATCGGGCTGCAGCAGCATCGCCACGACCTGCCACAGCGGTTCGGGAATTCCCTTGGGCGCCCCGGGCGTCCCGTGCTCCGCGAAGTACTGGACGAGCGCCTTGGAGTCCGGCTTGGCACCCTCCAGCAGATACAGCGCCACCAGCCCTACGGCGAACAGGTCGGAGGGGAAGTCCGGCTCCGCGCCCATCATCTGCTCGGGTGCGAGGTAACCCGGCGTGCCCACCACGAGGTTGGTCTCCGTCAGGCGGGCCTCACCCAGCCGCATCGCGATGCCGAAGTCGGACAGGCGCAGCCGCGGGCGGGCCGTGCCGGTGGCTTCGAGGAGCAGGTTCGCGGGCTTGACGTCACGGTGCACGACACCTTCCGCGTGCACCGCGGCGAGACCGGAGAGGAGCTGGTCGAGCAGCGTGCAGACGAACGCGGGCGGCAGCGGGCCGTAGTCCCCGACGAGATGGACGAGCGAACCGCCCGCCACCAGGTCCATGGTGAACAGGACCTTGTCGTCGTCGGCGGCCCAACTGGCCGGTGCGAGCACATGGGGGTGGTCGATCCGCAGTGCCTGTTCCCGTACGAAGCGCAGCAGGGAGTGCGCGTCGCTCTGCTGCAGGACCTTGGCGGCCACATAGCGGCGACGGCGGTGGTCCCAGGCGCGCCAGACGGCGCCGACACCTCCGCGCCCGATCGGGTCGACCAGTTCGTACCGGCCGGCGAAGACCTCACCCATGGCTGTGCGTCGCTCCTCCCCCTTCGGCTACCCCCGTTGCTTCCCCCGAGACGAGCGATACGACTCCCCCTCGGGGCAGTTCCTGGTAGCGGTTCCGCACGTGCTTCCGGTGAGGGACACGACCCCCTCGTGCCGCTCGCCGGAAGCGTGCCCGGCTGCCGAACCCCCGATCGGCTGCCGGGCCGTGAGGATCAGCTCTGGTGGGACTGGTAGTGCGCGACCGCGTCGGAGGTGCGGCCGGCGCCGTAGACCCGGAGGAACTCTGCCAGTTCGGGGTGGGTCGGGGCGAGGGTGTCCGCCGCGTCGATGATGTCGCCCGCGGCGGCCACCGAGCGCAGCAGCGACTGGATCTCGCGGACCACCCGCTTGACCGTGGGCGCCCCCGAACTGCTCGTCGTGGTCGTGGTGTTGCTGAGCACCGAGCCCCCTTGGGACTTCTTGATCTCGTCCATGCGCTCGGTGGCCTCGGCCGCGCTCACGCTCCCGTCCGCGACCTGTCCCGCCAGGTCCTGCAGCAGTTGCACCCGCTGGACCACCGCGGGATTGCCGATCTTCGCCCGCTGACCGCTCATCAGCTGGGACAACATCGGTGCGGAGAGTCCCAACACCCCCGCGAGACGAGCCTGGTTGAGCCCCAGATCGTCGATGAGCTTACGGAAGAGCGCCCCCAGAGGCTCTCCGTACCAGTTCCGCTGCAGCTCCCGCGCTCTGGCGGTGGCTTCCTGCTGTGCGGCGTCCATTGCGTCTCCCCATCGCTTCCCCAAAACCGTGGTTCGCTCTAGCGAACCACGACGAGCATCTTACGGAGAGTGGTCGTTCACCGGGAGCCCCATCTTTTTGCGAGATACCGGGGGTGACCCGGTACGCTGGTCCCCGAAGCTCGCCGGTATGTGGTTCTGCCGGTCGGACGCTTCTCTAGCGGGGCCTTAGCTCAGTTGGTAGAGCGCTGTCTTTGCATGGCAGATGTCAGGGGTTCGACTCCCCTAGGCTCCACATCCCGCACCGGCCGGTCGCCCTCAGTGGCGTCCGGCCGGTGTTCGTTTATGCCCCCGAGGTGACGTGCGTCACGTAAAGGGCGGGTCTTCGTTGCAGTTATTTGCGCAAACTTCCATGTTGAACAAAATTCGCCGGAGCATCCTGCCGATGGGTGACCCGGTGTGGGGATGATGTGTACGCGTGTGCGGGCCGCGTGTGAGCTGGAGTGAATACGGACGCGTAACCAGGAGTGTGCGATCCGTTAAGGGTGTCTGTGCGGTACTTGCACACCTGGGCCGTTGCAAACGTCATCGCGGGCAGCCTGCGTAAATCACGGGTGTTCGTCAGCCACGGCGACTGTTCCACGTGAAACATCGCCGTGGGGCGGGAGACCCTCAAGTCTCCCGCCCCACGGCGATGTTGGAAGCGTGCCGGACGTCAGTGGTGCTCGTCGCGGTCCACGGTCTGTGCGGCGTCGGCGGCCTCGTCCTCGGCCTGCTTGGCCTGAACCTCGGGGTCGAGCACGGACTGGTCGCTTCCGTCCACGGAGGTGAGCCGACCCGACTCGGGCACATCGGTCGCGGCGGGCGGCTCGACCAGCCAGTCGGGGTTGGCCTGCTTGTCCCACCACTTCCAGGCGGCGAAAGCGCCGCCCGCGAGGATGCCCAGCACGGCCAGGCCCTTGGCGAGACGGCCGGCCCTCGCCCGCCGCTCGTGCTTGCGGACCAGCTTCTGGATCTCCTTGGGCGTCACCTGGCCGCGCAGTGCGGCGATGGCCGCCACACCGCGCGCGGCAGCCTCGTCCTTGACCGGGCCTGCGGCGGCGACCGCCTGCTCGATCCTCGGCCGGGAGTACTCGGCGGCCTGCTGGGCGGCCTTGCGGGTACGGACGGCCGCCTCCTGGGCGGCCTGGTCGACCTTCGGTGGCACATGCGTGCGGGCCTGCTCCAGGCGCGGTGCGAGATGAGCGTCGTACTGCACACGGGCCTGGTCGGCGGCCAGGGACACCTTGGGCGCCAGTCGTACACGTGCCTCGTGTGCGTAGTACGAGGCCTTGTCCTTGGCCGTGTCGGCGTAGGGCGCCACCACTTCCGCGGCGTGCAGCACGCTGTCCTTCGCCGAGCCGGTCGCGGAGCGCACGCTGTCGATGCGGGTCACGGGATCCTCCTCCTCGGTGGCGTATGTTTCTTCGTCTATCCACCCAATTAGGGATCATGCCTGCCGACGGACCACGGGGCATGTGAGGGCGGGCATCCGGGTCACGATCACGTGCCATAACGGATGAATGCGGGGCAACAGGAGCTGTTGTCGACAATGCCACGGATCGCCGCTACTTGCCCCTGCCCCGATACCACTCGACTGGTTTTCTGCGAGTGAATCGTGTGGAAACGGGCCCGGAAGACGTCGTCGGGCGACGCGGCGGGTCGCCCGTGCGAGGATCAGGGGGTCACAGAAAGACAACGGAAGGCAGATCGTGGCTGAGCAGCTTTACGCCACCCTGAAGACCAACCTCGGCGACATCGAAGTCCGGCTGCTGCCGAACCACGCGCCCAAGACGGTCCAGAACTTCGTCGAGCTCGCCACGGGCGAGCGTGAGTGGACCAACCCCGAGACCGGGAAGAAGTCCACGGACAAGCTCTACGACGGCACGATCTTCCACCGGGTGATCAGCGGTTTCATGATTCAGGGCGGCGACCCGCTGGGCAACGGCACCGGCGGCCCCGGCTACCAGTTCGAGGACGAGTTCCACCCCGACCTCCGCTTCGACAAGCCCTATCTGCTGGCCATGGCCAACGCCGGTCCGGGTACCAACGGCTCGCAGTTCTTCGTCACCGTCTCCCCGACGGCCTGGCTGACCCGCAAGCACACCATCTTCGGTGAGGTCACCGACGCGGCGAGCCAGAAGGTCGTCGACACCATCGCGGCCACGGCGACCAACCCGCGCACCGACCGCCCGGTCGAGGACGTCATCATTGAGTCGGTCGTCGTCGAGACCCGCTAGGTCACAGGGTCGGCACCAGTACTTACCGGCGGGAACCAAACGCCCCGTTCATCCGTAAGGATGGGCGGGGCGGTGCATTGCGTACGAACGATTGAGGGGACCCCATGGATCAGGCGCCAGGCAGCCCGCAGGGCCCGGAGGAGCAGCGGCCCCAGGATGCCCAGGGCCTGCCGGGCTGTTACCGCCACCCGGACCGTGAGACCGGTATCCGCTGCACCCGTTGCGAGCGCCCGATCTGCCCCGAGTGCATGGTCAGCGCCTCGGTCGGCTTCCAGTGCCCCGAGTGTGTGCGCGACGGTTCCGGCACGGGGCACTCCCCGGCCGCGGCCCAGCCCCGCACGATCGCCGGCGGCACGGTGGCGGCCGACCCGAGGCTGGCCACCAAGATCCTGATCGGCGTCTGTGTCGCCGTGTATGTGGTCCAGCTCGCGGTGGGTGACCGTTTCACCGAGCGCCTCGAACTGCTCGGCCAGGCGTACGTCCCGCTCTTCGGCTCGGTCGAGGGCATCGCCGAAGGCCAGCCGTACCGGCTGCTGACCGCGATGTTCCTGCACGCCAGCCCGATCCACATCATCTTCAACATGCTCAGCCTGTGGTGGATCGGCGGTCCCCTGGAGGCGGCCCTCGGCCGCGCCCGCTATCTCGCCCTGTACTTCGTCTCGGGTCTCGCGGGCAGCGCGCTCACCTATCTCATCGCCGCCCCGAACCAGCCCTCGCTCGGTGCCTCAGGCGCCATCTTCGGGCTCTTCGGCGCGACGGCGGTGCTGATGCGCCGGCTCAGGTACGACATGCGGCCGGTCATCGCCCTGCTGGTGATCAACCTGATCTTCACCTTCGGCTGGGCCAACATCGCCTGGCAGGCCCACATCGGCGGCCTGGTCGCCGGTGTGATCACCGGCTACGCGATGGTCCACGCCCCGCGCGAGCGGCGGGCCCTGATCCAGTACGGCACCTGTGCCGTCGTTCTGGTCGTCGTCGTGGTGTTGACGCTGATCAGGACGGCTCAGCTCAGCTGATACCAAACCGTTGTCCACAGTGCGTGGCGGATCTTGTGCATACCGTGCGGGAACAACTGTGCCCCCTGTCGCTGACCCGTGTTTCTGCAGGTCAGGCAGGGGGCGAACAGGTTTGCGGTTGCCGGTGTGTCAGTCACACCGGCGTCAACACTCAGTGGGTTATCCACAGATCGTCGTTCTTTTTCCCCAGGCCCGCTGTGGATACTTCTCTGGCCTGTGGATAACTCACCGGAAAGCCCTGGGCAGAGCTGCGTTCACCGGGCGGAAGCCGCGGCTTCCGCCGCTACTTCCACTGCGTGGAGACGCCGAATCCGGCGGCGATGAAGCCGAAGCCCACCACGATGTTCCAGTTGTCCAGGCTGTCGATGGGCATGGAGCCGTCGGTGACGTAGAAGACGACGATCCAGGCCAGGCCGATGACGAACATGGCCAGCATCACCGGTGCGACCCAGGCGCGGCTGTTCAACTTGATGGCGGTCGCCGCCTTCGCCGGTGGCGGCGTGTAGTCGGCCTTCTTGCGGATACGTGACTTCGGCACGAGGGTCTCTCCTGTCGATGCGCTGCGTGGCCGCGCAGGGAACTGGGGCGGGCTCCGGGGCAGCGTACAAGGGGACACTGAGTGCTCCCCCGGGCGTCCGTTAGCGTAGTGCTTCCGCGGCGCCGAAGGAGATAAGGGTACGTTGAGCAATTCTGCCGACTCCCCCGGGACGGGTACCAGTCCTGCCCGTATCCGCCGATTCCGTCCGGTGCGGATTCTCACGGTGGCCGTCTTCGCCCTCGCGGGGCTCATCTTCTTCACCAGTTTCAACACGGCCAAGGGCACCAACATCCGCACGGACGCCTCCTTGCTGAAGCTGTCCGACCTCATCCAGACCCGCAGCCAGAAGAACGGTCGGCTGGAGGACGCCAACGGAGTCCTGCGCGACGAGGTCGACTCCCTCCGCAAGGAGGACGACACCGGTACCGGTGCCGACAGCAAGAAGCTCACGGCGCTGGAGCGGACCGCGGGCGCCGAGCAGCTCAAGGGCAAGGCCCTCACCGTCACCCTCAACGACGCCCCGCCCAACGCCACCGCCAAGCTCCCCGGCTACCCCGAGCCGCAGCCCGACTACCTGGTCATCCACCAGCAGGACCTCCAGGCCGTCGTGAACGCCCTGTGGCAGGGCGGCGCCCAGGGCATCAAGGTCATGGACCAGCGGCTGATCTCGACCAGTGCCGTGCGCTGCGTCGGCAACACCCTGATCCTCCAGGGCCGGGTCTACTCACCGCCGTACAAGATCACGGCGGTCGGGGACCCGGGGAAGCTGCGGCAGGCGCTGACGGCGTCCAAGGCGATCCAGAACTACATGGTGTATGTCGACGTCTACGGGCTCGGGTGGAAAGTGACCGACGACGGGACGGTGACTCTTCCCGGGTACTCGGGCACAGTGGATCTGCACTACGCGAAGCCAGTGGAGTAAGCGGCCGTACGGGAGCTGCCGGTGCGCGTGATCGTCAGAAGCTTCAGCGAACTCTGCATCACCGCAGGCACCCTGATCGTCCTCTTCGTGGTCTATGTGTTGTTCTGGACCGGCGTGAAGGCCGACCACACGATGAGCGACCAGATCCACCAGTTGCAGATCCAGTGGTCGCGGCAGACCGTGCAGCCGAAGGCGGCCCCCTCACCCACCGCGCCGGCGAAACCGGCCGCGTACAAGGACGGCAAGCCCTTCGCGATCATGTACATCCCTCGGCTTGGTTTCACGTGGAACAAGCCGGTTCTTGAAGACACCGCCGTGAACACCCTCAAGAAGGGGCTTGGTCACTACGCGGGCACCGCGCGGCTGGGGCAGGTCGGCAACTTCGCGGTGGCCGGGCACCGGCGGACGTACGGGGACCCCTTCGTGGACTTTCCGAAGCTGCGCGAGGGCGACGCGGTGGTGCTCACGGACGGGACGACCTGGTTCACGTATCGGATCGACAAAGGGCCTTACAAAACAGTGCCCACCGACATTGAGGTGATCGATCCTGTGCCACGTAAGTCCGGGTACACGGCCTCGGGCCGCTATCTCACGCTGACCACGTGCGATCCGGAGTGGGGGCACAGCCACCGGCTGATCGTCTGGGCCCATCTCGACTCCACACAGCCTGTGGAGGACGGGAAGCCCGACGCCCTGCGCCGTTAGTCTGGTGGTGTACGGCGTGAGTCTGGTGCCGTGGCGCGACGGAAGGGACGGCATGTACGGCTGGATCTGGCGGCATCTGCCGGGCAACGCGTGGGTCAAGGCGCTGATTTCGCTCGTCCTTGCCCTGGCCGTGGTCTACATCCTCTTCCAGTACGTCTTCCCGTGGGCCGAACCGCTGCTGCCCTTCAACGATGTGACGGTGGACAACCAGTGAGTGCACGGATTCTCGTCGTCGACAACTACGACAGCTTCGTCTTCAACCTGGTCCAGTACCTGTACCAGCTGGGCGCCGAGTGCGAGGTGCTGCGCAACGACGAGGTGTCGACGGCGCACGCCCAGGACGGCTTTGACGGCGTCCTCCTCTCGCCCGGCCCCGGCACCCCCGAGGAGGCCGGGGTCTGCGTCGAGATGGTGCGGCACTGCGCCTCGACCGGAGTGCCCGTCTTCGGCGTCTGCCTCGGCATGCAGTCGATGCAGGTGGCCTATGGCGGGGTCGTGGACCGCGCCCCCGAGCTGCTGCACGGCAAGACCTCGCTCGTCGAGCACGAGGGCAAGGGAGTCTTCGCCGGACTGCCCTCGCCCTTCACGGCGACCCGCTACCACTCGCTGGCGGCCGAGCCGACGACGGTCCCGGCCGAGCTGGAGATCACCGCCCGGACGCACGACGGCATCATCATGGGCCTGCGCCACCGCGAACTGCCCGTCGAGGGCGTCCAGTTCCACCCGGAGTCGGTGCTGACCGAGCACGGGCACCGGATGCTGGCCAACTGGCTGGTGGAGTGCGGCGACCAGGGTGCCGTGGCGAGGTCGGCGGGGCTCGCCCCGGTGGTGGGCAGGGCCACGGCGTGACCGCGCTGCGCCCCGAGCGCGAGTCCGAGGCCTCGTACGGGGAGCAGCCGTACGGGGAGCCGGGCACGTTCGAGGAGTGGTACGACGCGCAGGGCCAGGGCGCGTCCGGGGTGCCGTACGGTCCGATCGACGAAGAGACCGTGGCGCTGCGGATACCGGACCCACCGCCGGAGCGGCGAGGTCACGGTCGGTCCATACCGGCGTCTGACGCCTCATCCGCCTCCTCCGCCACAGGAACCCCGACGGGAGGCCGTGCGGCCCGCAGAAAGGCCGCCAAGGGCCGTCACGGGCGTCACGGGGGCACGGCCGCGCCGGAGGAGAGCGCCGAGTCCCCGGAATCCGGTTCCGGGGCGCCCGTCTCGCGGGTCGAGGCGCGGCGGCGGGCCCGGGCCAACAAGCCGGGTGCCGCGGTTCTCGCGAGCCGTGCGATCGGTGAGGTGTTCATCACCACCGGCGTGCTGATGCTGCTGTTCGTCACCTACCAGTTGTGGTGGACGAACGTGCGCGCGCACGCGCAGGCCGGCAGCGAAGCGAGCCAGCTCCAGAACGACTGGGCGAGCGGGAAGCGCGCCCCGGGGGAGTTCGAGCCGGGGCAGGGTTTCGCCATCCTGCACATCCCCAAGCTGGACGTGGTGGCGCCGATCGCAGAGGGCGTCAGCAACAAGAAGGTGCTCGACAAGGGCATGGTCGGGCACTACAGCGAGGGTGCCCTGAAGACCGCGATGCCGGACGCGAAGACCGGCAACTTCGCGCTCGCCGCGCACCGGAACACACATGGCGAACCGTTCCGGTACATCAACCAGCTCAAGCCCGGCGACGAGGTCGTCGTCGAGACCCAGGACACGTACTACGTCTACAAGATGACGAAGACGCTGCCCGTGACCTCGCCGAGCAACACCAGCGTCATCGACCCCATCCCCAAGGGCTCGGGTTTCACCCAACCCGGCCGCTACATCACGCTGACGACCTGTACGCCGGAGTTCACCAGCAAGTACCGGCTGATCGTCTGGGGCAAGATGGTCGAGGAACGGCCGCGCAGCAAGGGCAAGCCGGATGCGCTCATCGAGTAGGGGCACCTGAACGTGGCAGCGACCACCGACGACACCGCAGAGCAGACCGACATGCCCGCATCCCCGCCGGACCGCCGCCGCGGCACCGGCCGGATCGCCATGGCCGTCAGTGTCTTCGGTGAACTCCTCATCACGGCGGGCCTGATCCTCGGCCTGTTCGTCGTCTACTCCCTGTGGTGGACGAACGTCGTCGCCGACCGCACGGCCGACAAGCAGGGCGACAAGGTCCGCGACAACTGGACCAAGGGCACCACCGACACGGGCCCGGGCGCGCTGGACACTAAGGACGGCATCGGCTTCCTGCACGTGCCCGCGATGAAGAACGGCGAGGTGCTGGTCGAGAAGGGCACCGAGACGAGCGTCCTGAACGACGGCGTCGCCGGCTACTACACCGACCCCGTCAAGGCCGTCCTCCCCACCACCGGCAAGACCGGCAACTTCACCCTCGCCGCCCACCGCGACGGCCACGGCGCCAAGTTCCACAACATCGACAAGATCGAGAAGGGCGACCCGATCGTCTTCGAGACGAAGGACAAGTGGTACGTCTACAAGGTCTACGACATCCTTCCCGAGACCTCGAAGTACAACGTGAAGACCCTCGCCCAGATCCCCACGGAGTCCGGCAAGAAGAAGGCCGGCCACTACATCACGCTGACGACCTGCACGCCGGTGTACACGTCCCGGTACCGGTATGTGGTGTGGGGCGAACTGGTCCGCGTCGACAAGGTGGACAGCGCGCGGACGCCGCCGAAGGAACTGAGGTGAACGCGGGGAGCGGGGTCGCAACCCGCTGTTGCAACCCCGACTCGATTCGGTCAGCGGTGGTTCTCAGCTCTTCGGCGCGTAGTCCGAGCACTGGAACGAAGCCGAGTCCGAGGTGTTGACTTTCGCCTCAAGGAATATGAGTACCAAGCCCTTTGGCTGTTGAAGGGTGGTGTCCCAATAGGACTGAACGTTTCGTCCTTGGTCGCCGGTGTGCCAGGGGTAATTCGTGACCGAGCCGTCCTTGTTGGAGGACTTGAGGTGAATCATCGGGGCTCGGGTGTCGTCGACCTTGTCGAAGACCGAGAGGGTGACTGTGTACTTGGCCGTAGGAGCGCCGCTGCCGTACAAGGTCGCCGTGGCCAGATAGGTGTCGAACGGACCTGTGCAGCTCAACGGGATGCTCACGTTCGCCGCCTGAGCCGGAGTTGCCATTGCCATGGCGGTCGCTGCAGCGGTTAGGCATACGGCTGTGCAGGTGGTCATGCGTCTTTTGCGCATCACAATTCCCCCTTGCGTGAAGTGGTGGTGCGGTCGAGTCTCATTCGAACACATTGACCCATTCATGACAAGGGCGTTATTGATGTTTGAGTAGAACAATGGCTCGGCACCTGTCCTGGTGCCGAGCCATTGTGGGAGCGGGCTCTTGCTTAGCCGAAGAGGCCCCCGTTGTCGTTGCCTCCATTGTTTCCGCTGCCGTTCTTGACGGCGATCAGGTTGACCGCTGTGCCCTGGGTGACCTGGGTGTTGGCCCCAGGATCCTGGCTGAACACAATGGCGTCGTCGTCCTGGGATCCGGTGATGTTTCCTACAGTCAGCCCCGCGTCCTGGAGAGCCTGCTTGGCGTCTTTGAGAGACAGCTGAGTCACGGTCGGCACCGTGACCTGCTGATTCTCCAGCTTGCCGATCTGGATGTTCACCTGGGAGTTCTTGCTCACCTGCGTGCCCGCCGTGGGCGAGGTCGCGACGACCTTGCCGACCAGGTTGGAGTCGCTGGTGTCCACCTCGGTGCAGTTGCCGGTGAGGTTGTTGGCGGTCATCTGCGCCTTGGCCTCGTCACAGGTCTTGCCGCTGACGTCCGGGACCGTGGACTTCTCCTCGGCCTTGGCGACGGTCAGGGTGATGGTGGTGCCCTTCTCCACCTGCGTGCCCAGGACGGGGTTCTGCTCCAGGACCGTGCCGGGGTCCTCGCCGGACACCTTCTCCTTCTTCTCCACCTTGAACTGGTACTTGTCGCCCGTCAGCGTCGAGGAGGCGTCGTCGAAGCTCTGGCCGACGACACTCGGTACGACGACCTTCGGGGCGCCGGTCGAGACCACCAGGTTGATGGTGTCGCCCTTCTTGACGTCGACACCCGCCTTCGGGTCCTGCGAGCAGACCTTGCCCTTGGGCTGGTCCGCGCAGGTCTTCTCGGTGGTGGCGACCTTCAGGTCGACGTTGCCGGCCATCGTCGTGGCGGTGGCCTTCGTCTGACCGACGAGGTTCGGGGCGGCGAAGGCGTCGTTCGCGCTGTCGTTCCCGCTGAACGCCCACTTCCCGATCAGGATCGCGCCCACCAGCACCAGCACCGCCGCCACGACCAGCAGGATCGTCGAGGTGTTCGACTTCTTCTGCTGGCGGCGCCGGTCGGGGCGGTCGTCGTAGCCGTAGCCGCCGTCGTCCGGGTTCATCGGGGGCAGCATCGTGGTGGCGCCGGCACCCGCGTCGGAGCGCAGGGCCGTGGTCGGCTGGTCGTCGGGGTAGCCGCCGTAGCCGACCGAACCCATCGCCGCCGTGGCCGCGACCGGCTGGCCGTCGAGGCAGGCCTCGATGTCCATGCGCATCTCGTCGGCCGACTGATAGCGGTAGTTGGGGTCCTTGACCAGGGCCTTCAGGACGATCGCGTCCATCTCGGGCGTGATCTCCGGGTCGAAGACCGACGGTGGCTGCGGCTCCTCGCGTACGTGCTGGTACGCGACCGCGACCGGGGAGTCGCCCACGAAGGGCGGCCGTACCGTCAGCAGTTCGTAGAGGAGGCAGCCCGTCGAGTAGAGGTCCGAGCGGGCGTCGACCTGCTCGCCCTTCGCCTGCTCCGGCGAGAGGTACTGGGCGGTGCCGATGACAGCGGACGTCTGCGTCATCGTCATGCCGGAGTCGCCCATCGCGCGGGCGATGCCGAAGTCCATCACCTTGACCTGGCCGGTGCGCGTCAGCATGACGTTGGCCGGCTTGATGTCGCGGTGCACGATGCCGCTGCGGTGGGAGTACTCCAGGGCCTGGAGGATCCCGATGGTCATCTCCAGGGTGCGCTCCGGCAGCAGCTTGCGGCCGCTGTGGAGCAGTTCACGGAGGGTGGAACCATCGACGTACTCCATGACGATGTACGGGATCGAGACCCCGTCGACATAGTCCTCGCCCGTGTCGTAGACCGCGACGATCGCGGGATGGTTGAGCGAGGCGGCCGACTGGGCCTCCCGGCGGAACCGGGCCTGGAAGGAAGGGTCGCGCGCAAGGTCGACGCGCAGCGTCTTCACCGCCACCGTGCGGCCGAGGCGTGTGTCATGGGCGAGGTAGACCTCCGCCATGCCACCACGGCCGAGCACGTGGCCCAGCTCGTACCGGCCGCCGAGGCGACGCGGCTCTTCCATAGTTCCCTACCAGCCCTCTCCGTCGGTCCCGACCCGCACGGATGTGCGGTCGGAGGCTAGCCGTCCGGGCC
Source organism: Streptomyces sp. NPDC051576 (assembly GCF_040681835.1). Lineage (NCBI taxonomy): Bacteria > Bacillati > Actinomycetota > Actinomycetes > Kitasatosporales > Streptomycetaceae > Streptomyces > Streptomyces sp. NPDC051576. The sequence continues at coordinate 390,343 of NZ_JBFAZO010000003.1, forward strand.
TACCGTACCCGGCTGGCTTTGTGTGACCTGGCCAAGCCCGTCACCCGATACAGGACCGGTATCCCAACGTGCACCGATGTGAAGGGGACGTGAGCGGGGTCACTTCTTGCTGTCGATGACCGCCTCCATCACGCTCTTCGCGATGGGGGCCGCCAGGCCGCCGCCGGAGATGTCGTCACGGTTGGCGCTGGAGTCCTCGATGACGACGGCCACGGCCACCGGCGAGCTGCCGTCGGCGAGCTTGGCGTAGGAGAGGAACCAGGCGTACGGGTTCTCGCTGTTGGCGACACCGTGCTGGGCGGTGCCGGTCTTGCCGCCGACGGTGACGCCGCTGATCTTCGCGTTGGTGCCGGTGCCCTTCTCGACGACCGTCTCCATCATCGACTGGAGGATCTGCGCGTTCTTCGAGGAGAGCGGCTGACTCATCTCCTCCGGCTCGGTCTGCGCGATGGTGTCGAGGTTCGACGACTGGAGCTTGTCCACCATGTACGGCTTCATCAGCTTGCCGTCGTTGGCGACCGCGGAGGCGACCATGGCCATCTGCAGCGGGGTCGCGGCGGTGTTGTACTGGCCGATCGAGGACAGCGCGGTCTGCGACTGGTTCATGTTGTCGGAGAAGACCGAGGCGCTGGAGCGGATCGGGGTGAACTGCTCGGCGTCGAAGCCGAACTTCTTCGCCTCGGCCAGCATCTTGTCGTTGCCGAGGTCGGAGCCGACCTTGCCGAAGACGGTGTTGCAGGAGTACTGCAGCGCGACGCGCAGGGTCGCGTTCTTGCAGGGGATGCTGCCCTCGTTCTTCAACTGGGTGGTGGTGCCCGGCATGACCCACGGCAGCGGCGAGTTCGTCGCCTCGTCGGCCGACGAGTACAGGTTGTTCTCCAGCGCCGCGGACGCGGTGACCACCTTGAAGGTGGAGCCCGGCGGGTAGGTCTCGCGCAGCGCCCGGTTGAGCATCGGGTCGTTCGGGTCGTACTTCTTCTGGAGCTTCTGCCAGGCCTTGGCGTCCGTGGAGGTGGAGTTCCCGGCGAACGACGAGGGGTCGTACGACGGGTAGGAGGCCAGCGCCAGGATCTTGCCGGTGGACGGGTCGAGGGCCACGACCGCGCCCTTGCCGCCCTGCTTCTTCAGGCCCTTCCACGCGGCGTTCTGCGCGGCCGCGTTGAGGGTGGTGACGACGTTGCCGCCCGACTTCTGCTTGCCCGTGATCATGTCGAGGGTGTTGCGGAAGAAGAGCCGGTCGTCGGTGCCCGAGAGGATGCCGTCCTCGATGGACTCCAACTGGTTGGCGCCGAAGGCCTGGGAGGCGTACCCGGTGACCGGCGCCCACATCGCGCCGTTCTTGTAGGTGCGCTTGTACTTCAGGTCGTTGAGCCCCGAGGTGCTGGTCTCGGTGGAACCGGTGACCGGGTTGCCGTCGACGATGATGTCGCCGCGCGGGGTGGAGTAGCGCGCGATGGTCACACGGCGGTTCGACGGGTCGTCCTTGAGGCCGTCGGCCTTGACGTACTGGAGCCAGTTGTCGCGCAGCAGCAGGGTGAGGACCAGGAGGCCGCAGAAGAGCGCGATCCGGCGCAGGGGCTTGTTCATGACGGGCGGACCACCTGGGTCATCTCGGCGTCGGGGTTCGGGGCGGGCGCGGGCGCCGGGCGGCGGGCGGTGTCGCTGATGCGGATCAGGATGCCGATGAGGGCCCAGTTGGCGATGACGGAGGAACCGCCGTACGCCACGAAGGGCATCGTCATACCGGTCAGCGGGATCAGGCCCATCACACCGCCGGCGACGACGAAGACCTGGAGGGCCATGGCGCCGGAGAGGCCCACGGCGAGGAGCTTGCCGAAGGGGTCGCGGGCGGCCAGGGCGGTGCGGACACCGCGCTCCACGATCAGGCCGTAGATGATCAGGATCGCCATGATGCCGGCGAGGCCCAGTTCCTCGCCGAAGGTGGCGAGGATGAAGTCGGAGTTGGCGGCGAACCGGATGAGGTCGGAGTGGCCCTGGCCGAGACCGGTGCCGAGGGTGCCGCCCGAGCCGAAGGCCCACAGGGCCTCCATCGACTGCGCGGAGTGGCCGGCGACGGTCTTGCTGAGCGTGTACTCCTTCATCGGGTTCAGCCAGGCCTGGACGCGCTGCTGGACGTGCGGTTCGAAGCTGGCCACGCCGACCGCGCCGGCCGCGGACATCAGCAGACCGAAGACGATCCAGCTGGTCCGCTCGGTAGCGACGTACAGCATGATGATGAACATTCCGAAGAACAGCAGCGAGGTGCCCAGGTCGGTCTCGAAGACCAGGATCAGGATCGAGATGAACCAGACGACCAGGATCGGGCCGAGGTCGCGGCCGCGCGGCAGATACAGGCCCATGAAGCGGCGGCTGGCCAGCGCGAGCGCGTCGCGCTTCACCATCAGGTAGCCGGCGAAGAAGATCGCCAGGACGATCTTCGCGAACTCACCGGGCTGGATGGAGAATCCGCCGACCGAGATCCAGATCTTCGCGCCGTAGATGTTGGCGCCGAGGCCCGGCACCAGGGGCAGCAGCAGCAGGACGAGCGCGCCGACCATGGAGATGTAGGTGTAGCGCTGCAGGGCGCGGTGGTCCTTGAGGAAGATCAGGACGACGGCGAACAGCCCGATGCCCATCGCGGTGTACAGCAGTTGCCGGGGTGCCGCGTTGCCCGCCTGGTTGATGGACTGGAGCAGCTTCGACTGGTCGAGCCGCCAGATGATGACCAGTCCGAGGCCGTTGAGCAGGGTGGCCAGGGGCAGCAGCAGCGGGTCCGCGTACGGGGCGAACTTCCGTACGACGAGGTGGGCGACGCCGGCCAGCAGGCCGAGGCCCAGGCCGTAGCTCAGCAGCCCGGCCGGCACCTTGTCGTCGATGGCCAGGCCCACGTTGGCGTAGGCGAAGACCGGGATGACGACCGCGAACAGCAGGAGCGCCAACTCGGTGTTGCGTCTGCTCGGCGCGCCGATGGAACCGATCGTGGACGTATGGTGCGCCGGCGTGTTGGTAGAACTGCTCATCGTGTGACGGGGCCTCTCACGGCTTGCCTGTTACTTGCTGCACTGCGAGACGACCTGCTGCTCTTCCTCCGAAAGGCTGGGACCGGGGCTGGGAGTTGCAGACTTGGTCGGGGACGGGGTCGTCGACGCCGAGGGAGTCGGTGACGACGTGGCCTTGGACGTGAGGGAGGTGCTGGTGGTTCCCGTGGTGCTGCTGGGCTTGGCGGCCGCGGCCTCGCGCTCGGACTCCTTCTTGCACGCGGAGGCCTGCACCGCCAGGTCGTCGATCTTCTTCTGGGCGTCCTGGAGACCGCCCTCGGCGATCGTCGCCTTGACCTGCTTCTGCTGGTAGGGCGGCAGGTACTTGAGTTCGATGTCGGGGTGGTCCTTCTCCACCTTCGACAGCGAGACCCAGGCGAGGTCCTGGCTGATGCCGCGGTACAGCGCCACGTGCTCGCCGTTGGCGCCGACGAAGTACTGCGTCTGCGTCCAGCGCCAGCCGCCGTAGAGGCCGCCGCCGATGACGGCGAGCGCGAGCACGCTGTAGAAGGATCTCTTCAGCCACTTGCGGCCCTTGGAGGGCTTCACGAAGTCGTCGTCGGTGTAGTCCCCGAAGCTGCCCGTGGGGACGTAACCGGTGGTGTCGCCGGAGCCGGGCGGGCCGAACTCGCCGCCCCCGCCGTTCTGTCCGGGCACCTGGCGGCCGAGCCCGGAGGCGCGGCCGGCCGGGGTCTGCATGATGCCGTTGTCGTGGTGGTGGAGCTGGTTCTCGGCCACCGCGCCGACGATCACCGGGGTGTCCGACAGCTGTGCGGCGAGGGTGTCACCGGTGTCGAGGTCGAGGACGTCGGCGATGATCACCGTGATGTTGTCGGGGCCGCCGCCGCGCAGGGCGAGCTGGATCAGCTCCTGCACGGTCTCCTGCGGGCCCTGGTAGCTGGCGAGGGTGTCTTCCATCGTCTGGTGGGAGACGACTCCGGACAGCCCGTCGGAGCAGATCAGGTACCGGTCGCCGGCGCGGACCTCACGGATCGACAGGTCGGGCTCGACGTGGTCGCCGCTGCCGAGCGCGCGCATGAGGAGGGCGCGTTGCGGGTGGGTGGTGGCCTCTTCCTCGGTGATCCGGCCCTCGTCGACCAGCCGCTGCACCCAGGTGTGGTCCTGGGTGATCTGGGTCAGCACGCCGTCGCGCAGCAGATAGGCGCGGGAGTCGCCGACATGGACGAGGCCGAGCCGCTGCCCGGTCCACAGCAGGGCGGTGAGCGTGGTGCCCATGCCCTCCAGCTGGGGGTCCTCCTCGACCATCATCCGCAGCTGGTCGTTGGCCCGCTGCACGGCGGTGCCGAGCGAGGTGAGGATGTCGGAGCCGGGCACGTCGTCGTCGAGGGAGACGATGGTGGAGATCACCTCGGAGGAGGCGACCTCGCCGGCGGCCTGGCCGCCCATCCCGTCCGCGATCGCGAGGAGGCGTGGACCGGCGTAGCCGGAGTCCTCGTTGCCCTCGCGGATCATGCCTTTGTGCGATCCGGCGGCGAAGCGCAGTGACAGACTCATGCGCACCTCGCCCGTCGGCTCCGGGTACATCCGCACGGTGCCCACCCTCCGGTCGGGAGCGCGCCGGGGTCCGCCAGGCGGTCCGCCGCTGCGTGCTCGCTCCGCTCGCGCTGATTCATGACGTGGTACTACTTCCGCAGCTCGATGACGGTCTTGCCGATGCGGATCGGCGCGCCCAGCGGAATCGGTGTGGGGGTCGTCAGCCGGGACCGGTCCAGGTACGTGCCGTTGGTGGATCCGAGGTCCTCGACGATCCACTGGCCGTCACGGTCCGGGTAGATCCTGGCATGGCGGCTGGACGCGTAGTCGTCGTCCAGCACGATCGTCGAATCGTGCGCCCGGCCCAGGGTGATGGTCTGCCCCTGGAGCGCGACGGTCGTACCCGTGAGGATCCCCTCACTGACGACGAGTTTGGTGGGGGCGTTACGGCGCTGCCGGCCGCCCCCGCTCGGCTGCTGCTGGCGCTGCTGCGGAGGTGCCGCCTGCCGGGCGGCCTGCTGCTGAGGTCGTCCGGCGTCCCGTCGCGAGCCGCGCTGAGTGACACGCGTTCCGAACAGGTCGCTGCGGATGACCTGCACGGCCACGATCACGAACAGCCACAGTACGGCCAGGAAACCCAGCCGCATGACCGTGAGGGTCAGCTCTGACATTGCCCCCGCTTCACCCTTCGGCTTGCCGGTAAATGATGGTGGTGCTGCCCACGACGATCCGCGAGCCGTCGCGGAGCGTAGCGCGGGTGGTGTGCTGCCCGTCCACCACGATGCCGTTGGTGGACCCGAGATCCTGGATCGTCGAGGGCGTTCCGGTCCGGATCTCACAGTGCCGGCGGGATACGCCGGGGTCGTCGATCCGCACGTCGGCTTCGGTGCTGCGGCCCATCACCAACGTCGCGCGGGAGATCTGATGGCGGGCGCCGTTGATCTCCACCCAGTAGCGCATCCGCGCGCCTGCCGCCGGGGCGGCCGGGGCCGACTGGAGGTAGGGCGCGGAGCCGCGGCCGCCGGGCGGCGGTGCGGCCGGCATGGGCGGCGGGGCGCTCGCGGGGGCGGCGGCGGGCGGATAGCCGTACCCGCCGGGCCGGCCCGCTGCCGACGGGGGTGCCGCCGGAGCGGGGGTCCCGGGAGCCTGCTGGTTGGTGGAGGCGGCGAGCGTACGGCTGCGCACCCGGTACAGACCGGTGTCGAGGTCGTCCGCCTTCTCCAGGTGGACCTTGATGGGTCCCATGAAGGTGTAGCGCTGCTGCTTGGCGTAGTCGCGCACCATGCCGGCGAGCTCGTCGCCGAGCTGGCCGGAGTAGGGGCTGAGCCGCTCGAAGTCCGGCGTGCTCAGCTCCACGATGAAGTCGTTGGGTACGACGGTCCGGTCGCGGTTCCAGATCGTCGCGTTGTTGTCACACTCCCGCTGGAGCGCGCCGGCGATCTCGACTGGCTGGACCTCGGACTTGAACACCTTGGCGAAGGTGCCGTTGACCAGACCTTCGAGGCGTTGCTCGAACTTCTTCAGGACTCCCATGGGGCACCTCCTCCGTCGTTGCCTTCGTACTGCTTACTGATCGTATCCACGCGCCGGTAAATCGGCTGGTTCCCCCTTGTCGGCCCGGTCGAACTCCTTCTGCACCACTACCTGTGCACTACTCCTGCCCAGGATCGTAGAGGGGGCCGCAGACAAGTGTCCCGCACCTGACTGTGGACCTTGCCCGCCTCCTGGGGAGATGGCCGCTACCGGTACGAGGTTGATACGTGAACCGGCCCACGTTGATACGTGGCGAGGGGGGCGGGGCGTTCGGAGGGGCTGGTGGGGCCCGGTGGGGGTCCCGCGCGCGGGGTCCTGCCCAGGGGAAAGCGATGTGAATCCACCCCGGGCACCGTGCTAATCTTCTGCATGTCGGAAGGCGCCAGCCCCTAGCGGGACGGGCCCGAGGACACACCCAATGCGCGGGTGGCGGAATAGGCAGACGCGCTGGATTCAGGTTCCAGTGCCCGAAAGGGCGTGGGGGTTCAACTCCCCCCTCGCGCACAACGAGAAACCGACGAAACGGGCTCTCACCAGTGACGGAAGTCACGGTGAGAGCCCGTTTCTCGTTGGTGTGCGGGGCTACGGCCCGGACGGGGACGTGGCAGGGCCCCGGCCGTGAGATACCTCACCGCCGGGGCCCTGCTTCGTTGCTGCTGGTTGTTTTCCGGGTGGTGCTGGGGTGGTGCCGGCTCGGGTCAGGAGGCCGGCGCCAGATGTCCGGTGGGTGTCCAGACCTTGCGCTCTTTGGTCTTCCGCCTGTGATGCGTGCGACGGCGCGGACGCTCACCGCCGAGTGCGAGCGTCTCCAGCCACTTCTTGATCTTTCGGCGGTTCGCGTGGGCGAGTTGGAAGGCCAGGAGGATCGTCTGGGCCGCGATGCCGCGGATGCGGCGTGAGCCTGCGGCTTCGATGCCTTCGGCGAGGGGGTTCTTGGCGTAGCCGTTGTAGCCCTCGACGCTGTTGCGGAGCCGGAAGTAGACCTTCTGCCATTCCGGGCCGCCGTACTCCAGGACCTGCCACTGCTTGGCGCCGGCTTCCGGGCTGACGGTGACGGCGTTCTGGCGGCAGACCTTGACCGGGCCCGCAGGGCTGGGTTTCGGGTCGATCAGGGGGAGGCGGATGCCGCGCCCCAGGGTGTGGGGCTTGATGAGGCACTGGGCCTTGCCCGCTTCGGCGGGGCACATCATCCGCTGGTAGCCGTCGGCGTCGGCGTTCTGTTTCGGCATGAGGCGGTAGCTGCGGCGGGCGGCGATCAGCCGGACCCAGGTCTCCCGGTCGATGCGCTCGGTGTACAGGTCGATGGTGGCGTTGATGAGGGGCTTTGGCATGGACGGGCAGTACCAGCGGCCTTCGACGAGGATCGCGCCTTCCGTTCCGCCCTGCTTGCCGAGCTGGTCTCCCCGGTAGTCGTAGACGGGTTTGTAGCCCATGGCCCGGACGGGGATCTGCCACTCCGTGGGCTCGGAGTTGTTGTAGGCGCGGTCGCCGGCGAGGTAGCCGGGTTTGTATCCGCGTTCCTGGAGCCGGTTGAGGATCTTCATGCCGTTGTAGGCGGGGCGTTGCCCGGGTTTGTCGAGGGCGACACCGAGGACGAGGGCCGGCAGGACGTCGGGGTTCGGGGTGCCGTCGTCGAGGAGCACGGTGTCGTGTTCGGTGTCACGGGTCACGATGAGGTGGGCGTCGTAGCCGTAGAGGTACTTCTTCTTGAGAGAGGTCTTCTTCTTGCGCTTGGGGGTCCGGGCTTTGCCTTTCTTGGCGGGAGGTGGAGGCGGGCGCATGGAGTCGGAGACCGGGGCGTCGGGGTCGCGGTGGTCGCCGTCGCGTACGTACCAGCCGCCGTCGGGGTCGGTGGCGAGTTCGGGCCCGTTCGTGGCACGGCCGCGGGAGAACGTGCGGATGGGGGTGGCGTCGATGCCCATGGAGACCTCTGCCAGCTCCGCCAGGAGGCTGTGGAGAGGACGTACGGAGGCATCCAGCACGAACTCGGTGAACAGGGCCAGACGCCGTTCGCGCTCCACAGGTCGTCCGTGTCCGCCGCTGCGGTCAGTGCGTGGGCCTCGCCGCGTGAGAGGTGCTTGTTGGGCGGCAACGGGGAGGGGTTCATCGCGTCCTTCATGGAGTGGAAGAGACGCCGGACAACGGCGTAGGCCGCCTCGAATCCCCGGTCGTGGTCTTCGTACTCGGCTATGCCGAGTCGGGCGCGCAGGCGCGGGCTGACGCGGAAGTACAGGATGTCCGTGACCCGTTCCAGCACGATCTTGCCGACGGTGTCCTGGGTGCAGAGGTGCAGGCCGACCAGGAGGCTTCTGGGATGCAGGGTGCGGTGGCGGCCGCGCAGGAGGTGGACGAACTCCTCCAGCAGCGGGACGAGTTGGCTGTTGTCGACTTCCTCGATCGCGGCTCCGACGTCGGCGTCGTCGATGAACCGGCGCTCGGTGCGCATTGCCAGGAGGCGCTCGTGGCGATCGGTGGGCAGGCTGCGCGGCACGGTCATTGGCTGCCTCGCAGCAGGCGGGCGGCTTCTTCCGCGGGGACGGCGCTCAGGAACGGCAGGATGCGGGAGAGGCCGTGGAGGGTGTCGACGCCGGCCGCCGCCACGATGACGGTGATGGGAAGCCGCGCTTCGAAGAGCTCGACCAGCCACGTGGACCTGAGGCGGCCCATGACCAGGCGAGGGACGTTCGGGCTGGGCTGGGTGCGGGCCAGGAAGTTCGTGACGGTGTTGGTGCCACGGCTGTAGGAGTTGGGGCGGAACAGGTACTGCGCGGCGCCCACGGTCTCAAGACGGTCGGCGGCGGAGGCCAGGACTCCTTCCCAGGGGCGGCGGCAGAGGATTTCCCGTTTCCGGGAGCCGCGCGTGACCACGACGACTGGGCCGGCACCTTCCGAGGATCTGCGGACGTCATGGACGCGGACCCGGATGACTTCCGGTGAGTCGAGGCCGACACCGAGACCGAGTGCCATGAGCCTCTTGCAGCCCCATCGAAGCTCCTCGGTGGGCTGCCCACTGGTCCAGCCCCACAGGTCCGCGAGCTCAGTCCGGCTGTACGGGCTGTTGGGAACCGAAGCCGACAGTTTGGCGGGCTTTCCGGTCCGGCATTCGCCGCCCAGGACGATCTCGCTCAGCCGTAGAAGCCTGGTCCGGTAGTTGCCGCGGGTGCTCTCCCTCACGTTGGGGCAGCCGATCGCGATGAATCGCTCGATCACCTCCCGGGCGAGCCACACCTCGGCTTTCCCCGGCAGGCCCTCGCCGTTGCAGAAGAGGGCCAACTGGGCCAGCGCGGTGAGGAGTTCACGGGCTTGGTAGGGCAGAAGGGGATCGGCGAGGCGGACGACACAGCGTACTTCGTCGCCGACGCGGCTCCACCCCGCGGGGGAGCCGGACGGGCCGTAGGCATCAATCCGCTGACTCATCACATGTCGCCAAACCAACACCCCAGCCGGAGGAGTGTTATTCGAATAACATGTAGCCGTGGCAGCAGCCGCGCGCGACCGGGGAGGACCGGATGGGTCAGACTTCACCTCATGCCCCAAGGAGATGCCCGCCGACTGCCGCCGCGCGCGTACTGCGCCGGCGGTACGTGGCCTGAGGCCGTCATGGAGGAGCACCACGGGGCGCGGGTCGCCCAGGCTCTGGCTGCCAGGCTGGAAGCGGCGATTGGGAAGAAGGACTGGTCGGTGGCCGAGCTGTCCCGGCGCAGCGGGGTGGCCCGCTACACGATTGCCAAGGCGCTGGCCGGTGAATCCTGGCCCGACCTGCTCACTATCGCCAATCTCGAAAAGGCGCTGGGCGTGGATCTCTGGCCGGGGCGAGAAGTGTGACGAGAACGGCCACGACGGCCGAAAGAAGGACTGTTCGAGACTGAACACGATGTGGTCATCCCTTCGAGGGAAGGGCGGGACCATATTTCGCAGCGCGCTACCGGAGGCATGAAGGCGTCCGTAAAATACAGCGTGGTGCGAACTGATCCGGCACTGTGGAAGGTCGTCGGGAGGTTCGTCGCTGTGGGCCGCCATCGCGGAAGCAATTCCAGGTGGCGGCCCTCTCCATGCTGGGTGAAGGGGCTGTGCGAGGGTGTTCTACGAGGTCTGCCGGCCGCCGGCCGCGTACTGATAATTCGAACCCGGGTGCTTTACGAGCTCCTCGGCGCGCACGAGTTCGTCCATTGACACGCGTACGCTTTTCGTCTTGGTGGGTACGTTCAGAGCCACGGCCATGGAGCCGGCCTTCCAGAGACGCTGAGGGTCCTGGCGCATGAGTTCGCGGATGCGGTCCTTGCGGGTCTGACCATGTGCATTGGGAGACTCCATCTCGTTCTCCTCATCGTCGTCGTCCGCTGTTGCCTGGCGCTGGTCAGGGATGCCGCTGCGCTTCCACTCCTCGGCGATGTCCTTGTGCTTCTTGAGCTGCCGCACGAGGCGCAGCTCCTGTCGCACCTTGTAGATCCTTCTGCAGACCCTCCTCTTTCTCCTCGAGCCTCTCGAAATAGGTGTCGGGGTCACCGGCGAACTCTTCCCACGGAAGGTCCTCAATCATTGGTGAACCGTATCTATGACAGAGCATTGGCAACCCTCTCCGTAAGGGGTATGTCACTCGAAAAGGCGACATGATCAATTACCCTTGCCGATTAAGTTCGAAGATGCTCGAAAAGGTCGAATTATCCCCTGTCTCGCCTGCCCACCCACAGTCACCTGTGGTCCTTGTCTCGAACTTCCCTATTCCCTGTGCCTGTTTAGGATGCGTGATATTTCCTTGCTTTCCCTGGCGGGTATTACGTACGAGGGAATGTGATGGATCATTGGGTAATCTGGCATAGGGGATTCCTTTCCTTGCCTCCCTGGCTACCTGTGTTGAAGGGGTAGGTGGATAGGTGAAGGGTGTGGAATCCTTGTGGCATGCGAGCGTGCGCAGCGTTGTCCCCGATGGGTAGGAGCACAGGTAAGACGTGCCGTGCCGGATAGGGGAACGGGCAAGTCAAGGATCTGTACGGCTACCCGTGGGAGTCGTGAGTTTCGAGTGCTGTGCGAGACACAGCCAAGGGGTAGGGGCAAAGACTTACATGAACGTGCCTCCGGGCTGCCCTGCGATCGTCCGCCTGAGGCAATCGTTCGGAGACGAGCATGCAGAGGTAGCTCGGACGTACCCAGCCTGTGCACAGGGAACTAGGAGAGGACAGGTAGGTCGACGGGCCAGGAGAGCTGTTGATACGGGTAAGCATCACTGCACATGGCCAGGTATGGACGGCCGGACATCCTCTGAACAGGTCTGCCGCAGGCAGGCGTTTCAGCGACCAGATTGAGCGGATACCCCGGTCTCCTGTCCGCGAGATTATGAACGCGGAACCCGATCACTGACGAATGATCGAAGCCCGAATCGGTGAGGTCCGGCCCAAAGGGAAACGTCCAGTCGATGCATGCCCGGACAGTGGCCGCAACCCGTCGATCCGACAGACCTCCACGAACCGGAGCACCGAGACGAGGGCGAGCCGGTGGGCCGCCGGAAGGCCTGACCGCGTCGTCGACACAGTTCCCCGAAGCCTCCCGTCATGGAACAGCCGCCCGAGCACATCACAGTGCAGGTGCTCTGACACCTCACCGGGGACACCGGGATGCGGCGACGGGGTACTCACCTGATGGCGACGTCCCCGTATCTGGCTCGATCCGCCCATCGACTTGCTCGACTTGTTCCGGGTGGCCAAGCACCCTGAGCGGCTCACGGTCCATCAGCTAGCCAGGCCTTTCGGCGGTGAGACCGGCGACCACATTGACGGCGGCGATCACCTCGTTTTCCTCCTTGCTCCGGAAGCGGCGGAGAGGCTCGCGGGCGGCCGGACCACTCCCCTGTCGCTGAACGCCACGCTTGAGCTTGGCATCATCCCCGGCCACCCCGTGAATTGACCGTCAGAACTCGCGATACGGACGGCGGTCCAGACACCGCACCAGTACGTTCCTGGTAGGACGTAGTCGACATCGAGCTGATCGCGGCCACGTCCACTCATGCGGTCGTGTGGCGAGGCCCGACCCGTGCTGCGAAGGGCGTCGACGGTAGGCCGAGTCGTTGGCCGGCCCGCCGTTTGCACAGCCAGAGGGCGGCATATCTCCTGAAACACAGTGCGGAGGTGATGGCGCTTGACCGGCCCATGTGGCTCTGACCTGTGGAAGGTGTCCTGTCGGTGGAAGGCTGTAAGGGCCGGATCGCCATTCCGTTGCCTGTGGTTGTCCGCCTCTGTGGACCCGCCGTGGGACGGTGCCCCGGGGTGGCGGCCCTTGCCCCGTGCGTGACGCGTCCCCAACCAGGCACGCCGTGTTGTCCTCCCGCCTTCGATTCTCCGTCGAGACTGCGCACGCCGATCGCATGGCCGTCGACCGGGTCGGTCCTGGTCAGGCGGGGACGCTCACTCGTTGTCGTTCCGCCTCCGCGAGGCGCGTCGAGCGTGTCCGGGTACCGAAGGCGGCCAGGGTGATCGCGCCGAGGAGCCAGGTGCCGGCGATGAAGTAGAAGACGCTCTGGTAGCCGTGGCCGTTGTAGAGCGCGGCGACGATCAGGGGGCCGGCGGCGTTGGACAGGCGGCCGAGGCCGTAGGAGACGCTCGTGCCCAGTGAGCGGCTGCGGGTGTCGAAGAGTTCGGGGGAGTAGGCGTAGGCGAGGGCGGTGTAGCCGCGTTCGAAGAGGTTCACCAGGAAGCCGAACACGACGATGATGAGTGGATTGAAGGTGAGGCCGTACAGCAGGCCGCAGACCGCGATCACCGTGCCGAAGGCGACCAGGCACCATTTGCGCTCGAACCGGTCGGTGACCAGGGAGGCCAGGTAGCAGCCGAGAGGTGCGCCGACAGTGGTGAGGGCCACGTAGAAGACGGACTTCTCGACGCTGAAGCCCTCCTTGGCCAGCAGGGTGGGTGCCCAGCTGGAGTATCCGAAGAAGCCGATGGTCTGGGTCATCCACAGTGCGGTGAGCAGGAGCGTCGGGAGCAGGTACTTCCGCTGGAGGAGCAGTCGCAGGGGCGCCTTTGCCGACGGCTTCTCGCCGACCGGGGCAGCAGGCTCCGGCAGGGGTCCCTTCTCCGCGGCGACGCGTGCCTCTATCTCCCGCAGGATCGTGTCCGCCGCGGCGTGGTCACCCCTGCTTTCGAGCCAGCGCGGTGACTCCTTGAGGTGCCGGGTGAACAGGACGAGCAGGATGCCCAGGGAGCCCCAGAGGTAGACCAGCCGCCACGACCAGTCGTTGAGCGGTACGACCGCGCTGGCGATGAGGTTGGTGACGGGGGTGCCGCAGATGCCGATGGCGATGGCGTACGCCTGGTACTTGCCGCGGGTCGCGGACGGGTACATCTCGTTGACGTAGACGACTCCCACGACGGTCATCGCCGACAGGCCGGCCGAGGTCAGGACGCGGAAGACGCCCAGGGACACGAGGTCCCAGGAGAACACGGCGGCGAACGAGGAGAGGCCGAAGAAGAGTGTCGTCCACAGCAGGGCCCGTTTGCGGCCCCATCGGTCGGCGAGGGAGCCGGCGACGATCGCGCCGACGAACATGCCGACGAACGACAGCGAGGTGACGTAGGCGATCTGGTCGACCGTCACGCCCCAGAGCTTGATCAGTTTCGGTGCGGTGGTGGCGAAGCTGTTGATGTCGGCGAACTCGAAGAAGTAGGCGAAGGCGACGGCGAGCAGGGTGACTTTGTGGAAGCGGGAGACGGGAAGCCGGTCCAGCCGGTTCAGCGCGTTGGCGTGTTGCATGAGCGGCCCTTGTCGAGGTCGAAGTCGGTGAGCAGGGTCGGGAGTTGGAGAGTCAGCGATCCTCGTCGGGCCAGTACAGGCGCATCGGGTTGGCGACGAGGAGCTTGTGGCGCTGTTCTTCGGTGACCGCCACCTGAGGGACGTGGTCGGCGAGGAGACCGTCGTCCGGCATGTGGTCGGTGAGGTTGGGGTGCGGCCAGTCGGTGCCCCACAGCACTCGGTCGGGGAACTCCGCCACGACGCGGCGGGCGAAGGGGACGACATCGGTGTAGGCGTGGCGTTCGCCGTTGAGGGCGGCCGGTCCCGTGACGCTGAGGCGCTCGGGGCAGGTCACCTTCACCCAGACGTCGTTGTCCTCGACGAAGCGCAGGAACCGGGTGAACTCCGGTCCCTCCACCGGCCGGGTCACATCCGGGCGGCCCATGTGGTCCACCACCAGCGGCACGGGCAACGACCCGAAGAATCCCTCCAGTTCGGGCAGGTCGGCGCTCTCGAAGTAGAGGACGACGTGCCAGCCCAGTGGGGCGACCTTCTTGGCGATCGTCTGCAGGTCGTCCTCGGGTGCGGTGTCGACCAGACGCCGTACGAAGTTGAAGCGGACCCCGCGCACGCCTGCCGCGTCGAGGGCGAGCAGTTCGCTCTCGTCGATGTCGGGTCGGACGGTCGCGATGCCGCGCGCCCGGCCTCCCGCGGCCCGGACGGCGTCGACCATGGCGCTGTTGTCCGCGCCGTGGCAGGTGGCTTGCACGATGACGTTGCGGGCGACGCCCAAGTGGTCGCGGAGCGCGAACAGTTCGTCCTTGCCGCCGTCGCAGGGCGTGTACTTGCGTTCCGGTGCGAAGGGGAACTCGGCCTGCGGGCCGAAGACATGGCAGTGGGTGTCGACGGTTCCGGGCGGCAGTCGGAAGGCCGGTTCGGACGGGTTCGTGTACCAGTCCAGCCAGCCGGGGGACTTGGGGGCGATGGCGCTCATGCGCGTCACCGGCCCTGGCGCTTCAGCAGCGCGTCGAGGCGGGGGTACACGGCGCGGGCGTTGTGTTCCTGGACCGCCGCCAGGTCGTCCGCGGGCAGCTTCGCCGCCTCCGCGTAGCGGCGGGTGTCGTCGAAGTGGTGGCCGGTGCACGGGTCCACGTCCCGCACCGCGCCGATCATTTCCGAGGCGAAGAGGATGTTGCGGGTGGGGATGACCTCGTGGAGGAGGTCGGAGCCGGGCTGGTGGTAGACGCAGGTGTCGAAGTAGACGTTGTCCAGGACGTGTTCCTCCAGCGGTGGCTTCCCGAGTGCCATCGCGAGGCCCCGGAAGCGGCCCCAGTGGTAGGGGACGGCGCCGCCGCCGTGCGGGATCACCAGGTGCAGGGTCGGGAAGTCGGCGAACAGGTCGCCCTGGACCAACTGCATGAACGCCGTGGTGTCGGCGTTGAGATAGTGCGCGCCGGTGGTGTGGAAGGCCGGGTTGACGCTTGTACTGACGTGGACCATCGCCGGGATGTCGTACTCCACCATCTTCTCGTAGAGCGGATACCACGAGCGGTCGGTGAGCGGTGGTGAGGTCCAGTGGCCGCCCGAGGGGTCGGGGTTGAGATTGACGGCGACGGCGCCCAACTCCTCTACGCAGCGCGTGAGTTCCGGGACGCAGGTGGCCGGATCGACGCCTGGCGATTGCGGCAGCATCGCGGCGGGCACGAAGCGCTCCGGATACAACTGGCTGACGCGGTGGCAGAGTTCGTTGCAGATGGCCGCCCACGCGGCGGAGGTCTCGAAGCCTCCGATGTGGTGTGCCATGAACGACGCGCGCGGCGAGAAGACCGTCACGTCGATGCCGCGCTCGTCCATCAGCCGCAACTGGTTCGGCTCGATGCTCTCGCGCAGTTCGTCGTCGCCGATGCGCAGGTCCGCGCGGGCGGGGGCGGCCGACGGGTCGGTGAGGGAGGCGACCTGCCGCGTGCGCCATGCCTCCAGGGCCGGCGGGGCGGTCGTGTAGTGACCGTGACAGTCGATGATCATTACGGTGTCCTTCTCGGGCTGCTGGGTGCCGTGCAGCCTGGCCCCGCCCCGCACCGGCGGACGAGAGGGCCTAACGCAGAACTAACCTCCCCTTAACACTCCGGCGGGTGCCCGGTCGGTGTGGTCTACATTCGGCTGGACGGGGTCGCCGGAGTGGCCGAAAGGAGGTGGGCGGAGTGCAGATACTGCTGGCCGAGGACGACGACGGGGTCGCCGCGGCGCTCGTGGAGGTCTTCTACGACCATGGCCACGTCACCAGGCGCGTCCGGTACGGCCGGGACGTCCTGACCTACCACCGCAGCTCCGACCTGCTGCTTCTCGACCTGGGCCTGCCCGACACCGGCGGCCTGGACGTGCTGCGCGTGCTGCGCGCGGTCAGTGACATGTCGGTCGTGGTGCTCACCGCCCGCGGCGACGAGCGCTCGGTCGTGCGCGGACTACGGCTCGGGGCCGACGACTACCTCGTCAAGCCGGTACGTCTCGCGGAACTGCTCGCGCGGATCGACGCCGTCACCCGGCGGACAGCGGCGAGGGAGGGCTCGACTGTACGGACGGTCCGTGCCGGTGACGTCGAGGTGGATCTCGACGCGCGCCGGGTCCGGGTCGGCGGGGCCGCCGTCGAGCTGACCACCAAGGAGTTCGACATCCTCGCCGTGCTGGCCGGACGGGCGGGCACCGCGGTCAGCCGTGAACAGCTCCTGGACGAGGTGTGGGGCGATGCCTACCACGCCGTGTCCCGGTCGCTCGACGTCCATCTCACGCAGCTGCGTGCCAAGCTCGCGCGCCCCGAACTGCTCACCACGATCCGGGGCTTCGGCTACCGCTTCGGGGACCTCGGGAACTGAGGAACCGACGCGTGCGCACCCGGGTCCAGGCCGCGCTGCTGCTGTTCGTCGTGATCGCGGTGGCCGCGTTCGCCGTACCGCTGCTGCTGTTCACCGCGTCCGACCGCACGCAGCAGCTTGTCCTCGCCCGCAGTGGGGACCTCGACCGCTTCGCGTCCCTCATGGACCAGGCCGAGCAGACCGGCGACACCTCGGCCGTCACCGCCGAGGCCCGCCGCTACACCCAGCTGTACGGCGAACCGCTCGTCGTCACCGACACCCGCCGCAGACCGATCGTCCAGACCGGCGGTATGCAGGCCGCCGACCCTGCCGTCGGCAGGTTGCTCGACGCGGCGCTCCGCAACCAGACCGCACATCCCACGGGGGCGCTGCGCCCCTGGTCGAAGGGGTCCCGGATGTTCGCCGAGCCCGCGGGCACCGGGACCCGGGTGTCCGGCGCCGTCGTGCTCCGGGCCTCGGTCGACACGGCGGCGGAGGACATCACCCGGCGCTGGGCCGCCGTCATCGCGGGAACCGCTCTGGTGGCCGTCGCCTGTACGGTCCTCGCGCGGGCCGCGACGAGGTGGGTGGTCAGCCCGCTGCGCCGCCTGGACCGCGCGGTCGGACAACTCGCCGCAGGGCTCCCGCCCGAACAGACCCGGACCGGCGGCCCACCGGAACTGCGCCAGCTCGCGACCGGCTTCAACCGCATGGCGCGTACGGTCACGGCTGCCCTGGAACAGCAGCGCCGGCTCGTCGCCGACACCTCCCACCAGATGCGCAATCCCATGGCCGCGCTACGGCTGCGCGTCGACGCCCTGCACCGCCACCTGCCCGCGTCCGCCGACCGCACGTACACCGGCGTGACCACCGAACTCGACCGCCTGGAAACCCTGCTCGACGACATGCTGACCCTCGCCACCGCGGAACACCGCGCCGGGGAACTCGCCGTGACCGACGACCCCGGCGCCCACTGCGACGCCACGGCGGTCGCGACCGCCCAGTACCGGCTGTGGGAGCCGGTCGCCCACCGCGCCGGCACCCGCCTCACACTCCAAACCGACGCGACCCCGGTCATGGCCGCCTGCACCGACCACGAACTCGCCCAGATCACGGACATCCTCCTGGACAACGCCATCAAGTACGCAGGCCCCGACGCCGAGATCTCCCTGCGCTGCACCGTCGAAGGACCGCACGCGGCCCTTACCGTGACGGACGACGGCCCCGGCCTGACCCCGGGGGAAATCGCCCAGGCCACTACGAGATTCTGGCGCTCCGGCCGACAACGACAGGACGGGACAGCCGGTACGGGCCTGGGGCTGGCCATCGTCGAACAGCTGCTGGCGGGCAGGGGAGGCCGACTGGAGCTGGAGCCCGCGCGACCACGAGGACTGCGGGCCACAGCGGTTCTACCGTGTGCCGTGGCCGGCGCGGCCGACCGCGGCAATGTCGGTGCGGGATGAACGGCCACAGCCACGCCCATAGCTCGCCGCGCGGGGCGACCGCGGCCTGCCGTGATCCGCGCGGCGGCACACGATGACCCGCCCTCTCGACCGCCGCACCCTTCTCCACGCCGCACTCGGCGCGACGACCGCCGCCGTCCTCGGGGGCGCGCTCAACGGCGACGCCTCCGGCCAGCGGCCCGGACCGAGCGGTGTCCTGCGCTTCGCGACCGGAGAACCCACGGCGTTCTACGAGGCTTTCGGCCGCCTCCTCGCCGCCGAACTCACGGCTGCGTACCCCCGCCTGAGCTGCCGCGTCCGCACCACCCCGGGCAGCCTCACCAACATCGAACTGCTCCGCGACCGCCGTGCCGACCTCGCGCTCGTCCTCACCGACACCGCGCGGGCGGCCCAGGGAACCGCCCTCTTCCCGAACCCCGTTCCCCTGCGCGCGATCGGCAGGCTGTACGAGACCTACCTCCAGTTCGTCGTCCGCGCCGATTCGAGCGTGCGTACGGTGGCCGACCTGGCCGGACACACCGTGTCGCTCGGCGCTGCCGGTTCGGGCGCGGCCGTGCTCGGCGAACAGCTCTTGCACGCCGCGGGTCTGTCGCCGGGCACCGAGGTCGCCGTACGCCATCTTCCGCTGGCCGACGCGGCCGACGCCCTGCGGACCGGCTCGGCCGATGCTCTGCTGGTGGCGGGCGGCGTACCGCTGCCGGTTCTGTCCGACCTCGACGACCGGTTCGGTCTGCGGTTCCTGCCGCTGGCCGGCCTGCTGCCCCGGCTCGGCGGACCGGGCGGCCAGGCGGCCTCGGGCCTGGAAGAGGTCTCCCTGCCGCAGGGCGCGTACCGGGCGGCGGGTGGAGTCGCCACCATCGGGGTGTCCAACCTGCTGGTGTGCCGCCCCGAGCTGCCCCGCGGCGTGGCCGAGGCGATCACCCGCCTGCTGGTCCAGCGCGCGACCGACCTCGTTCCCCGCAACGCCGTCGGTACCCAGTTCCTCGACGTCCGCAGTCTCATCGGGACGGGTGCCATCCCTCTGCACCCAGGGGCGGTCGCGGCGTACCGCACGCTGCACGGCTGAAGCCCGGACGACCTTGGCGGTGTACCGCGGTACCAGTCACCAACGGTGATTGTGGCCTCCGGGTCCACGGGTCGTGCCGTAGCCGCTCCTAGCCTCGAAGCAGTGACCCGGTCGGATGCCGGGCCGGACGGAAGCGGGGAGCACCACCGTGATCGAAGTTCATGAACTCACCAAGCGGTACGGGGACAGGACGGCGGTGGACGGGCTGAGTTTCACCGCGCCGCCGGGGCGGGTGACCGGGTTCCTGGGGCCGAACGGGGCCGGCAAGTCCACCACCATGCGGATGATCGTCGGCCTGGACGCGCCGACCGGCGGCACGGCCCTGGTCAACGGCAAGCCCTACGCCCAACACCGCGCCCCCTTGCAGGAGTTGGGGGTGCTGCTGGAGGCGAAGGCCGTGCATCCGGGTCGCTCGGCGTTCAACCACCTGATGGCGTTGGCGTACACCCATGGCGTGCCGAAGCGGCGGGTGGAGGAGGTCATCGACCTCGCCGGTCTGCACGCGGTGGCGCACAAGCGGGTGGGGGCGTTCTCGCTGGGGATGGGGCAGCGGCTGGGCATCGCCGCCGCGCTGCTGGGTGACCCGGCGGTGGTGATGCTGGACGAGCCGGTGAACGGGCTTGATCCCGAAGGTGTGCGCTGGGTGAGGGAGTTGCTGCGCGGGCTGGCGGCCGAGGGGCGCACGGTGATGCTGTCCTCGCATCTGATGAGCGAGATGGCGCAGACCGCCGACCGGCTGGTGGTTGTTGGCCGGGGCCGGCTGCTGGCCGAGACGACCGTCGACGCGCTGGTGGAGGCGTCGGCGGACAAGGGGGTGCGGGTGGCCACCGGTGAACCCGCGCGGCTGCGCTCGCTGCTGGCCGCCCCCGGTGTCACGGTGACCTCGACGGGCGCCGAGCGGCTGGTGGTCTCCGGCCTGGACACGCGGCGGATCGGGGAGGTGGCCGCCGAGCACCGGGTGCCGCTCTACGAACTGGCTGCCGAGTCGGTGTCGTTGGAGGAGGCGTTCATGCATCTGACGCAGGACGCGGTCGAGTACCAGAGCAGCGACGTGGGGAGGGCCGCCTGATGAGCACGAGCACTATCACCACCCCACCGGTGCGTCCGGCATATCGTGTGACCGGCCGAGGGGTGGTCCGGTCCGAGTGGTCCAAGTTCTGGTCGCTGCGCTCCAGCTGGATCACGCTGGGGGTCGCCGTGCTCTTCCTGGTCGCGATCGGGGCGATCGCCGCCGCCCTCTACAGTCCGGACGGCCCGCTGGGCGGCAAGGACGCGGACTCCGGTGCGGCACTGACCCTGGCGCTGGCCGGTACCAACCTCGCGGCCCTGGCCGTCGGCGCGCTGGGTGTCCTGCTGTCGGCGGGTGAGTACAGCACGGGCATGGTCCGCTCGACATTCGCTGCGGTGCCGGGCCGGCTGCCCGTGCTGTGGGCGAAGTGCGCGGTCTACGGTCCGATCGCGTTGGTCACGTCCACCGTCGGCGCCCTGGTCTCGTTCCTGGTCGGGAGCGCTGCCCTGCACGGCGAGAAGATCGCCCTGTCCCTTGGGGACGCCGGGGTCTTCCGGTGTCTGCTGGGAGCGGGCGTGTATCTGGGTCTGGTCGGTGTGTACGGCGTGACGGTCGGCCTGCTGGTGCGCAACAACGCCGGGGGTATCGCGATCCTGGCCGGTGTCGTGCTGGTCCTGCCCGGTCTGACCGGGCTACTCCCCAGTTCGCTGGGGGACACCGTCAGCCGGTATCTGCCCAGCAACGCGGGCCAGTCGGTGATGACCCTGCACGAGTCCAGCGACTCGCTGGTCAGTCCGGGGGCGGGTTTCACGGCGCTGCTGGTGTGGGCCCTATTGCTGCTGGCCGGTGCCGCCTACCGGCTGCGCCGCAGTGACGTCTGAGGTCGCGTCCGCGAGGATGGAACCGATGGATCACACAAGGCCGGGTCACTCGGGCCGGGCGGGGGCGGCATCCCGCCCGCCCGGGTCGGTTCCGGCAGCGCAGGCGTCGCCCTCGCCCGGGCTGCCCCCCGGGCGGACACCTGTCGGCCCGGGGGCCGAGGCCGTCTGGGCGCACCCCGTAATGCGACTGCTGATGCGGGTGCTGGGCCGGCTGCGGGCGGCCGACCGGCGGCGTCCGTGGCTCCTCGACACCGCCATGGTGATTTTCGTCATCGCCGCCGCGCCGCCGGATCTGCTGGTGCACAGCCCCGGGCATCCAGTGTCGCGCCCGGTCGGTGGCGGGCTGCCTGTCGGTGTGGTGCTGAGTATCGCCGCTGTGCTGATCGTGCCGCTGTGGTGGCGGCGCCGTCGTCCCGCCGCGGTCTTCGTGGCCTGCCTCTTGGTCTGTCCGGTCATGTGGTCGCTGGGTCTGGGGCCCGCAGCCGCCGCCGTGCTCCTGATCGCCCTGTTCGACCTCGCCCTGCACGCCTCGCCCCGCGCGATCTGCTGGGCGTTGCCGGTCACCGTGACCGGGTGGGTGCTGCTCGTGGTCACCGTGATCCCGACGGACAGTCCGGTGGCCTTCCTCGTCCTGTCCGTCGGTACGGGCGTCGGGGCCGTGGCCCTGGGCCTGACCGTCCGGATCAGCCGGCTGTACCTGTCGGCGCTCCGGGACCGGGCCGCGCGGCTGGAGGTCGAACGCGACCAGCGCGTCCGGCTGACGGCGGCGGCGGAGCGTTCGCGGATCGCCCGGGAGATGCACGACATCGTCGGCCACAACCTGTCGGTCATGGTCAACCTCGCCGACGGCGCCGCCGTGCTCACCACCCGCGAACCCGGCCGC
Organism: Streptomyces sp. NPDC051576; assembly: GCF_040681835.1. NCBI lineage: Bacteria > Bacillati > Actinomycetota > Actinomycetes > Kitasatosporales > Streptomycetaceae > Streptomyces > Streptomyces sp. NPDC051576. The sequence continues at coordinate 412,281 of NZ_JBFAZO010000003.1, forward strand.
ACCGAGCAGGCGCTCCATCTCATCGGAGACACCGGCCGGCAGGCGATGGACGAACTCCGGCGCGTGCTGGGGGTGTTGCGCGACTCCGCAGAGCAGGAGGAGCCCGGGAACACCCCTCGGTCCCCGCAGCCGGGTGTCCGGGACCTGGAAACCCTGCTCGACCGGGTCCGGGCGGCCGGCCTGCCGGTGGCGTACCGCACCGTCGGCCCGGTCGACGCGCTGGGCCGCGGAGTGCAGCTCACGGTGTTCCGCGTGGTGCAGGAAGCCCTGACCAACACCCTCAAACACGTCGGCCCCGGTGCCACGGCCGACGTCACGGTCGCGGTCGAGGACGGGCTGCTGCGCGTCCGGATCGCCGACACCGGTTCGCTCTCACGGAGACCCTCCATGCCTCCCCGCCGGGACAGTGGGCACGGCCTGGTCGGCATCCGCCAGCGGGCCGCGCTCTACGACGGCACCGCGACCATCGGCCCACGCGACGACGGCCAGGGATGGATCGTCGACGTCCTGCTCGATCCGTCCGCCCCGGCCACCTCCGGAGAGACCACGCCATGACCACGATCCTGATCGCCGACGACCAGCCGCTGCCCCGCATGGGCTTCCGGATGCTGCTCGACGGCTCCCCCGGCGTGAGCGTCGTCGGCGAGGCCGACAACGGGGCGCAGGCCGTGCGCATGGCGGCCGAACTGAGCCCCGACGTGGTCCTGATGGACGTACGGATGCCCGGTCTCGACGGCATCGAGGCCACCCGGCGGATCGTGGCGGCCGGCGGCCGTACCCGTGTGCTCATCCTGACCACGTTCGACCTCGACGAGTACGCCTACGCCGGTCTGCGCGCCGGGGCCAGTGGCTTCCTGCTCAAGGACGTCAAGCCGGCGGAACTCCTTGCCGGGATCCAGGCGGTCGCGACCGGCGACGCCGTCGTGTCGTCCCGGCTCACCCGCCGTCTGCTCGACGCCCACGCCCACGACGTCCTGGCGCCCGACGCGGGGCCGCGTGCAGACCCGCGGTTGGCGGCGCTCACCGAACGCGAGCACGAGGTGCTCGTAGCCATCGGTACGGGCTGGACGAACGCCGAGATCGCCGAGCGGTTCGTGCTGACCGAGTCCACGGTGAAGAAGCACGTGGGCCGGGTGCTGGCCAAGCTCGGCGCCCGGGACCGTATCCAGGCAGTGATCATCGCCTACGACGCGGGACTGGTCACGCCCCGGCAGTGAGCACCGCACCCTGCTATGTCGTAGACATGACAGTGTGCCGTCGAGGTGACTCGGCGGCACTCTGCCGTGCGTCAGGCTTCGTGTCTCAGTTGGTCGACGTCGAGGCGGTCTCCTTCTTGTACAGCTTCAGCGGCACCCGGCTGATGATCGAGTCGAGTGAGGAGTTGTTCCGCCCGTCGGCCCAGGTGACGTAGGCGTACTTGTCGGTGAGCGTGATTCCCGACCAGCGGTCACCGGGAGGGCCTGTCTCGCCGACCGGCTCGGTCACGTGGTTGACCTGCACCGGGGCGCTGAACGAGCGTCCGTGGTCGAACGAGACGGCCGAGAACGCGTCGCCCGTGGTGGTCCGCCACATGACTCCCAGGTCACCGTTGGCGCCGAAGTCGATGGCCGGCCGCAGGGCGCCCGTCGCGGAGATGGTCGCCGGTCCGGTCCAGGTCTTGCCGGCGTCCGGGGTGACGTAGACGTCGAGGGTGTTGGAGTCCCGGGGGACCATGACGGCGAACCGGCCGCGGTGGGAGGTGTCGGCGGCGACCCACGGGACGGGGTCGGCAGCCGCGCCCAGTGCCGGAACCGGCACCAGGGATCCGGTGCCCGCCGCGACCGGGTTTCCCTGGCCGTCCTTGAGGGTGGTGTTCGTCCATGTCCTGCCGTCGTCGCGGCTGACGTGGAAGTTCACCGGCTGCCCCGCCTCCTGGGAGGCGGAGACGAGGATCCCGCCGTAGACGGCGATCTCGCGCCCGGGGTAGCCGCAGACGAGGGGGATGCCCGGTGCCACCTCGATGCAGGGCATCGGGCCCGGGATCACCCGTGAGTCGGTGCTGAAGGTCCTGCCGCCGTCGGCGCTGACGGAGACCGCGCTCGGGTACTCCCAGGCCGCGCCGGCGACCGCGTAGACCTTGCCGGTCGCGGCGTCCACCCGCATCTTGGGGGCACCGCCGAGGAGCAGCGGTGTGGACACCGGGTCGGTCCAGGTCCTGCCGCCGTCCGTGGACTTCGCGACCTGGTTGTGGTTCACCAGGTTCGCGTCCAGGCCCGAGCTGACCTGGTTGTTGTCCACGTACACGGTGCCCTTCGCGTCGAACTGCACGCTCGGCTCACCGCACTTGGGCGCCGCCGTGCCCAGCGGCCACGCGACCTGGGTCCAGGTGTCGCCTCTGTCGTTGGAGTAGGCGAGGAAACACCCGCCGTCGATCGGCTCAAGCCCCGGCGAGGGCGGGAAGATCGTCGAGACGAAGACGAGGTTCTTCGGATTCCTGGGGTTGACGGCGACCGTCGGCTGGCCCTCTTTGGTGGCCGGCATGTTGGTGACGTCGACTTCGTGAATGGCTGCATAGCCCGCGCCGGTCGGCGCGGCCACGGCGGTAGATGTTCCAGACAGCAGGAACAGTGCGGAGAATGCCGCCGCGCTTAATGTCGCGGATGAACTTCTGAACAGCACCATGTGATCCTCGATTTCCACGTCCGGTAGAACAGAATTCTTTGCCCTCTGCGGTACGGGACCGATATCGGTCGGACTGATATCGACCCGGTGGCCGCAGGATCGGCCAACTCTCACGAACATCGCTCGGGGACGCCTGTTCCCTGCCCGGTCCGCTGACGTCGGGTTCTCGCCTGTGGTCCCAGAGTCAAGGACTCGTTCCATTACTAAAAGGCAAAATCGACTGCGACAGGCGGTAAACTGGCTTCTCTTCGCTTCGTTGTGATCCGGCCCGCTTAGGCTAGGGAGACCCGGCGCCGTGCCCGTGGGACCACGGGAGACAATTTTTCCGACGGAGTGGTACCGCAGTACCATTCCGTCGAGCGAATCCCTCATTTACGGTTAATTTCCTCGAAACTGGCGGTAGAGTTCAAAGTCGCGGCAAGTGGTGGCCGGATCGGCCATTGCTGCCTGTCGCTCTATGCGGCTAAGGGCCGGCCACGTCCCGCACCTCGTCGCCGAAGCGCACGGCACCGTCCGTCAGGGACAGCTCGCGTGCGGAGGTGTCCAGCGGGCCGGTCGCGCACCGCGGATGCTCGTCGCACCGGGCGGACACGTCCGCGGTCCCGGCAACGCGGTGCCCTCCGGAACGGTTCAGTGGACGGACCGATGCGCGACCGCTCTATCACGGCAGGCGGGCCAGGAGGGTGTCCGGTGACGCACCAAACCGCATCTCCCCGGAAGGAGATGCGGTCCGGTGTCCCGGAGCCGACGGGCTTCGGCTCGCTCAAGTCCCCGTGGTGGTGCTGCGGATCACCACGGATCGGGTGAACTCAGCGATAGGCCGACAGGGGAACCCGGGCGACGATGCCGTCGATGTCCCCACCGTCGCGCGCGTCCGCCCAGGAGACGTAGGCGTACTTGCCGTGGATGAGGATCCGCGACCACTCGTCACCCCCGGTGCCGACGAAGGCGTACGGCTCGCTCGTCCGGTTGACCTTCACGGTGCGGGGGAAGGACCTCCCGCCGTCGAAGGAGACGGTGGAGTAGGTGTCGACAAGCCCGTCGGCCACATGCCGCCACATGATTCCGAGCGATCCCTTGGGTCCGAAGTCGATCCAGGGCTTCGACGCACCCGGTGCCGCTACCACGGTCGGACCGGTCCAGGTGCGGCCCGCGTTGTTGGTGACGTACACCTCCAGGTTGTCACCGCGGGGCAGCATGAGCGCGAACCGGTTGGTCCTGGTGGGATCGGCGGAGACCCAGGGCATCGGGTCCGACGTCAGGAACCTCAGGTCCGGCACCAGGTCGCCCGAGGGAGGTGCCACCACGCTTCCCTGGCTGTCGGTGAGCGGGAAGGACGTGAAGGTCTTCCCGTCGTCGCGGCTCACCTGGAACACGGCGTTTATGGGTGCGACCGAGTTCCCGTTCACGATCGCCTCGGCGGTCGCGGTGGCGAGTACACCGCTGTGGACGGCGATCTGGTTGCCGAAAGGCTGCTGCGGGAGTTCCTCGATCGGGCTCCAGGTCAGACCGTGATCCCTGCTGACCGTGACGACGGTGGGTCCGGGCACCCCCACCGGGCTCGCGCCCACCGCATAGACGGCGTCGGTGACCGTGTCCACCCTCAGCCGGGGAGTGCCGGCGCGTGCTGCCGGCGTGTTGACGGCGTCTGACCAGGTGCGGCCACCGTCGGTCGACCTGGCGACGCCTAATGCGTTGGGGACCCCGTTGCAGGTACCGGTGACCGGTCCGTTCGGGTTGTCGGGGCAAGCCAGCTCGTTCCAGGCGAGGTAGAAGATCCCCTTCGAGTCGACGGCCAGGTACGGGTCGCCGCACTGAGGCCGATCACTGGCCGGCCAGGCCGTGCGGGTCCATGTCCTGCCGCCGTTGGTCGAGAACGCGGCGTAGCAGTCCACCCTCACGAGGGTGCCGCCGCTGGCGATGTCGTCCGTCGACGCGTACACCAGGTTGTCGGGGTTCCTGGGGTTGACCTCGACCACCGGCTGACCGTTCGCCCGGTCCGGCGTGCCGGCGGTCACGTCGACCTCACGGATGGCGCGCGACGAGGCCCCGGGGCCGCCGCCGGCCGGACTTGCCTGCGCGCTGGATACGAGGAGCGGTATCGCGACCACAGCAGCGATCAGGCTGGAGCCGAGAACTCTCGCCCCTCTCCTCACCCGCACGTGGAACGATCTTCCCGACGCCACCGCGCCTGTCCGTCCTGTCTGTCGTATCCGTCCTGTCTTACCGGTCGCCGACGGGCTCTGCGCGCCGACCGCGCGACGCTCTGTTCCGGTTGGTTCGGGTAACTGTGGGCCCGTGCGCAGTGACCGGAACGGCCCGTGCGGTGTTCTCATGCCTGCTCCCTCGAAGGCGGGAAAGCCGCGAATGCGGAAGAGTAGCGACGGGTGTCCTGTCGGGGTGGCGCCTTTCCCGGTGACCGGCACAGTCAGGAAACCCCTGCCTGAGTGGTGCGAGACGCACTCAAGGACCAGACCTCGGCTGTTGACGTGTACCAGCTTCCCGTCGGTGCTGGTGGCAGGGTGCGCACGCTGCGGATCGACGGATCAGGATGGGGCCGGGACGGTGCCGCCCGGAATACGGTGCCACTTTTCTCCGCGACCACGGCTGCGGCTTCAACACGCTCCTGGTGGTGAGCGGACCCGTGAGAGGGACCATGTGGTTCGGCGGACGCGCTGCCCGCGATCGGCTGGACCCGCTCTTGAACGATGCCCGCGAACCCGCAGGTTCCGGTGGTGCCTTGACGCGAGAACCGCCGGACCATCGTCGCGCGGGCCGGCGAAGAGACGGCCCGTCGGTCAGCCGGCCTCGGTGTGGCCCGCACCGCCCGGCACGAAGCAGACCTCGTCGCCGTCGAGGGCGAGTCGGCCGTAGTGCGGTGCAGGGAAGTGGGCGGGAAAGAGGAACGCGTCCTCGTCGAGCGCCCGTCGCACGAGTGCGCGCCGGGTGGCGACGGCCGTCTCCAGGTCGTCGCAGCCACGCAGGTGCAGTTCGGGACGGGTCAACTGGACCGGGTGGTGGAAAGCGTCTCCGGTGAAGTAGGCCCGTACGCCACCGGAGTTGAGCCGCAGCACCGCGTGACCGACCGTGTGGCCCGGTGCGTGTTCGACGGTCAGGCTCGGCGAGATCTTGAACGGCAGCGGAACGACCTTCGCCAGGCCCGCTTCGGCCACCGGCCGCACGCACTCGTCGAACACGTTGGGGTTGAAGTCGTTGGAGTGCGGCGGCCCGGCCGTGTCCCACCGCAGGTACTCCTCCGCTGCGAACACGTACTCCGCGTTGGGGAAGGTCGGCACCCAACTCCCCTCGCTCCACCGGGTGTTCCAGCCGCAGTGGTCGTGGTGAAGGTGGGTGCAGAAGACGATGTCGACCGACTCGGGCGACACACCTGCCGCCGCGAGCCGATCCAGATAGGGCACGTCCAGTCCGTCGAAGTAAGGCCCTCTGCCCGTACGGCCGTTACCGGTGCACGGGTCGACCAGTACCGTGCGACCGTCCACCCGCAGCACCCAACTGTGGTTGGAGAACTGGAAGTTCATCGTCGCACGGTCCAGGAACCCGCTGGGCAGCGGATCCACACGCCGCGCGATGAAAGCCTCGTCGCCGGTCAGGAAGGTGAGGGAGACCGGAAGGGTGTGCTCGTGAACCCGGTCGACCAGGGTGTGGCCCAGGCTGAGTGTCCGCATGTCGTCATCCCCTCGGTGAGTACTGTGCGTGACGGATCCGGGGTCGTAGCGACTCCGGGGTCGTGCTGGACTCGGAGCAGGCGCGTTGACCAGGACAACAGGGAAGCACGGCTGGAGTACTGGACGTACTAGACCGAGAGTCCGAAGCCGCCTGTCACACGCAGCGTCTCCCCTGTGAGAAAGGATGCCTTCGGCGAGGCCAGGTAGAGCAGGGTCCCGACGATGTCCCGCTCCGTGCCCTCGCGTTGGACGATCTGCTGGCCCAGCGCGCGCTCGACCTCAGCACGAGGCAGTTCGGTCCGGATCGTGTCGGTGAAGACGAGCCCGGGCGCTATCGCGTTCACCCGGATTCCGTCGCCCGCGAACTCGCGCGCGAACGACATGGTCAGGCCACGGACGGCCAGCTTGGACACGGCGTAGGCATTACGGTTCGCATAGGCTGCGGACGACGAGATGTTGACGATCGTGGCGTCGGCCCGCCCGCTCATGGCCTCCCTCGCCGCGAGCGAACAGATGACGACGCCCATGACGTTGACGTCGAACAGCCTTCGGACCTTCGCGATCCCGAGCTGCGCGAACGGCTGGTAGTACGCGGCCCCGTGCAGACCGGCGTTGTTGACGAGGAGGTCGATACCACCGTGCTGTTCGACGATCCCGTCCACCATCGCCGCGACGCCTTCCTCGTCGGCCACGTCGCAGGCCGTCCCGGTGGCGCTGCCGCCCCGCGCTCTGAACTCCGCGGCGGCGGACGCCGCTTCGGTGCCGTCGATGTCGGCGAGAACCACGTGCGCGCCCCGCGCCACCAACGCGGCGCCGAACGCGCGGCCCAGCCCCCGGGCGCCCCCAGTGATCACCGCGACCCGGCCCTGGAACTCGCCGTCGGACATCCACCGCTCCTGTTCGTCTGTTCCTCACGCTTCTTCCGAAACGCCACGCGCCGACCGGTGGCTCGCCCCGCCACTCACCTGTCCCAGCGACGCCTCCCTGGCAACTCCGAGAGCCGGGTCGCCGACGCCGATCGGGATCTGTGAACCGCTCCCGCAACCCGCCGCACATCGGCCTCGTCACGCATCGGGCACTGAGGGCTGCTCGCCGTCGTTCACGCGGCGGTAGGTGACGGCTCGCTCTACGGCGCCGGTGAACTGTGTCAACTCCGCGCGTACGCGTTGGCCGACGGCCACCCCTGGCCCCTGCTCGTCGAGCAGGATCCCCGGCAACCGTGGCCCCTCGTCGAACTCCACGAGGGCGAGGACATAGGGAAGCAGAGACGCGAACGCCGGCACGCTGCCGTGACGGACCACGATGAAGCTGTAGATGGTGCCGCTACCGGTGACATCGGTGAACGACGTCGGTCCGCCACAGCGATTGCAGCGTTCGAGTGGTCTGGCCAACCAGACGCCGCAGTCCGAACAGCGACACAATGCGACGCGTCCCTCGCGCGTGGCCTCCCAGAACCCGGCGCTGTCCGTGTCGATCAGCGGTGCCGGCGGTGCCGGGACCGCCGGGGTCGGCTCGGTCCGGCTCATCGCGACGCCTCGTAGACCAGGGCGCCGCCCGCCGGGCCGGCCCCGGCGGTGACGAGAGCGTGACGGGCATCGGGGACCTGCCGGTCGCCGGCGTCGCCGCGTAACTGGAGGACCGCCTCGTAGTGATGGTTTAGGCCGTGCAGATAACCCTCGGAGAGCAGACCACCGTGCGGGTTCACGACGACGTCGCCTCCGTAGGTGGCCCGGCCCTCGCCGAAGAACGCACCGACCTCGCCCTTCGGGCACAGTCCGAAGTCCTCAACCGTGGCCATCACGGTGCCGGTAAAGCAGTCGTACATGCAGGCGATGTCCATGTCCGCGGGACGCAGACCGGTACTCGGCCAGAGACGCTTGGAAGCGTAGGCGGAGTACATCTCGGACAGATCGGGGAAGTTCGTCCAGGAACCACCGTGGGTGTGGGCCTCGCCGAAGCCCACGATCCTGATCGGGTCATGCCGCAGCGACCTGGCGCGCTCCAGCGTCGTGACCACGAGGGCCACCGCGCCGTCGGTCTCCAGACAGCAGTCGTAGAGGCGGAACGGCTCGCATATCCAGCGGGCGGACAGGTAGTCGTCCATGTCGATCAGCTGTCGCTGCATGGCGTGGGGATTGGCCGCGGCGTGCTTGCGGGTGGTGATGGCAATGTGTCCGAAGTCCTCGTCGCGGGTGCCGTACACGTGCTTGTGCCGCTGGGCGAACATGGCGATCCACATCGGCGGCACGACGAACCCGTTCAGGGCGGCGAACTGCATCTCGCCCCTCATCGGCAACGCGGGCCGTTCTCCTCGCCCGTAGCGGTTGCCCGACCTGCCCTGGAGGGAGCGGAAGACGACGGCCACCTCACAGACACCGGCCTGGACCGCGGCGAACGCCTGACCCACGACAGTGACCGCGACGTTGCCCCCACCGTGTACGTCCATCGCGAGCCCGAGGTCGAAGGCGCCAATGGCTCGTGCGACGTCGGCCGCCGATGCGGAGTCGTTGGTGTGGAAGTCGATGACGCCGTCCACCTCGTCCGGCTGCAGCCCGGCATCGTGGAGCGCGGCGCGCGCGGCTTCGGCAGCCATGGCCAAGGGTGTCCGGCCCGAAGCCGTGCTGAACGACGTCCGACCGATTCCCACGAGGGCTGCCTCACGCGTATCCATCCGACCTCCGCGCCCGTACTGCAGGCTCATCAACGAACTGAATAGATGATACTTTTCTATACTTGCTCGGCTCTGCTGGCTAGCCTTTGACGGCAGTGGGAACGGTGCCGCACGTCTTCGGCGGCTGCCTCGTGGCGGGGCTGATCCGTTGCGATGGCGATCGTCGACCTTCCGGAAGGGCGATCTGTTGAGCAGCATCTACCGCAGCGCGGATCTCGACGTGTCGGCCGATACGGCTTGGGACTTCATCGAGCGATACACCAGGTCAGAGGTGCATGTTTTCTCCTTGTGCCGGGCCGAGCGGCAGGAAGGGGAGTATCGCGTCGTCACGCTGGCCGACGGTCAGGAGGTCTGGGAGCGGAATGTGTCGGTCGACCCGGTGCACCGGCGGGCGACGTACACGGTTCCAGGTCTCAACGGGGCTGAGCATCACCAGGCCGAGATGAGGGTCGAGGTGGATCATCGCGCACGGGCACGTCTGATTTGGGTCACTGATTATCTTCCGCACGACATCGCCGAACAACGGGCCGCAAGCTACGACACCCTGTTCGCCGAGCTTGTCGCCGCTGTCAATTCCCACGGTGATGACGCGATGGCGCCGTCCTGACGGGTGGGCAGGATGGAGATGTCGAGGCGCGACCGAGGATCTGCATTGGGGCGATCCGCTGGGAGGCCGACTGCCGTTTGCGGGAGCTCGGGCGAAACAGCACCTCAACCTCCCGTCAAACCCGCCGGTCGGCCAGCGACTACGCCTACTGCGCGTTCTACAGTTGGAGTCGGCCGGCAAGCATCGCCATCGCGAGTTCGACCCGTGAGCCGTGGCCCGTGCGGGAGAACAGTCGCGACAATCGGCCCTCGACGCTCTTCTCACTGGTCCGGAGGACCCTCGCGATCTGCTTGTTCGTCAGCCCCTCGGAGACGAGTACGGCCAGCAGCCGTTCGTTCTCCTCTGCGGTGGCCTGCCGGCCCGGTACCGCCACTCCGCGCGAGCGCATGAGAAGGCGCAGCCAGAACCGGGGCATCAGCGCGTCGAATTCGCCGAGCAGGGTGTAGGTCTCCCGCAGCATCGCCGGATCACCCATGCCGGAGCGGATAAGTTGGTACAGGACGGCGCTCTCTTCCAGAGGCTGCTGCCGTTGCTGGGCCAACTGCCTCGCGGCCCGCCCCGCGCCGTGGTCGGTGTGTACGGCCGCGTGCAGGACGAGCCGGATCATCTCGGCCCGCTCGGTACCCAGTCTGTGAGCGACTCCCGTTGCCTTCGCCAGGCATTCCTTCAGGACCTCGGGTCGTCCTGCGTGCATCGCGGCGTCGGCCACCCGCAGCCACAACAGGTCGGTCCCCGCCACCACGCCGTCCGACTCGGCGCGGTGCACGGCCGTACGCAGCAGGTGCTCCGCACGTTCGGCCTCCCTGCAGACCAGCTCGCACAGAGCCTGGGCGGAGGTGAGCAGATGCGGCAGCATCGGCTGCCTGGCGCGGGCCAGCGCGAGAAGTTCGCCGGCGCGGGTGAACCTGCCGCCGTACACGAGCAGGACCGCCGCGTGGTGATACATCTCGCTCTGAATGGCGTCGCAGGTGTGCACGCCGGTGATGGCACTCCGGCGCGCCAGGTCCATGGCTTCCCGCGGACGCCCCTGGTGGAGGGCGATGAGCATCCGGCTGGGCAGGCCCAGTTGCCGCAGGTTTCTCCCGGTGTCGGAGAGCAGTCGTTCGGCCCGGCGGATCTCGCCCAGCGTCAGCAGTTCGCCGACCCGGCAGTGCACCTCGGCGGCGGTCGCCCCGCCGGCACGGTGACGGGCGGGCAAGGTGGCGATGCTCCGCTCCGCCCCTTCGGTGGTGCCCAGCCACAGCTCCGCCGTCGCGGTGAGGAATTCGGCCTTCCACTCGACCAGTCCGCTCATGTCGCGTCGGCGGACCGCCCCCAGCAGGTCACGGACCTCATGCCAACGGCCGAGCAGCAGCAGGGCACAGCCCCGCGTGACGGCTCGTTCCAGAGGCCCCTCCGGGCCGGGGCGCTGGAGCCAGCCGTCGGCCGCGATCTTTTCCAGGGTGGTGAATTCGCCCGCCCGGTACAGAGCGGTCAGGTGGGCGAAGCAGACGTCGAGGAGTTGGTCCGGACGCAGGTGGTCGCGGTGGGTCCGCTGCACGAGCCGCAGGGAGTTCAGGCCCTCCTCGGGTCTGCCCTGCGCCAAGCAGATCTTCGCGTGCTCCAGCAGCAGGCGGGGCCGCTCCACCGGGTCCGAGGTCAGATCGGCGACCGCCCGCAGCCATTGGGCGCCGCGGTGGTCGTCGTACGCGTTGTCACCGTTGTCGTGTGCCAACCGCTTGGTGGCGGCCATCAGTTCGGTTCTCGCCCGCTCCGGATCCACCAGATTTCCCGCAGCCGCGAGTTGCTCGGGGAGATAGGAGGGATCGGCGCAGCGTGCGGTGCCCTGCCACAGCGCGGACACGGCGATCCGGGCCAGGTTCCGCCGCTCGTAGGGGCCGAGCGAGGCCCGGACCGCGGCCCCGGCCAGCGGTAGCCGGTACTCCCAAACGGAATCCGACCGGCGGTGGCGCAGTACGCCGGCCTCCGCCAGCCGCGCGAGCAGGCCATGGGCCTCCTGCTCGGTGACGGAGACGCCTTCGGCCGTCAGTCTTGGCACAGCCTCGCCCAGCGGGCCGAGGACGGCCACCGCTTTGGCGACCTCCCAGAGAGGCCCGTCCGTGTCACGGACGGGCAGTGTCAGTTGGTCGATGACGAACGGGAGCGTGCAGGAGTCGCCGCCGACGAGATAGGCATGCCGGTCGACCACCCGGACGACTCCCTGCTCCCGGGCGGTTCGCAGCACCGCGCGGGCCGCGGCGGGCCAGCCCCGGGTGAGGCGCCACAGCCAGGAGACCAGCGTCGGTTCTGCCCTGGCCTCGATCTCGGCCGCGATCATGTCACCGAGCCGGCGGAGCGAGAGGGGCCGCAGGTTCACGTGGTGCACCAGCCCGTCCTGCCGCAGTCGGCCGAACACCGCGGCGAACACGGCCCGGGACGTCCGGGACACGGGAAGCGTGACGGTACCCACACATCGTGTGTTCGTCCCGTCCAGTTGTCGGATCAAGCCTTCCAACGAGAACAGTTCATCCGGGGAGAGATGCTGGAGATGTTCGAGTACGAGTACCTGTCCACGCTTTCCGTCTCCGGCCCAATAACCGAGAAGGTGGTCGGAAAGCTGGAATTTAGGTGAAGGATCGGCAAAGTTAATGCGCACTGTCTCCGGGGCGGCGGCGAGGGACTCTGTCCCGTACACCCTGTCGTGCGCCGACAATTCACCGAGAACGGAACCGAGTTCCATACCGGAAGGGCTACTCAGCACGACGAGTCTCGGGGAGCCGGGCGCTCGGATCGCTTCGAGGGTATCGACGGCGACACGTGCGTAAGGCGGGACGCTATGCGCTGTATGCATGGATCCTCGCAGGGTGGCAGGGCTCAACCAGATGTTAACCGGCCGCGTCTGTCCAGCGAAGAGAGCCGATACGAGGGCGAGGAGGGCGGGAGCGGTGGCACCGAGAGGGGGTCGGACCGTGTCCGGCAGGGAAGCCGAACTGTCGGCCCTCGACGAGGCATACGGACGTCCGCTGCTCTTCATCGTCCGCGGACAGGCCGGCATGGGGAAAACGACACTGTTGCGGGAAGTCCACCGAACCTGGCGCAGGCGCGGACCGGGAATCGTACGGATCAAATGTTCTGCCGCCATTCCGCGATGGGACCTGTTCGGCACCCGAGCGGTGGTGAAAGCGTTCAGTGATTCCTTTCCCGACAGCGGGAATTCCGCACTGCCCGACGCGATGGCCGCTGTGAACCGGCTCTGCCTGCCGGAAAGCTACGGCTCGGCCCGCGCGCGATCCGCTCTCTTCTCCGAACTGGTGGGACTTTTCGCGCATCTCACCGAGGACGCTCCCGGCGCCGTACTCATCGACGATCTCCACACCGCCCCCGACCCCGCGCTCGTCGTGGCCGCCGCCCACCGCGTCGGCTGCACGGTCGTGGCGACATACCGCGAGGACGGTTGGGCCATCAGGCCGACCGGTTCGGCCTCGCCGCATACCTTCGCGGATCGTGTCATCGACCTGGGCCCACTGCCGGACGACCAGATCGACGCCCTGGTGACGGTCGCCGCCCGGGAGCCGCTGGACCAGGCCGTGGCACCCGCGCTGCGCGCCGCCCTGGGACCACTGGCCGGAAACCCGGGCACCGTGCTGGACACCTTCGAGGCACTGCGGCGCGAGGGCCACCTCGTACGGTTCCAGGGCCACCTGTGTCTGCGCGAGCCCGCTACCGGGCCGGGACTGCCCGCCGACCATGCCCTGATACGGCAGGTCGCGGAGTGCGGCACAACCGGCAGGCAACTGCTCGCGATCACTGCCTTGTCCGGCCGCTTCGCCATGGATGGTCTGCCGGATTTCGCGGCGGCCACCGGCCGCGCGATCGAGGCGTGCGGCCGGACCGTGGACCGTCTTGTCGCTGTCGGAGCCCTCGTGTGCGACGACCACGGGGTACTGCGCGTCCCCTGTCCCGCGCTGGTCCCCGCCGTACTGCCCGGCCCGGCCCGGGACGAGGCGGCCGAGGTGCACCGCGCCCTTGCCGAACATCACCTGCGCGCCGACGGCACAGCGGCAACGGACCCGGCGGTGACGTCCGACCACATCGTGCTCGCCGGCCGCGCGCTGCCGCCCATCCCCTCCGTCGTGCCGCTTCTGGAGGGCCAGGCCAGCCTGGCCCTCGGGACCTTTCCCGAACGGGCAGCACGCCGATACCGGGCCGCCCTGCGTCACTGCGAGCCCGGTGGCACCCCGTACTCCCGCATCCTGGCCGCCCTGTTGCCGCTGCTGGTGCGGACGGGCGACTACGAGGGCCTCGCCGAGGCCGTGGCCGAAGGAGCGCGCGCCGGTGGAGGTCCTCGGCACGCGAAACTCGCGGCGTACGCGGCGCTCGCCGCAGTCCACACCGGGCGACCGGTGCCGGTCCCGGTACGAGAAGCCCTGGCCAACGGACCGGAGACCCGCAGCGCGCTGGAGTTCGCCGACGGCTGGTTCACCGGCCGGGTGCCGCTCCGGACCAGCCAGGTCCACCTCGCCTTCGCCTGTCTCCATCCCGATGGAGTCGACACGGTCCCTACCGACCTCCCCGACTGCGACCGCTTCGACCCGGTGGCACTCTTTGGGCAGGTGCTCGGGACGGCGACCTACGGCGAACCGGTCACCGGCCCGCTGGCGGCCTACACCCGGATCATGCGGGACTACCGAGACGGAAACTGGGGCGGCATCCCGTCCGGGGCCCGGACACTCGAACTCGCAGGGCCTCCCTGTACCCCCGTCCACCACGCCGTCCGCCTGATCGCCGCAGAGGTGCATTCGACGATGGGCGACTACGAGGGCAGCGCCGCATGGTTGGAGTTGGAGTCGGCAGGACACGACTGTCCTTTCCCCGCGCTGCGGGCCTGGGCCTCCATGGGACTGGCCTACCGGACCGGGGAGTGGGAGCGAGCCCGGAAACTCGGCTGGAGCTTCTGCGACAGGTCTGCGGAACGCAGCGCCGAGGGGAGTGTGGTGGGCGTCGGCCGACTGCTCATCCGGCTCGCGTTCACCGAGTGGGGGGAGGGCGGTCGCCGGGAGCTGCTGCCCCGCCTGCGTAACGAGGCGGAACAGTGGTACTCCCACCTGGGCGGTACGGAGTTGAAGGCCGCCACACTCATCACCCGCGCCTTCGCCGAGCGCGACACCGACAGCGCGATCGAAGCAGTGAACGTCCTGCGCGAGCACGGCGGCCGGAGCGAACTGTTGCGGGCGTGCATGACCGTCGCATTCCTGGCCGACGACCCACGTCCGTGGCATCACGAGGCCCACGACATCGCCCGAGGTCTCGGCGACAGCCTCCATCGAACCCCGATGACGGAGTCGATGGGAGCGTCCGGCCTGGCTCAGACAACCTGCGACGACAGCGCTCGTAGTGGCCCCGCAGCCCTGTCCGGCCTCGAAGGGCCGATCGCCGCCCTGGTCGGGCGGGGGCTGACCAACCGGCAGATCGCGAGGGAAATCCAGGTGAGTGAGAAGACCGTCGAGAACAACCTCACCCAGGTGTTCGCCAAGACGGGATGCCGCTCACGGCTGGACTTGGCGCTGGCCGTCATGGAGGGCCGCCTCACCGCGTTCCTCCCGCGTTCGTGAGGGATTCCCCCCGGGAAGAGGCCGTGCCCTCCGACCAGGAGGTCCAGTCCACCAGGATGTCTCACAGAGGCGCCCTATCCGCCTCACAGCTCTTCCAGCACACCAGCACACCAGCACGGAGGTAAGACCCCCACACACAGCACGGCACGGCGCGACTCCGAAGCGGGCGCCCGTGAAGACTGGAACGGCCCGCGCGGCAGTTCGCTCCTGACGACGACTGCTCCTGCGCTCCCGTGAATCCCCATGCCTGTCGGCCGACCCGTGCCGCTCGGACGAGCCCGTGGCCCCGACTTGGCTGTCAACTTCTCTGCCCCGAAGGGGAGTTGCCCACCCGAGCGAACCTCTGCCCCGTTCCGGTGACGTGCGGCTCCTCGCGCACAGAGTTCCCCCACTCTCACACCTTCGGGCTTCCCGCCCCCAGAAAGGAAGACCATGAAAGACAGGGCCAAGGTCGAGGACCTGCTCGCGGCATCGGATCTGCAGGTGCAGTCCTCGGAGACCGCCTGGAAGCACGTCAGGGCCGAGTACGTCGACATCATCGACGACATCCTGGCGACGCTGGCACCGAGCGGCCCCTACGCGTACACCGTCAGCCCGTCGGTCGAGGAGGGCAAGGAGCTTCCGACGCAGCGCATCGTCACCACGTTCGACGAGATCGCCGCGTCCTACCGTGGCATGCACCGATACGCCGCCGTGGTGGCGATCCGTCCCGTGGCGGAGATCAACACCTCCTGGTACACCTTCGTCAGCGGCCGTGGACGCGGGCGCCTCAAAACGACCGGTGAGGAGAGCGAGCGGCCGGTCATCGTGCTGTTCCCGACGATGGGCTCCGAGGGCATCACCGGGGAGCTGTTCTGGGGCAGGACCCAGCAGGACAGCATGCCGGGAGACCCGGCCGACGGGGTTCTGGCCAGCCGGTACGCGGTGGCCGGGCTGCACGAATCCCTGCTCGACGCGTATCGCAAGGGCGATGTCGACACGATCGTCGAGAAGGCCCACCCCGAGATCCAGGGGGGTGTGCGCGACTACGTGTCCCATTCCGGGACCCTGCCCGAGATGCACACCAGGGACGACCTGCGGGCCCACCTCGAAGCCTTCTACGAGGCGTACTCCGTCCGCTCGATCGAGGTCGTCAACCGGCACTTCGACGACTGGTTCTTCTTCCACGAGCTCCGGTGGACGGTCGAGGCCCACCAGGGCGCCAACGCCGGACAGAGCTTCCGCTACCACACCGCCGAGTACGCCGAGGTGTCGGCCAGCGGGCTAGTCGTCGCGCACATCGGCCACGGCACGGACCAGATCAAGCTCGGCTGATTCGGCGTCCGGCCCGCACCACGGCGGGCAACGCCGTTGCCGACCAGCAGACCGGGGCGCTGTGAGCGGAGGCGTCCCCGGAGCGCCGACCCCGTGGGGACGGAGACCGGCGCTCTCCCCGGACCCGGCGGCGGACGGGCATGTCGTCCGCCGCCGGGTCCGAGATCAACGACGACGCCGAGACCTGACGGAACCGGCCGCCTCTCCCGTGCACGGAACAGCCCAGAACCACTTGGACAAGAAGGAGCACCCGTCATGAGCACCGGTCTTGCAGGGCGCAGCGTGATCGTCACCGGTGCCGGGTCCGGCACCGGCCGGGCCGCGGCCGTGCGGTTCGCGCGGGAGGGCGCGTACGTGCTGGTCGCGGACCTGAGACGGGCGGGGGCTGAAGAGACCGTCAAGGCGGTCGCGGAGGTGGGAGGAACCGCCCTCTCCGTGGTCGGCGACCTCAGCGATCAGCGGGTCGTGGACCAGGTCGTCGACACCGCCGTCGAAGCCTTCGGCGGTGTGGACGTCCTTGTGCACACCGCGGCGATCATGGATCGGTTGTCGGTCGTCAGCGAGACCGACGACGCCGAGTGGTACCGCGTCATCGAGGTCAACCTGACGGCACCGTTCCTGCTGACCCGTGCCGTGTTGCCGCACATGATGGCCGAGGGGCGGGGCGCGATCATCTTCACCGCGGCCGAGGCCGGACTGCGCGGAAGCATCGCCGGAGCCGCCTGCACCGCCTCCAAGCACGGCGTCATCGGCCTGGTCAGGTCACTCGCCGTGACCTACCTCGGGGTCGGCATCCGTACCAACGCCATCGCCCCGGGCGGCACCGGTACCGACTTTCCGAGCGCCGCCGTGTCCAAGGCACACGGTGACAACGTTCTCGCTCCCCGCTTCGGCGGTACCGGCCGCGTCGCCACTGTCGAGGAGCAGGCCGCCGCCATCGTGTTCCTCGCCTCCGACGCGGCTGCCCACATCAACGGCACCGTCCTGCCCGTCGACGAGGGCTGGTCCGCCGCCTGACGAACCGTCTGCCCCTCCCCCGTACCCAGCAAGGTTCAGAAAGAGAGCTCCTCATGGCCACGATGAAGTCCGTGCAGACCGGCGGCATCGGCAAGATCGAGACAGTCGATGTCGAGCGGCCGGTGCCCGGTCCGAAGGACGTGCTGCTGAAGATCCGTGCGTGCGGTATCTGCGGCACCGACGTCACCTTTCTCCACATGGGCGGCATGCCGGCGATGGCGCATCTGGGCGGGGACCTCGTGCCCGTGCCGCTGGGCCACGAGCCGGCCGGTGAGATCGTCGAAGTGGGCACCGAGGTCGCCGACCTCAAGGTGGGCGACCGTGTGGTCGTCAACCCGCAGGACGCCCCGACCGGGCTCATCGGCTGCGGCGGGAAGTTCGGCGGAATGAGCGAGTACCTCCTCATCGAGAACGCCGTCGTCGGCAAAAGTCTCGCGGTCTTCCCCGACACCGTGCCCTTCGACGTCGCCGCCCTCAACGAGCCGATGGCAGTGGCCCGGCACGCCGTCAACCGCTCCCAGGCGGCCCCCGCCGACAAGGTGGTCGTCTTCGGCGCCGGGCCGATCGGCCTGGGCGCGGCGATCTGGCTGAAGCTGCGCGGGGTCGGGCACGTCGTCGTCGCCGACGTCATCCCGTCCCGTCTGGACACCGCGCTCGCCGTCGGCGCGGACGCGGTGATCAACTCGGCCGAGGAGGACGTCACCGCGCGCCTGACGGAACTGCACGGCCAGGCCGCCAACGCCCTCGGCCAGCCGCGCGCAGGGACCGACATCTACATCGACGCGGCCGGTGCTCCTGCCGTCTTCCAGGCCGCCGTCGACTCTGCGAAGTGGGGCGCCAAGCTGGTCATGGTCGCCGTACAGAAGAAGGGCGCCGACATTGATCTGGGCGGCATGCTCCGCAGCGAACTGACCCTTATCGCCTCGCAGGGCTACCCCACGGAGATCTTCGAGGTGACCCCGGAGATCGTGGAGCACCACGAGCGCTTCGAGAAGCTGATCAGCCACCGTGTCCCGTTCGCCGAGGCCGACCGCGCCTTCGAGCTCACGCTGACGCCGGGCGCCGCGGAGAAGGTCGTCGTCGTCTTCGACGAGTAGCCCAGGACGGCAGAAGACGTGCTGGGTTCCGGCAGTCGCATCTCCCTCTGCTCTCTTCCCCTTGTCCTTTCCCTGGAGGCCGTTCCATGTCCGACGCCCCTGCCCGGCCCTCAGCCGTCGGGAGCTCCGCCCCGGTGAGGTCGAACACTGTGGTGGCGGTGCTGGCCTTCGCCGGAATCGTTGTCTCGCTGATGCAGACGCTCGTCATCCCGATCGTCCCCGAGCTGCCACGGCTCCTCGACGCCTCGGCGTCGAACACCGCCTGGGCGGTCACCGCCACCCTGCTTGCCGCCGCCGTCGCCACCCCGGTGATCGGCCGCCTCGGCGACATGTACGGCAAACGCCGCATGCTGCTGGTCAGCATCGTCCTGCTGATAGCCGGCTCGGTCGTCTGCGCGCTGAGCAACTCCGTGATCCCGATGATCGCCGGACGAGCTCTGCAGGGTCTGGCCGCCGGTGTCATTCCGCTCGGCATAAGCATCATGCGCGACGTGCTGCCCGCCGAGCGACTGGCCGGCGCCACCGCACTGATGAGCGCCTCCCTCGGCGTCGGCGGCGCCCTCGGCCTGCCCTCTTCCGCCTTCATCGCCGACAACTTCAACTGGCACGTACTGTTCTGGACCTCGGCCACCCTCGGCGCCGTCGCCCTCGCGCTCGTCCTGGTCCTCGTACCCGAGTCGGAAGTCCGCACCGGCGGACGCTTCGACCTCATCGGCGCCTTCGGCATGGCGGTCGGCCTGATTTCCCTGCTGCTGGCCGTCTCCAAGGGCAGCGACTGGGGTTGGACGAGCGCCTCCACGCTCGGCCTGTTCGCCACCACGATCGTCGTACTGCCGGTCTGGGGCTACTACGAACTGCGCACCGGCGAGCCACTGGTGGACCTGCGGACCACAGCCCGTCGCCAGGTACTGGTCACCAACCTGGCCTCGGTTGCGATCGGCTTCTCGATGTTCGCGATGTCCCTGGTGCTACCGCAGGTGCTCCAGCTGCCCAAGGAGACCGGCTACGGCCTCGGCAAGTCCATGCTGGCCGTGGGTCTGGTCCTGGCGCCGCAGGGCCTGGTGATGATGACGATGTCCGCCGTGTCGGCACGCGTCACCAAGGCCAAGGGCCCGAAGATCACCTTGATGTGCGGTGCCGTCATCGTCGCCGCCGGCTACAGCCTGAGCCTCGTGCTGATGTCCGAGGTCTGGCACATCACACTGATCGCCTGCACCATCGGCGCCGGCATCGGCTTCGCCTACGGCGCCATGCCCGCCCTCATCATGGACGCCGTACCCGCCTCCGAGACCGCCGCCGCCAACAGCCTCAACACCCTGATGCGGTCCATCGGCACCTCCTTCGCCAGCGCCATCGCCGGCGTCATCCTCGCCCAGATGACCACCGACTTCGGCGGCCACCCACTGCCTGCCGAGAACGGCTTCAAGGTGGTCATGGCCATCGGCGCGGGATCAGCCCTCCTCGCCTTCGTCATCGCTTCCTTCATCCCACGTCGGCACACCACCGTCGAGGAGCCATCGGCCGCCGACGGCCCGACGGACGCCGCAGAGGTCACCGAGGCCAGCGTCTAGGTATCGAGAACACCGACTCCAGGCCCTCGCCGCCACCCGCCCTTGGGGCGATCGCCCGACCACTCACCGCCAAATACACGGCTCCAGGGCCGCCAAAACGTTCCGGTACTCAAGCAGACAAGCAGCTTCCCGAAAGGAAAATCCCATGAAGGCACTCCTCTCCTCCCGCCCCGTCCTGTGGTTCCTGTTCCTCTTCAATCTCACCGTCGCCGCAGTTGCGCCCTTCGCCATCGACGGCACCCAGGGCCTCATCACCAGCGCCGCCATGGGTGTCATCGCTCTCGGCGCGGGGAGCGGTCTCCTCCGCAGCCGCGGCCAACGTGCCTGACCCTGGAACGCTGGGCGCCCCGCACCGGTTCACGTATGTCAGGCTCTGTCCGGCGGATCATCTCCGCGTCCGAGTGCATGCAGCATCGCTCCGCTCTCAGGCCAGAGATCTGACGGACGACGAATGGGCTCGGGTGTCAGGCGCCTCGACGTCGAAAGCTTCATCAGACGGGCGGCATCGCCGTGTATCTGGGGCGGTCGGCGGCACACATCTTGCTGCGCGGCTGAGCCTGGGGGTGTTGCCGCGCTGCACTCTGGGCGCAATCGCACGGCCCGAATGAGGTGGTCCCGATTCCCCACCTGAAAAGCAAGTCGCCGTCAGAGCCAGCCGCCCAGAGCGATCAACCCGCGGTGCACCAGCGGTTCGACGAAGGGATTCGGCCGGAGCGAAGGCCCGTACGCCAACTCGGCCACGTCCATGTGCCATGGCCTACGCCGGTGATCGATGTGGCGAAGGTCGACGATCCAGTCTGCGACCTGGTCGGCGGAATACCTGCGGCGTAGAAACGAATCCGCCGCATACACGGCGGCCGCCACCCGAAGTGAGTCGGTCCACGGCCGTCGGCCTTTCCTCTGCTGTTGCGAGGTGCCCCTGGGGGAGCGCACCGCATAGCGCAGGAGCGGGTCACCGCGCCGCACCATCGACGGTGACAGGAGCGGGATCAGCACGGCCGCCAGGGCCACGAGTTGCCTGTCCTCATGCGTGGGAGTCCCATCGAGCCATGCGTTGACACGCGCCTGCAAGGCCAGAACGGAGTCGTCACTCACTGGTACCGGCTGGCACATATTCAGCGAGAAGCCGCATGGTTCTCTGAGGTCGTAAGTCCACCCGCCCTCGTCCGTCCAGTTGTTGCAGGTCCGCTCAGGTGGGGCATCGTGCCGGAAATCGACGGAGCCCCAGCAGGCCTGGCACTCGGTCACCACGTACACGGCGTGGTCAACGCACGCGAACGACCAGGGAAGTTTCCAGCGCAGGAGCCAGCGACTGTCGTTGCCGCGTAGGCACTTGGTGCACCAGCGTGCCTGTGAGTGGTGGAACCACGCACCCTTGTGCCACTGCTGAACCGCCACACCATCAGACGAGAACGGTGGCAGATGCGGTAGCGCGTTGCCGGCGTAGCGCGCCAGGGTCATGGTGCGCAGGCGCTCGGCGTCGATCCCGGTCAGCTTCTCCATCCGCCGAACCACGGGATCGGACAACCGCAGTTCTGCCCCGGAAAGTCCGCCGACTCTGTCGAGGTGAAGTTCCCGAAGGAGCGGCTTCATCTCGAAATCCTGTTGATGGGCGAGTGCGCCGATCCAGCTGGTCAGTGACTCCCCGGGGATTGGCTACACCACGGGTTCGGTCAGGGTGCGGCGTGGTGGGCGACGCTTCTGCGTCGTCTTCTTGGCAGTAGTCACGATGGGGATCCTGTGGCATGTGCACTCTGCCGAACCGTGGCGTGTGAACGGACCACCGATGTGGGTGATCAGGGAAGGGCCGCGTTTACGGGATCTCGGTCGGCCGCGCATCACCCGTTAGGGCGCTTGGGTGTGCTATTCGAATAACATCAAGGAAGAGTTGGGGCATGGACGATGCCCACTCGGATGGCCGCGACGTAGTAAGTCCAGTCCTCATCGATTCCCCGAAACGCCGGCTCCTTCTGATGCCGGCAGAGCCTGACAGCGAACCCTGCTGCTGGACCGTGCCGACACTCCCCATGTGCCCCGGCGAGACCATCCGCCGCGCGGCAACCCGGCATCTGCGTCGAGATGCTCATCTCCCCGCACTTCGCATCCCGCCGCTCATCGGCCGGCTCTCCCGCAAGGACGCACCGCAGGGCGTTGAGTACGTCGTCGTGGTGCGGCCTGCCGCGGAGAGCTGGCCGGCGGCCGTCCGCTTCGCGCTCGCCCCGGAAGCCCGTTGGTGGACGACGGCCGAACTGCGGTCGTCCGGAGAACTGGCCGAGCCCGCTGAATTGCTCGACTTCATGGACGGCTACTGGGACGGGTGGCTGCCGGACGGAGAGATCTCCCTCGAGTAAGGGCCGATGCGGACCTTGCCTCGGGCGCTGCGACCGGTCACGCCCACCGCCTTTTACGCCCGAACCCACACGTGGAGAGCAAGCAGTGTCCGTGTACGCCATCGAGATAATCCTGACCCGCACGATTGAAGTAGCCGAGCTCCAGGCCGCACAGCAGGAAAGTGCCATGCAGATGGCGGCTGATGAGGATCGCAAGCGACTCGTGGTGCTTGTGACCGCCAAAAACGAACGCCGGGCCGTGAGGAAGATCTGGAAACGGTTGGAGGATGCGCTCCCCATCGATGTGCTCTGCAGTCTCTTTCCGGGCCATGACGGCAAGTACCTCATGAGCATCCCCATGAGCGAAGAGGTCCAGGACCGGATCCAGAGGCTCGCCGCAGCTGAGCAGCAAACTCGGGAGGATTACTTGCACCAGGCGATTGCACAGGCACTGGCCCGTGACCGTTCTACGCGCCGAGCGGCGTTGGAGTGTCGGCTCAACGAACTGCTACGCACCTACAGTGCGGTGGAGGTCGCGGGAGCTGCGGCGCAGCGGTTTGAGAGGTGACTCTGCCAAGTGCTGGTTCTGGCTTAACGTCTTTGCCAGCGCCCGGCTCTTGCCTTTGCCGGGGCGGCGTTGAGCGGGACGGTCCGCTCAACTGCCAGGATGCGGACGCACGTCCATGGACGGCGGGTACTTGCTCGTGCTTCGATGCGGCATCGGGTGCGCAACCGGAGGCGCGAGATGAAGCAGTCGACGCGTGTGCTGAAGAAGAAGGCGTTGGCCTCGCTCAAGAGGATGACGACGGCCTTCAACTCCGTTGATGATGACGGGCGCAGCTCTGCCGTCCTCCTCAGCCTCCAGCATTCGTTCGAGATGCTGCTTAAGGCTGCTCTAGTTCATAACGGCGTGCCGGTCTTCGATAAGAGCCTGGGGCGGTCGATCGGGTTCGAGAAGTGTCTTCAACTCGCCCGCCAGGAACCGAAGATTAAGTTGACTGATGCGGAAGCCGGGACGCTCCGAGCGATTGACGCGCTGCGAGACGACGAGCAGCACTGGTTCAACATTGTGAGTGAGCAGATTCTCTTCGTACATGCACGTGCCGGTGTGACCTTGTTCGATGATCTCCTTAAACGAGTCTTCGGCGAGCACCTCGCCGATAGCTTGCCGCTGAGAGTCCTGCCCATATCCACCGACCCACCCGAGGGTCTGGACATCCTTATTGATCGAGAGTTCACGCAGATTCAAGAGCTGTTCCAGCCGGGCCGTCGAGCGCGCAACGAGGCTCGCGCGAGGATCCGGACGCTTCTTGCTATTGAAGGCCATGCCTCCGAGGAAAGTCTTGTCAGTGAGAGGGATGTGGATCGCGTCGAAAAGGGAATCTTGCAGGGTAAGCCCAGAGGATCGGTCTTCCCTGCCCTTGAGAAGATCGCAACTGAATTCTCTGGGGAAGGCCCGACGCTGACCGTCCGTTTCGATAAAAAGGGGCCGCCGGTCAAGTTTGCGGGAGGCGATTCTGACGCTGCGGCAATCCGCGAGATCGACCTGCAGAAGAAGTATCATTGGTCGGCTACCGAACTGGCTAAAAGTCTCGGCCTCTCCAAACCACGGTCATTGGCCTTGCGGCAGCACCTGGGGCTCGATCAGGACACGTCGTGCCTGTATGTATTCGAGATGGGCGCCCAACGGCATCCTAGATTCTCTGACAATGCTTTGAAGAAGATGAGGGACGCTCTGAAAGATCTGGACATGGAAGTGGTTTGGGCGACACATAAGCCGCTGGGTGGGGGGAAAGTACCTCGCGAATGCCCTATAGAAGGATGCGCGCAGATTAGCGCACATCAGCCCGTTTGAATCCACTCTGCCTGAACACGGCGTTGCATTCCGGCGCACCGGGTCAACAGTTGCGCAGGATCAACGGCACGGCGCAAGCATGTTCTTCGAACGACTCGACCTGCCCGATACCTCGCGAACCGCCATGGTGCCTTGGAGTGGAACACCACTGACCGAACTCAAAAAGAAGCTTGACACCCTCAGTGGAGCGGGAAATGTATTTTGGTGGTCGACACTGGTTATCGAACAATACGCTCGGGCTGCTCAAAAAGTTGCTCAGTGTGATGCTGGCTACATGTCGAGCGCCCAGCTATTCAAGGAGCCCGCTGTTTCGCTAATACAGGCATCGACCAACTCGCTCAGCTGCCCGAAGTCATATGCAGGGAAGTACTGAGGCACTAGGCCAAAGATCGGCTGCCTCATATCTACCTTTCCGGCGTCGGCTCCCTTCAGCAAGTTGTAGTGCATCAAGGTGTTCCGAAACTCTCGGGCTGTGCCGTCCGTGATGGCACGCACGGAGTCAGTGTCCAGGATTTTTTCCAGCACTGTGCTAGATGAAGGGGACAGTGGATAACGGGCGTCCTCCTTGAGGAGCTTGAGGCTCAACAGCACTTGATACAGGGTGACGTAGCGAATCTTGAAAACCGTGTACTCAAGATTTCGAATATCGGCGCCAGCAGTGATGATCCTGTCGATGAAGTTCATTCTGACCTGGAAGTCAGTCAAGACGCCGTTGATGGCCGGTGTGGCTGCTCCATTAAAAGCCCGCGCGTAATACATTGAGGCCCGCGCATCCAGAGACTTCAAATGCGTCCCAGAGAGGTAGTGCACAAACGTCTCGCCTCCCTGAGTGTCCATACGGGCGCCAAGCGCTCGGAAACATCGGCCGAACTGCTGCATAATACTGAGCATGTATGCGCCGTTATCCTCCTGAAGGAGCTTCTCCGTCTCAACTCCAAGGTGGAATGTGGCGGCATGCGATGTCGTAACTAGCGCACCCTCGTACGTGAACAGCCCCAGGTCCTTCTCCCACCTCCGTGCGAGCCAGAGCCAGGTATTTCTGAGGAAGTACTCAGAGTGCTTGTCCAAAATTTCATCTCTGAAGAATCGCAACTGTCCATCGATGTATCGCTGCGTGTCTTCGAAGAGCTTCAGACTATGCCTCGCGCGAGCGCATACTTCCTCAGCTTCTGCAGAGAATCCGTCAAACGCTGTAGGAGTGATCGCCTGAGGCTTCCTCTTTGCCTCATGAAGCATCAGCGAAAAGTAAGGCGCCATGCACAGAGGTATGATCGACGATACGCTCGCATCATTCACTGACTGAAAATCGCGAAACAATCGGCCGATGTAGTCGGCATCGCTCGCCACACCGGCCTTGATCACGTCATCGTTTACCGACACCGTCAGCCTCCTTTACGCTGAGCAAAAATTGTCTTCCCGTCTCATGTGATATGCAACGGGTTTTCTGATCGCCCCGACCGCTGTTCGATCCTCTCCCAAGTGAATCCGAGTGTCAGAGATGCATTGCGGTGCCTCTGAAATCGGTTCATTCCTTCGCAGCGGGCTGCGGAAAGGGCGGTCCGAATATGTGGTCGATGCTCGGGCGAGGATGGCGTCAAGAAGACTTGCCGTCGGCAGGGATGATCTGGACGGTGCGCTTGTACTTGTTGCCGTGGGTCCATTCGAGTGCCCCATCGTGCTGGAGGCGTCCTACGACGATTCCGGGAGCGATACCGGCTTGCTGGGCGAAGGCCTCGATCTTGGTGAAGGGCATGGGCCTGCTCACGAGGCGCCGGTAGGACGCCGCGTATTCCGGTGGGATCAGCGTCTCTGCTGCGAAAGCGTCAGCTTCTTCTTCACTGCGGTCGCCTTCCGGTGTTCGCTCATCCTCGCGGTCGGTGTTGTCCAGGAAGGTCAGCCGTTTTCCGTGCAGAAGGATGTGGCCGATCTCGTGGAAAACGGTGAACCAGAAGTGGTCCTCCTTCTTGAACCTGTCGCTGAGGGCGACCCCGACCTTGTCGGGTGCGAGCCAGCGGGTGACACCGGATACGTGCGAGTGGGGCGGGGCGGGGATGAAGACGACGGCCACGCCGGCCTGGGCACACAAGTGGGAGATCTGTCGAGGCCAGGTCTCCGGCTTTTCGATGGTGAGTGCGCGCAGGCGAGGCAGGAGAGCGGTGAGTACCGCGCGATCGAACGGTTCGCAGGGCAGGTCGCGGGCCTGTAGTTCTGCCTGGCGCAGCCAGATCACGGTGGCGTAGTCGTTTACTTCCAGGACGGTGGAGCGGCGGAACGCGGTGCGATAGCCGCGCCATAGATCCGCGGCGACTTCGGGGTCGGCGACGCCGAAGAATGCCAGCAGGCGCTGGAGGTTCTCCGCGGTCTTGTCCTTGTTCGGCAGGATCTTGCGCTTGACGAGTTCGGACATTGAGAAGTTGTTCAGCCAGTCGACGCGCTTGCCCAACTGCTGGAGTTCTTGGTCGCGAGTGATGTGGGTGCGCCAGGCGGCCTCCAACTGGTTCCACATGGAGGCCGGGATGTCCGTGGTGCGCTCAAGCAAGAGTGCGGTTTCCGGGGTGAGGACTGCGGTGCCCTGGACGATCTGGTTGATGTGCTTGGTCGACAGGCCGGTGCGCCGGGCCAGGTCGGCCTGCGGGATGCCAAGGGCGTCGAGCTGCTCCTTGAGGGTTTCGCCGGGTGGTCTGGCGGAGTCGGGGTCGTATGAGACGTACGGGGTGGGCGGCGGAGTCACGAGGGCCTCTCTGAGGTCGGCGAGGCTGAGGGGCGGCAGGGTGATCAGCGGCTGATGGTGATCGCGGTGATTATCAGGGCCCGTACGGAGTGCTCGTCCAGCATGCCGTCACGGTCCAGCGCGGGCGGCGCGTCGCGGGGGTGCACGAGAAGGTCGCCGTGAGCCCCGACGGAGATCAACCGAGCGAAGCGGTCGCCGGGCGGACCGGGGCGCAGACGGGCAGCCGCGAGATGGCGAAGGTCGGCCAGATGGGCGGCGGCGGCCATCTGGCCGAGACGTCTGTGCAGCGTGGCGGCGGCCTCCGGCCCGAAACGGGCCCTGCGCGCCGCGTCGCTGTTACAGACGCGGGCCAGCTCTGTGTCGTCGAAGACGATGTCCACCAGCAGCCCCAGAATCCACTTGCGTATACCTACTGGCTCCATGCTACTCTCTGGATCAAGAAGAGTTTACTTAACCTGTTGGGTGCATTCTTTTTTGGATCTTGTAGTGCGTTCCCGCAGGTCAATGGGATCTGTATCCCGGTAAGGAGGCGTCATATGACGGCCAAGCGCAGTACCTCCAGCAGTTCCGGCGGCAGTAAGCGTGGCCGCAGCGCGATCACGGGCCGCTTCGTGAAGCAGTCCACGGTGCGCCGCAACCCGGCCACGACTGTGAACGAGCAGGCCTCCGCGAAGGCCAAGAAGAAGTAGTTCCGAGCAGGGCAACAGCCCGCTGAAACCGATACCGGCCCGTCCCACGGGCCGGGAAGGAGGTGGCCGTCATGACGACGGACACGCAGCATAAGGACCCCGTACACAAGACGGTGACGGTCACCGTGGATGGTGAGTCGGTCGCGGGTGTGCCCAGGCGCACCACCCCGAACGAGATCCTCCGCCTGGCCGGCATCGACCCGGCCACGCACTACCTGGTCCGTATCAACGGCCGCCACCAGGAGCCGTTTAACGGCAAGGGCGACAAGGAGATCGCCGTGCACGAGCGCGAGACGTTCGTGTCGGTGTCGACCGGTCCGACCCAGACCTCGTGACCACGACCCTGCCGGAAGCCGGGCCTGCGGGCATGCTCGCAGGCCTGGCCGCAGCCGGCTACACCGTCCACCAGCGTGACCAGTTCGCCGTCTTCGACTACACGATCGAGGTCGGTCCGCGCGCCGGAGAGACCGTACGGATCGGCCTGGCGATGGTGCCGGACTGGCCCTTGTCCCCGCCGCCAGGCCCGCATGTCAGCCCGCGCCTGGGCCACCCGAAGGGCGCCGTACATCCCTCCCCGCTCGAAAGAGAGGGGGAGGCATGGGAGTACTGGAGCCGCCCGGCCGTCAACTGGGCGGCCGACCGGACCGTGCGGGGCTACCTGCGACACCTGCGCACCCTGTTCTCGCAACTGGAGCCACCGGCATGATCACCCGCTTGTCGATCGCCATGACCACCGACATCGCGTTGCGCTTCACGGAACATCTGCGCCGCGCGGACGGTCAAGAGGACTGCTGTTTCGTCCTCTGGCGGCCGAGCACCGGCTCCCGCCGGACCACCGCGCTGATCGTCGACCTCGTCCTGCCCGAGAACGGCGAGCGGATCGTGCACGGCACCGTGGACTTCACCAGCGCCTTCTTCCTGCGCGCCGCCGGCATCGCGACCGAACGCGGCTGCGGACTCGGGTTCATTCACGCCCACCCCCGAGGCCGCCGGTGGCAGCGCCTGAACGACATCGACCACACGGCCGAGGAGTCCTTTGCCGCCCAGACCCTGGCCATCACCGGCCTCCCACTGGTCGGTCTGACCTTTGCCGGCGCGGACGCCGGATACGGCGCCCGCGTCTGGCAGCAGCACGCGCCGCGCACCTACGTCCCCACCGAGGCAGAAAACGTCCGCGTCGTCGGCGGCCGCTTCGAGGTGACCTTCAACGACCGCCTCCTCCCCGTACCCAGGGCCACGAACCGGCAGGTGCGTACCGTCTCCGCGTGGGGGCAGGACGCCCAGAACGATCTGGCACGGCTCCATGTCGGAGTCGTCGGTACCGGCTCTGTCGGCATGCTCGTCGTCGAAGCGCTGGCCCGTACCGGCATCCAGCGTCTGAGCCTGTTCGACTTCGACACTGTCGAGGACGTCAATCTCGACCGGCTCCTGCACGCCACTCCCCGCGACGTCCGTCTCCTTCGGGCCAAGGCGGACATCGCCGCACGCGCGGCACGTCGGGCCGCCACCGCCGCCGAACTCCGGGTCACGCCGTACGAGACGAGCGTGGTGGAGCCGGACGGCTTCGCCGCCGCCACGGACTGCGACGTGCTCTTCTCCTGCGTAGACCGGCCCTGGCCCCGCGCCGCCCTCAACCTCCTTTCCTACGCCCACCTCATCCCCGTCGTGGACGGCGGCATCGCGGTCGATACCCGCGGCGGCCACATGAACGGCGCCGAATGGCGCGCCCACGTCGCCGCACCCGGTCGTGCCTGCATGGAATGCCTCGGCCAGTACGACCCCGCCCACGTTGCCGCGGAGCGCGACGGGCTGCTCGACGACCCCGTCTACATCAAGGGTCTGGCGGCCGACCATCCGCTGCGTCGGAAGGAGAACGTCTTCATCTTCTCCGCGAGCGCCGCGGCCGCGCAGCTCAACCAGTTCCTCACCATGACCACCGCACCGGGCGGTATCGCCGATACGGGTGCCCAGCTGTACCACCTGACGACCGGCACCATCGACCGCCGACTGGAGGGCTGCGCCCCCGGGTGCCCCTACGACGGCCATCTCCGCGCGCTCGGCGATCACACACCTGTGCTCGTCACCGGCCGGCACCATGCTGCCGAACAGGCACGCACCGTGCGCCGTCACGCTGTCCGCCGGTGGCCGGTGCGGCTTCAGCGAGCCCTGGACGACCTGTTGGCTTGGTACCGATGAGCATGCGACTTCTCAACGCTCGCCTTGGACTGCGGCATGGGCGGCGCGAGTGGACGTACAGCCGACCACCAGCTCAAGCTGATGCCTTGTGAATTCCGAGACGCCCCGGGCGACTTCGGTTCGTGCGCTTTCAGAGCTGGAGATGATCTCTCCTTCGACCTCACCATTCACAATTCAGCCGTGTCACCAGATCTGGGCCATCGTTTGCGGCCACCGCACCAGAAGGCCAGAGCTGTTCGTCATCGGGTGCTCCTACGGCGATCGACGATGCTGACCGGCCGAGGGCGACCCGGCAGAGGCTCCTTCCTGGGGCAGGGGGTGTCGTCCGCGAACATCGCGGCCAGACTCCGCGAAATGTCCTACGACGGCTTCCGCCGACCGCTGGACCTCCTCGACCTTGCCTGACCGGCGCTCACACAAGATCAAAAGACTTTGCAACAGCCCTGAGCGACGGGTTGTTCGTGCGGATTAGCGTACGTCGGGACAGGGGCCGCCCGATTCAGATCAGTTTCCGTCAGCCCCCTGACCTATTCCGTCAGTTCCGGAACGAACTTTCTGGACCAGGTCACGGCATTTTGTAATATTCTTGAAGAGGCTGGTCAGGTAATTGTTCGAATATGCCTCGTCGATACTCTTTGTGAGGGCCGTCAAGCTCTTTTCGGTCAGCATGGGAACGCGCTTCAGTGCCGATTTCCAGTCGTACTCGGGATCCTCGATCCGCTGCAGATCGAGTTCCCGGAAAACCAGGTGGAGAACCAGTCTATTCCCCTGGAGGCAGATGGAACGCGGGCGCCCGTCGAGTTGACCCTTCAATCGTGTCAGTGTGGCGTCGACTTCTCGCATTACTTCGACGCAGCGCCATACACGATATGGTCCCACGGTTGGATTGAAGAGTGTCCTGTATGGCTTCTCTGCGGACTCCCAGAGACTTCCCATCCTGCTCTTCGCCATCACCGCAAAACTGGGCTCCCTGTTCGCGCATGCCAGAGCTACTGTGGCGTCGACTACCGTGCAGCCATGTTCGGGGCTCGGAACTGGCTCGCCACGTTTGATCGAATAAGTCTTTTTGAGCGAGAGTACGAGCTCCGTGCACAGGCGGCCCTGTTCCGGGTCCAGTGAGACAAAATCTCGGGTCTCCACAGTGTTCTGTGTGTTTGTCGCCCTGGTCACCGCTGTCGCAAAACCCTCTGGGCAGCCTTCAAGACTAATGAAGCGCACCCACACCATGGCCTCGTTCAAGCTGGCTTCGCCCTTATGCGCCGCTTGATGGATGCTGGCCACTGTCTGGGCGCCATTAACGATACTCACACCTGTGAGTGAGAAATCCCCGAAAGTGCGACTGGCGGCACCCCGTGCGGTCTTCTTTACACTCTCACACAGGGCTGTCACGCCATTGTTGAAGTACCAGAAATGTTGCGGATCCTTGAGGATCGTATGAGTGACAGCCTCGTTGACGCTGGTATTACCTAAGGCTTTTCTAATGTTCTGTGAGAAGAGGCGGTCTCCGAAGTGTTCGTACCAATTTGCAACGCTTGCAGCGGTCACCACGCCGTAGTACGCCTCGTATGGCTCGCTTACCGTACCCCAGTTCTCCAGTTGGACGCTGAAGTCGATTCGTGAACCTCCCAATCCTTCGGATATGAAGGAATGGAAGTCGCTCAGCCCCAGGGTCTCCATGGATACGACTTGTTGTGACTCGTTCATTTCATCGAGCAGGTCGTTGAAAACGGCGGAGGAGGGTGCGGCCAATTCGGTTCGTCCGGTGGTTGCCACTACGAGGATGAAGGTCACGTTGACGTCGTCAAGTGCCTCTGTGATCTTGGCCTCTTGGGTGCGGAGCCGTGCGTTGAATCGGTCGAATTTCGTGTCCAGAAGATCTTTGAACCCTGCCGCAAAATTCCGGGAATCGCCCAATCCGAGGCTGCCGTCTCCCGAACCGTCCCACTTCGACTGGACAAGGATTACTCTGCGCTGAAGAGCGTCGATCGCGATGGCATCGATTCCGTTGTCGCCAGTTCCGTCGACCACTGTCGCTGCCGCCTCGGCTGCGGACAGGTCAGTGAACCTCTGTACGGCCAGAGCCGCTAAGGATCGGCTCAGGAAGGACTTTTCGCGGACCGAGTCGCTGGCTTGTGCGTAGTCACTCATGTCGATGTGGTCCGCGAAGCCAGTGTGCAGCGCTTCCTTTATGTGCCTGACCCACAGTCGTTTCATGCAGCCCCCTGCTTACCAGCGCTGGCAGACCTGCTCCACGTACAGAGGCCACCGTAGCCATCGCATAGGGTGACCAGGAAGAGGCGGAACGTGATCCGGCTGCATATGCCCGTAACTCTGTCCTGTGGTTGCCGCTCTGCCCGACTGCGCCCCGGCGGGCACCCCGTGACCAGCGCGGTGGGAAAAGATCACGTGATGCGTGGGAAAAGATCTTGTGCACGTATAGATCGCCACTGATCAGCCCATTCCGTCGGTTCCCCACAACAGAAGCCCCTCAGGTCTCGGACCTGAGGGGCTTCTTCGTGTCCGGTGCAGGCTTCGGTGATCCCCGTCTCGGGTGAGGACAATCACACGCTGTCGTCGTGCGGGTCGTGCGGGTCGTGCGGGTCGTGCGGGTCGGCCGGGTCGGGCGGGCGCGGCGGTCAGGCGGCGAGGCGCTCCGCCAGTTCCTTGGCCGCGCGGTCGGTTCCAACGCGCAAGGTCGGCTGCCTGACCCGGGCGCCCTTCCGATACTTGGGGCATTGGCGATGAGCTGGAGCGAGCCGGCGTCGTCGCACTCTTGCGGCGCTGGGATCTCCCCTAGTCCGAACTCACCGACCAGATCGAGACTGTCGGGAGCGCACGAGACGTACTTGGGAACGCGCTCGATGCCTCTGGTCAGGGCGCCCTCTTTGATACAGAACCTGCCACGGACCTGGAGTCTGTCGCCGCCGAGATCGCTGCCTGGGAGAGCGAGGGCATGCGGTTTGGTGACGATCCTGGACGACAACTATCCGCTCTGTCTGCGACTGGTCCACCAACGTCCGCCGTTCCTGTTCAGGCGTGGTATGTCCATGGGTGACGATCTTCGAGTTGCCGTTGTCGGTACCCGTACCCCCCACTCCAGAGGGCATCGCCCGCACCCGCGCGATCGCGGGAGGGCTGGCCGAGCGGGGCGCCACAGTGGTCAGCGGCCTCGCTGCCGGGATCGATACCGCCGCGCACGGAGCAACTCTCGCCGTCGCCTGCCGGACCGTCGCCGTCATCGGCACCGGCCTGCGGCGCTCCTACCCCGTGCAGAACGCCCGCCTGCAACAGGAGATTGCGGAGCGGGGGCTGTTGCTCTCCCAGTTCCGGCCGGACGCCTCGCCTTCAAAGGCATCCTTCCCCATGCGCAACGCTGTGATGGGCGGCTACAGCCTGGCGGCCGTCGTGGTCGAGGCTGCGTACCGCAGTGGGGCCCGCGTGCAGGCCCGCTTCGCCTTAGAGCAGGTCGACGGGTTTTCCTCATGCGTTTCTGCCGCGGTCCGCGAAGGCTGGCTCCCCACCTTCAGCAGCAGTACTTCCGCATGGGGCTCGCAGCCGTTCTGAGGCGCGGTACCTCCTCAACGCTCCGGGGCGGAAACGTCCTGCTCACCGATGACAGCTGGACCCCGGCAACCATGCCCAGTCCGCGGCTTCGGCTCTGAAAGCCGCCGGAGCGGGGAGCGTGGCCATCCTGGTGCTTGGGCGCCACCCCAACATCAGCTACGGCGACACCGCAGTACATGTCGAGCAGGCGCGACTCCGCCGGTTCGCCCAGGACGCGTGTGTGCTTCGGCCGTGGAGCCACGCCTGAGTCGTGTGGAGGGGCTCTGCCTGCGGCCACCGACACGCAGTTCGCCGAGTTGAACCGACGAAACGAATCACCTGGTCAGCGCACTACCTCTTGATCACTCAAGTCGGTGAACCCTCCAATCGGCCAGAAACATGATCGCGGCGACGGAGTTCTTTCGGCCGGAAGAGGTTCTCCGCCGGAAGGGGATTGTTCATGGTTGCGCTGTATCGACCCAGGCTTTTCACGGCTCTTGCTGCTGCGTGCGCTCTTGTGCTGACGAGTTCCTCGGTGGCGGAGGCCGGTGCTGTCGGGTCGACTCCCGTCCGGACCTTCGAGTACAGCGTTGGCGGCATGGAGGTGAAGGTTCCGACCGGATGCTTGTTCACACACATCATCCGAGGCGGCGGGAAGAAGATCACCTACCAGAACGCGGGTGTCGACTGCGCCTTCGTCGGCGCGCTGAGCAGCGGATTCTGTAACTGGCGGATCGACTTCACGTACGCCGACACCGAGAACAGGACCTATCGGACATCCCGAGGGCGGACGCACGACGAGTGCAAGATCGATCCGATGAGGAACAACTCCCCCCAGACGCTGCCTCGTTATGGAAAGGCGTGTGCGCATCTTTACGTCAATGGGGTGCGGCGTGTGAGTCAGTGTCATCACATCACGAAGTGAGCCGTTCATGACCGATCAACAGCAGGGGCGGGGACCATTGGGGGAGGCGCGACAGCAGTCGGCTGGGGTCGCAGCATTCGCGGCGGGTTTTGTACTGACACTCGCCTTCTTCGCCTTCTTTCCCGGGCTTCCGCACGTCATCGACTGGGGGGCGATCGGCATCGCCATCTTGGTGGGAGCTCTCACTCGATGGATCTGCCGGTCCTGGATGAGGAAGAGGAGCAATGAGGGCAAGTGAGTTCGGGCACAGGGATGCGGGCCGCCAAAAGGATCTCCGAGACCACCGAGAGCAGACGTCTTGTGCGCGCGTGCCACTCCGAGCCTTGCCGGACTTATAGGCCCTGATCGTCATGTTTAGTCGGTGCCCCACACAGAAGCCCCTCAGGTCTCGGACCTGAGGGGCTTCTTCGTGTCCGGGGCACGGCTTCGGTGATCCTCGTCTCGGGTGAGGACAATCACACGCTGTCGTCGTGCGGGTCGTGCGGGTCGGGTCGGGCGCGGCGGTCAGGCCGCGAGGCGCTCCGCCAGTTCCTTGGCCTTCGTGGCCGCGTCGCCGAGGGCTCGCTCGCGGGAGGCCTCGTAGAGCGGGATCAGGTCGGACATCGCCGGGTTCCGCGGGGCCATGGTCAGCTCCGGGACGATGAACTCCACCTCCATGGCGAGGGTGGTGAAGACCGCGCTCAGATAGTTCTGCACGTACTCGGAGCCCTCGCGCGGGGTGCCCGGGCCGTAGGCGCCGCCGCGGCTGGCGATCACGGTGACCGGGGTGCCCTTGACCTTCGCGTCCTCGGTGCCCGCGGTGCGGCCCATGAGGATCACGTTGTCCAGCCAGGCCTTCAGGGTCGAGGGGATCGTGAAGTTGTACATCGGGGCGCCGATCAGCACCGCGTCCGCCTGCTCCAGCTCCTCTATGAGCTTCACGCGCTCGGCGAAGGCCGCCGCCTGCTCGGGCGTGTGCGTGGCCGGGTCGGCGAAGCCGGCGGTGTGGGCGTCGGCGGTGATGTGCGCGACGGGGTTCGCGGAGAGGTCGCGGTGGATCACCGTGCCCTCCGGGTGCTGTTCCTTCCAGGACGTGAGGAAGGCGTCGGCGACGGCGCGGGAGGCGGAGGCGCCGGTGGGGAACACGGAGGAGTCGATGTGAAGGAGCGTGGCCATGGGGATCTCCGGGGGTCGGTGACTCTGTCTCAGTGACTGAGTTTTCGTACTCAACTATGGATAACACAGGTACTTACTTTTTTTCACCCCCATACAAGAGGGCAGTACCCTGAGGGCATGGCGGTCGAGCAGAGTCACGACATGGGTGAGTGCAGGAAGGTCGACGACGGCATCACCCGTGTCTTCCAACTGCTCGGCAAGCGCTGGACCGGGCCGATCGTGGCCGTCCTGATGGGGCAGCCCGTCCACTTCTCCGACCTGCGCCGGGCGATCCCGGGCATCAGCGAACGCATGCTCTCCGACCGGCTCACCGAACTCGGCGCCGCCGGGCTGCTCGTCCGCGAGGTCGACGAGGGACCGCCGCTGCGCGTCGCGTACCGGCTGACGGCGGCGGGCATGGCGCTGGAACCGGCACTTCGGGAACTCGCGGCGTGGGCCAAGACGCATCTGCCGGAGGGGTGGCAGTCGGGCCAGTGCTGACGCCGGCCCGGCGCGAGGCGTCTCGGGCACCGTCGGTTTTCCACAGCCGCCGAGTTGTCCACAGGGTCTGACGCGTTTTCGCCACCGGCTGTACGGTCGTCGCGAGTTGATGTTCGTGCGGGTGTACGGGGGAGGCGGTCGGGATGACCGAGGCAGGTATCGGTATGGGGCGCAGGCTGCCCGGGGTGCGGGGCTTCGCCACATGGCCCGTGGAGGGGTCGCCCAAAGAAGAGGGGAAGGCGCTGCGGGAGAGCGTCCCGCGCAGCGCGCACGCCGCTCTCGACCTGGACGGATCCCGCCCCGACGCGGTGACCGCGGTCGAGGAGTCCGGCCGCGGCCGGATCCCCGGGCTCACTCCGATACGGGTGGGCAGGATGGCCGCCACGCCCTTCGCGTTCCTGCGCGGTTCGGCCGGCCTCATGGCCTACGACCTCGCCCGCACCCCCATGACCCGGATCGGCGCCCAGATCTGCGGCGACGCCCACGCGGCCAACTTCGGCCTGTACGGCGACGCCCGCGGCGGCCTGGTCATCGACCTGAACGACTTCGACGAGACCGTGCGAGGCCCTTGGGAGTGGGACCTCAAGCGCCTTGCCGCCTCGCTGGTGCTCGCGGGCCGGGAGGCCGGTGCGGACGAGGACACCTGCCGTACGGCGGCACACGGCGCGGTGGGTTCCTACCGCCGCACCATGCGACTGCTGGCGAAGCTCCCGGTGCTGGACGCGTGGAACGCCATCGCGGACGAGGAGTTGGTCTCGCACGCCGACGCCCGGGACCTGCTCGGCACCCTGGAGCGGGTCTCCGAGAAGGCGCGGGGCAACACCAGCGGAAAGTTCGCGGCCAGGTCGACCGAGGCGGCAGAGGACGGCGGGCGCCGCTTCGTCGACGCCTCGCCGGTGCTGCGCCGGATCCCGGACGAGGAGGCCGCTGCGGTGGCCGCGGCCCTGGAGGAGTATCTGGACACGCTCTCCGAGGACCGCCTCCCGCTGCTCGCCCGGCACACGGTGCACGACGTCGCCTTCCGCGTCGTCGGCACGGGCAGCGTGGGCACCCGGTCGTACGTCGTGCTGCTCCTGGACCATCGCGGAGAACCGCTAGTCCTCCAGGTGAAGGAGGCCCGGCCCTCGGCCCTGGTGCCGCATCTGCTGACCGCCGGGTTCGACGCGCCGCCCGTCGCGCACGAGGGTCGGCGGGTAGTGCTCGGGCAGAAGCGGATGCAGGTCGTCAGCGACATCCTGCTGGGCTGGACGACGGTCGACGGACTGCCGTTCCAGGTACGGCAGTTCCGCAACCGCAAGGGCAGCGTCGACCCGGCCGCCCTCGCCGCCGACCAGATCGACGACTACGGCCGGATGACCGGCGCCCTCCTGGCCCGCGCCCACGCCCACAGCGCCGACCCGCGCCTGGTCGCCGGCTACTGCGGCAAGAAGGACGAGCTGGACGAGGCGATAGCCACGTTCGCCGTCGCCTACGCCGACCGCACCGAGGCGGACCACGCGGAGTTGGTGGGGGCGGTGCGGTCGGGTCGGATCGCGGCGGAGCTGGGGGTGTAGGCGGTGCGCGGGCGGCGGGGAGGGGTGCGGGGAGATGGGCGCACGGTCCGCCTCCACGCCTCCCCGGGCACCGGCGCAGCCGATGCCCCGTCGCCGGTCGGGCCGTGGCCTACGCTGGTCGGGTGACGACCCCGGAAGCTGAGCAGACCCAGTCCGCGCCC
The DNA here is from genome assembly GCF_040681835.1 of Streptomyces sp. NPDC051576. Taxonomy (NCBI): domain Bacteria; kingdom Bacillati; phylum Actinomycetota; class Actinomycetes; order Kitasatosporales; family Streptomycetaceae; genus Streptomyces; species Streptomyces sp. NPDC051576. The sequence continues at coordinate 450,114 of NZ_JBFAZO010000003.1, forward strand.
GTTGGTGAACCGGCGCCGGAGCAGACGGGTGCCGAGGTGCCGTCCGCCGGTGGAGCCGCGGCGGGCGACGGTTCCGTGAGCGAGGGCACCGGAGACGGCGCGGCGCCCCGGCCCGAGGAGCGGCTGGAGCGGGCCGTGCGCGCCGCCGAGCAGGCGTTGATCGAGTACGAGATCGCGGTGGACACCTTCCGCATCGAGGTCGAGAACTTCTCCCGGCTGCACCACCAGAAACTCGGCCCGATGTACTCCCGGCTCGACGAGCTGGACGCGCGGATCGCCGAGGCCATGGCCGCCCGCACCGGTGATCCCGAGGACATCCGCAGGGCGGACGAGGCCCGGGCGCGGGTGATGCCGATGCCCGCGGTCGAGGAGCTGTTCCACGGCTGGATGGACGGCGACGGCCTGTTCCCGGAGGCCGCGGCGATGCTCACTGACCAGCCGGTACGGCCCCCGCAGCGGGTGCGCCCCAGCGAGGAGGCCCGCAAGCTCTACCGCGAGCTGGCCCGCAAGGCCCACCCCGACCTGGCGCAGGACGACGACGAGCGCAAGCGCCGTGAGGAGTTCATCACCCGGGTCAACGCCGCCTACAGCCGCGGCGACGCCCCGCTGCTGCGCGAGCTGGGCGAGGAGTGGGCCGCGGGACCGGCCCCGGCGGAGCGCGGCCCGAGCCCCAGCGAGGAGCTGTACGCCCGCCTGGAGTGGCTCGCCCACCGCAAGGAACTCCTCACGCTCGTCGCCCGCGAACTGGAGGAGGGCGCCATCGGCTCCATGCTCCGGATCGCCCCGGACGACCCGGACCGTCTCCTCGACGAGATCGCCGAGCAGTTGCTCGCCCAGGTCGCCGAGCGGGAGGAGGAGCTGGCGACGCTGCTCGGACAGCCGCACGCTTCGGAAGGCCCGTCGGGTAGCGTCGGGCCATGAGTTTCGGAGCTGGTGTGCCCACGGTCGAGGTCGGAGACCTCAAGGACGGCGACTTCCTGCTGGACGTCCGCGAGGACGACGAGTGGCAGGCCGGTCACGCCACGGGGGCGCTGCACATCCCCATCAGTGAATTCGTGGCCCGGTACGGAGAGTTGACCGAGGCCGCGCCGCAGGACGGCCGGGTCCACGTGATCTGCCGCTCCGGCGGGCGCTCGGCCCAGGTCACGATGTATCTGGCCCAGCAGGGCATCGACGCGGTGAACGTGGACGGCGGCATGCAGGTGTGGGCGGCCGTCGGCCGACCCGTCGTCACGGACGAGGGCCAGCCGGGCTTCGTGCTGTAGCCGTAGCCGTCGGGGGGCATTGGGCGCCTAGCCCAGCGGATGGGCCGCCAGCAGGTCCCCGAGCGCTTCCTCGTGCGCCGCCGCCGGGCCGAGCGACAGTTCCAGGTGCTTGGCCCAGGCGTGGTACCGGTGCAGCGGATACTCGGTGTCGGCGCCGAAGCCTCCGTGCAGATGCTGCGCGGTCTGCACGACCCGTCGTACCCCCTCCGCGGCCCAGATCTTCGCCACGGCCAGGTCAGCGGCGGCCGGCAGCGCGCCCGGTGCGCCCGAGGCGATGCGCCAGGCGGCCTGCCACAGGGTGGCCTCCATCGCGCGCAGGTCGACATAGCGGTCGGCGGCCTGCACGGCGACGGCCTGGAAGGTCGCGACGGGGAACCCGAACTGCTCCCGCTTGCTGGTGTATTCGCCGGTCATGCGCAGCACGGCGGTGCCGAGTCCGAGGGCCAGCGCGCAGGTGCCGGCGGTAAGCAGATCGCGCAGCCACTCCCAGGCGCCCTCGGCGTCGATGACGTCGACCCTCGCGACCGGCACGGATTCCAGGCGCAGTTCGCCGAGCCGCTCGCCGGTGGTGGAGATCTGCTCGGCGAGTACGACGCCCTCCCGGTCGGGGGCGACCAGCGCGAGGACGGCCCGGTCGGCGTCCGTGTGTGCCGGTACGACGACCAGATCCGCGTTGTGCGCCCAGGGCACCGCCGTCTGCACCCCGTCCAGCACCCACCGGTCGCCGTCCCGCCGTGCGGTCACGGCGAGTTCGGCCGGGTCGTGGCCGGTACGACCGTGCGCCGCCACGGTCAGCACGAGGTCGCCGCGGCCGGCCCGGGTGAGCAGGGCGGACCTCAACTCCTCGCCGCCGTAGGCCTGTACGGTCGCGGCGGCCGCGCTGCTCTCCAGGAGCGGCACCCTGGCCAGCACCTTCGCCGATTCCCGCAGCACCAGGCACAGGGCGATGGCGTCCAGGCCCGCTCCGCCGTACGCCTCGTCGAGCAGCAGGCTCAGCAGGTCCGCGTCGGCGAGCCTGGCCCACAGTGCCCGGTCGAAGTCGTCGGCGACGGCGCCCGTGGTGTCCGCCGGACTGGGCACCCCGTCCGGTGCGACATCGGCGAACACCCCCGCCGCCGCTTCGGCCGCCGCCCGCTGCTCCTCGCTGAAGGTGAAGTCCACGGTCCCCTGCCCTCCCGCACGCACACCGGCCAACGGCCGGGCGTCCGACTGGATCTGACGGAGCGTCAAGATAGAACAGGTTCTAGAAGAAGGGAACGGTCGCACCTCCTGGGTGTGCGCGATGGGTATCCACTGTCCGGGCGCGGGCTGGCCGACCGATCGTTCGGTCTCGTTGTGTCATGGTGGGATGCGCCGAGGAGAGGTGTCAACGGCTGTGGATAACCTGCGGGCAGCCGCTGTGGACAACGTGTGTGGCCTGTGAGGCGGAGGACTGTGCCCGGGGCGTGCGCCTGAGTACCGTTCCGTGCGACACCGGGGCGTGGTAGGCGTGGAACGTCGCGGGGCCCTTCGGCCGGGCGGGAACGGTGGCCGGAAGACCGACGGGAATCGGAGACGGGGCGGAATGGACGCGAACGACGGAGGCTCGAACACCCCCGAGGGGGACTCGGACGCCCCTGAGCGCGAGCAGACGCCTGCCTCCTCCGCCGAGGGCCCGCGCCCGCCCGCCGCCCCCGAGGGGCCGCACGTGCCCGCCCAGCAGCCCTCGCCCGAGCCGCAGCCGCCGACCTCGTCGTACGACTCCCCGCACCCCGACGCCCGTATCGGAGTCGCCGCGCTGTCCCTGCGCTATCAGGTCGGCGCCGCGCTGGCGGTCGCGGTCGTCGCGGTCGCCGCGCTCGTCCATCTCGGGATGGTGTTCCTGCATGTCGCGCCGTCGAACACGGTGACGAAGCAGCACGGCACGGCGATCGACGAATGGATCTACCCGGAGTTCGAGCAGAACTGGAAGCTGTTCGCGCCGAACCCGTTGCAGCAGAACATCGAGGTCCAGGTCCGCGCGGACGTCCGTACCGCCGACGGCTCGACCCGTACGACCGGCTGGTACGACCTGTCGGCCGAGGACGGCGCGGCCATCGACGGCAATCCGCTGCCGAGCCACACCGAGCAGAACGAACTGCGCCGGGCCTGGGACTTCCTCACCGCCACGCACGACGGCGACAACCGCCCGGTGGGCCTGCGCGGCACGCTCGCGGAGACGTATCTGCGGCGCATCGTCGTGCTGCGCCTGGGCCGGGACCACGCGGCCGGGCAGGGCGGTGTCGTCCAGCGCGTCCAGGTCCGCTCCCGCACCACCAACGTGCCCCCGCCCGAGTGGAGTGACGAGAAGGTGTCGACCACCCCCGATTACCGCCTGCTGCCGTGGTGGCCGGTGCCGGCGGACGAGGCCGCGGGAGGTGTCCGGTGAGCGGATTCGCCCCGTCCGTGTCGCGCGGTATCGCCCGCGTCACCGAGTCGGCCTTCGGCCCCTACCAGAGCGCCGTGATCCGTATCGGCTTCGCCGCGACCTGGCTGCTGTTCCTGCTGCGCGAACTGCCGCACCGCCAGGAGCTGTACGGCCCCGACGGACCGTGGAGCTGGGACCTCGCCCGGCAACTGATCGCGGACAACGGCGCCTTCACGGCCCTGATGTGGTCGGACGGGCAGTTCTGGTTCGAGACGGTGTACGCGCTGGCCGTGCTGGCGAGCGTCCTGCTGCTGCTGGGCTGGCGCACCCGCACCATGTCCGTGCTGTTCATGGTCGGTGTCCTCTCGCTGCAGAACCGCAGCGTCTTCATGGGCGACGGCGGCGACAACGTCCTGCACCTGATGTCCCTGTACCTGGTGTTCACCCGCTGCGGCCAGGTCTGGTCCCTCGACGCGCGCCGCGCCGCACGCGCGCGTGGGGAGCGGATTCCCGACCGCGTGGGGCCCGTGCTGTGGGTCGTGCTCGGCGCCGCGCTCGTCGCGGTGACCGCGGGCGGCCGGTTCGACAGCGCCCTGTTCGTGCCCGTGCTCCTGTGGGGAGTGTGGCTGGCGCAGGCCCTGTGGTGGGCGGTCGGGCGGTACGCGAAGTCGTACGAGCCCCGGGTGCTTCTCGACGTCGTCGCGAACGTGATCCACAACGGCGCCCTGTTCGTGATCGCGAGCGAGGCCTGTCTGATCTACGCGACGGCCGGCTGGTACAAGATCCAGGGTTCCCGCTGGCAGGACGGCACGGCCGTCTACTACCCGCTCCACCTCGACTACTTCTCGCCCTGGCCCGCCCTCGCCGATCTGCTGGCCGGCAACGGCACGATGGTCATGCTGGTGACCTACGGGACCGTGATCGTGCAGGTCGCCTTCCCGTTCACGCTCTTCAACCGGCGCGTCAAGAACGTCCTGCTGGCCCTGATGATGACCGAGCACGCGGTGATCGCCGTGGTCCTGGGGCTGCCGTTCTTCTCCCTGGCGATGATCGCGACGGACGCCGTCTTCCTGCCGACGTCGTTCCTGTGCCGGCTGGGCGGATGGGTGGCACGCGCGCGTGGGCGACTGTTCAAGGGCGGCGGCCCTACGCCCCCGGAACGGTCCCTGGAGGAGCCACGCGGCCCGGAGGACCCCGAGCACACCCGCGTAGGCTTCACGGCATGACCGACCCCGCCGCGGCCGCCTGGCACCGGCTCGCCGACGCCTCCGTGCTGCTCGACGGCTTCCACGCGCTCAAGCACGCGCTGCGCTTCGGGGCCGAGGTCCCGATGGCGGTCACCACGGACCGGCCGGCGGCCCTGGCCCTCGCCGGAGAGCTGGCTCCCGATGTACGGGAGACCCTGGACGCGCTGCTGACCGAGGTCCCGGAGGACGTGTACCGGTCCTTCGTGCCGCGCCCCCACCCCACCGCCGTGGCCGCCCTCGCCGTGCGCCCCGCGCGCGAGGCCAACCTGGAGCGGCTCGGACACACGCCCCGCAGCGCGCCCGTCGTGGTCCTCGACAACCCGCGCAACCTGGGCAACGCCGGGGCCGTGATCCGGCTCGCCGCCGGATTCGGGGTGACCGGGGTCGTCACCACCGGGACGCTCGACCCCTGGCATCCGACGGTCGTGCGCGCCGGGGCGGGGCTGCACTTCGCGACCGCCGTGGAGCGGCTGACCGTGGAAGAGCTGCCCCCTGGGCCGGTGTTCGCCCTCGACCCGGAGGGCGACGACATCCGGGGCCTGAAGCTGCCGGACGACGCGGTGCTCGCCTTCGGCTCCGAGCGCAGCGGACTGTCGGCCGAACTACGCGCGCGTACCGACCACTTGGTGGCGCTGCCGATGCGCCCCCAGGTCTCCAGCTACAACCTCGCGACCAGTGTGGCCATGACGCTGTACCACTGGAGTGCCACCGGGGGCGCACCGCTCGTCCCTTAGGACAGCGTTTACGCGTCCCGCCGGATCTCGACGACCCGGAAGCGGTTGGCCACGAACGCGCCGTCGCACAGTGCCGCGTTGGCCGCCGGGTTGCCGCCCGAGCCGTGGAAGTCGGAGAACGCGGCCGTCTGGTTGACGAACACTCCGCCGGTCAGGTTCAGCGAGAGCTGGGCGGCCTCCTCCAGACAGACCTCCTCGACGGCCCGCTCGACCTCCTCGTCGGTGGTGTACGCGCCGACCGTCATCGCGCCCTTCTCGCGGACCGTGCGCCGCAGCAGCTCCACCGCGTCGGCCGCCGAGTCGACGGCGACGGCGAAGGAGACCGGCCCGAAGCACTCGCTCATGTAGGCGGCTTCGTCATCGGGCTTGGCGCCGTCCAGCTTCACGATGACCGGGGTGCGGACGACCGCGTCCGGGAAGTCCGGGTTGGCGATCTCCCGTGAGGCGAGGGCGACTTCACCGAGCCCGGAGGCCGCCTCCAGGCGGGCCTTCACGTCCGGGTTGACGAGCGCGCCCAGCAGGCCGTTCGCGCGGGCGTCGTCGCCGAGGAGGCCGTCCACGGACCGCGCGAGGTCGGCGACGACCTCGTCGTAGGACCGGGGGCCGTCCTCGGTGCGGATGCCGTCCCGGGGGATCAGCAGGTTCTGCGGGGTGGTGCACATCTGGCCGCTGTACAGCGACAGGGAGAATGCCAGGTTGGACAGCATCCCCTTGTAGTCGTCGGTCGATTCGACGACCACGGTGTTGACGCCGGCCTTCTCCGTGTAGACCTGCGCCTGGCGGGCGTTGGCCTCCAGCCAGTCGCCGAAGCCGGTCGAGCCCGTGTAGTCGATGATCCGGATCTCGGGGCGGGTGGCGAGCGTCTTGGCGATGCCCTCACCGGGGCGCTCGGCGGCCAGCGCCACCAGGTTCGGGTCGAAGCCGGTCTCGGCGAGCACCTCGCGGGCGACCCGCACCGTGAGCGCGAGCGGCAGCACCGCGCGCGGGTGGGGCTTCACCAGGACCGCGTTGCCGGTGGCGAGGGAGGCGAACAGGCCCGGATAGCCGTTCCACGTCGGGAAGGTGTTGCAGCCGATGACCAGGGCGGTGCCGCGCGGTACCGGTGTGAAGCGCTTCTCCATCAGGAGCGGGTCGCGCTTGCCCTGGGGCTTGGTCCACTCCGCGGTGTCGGGGGTGCGGACCTGCTCCACGTACGCGTACGCCACCGCCTCAAGACCGCGGTCCTGGGCGTGCGGGCCGCCCGCCTGGAACGCCATCATGAAGGCCTGGCCGCTGGTGTGCATGACCGCGTGGGCGAACTCGTGCGTCCGGTCGCTGATCCGCTTGAGGATCTCCACACAGACCACGGCACGCACCTCCGCGCCCGCGTCCCGCCAGGCCCGCTGCCCGGCGCGCATGGCCGGCAGCAGGACGTCGAGGTCCGCGTGCGGGTACGTCACGCCCAGCTCGATGCCGTACGGCGACACCTCGCCGCCCACCCAGTCGTCCGTGCCGGGCTGGCCGAGGTCCAGGCGCGTGCCGAGGAGGGCGTCGAAGGCGGCCTTGCCCGCCGCCGCGTCCAGGCTGCCGTGCTCGCCGTAGGCCTTCGGGTGCTCGGGGTGCGGGGACCAGTACGCGCGCGTGCGGATGGCTTCCAGCGCCTGGTCGAGTGTGGGCCGGTGCCGGGCGATCAGCTCGTGCGCGGTCGGTTCGGCGGCCATGCGGGACCAACTCCTCGTCTCAAGAACTCGTCTGCGAGTTCATGACCTGGGCAGAAACATGGGCGGAAACAGGCGGTCAGAGTTAGAGTAACCGAACGATCGGTCGGGACAAGGGGGTCCGCCGCATCTGTGGAAAACCCCGTGCGGGAGGATCGCGCACATGACAGCACTGGACCTCAGCAGCCCCGTGGCCGTCGTCGGCACCGGCACCATGGGCCAGGGCATCGCCCAGGTCGCGCTGGCCGCGGGCCACGTCGTACGGCTCTACGACTCCGTCCCGGGCCGGGCCGAGGACGCCACCGCCGCGATCGGCGCCCGCCTCGACCGGCTGGTCGAGAAGGACCGGCTCGGCGCCGCCGACCGGGACGCCGCACGCGCCCGTCTCCTGCCCGCCGAGGCCCTGGCCGACCTCGCGGACTGCACCCTGGTCGTCGAGGCCGTACTGGAGCGGCTGGACGTCAAACAGCAGCTGATGCGCGACCTGGAGGACGTCGTCGGCGAGGACTGTCTGCTCGCCACCAACACCTCGTCCCTCTCGGTGACCGCCATCGGCGGCGCCCTGCGCAACCCCGGCCGCTTCGTGGGCCTGCACTTCTTCAACCCGGCCCCGCTGCTGCCGCTCGTCGAGGTCGTCTCCGGGTTCGCCACCGACGTCACGTCGGCCACGCGCGCGTACGAGATGTCGCGGTCCTGGGGCAAGACCCCCGTGGCCTGCGCGGACACCCCCGGTTTCATCGTCAACCGCATCGCCCGGCCCTTCTACGCCGAGGCCTTCGCGGTCTACGAGGCACAGGCCGCCGACCCGGCCACCATCGACGCGGTCCTGCGCGAGTCCGGCGGCTTCAGGATGGGCGCCTTCGAACTGACCGACCTCATCGGGCAGGACGTCAACGAGTCGGTCACGCACTCCGTGTGGCAGTCCTTCTTCCAGGACGTGCGCTTCACGCCCTCGCTCGCCCAGCGCCGCCTGGTCGAGTCCGGGCGCCTGGGCCGCAAGACCGGACAGGGCTGGTACGACCACGGGGACGACGCCGAGCAGCCCGAGCCGCACACCGCGGAACCGGCCCAGGCGCCCGCGTACGTCGTCGTGGAGGGCGACCTGGGCCCGGCCGCCGAGCTGGTCGCGCTGATCCGCGAGGCGGGCATCGTCGTACGCGAGGAGGAAGAGGACCACGGCACCCGCATGGTGCTGCCCGGCGGCGGCCAACTGGCGCTCGCCGACGGACAGACCTCCGTCGAGTTCCGCGACGTCGTCTACTTCGACCTCGCCCTCGACTACCGCAGGGCCGGCCGCATCGCGCTGTCCGCCTCCCAGGACACCGCGTCGGGGACCCTCTCCGAGGCGATCGGCCTCTTCCAGGCGCTGGGCAAGGACGTCAGCCTCATCGGTGACGCCCCCGGGATGATCGTCGCCCGCACGGTGGCCCGGATCGTCGACCTGGCGCACGACGCCGTCGCCAAGGGCGTCGCCACCGAGGAGGACATCGACACCGCGATGCGCCTGGGCGTCAACTACCCCCTGGGTCCCTTCGAATGGAGCCGCAAGCTGGGCCGGAGCTGGGCCTACGACCTCCTGGACGACCTGCACCTGCGTGATCCGTCGGGACGCTACGCGCCGTCCCTCGCGCTCTACCGCCACGCGTACGCCACCGAGAAGCGGGAGGGCACCCCATGACCACCGCCAAGCGCGATTCGTACACCCCGGAGACGCTGCTCTCCGTGGCCGTCCAGGTCTTCATCGAGCGCGGCTACGACGGCACCTCCATGGAGCACCTCGCCAAGGCGGCCGGTATCTCCAAGTCGTCGATCTACCACCACGTCACCGGCAAGGAGGAGCTGCTGCGCCGCGCCGTCAGCCGCGCCCTGGACGGTCTCTTCGGGATCCTCGACGAGGAGCACGCACGCGTGGGGCGCGCCGTCGAGCGGCTGGAGTACGTCGTACGGCGCATGGTCGAGGTGCTCACCTCCGAGCTGCCGTACGTGACGCTGCTGCTGCGGGTGCGCGGCAACACCGACACCGAGCGGTGGGCCCTGGAGCGGCGCCGGGACTTCGACCACCGGGTGGCCGATCTGCTGAAGGCCGCGGCGGCGGACGGTGAGGTGCGCGGTGACGTGGAGGTACGGCTCGCGACCCGGCTCGTCTTCGGGATGATCAACTCCATCGTGGAGTGGTACCGGCCCGACAGCCGGGGCATGGGCGAGCGCGAAGTCACCGACGCGGTGGTCCAGTTGGTGTTCTCCGGGCTGCGCGGCCAGAACTGAGCGAGGTCAGCTCTGGGGCTCCAGGTCCTCCTCCTCGAAGACCAGCAGGGTGCGTGAGCTGAGTACCTCGGGGATCGCCTGGAGCCGGGTGAGCACCAGCTCGCGCAGCGCCCTGTTGTCCGGCGTGTGCACCAGCAGCAGGACGTCGAAGTCGCCGCCCACCAGCGCGATGTGCGAGGCGCCCGGGAGCAGCTTGAGCTGCTCGCGGACCGTGCGCCAGGAGTTCTGCACGATCTTCAGGGTGATGTAGGCCGACGTGCCCTGACCCGCCCGCTCGTGGTCGACGCGGGCGCCGAAACCGCGGATGACACCGTCCTCGATGAGGCGGTTGATGCGCGCGTAGGCGTTGGCGCGGGAGACATGCACGCGTTCGGCGACCGACCTTATCGACGCGCGGCCGTCCGCCTGGAGCATCTGGAGGATGTCCTGATCGATGGCGTCGAGCGGACGCGGGGGCGGCAGGGCGCTGCCGGCCTCCGGGCCCTCGGCCATTTGTTCAGGTGCCATGTCCCCCCGCCTCCCTACCATGGACGTACTGCGTTCATTTCAGGTTGTGGAGAACCGTTTGTCCACAGCCTGGAGGTGCCTGTAGCCAAAATGTGCCGACGACCGAACAATCGGTAGGGAGACGCCGCACGTCCGAGGCGCCTCTCCGAGCCACTCCCACGAGGAGGTGCCGTCATGACGGTCATGGAGCAGCGGGGCGCCTACCGGCCCACACCGCCGCCCGCCTGGCAGCCGCGCACTGACCCCGCGCCGCTGCTGCCCGACACCGCGCCGTACCGCGTGCTCGGCACCGACGCGGCCGCCCAGGCGGACCCCGCGCTGCTGCGCCGGCTCTACGCCGAGCTGGTGCGCGGCCGCCGGTACAACGCGCAGGCCACCGCCCTCACCAAGCAGGGCCGGCTCGCCGTGTACCCCTCCAGCACCGGCCAGGAGGCCTGCGAGGTCGCCGCCGCGCTGGTCCTCAAGGAGCAGGACTGGCTCTTCCCCAGCTACCGCGACACGCTCGCCGCCGTCGCCCGCGGCCTCGACCCCGTGCAGGCCCTCACCCTGCTGCGCGGCGACTGGCACACCGGCTACGACCCGCGCGAGCACCGCATCGCCCCGCTGTGCACCCCGCTCGCCACCCAGCTGCCGCACGCCGTGGGCCTCGCCCACGCGGCCCGCCTCAAGGGCGACGACGTGGTCGCGCTCGCCATGGTCGGCGACGGCGGCACCAGCGAGGGCGACTTCCACGAGGCGCTGAATTTCGCCGCGGTCTGGCAGGCCCCGGTCGTCTTCCTCGTCCAGAACAACGGCTTCGCGATCTCCGTCCCGCTCGCCAAGCAGACCGCGGCCCCGTCGCTGGCCCACAAGGCCGTCGGCTACGGCATGCCCGGCCGCCTGGTCGACGGCAACGACGCGGTCGCCGTGCACCAGGTCCTGGCCGACGCCGTACGGCACGCGCGCGAGGGCGGCGGCCCCACGCTCGTCGAGGCGATCACCTACCGCATCGAGGCCCACACCAACGCCGACGACGCGACCCGCTACCGGGGCGACACCGAGGTCGAGACCTGGCGCGCGCACGACCCGATCGCCCTCCTGGAGCACGAGCTGACCGAGCGCGGGCTCATCGACGACGACGGCATCCGGGCCGCGCGCGACGCCGCCGACAGCATGGCCGCCGAGCTGCGCGCACACATGAACCAGGACCCGGTGCTCGACCCCATGGACCTGTTCGCCGATGTGTATGCCGAACCCACACCTCAACTGCGCGAACAGCGCGAACAGTTGGCGGCGGAGCTCGCGGCCGAGCGGGAGGGGACGCACTCATGACCACGGTCGCCCTCAAGCCCGCCACCATGGCGCAGGCCCTCACGCGCGCGCTCCGCGACGCCATGGCCGCCGACCCCACCGTGCACGTCATGGGCGAGGACGTCGGCACCCTCGGCGGAGTCTTCCGGGTCACCGACGGACTCGCCAAGGAGTTCGGCGAGGACCGCTGCACGGACACCCCGCTCGCCGAGGCCGGCATCCTCGGCACGGCCGTCGGCATGGCGATGTACGGCCTGCGCCCGGTCGTGGAGATGCAGTTCGACGCGTTCGCCTACCCGGCCTTCGAGCAACTGATCAGCCACGTCTCCCGCATGCGCAACCGCACCCGCGGCGCCATGCCCCTCCCGATCACCGTCCGCGTCCCCTACGGCGGCGGCATCGGCGGCGTCGAGCACCACAGCGACTCCTCCGAGGCGTACTACATGGCGACCCCGGGCCTCCATGTCGTCACCCCCGCCACGGTCGCCGACTCCTACGGCCTGCTGCGCGCCGCGATCGCCTCCGACGACCCGGTCGTCTTCCTGGAGCCCAAGCGCCTGTACTGGTCGAAGGACTCCTGGAACCCCGACGACCCGTCACCGGTCGAACCGATCGGCCGCGCGGTTGTGCGTCGCCCCGGCCGCAGCGCCACACTCATCACCTACGGCCCGTCCCTGCCCGTCTGCCTCGAAGCCGCAGAGGCGGCCCGGGCCGAGGGCTGGGACCTCGAAGTCGTCGACCTGCGCTCCCTGGTGCCCTTCGACGACGAGACGGTGTGCGCGTCGGTACGGCGCACCGGCCGCGCCCTCGTCGTCCACGAGTCGGGCGGCTACGGCGGCCCGGGCGGCGAGATCGCGGCCCGCGTCACGGAGCGCTGCTTCCACCACCTGGAGGCGCCGGTGCTGCGCGTCGCCGGGTTCGACATCCCGTATCCGCCGCCGATGCTGGAGCGGCACCACCTGCCCGGCGTCGACCGGATCCTGGACGCCGTGGGCCGCCTGCAGTGGGAGGCCGAGAACTGATGGCACAGGTACTGGAGTTCAAGCTCCCCGACCTCGGCGAGGGCCTGACCGAGGCGGAGATCGTGCGCTGGCTGGTCCAGGTCGGCGACGTCGTCGCCATCGACCAGCCCGTCGTCGAGGTCGAGACGGCCAAGGCGATGGTCGAGGTCCCCTGCCCCTACGGCGGCGTGGTCACGGCCCGTTTCGGCGAGGAGGGCACCGAACTGCCCGTCGGCGCCCCCCTGTTGACGGTCGCGGTGGGGGCACCGGCCGCCGACCCGGAGACCGGTACCGAGACCGAGGGCTCGGGGAACGTGCTGGTGGGCTACGGCACCGGGGCGCCTCCGGCGCGGCGGCGGAGAGTGCGGAGGATGGCGGCGGATGTCGTGACCTCGGTGGCGGACGCCCCCGCCGCCGGGACAGGTAGTCGCGGTGACGGTCCCGTACCCGTCATCTCGCCCCTCGTACGACGGCTCGCGCGGGAGAACGGCCTGGAACTGAGGGAGTTGACCGGTTCGGGGCGGGACGGGCTGATCCTGCGGGCGGACGTCGAGAAGGCGCTCCGCGCGGCGGCGGCGCAGGAGGCGACCGCACAGGAAGCGACACTTCTCCCTCCGGCGACGCTCCCCACCGCCACGACCACCACCACCTCTACCGACGGAGTCACCCGCACCCCCCTCCGCGGCATCCGCGGTGCAGTCGCCGACAAACTCTCCCGCAGTCGCCGCGAGATCCCCGACGCGACCTGCTGGGTGGACGCCGACGCCACGGAGCTGATGCGTGCCCGCGCGGCCATGAACGCCGTAGCGGGGCCGAAGATCTCCGTACTGGCCCTCCTCGCCCGGATCTGCACGGCCGCGCTCAACCGGTACCCAGACCTCAACTCCAGCGTGGACATGGACGCTCGGGAGGTCATCCGGTTCGACCGGGTCCATCTCGGCTTCGCCGCGCAGACCGAACGCGGGCTCGTCGTGCCCGTCGTACGGGACGCCCACACGCGGGACGCGGAGGCGCTGAACGCGGAGTTCGCCCGGCTCACCGAGGCGGCCCGGGCCGGGACGCTGACGCCCGGAGACCTCACCGGCGGGACCTTCACCCTGAACAACTACGGGGTGTTCGGCGTCGACGGTTCCACGCCGATCATCAACCACCCCGAGGCCGCCATGCTCGGCGTCGGCCGGATCGTCCCCAAGCCGTGGGTGCACGAGGGCGAGTTGGCGGTGCGCCAGGTCGTCCAGCTCTCCCTCACCTTCGACCACCGGGTGTGCGACGGCGGCACTGCGGGCGGTTTCCTGCGGTATGTGGCGGACTGCGTGGAACAGCCGGCGATGCTGTTGCGCAACCTGTGATCACGGCGGCCCGCACACGTTCCCTGTGATCAGGGCGGGACGCATACTCGGAGGGTGACCGCGCACGAGCCCCCCGACCCCGCACCCGCTGTCGCGTACGACGCCGTCGTGCTCGCCGGTGGTGCCGCCCGGCGGCTCGGCGGTGCCGACAAGCCCGGACTGCGGGTGGGTGGCCGGGCCCTGCTCGACCGGGTGCTCACCGCCTGCGCCGACGCCGGGACCACGGTCGTGGTCGCCGACCCCCGCCCCACTTCCCGACCGGTGCGCTGGGCGCGCGAGGACCCGCCCGGCGCGGGCCCGGTCGCCGCGCTCGACGCCGGTCTGCGCCACACCGCGGCCGACGCCGTCGTGGTCCTCTCCGCCGACCTGCCGTTCCTCGAAGCGGCCACCGTGCAGCGGCTGTTGACCGCCCTGCGGACCGGCGACGCCGAAGGCGTACTGCTCACCGACGCCGACGGACGCGACCAGCCGCTCGTGGCCGCCTACCGCGCGCCGGCCCTCCGCCGAGAACTCACGGAACTCACCTCGGCTGCATCTATCAGCGGCTCCGCCGCGGGCGGCGGCCTCACCGGGCTGCCCCTGCGCCGGCTGACCGCCGCGCTCGACCTCACCCGCGTCCCCGACCCCGTCGCGTCCTTCGACTGCGACACCTGGGACGACCTCGCCACCGCCAGGGCACGCATCAGGGAGCATGGGCACGTGTTGGATGAATGGATTTCCGCAGTCAAGGACGAACTGGGCATCGACCTGGACGTCGACACCGGCATCCTGCTCGACCTCGCCCGCGACGCCGCGCACGGAGTGGCCAGGCCCGCCGCCCCGCTGACCACCTTCCTGGTCGGCTACGCGGCGGCGCAGGGCAGGGGCGGCTCCGAAGCCGTCGCCGAGGCGGCCCGCAAGGCCGCCGCCCTCGCGCTGCGCTGGGCGGACGAGGACACGCCCGAGGCCAAGCCGGAAGCCCCGTCCGACGCCCCGGGTCCGGACGCAGCCGGATGACCGCGCGCGGCACGCACACCGGCGAGCACGCCCAGGACGTCGAGGACCTCGATGTCGAGGAGGTACTCGCCCTCGTGAACGAAGGCAGCACCGGCGGCCCCGCCGAGCCCCCGCAGGGCGCCCCCCAAGCCCCCGGCGCACCCCGCGCACCGGAGTCCCGGCACCGGGCCACCCCCTGGCCCGAGGCCCGCGCCGTCGCCGCACGTGCCGCACGGTCCGGTGGCCGCCGCGCCCCCGTCTCGGTGGCCCTCGACGCCGCCCTCGGCCTGGTCCTGGCCGCGCCCCTCGTCGCCCTGAGCGACCTGCCCTCGTTCGACACCTCCGCGATGGACGGCTGGGCGGTCGCCGGCCCCGGCCCCTGGGCCGTACGCGAGGAGGGTGTGCTCGCCGGGCACGCCCAGTCGGAGCCGCTCAGCGACGGCGAGGCGGTACGGATCGCGACCGGTGCCCGGGTCCCCGCCGACACCACCGCCGTCATCCGCAGCGAACACGGCCGCACCGACGAGAAGGGCCGCCTCCACGCGGCCCGGGACGTCGGTCACGGCCAGGACATCCGCCCGCGCGGCCAGGAGTGCCGCAGCGGCGACCATCTGCTGCCCGGCGGCACCCTGGTGACCCCGGCGGTGCTCGGCCTCGCCGCAGCGGCGGGGTACGACACCCTCACCGCCGTACCCCGCCCCCGGGTCGAAGTCCTCGTCCTGGGCGACGAGTTGCTCACCGAGGGGCTGCCCCGCGACGGGTTCATCCGGGACGCGCTCGGCCCGATGCTGCCCTCCTGGCTGCGTGCGCTCGGCGCTGAGGTCACCGCCGTCCGCCGGCTCCGTGACGACGCGAAGGCGCTGCGCAAGGCCATCACGGGCAGCACCGCCGACCTCATCGTCACCACCGGCGGCACCGCCTCCGGCCCGGTCGACCATGTCCACCCCACCCTGCGCGGCATCGGCGCCGATCTCCTCGTGGACGGCGTCAAGGTGCGCCCCGGCCACCCCATGCTGCTGGCCCGCATCAAGGACGACCAGTACCTCGTCGGCCTGCCCGGTAATCCCCTCGCCGCGGTCTCCGGCCTGCTCACTCTCGCCGAACCGCTGCTGCGGACCCTGTCGGCACACCCCGCCCCCGAGCCGTACGCGCTGCCCCTCCAGGACGCGGTGCACGGGCACCCGTACGACACCCGGCTCGTCCCCGCCGTTCTGCGCGGCGACTGTGCCGTCCCGCTGCACTACAACGGTCCGGCCATGCTGCGAGGTATCGCGGCGGCCGACGCACTCGCGGTCGTACCACCGGGTGGAGCCCGGCAGGGAGAGCCGACCGAACTGATCGACCTGCCGTGGGCGGCGGCCGGGATCGGGGTGTGTTTCACGTGAAACAACCGGGCCATGATGCGATCGCCCGCCAGGCGGACGAACATCTTGTGACCCATCGGGTGGAACTCCCGAAGAAGGTGGTTGAGCACCCCTTCCGGCAGGTGGCCAAGCGGCTGTCCATCGCCCTGTTCCTGCTGATCGCGACCGCGTTGATCGTCTATGCCGACCACGAGGGCTACAACGACAACTCGGACGGCTCGGTCGACTTCCTCGACGCCCTCTACTACGCCACGGTCACCCTCTCGACCACCGGCTACGGCGACATCACCCCGGTCAGTGACAGCGCCCGGCTCACCAACATCCTCGTCGTCACACCGCTGCGTGTGCTGTTCCTGATCGTCCTGGTCGGCACCACCCTTGAGGTCCTCACCGAACGCACGCGGGAGGAATGGCGCCTGAATCGCTGGAGGTCCACGTTGCGGGATCACACCGTCGTCATCGGCTTCGGTACGAAGGGGCGGTCCGCGATCCAGACCGTGTGCGCGACCGGGCTGAAGAAGGAACAGGTCGTCGTGGTCGACCCCAGTGCGAAGGCGATCGAGGCGGCGAGCAGCGAGGGGTACGTCGGAGTCGTCGGGGACGCCACCCGCAGCGAGGTCCTGAAGCGGGCCGAGGTGCACAAGGCGCGGCAGATCATCATCGCGACGCAGCGCGACGACACGGCCGTCCTGGTGACCCTCACGGCCCGGCAGCTCAACCGTGCCGCGAAGATCGTGGCCGCGGTGCGCGAGGAGGAGAACGCGCCGCTGCTCAAGCAGTCCGGCGCCGACGCCGTCATCACCAGCGCCAGTGCGGCCGGCCGGCTGCTGGGCCTGTCCGTGCTCAGCCCCGCCGCCGGCATGGTCATGGAGGACCTCATCCAGCAGGGCAGCGGGCTCGACATGACCGAGCGGCCGGTCATAAAGGCCGAGGTGGGCAGAACACCGCGCGAGACGGACGACCTGGTGGTGAGCGTCGTCCGCGGGCACCGAGTGCTCGGCTACGACGACCCGGCCATCGGGACGCTACAGCTCACGGACCGGCTCATCACCATCGTGCGGGTCTCCCCGGGCTCGCAGGTCGCGCCGGACACCCGGCCGTTGCCGGAGTGACCCACCTTCGGCGGGCGGCCGTATGACGAGGAGTAGCGTCGGGCCCATGCGAGCGATCACGATTTCCGAACCTGGTGGGCCCGAGGCGCTGGTGTGGGACGAGGTCCCCGATCCGGTGCCCGGTGAGGGCGAAGTGCTGGTCCAGGTGGTGGCCAGCGCCGTCAACCGTGCCGACATCATGCAGCGTCAGGGCTTCTACGACCCGCCGCCCGGCGCGTCCGTCTACCCCGGCCTCGAATGCTCCGGCCGGATCGTCGAGGTCGGCCCCGGTGTGTCCGGATGGTCGGTCGGTGACGAGGTGTGCGCGCTGCTCGCGGGCGGCGGCTATGCCGAGAAGGTCGCCGTGCCGGCCGGACAACTGCTGCCGGTGCCCCAGGGGATCGACCTCAAGCAGGCCGCCGCGCTGCCCGAGGTGGTCTGCACGGTCTGGTCGAACGTCTTCATGGTCGCCCACCTCCGCCCCGCCGAGACCCTGCTCGTGCACGGCGGCTCCAGCGGCATCGGCACCATGGCGATCCAGCTCGCCAAGGCCGTCGGCGCCAAGGTCGCCGTCACGGCCGGCACCAAGGAGAAGCTGGACTTCTGCGCCGAGTTGGGCGCCGACATCCTGGTCAACTACCGCGAGCAGGACTTCGTCGCCGAGCTCGCGCGGGCCACCGGCGACTCCGGCGCCGACGTCATCCTCGACAACATGGGCGCCAAGTACCTGGACCGCAACGTCCAGAGCCTCGCCGTCAACGGCCGGCTCGCGATCATCGGGATGCAGGGCGGAATCAAGGCGGAGTTGAACATCGCCGCCCTCCTCGGCAAGCGGGCCGCGATCAGCGCGACCTCACTACGGGCCCGTCCCCTCGCCGAGAAGGCGGCCATCGTCGCGGCCGTACGCGAGCACGTGTGGCCACTGATCGAGGCCGGCCACGTCCGCCCGGTCGTCGACCGGGAACTGCCGATGAGCGAGGCGGCGAACGCCCACCAGGTGGTCGAGGACAGCGGCCACATCGGAAAGGTGCTGCTGGTCGCGCCGTAGGGCTGATGTCGGCTGGGGCCTCCGGCGGTTCAGGCGGCGGACGCGGGGCCTGGTGCGTGCATCCGCGGTGTTGCCGTCGGTCGTCGGCTCGCCCCGTCGCGGCGCCTGCGGCGGCAGCCGCTGTCAACGGCTCTGCCAGCTGCTTCCCCCGCGACCTGCTCCGCCGGGCAGGCCCTCGCCCCCACTACCCCCGCCGCACCCGCAGGCCGATGAAGGCGAGGCCCAGGCCGAGGCCGATGAGGATCAGGCCGCTGCCCAGCGGCAGGATTCGTAGTACGGGCTCGGTGGGGTCCTCGGCGTGGGTGACTGACTGGTGCACGGGCTGGAGGGCGGGCGGGGAGGATACGACCCCCGGCTCGTGCCCCGCTTCCTGCCCCGCCTGCTGGGGTGACGCGGAGTCGGCGGGCGTCGGACCGGCCGAACGGCCGCCGTCGTCGCCCTCGTCCGCCTCCAGCCCGGCCGTGTCCTCGCCGTCCCCTCCGCTCTCGTTCTCGTCCGTGGTCGGCTGCGCGCTCCGCCCCGGCCGTTCCCGTCCCTCGCCCGCCCTGCTTCCGGCCCGGGAGGGCTCGGCGGAGCCATGAACGTGAGCGGAGTCAGGGCCGGAAGCAGGCCTCAAGGCAGAGGCGGACGGGGACACAGCGGCAGAGCCGGAAGCGGGTGCCGTGACCAGGACGCGGCCACCCCCAGAACCTCCGGTCCCGCCGGTGGTCCCGGCAGCCTCCACCCCCAGGCCGTACGCCGAAGGCCCCCCGTAGGGATTCACCACCGCCCCCGTGCCCAGCACGAGCAGCAGTCCCGTTGTGCGTAGCCATGGAGTCACGTCCGTGACCCCCTCCCGAGCAGAGGCGGCAAGATCGACGGAACCAGCGTCACACCGGGCGGGGTCCGCGGCATTCCGGGTTCGGGCAAACGGTGGATCACGCAAGGAGGGGGGCACCACGGTGGGGAGGTGTGCGGGTGCGAGAGAATGGCGGCATGGAGATGCCGAGGAACGAAAGGTCACCGGAGAAGCCTCAGATCCTGGTCGTGGGCCAGGACGGAATGGCGCTCGGTGGCACCGGGGACGAGGACTCCCGCGAGATCCCGGTGACGGAGATGGTGGAACAGCCCGCCAAGGTCATGCGGATCGGCAGCATGATCAAGCAGCTCCTGGAGGAGGTGCGGGCGGCTCCTCTCGACGAGGCGAGCCGGGTGCGGCTGAAGGAGATCCACGCCAGCTCGGTGAAGGAGCTGGAGGACGGTCTGGCGCCGGAGCTGGTCGAGGAGCTGGAGCGGCTCTCGCTGCCCTTCACGGACACCGCGATCCCCAGTGATGCGGAACTGCGCATCGCGCAGGCCCAGTTGGTGGGCTGGCTGGAGGGACTCTTCCACGGGATCCAGACCACGCTGTTCGCCCAGCAGATGGCCGCGCGGGCCCAGTTGGAGCAGATGCGCCGGGCCCTGCCGCCGGGCGTCGGTGACGGCGGCGAGGAGGGTCAGCCGGGCGCCGGACGTGTGGGCGGCCCGTACCTGTAGACACCCCTAGATGCCCAGAGGGCCCGGCAGCGGTCGCTGCCGGGCCCTTCCACATCACGGGGTCAGGACGGGTTGCCCGTCGACACACCCAACTGGATCTCGGGCATCTTCTTGGGGTCCACGTCCGTGCCGGCCGCCGGGAACTGGTCCATGACCGTGCCCTGGCCGTAGGTGTTCTCGTCCTCGCTCTTGGTCTTCACCTTCCAGCCCGCGGCCTGGAGGCAGGACTTGACCGAGTCGATGTACTTGAACTGGAAGTCCGGGATCTGGATCTGGCTGGGGTCGTTGTACGACTCCTCCGGCTCCGTGCACGCGGTCGTCTCGATCGTCTTCGTCTTGTCGCCGGCGCGGTGGCCCTCGACCGCGGTGGCCGAGGTGCTCGCACTGGCGCTGCCGCCGCCGCCCTTCGCGTCGTCGCCGCTGCCGTTGTTCAGCGACAGGGCGACGAGCAGCGCGCCGACCGCGACCACCGCGACGACGGCCGAGCCGATGATCACCGGCTTGCTGCTCCTGCCGCCGCCTCCCGCGGGCTGCGGAGCGAGGTTGTACGGCGGCGGGGTCGAGATGCCCTGCTGCCCGAACCCGACCGAGGGCGGCGTCTGGTAGCCCGCCTGCTGCGGATAGCCGTACGCCGGCGAGGGCGCCGGAGTACCGCCGTAGGGACCCGGCTGGTACGGCGTCTGGACGGGGCCGGTAGGCGCCGGAGCCGACTGGTCGACCGGCGGGAACACCGCCGAGCCGACGCCGGAGCCGCTCTGCGCGGGGGTGCCCGGGACGATGCTGGGGGCCGCCGCGTGCAACGAGGAGGCCACCCGCAGACACTCGTCGCGCATGGACTCGGCGTTCGGGAAGCGCTCGTTCGGGTTCTTCTTCAGTGCGCGGGCGACCAGCGCGTCCACGGCCGGCGGCAGGGAACGGTTGATCGAGGAGGGCGCGACCGGCTCCTCCTGCACATGCGCGTACGCGATGGCCAGCGGCGAGTCCGCGTCGAACGGCAGCCGCCCGGTGACCAGTTGGAACAGCATGATGCCGACCGAGTACAGGTCGCTGCGGGCATCCACGCCCCGGCCGAGCGCCTGCTCCGGCGAGAGGTACTGCGGGGTGCCGACGACCATGCCGGTCTGGGTCATCGAGGTGACCCCGGACTGCATGGCACGCGCGATGCCGAAGTCCATGACCTTGACGACACCGCGCTTGGTCATCATCACGTTGCCCGGCTTGATGTCCCTGTGCACCAGGCCCATCTCGTGGCTGATGTCCAGCGCGGCCAGCACGTCCGCGGTGATCTTCAGCGCCTTGTCGGCAGGCATCGCGCCGAGCTGCCGTACGTCCTCGTCGAGTACGGAGCCGAGCGGGCGGCCCTCGACGTACTCCATGACGATGTACGGCATCGTCGAGCCGTCGAGCGCGTCCTCGCCGGTGTCGAAGACCGAGACGATGTTGGTGTGCGTGAGCTTGGCCACGGCCTGGGCCTCGCGGCGGAAGCGCTCGCGGAAGGCCTGTTCCCGGCCGAGTTCGGTGTGGAGTGTCTTGATCGCGACCTGGCGGTCGAGCACGGCGTCGTACGCGAGGTGCACGGAGGCCATGCCGCCCTCGCCGAGCAGGTCGCGGAGCTGGTAGCGGCCGCCCGCGAGCGCGCGGCCCGCATACCGGCCCTGTGCGCCGTCCTGACTCATGTCCCGTGTCCCCCATCGGCGCCGGTTCGGTGATCGAATGTGCTATTCCCGGCCAAGTCTGCCGGAGGGCACTGACACGTCAAGCGCGGTGCCCGTTCCGTGACCGTACGCGAAAGAAGAGTCGTGGAAGCGTTACAGGTGCTGTACCGGCGGTACACAGAATTTGCACGACGGCCCGTGATACCGATTTGATGGCCGGTCCGTCTCCGGACGATTCCGGCACTGATCCCGGACCGGAGGCTTGCGCTGAGCCTGTAGCGTGGCCGACGGAGACCGTAACAACACCGCGCGCACCGCGGGCAGAAACGACGGCGAGGACTGATGGCACAGCAGCACGCTCAGGGCCCGTCCGACCCCGAGGCGGCTGGCGGCGGAATGTCGGACGCACCGGAGCTGTGGGGCAACGGCGGACTGGTCGGCGACGGCCGGTACCGGCTGACCCGCAGACTGGGTCGCGGCGGTATGGCCGAGGTGTTCGCGGCCGAGGACGTACGGCTCGGGCGCACGGTCGCGGTCAAGCTGCTCCGCTCCGACCTGGCCGAGGACCCGACCTCCAAGGCGCGCTTCACGCGCGAGGCCCAGTCGGTGGCCGGCCTCAACCACCATGCGATCGTCGCCGTGTACGACTCCGGCGAGGACTACGTGGGCGGCCAGTCCGTGCCGTACATCGTGATGGAGATCGTCGAGGGGCGGACCATCCGCGACCTCCTGCTCAACGCGGAGGCGCCGGGCCCCGAGCAGGCCCTGATCATCGTCTCCGGGGTGCTCGAGGCGCTCGCCTACTCGCACCAGCACGGCATCGTGCACCGCGACATCAAGCCCGCCAACGTGATCATCACGCACAACGGCGCCGTGAAGGTCATGGACTTCGGCATCGCCCGCGCCCTGCACGGCGCGTCCACGACGATGACGCAGACCGGCATGGTCATGGGCACCCCGCAGTACCTCTCCCCGGAGCAGGCGCTCGGCAAGGCCGTCGACCACCGCTCCGACCTGTACGCCACGGGCTGCCTCCTCTACGAACTCCTCGCGCTGCGGCCCCCGTTCACCGGTGAGACGCCGCTGTCGGTGGTCTACCAGCACGTCCAGGACATCCCGGTCCCGCCGTCCGCGACATCGAACGGCGTCTGCCCGCCGGAGCTGGACGGCCTCGTCATGCGCTCCCTCGCCAAGGACCCCGACGACCGTTTCCAGACCGCCGAGGAGATGCGCGGGCTGGTCCAGTACGGCCTGCAGATGCTCTACGACCAGGGTGGCCACACCGGTACCTGGAACACCGGCCCGGTGACCGTGGCGAACGGTCAGCAGACCCCGCCGGGCGGCTTCGCCGGCACGACGGTGATGCCGCAGGACGCCTCCGGTACCACCCAGATCCCGCAGCCGATCCTGCCGGGCGGTTACGGCAACGGCGACGACGGCGGCTTCGAGGGGCACGGCAACCACGGCAGCGGCCGGGGCAAGCTGTGGATCCTCGCGGTGCTCGCGGTGATCGCCATCGCGGCGGGCGTGGCGCTGGCGCTGAACAACACCGGCAACGGCAGCGGCGGTTCGGGCACCACGCAGTCGCCGACCACCTCGCAGTCCGCCACGGACGACCAGTCCAGCGAGACCCCGAGCGACGAGGCGAGCGCCTCGCCCTCGGAGACGGACTCGGACGACAGCGGCACGAGCTCCGGTTCGGACTACACGCCGTCGTACACGCCCTCGTACACCCCGTCGGAGACGGCCTCCGAGAAGCCGTCGAGCACCCCGTCCGCGACGGTCTCCGATGAGCCGTCGGACACCCCGTCCGAGACGACCTCGGCGGACCCGACGGACTCGGGCGGCACGGGTGACGACGGCGGCGCGGGTACCGTCGCCGGCGCCCTGGGCGGCTGATCGGGCCTCGGCACCACAACAGCATTCACGCGCGCGTGCGCCCCTTATCGGGGGTCCACGCGCGCGTGCTGTTTACCGGTGCCCCTATGGGGCGTACTCCGTGAAGGCCTCGCACACGGCGTCGTACTCCCGTGTCCACCACACGGCGAGCGCGGAGGCCGCGGGGAACTGGGGGTCCGCGCGGGTGTCGCCGCGTTCGTAGTGCCAGCGCAGCATCCAGAAGTCGTTCAGCCGCTCCCACCACACCCGGTGCACGGCGGCGGCGAGTTCGGAGGGGGAGGCGCGCGCCGCACGCCGGTACGCGTGCGCGTACGCCCGCACCTTCGACAGGTCCAGGGCGCCGTCCGGCCGTACGAAGAAGATCGCGGCGGCGCGTACGGCCTCCTCCGCGCGGGGCTGGACGCCGAGCCGGTCCCAGTCGACGATCGCGGCGGGGGCGTCGCCCTTGTAGAGCAGGTTGAAGGGGTGGAAGTCCCCGTGCACCCACCCCACGGAACCCCCGCGCGGCGGCCGTCGGTCCGCGTGCCGCTCCAGCAGTTCCCGGCGCTCCAGCAGCCGGCGCCTGGCCAGTCGGTCGAAGGCGTCGGCGGGCCGGTGGCGGCGGACGTGCCCGAGCAGGTCGTCGATGAGGGTGAAGGTGTCGGCGGGGTCGGCGCCAGGCCCGCACTCCTCCCGGCGCCCCGGCATCACCCGCTCCAGACTCGCGTGGACGACGCCCAGGAGCGCCCCCAGCCGCCCGCACTGGACGGTGGTCAGCTCGCCGCCGTGGCGGTGGCTGCCGTCGATCCAGGGATGCAGGGCGTAGGCGTGACCGCCGACGACGGCGACCGTGCGGCCGTCGCGGCCCGGCAGCGGCGGGGCCACGGGGACGCCGAGGTCGGCCAGGCGCCGGGTCGCGGTGTGCTGGCGGGCGATCGCCGCCGGGTCGGCCGTCTCGGGGTCGAAGTGGTGCTTGAGGAAGTAGCGGCCCCGGGTCGTGCGGAGCCGGTAGCCGCGGTTCAGGAGGCCCTGTTCGACGGGTTCGCAGGCAACGGCGGACCCGGCGGCGTACTGGCGGAGGAGGGCGCCCAGAGGGGGCGCGTGGGGCATGGGGGGTGGTACACGGAAGCGCGGCACGCGGCCGATGCTAGGGCACGATACAGGCCCGTGAGCTGCGGTTTGTCACAGAAAGTCACCGCTCGGTCGCCAGTGGTCGCTTTCGGTCACAGGGTGGGTCCGAAGTGCCGTTCCGGGCCGCCGTCCGTGGAGTGCACGGTGCTGAGGCGCGGTTCGATGCGCAGATACACCACCTCGCCCCGGGTCGGACCGAAACGTTCGACCTGGTCCGCCGTCGGCTCGTGCGGCTCGCATGTGCCGATCACCTGTACGGACCACAGGCTGTCGTCCGGACCGGCCGAGTCCAGGTTGTCGGCGCCGTACGCGACGACACGGTCCACGCACGCGTGGTGATGGCCGTGGCTCCGGGGCATCCGCAGCAGCAGCCGCTCGTCCGTCACGATGTGACGGGCGGGCGCCAGGAAGGGCAGCGCCCCCAGGGTGGTCGCCACCCGGCCGTGGTCGGCACGGGCGAGCAGCTCGACGGCGAGCTCTGCGTCGGAGGACATGCCATCACTGTCGTCCGGACCGCTGCCCCTGGGGAGGGGTCTTTGGTCCCTAATGGCGCTGCTGCTCGACCTGTCTCCGCGCCACATAGGCCGCCGCCTGCGCACGCCGCTCCATGCCGAGTTTGGACAGCAGACTCGACACATAGTTCTTGATCGTCTTCTCCGCGAGATGCAGCCGCTCGCCGATCGCCCTGTTGGTGAGACCCTCCCCGATCAGGTCGAGAATCCTGCGCTCCTGGTCGGTGAGCCGGTCCAGCCGGTCGTCCTGCTGGGCGCCGCCGGTGCGCAGCCGCTCCAGGACCCGGGCGGTCGCCACCGGGTCGAGCAGCGACTTCCCGGCCGCGACGTCCCGTACGGCGGTCAGCAGCTCGGTGCCCCGGATGGCCTTCAGGACGTACCCGGAGGCACCCGCCATGATCGCGTCGAAGAGCGCCTCGTCGTCCGCGAACGAGGTCAGCATCAGGCACTTCACGGACTCGTCCCGGGCCCGGATCTCGCGGCACACCTCGACTCCGCTGCCGTCCGGGAGGCGTACGTCGAGGATCGCGACATCGGGGCGGGTGGCCGGGATCCGTGTCAGCGCGTCGGCCGCCGTGCCGGCCTCGCCGACCACCTCGATGTCGTCCTCGACCGTGAGCATTTCGTGAACACCCCGGCGGACCACTTCATGGTCATCGACCAGAAATACGCTGATTTTTCCTTCTTCGGGCACTCGGCAAGTCTCACACACGGGCTCTTCCCGTGCCCGAGGTGAGCGGGATAACGTGCCGTTGTTCCGGCCCCCTGCAAGGCTGTGACCAGGAGTTGTTCCCGACTTTCGCGATTTACTTGGAAATCCAAGCAAAATCGCAGGTCAGGAGGGGTTTCACAGAATTGTGGAGCACTGGGTAACGTGCCTTTTGCAGGGCGCTCGCCGGGGCACCTGTCACGCCTGTTCCCGACGAACCGCACCCACCCTGTGCGTCCGTGGGGCGCAGGTGAGCCGCACTGGCACCCGGCGAACCCGGGGAGCCGGACCGACGGAGGAGCACACGTGACCGTGGAGAGCACTGCCCCGCGCAAGCCGCGACGCAGCGCCGGAAGCAAGGCCAAGGGCGCCGACCCGGACCTCGTCCAACTTCTGACGCCCGAGGGCAAGCGAGTCAAGAACGCCAGGACCGCCCCGTACGACAAGTACGTCGCCGACATCACCCCCGATGAGCTCCGCGGCCTGTACCGCGACATGGTGCTCACCCGCCGCTTCGACGCCGAGGCCACCGCCCTGCAGCGCCAGGGCGAGCTGGGCCTGTGGGCGTCGCTGCTCGGCCAGGAGGCCGCCCAGATCGGCTCCGGGCGGGCCACCCGCGAGGACGACTACGTCTTCCCGACCTACCGCGAGCACGGCGTCGCCTGGTGCCGCGGGGTCGACCCGACCAACCTGCTCGGCATGTTCCGGGGCGTCAACCACGGCGGCTGGGACCCGAACACGAACAACTTCCACCTGTACACGATCGTCATCGGCTCGCAGACCCTGCACGCCACGGGCTACGCGATGGGCGTGACCATGGACGGCGCCGACAGCGCCGTCGTCGCGTACTTCGGCGACGGCGCCTCCAGCCAGGGCGACGTCGCGGAATCGTTCACCTTCTCGGCGGTGTACAACGCCCCGGTCGTGTTCTTCTGCCAGAACAACCAGTGGGCGATCTCCGAGCCCACCGAGAAGCAGACCCGCGTCCCGCTCTACCAGCGCGCACAGGGCTACGGCTTCCCGGGCGTCCGCGTCGACGGCAACGATGTGCTGGCCTGCCTCGCGGTCACCAAGTGGGCGCTGGAGCGGGCCCGCAACGGCGAGGGCCCGACGCTGGTCGAGGCGTACACGTACCGCATGGGCGCGCACACCACCTCCGACGATCCGACCAAGTACCGCGCCGACGAGGAGCGCGAGTCCTGGGAGGCGAAGGACCCGATCCTGCGCCTGCGCGCGTATCTCGAAGCTTCAAACCACGCGGACGAGGGATTTTTCGCGGAACTCGAGACCGAGAGCGAGGCGTTGGGCAGGCGAGTGCGCGAAGCGGTCCGTGCCATGCCGGACCCGGACCGGTTCGCCATCTTCGAGCACGTGTACGCGGACGGGCACGCGCTCGTCGACGAGGAGAGGGCACAGTTCGCCGCCTACCAGGCGTCGTTCGCGGACGAAGAAGGGGGTAAGTGACATGGCGGAGACCGTGACGTCCAAGAACCTGCCGCTGGCCAAGGCGATCAACGAATCGCTGCGCACCGCCCTGGAGTCCGACCCCAAGGTCCTCATCATGGGCGAGGACGTCGGCAAGCTCGGCGGTGTCTTCCGTGTGACGGACGGCCTCCAGAAGGACTTCGGCGAAAGCAGGGTGGTCGACACCCCGCTCGCCGAGTCGGGCATCGTCGGCGCCGCCATCGGCCTCGCCCTCCGTGGCTACCGCCCGGTGGTGGAGATCCAGTTCGACGGCTTCGTCTTCCCGGCCTACGACCAGATCGTCACCCAGCTCGCCAAGATGCACGCCCGCTCCCTGGGCAAGGTCAAGCTCCCGGTCGTCGTGCGCATCCCCTACGGCGGCGGCATCGGCGCGGTCGAACACCACTCGGAGTCCCCCGAGGCCCTGTTCGCGCACGTGCCGGGCCTCAAGATCGTCAGCCCGTCGAACTCGTCGGACGCCTACTGGATGATGCAGCAGGCCATCCAGAGCGACGACCCGGTGATCTTCTTCGAGCCGAAGCGGCGCTACTGGGACAAGAGCGACGTCAACACAGAGGCCATCCCCGGCCCCCTGCACAAGGCCCGCGTGGTCCGCGAGGGCACCGACCTGACCCTCGCCGCCTACGGCCCGATGGTGAAGCTCTGCCAGGAGGTCGCCGACGCGGCCGCCGAGGAGGGCAGGTCCCTGGAGATCCTGGACCTGCGCTCGGTGTCCCCGCTGGACTTCGACGCGATCCAGACCTCGGTCGAGAAGACCCGCCGCCTGGTCGTGGTCCATGAGGCGCCGGTGTTCTTCGGCTCCGGCGGCGAGATCGCGGCCCGCATCACGGAGCGCTGCTTCTACCACCTGGAGGCCCCGGTGCTCAGGGTCGGCGGCTATCACGCCCCGTATCCGCCGGCCCGCCTGGAGGAGGAGTACCTGCCGAGCCTGGACCGGGTGCTCGACGCCGTCGACCGCGCTCTGGCGTACTGAGGAGAGGGGCGTGACGACGATGACTGAAGCTGAAGCGTCCGTACGCGAGTTCAAGATGCCGGACGTCGGCGAGGGACTGACCGAGGCCGAGATCCTCAAGTGGTACGTCCAGCCCGGCGACACCGTCACCGACGGCCAGGTCGTGTGCGAGGTCGAGACGGCCAAGGCGGCCGTCGAACTGCCCATCCCCTACGACGGCGTGGTCCGCGAACTCCGCTTCCCCGAGGGGACGACGGTGGCCGTGGGCACGTCCATCATCGCGGTGGCCGTCGCGGGTGCCGCGGCCGAGCCGGAGCCGGTGACCGAGCCCGCGGAGGAGGCGAAGCCGGCCGCACGCACCCCGGTGCTGGTGGGCTACGGCGTCGCCGCCTCCTCGACCAAGCGCCGCCCGCGCAAGGGCGCGGAGATCCCGGCCCAGGAACCGGCGCCGGCCCCCGCTCAGGAGTACCGGGCCGCCGTCCAGGCCGAGTTGAACGGCCAGGGGGCGGCGGCCACCGTCGAGGGATCCCGTCCGCTGGCCAAGCCGCCGGTGCGCAAGCTGGCCAAGGACCTGGGCGTCGACCTGGCGACGGTGACCCCGTCGGGCCCGGACGGCGTCATCACCCGCGAGGACGTCCACGCGGCGGTGGAACCCGCCCCGGCGCCCGTGGCCGCCCCCCAGGTCCAGGTGACTCCGCCCGCCGCGACGCCGACGTACGACGCGGCCCGCGAGACCCGCGTCCCGGTCAAGGGCGTCCGCAAGGCGACGGCCGCGGCGATGGTCGGCTCGGCGTTCACGGCACCGCATGTCACGGAGTTCGTGACGGTGGACGTGACCCGCACGATGAAGCTGGTCGAGGAACTGAAGCAGGACAAGGACATGGCGGGCCTGCGGGTCAACCCCCTCCTGCTGATCGCCAAGGCCCTGCTGGTCGCCATCAAGCGCAACCCGGACATCAACGCGTCCTGGGACGAGGCCGCCCAGGAGATCGTCCTCAAGCACTACGTCAACCTCGGCATCGCGGCGGCGACCCCGCGCGGCCTCATCGTGCCGAACATCAAGGACGCCCACGCGAAGACACTGCCCCAACTGGCCGAGTCACTGGGCGAGTTGGTGTCGACGGCCAGGGACGGCAAGACATCCCCGGCGGCGATGCAGGGCGGCACGATCACCATCACCAACGTCGGCGTCTTCGGCATCGACACCGGCACACCGATCCTCAACCCCGGAGAGTCCGCGATCCTCGCGATGGGCGCGATCAAGCTCCAACCGTGGGTCCACAAGGGCAAGGTGAAGCCCCGCCAGGTCACCACACTGGCGCTGTCCTTCGATCACCGGCTGGTGGACGGGGAGTTGGGCTCGAAGGTGCTGGCGGATGTGGCGGCGATTTTGGAGCAGCCGAAGCGGCTGATCACCTGGGGCTGACGGACGGAGGGGCCTGCCGCTGGCATGCGGCAGGCCCCTCCGTGTAGCTGATCATGTATGGCTGAGCGTCAGCCGATCTTCGCGAACCCGTAGTTCAGCAGCTTCGTCGCGTCCGTCGCGCGCTGGGTGACGGAGGTGGACGCGAGGACCGTGCCGATGACGGTCTTGCCGTTGCGGGTGGCGGCGAAGACGAGGCAGTACTTGGCCTCGGGGCCGGAGCCGGTCTTCACGCCGATCGTGCCGCTGTAGCTGCTGAGCAGGGTGTTCGTGTTGGTCCAGGCAGCCATCGTGCGGGTGCTGCCGGTCTTGGTGATCGTCTTGGCGGTGTACTTCTTCGTCTTGACGACCGTCTTGAACGTGGCGTTCTTCATCACGTTGCTGGCGAGCTTGGTGAGGTCGCGCGGCGTCGAGTAGTTGTTGCCGTTGCCGATGCCGTCGAACGAGTCGAACTTCGTGTTCGTCAGGCCGAGCGTCTTCGCCGTCGAGTTCATCTTCGCGATGAACGACTTCACGCGCGCGGCCCGGGTCGAGCCCGTGCCGAACTTGTCGGCGAGCGCGTAGGCCGCGTCGCAGCCGGACGGCAGCATCAGGCCGTAGAGGAGCTGGCGGACGGTGACCTTGTCGCCGACGATCAGGTGGGCCGAGGAGGCGGTGTTGGCGACGATGTAGTCGCTGTACGCCTTCTGGATGGTCACCTTGGCGTCGAGGTTGAGGTTGGACTGCGAGAGCACGACCTTGGCGGTCATGATCTTCGTGGTGGAGCCGGTCGACCGCTTGGTGTCCGCGGCCTTCGTGTAGAGCGCCTTGCCGGTGGCGTTGTTCATCACAAAGCCGCCCTTGGCCACGATCGTCGGCGTCGTGACAGCCTGCGCGGGTGCCGCGGTCAGGGCGCCGGTCGCGAGCACGGCGCCTGCGGTCACGGTGACCGCGGCGGCTCTGCGGAAGCGGCTGCCCTTGATGCCGGTAATGGCAGTAATCAACTGAGGTACCCCGAATACGTTGAATGCCCCTGAGGAGCGGCCCAGTTGGAGGGGGAAGAAAGTAGGGCCGCAGGTGTGTGACACGTAAGTAGCACAGAAGGTTGTGCGGTTACTCGGGAGGGTTCCACATCCTGGACGGGCCATCCTCATGCGTACGTGTTGTATCTATGCTGTGCGTATGTCGTCCCTGTCCCCGGCCCCGTCTGCGGCCCTCACCGTCAAGCAACCACCCGCCGCCGACCGCGTCTACGCCCACGTCAAACAGGGCGTCCTGGACCGACGTTACGAGGGCGGCACCCTCCTCACCGAGGGCGAGCTGGCCGAGGCCGTCGGGGTCTCCCGGACACCGGTGCGCGAGGCGCTGCTGCGCCTGGAGGCCGAGGGGCTGATCAGGCTCTACCCGAAGAAGGGCGCCCTGGTCCTGCCCGTCTCCTCGCAGGAGGTCGCGGACGTGGTGGAGACCCGGATGCTGGTGGAACAGCACGCGGTCCGCAAGGCCGTACCGGCGTCACCGGCGCTCGTCGCGCGCCTCGCGGAACTCCTCGACCGGCAGAAGGAACAGGCCGCCGCCGGAGACCTCGCCGGCGCCGCCGTCACCGACCGCTGCTTCCACGCCGAGATAGTCCGCAGCGGGGGCAACGAGATCCTCTCCCGGCTCTACGACCAACTCCGCGACCGGCAGCTGCGGATGGGCGTCGCCATCATGCACGCGCACCCCGACCGCGTCGCCAAGACGCTCACCGAGCACGAGGAGATCCTCGACGCGCTGCGCACCGGGGACGCCGAGGCGGCCGTGGGAATCGTGCACCGGCACGTCGACTGGTTCTCCCACCTGGCCCGGGGTGAGGTCCGATGAGCGGCAGCGGTTCGAGCTCCGCGACATCGCTTCCAGGTGATCCGCCGGGCGGCCGCCGCGCCGTCGCCGTGTGGGGCATCGGTGTCTCCGTCTACTTCGTCGCGGTCATCTTCCGTACGTCCCTGGGTGTCGCCGGCCTCGACGCCGCCGACCGTTTCCACGTGGGCGCCTCCGCCCTGTCGACGTTCTCGATCCTCCAACTCCTCGTCTACGCGGGCATGCAGATACCCGTCGGCCTGCTCGTCGACAGCCTCGGCACCAAGAAGGTGCTGACCATCGGCGTGCTGCTGTTCACCGCCGGCCAGCTCGGCTTCGCCTTCTCCCCCTCCTACGGCACCGCCCTGGCCTCCCGCGCCCTGCTCGGCTGCGGCGACGCGATGACGTTCATCAGCGTGCTGCGGCTCGGCACCCGCTGGTTCCCGGCCCGGCGCGGCCCGATGGTCGCGCAGCTCGCCGGTCTCGCGGGCATGGCCGGAAACCTCGTCTCCACCCTGGTGATCGCCCGGCTGCTGCACGGCATCGGCTGGACGGCCGCCTTCGCGGGCAGCGCGCTCGCCGGCGTCGTCGTACTCGTCCTGCTGCTGATCTTCCTGAAGGACCACCCGGAGGGCCACGAACCTGAGCCCTTCCCGCACCGGGGCGCGGCCTATGTCCGCCGCCAGATCGCCGCCTCCTGGCGCGAACCGGGCACCCGCCTCGGCCTGTGGGTGCACTTCACCACCCAGTTCCCGGCGATGGTGTTCCTGCTCCTGTGGGGCCTGCCCTTCCTGGTCCAGGCCCAGGGCCTGTCCCGCGCCACCGCCGGCGAACTCCTCACTCTCGTCGTGCTCTCCAACATGGTCGTCGGTCTGGTCTACGGCCAGATCGTCGCCCGGCACCACGCGGCGCGGCTGCCGCTGGCGCTGGGCACGGTCGGGGCGACGGCGCTGGTGTGGGCAGCCGCGCTCTTCTACCCCGGCGAGCACGCGCCGATGTGGCTGCTGATCGTGCTGTGCGCCGTGCTCGGTTCCTGCGGGCCCGCCTCGATGCTCGGCTTCGACTTCGCCCGCCCGGCCAACCCGCCGGAGCGTCAGGGAACCGCCTCCGGAATCACCAACATGGGTGGTTTCACGGCCTCGATGACGACCCTGTTCGCGGTCGGTGTGCTGCTCGACGCGACCGACGACAACTACTCGATCGCGTTCTCGGTGGTCTTCCTGCTCCAGGCCATCGGCGTCAGCCAGATCCTGCGGCTACGGCGCCGGGCGGCCCGCCGCGAGCGCGAGCGGCTGGTGGCGAGCCGGGTGGAGACGGTGCACGTGCCGGTGTGACGGCACCCCGCCGACCTGGCCCGCCACCCCGCCCGGTGACCGTCCGCCCTACTTCGTGACCGTGAAGTTCCGCAGTATCGACGCGGCCAGCTCCGGATCGCCGTCCGCCTTGACGCGGTCCGTCACCGAGTCGAGGGGGACCCGCCCGCAGGCCAGCCGGACGTATGTCTCCCAGTCGAGGATCAGGGTGGCGGCGGGGCCGAGCGCGGGGGCCGTCTCCAGGGTGCCGCGGCCCTGGATGTCGACGCGGATCGTACGGAGGAACTCGATCGGACCGTGCACGTCGAAGACGACCGCGGAACTGCGCGGTGCGCCGGCGTCCTCGGCCACGATCCGGGGGAGTTCGCCGAGGAGCACGTCACGGGCGATGTGCGCGCCGGGTGAATCCAGGTTGCCGGGGCGGCCGAGGGCGGCGCGCAGGTCCTGCTCGTGCACCCATACGTTGAACGCGTGGTTGCGCATGGACTCTTCGAGCGTGACCTCGGTGCTGACATGGCCGCGCACCTTCGTGCCGGGGTCGCGCGACTCGTTGCGCAGTTGCCGGTTGCGGCGGATGACCGTGTACTCCAGCTCCGACGTCATCTCCGGCGCCGTGTGGTGGCGGCGGACGTCGACCTGCATCTCCATGTACCGCTGGTGCTCGTTGGTGACGTGGTAGAGGTCGCGCGGGAGCGTGTGGATGGGGCGCGGGTCGCCGAGCATCTCGTTGTCCAGCCCGATGACGTGCGAGACCACGTCACGCACCGACCAGCCCGGACACGGCGTTCGCCGGTTCCACTCTCCCTCCGCGAGCGGGGTGACCAGCTCGGATATCGCTTCGATGGAGTGGGTCCAGGCGTCGGCGTAGGGCTGGAGAGTGGGATGCAGACTCACGGAACGGGACCCCTCGGCGGTCGGTACAGGTGTGTTGGTGGCGGGAGGTGGCTGTCGGCGGGTGTCTTGGAACGCTAAGTTACGCTGCTGTGAGGCACCCCGGCAGTGCTTTCGTGTGACGATCGTAGGCCCGTGTGAACGGCTCGAATGCCAGGACGGTGGTAGTGTGCGCGCCTCTCTCCTCCAGATCGCCGTAGAAGAGGGCGAATCGGTCGAATCCCGCCGGGTGCGGATGGGTTCGCTCGTCCGCGAACAGGCCGGTGCCGATCTGGTCGTCCTGCCGGAGCTGTGGACCACGGGCGCGTTCGCCTACGAGCGGTTCGCCGACGAGGCCGAACCCCTCGAAGGCCCGACCTACGAGGCGATGGCCAAGGCGGCGAGCGACGCGGGCGTATGGCTGCACGCGGGCTCGATCCCGGAACGGGACCCTGACGGCCCCCTGTACAACACGTCTCTCGTCTTCTCCCCCTCCGGTGAACTGGCCGCCGCCTACCGCAAGATCCACCGCTTCGGCTTCGACAAGGGCGAGGCCGTACTGATGGGCGCGGGCGCCGAGTTGGTCACGGTCCGCCTTCCCGAAACCACCATCGGGCTCGCCACCTGCTACGACCTCCGCTTCCCCGAACTCTTCCGCGGCCTCGTCGACGCCGGCGCCGAGACCCTCGTCCTCCCGGCGGGCTGGCCCGAGCGCCGCCGCTCCCACTGGACCCTCCTCGCCCAGGCCCGTGCCGTGGAGAACCAGTCCTTCGTACTCGCCTGTGGAACGGCCGGTACGCACGCCGGAGTTCCCCAGGCCGGTCACTCGATCGTGGTAGATCCCTGGGGCGAGATCCTCGCGGAGGCGGGCGCCGGGGAGGAGATCCTGACGGTGGACTTCGACCCCGGGAAGGTGGCGGCGACACGGGACCAGTTCCCGGCGCTGAAGGACCGGGTGCTGGGGCTGGAACGTCCCGAGCGCCTCCGGTGACCGGCAGAACCGGCCGCATCCTGGCCGTACTTGAGCGCGCCTTCCTGGCCCTGGACCGCGGCATGGGCGGAGCGCACCCCCCGACGGCACCCCAGGCGTTCGCCGCCCGGCACCCGTTGGGCTGCGCCACGGCCGCCGGCCTGCTCGTCGCGATACCCGCCGGCCTGGCCTTCGACGCCTTCCGGACGATCCTCGTCGGCACGTGCGCGTGGCTGCTCGCCTGGGCGTGCCTGCGTCTCGAACGCCGCCGCCAGGCCCACTACACCCGCATCGGCTACGACACCGTGCCACGCGGTTCCTGGTCGACGGCTCGTCCCCGGACCGTACTCGCCACCATGCTCGTCGCATGGGTTCCCGTGACGGTGTACATCTGGCTTGTGGGCCGGACGCAGGACGACCCCTACGGCTGGACGGCCAGCGCGGTATTCGGCGTGCTGGCCGTCGTAGGCGGCTACATCGGGGACCGTTCGAAGGAGCGCCGCCGGTCTCGCGCCCGAGCAGAACGGGAACCGGCCCCTTCCCGTGCCCCTGAAGGGCGTTAGTCCTCCCGCTCCTTCTCCGCGAGGTGGATCACGCACACCGCCACCGCGATCAGCAGCGCCGCGTCCGCGTCGTCCCGGACGATGTCGACGCCGTAGGTCTCCCGGATGTGCAGCCAGCGCCGGGAGATCTGGGCGAGCAGTTCGCCGTCGTAGTCAATGCCGAACTCGCGGTCGAGGATCTTGCCGCTGACGTCGAGTTCGGTGCCGTCCACCAGGGACACCCGGTAGTGGTTGCGCAGCAGCGAGAACCGCTTGTGCTTGATGGTCGCGAGGGGTTCGCCGTCCCGTTCGATGACCATCGTGTCGCGCAGGGCGAGCATCTTCTTGTGGATGTCGATGAGCACGCGCCCGTGCGTGTCCTTCAACTCGAAGGTGTCCCTGATGCGCATGGCCTTGCCGTCGACCAGGAACACCTTGTTGCCGTTCTGGTCCTCGATCCAGTAATCCTCACCGAAGCCGAGGATCCGATCGCGTACGAGGAATCTCATGCTGTTACGGCTTCCCCGGCAGCCGGTCCGAAACGCCGCCGATAGGCCGACGGGCTCAACCCGGTCTCCCGCCGCAGCCGCACGCGAAGGTTCGCGCCGGTCCCCAGTCCGCAGTGGGCCGCCACCACATCCAGCCGCTCCTCCCCACGCTCGATCAGCCGGCACGCCAAGGCCACCCGCTCCCCGGTCAGCCAGGCGAGCGGAGTCGTCCCGAGCTGCGCCCTGAAGCGCCGGTGCAGGGTCGCGGGGGAGACGGCGGCACGGCCGGCCAACTCACCCACCGTCAACGGCCCCCCCAACCTCTCCCGCGCCCACGCGAGCAGCGGCGCCAGCGACTCGTCCGGCACGTCCGGCAACGGCCGCTCCACGAACTGCCGCTGCCCACCGTCCCGATGGGACGCGAAGACCAGCCTCCGGGACACGGCATTGGCGATCTCGGCGCCGTAGTCCCGCCGGATGACATGCAGCCCCAGGTCGAGCGCCGCCGCGCTCCCGGAGGCGGTGAGGAGATCCCCGTCGTCGACGAACAGGACATCCGGTTCGAGCCGCACGCGCGGGTGCAGGGCGCGGAAGGTGTCGGCCCACATCCAGTGCGTGGTGGCCCGCCGCCCGTCGAGCAGCCCGGCCTCGGCGAGCGCGAAGGTACCGGTGCACAGACTCATCACCCGTGCTCCACGCGCGTGCGCGCGCCGGATCGCGTCGAGTACGGCGGCCCCGCGGCGTACGACGTTGTCGGGCCGCCCCGGTACGACGAGGGTGTCCACCGTGTCCACGGCGTCGAGCCCGTGCGTACCGCTGACCGTGAAGAACCCGTGATTCATCCGCACCTCACGCGCGGGCGTGCACACCAGGACCTCGTAGAGCGGCTCGGGCAGGCCGAGTTCGGGCCGGGGGAGTCCGAACAGTTCGGTGGCGACGCCGACTTCGAAGGGGTTCGTGCCTTCGTCGACGATGACGGCGACGCGGTGGGGTTGTGTCGGGGGCTGAGAGGATCCTTTCGGCATGTGCGATTCCTAGCACTCGTGAGGCGTCGGGGGAACGCGCACGATGACCGGCATGGAACCGATCTCTCTCACCGAGGCCCTGGCGTCCTTCACCGATCGGTGGAGCCCCCGCATCGTCACGACCGTCAACGACTACGACGTCCGCGTGGCGAAGGTCGCGGGCGAGCACGTCTGGCACACCCACGACAACACCGACGAGTTCTTCCTGGTCCTGGAGGGCGAGTTGCATATCGCGCTGCGGGGTGAACGCACGGTCGTCCTGCCCAAGGGCTCGGTCTTCACGGTCCCGCGCGGCACGGAACACCGGCCGTATGCCCCGGTCCCGACGGAGATCCTGCTCCTGGAGCCGACGGGTACGTCAACGGTCGGCGACCGGCATGGGGAGATCCCGGGGCATGTGGACGCGACGACGGGTCATGCGCTGGGGTGAGTTTTCACTGCCGTGAGGAGGGCGTTCAGGGCTGTGGGGGTGGGGGAGAGAATCGCCGCGACTGCGGGTCGTGGTCTACGACGGTGACGAGAACCCGCCGGCGATAAGGGAATTGGCGACGGACACGGCGGAGCGGGCCGGTGGCCGGGGCCTCTACCTGGTGGACACCGTCACGGAGGGCCGCTGGGGCCACGGCCCGGACATCCCGTACGGCGG
The DNA here is from genome assembly GCF_040681835.1 of Streptomyces sp. NPDC051576. Taxonomy (NCBI): domain Bacteria; kingdom Bacillati; phylum Actinomycetota; class Actinomycetes; order Kitasatosporales; family Streptomycetaceae; genus Streptomyces; species Streptomyces sp. NPDC051576. The sequence goes on from NZ_JBFAZO010000003.1 coordinate 487,262, forward strand.
CCAACGGCATCCGGAGGGGAAAGGGGTGTGGTTCGACCTGCCCGTACAACACCCCACCGCACCCTGACCGGTGATGATGAAGTCATGACCGCCAGCTCACGCGCCCTGTCGTTCGATGCGGCCGCGGCTCAGTACGCGGCAAGTCGGCCCTCCTACCCAGCCGAACTCTTCGATTCCATCGAGGAGTTCGCGGCCTGTCGCCTCGCGGGTGTCCGGGTCGCAGACGTGGGTGCGGGCACCGGAATCGCCACCGCCCTGCTGCGGGAGCGGGGCGCCGAGGTGATCGCTGTCGAGCCCGGCGAGGCCATGGCCGGCGAGTTCCGCCGGGCGCTCCCGGGCCTGCCGATCGTGCGGGGCGACGGTAACGCTCTGCCGCTCGCCGCCGCTTCCCACGACCTCATCACCTATGCGCAGTCCTGGCAGTGGACCGACCCCGCCCGGTCCGTCCCGGAGGCGTTGCGCGTCCTGCGAGCGGACGGCGCGCTGGCGATCTGGTGGAACACCACGGCCTTCGACGTGCCGTGGATCCGCGATCAGCACGAGCGCATCGCGCGCCACTGCGGGGTGGAGCCCAGGTCCGCGGTGCGCCCCACGGACAGCGAGGCCATCCGGCTGGCGGGCCTGACCGGTCTGCGAGTGACGCGCCGCCAAGTGCGCTGGAGCCGCACGGTCTCTCTGGACGTGCACCTCGCCAACATCGGCAGCCGCTCGGCGTCCCTCGTCCTTGACGAGGCCGACCGTCGGGCCTTTCTCGTCGACGAGCGCGAGCGGCTGAGCCAGGCTTTCTCCGGTGAGGAGGTGGAAGAGACCTACGTGGTCGATCTCCTGGTGGCGCTCCGCCCCTGACGCCGGGCCGGACTGTCAGTGGCGAGTGGCACCCTTGATCCCATGACCGACGCATCCCCCGCCCCCCGCACCCGCGCCCGAGTCCGCGCCCCCCAGCTCACCGGCAAGGGTGGCTGGCTGAACACGGGTGAGAAGCAGTACACCCTCGCCGACCTGCGGGGACGCATCGTCATCCTGGATTTCTGGACCTTCTGCTGCATCAACTGCCTGCACGTCCTCGACGAGCTGCGCGAGCTGGAGGAGAAGCACCGGGACACCGTCGTGATCATCGGCGTGCACTCGCCGAAGTTCGTGCACGAGGCCGAGCACCAGGCGGTCGTCGACGCGGTCGAGCGGTACGGCGTCGAGCATCCGGTGCTCGACGACCCGGAGCTGGCGACCTGGAAGCAGTACGCCGTCCGCGCCTGGCCGACGCTCGTCGTGATCGACCCGGAGGGGTACGTCGTCGCGCAGCACGCCGGTGAGGGGCATGCGCACGCCATCGAGCGGCTGGTGACCGAGTTGGAGGCCGAGCATGCCGCCAAGGGCACGCTCCGGCGCGGCGACGGGCCGTACGTGCCGCCCGAGCCCGAGCCCACCGTCCTCCGCTTCCCCGGCAAGGCGATCGCCCTCCCCGGCGGGACCTTCCTGGTCAGCGACACCACCCGGCATCAACTCGTCGAGCTGGCGGGGGACGGGGAGAGTGTCGTGCGGCGGATCGGGTCCGGGGCACGCGGCCTCGGCGACGGCACGGCCGACTCCGCCGCCTTCAACGAGCCGCAGGGACTGACCCTTGCCGAGGACGGGTCCGTCCTGGTCGCCGACACCGTGAACCACGTCCTCCGTCGCCTCGACCTCGCCACCGGTGCCGTCACCACCCTCGCCGGCACGGGCCGCCAGTGGATGCAGGGCGAGGCGACATCGGGGCCCGCCCGCGAGGTCAGCCTCTCGTCCCCCTGGGATGTGGCCCAGTGGCAGGGGAAGGTGTGGATCGCCATGGCCGGTGTCCATCAGCTGTGGGTCTACGACCCTGCCGACGACACCGTCTCCGTCACCGCCGGCACCACCAACGAAGGGCTCGTCGACGGGCCCGGCCCCGAGGCCTGGTTCGCCCAGCCCTCCGGGCTCGCAGCCACCGCCGACCGGCTCTGGCTGGCCGACTCCGAGACGTCCGCCCTGAGGTGGGTGGATCTCGATGGGGGCGTCCACACCGCCGTAGGGACGGGGCTTTTTGACTTTGGGCATCGCGATGGTGCTGCCGAACAGGCCCTGCTCCAGCACCCGTTGGGCGTCACCGCGCTCCCTGACGGCTCGGTCGCCGTCAGCGACACGTACAACCACGCCCTGCGTCGCTACGACCCCTCGACCGGCCAAGTCACCACGCTGGCCACGGACTTGCGGGAGCCGAGCGACGCCGTGCTCGTCGGGGACGAGATCGTCGTCGTCGAGTCGGCCCGGCATCGGCTGACCCGGCTGCGGTTGCCGGAGGAGGCGGTGCGGGTCGAGTCCGTGGCCCATCGGACGCAGCGCGCGGCCACCGAAGTAGCCCCGGGCGAGCTGCGGTTGGAGGTTGTCTTCCAGGCGCCGGCCGGGCAGAAGCTCGACGCACGGTACGGGCCCTCGACGCGGTTGCTGGTCTCCGCCACCCCGCCCGAGCTGCTGGTCGCGGGCGAAGGCGCGGGTACGGACCTGAACCGCACCCTCGCCCTCAACCCGGCTGTCGCCGAAGGCGTGTTGCACGTATCGGCCATGGCCGCGTCCTGCGATGCCGACCCTGCCAACGAATACCCCGCCTGCCATGTCCACCAGCAGGACTGGGGTGTTCCGGTCCGTCTCACCGAGGGCGGGGCGGACCGTCTTCCCCTCGTGCTGGCCGGGATGGACGACCAGGACGCCTGAGGCCGGCCGGCAGGTGTCAGCGGCGGCGCGGGCGCGGGGCCAGCTTGTAGAGGGCCATGCCCGCCGCCACCAGCGTGGTCGCCGCCACCATCATCGCCATGCTGTTCAGCCACAGGCCCGTCGCGGCCAGCGTGGCGCCCCCGGCGCCGGTGGTACCGGCCCCGACAACTCTTCCGTACATGGATGTCTCTCTTTCTTCGTTCTTCAAGCGTGGGTTCGTGAGGGGTGGGCTAGGTGGCCACCCACTTCTCCTCGCTGCGGCGGACCAGGCCCCACAGCGAGGTGAAGTAGACGGCGTGCTGGAACAGGTCGTAGAGCATCTCCGGGATCATCAGCGCGGCCACCAGGACCGCCACGGGTCCGGCGCGGCGTACGGAGACGGTCTTCTCGACCACGAAGATCAGGCCGATGGCGGTCCAGAGCGGGGAGAGGCCCGGGAAGCCGTACATCGTGGTGTACGTGACCATGAAGGTCAGGTAGACAAGGAAGGACAGCGCGCCGAAGCCCATCAGGAACTGCTGGAGGAAGTAGCGGGCGGTGACCTTGGTCCAGCCGTAGTCGCGGAGGTTCTCCAGGGCGCCGCGCTGCCAACGCAGGCGCTGGTGCCAGAGTTTGGGGAGGCTGGTCATGACCTCGGTGGTGACCGCGCAGCCTGCCGGGGACAGGGCGCGGTAGCCGAGGGTCTTGACCGCCTTGGTCATCTCGTCGTCCTCGGTGAGGGAGGCGAGGCTGTAGTAGCCGGTGCCGCCGCCGATCCGCCCCGAGTGGCGGGCGCCCTGGACCTCGCGCAGAACGCGGGCGCGGAACATGGTGCCGGTGCCGGTGAGGACCTGGGCCTTGCCGCCGGTGCGGTCCAACTCCCAGGCGTAGCGCTGGAACTCCATCCGCTGGAGCAGGCCGAGGAGTCCGCCGCCCGGTTCGCCGTAGAAGACTCCGCCGACGGCGCCGACCTTGCGGTTGAAGGTGGCCGTCGCGGTCTCGCTGAACCAGGGGTTGAGCACGGTGTCCGCGTCCTGGACGAGCAGCAGGTCGCGTTCGTCGAGGTGGGGCAGGACCCAGTCGATGGCCTGGTTGAGGGCGCCGGCCTTCTTGTGGGTGTTGCCGTGCGTGGCGAAGACCTCGGCGCCGTGCGAGGCGGCCACGGCGGCGGTGTCGTCGGTGCAGTTGTCGGTGACGACGACGATCAGGTCGGGTTTGCGGGTCTGCCGCCACAGGCCCTCGATGGCCGCGCCTATGCGGTCCGCTTCGTTGTGGGCCGGTATGAGCACCACCAGCCGTGGTTCGAGCACGGCAGCACCCCCCCCGTGGTGATCGTGAGACGGGCCCGGGGCTGCCTCTCCCCGGACCCTTAACTGCACGAATTCTTCACGAGGTTCACACAACCGCACAATGCGCCCCGAGTCACGGATTGCTCACGGTTGTCTGTGGATGTCGTGTGCGGGCGATTACGCCCGAGTGTCCAGGGTGCACCACCTGGTTACGCGGCTCACGCCCCGTAGCCGCCCCGGTACCCGCTACGCGTCTCGTCGTCCTCGACGACCGTCGTCTGTCCCGGTATCAGCACCCGCCGACGCCTGGCCATGCTGCTGAACGTCACGACGCCGATCAGCCCGACGATCATGAGGATCACGCCGACCAGGTCGAGATTTACCCCCTGCATGTGCCAGTCGGTCGCGAAGGTCAGAATCGCGCCGACGGCGATGAGGATGATGCATCCGCCCAGGCCCATGAGTGTCGCCTCCCTGTCCGGTCCGGTCGGCCCGGTCGGCCTCCGGGTACCCGGGAAGACAACACCCATGCGCCTGTGGTCAGTTGGCTAGCCCTCCAGGAACGCCGTCAGCGAGTTGGCCAGCAGGAACGGGTCCTGGTCGCCGCAGAGTTCGCGGGCGCTGTGCATGGAGAGGATCGCCACGCCGATGTCGACGGTCTTGATGCCGTGCCGGGCCGCGGTGATCGGGCCGATCGTCGTGCCGCAGGGCATGGAGTTGTTGGAGACGAAGGTCTGGAAGGGCACCCCGGCCTTCTCGCAGGCGGCGGCGAACACCGCGCGGCCCGAACCGTCCGTGGCGTAGCGGTTGTTGACGTTGACCTTGAGGATCGGTCCGCCGTTGACCCGCGGGTGGTGCGTCGGGTCGTGCCGCTCCGCGTAGTTGGGGTGCACCGCGTGGCCCGTGTCGGAGGAGAGGCAGACCGTGCCGGCGAAGGCGCGGGCCCGGTCCTCGTAGGAGCCGCCGCGCGCGAACACCGACCGCTCCAGCACCCCGCCGAGCAGCGGCCCGTCCGCGCCGGTGTCCGACTGCGAGCCGTTCTCCTCGTGGTCGAAGCCGGCGAGCACGGGGATGTACGGCAGGTTCTCGCGGGCGGCGACGGAGGTGAGCGCGGCCGCTCCGGCGTGCAGGGACAGCAGGTTGTCCATGCGCGGACCGGCGAGCAGCTCCTGGTCGCGGCCCAGGTAGGCGGGCGGCTCCACGGAGTGCGTCATCAGGTCCCAGCCGGTGACCTCGCCCGGCGCGAGCCCCGACTCCTCCTCCAGGAAGGCGATGAGGTCGCCGTCGCGGACGTCGTCGTCCATGCCCCAGATCGGCTGGAGGTGGCGCTGCTTGTCCAGCTTGAGACCCTCCGCCGACACGGAACGGTCCAGGTGGATGGCGAGTTGGGGCACCCTGAGCAGCGGCCGGTCCACGTTCACCAGGCGCGTCGAGCCGTCCCGCAGGCTCAGCCGGCCGGCGAGGCCGAGGTCGCGGTCGAGCCAGGAGTTGAGGAGCGGGCCGCCGTAGATCTCGACGGCGACCTGGCGCCAGCCGTGCGCCCCGGTGTCGGGACGCGGCTTGACCCGCAGGTTCGGGGAGTCGGTGTGCGCGCCGATGATGCGGAAGGAGGTGTGGGGGGCCGCACCTTCGGGGACGAACCAGGCCACGATCGCGCCGCCGCGCAGCACGTACTTGCCGCCACTCGTCCCGTCCCAGGCGTCCGTCTCGGCGACCTGCCTGAATCCGGCCTTCTCCAGCCGCTCGGCGGTGTTCGCCACGGCGTGGTACGGCGTGGGGCTCGCCGCGAGGAAGGACATCAGGTCGTCGGTGTGGCCGCGGTCGAAGCGGGAGGGTTCGCTCATGGGGTTCACCTTAACGACGTACGAGGGCCCGCTCCCGGCGATGGGAGCGGGCCCTCGTAAGGGCGATGTGGGGTTTCGCGAAGCTGTTCCGGTGCTGTTCCGGTCTGTCCCGGAACGTGTTTTCCTGCTGGCTAGAAGGCCGCTTCGTCCAGTTCCATCAGGTCCAGCTCGACACCCTCGGCGACCTTGCGGGCCAGGGTGACACCCGGCAGGACGTTGGCCGCGAAGAACTTCGCAGCCGCGATCTTGCCCGTGTAGAAGGCGCGGTCCTTGGCGGAGGCCGTCTCCAGCTTCTCGGTGGCGATGGCGGCGCCCTTGAGGAGCAGGTAGCCGACGACCACGTCACCGGAGGCGAGCAGCAGGCGGGTGGTGTTGAGGCCCACCTTGTAGATGTTCTTGACGTCCTGCTCGGTGGCCGCGAGGTCGGTGAGCATCAGACCGACGATGGCCTCCAGCTCGACGGCCGCCTTGGCGAGGTGCTCGCGGGCACCGGCCAGCTCCTCGCCACCCGTGCCCAGCGCGAGGAACTTCTTGATGTCCTCGGCGAGGGAGTTGAGGGCCGCGCCCTGGTTGCGGACGATCTTCCGGAAGAAGAAGTCCTGGCCCTGGATCGCGGTGGTGCCCTCGTACAGGGTGTCGATCTTGGCGTCCCGGATGTACTGCTCGATCGGGTACTCCTGGAGGAACCCGGAGCCGCCGAAGGTCTGCAGCGACTGGGCGAGCTGCTCGTAGCCCTTCTCAGAGCCGTAGCCCTTGACGATCGGCAGGAGCAGGTCGTTGAGCGCGTGCTCGGTGGACGCGTCCTCGCCCTCGGCCTCCTTGACGGCGATCGCGTCCTGGATCGACGCGGTGTAGAGGACCAGGGCGCGCATGCCCTCGGCGTACGCCTTCTGTGTGATCAGCGAGCGGCGCACGTCCGGGTGGTGGGTGATGGTCACCTTGGGCGCGGTCTTGTCGCCGAAGGCGGCGAGGTCGGGACCCTGGACGCGCTCCTTGGCGTACTCGAGGGCGTTGAGGTAGCCGGTCGACAGCGTCGAGATGGCCTTCGTGCCGACCATCATGCGGGCGAACTCGATGATCCGGAACATCTGCCGGATGCCGTCGTGCTTGTCGCCGATCAGCCAGCCCTTGGCGGGGTGGCGGTCGCCGAAGGTCATCTCGCAGGTGTTGGAGGCCTTGAGGCCCATCTTGTGCTCGACGTTGGTCGCGTACACGCCGTTGCGCTCGCCCAGCTCGCCGGTCTCGACGTCGAAGAGGAACTTCGGCACGAGGAAGAGGGAGAGCCCCTTGGTGCCCGGCCCGTGACCCTCGGGGCGGGCCAGCACGTAGTGAAGGATGTTCTCCTCCATGTCGTGCTCACCGGAGGTGATGAACCGCTTCACGCCCTCGATGTGCCAGGAGCCGTCCTCCTGCTGGACGGCCTTGGTACGACCGGCACCCACATCCGACCCCGCGTCGGGCTCGGTGAGCACCATGGTCGAACCCCAGGTCCGCTCCACCGCGAGCTGCGCGATCTTCTTCTGTACGTCGTTGCCCTCGTCGTAGAGGATCCCGGCGAAGGCCGGGCCGGAGGAGTACATCCACACGGCCGGGTTCGCGCCGAGGATCAGCTCCGCGTACGACCAGATCAGGGACGGGGGAGCCGTCGTACCGCCGATGGCCTCGGGGAGTCCCAGCCGCCAGTACTCCGACTCCATGAAGGCCTTGTAGCTCTTCTTGAAGGAGGCGGGCACCGGCGCGGTGTTCGTCTCCGGGTCGAAGACCGGCGGGTTGCGGTCGGCGTCGGCGAAGGACTCCGCCAGCTCGTTCTCCGCGAGGCGGGTCAGCTCCTCCAGGACGCTCTTCGCGGTGTCCGTGTCCATCTCCGCGAACGGACCGGTGCCGTACAGCTTGTCGCGCCCGAGGACCTCGAAGAGGTTGAACTCGATGTCGCGGAGATTCGACTTGTAGTGCCCCATGGCGACGACTCCGTAAGAGATATGTGCAACGAGATGCGTTCAGCGATGCGTCAAAGATGTGTACCAAGTAGTACCTACGATGATGCTACCCGTCGGTAATAAGAAGCAACCCCAAGCCGTCCATCTGTGACTCAGTACTCTTGCTCGCATGTACGGCTACGACCAGAACGTGGGCGCTCAGCAGGGGTACGTCCCGCCCCAGCAGCAGATGGCCGGTGGCGTGGGCGGCTACGGCCAGCAGCCGCCGCTCTACCCCGAGCCGTCCCCGCCCTCGCTCGCGGACGCGGTGCGCGCCTTCACCACCGGGCAGATGGCCGCCGAGGACTTCCAGCAGGTCTTCGCGACCTCCAAGGTCTACTGCCCGCGCGGCGACAACCCGGGCTTCCTCGCGCTGCACAACACCCAGCAGCCGGTGATCCCGATGTTCACCTCGCTCAAGGAGCTGCGCCGCTACGCCGGCAAGGAGTCCAAGTACTTCGTGATCACCGGCGCCGAGGTCATCGACCTGCTGCCGACCGGCTACGGCTTCGTCGTGGACATGGAGGGCGAGCACCGCATGGTGTTCGACGCGAAGGCGGTCGAGCAGATGGTGGAGTTCGCGATGCGCCGGATGTACGGCTGACGACGGCCGACGACGGCTGACGACGGCCCGTCGTACGGAACGCCCGGAGGGAATGCCCTCCGGGCTTCTTCTGTTGTGGGGTAGCAGAAAGTTCAACGCTCAACTAAACTCGACGCACAAGGAGGTCCCGACATGCCTGCAGTGACCGTAGAGAACCCGCTGACCCTGCCCCGCGTGGCCGCGCCGGCCGACGCCGTGGCTCGTCCCGTGCTCGCCGTCACGACCGCACCGAGCGGTTTCGAGGGTGAGGGCTTCCCGGTGCGCCGAGCGTTCGCCGGGATCAACTACCGGCACCTCGACCCGTTCATCATGATGGACCAGATGGGCGAGGTGGAGTACGCGCCGGGCGAGCCCAAGGGCACCCCCTGGCACCCGCACCGCGGCTTCGAGACCGTGACCTACATCATCGACGGCGTCTTCGACCACCAGGACTCCAACGGCGGTGGCGGCACCATCACCAACGGCGACACCCAGTGGATGACGGCGGGCGCGGGCCTGCTGCACATCGAGGCGCCGCCGGAGTCCCTGGTCGTGTCCGGCGGTCTCTTCCACGGGCTCCAGCTCTGGGTGAACCTCCCGGCCAAGGACAAGATGATGCCCCCGCGCTACCAGGACATCCGCGGCGGCCAGGTGCAGCTCCTGAGCACCCCCGACGGCGGCGCGCTCCTGCGGGTCATCGCCGGTGAGCTGGACGGCCACCAGGGCCCCGGCGTCACACACACCCCGATCACGATGGTGCACGCCACCGTGGCCCCGGGCGCGGAGCTCAACCTGCCCTGGCGCGAGGACTTCAACGGCCTCGCCTACGTCCTGGCGGGCAAGGGCACGGTCGGCGCCGACCGCCGCCCGGTCCACATGGGCCAGACCGCCGTGTTCGGCGCCGGCTCCTCCCTGACCGTGCGCGCGGACGAGCAGCAGGACGGGAACACTCCGGACCTGGAGGTCGTCATCCTGGGCGGTCAGCCGATTCGCGAGCCGATGGCGCACTACGGCCCGTTCGTGATGAACACCCGCGAGGAACTCCAGCAGGCTTTCGAGGACTTCCAGAAGGGGCGGCTGGGGACGATTCCGGCCGTGCACGGGATGTCCGAGGGCGGCCTGTAGGTCTCAGCGGACCACCGACGCCAGGGGCCCCGTCCGGAGAAGGACGGGGCCTCTGGCATTGGTCGTTCGGCCGGGGCTCGGCACCATCCCCGCCGTCCACGGAAGGGCCGGGAGCGGGCCCCAGGCCTGACCCCCCGTCACCCGGCCGGGCCGCCCCCACAGGCCCGCCCGCCGCACGCGTGATCGGCTGGGACCGTGCAGCTCCTCCCCGGTCCCGTGCGGCAGCTCGCCGCCTGGTGTGTCGTCATCCTGCTAGTCGCCGGGGTCGTCTACGTCGGGATCCGGCTCTGTGTCGAGTTCAGGACCGCTGTGACGCCCGTGCTGCTCGCGCTGCTCGGGACCGCGTTGCTCGGGCCGTTGTACCGGCGGCTGGTGAGGGCCGGGGTGAATCGGTCGGTGGCCGCCGGGGTCACCTGTGTCGCTGTTGTCGCCGTGGTCGGTGGGGCCGTGTACATCGTCGTGGCCGCGCTGATCGACACCGGGGACCAGATCGTGGCGGCGGTCAAGGACGCGGGGAACTCCGTGGCCGACCACTTCGGGGCCGCCGGGACCTCGCTCGACGACCTCGCCTCCAACGCGCAGGAACTGCTCGCCAAGTTCGGCGGGACGGCCGCCTCCAACGTCATCAGCGGGGTCAGCGTCGTCGGCGAGGCCATCGCCATGGCCGTACTGGCGCTGCTGCTGGTGTTCTTCTTTCTGCGGGATTCGCATCTCGCTACCGGGCTGCTGCGTTCCCTCGCGCCCGGTGGTACCGCCGACACCGTCGAGGCCATGGCCCGGCGGGCCTTCGAGGGTGTCGAGGGGTTCATGCGCGGGACCACCCTCATCGCCCTCATCGACGCCCTCTGCATCGGCGTCGGGCTGCTCGTACTGGATGTGCCGGGTGCGCTGGGGCTCGCCGCGCTCGTCTTCGTCGGGGCCTACATCCCGTATCTCGGCGCGGTCGTCTCCGGTGCCGTCGCCGTGCTGGTCGCGCTCGCCGACCGGGGTGCCGTCATCGCCCTGTGGGCCCTCGGGATCGTCCTCGCCGTGCAGGTGCTGGAGGGGCATGTGCTCCAGCCGATGATCCAGAGCCGGACCGTGCAGATGCATCCCGCGGTCGTGATGATCGCGATCACCGCCGGGGCCTCCGTGGCCGGCGTTCTCGGCATGCTCCTCGCCGTACCGCTGACCGCCGCAGCCTTCGGGGTCGTCCACGAACTGCGGGAGCGTTACGCGTCCCAGGACCCGAACTCCGGGTCCTCGACCGGGCCGTCCCCGGCGCCGTCGGACTCGTAGAGCTCGAACCAGATGCTCTTGCCCTCGCCCCTCGGGTCCACGCCCCAGGTCTCGGCGAGCAGTTCGATCAGGAGCAACCCGCGCCCGGAGGACGCCAGTTCACCGGGCTGCCGCTTGTGCGGGAGGTCGTCGCCGGCGTCCGTCACCTCGACCCGCATCCGCCGCTCGCCGGGCTCACCGGCCACCTCGGCGGTCAGCAGGGCGTCGGCGTCGGTGTGCACGAGGACGTTGGTGAGCATCTCGGAGACGAGCAGGACCGCGGAGTCGATCTGGTCGGCGCCGGCCCAGTCGTGGAGGAGTTCCCGCAGCTGCTGCCGGGCCTCGGCGATCCGCTCGGGCTCGGCCTGCGCGACCGTGAGCACCGTGCGGCGGATCTTCGGCGGGACGGCCGTCGTGTCGCCGCAGCCGCAGGCCTCGCCCTCCCGGGACAGCAGCAGTACGGCGATGTCGTCCTCGCGGCGGTCCGCGAGCGGCCCGGTGGTGTGGTGCGAGGAGGGCCCGTGGACGGCCTGCACCAGCGCGTCGGCCAGTTCCTCCAGGTCGCCCTTGTGCTCCTCCAGGATCGTCCGGATGCGCTGCCAGCCGGTCTCCAGGTCGTGGCCGCCGGTCTCGATCAGCCCGTCGGTGCAGATCAGCATGGTCTCGCCGGGCTCCAGGGCGAGCGTGGTCGTCGGATAGTCGGCGTCCGGGTCGATGCCGAGCGGCAGACCGCCCGCCGTGGGCCGCGTCAGCACCGTCCCGTCCGCCATCCGTATCGCGGGGTCGGGATGGCCGGCGCGGGCGATCTCCAGGACCCCGGTCGTGGGGTCGGCCTCGACGTACAGGCAGGTCGCGAAGCGCGGGTCGGTCTCCGCGTCGCCGTCGGTGATGCCGTGCAGGAAGCGGGAGGCGCGCGAGAGCACCGCGTCCGGGCGATGGCCCTCGGAGGCGTAGGCACGCAGGGCGATACGGAGCTGGCCCATCAGCCCGGCGGCCCGCACGTCATGGCCCTGTACGTCCCCGATGGCCAGCGCGATGCGGCCGGTGGGCAGCGGGATCATGTCGTACCAGTCACCGCCGACCTGGAGCCCGCCACCGGTCGGTATGTAGCGGGCGGCGACGCTCATGCCCGGGATCTCCGGGCCAAGGGTGGGCAGCATCGAGCGCTGGAGTCCGTCGGTCAGCTCGCGCTCGGACTCGGCGACTCCGGCCCGGGACAGGGCCTGTGCGAGCATCCGGGCGACCGTGGTGAGGACGGACCGCTCGTCCGGTGTGAAGGCCACCGGGTAGGTGAAGGCGGCCATCCAGGCGCCCATGGTGCGGCCCGCCACGGTCAGCGGCAGGAACGCCCAGGACTGCCGGTGGAAGTGCTGGGCGAGCGGCCAGGTGACCGGGTAGCGGGACTTGTACTGCTCGGGCGAGGAGAGATAGACGGCGCGGCCGGTCCGTACGACCTCGGCGGCCGGGTAGTCCGTCCCCACCGACATCTGCGAGAAGGGGCCCTCGTCGCCGGGCTGCTGCCCGTGATGGCCGATGATCGTCAGTCGGTCGCCCTGCACCCCGAACACGGCCAGACCGTCCGGCGAGAAGCCCGGCATCGACAGGCCCGCCGCGACCCGCAGCACCTCGGCCGTGGACCGCGCCTCCGCCAGCGCCCGGCCCGCGTCCAGCAGGAACGCCTCGCGCGACCGCCGCCAGTCCCCGGTGACCGCCGTCCGCCCGGCCGGCGTGCCCGGCGTCGGCTCGGTGACCTCCTGGAGGGTGCCGATCAGCTCGAACGACCGCTTCTCGGGGTCGTACGACGGCTTGGAGCGGCTGCGGACGACACGGATCACCCGGCCCCGCTCGTCCATGATCCGGATGCGGACCTCGGCGAGAGTGCCCTCGGCGACGGCGAGCCCGACGACCCCGGTGATCTCGTTCCAGTCGACCGGGTGCAGTCGGGCCCGTGTCTGGACCTCCGTGAGGGTGGTCTGCTCGGCGGGCAGCCCGAGCAGCCGGGCGGCCTCGGCGTCCACCGTGACCAGCTCCGAGGCGGTGTCCCAATGCCACAGACCGGTCGCGAGGGCGGCGAGTACCTCCCCCACGGCTGGCAGGGGCTCACCAGTGCGCATTGCCCCACTCTAAGAAGAGGAGATCGATAAGTGCCACCGATGGAGCCCGCCGGAGTCCGCGGTTAATGGTGGGGAGGCGATCAATGGGTGGCCGGTACCCTTGGGAGGTCCGGGCTCCGGCCTGGACGTTTCACGTGAAACAGAACGTGATGAACAGAACCGGCAAACAGACCCCGATCCGCGAAGGCTGGATGAACGACGATGCATCGGTACAGGTCCCACACCTGCGGCGAGCTCCGCGCCTCTGACGTCGGCACCGACGTCCGGCTGAGCGGCTGGCTGCACAATCGCCGAGACCTGGGCGGCATCCTCTTCATCGATCTGCGCGACCACTACGGCATCACGCAGCTCGTCGCCCGCCCCGGCACGCCCGCGTACGAGGCCCTCGACAAGGTCAGCAAGGAGTCGACGGTCCGCGTCGACGGCAAGGTCGTCTCCCGCGGCACGGACAACGTGAACCCGGACCTGCCGACCGGCGAGATCGAGGTCGAGGTCGGCGAGGTCGAGCTGCTCGGCGCCGCCGCCCCGCTCCCCTTCACGATCAACACCGAGGACGGGGTCAACGAGGAGCGGCGCCTGGAGTACCGCTTCCTGGACCTGCGTCGCGAGCGCATGCACCGCAACATCATGCTGCGGTCCTCGGTGATCGCCTCGATCCGCTCGAAGATGGTCGCCCTCGGCTTCAACGAGATGGCCACCCCGATCCTCTCCGCGACCTCCCCCGAGGGCGCGCGCGACTTCGTGGTGCCGTCCCGGCTGAACCCGGGCAAGTTCTACGCCCTTCCGCAGGCGCCGCAGCAGTTCAAGCAGCTGCTGATGATCTCCGGCTTCGACCGCTACTTCCAGATCGCGCCCTGCTTCCGTGACGAGGACGCCCGCGCGGACCGCTCGCCGGGCGAGTTCTACCAGCTCGACGTCGAGATGAGCTTCGTCGAGCAGGAGGACGTCTTCCAGCCGATCGAGAAGCTGATGACGGAGCTGTTCACGGAGTTCGGCGGCGGCCAGGAGGTCACCTCCCCGTTCCCGCGCATCCCGTTCCGCGAGTCGATGCTGAAGTACGGCTCCGACAAGCCGGATCTGCGCGCCAAGCTCGAACTCACCGACATCACCGATGTGTTCGAGGGCTCCGAGTTCAAGGCGTTCGCCGGCAAGCACGTGCGCGCGCTGGCCGTGCCGGATGTGTCCGCGCAGCCCCGCAAGTTCTTCGACCAGCTCGGCGACTTCGCGGTGACGCTCGGCGCGAAGGGCCTGGCCTGGGTCCGCGTGACCGAGGACGGCTCGCTGACGGGCCCGATCGCGAAGTTCCTCACCGAGGAGAACGTCGCCGAGCTGACCAAGCGCCTGTCGCTGGCCGCCGGCCACGCGGTGTTCTTCGGCGCGGGCGAGTTCGACGAGGTCTCGAAGATCATGGGCGCGGTCCGCGTCGAGGCCGCCAAGCGCGCCGGGCACTTCGAGGAAGGCGTCTTCCGCTTCTGCTGGATCGTCGACTTCCCGATGTACGAGAAGGACGAGGAGACCGGGAAGATCGACTTCTCGCACAACCCGTTCTCGATGCCCCAGGGCGGTCTGGAGGCCTTGGAGACCCAGGACCCGCTGGACATCCTGGGCTGGCAGTACGACATCGTCTGCAACGGCGTCGAGCTGTCCTCCGGCGCGATCCGGAACCACGAGCCCGAGATCATGCTCAAGGCCTTCGAGATCGCGGGCTACGACCGTGACACCGTCGAGGAGCAGTTCGCCGGCATGCTGCGCGCGTTCCGCTTCGGCGCCCCGCCGCACGGCGGGATCGCCCCCGGCGTCGACCGCATCGTCATGCTGCTCGCGGAGGAGCCGAACATCCGCGAGACGATCGCGTTCCCGCTCAACGGCAACGCCCAGGACCTGATGATGGGCGCGCCGACGGAGCTGGACGAGACGCGACTGCGGGAGCTGCACATCTCGGTGCGGAAGCCGCAGCCGAAGTAGTCCGCGACCGGCGGGAGTCAGGGCTCGAAACCGACGACGGTTTCGAGCCCTTTCGCGTGCGCACAGGATTCACAGCTCTTTCTCATGTTCATGTCAGGTTTCTCACCTCTACGGTCCGGGGGCATGACGGATTCCCAAGCACCCACGGATTCTCAAGTCCCCGAAGACAGAGGACGGTTGGCCCGCCGTACGGTCCTGGTGGCCGGGGGCGTGGCGGTGACGGCGGTCGGCGTCGGCGGCACCCTCGCGGCGAACGCCTCAGCGACTCAGCAGCACGAGGCCCGGGACGCCTGCTACACGCTCACCTCGGAGCTGGTCGAGGGCCCGTACTACATCGACGCCGACAAGATCCGCCGCGATGTGACGGAGGACCAGCCGGGCATCCCGCTCGTCCTCGACCTCAAGGTGATCGACGCGGAGACCTGCAAGCCGCTGCGGAACGCGGCCGTGGACATCTGGCACTGCAACGCCACGGGCGTCTACTCGGGCTATGAGTCCGGCGGCGGTGGCGGCCCCGCCCCCACGGGCGCACCGCCCTCCGGCACCCCCACCGGCGCACCCCCGACCGGCGGCCCCGGCGGTGGCGGCGGAGGCCACCAGGAACCGACCGACGACGACCGCTTCCTGCGCGGCACCTGGCACACGGACCGCCACGGCGAGGTCACCTTCCGGACCGTCTTCCCCGGCTGGTACCAGGGCCGCTGCGTCCACATCCACGTCAAGGTCCACGTCGACGGCACATGGACGGACGCCGGCTACGAGGGCGGCCACACCTGCCACACCGGCCAGTTGTTCTTCGACGAGAGGGCGGTCCTGGCCTCGGCGGCACTGGAGCCGTACGCCTCGAACACGACGACCCGCACCACGCTCACCGAGGACGGGATCTATCCCCAGAACGGCCATGAGGGCGGCCTGCTGTACCTCGCGTACGACCGGCGGCGGATCGGGCGGGGCGTACGGGCGCGCCTGACGCTCGCGGTGGCACCCGACGAGACGAACGACGGGACGGGCGGCGGCGGCCCGGCCCCCTCGGCGTCCGCCTCACCGTCGGCCACGACAGGCTGACGGGACGCACGCCCCGCACCCGACCTCGTACGTCCCCTTCGGCCCCCCGCCATGGAAACCTCGCAGCGGATGCACAGGAATATCGACATGCCCGCACAGAGGCAGGGAGTGTCATGGACGTACGAGGTCGGAACCGCCCGGCCCCATGACCGTGTGAAGGCTGGGAGGAAGCGATGGGATACATCGTGCTCGCACTGCTGTTGATCGTCGGGGCGACGTTCGCCGTCATCGTGCAGCGCCGCTCGCACGGGGAGCGGGGCCAGTCCGACCTGGACGCCGAGGTCGAGGCCAGCGGCTGGGTCCTGCGGCTCGGCGCGAGCCTGTCCGTCCCCGAGGCGCGGATCTGGGCGGGCGCCGGCGAAACGGCGACCCGCGCGCTGACCGCCGCCGCGGAGTGCCACCGCACCGCCGGACTCCAACTCACCGAGGCCCACACCGCGGACGAATACGCCCGGGCGACCCGCACGGCGCAGGAAGGCCTCGCCCATATCGCGGCGGCGCGGGCGGCGTTGGGGAGTGGGGCCGCGTACGCGGACTCGACGGCGGCCTAGGGCCTGTCACCGGCTCGCGGGATCAACTCCCGTCCCGCCGAACGAAGTTTCTCCGCGACCACGGCAACCTTCTTGATCCCGACGGCCACTGAGGAGTCGTAACCCCCTCGTCGCACCGAAGGACTCCCCCGTGGCAACCGCTTCCCCCGCCCCCTCGCACCGCCGTTCCCTCCGCAAGCGCCGCACGGTCGTCGTGACCGCCGCCGTGGCCGTCGCGGGCGTCGGCGCCGGGTTCCTCGTGCTGAACGCGAACGCCGCCAGCACCTCCGTCGACCTGTACCACCAGACGCTCGCCGCCAAGGACGGCTGGGCGTCGTCCGGTACCGGTACCACCGGCGGCACGAAGGCCGACGCCGCGCACACCTTCACCGTCTCCACCCGCGCCCAGCTCGTGAAGGCGCTCGGCTCGGCGTCCGACACCACGCCCCGCATCATCAAGATCAGCGGCACGATCGACGCCAACACCGACGACTCGGGCAAGAAGCTGACCTGCGCCAACTACGCGGCGGGCACCGGCTATTCGCTCTCCGCCTACCTCAAGGCCTACGACCCGGCCACCTACGGCACCTCCAAGCTGCCCTCCGGCACGCAGGAGACCGCGCGGGCGGCGGCGCAGGCCGCGCAGGCGAAGAACATCGTGTTCAAGGTGCCGGCCAACACCACGATCGTGGGCGTGCCCGGCACCAAGGCCGGCATCACCGGCGGCAGCCTCCAGGTGAAGAGCGTCGACAACGTCATCGTCCGCAACCTCACCTTCGCCGCCACCGAGGACTGCTTCCCGCAGTGGGACCCCACGGACGGCGACACCGGCAACTGGAACTCGCAGTACGACGCCGTCACCCTGCGCGGCGCCACCCATGTCTGGGCCGACCACAACTCGTTCACCGACGCGCCGGGCCTGGACACCGCCGACCCGACGTACTACGGCCGCCAGTACCAGATCCACGACGGCGACCTCGACATCACCAACGGCTCGGACCTGGTGACCGTCGAGCGCAACCAGTTCACCAACCACGACAAGACGATGCTGATCGGCAGCAGCGACACCGACAGCGTCGGCAAGCTGCGCGTCTCCATCCACCACAACGTGTGGAAGGGCGTCGTGCAGCGCGCGCCGCTGGCCCGGATCGGCCAGATCCACATCTACAACAACTACTACGACACCACGACCCTCAACGGCTACGTCCTCCAGTACAGCGTCAACTCCCGTGCCAAGGCGCAGGTGGTGGCCGAGGACAACTACTGGAAGACGTCCGCGAGCCAGAAGGTCAGCAAGCTGTTCAGCGGTGACGGCACCGGGTCCATCGCCGGCAGCGGCAACCTCGTCAACGGCACGGCCACCGACCTCGTCGCCGCCTACAACGCTGCCAACTCCAAGAAGCTGCTGACGACCGTGAACTGGACGCCGACCCTCACGGCCGGCCTGGAGACCTCGGCGAAGAACCTGCCGACGGAACTCGCGACCACGACCGGGGCCGGCGTCCTGTCCTGACCGACTCGCCCACGACAGCGGTCAGATCAGCCAGAGCAGCCCGTTCCCGCCCAGGAGCGTGCCGCTCGGCTGGGTGAGATCGACCGAGGCCGCCGTGAAGAGACGGCTCCCCTTGGCCACGGGACCCGAGGCGCCGCCGGGGAAGACCCACACCGCACCCGTGTAGTCGTTCTCCCCCGCCGCGCTCACGAACAGCTCGGGCCTGCCGTCCTTGTCCACGTCCCCGACCGAGACCGTCGTACCGAAGAAGTCGTCGGTCTCGGAGGCGCCGGGGACACCGGCGGTGTCCTGGGAGAAGGAGTACGCGCCGGTGCCGAGCGCGCCCGTGCGACGGCCCGGGATCACCGTCACGTTCCCGGCGCGGCTCCTGCCGGAGAGTGTTTCGTACGGGGCGCCCACGACGATGTCGGCGAGCCCGTCGCGGTTGAGGTCGGCCACGGCCAGCGCACCGCCGAAGTCGTCGTCCTTCTCGCTCGCGCCGGGCACCCCCGCGGTGTCCTGGGTGAGCTGTACGGGCTCGGTGCTCGCCGCGATGCCCTGCGCCGTGCCGTAGTAGACCAGGACACGGCCGCCCAACGCGCCGTCCACACCGGCGACTTGCGGGTCCCAGGGGTCGCCGACCACGAGGTCGGCGTACCCGTCGCCGTTGACGTCTCCCGAGGCGGTGATGAGTCCGTTGCCACGCTTCGGCCGCATGACGGTGGTGGCCGGGTCGACGTAGACCTCGCCACCGCTGAGGTCGCCGAGGCCCACGGTGGTGAGGGCCAGGTCGAGCACGGTGTCGCCGTCGAAGTCGCCGAGCGCGACGCTCGCCGGGGAGGCGGTGTTCTGGTCGGGCGCGGTCGAACCGAAGGTGCCGGTGCGGCTGAACGGTCCCTTGAAGACCAGGGTGCCCTCCGATCCGGCGACCGCGACCTGCGTCCTGCTGCCCGCGCCGATGCTCAGCGCGGCCAGGTCGGTGCCGTACCGCTCCAGGTAGTCCGCCGGCGCCGGCAGGTCGGTGGCCGTCGTCAGCCCGTTCCTCCCACCCCACAACACGGTGACCAGGCCCGCGTCCTTGCCGCGGGGCGTGTCCTCGTACGGTGTGGAGACCACCAGGTCCGCGTAGCCGTCCCGGTTGAGGTCGGCGGTGGCGGTGGCGGAGCCGAACCGGTCGTTGGACTCGGCCGCGCCCGGTACCCCGGCGGTGTTCTGGGTGATGGTCTTGCGGTGGACCGCGGAGAGGCCCGACTTCGAGCCGTACAGGACGACGACGGCGCCGGCGGCTTCCTTGCCGGACACGTTCGCACCCGGCGCGGGCAGCACGGCATCCCGGTACCCGTCGCCGTTGAAGTCGCCGGGAACCGCTCCATGGACGGCGAACGCGGGCGCGGCGGGCAGCACCGTCCCGCCGACCACGGCCGCGACGACGACCGCCACGGATCTCCATCTGCCCCTGCCTGCCCCGGACTTGGCCATACGAGTCCCCTCCCACCCCTGGCGCACCCCCTGTGCGCCGACATCCGGCGTGCAGTGTAAAGGCCCTGGCCGCAAGGGAGTTGGGCTCAGGAGTCGTACGTGCCGTCCCACGGCGGACCGAAGCAGTGCCGGTCCGGATACAGCTCGGCCCAGCTGCCCTCCTCGTCCTCCTCGACCAGGAGGCCGAACAGGACGCCGTCGACGGTGCGTTGGAAGGGCCGGATCGCGATGTCGGTGTAGCTGCGGCGGGGCAGGGCGCGGAGTAGTTTCGCCAGGTGGATACGGGCCTGCGAGAGCACCGAGCCGTCGCCGTGCGGGGCGCGCTGCTGCTCGGCCCAGGTGCCGGCGCACCAGATCTCCGAGTCGCGGTACCGGCCCGCGGCGTCGAAGGTGTGGAGCACCGTGTAGAGACGTTTCTGCTCTTCCCAGCCGTCGTCGGGACGGAAGCCTTGGGGAAACGCGTAGGTGACCGACGCCAGGAACTGACCGTCCGCGTAGCGGCCGACGGCCCCGCTGCGCTGATTCGGCTCGTAGGCGATCGGGATGACCTCGGGGACTGCCATGGCGGAACCTTACGGGTTGGCGCGAACACGTCTGCGAGGGGGTCGGACAGTGAGTCAGTATGACCTTACTGAGCCGGGCTTCGCCGTGCACGAGGGGTACGCGGTGTACCGGGGGCCTTCGGTGGAAGGCTCGTCGCACGGCCACGCCGCGTTCCAGGTCGCTGTCGCCGCCGACCGGGGTGAGGTGGCCGTGGTGGACGGCTCCGGCACCCTTCATCGTGCCGTGGCGCTGGTCGTGCCCCCGATGGCGCGGCACAGGATGCTGGCCACCGGGACCCTGCTCACGTTCTTCGTGGAGCCGCACTGTGCCTTCGCCGACCGGCTGCGCGAGCACTGCGGTGCCGGCGTCACCGCGGTGCCCGAACTGCGCGATCTGGACGAGGCGGAGGTCCACCGCGCCGTCGCGCGGCCGTCCGGCGAACTCGACCCCCGGCTGCTGGCGGCGATGGAGACGCTGGCGGAGCGGCCGGTCCCGATGCCCGAGCTGGCCGCGGGCGTCGGGCTGTCACCCCAACGTCTGCGTGCCCTGGCACGGCAGCAGTTGGGCATGCCCCTCGCCCGCTGGCGCGTCTGGCTGCGGCTGCGGCGGGCCGCCGAGGCGCTGCGCGCCGGTCGGTCGCCGGCCGACGCGGCGCTCGTCGGCGGATTCGCCGACCAGGCGCACTTCACCCGGCAGATGCGCGCGATGACGGGCCTCACCCCGTCCGCCCTACCGCGTCCGGGGCATCAGTCGCGGCGCGCGACGTAGATCGAGATCGAGCCGCTGACCGTCGACACGACCTCGGCCTCGCGCACCTCGCCGAATCCGGCCTCGGACATCAGCCGGGGCAGCACGCCGTCGGCGTTGGGCTGGGTGTCGGCGAAGCCGTCGGCGAACTGCACGACGCGGAACGCCAGCCGCATCCGCCGGGTGCGTTGCCGTCCGTAGTCGGCGACCACCAGCTTCCCGCCGGGCCGTAGCACCGTGTGCATGGAGGCGAGTATCGACTCCTTCATCGGGATCGGGCACTGATGGAGTACGAGGCTGGAGACGGCGGTGTCCACCGGTCCCGCGTCCGCCAGGACCTCGGGCAGCGCGTCGCCCATTCCGGTCCGCCAGCCAACCGCCGCGCCGGCGAGGCCGGCCTTGCGGCGGGCCGTCGCCAGCACCTCGTGGTCGGGGTCGACGCCGATGACGCGCGCACGCGGCTCGACGCGGTGCAGCAGCAGTGCCAGCGAACCCGTGCCGCAGCCCACGTCGACGATCACGTCGTCGGGCCGGGGAGCCACATGCATCGCCAGCAGGCCGCGCCACAGGCGCTCGCGCATCAGGGAGGCCACGGGGTCGTAGAGACGGGTGGGGGCGAAACGGCCCATCGCGGGGGTGAAAGCTCGTTCGGTCATGCCGAGAGTCTCAGCCCCGCGATGTCACACCGTCTTGAACGAACCGCTCGCCCAACCGCCGCTCGCGCTCGCCGTGTTACTCGGCGGGCCGGCCGCCGAACCGCTCCTTGTACGTCTCCAGGTCCTCGTCCGTGAGCTTCGCGAAGAGGACCGGGGGGACGGTGAAGGAGGTGCCGGCCGGGACGGAGGTCAGGGCGCGCGCCTCCTCCGGGGACACCCACGTCGCCGTGTCGTCGGGGAGGACGAAGGCCGCGCGCATCGCCGCGGACGAGGTCGGGATGAACGGTTCCGAGACCACCGCGTACAGGTGGATCAGGTTCATCGCGGTGCGGAGCGTGAGGGCGGCTGCCTCCGGGTCGGTCTTGATCTCCAGCCAGGGGGCCTTCTCCTCCAGGTAGGAGTTGCCCGCCGACCACAGGGCACGGAGGGCGGAGGCCGCCTTGCGGAACTGGAGGGCCTCCATCTGGGTCTCGTACTCGGCCAGCAGACCCGCGATCTCCTCGCCGAGCTTCGCCTCCGCCGCGCCCGCCGCCGCGCCGGCCGGGACCTCGTCGCCGAAGCGCTTCCTGGAGAAGGAGAGGACGCGGTTGACGAAGTTGCCGAGGGTGTCGGCCAGGTCCTTGTTCACCGTGGCGGTGAAGTGCTCCCAGGTGAAGGAGGAGTCGTCGGACTCGGGGGCGTTGGCGATCAGGAAGTAGCGCCAGTAGTCGGCCGGGAGGATGCTCAGGGCCTGGTCGGTGAAGACGCCCCGCTTCTGGGACGTGGAGAACTTCCCGCCGTAGTACGTCAGCCAGTTGAAGGCCTTGACGTAGTCGACCTTCTTCCACGGCTCGCGCACACCGAGCTGGGTGGCAGGGAACATCACCGTGTGGAACGGGACGTTGTCCTTCGCCATGAACTCCGTGTAGCGGACCGGGTTCTCGCCGGTGTCGCTCTCGTACCACCACGACTTCCAGTCGCGGTTCTCCGGGTCGAGGTCCGACCACTCCTTCGTCGCGCCGATGTACTCGATCGGGGCGTCGAACCAGACGTAGAAGACCTTGCCCTCCGCCGCCAGCTCCGGCCAGGTGTCGGCCGGGACCGGGACGCCCCAGTCCAGGTCACGGGTGATCGCACGGTCGTGCAGGCCCTCGGTGAGCCACTTGCGGGCGATGGAGGAGGCGAGCTGCGGCCATTCCGCCTCGTGGCGGGACACCCACTCCTCGACCTCGTGCTGGAGCTTCGACTGGAGGAGGAAGAGGTGCTTGGTCTCGCGGACCTCCAGGTCGGTGGAGCCGGAGATCGCGGAACGGGGGTTGATCAGGTCGGTGGGGTCCAGGACGCGGGTGCAGTTCTCGCACTGGTCGCCGCGTGCCTTGTCGTAGCCGCAGTGCGGGCAGGTGCCCTCGACATAGCGGTCCGGGAGGAAACGGCCGTCCGCGGGGCTGTAGACCTGGCGGATCGCGCGCTCTTCGATGAAGCCGTTCTCGTTGAGACGGCGGGCGAAGTGCTGCGTGATCTCCCTGTTCTGGGGGGACGAGCTGCGGCCGAAGTAGTCGAAGGCGAGCGCGAAGCCGTCGTAGACCGCCTTCTGCGCGTCGTGCGCGTGCGCGCAGAACTCGTCGACCGGGAGACCCTGCTCCTTCGCGGCCAGCTCCGCCGGGGTGCCGTGTTCGTCCGTCGCGCAGATGTAGAGGACGTCGTGGCCGCGCTGGCGGAGGTAGCGGGAGTACACGTCCGCCGGGAGCATGGACCCCACCATGTTGCCCAGGTGCTTGATCCCGTTGATGTACGGAAGGGCGCTGGTGATGAGGTGTCGAGCCATCGGGGGCTGCTCCCAGGTCGGTCTGCTGGTCGTGCTTGCGAACCTTGAAATCGTAGCCGACATGGGTATGCCGCCCGCCTCCCGTTTTACGGGGTGGGAAGCGGGCGGCACGGGGTTCGGTGTTACGGGCGCCAGTCGATCAGTACGCCGTCGTAGAGCTCGGCGTCCGTGAGCTCCAGGGGGGTCGGGCCCGCGTGGAAGAAGGCCGTGTTGTCGGTCTTCAGCTTGCGGAGGTAGTCGAAGGCCTTGTTCTCGTGGTCACCGAACGCGACGAACGAGAAGAACACCGAGGCGTGGGACTTGGCCGCGTCCGTGAGGGACTGGGTGGCCGGGGTCTTCGCGTCCGGGGCGCCGTCCGTCTGGAAGACGACGAGGGCGGGGGTGCCGGGGGTGGCGTTCTTGTCGTAGTGCGCGAGTACGGCTTCCACGGCCGCGTGGTAGCTGGTGCGCCCCATGCGGCCGAGGCCGGCGTGCGCCTCGTCGATCGCGTTCTCGGGGGAGGCCGGGGTGAGGTCGGTGGTGCCGTCCACTTCGGTGGAGAAGAAGACGACGTGGACCGTGGGGGCGGGGTCCGGGTCCAGATGGGCCGCGAGAGCGAGCGCCTGATCGGCGAGGGCCTGCGCCGAACCGTCCTTGTAGTACGGACGCATGCTCGCGGAGCGGTCGAGGACGAGGTAGAGCTTCGCCCGGGTACCGGTGAGGTTGGCCTTGGCGAGGGCGGAGGCGGCGGAGTCACTGCCGAGGGTGGCGGCGGCTGCGACGGGCTCGGGGGCTTCGGCCTCGGCTGCGGGCTCCGCGATCGTTTCTTCGACGGGCTCCGGCTGGCCAGCCGGCTGCGCCGCGGGCTCGGCTTCCGCTGCCAGGACGGGCTCGGGCTCCGGCACGGCCTCCGCGGCCGGCTCCGCCTCGGGGGCGGTCTCCGGCTCGGGTTCCGGGGTGACCTCGGCGGTGGGCTCGGGCGCGGGCTCGGCTTCGGCTTCCGGGGTGACCGGCTCGGGGGTGGTCTCCGCGACCGCTTCCGGCTCGGGGGCTACGGCAGGCTCGGTCTCCGGCTCCGGGGTGACCTCGGCGACCGGCTCGGCTTCCGTTTCCGCGAGCGGCTCGGTGGTCGGCTCCGGCTCGGGGGTGGTCTCCGCGACCGCTTCCGGCTCCGGGGCTACGGCAGGCTCGGCCTCCGGGGTGACCTCGGCGACCGGCTCGGCCTCCGTTTCCGCGAGCGGCTCGGTGGTCGGCTCCGGCTCCGGGGTGGTCTCCGCGACCGTCTCCGGCTCGGGGTCCACGGCGGGCTTCGCCTCCGGCTCCGGCGTGGCTTCCGCGACAGGCTCGGGCTCCGGGGCTACGGCGGGCTCCGCCTCCGGCTCCGGGGTGACCTCGGCGACCGGCTCGGCCTCCGGCTCCGGGGCTGTCCCCGCGGCCGGCTCCACGACAGCCTCGGTCTCGGCCTCGGTCGCTGCCGCGCCCCCCGTCCCCTCCGTCGACGTCGTCGGCTTGGGGACCGTGACGTTGTCGAAGGCCAGGGACACCAGCTCGTGCTCGTCGTCCTCCATGGTGGAGGACGGGCGGGGTTCCGGGACCTGGGGCGTTGCCGCACGGGCAGGTGCCGGGGGTGTGGTGAGGTCGGGTTCGGTGGACGGGGAGGGGACCTTCGCGTCCGGTTCCCGGGTGGTCGGCGGCTCGTGCGAAGGAGTGCGTTCCGCACTCTCTGCTTCGGCGGCACGCTCCTTGCGTGACCTGCCGAATGCGTTCCGCAGGAGAGTGAGAATGCCCATGTGCGCAACCCTTCGCGTGAGTTGATGCCCGTCAATCCCTGGCCAGGACAGACACGTAAGGTTAGCGGCCCCGAGCGGCGATCTTGGTCAGGGGCGGAACCCTGAGAGTGGCTGCCTCCGGCTGTCAGTGCGGCGACGCGATCGCCCGAGCCGCCGCCACTTCCTGCCGCAACGGCTCCAGCACACTCTCCGCCGGCCCCGTCAGATCGGTGCGGACCTCCACCAGCACCTCCGACTCGCGTACGCCCTGCGACAACTCCCTGAGCTGGAGCGCCACTTGGGTGACCTCGGCGGTCGACGGCGGGGGTGCGCCGTGTTTCACGCGTACCCGGGCCGCCGTTGTGGCGTCGACGATGCGCTCTACGGCGACGACCAGTGGGAGCCATCCCGCGGCGAGGCGGCCGGTGGGCGGGGGTTCCGTGAGGGCGCGTTGGAACTCGGTGCGGATGGTGGAGAGGTCGCGGTACAGGCGGCGGCGCATGCGGGCGCGGGCGGCCGGGTCGGTCTCCGCGCCCGGGGTGGCGGGGGCGGCGAACGCCGATTCCACGTAGCGGGCCGTGTCCGTCACCGCCGCCGCCAAGCGGTCGCCGACCCGGGTGTGCCAGCTCTCCGGCCAGAGCAGGTAGCCCGCCACCAGGGCGATCCCGCAGC
This sequence comes from Streptomyces sp. NPDC051576, assembly GCF_040681835.1. NCBI lineage: Bacteria > Bacillati > Actinomycetota > Actinomycetes > Kitasatosporales > Streptomycetaceae > Streptomyces > Streptomyces sp. NPDC051576. The sequence goes on from NZ_JBFAZO010000003.1 coordinate 512,854, forward strand.
CGATCAACGAGTCCACCAGGCGGGGGAGCAGCAACGCCGTGCCCTGGTGGTTGAGGACGTCGGAGAGGAGAAGGATCACGGGCGTGATCGCGGCGGTCTGGTAGCCGTAGCCGCGTGGGGTCAGGGCCGGGATCAGCGGGGCCAGGAGGAGCAGGACCAGGACGTCCCAGCCGCCGCGAGGGACCACCGACAGGACCGCCGCCGCGATCACCAGTCCTGCCACCGTGCCGAGGGCGCGCAGCAGAGCGCGGGAGAAGACCGAGCCGAAGTCGGGCTTCAGGACGAAGGTGATGGTCAGGGCGATCCAGTACGAGCGCGGGACCGGGACGGTCGACACCAGCACCTGCGCGAGGCCGATGCAGAGTGCCAGGCGCAGGCCGTAGCGCCAGGAGCCGGCGGACAGCAGGACGTTGCGGGCGGCGCGGGCGGCGCGGATGCGGAGGGCCGCCGGGCGGCCGAGGCGGTCGTCGATGCCGCGCGGGTCCACGTCCGGGGCGGTGACCACCTCCGCCGTGTGACGCAGGGCGTGATCGATCACGCGGGCGGTCTCGGTGGTGGGGGTGGGGAGGTCCAGGCCTATCGGTCCCGTGTAGCCGGTCTCGACGGCCTCGGCGAGGTGGCGGACCGTCGCGCGGATCTGCGGGGGGAGGGGGCGGCCGGACTGGTGGACCGCGGGGGCCGCTTCGACGACCGGCGTGATGGCGTTCAACTGGGCCAGCAGGCGGGTCAGTTCGGGGCTGCGGCCGTGGTGGCGGGCGCGGCGGGCGAGGACGAGGTCGTAGGACTGGTTGAGGGACTGGGTGACGGCGTGGCGGGCGGCGTCGTAGTCGGTGGTGGGGGTGTCGCCGCAGGTGGTGAGGAGGTCGGCGACGGTTCGGTAGGTGGCCGCCACCGCCGCTCGTTCCGGGACGCCGGAGCGCAGGGGCCAGGCCAGCAGGGCCAGGAGGAGGACGAGGAGGCCGCCGCCGGACATCAGCAGGGGGGCCAGCCACCAGGCGCCGGGGAGCGGAAGTCCCGCGCCGATCACCGAGTTGAGGAGCAGGAGCAGGCCCGATACGGAGGCCACCGCGCCGATCGTCGAGATCATCCCCGAGACGAGCGCGACGGCGGTGACGGCGGCGACCGCGAGCCAGCCCTGGCCGTAGACCGCCGCGCCCAGCGTGACGCCGATGGCGCCGAAGAGCTGGGGGATCGCGATGTTGAGGATGCGCATGCGGTAGGCGTCGGCGGTGTCGCCGATGACGCCGGAGAGGGCGCCCATGGAGGCGAGCGCGCCGTAGGCGGTCTGTCCGGTGGCGATGCCGACGGCGAGGGGGAGGGCCATGGCGACGGCGGCGCGGACCATGGCCGGCCGGTTGAGGGGGGCCTGCTGGGGTTGGAGGTTCCTCACCAGCCAGTCGGGGGGTGTGAGGCCGATGGGGAACTCGCGGGACATGCGCCCATTATGAGCGGCCCGGACCAGGTCATCCGTGCTGGTGGAGCGCGATGTCGACGAGCAGCGCTCGGTGGTCGGTGTCGGCGAGGTCGAGGAAGCGGGCGCTGTTCGCGGAGAAGTCCGGGGACAGCAGGACGTGGTCGATCTGGGTGCCGAAGGTGGGGGCGAAACGCTCGGGCCAGCTCGGGGTGCGGGGGTGCCCGGCGAGGCGGGCCGCGTCGCGCAGGCCGGTGTCGAGGATGCGGCGGAAGGCCGCGTGGTCCTGGGTGGAGTTGAAGTCGCCGGCGAGGACGGTGGGGGTGGTGGGGTCGGCGGCGGCGAAGGCGCGCAGCCGGTTCAGTTCGCGCCGCCACAGGCCGACCTGGTTCGGCAACGGGGGCATGGGGTGCGCGAGTTGGAGCCGTACGGAGTGCCCGCCGACGTCGGCCACGGCGCCGGGCATGCCCATCGTGCCGGTGACGCCCTTCGTGCCCTTGAGGGGGAAGCGGCTGAGGATGACCGAGCCGTGCGAACCGGCCGCGACGACGGCCTGCCGGTAGGGGAACTCGGTGCCGAAGTCCCGTCGTAGCGTGGCCTGGCAGGTGTACTCGCACTCCTCCACGAACACCACGTCCGGCCGCTCCCGCCGGATCACCGGGACCAGCGAACCGGTCCCCCGCCCGAACTCGACGTTCGACGTCAGCACCCGGAACTCCGCGACGGCCGGCCCGCTCGGATCGCCGCTCTTCCCGTACGGCTCGATGAACCACGCCAGCAGCCCGAGCACCGCCACGCCCCACACCAGGCCGAGCCGCCACCGGGTGAACAGGGAGAGAAGGAGCGCCATGCCGGTGGGGGCGAGCAACCAGGGGAAGAAGGCGAGGAGTTGGGGGATCGGGGTGATCGCGTCGGTGTCGGCCGTGCGGCAGCCGACGACCACGCTCACGCCGGTGAGGAGGAGTCCGGCGCACCAGGTCACGAAGCGGCGCCCGCGATGGCGTTCGGGCGCGAAGTCGGCGGCGGTCCACTCGGAGGTCGCGGTGCCCAAGTGATGCCCTTCCGCCCGTAGGTGCAGATGCCCGAATCATCCCACGTGTGCCAGGAACTCCCCCAGGATCTCGTTGAACTCCTTCGGGCGTTCGAGATTCGGCAGATGGGCCGCGCCGTCGATCACACGGAGCGTGGAGTCGGGGAGCGCCGCGTGCATCGCCTCCGCGTCGGAGACCGGGGTGTAGGTGTCGTCGGCGCCCGCGACCACCAGGGCCGGTACGTGTACGCGGGTCAACAGGGCGCGGTAATCGGGGCGTTGGGCGCGGGCGCGGAGTGCCGCCGCGGCGGAGGCGGGGTCGGTGGCCGTCATCATGCGGTGGACGTGGGCCTTGACCTGGGGGTCGGCGGAGGGGGCCACCATCTTCTCCAGCACCTCGTCGGCGTAGCCGCGCATGCCCTCGCGCAGAAGGCGTTCGGCCATGGCCTCGCGGACGCGGACCCCCTCCGGCGTCTCGGCCGCCGGGAAGGTGTCGGCGAGGACCAGACCCCGGACACGCTCCGGGAACCGTCCGTAGCAGTCCATCGCGATCTGCCCGCCCATGGACAGCCCGGCCAGCACGAACGTCTCCACGTCCAACTCGTCGAGCAGGGCCTCGATGTCGGTGGTGAAGTCCGCGAAGCGGGTTACGGCGGGGGTTGGGGCGGGGTTGCGGCCGTAGCCGCGCAGGTCGGGGGCGATGACCCGCCGGGTGGGGGAGAACGCCTCGATCTGCGGGGTCCACATCGTGTGGTCGAAGGGGTGGCCGTGAATGAGGACAAGGGGGAGGTATGGGTTGGTAAGGGGTGGCATGTGATCGACCTTAGATCCGGTCAACTGCGCGGTGCAATAAAATCTTTGCCCTCGGTGCAATGTGCTCCGCAGGGGAAGAGGGGTGGGGCGTCATGGCCGCCGACCACGACTACCGGCGCATCGCCGACCGTGTCGCGGACGACATCGCGTCCGGGCGGCTCCGGCCGGGCCAACAACTGCCCCCGCAACGGGCGTTCGCCCGGCGTCGCGGGATCGCCGCTTCCACGGCAGGACGGGTCTACGCCGAACTCGTGCGCCGGGGGCTGGTGATGGGGGAGGTCGGCCGCGGCACGTTCGTACGGGCCGCGGCGGTGGGCCCGAACGGACGGGCACTGGTGGAGAGGGCGACCACGGCACCGGTGAACCTGGAGCTCAACTACCCTTCCGCGCCCGGTCAGTCGGAGCTGCTCGCCCCCGCGCTTGCGCCGCTCCTGCGTGCCGACGTACTGACTGAGGCTCTGCGACCGGCGTCGGCGAGGGGGACGCGGGCGGGTCGGGAGGCGGTGGCGGAGTTGCTGGGTACGCGGGGTGGGGGTGTTCCCGTCGTCCCCGCCTGGCGCCCCGATCCCGACCGCGTTCTCTTCACCGGTAACGCTCGTCAGGCGATCGCCGCCGCCCTGGCTTCACTGGTCCGGCCGGGTGGGCGGGTGGGGGTGGAGCCACTGACGTATCCACTGGTCAAGGAGATCGCGGGGCGGCTCGGTCTCACGCTTGTCGCGTTGGAGGTGGACGGTGAGGGGCTTCGTCCGGAGTCGATCGGTGCGGCGCATCGCGGCGCGCCGCTCTCCGCCCTCTATCTCCAGCCGACGCTCCACAATCCGACCTCGGTGACGACCGGCGAGGCGCGCAGACGGGAAATCGCCGCCGCTGTGCGTGAGTTGGACCTGCCGGTCGTAGAGGACCGCATCTGGTCCTTTCTCCACCCGGGCTCCCCCGCGCCGCTCGTCGCCCACGCCCCCGGTCTCGTCCATGTCGTCGACGGGCTGTCGAAGCGGGTCGCGCCGGGGCTCACCGTCGGGTTTCTCGTCGTGCCCGAGCACCGGGTCGACGCCGTGGCCGCCGCTGTCCGGTCGGGCGGGTGGAGCGCGGGGCGCTTCGCGCTGGAGGCGGCGGTGCGCTGGATGACGGACGGGACCGTGGAGCGGTTGGTCGCCGCCAAGCGGGAGGACGCGTCCGCTCGACAGCGGCTGCTCGCCGAGGAGTTGGACGGTTTCGCCGTACGGTCCGACCCCTGCGCCTACTACGCCTGGTGGGAGCTGCCCGCACCGTGGCGGGCGGACACCTTCACGGCGGCCGCGGCGGCGCGGGGGATCGCTGTGACGCCGGGGAGCGCGTTCGGGGTTGACCCGAAGCGGACCTCGGATGCGGTCAGGCTTGGGCTCGCGTCGGTTGACGTGGCTGATCTCCGGGGGGCGTTGCGGGTGCTGGCCGGGTTGGCGCGGGGTGGTGGAGAGGGGGTGGGAACTCCCTTGCCTGGCGGGCGTATTGGGTGAGCCGGGTGGGTGCGGCGGTGCGGGGTTCGCCGTCACGCAGGGGGCTGGGTTCGGGGTTGATCCGAAGCGGACCTCGGGCGGGAAATGTCCTCGCCGGCGGCCCGAATCGGCTTCCTGCCGCAGTCAGACCTGAGCCCGAGTCGGCTGCTGCGCGTGATCCGCGGCAGGCGTCGTCACCGGCGTTCGTCGGCCCGGTACGAGGCGTAGGAGAAGGGCCGGCAACTGCCTTGCCCGGTGGGCGTAGCGGGTGAGCCAGGTTGTGGTGGCTACCGTCAGGCCCAGGGTCAGGAGGAGCCAGGCGACCTTGCGGAGGGTCGCGGTCAGGGCGTCGTAGATGGCCGCGCCCGCCGCCTGGGAGACCTCGGTCGGGAGGTCGGTGGTGGTGAAGTGGCGGCCGATCACGAGGGCCAGGCCGAGGAGGGCGCCGCCGAGGGCCGTGCCGAGGGCGGTCGCCGTGATCGCGCGGCGGCGGCGTACGGCGACGGCGATGCCGGTGACGGCGAAGACGGCGGCGGTGACGGGGAGCCAGAAGCCGGCGACCTCGAGCACGTGGAACCCCTTCCGGAGCGGGCCCAGTTCACCGGCCGGCAGAACCGCGACCTCGGTGTGCTGGACGGGGATACGGCTCGCCAACGGCACGTGGTCGTGGGCGAGTCGGTGTTTGACCTGGGCGGTGACGGGGGCGAGGTCGACGGTGACGGTGTCGTCGCGTCCCTCGTCCTGAAGGGCCCGCAGCACCGCGTCGTGGGTCGCGCGGTTGCCCTCGTCCCAGGCCAGGCGGAAGGCCTCGGTCTTGGTGAAGGAGCGCACCGCGTCCTGCACGAACGGGGCCATCGTGCCGTGCATCCCGTCCACATGGACCTCGCGCAGGATGCCCGCGCCGACCGTGTCCGCGATCACGTCCCGTACGTCCGGGTCGGCGGCCAGCGGCGCCATCGTCGTGACGTACCGGCCGGAGTCGGTCAGCCCGTACGCCGCCCAGGCCGCCAGCACGCCGAAGGGCGTGAGGAAGCACGAGAGGGCGACGAGTACGGCCGACAGGGCGCTCCGGAGACGTGGGGGCACCTCTTCAGGACACCGGCGCGGCGCGCGATGCGCGACTCCGGCGTCCCGTGTCCGGCCGCATTCGGGTGCGATGTCAAGCCGAACGACTGCCCTGACCTCGGAACCCTTGGTGGAACTGGCCCTTCCGCTCTCAGGTGGAGGGTTGACCCGAACGGGTGTTTCCTGGAACCGGGGAGAAGGAGGTCGAACATGCGCACCACTCCGGCCCTGCGGACTCTGGCCGCGGCCCTGCTCACCGGTGGCACACTCGCCGTCGCGGCGGCGGGCACCACGGCGGCGGCAGCACCGACCACGTACGCCGAAGGACATGGCGGTGGCGGCAGTCCGATCTGGGGCACGATCGTCTCCCGCACGGATCTGCACGTGCGGCAGTCGCCCACCACCCGTTCCCCCGCCGTCGACTCGCTCTCACCGGGCAGCCAGGACCGCATCCAATGCGTGGTCAGGGGACAGAGCGTCAACGGAAACCCCGACTGGTACTGGCTCGTCGGCGCCCAGGGCTGGGCCAGCGCCGCGTTCGTCGACACCGGCGGCCAGTGGGTGCCGTCCTGCTCGGACCCGTGTCCGGGCTGGAAGGACGGCAACAACTCCAGCGACTCCAACTGGAACAACGACCCGAACTGGTCCGACAACTCGAACTCGTGGAGCACCTCGGCCTCCGGGTCGTGGAGCGTCTCGGGCTCGTGGAGCTGGAGCGCCTCCGGCTCGTCGACCGGTGGCGGCATCTGGAGCTGGGCGCCGTAGGAGGACGGAGAGCGACAGCGAGCGACGGGCCCCGGCACCGAAGTTGGTGCCGGGGCCCACTGCCGCGTCCGTCGGGGTTCCTCAGCGGATGCGGTTGCCCGCTCCGTCCTCGCGCGTGTAGTAGCGGTAGAAGAACACCAGGAAGACGCCCGCGGTGACCGCGACACCGATGGCCGCCGACCGCAGCACGCTCTCGCCGGTCTGGCTGTACAGGAAGCCGAGCGCCGCGCCCGCGAAGCCGGACTTCACCAGCGAGTGCAGTTCGCGCTTCAACAGCGGCGCGAACCGCGCCACCGCCAGGCACAGCACGATGAACGCGAGCGCCGTCACAAAGCCGAACAGGATGTTCCAGCCCGTGATGGGGCCGCCGCCGCGGCGGTTGGCGGCCGCCCAGTAGCCGTAGACGAGTCCCAGGACGACCGGGATCGCCACCTTCGCCACGCGGTGCACCCGGGCGTCGAAGATGTCGGGCAGACCGCTCGGGCTGGTGAATCCGCCCGTTCCGGCGGACTTCCGGCCTGTCGTTCCGCCGGGTTTCCGGCCGGTCATGCCGCCGGGTGTGGGTGCCGCTTGAGCCATGGGAGCACTCCTCTCTCTCGCCCCCGTCCGACCCCCGTTCGTCCCCCGTCCCTCCCCATCCCCTCCCCGTCGGGCCCCTGCCTACCAATGCACACCCCGGCGGAGGCGGTGGCAAGTCGGCGTGCGTCCTCGAGTGCCCCGTGTTTCGCTGGACCGGTGCGCTACCGCGATGCCGGGCGCTCCTCGCTCGACCGGCTGCCCCGAGCCCGGGACCCCGACGCGCTGCGGCGCCAGCAACTGCTGCGGGTGCGCGGACGCAGTGTCGCCTGGGTGCCGCCGCTGCTGATGCTCGTCACCATCCTGCTGGTCGACTGGGACACCGGCGGTGAGTTCCGGACCGTCTCCTGGATCGTGCTCGTGCCCGGGATCGCCGCCGCGATCTGCGGGGTGTGGGGCACGGCCGTCTTCGGGGGGCTGGGCCTGGCCACCTACGCCCTCGCCGATCACGCCTGGCCGCGCCAGTACCAGACCGGGCTGCCCGACTTCATCCTCGTCGGCGTCGGCGGTGTCCTCGCCGTGCTGGCCTGCGCGGTCCGGGTCCGCGGCGAGCGCCGCATGCTGCACATGCGGGACGTCGCCGAGACCACCCGCCGCACCCTGCTGCGCCCGCTGCCGCCCGGCTGGGGCGGCCTCGACCACGCGGCCGTCTATCTCGCCGCGGACGCCGTCGCCCGCGTCGGAGGCGACTTCTACGACATCCAGCCGGGACCGCACGGCACCCGCGCACTCGTCGGTGACGTCCAGGGCAAGGGCCTCGGCGCGGTGGAGACGGCGGCCGCGCTGCTGGGCACGTTCCGTGAGGCGGGCTATCACGAGGCGGACCTCGCCACGGTCGCCGCGCGTCTGGAGATCCGGATGCGGCGGCACGCGGGGCACATCGCGGCCCTCGACCGCGACGACGTAGACCGCGTCGACCGTTTCGCCACGGCCGTGCTGCTGAGCTTCCCGGCCGCCGAACCGGATGTCGTCGAGGTCGTCAACTTCGGTCACGAACCACCGCTGTTGGTGGGCCCGCAGGGGGTACGGTCCCTGCCGCCCGGGCACGGACTCCCGCTGGGGCTGGGCGAGTTGGCGCACCAGGACGGCCCGCCGCCGACCCTCCGCGTCACCCTCGCGCCCGGCGAGACCCTCCTCGTCGTCACCGACGGAGTGACCGAGGCACGCGACGGCGCCGGTGCCTTCTACCCCCTCGACGACCGTGTCGCGGAAGGCGTCCTGGCCGATCCGCACACCGCGGACCCGCCCCGCCTGGTCGCCTACGTCCGCGACGGCACGCTGCGCCACAGCGGCGGACATCTCGCCGACGACACCACGATCTTCGCGGTACGACGGTCCTGAGATCACCCTTTGCAGCAGCAGAGGTTACGGTGCTGCGGTACGAAGTGACCGAGGTCTGGGGGAGGGCACATGCCCGGGACGGTGCTGCTGCTCGCGGCCTCGCCGGTCGGCAAGGGGCGGCTGGTGGACGCGGCCTCCGTGCTGCCGGTGCTGGCGGCCGTCTCCCCGGACGTGCTGTCCGGCACCGAGACCGCCAACGTCGTCGAACTCGCCGACCCGTTGGAGCCGCAGGCGGTCCTGACGCGCCTGCGCGCCGCCGCCACGGCCCCCGGCCCGCTGACCGTGTTCATCACCGGCCAACTGCAACTCGACCGGAAACAACACCTTCCGCACCTGGCGCTGGCCCGCACGACCCCGGCGACCGTCCGCTACACCGGCTTCCCGTGGGCCTGGATCCGCGAGGAGCTGCGGTTGCGGACCCCGGGCACGACGACCCTGCTGCTCGACCTCCACACCGACGCGGAGACCTGGCAGTGGCTGCGCGGCCATGTGCTCGACTCGGGCCGCACGAACGCGGTTTACGGTCGCATCGGGCCGCCGCCGGGGCGGCGCGGGGTGGCTGCGCCGACGTACATGAGGGCGGTGGCCACGGTGTTGCGAAGCGGGTATCGGCCGCCGGTGGAGCAGTTGCACCAACTGGCCCTGGCGAGACTGGGCTCCGAGGCCTACGCGGACATACTGCTGGCGTCCACCGGCACCACCGCCCCTGCGGGCTCCGCCCCCAGACCCCCATCGCCCCGGGAGGTGCCCCGTCCCCAAATGCCGGACGGGGTGGGTGAGTTCGGGCGGAGTCACTATGGCACGGGCCGAAGCCATGAGGGCGCTGGCGCGAGCCAGGTCGGCGTCGATCCGAGTCAAGAAGGCGCCGGTCGGAGTCAGGAGACTGCTGACCGAAGTCAGGGTGTTGGCGGGAGCAAGGAGAGTACCGGTCGGACTCAGGAGAGTGCTGGCTGGAGCCACAATGGTGCGGGCCTGAGCCAGGGTGCGGATCGGAGCCGCGAGGGTGTCGACGGGAGCCGTGAGGGTACCGACCGGCGCCGAGAAGGTGTCGGCGGGAGCCAAGAGGCTATCGACCGGCGCCGAGGGGGTCTCTACGGAAGCCCACTGGCCGACGGCCGGGACCCAAGGGCCGACGTCCGCGACCCACTGGCCGACGGCCGGGACCCAGGGGCCGACGTCCGCGACCCAGGGGCCGACGTCCGCGACCCACTGGCCGACAGCCGAAGCCCGAAGGTCGGCGGTCAGAGCCCACTGGTCGGCAGTCAGAGCCCACTGGCCGACAGCCGAAGCCCACTGGTCGGTGGCCGGAGCCCGAAGGCTGGTGGTCGGAGGCAGGTCGATCTCGGCCGGAGTCAGGTTGACCTCGGTCGGGGCCAAGTCAATCCCGGTCCGAGTCACGACAACGACCCCCACACCGCCGTCGCCTCCGCCGCTCAAGCCGGCCGCTACGCCGATGCCGACGCGCTGGCCGGAGAGCACGAGCAGGCCGCCGTACGTGCCCACGGGCGCGGGTCGGAAGCGGCGCTGCACTGGACCGAGGTGCGGGCGGATCTCGCGATGTTGGCCGGGGATCCGGTGCGGAGTTGCAGGGCGTGGCTCGCGGTGGCCGGTGCGCGGCTCGCGGCGGGGCAGTTGGGGGATGCTCCTGCCGTCGAGGCGGCCGTGGACCGGGCCCATCATCAGTGGGGGCAGATCCACGAACCGGCGCCCGCACGTGAACTGGGCCTCGCGCTCGCCGAGTTGAGGGGACGGGTGCCCGGGCGTCGGGCGGGGGCGTTGGACCACGTACGGAAGCAACTGCACCAACTTCAGGCGCAGGGGTAGTCAGTTGACGTCAGTTGACGGTCAGGAGCTCCAACGCGCCTGAGACCAGGGTGCGTACACCCGGCGCGACCGTCACCAGGTCCGGTGCGAACTGCGGGCTGTGGTTGCTGGGGACCGCGTGGAACTTCTCCATCAGGTCCGTGCCGGGCGCCGCGTCCCACACGTCCGCCGGGGTGCTCGTCACGAACCAGTAGGAGTACGGCACCCCGTCCGGTACCAGGTGGGGGAAGTCCTCGCTGCCCGTCGCCGGGCCGGGGTCGAAGACCGTGCCCGCGCCGAGGACCTCGGTGTGCACGGCGGCGATCCGGCGGTCGGTGTCCGCGTCGTTGACCATCGTGGGGAGGCTGGTGCCCACGGTGACCTCGGGCTCGCGCGGGCAGCCCGCGGCGAGGCACTCGCCTGCCGCGACCCGGCGGATCGCGGCGATCATCCGCTCCCGTACGTCGGCGGACTGGGTGCGCAGGTTGAGGGAGAGCCGGGCTGTGGTCGGGATGATGTTGTGCCGGGTGCCCGCCTCGATACGGCCCACGGTCAGGACGGCCGAGTCGCGGGCCGCGATCTCGCGGGAGACGACCGTCTGGAGGCGGGTGACCAGGTAGGCGGCCGTGACGACGGGGTCGACCGTCGTCTCGGGGCGCGAGCCGTGCCCGCCGCGGCCGTGCACCACGATGTCGAGGTCGGTGGAGGCCGACATGATCAGACCGGGCGAGTGCGGGTAGAAACCGGCGGGCCCGGGCGCCGCGTGCTGGGCGAGCAGTGCGTCCGGGCGCGGGACGCGCTCGTACAGGCCGTCGGCCACCATCGCCGCCGCGCCCGCACCCGTCTCCTCCGCGGGCTGCCCCACCAGGACCACCGTCCCCGACCAGGTCTCCCGCCCGGCGGCCAGCGCCCCGGCGGCGCCCGCCAGCCAGGTCACGTGCAGATCGTGCCCGCAGGCGTGCATCGCGCCGGCCACGGTGGAGGCGTACGGCAGCCCGGTCTCCTCCTGCACCGGCAGCGCGTCCATGTCGGCGCGCAGCAGCACGGTCGGACCCTCGCCGTTGCGCAGCACCGCGGCGACACCGGTGCCGCCGATGCCCTCGACGGTGTCGTAGCCCGCCTTGGTGAGGTGCTCGGCGAGCTTGCCGGCCGTGCGGTGCTCGCGTCCGGACAGCTCGGGGTGGCGGTGCAGGTCCCGGTAGAAGTCCTCCAGGCCGGGGACCGGGAGGTCGGCGGTGAGGTCCAGTGCGGTGCGCGCGGCGGCGGAAGCGGAAGAGGTCACGACGGCAGGGTATGCGGGGCGGATGTGTGTGCGGGAGCCCTGGTAGGGCCGCCGGGCGCAGGACGCTCGCGGTCACCCGGGGGTGCCGAAGGGGTAGTGGCCGTGTTCGTCGGTCACGCCGGTTCCTCCGGTGTCACGCATCCGTCACCTTGAGGCCACCCTGCCGTTTCCTGATCATCCGTATGGTCATCGTTCCCTGATGTCGCTTTCGTCAGGTGTTTCGTCAGATGTGCGGAGGTATGTGGCGATGGGCCGTCCAGAGCGACCGGTGGACCCCGAGGCCGGTGCCGTGCAGTGGCTCGCGCACGAGTTGCGGGAGCTGCGGCGGGCGGCGGGCGGACCCTCGTACCGGACGATGGCGAAGGAGGCCGGTTTCTCCGCGACCACGCTCTCCCAGGCCGCCGCCGGGGAACGGCTGCCGTCGCTCGCCGTCGTCGAGGGATACGTACGGGCGTGTGGCGGCGATCCCGCCGAGTGGGGGCCGCGCTGGAAGGAGGCCGAGGCGGAGGCGCACCGGGCCTCCGAGGGGGAACCCGGGGACGGACCGGCGCCGTATCGCGGGCTCGCCCGGTTCGAGCCGGCCGACCGGCACCTCTTCTTCGGCCGGGACCGGGTGGTCGCCGAGGTCGACGCGCTGGTCCGCGACCACCGGTTCGCGGTGCTGTTCGGGCCCTCGGGCAGCGGCAAGTCCTCGCTGCTGCGGGCCGGGCTGATCGCGCGGCTGCGGGAGGAGATCGCGGCCGGCGACTGCCCGGGGATGCTGCGCATCCTCACGCCCGGGCCGACCCCGGCGACGACCTACGGGCATCTGCTGGCCCCGGGGCCGGGCGAGCCGGAGAGCTGGGTGGTGGTGGACCAGTTCGAGGAGGTCTTCACGCTCTGCCGGGACGCGCGCGAACGGTCCCGTTTCATCGACCTGTTGCTGGCGGCCCGCGACCCGGGCACCCGTCTCAGGGTGCTGGTCGCCGTGCGTGCCGACTTCTACGCCCGCTGCGCCGAGCACCGCGGTCTGGCCGACGCGCTGCGGGGTGCCGCGCTGCTGCTCGGCCCGATGACCGCGGAGGAACTGCGCGAGGCGGTGGTCGGCCCGGCCCAGGCGGCCGGCTGCCTGGTCGAACGGACCCTGACCGCACGCCTGGTGGGGGAGGTCCTCGACGAGCCCGGCGGCCTGCCGATGCTCTCGCACGCCCTGCTGGAGACCTGGCGCCGCCGCAAGGGCCGGCTGCTCACCCTCGCCGGTTACGAGGCGGCCGGCGGAGTGCGCGGCGCCATCGCGGCGACCGCCGAGGAGGTCTACGGCGGCCTCTCCCCCGACGAGGCCGACACCGCCCGGCACCTGCTGCTCCGCATGGTCGTACCGGGCCAGGGCACCCCCGACACCCGGCGCCCCCTCACCCGCGCCGAGCTGTCCCAGTGGCCGAACCCGGCGGTACCGGTCGTCGTGGAACGCCTCACCCGGGCCCGCCTCCTGACCGCCGACGACACCGGGGTCCGCCTCGCCCACGAGGCCCTCATCACCTGCTGGCCCCGCCTCCACCACTGGATGGACCAGGACCGCGACCGCCTCCGCCACCACCGCATGCTCACGGACGCGGCCCGCACGTGGCTGGACCACGACCGGGATCCGGGGGCGCTGTACCGGGGGACGCGGTTGGCCCGGGCGGAGGAGTTGTTCGCTGAGGAGGTGGGGGGTGGGGCGGGTGAGTACGGGAGCAGCCGTGCCACCGACCGCGCGACCTACTCCGACGCCGACCCTGGCTCCGGCCCCGACATCGCTCCTGGATCCCGTTCCGGCGCTGCCTCCGGCTCTGGTTCCGGCTCCGCCATGGCCCCTGGCTCCGGTTCCGGCGCCAACCCTGGTTCCGGTTCCGACATCGCCTCTGGCTCTGGCTCTGGCGCCAACCCCAGTCCCAGTCCCAGTCCCAGCTCCGGTCCCGGCCCCGCGACCAGCCTGATGGGCGACCCCGCGACCGCCCCAGGGACCGTCCCCGGCACCGACCCCGCAACCACCTCCCCCACCACCAACGCCGCGACGACCCCCCACCCCACCCCCACCCTGACCCTCCCCGAACGCGCCTTCCTCATCGCCGCGTTGGACGCCCGTGCCGCCGAGCAGCGCGTCGCGGCGCGGATCAGTCGGCGGCATCGGATCCTGACCGTCTCGCTCTCCGCCGTGCTGGCAGTGGCGATGATCGCGGCCTACGGGGTGTGCCGTGAGCGGGCGGACAACCAGCGGCGGAGTACGCAGACCGCCGCTCGCCGGGTCGCCGACGTGGCCGACGCCTTGCGTACCACCGAACCGCGTGCCGCGCTGCAACTCGGCGTCGCCGCCTGGCGGATAGCCGGGTTGCCCGAGACCCGCCGCGCCCTGCTCGGTTCGCTCGCCCAGGTCGAGACGGACACGTTCACCGATCCCACGCCCGGTGAGGACACCCGGCGGCTGCTCACCGACGGCGGCCGGACCCTGGTCAGCGCGACCGGTCGCAGCTGGCGTACCTGGGACGTGATCACGCACCGCGCGACCGGCTCGGGCCGGGAGCCGGGCGGCGCCGTGACCGAGGTCGGCGCGTCCGCGCACGTCCTCGGAGTCGACGAGGGCGAGGGCGGGGGAGGATTCCGGCTGTGGAACACGGCCAGCAGGCACTGGAGTTGGGCCGGCGGGGCCGAGCTGCACGATGTCGGCGAGGTCGTCTTCTCCGCCGACGGCCGCTCCCTCCTGGCCACCGAGGGCGACCGGATACGGCTGCGCTCGGTCGCGGACGGCCACGTGCTGTTCGAGGCACGCGCACCGGACGCGTCGCTCGTCGCCGTCAGCGCGGACGGCCGTACGGCGGCAGCCTGTGCCGGGGACACCATGCGGCTGTGGGACACCTCCAACTCCAGCATCCTGCAAGGTACTTGGCAGAACAGCCACACCATCTGCGACACGGACTCCCCCCTTCTCGCCCTCGACGGCGACCACTTGGCCGCCGCCACCGGCACCGGGCTGCGCGTCTGGAACACCGCCACGGGCCGCAGCGTCGCCGACCTCTACGACACCGGCGTGCAGTACGCGTCCTTCAGCCCGAACGGCGCCTTCGTCGCCACGGCCGACCGCTCGGAGCTGCGCGTCTGGCGGCTCACCGACTCCGGCGCCCCCGTCTTCCGGCACGACCTCAACAACCAGCACCTCTACGGCGGACTCGCCTGGGACCGCGACGGCCGGACGCTGCGCTACCCGGAAGGCGGCACCGTCCACACCCTCGCCCTCGGCGCGGCCGTCACCCCCGACTGGCGCCCCACCGCGCTGAACGACGTCCTGTTCAGCCCGGACGGCCGCACCTACGCCACCACCCTGCGCACCGGCGACCACTACCTCTTCCGCCTCCGCGCCACCCGCGACGGCCACGTCCTGCACACCTTCCCGGCCGTCCCCGTCCCCGTCTCCACCGACCCCGCCCTCCCGACCGTCCCCGCCGACACCCTGCCGCTGATGGCCTTCGGCCCGGACGGAACCCGGTTCGCGTACGGAGTCTCGGCACCGGGCCGGGATGCGGCGGCGCAGCCGCTCCGGGTATGGGACGTGCCGCGCGGGCGGGCCCTGGCCTCACTCGACCTGCCGGGCGGGGCGGTCGTCGCCCTCACGCTCGGCCCGAGCGACGGCCATATCCTGTACGCCGCCCGCACCGACTCCATCGGCGAACTCACCGACGAGACATGGGACTTCGGGGACGGCAAGCACGGACAGCACGGACAGCACGGACAGCACGGACAGCACGGGCTGCGCGGGCGCAGGACGGCTGTCCTGACCGGCGTCGCGGGTGCCCACCTCGCCGTACGCCCCGACGGCGGGCTGCTGGTCGGCGAGGGCCGGGTGGCCCGGCTGCCCTCGGGCCGGTCCGCCGGGCGCGATCTGGTGCAGGGCGACGAGATCGGCGCGCTGGCCTTCGCCGGGGACGGTTCCCTGCTGGCGGCCGGCGACCTGACGGGCCGGGTCCACCTGTGGGACGGGGACCTCGCCCACCGCGTGGGCGTCCTGCGCAACGTCTTCCCCGCCCCGATCGGCACCACCCCGGAGGGCGTCGCGTCCCTCGCCTTCAGCCCCGACGGCCGCACCCTCGCGGTCGGCGGCGACGGCGGCAGCCTGCAACTCTGGGACGTCCCCACCCAACAGCCTCTCGGCAGCCCGCTCACCACACCCGGCGAGGCCGTCACGTCCCTCGCGTTCAGCCCGGACGGCACGACACTCCTCGCAGGCAGCGCGCACGTCCCGCTCCAGCGGTACGCCGTGGACCCGGTACGGGCCCGGGCGCGGGTCTGCGCGAGGACGGGGAACGCGGAGCTGACCCGGGCGCAGTGGCGGACGTACGTGCCGGACGCGTCGTACCGCCGTATCTGCTGAGGACGGGCGGCCTGCCGCCCTCACCCGTACGGCGCAGCCCACCCGGCCACGCCCGCACGGCACTGCTATCCACATAGGTAGGGGGACGGGAGTACCCATCGCGTTACCCACCGAAGGAAGTGCCGCTCATGGCCACCACCCTCGCCATCGACTTCACCCAGGGACTGAACGACGCCTGGTCGAAGGTCGCGCAGTTCGTGCCCCAACTCGTCGGCTTCCTGATCATCCTGGCCATCGGCTGGTTCGTGTCGAAGATGATCGCCCGCGTCCTGGACCGGGTGCTGCGGAAGGTCGGCTCGGAGAGACTCTCCGAACGGGCCGGTACGACACGGATGTTGCGGGACTCCAAGTACGACATGACCGGCATCGTCTGCAAGATCGTCTACTACGCGCTGATGCTGATCACCCTCCAGCTCGCGCTCGGCGTCTTCGGCTCCAACCCGGTCAGCACGATGATCAACGGCATCGTCGCCTGGCTCCCGCGCGGCATCGTCGCGGTGGTCCTGGTCGTCGTCGCGATGGCCATCGCCAACGCGGTCCGCGGGATCGTCGCCAGTGCCCTGTCCTCGATGTCGTACGGCCGGATGCTCGCCACCATCGTCTGGGCCTGCATCGTGGCGCTGGGCGTGATCGCCGCCCTCGGCCAGGCGGGCATCGCCACCACGGTCACCCAGCCGGTCCTCTACGCGGCCCTCGCGACCGTCACCGGCATCCTGATCGTAGGCGTCGGCGGCGGCATGATCACCCCGATGCGCCAGCGCATGGAACGCATGCTGACGGCGGCGGAACGCGAGACCACCAACGCGAAGGGCAGCCTCACGGCGTACCAGGCGGGCCGAGAGGACGCGCTGGGCAACCAGCCGGTGCGGGAGCGGACGGACATGGGTTCCGACATGCGACGGGACATGCCCGGGTCGTCGGGCATGCCGGGGGCGTCGGACAGGTGACCTGAGCGGTGTGCTCTACCGGGCCACGTGGAGATCGAGCACCCGCGTGGCCTGGTGGGCCGGACGGGGCTCGGCCGCTTTGGCCGGGCTCGCCGCCGCCGCTCCGATCAGGGCGGCCACGGCTATGACGGCGGCGCAGAATCCTCTGACGTAACGCGCGGACATACCAACCTCGCAACGACAGTGACAGCGACTACGACAGCGACGGGTTAAGCACGCTTAATGAGTGCCTAACTTAAGGGGTTGGAGTGCGCAACGGGAAGGGCTTCAGGGCGAGTTGAGCCACCGGAAACCCTTTTTCAGTCACCCCGGCGCTGCTCCGGCAGCAGTCCGTGCCGGTGCACCAGCCAACTGATGGCCGTCAGCCTGCACACCGCGTAGTCGTGCCCGACCGGCTCCCGCCAGTCCAGCTCCGCGAGCGCGTCCAGGAAACCGAGCGCGTAGTCCGTGAGGTCGGCGTGGTCCGGGGGCGGGGGCAGCAGATCCGGCCCGCCGGCCGACAGGCGTTCCCGCAGCTCCGCCACGTGCTGGTCCACCGCGGCCGTGAAGGCAGGCTCGAAGGCGAACTCCGCGAAGCGGGGCCCGTAAGCGCTGCTGATCTTGGCCAAAGGGGACATTTCTTCACCGTACGACAGCCTGGTGGTGGTCAGATACGTGATTCCTGTCACCGGCACGCGACGTGGTGGTCACGCTCGGCAACAGGCCGTAACTGCTCGGAGGGGTCCTCGTCAACTCGCTCTCCACGTAACTGAGTTACCAGCCAGTCCGTAACTCCGCTTACTGGCATGATTAACGCATGGTGAGACGGGACGACCCGGAAGTCATCGGGCGCAGGGTCCAGCAGTTGCGGCATGAACGCGGGCTCACCCAGCGGCAGTTGGCCGAGCCCGCCTACACGCCCGCGTACATCTCCACCCTTGAGGCCGGCCGGGTCCGCCCCTCCGACGACGCGCTGCGGCATCTCGCGAAGCGGCTCGGTGTCGCCTACGACGAGTTGGCCACCGGCCGCCCCGCCCACCTCGCCACCGAGCTGCGCCTACGGCTGACGGAGGCCCAACGCACGCTCGCCACCGGGGAGTCGGAGGAGGCGGCCGAGCAGTACGCCGGGCTCCTCGCGGAAGCGGAGTCGCACGGGCTGGTGGACGAGGAGGCCGTCGCGCTGCTCGGGCTCGGCGAGTGCGGCCTCGACACCGGTGACCTGTCCGCCGCCCGCCTGTACTTCGAGCGGGCCGAGCGACGGCTGGCCGACGAACCGCTCCCCGCCCGCGTACCGGCCCTGCGCGGCCGTGCCGTGGCGCACTACCTCACCGGTGAACTCCGTTACGCCGTATACCTGTTGGAGTCCACGCTCGACGAGCTGAACCGCGGCGGCCTGCACGACCCCGACGCCCTGCTGCTGCTCTACGCGAGCGCGATCGGGCCGTACATGGACATGGGCGCGCACGCGCGGGCGGCCCAGGCCGCCGAGTTGGCGCTCGCGCTCGCGCCGCAGGTGGCGGACCCTGCGCTGCTGGCCCGGATGCACCGCTCGGTGGCCAGGACCCTGATCGCCGAGGGCAGGGTGGCGGAGGCGGACGCCTCGCTGGCCAAGGCCGCCGAGCTGTACCGGCAACTCCAGTTCCGTACCGAACTCGCCAACTGCCACTGGATGCGCGGCTACGTCTACGCCCAGGACGGCGAACTGGAGCGGGCCGAGACCGAGTTGAGGCAGGCGCTGGCCATGCTGACGGCCAAGCGCGCGGCGCTCTACAGCAGCCAGGTCGCCGTCGAACTCGCCGACGTCCTGCACAAACGCGGCAAGTCAGAGGAGGCCGCCGCCCTCCTCCACGACGTCCTCAGCGACCTCAGCTCCGAACGCGGCGCCCTGCACTCCGCCGCCGCCCACCGCCTCCTCGGCATCATCGCCGAGGACGCCCGTGCCACGGACGAGGCCGAGGAGCACTACGTCCGCGCGCTCAGCCTGCTGGAACGGGCGGGCGCGGTCGGTGACCTGGCCGACCTGTGCCGGATGCTGGGCGATCTGCTCCGCCGTACCGGACGCGTGGAGGCGGCCCTCGACGCCTACCGCACGGGCCTCGGCCACCGCACGGCCCCGGGCACGACGACCCTCGGCCCGGCCCCCGCACAGCCTCCTCTTTGACGAAGCCGGGGTGCCGCACAGCACGGACGGTTACCGTGCGACGTACGAGTCGTACGAAACGGGATGAGACTGGCGCGTGCAGAACGAACGGACTGTGGTCGACGGCCTGCGCCTGGCCGTACGCGCCATGGTCTACGCCGTCCTCGGCGGCGCCGCGCTCATCGCCATCGCCACGGTCGTGTCCGTCCTCGGACCGATGCTGGCGATCGACCTCTACACCCCGCCCGTGGCGGCCTGGTGGACGGTCTTCACGGCGGTGGCGGTGCAGG
This sequence comes from Streptomyces sp. NPDC051576, assembly GCF_040681835.1. Lineage (NCBI taxonomy): Bacteria > Bacillati > Actinomycetota > Actinomycetes > Kitasatosporales > Streptomycetaceae > Streptomyces > Streptomyces sp. NPDC051576. The sequence goes on from NZ_JBFAZO010000003.1 coordinate 532,149, forward strand.
GCGTGCCCTTCCTCCTGCTGGGCACGGTCGTCTCGGCGGCGATCGGCGCGTTCGTACCGGAGCGGGTGTTCACCAAGCTCCTCCCCCGCAACCAGGCGTTGGCCGTCCCCATCGCGGGCGCGGCCGGAGTCGTACTCCCCGGCTGCGAGTGCGCGTCCGTACCGGTGGCGAGCAGCCTGATGCGGCGGGGAGTCGCCCCGGCCGCGGCGCTCGCCTTCCTCCTCTCGGCCCCGGCGATCAACCCGGTTGTCCTGGTGGCCACTTCGATCGCCTTCCCGGGCCAACCGAAGATGGTGTTGGGCCGCTTGCTCGCCTCCCTCGCGACGGCGGTGGTGATGGGCTGGCTGTGGGCACGCTTCGGCAAGGAGGAGTGGCTACGGCTCCCGAAGCGCACGCGGGCCACCGCCTCCTCGCCCACGGGGGTGAAGGCCTTCGTCGCCGGGTTGCAGCACGACTTCCTGCACGCGGGCGGGTTCCTGGTGCTGGGCGCGGCAGCGGCGGCGACCTTCAACATCGCCGTACCGCGCTCGATCCTGGACGTCTTCACGGGTTCGTCCTGGCTGTCGCTCCTGCTGCTGGCGCTCCTCGCGGTGGTGCTGTGCGTGTGCAGCGAGGCGGACGCGTTCGTCGCCGCGTCCCTCAGCGGCTTCTCGCCGGCCGCGAAGCTGGCGTTCATGGTGGTCGGCCCGATGGTGGACCTGAAGCTGATCGCCCTCCAGGCGGGCACGTTCGGCCGCTCCTTCGCGCTCCGCTTCTCCTCGACGACCTGGCTGGTGGCCGTGACGAGCAGCTCGCTGGTGGGGTGGTGGCTGCTGTGAGGCGCTACGGTTCGGCGGTCCTGCTCCTGCTGACGGGCGGGGCGGTCCTGCGGATCTCCCTCTTCAGCGAGCTGTATCTGCGGTATGTGCAGGCGGCGTTGCGGCCGTATCTGGTGATCTCGGGGTCGCTGCTGATCCTGTTGGGACTGGTGGCGGCGGTCAGGGCGATGATCCACGGACACGACGAGGAAGAGCACGAGGACGAGGACAATCACGGGGGCGAGGTCGACCATGAGGATGAAGTCGACCATGAGGTCGGGGGCCACTCCCACGCCCACGGCCCCCGTATCGCCTGGCTCCTCACCCTCCCCGCCCTCGCCCTGCTCCTCTTCCCGCCCCCGGCGCTCGGTTCGTACAGCGCGTCCCGCGAGGAGGCGCGGCTCGCGGCACAGGGTGTGGGCAGCTTCCCCGCCCTCCCCACGGGGAAGGTGCTGGACATCTCGGTGGCCCAGTACAGCTCGCGGGCGATCTACGACTCCGGCCACTCCCTCAAGGGCCGCACCCTCCGCATGACCGGCTTCGTGACCCACGGCTCGAACGGCACCTGGTACGTCACCCGCCTCCTCGTCACCTGCTGCGCCGCCGACGCGACCACCAGCAAGGTCGAGGTCCGCGGCGACGACGCCCCCCAGACCGACACCTGGGTCACGGTCACCGGCACCTGGGTCCCCAAGGGCAAGCTCGGCACGGACGGGGCGTGGCCACCGGTACTCGCGGCGACGGACGTCAAGCAGGTTAAGCAGCCGGCGGATCCGTACGAGAAGCGTTGACGCGTCCGCCTTCCCACCAGGTTCCTAGATCTGCGCCCGCCCCTGCCGCTGCACATCCGTCAACCGCCGCGCGCCGATCTCCAGGGCCGTGGTGGTCGCCTCCGGGGGGACGTTCGCCAGGCCGCCGTTGGTGAGGGTGATGGTGTCGTCGCCGATGCGGACGGCGGCGGTGTCGAGGGTGAGCGTGGAGGGGGTGCCCTCGGGGGTGGTGCCGGTGAGGGTGAGGTGGAGGCCCTGGCGGGCGTCGCCGACGTTCGGCAGGGCCGCCTCCGTGACCGTCACGGTCTGCGGGCCGGAGCGGGTGGTGGCCGCCGTGAAGTGGGCGCATTTCTCGGGCAGGGTCTTCAGCCAGCCCAGGGTGCGGTTCACGTCGGCGGGTGGGAACGCGGCGACCTGGTAACGGAGTTGGGCCTCGTCGTCGGTGTCGTCGAGGCCGGTCACCGCCTGGGTGGTGGCGGGGGTGCCGAGGAGTTCGTCGGCGTACAGGGCGTCCAGGAGGCGTTGGCAGTCGGGGACGGTGGTCGTCGCCTTGAGGAGGCTGTCGCGCCAGGTCGCCGTGCCCTGGGTCGGGGTCCAGGGGGCGCCCAGGTCCGCGTCCGTGATCAGCGCGGCCTGTGCCTGGGCCGGGGTCAGGACGGGGGCGGCGGCCGGGGACGCGTGGGCGGCGGGGGTGCGCACGGCCGAGGGGGAGGGGGCGGTCGTCACCTTGTGCAGGGCGGCCTCGTTCGCACAGCCCGCCGAGGCCAGCAGTGTCCCCGCCGACAGTGCCGAGGCGAGGAGGAGGACACGGGCCGGGGAACGGGTCATCGAGGATCCCTCCTGGGGCATGCGGGCCGGGCATACGGGCAGGTGCGGAGCGCCGGACGCCAATCGCCGCGTGCTCGCTCCTACGGCACCATCGCCCGCGCCCGCCCACCAGCGAGCCGGTCCGTCCGGGTGAGGACGGGCCTCGCCGGAGCCATCGGAAAACCAATACCGGGCATTCGATTCATCATTGGCCGCCCGTCCGCGCCCGGCCTACTGTCGAAGCCGACCCACCGACCCCCTGGAGACCCCCCATGTCGAAGATCCTCTTCGTGCTGACCGGCGCCGATCACCTCACCCTGGCCGACGGCACCTCGCACCCCACCGGCTACTGGGCCGAGGAGGCCGTCGTCCCGTACGAGGCCTTCAAGGCGGCCGGTCACGAGGTCGTCGTCGCCACCCCCGGTGGTGTCGTACCGCCCGTGGACCGGGGCAGTCTCGCCGCCGACTACAACGGCGGCCAGGAGAACGCCGACCGGGTCGCCGGGGTGCTCGCGTCGAGCGCCGAGTTCCAGCACCCGGTCAAGCTGAGCGAGGTCGACCTCGCCGACTACGCCGTCGTCTACTACCCCGGCGGCCACGGCCCGATGGAGGACCTCGCCGTGGACGCCGACTCCGGCCGCCTCCTCACCCAGGCCCTGGCCTCCGGCAAGCCCCTCGGCGTGGTCTGCCACGGACCGGCCGCGCTCCTCCCGGCCACCAAGGAGGACGGCACCAACGCTTTCGCCGGCCGCCGCCTCACCGGCTTCACCAACGAGGAGGAGACCCAGGGCGGCCTCGCCCCCAAGGTGAAGTGGCTCCTCCAGGACCGACTGGTCCAACTCGGTGCCGACTTCGAGGAAGGCGAGCCCTGGGCCCCGCACGTCGTGATCGACGGCAACCTCGTCACGGGTCAGAACCCGGCGTCGTCGGGGCCGGTGGCGGACGAGCTGCTCAAGAAGCTGGGCGCCTGAAAATCCGTGGCCGGCACGGTCGTACGACTGCTACCGTCCGCCCCATGAAGCGCGCCAAGCCGTTCGTGTCCGCCTGGACGACGACGCCGGAGACTGTCCCGGCGCGCTGAGTGATGACTTAGTCCGAAGCCCCGGGGCGAGTGCCCCGGGGTTTCGTGGTGCTCGCCTCTCGGTTCCTTTGTCCGTGAGGAGTTCACCATGTACGACCACCGACGCCTCGGCCGCGAACTCGGCCTCTTCGACACCGATCCCCTGATGGGTGCGGGCCTGCCGTACTGGCTGCCCGACGGGGCGGTCGTGCGGCATGAACTGGAGGAGTATGTAAGGGGGTTGGAGCAGGCGGCCGGGTATCGGCATGTGTACTCGCCGGTGCTCGGCAAGCGGGAGCTGTACGAGATCTCCGGGCACTGGTCGCACTACAGCGACGACATGTTCCCGCCGATGAAGCTGGGCGCCGAGGAGGTCGTGCTGCGGCCGAGTCTCTGTCCCCATCACGCGCTCGTCTACCGCTCCCGGTCGCACAGTTACCGTGAACTTCCGCTCCGTATCGCCGAGTTGGGCGGCATGTACCGCTCTGAGCTGTCCGGTGTCCTCGGCGGTCTGACCCGCGTCCGTGCCATCCAGCTCAATGACGCGCACATCTTCTGCACCCTGGAGCAGGCCGTCGAGGAGGCCCGCGCCGCGCTGGCCCTCATCGCCCGCGCCTACGCCGACCTCGGTATCCGCGCCTCCCGCCACCGCCTCTCCCTGCCGGGGGAGGGTGGCGACGGCAGCAAGTACGTTGCCGATCCCGCCCTTTGGCGGCGGGCCACCGCGCTGCTGAGGGAGGTGTTGGACGGGGCCGGGATCGCCTACGAGGCCGTCGAGGGTGAAGCCGCCTTCTACGGGCCGAAGATCGACGTCCAGATCGTCGACTCGGCGGGCCGCGAGGCCACCCTCTCCACCGTCCAGATCGACTTCCACCAGCCTGAACGCTTCGATCTGCACTACATCGGCGCCGACGGCGCGAAACACCGGCCGGTCATGGTGCACCGCAGTGTCATCGGCAGCGTGGAGCGCGCGGTGGCGCATCTCCTGGAGGAACACGGCGGGGCGTTCCCGGTGTGGCTGGCGCCCGTGCAGATGGTGGTGCTGCCGGTGTCGGAGGCGCAGGAGCGGCAGGCGTACGACCTCGTGGAGCGGGCCGTGGGGCAGGGGCTGCGGGCCGAGGTGTCCGTCGAGGGCAGCCTCGGGGCCAGGATCCGGGCGGCGCGCCTTGTGCCGTACCAGGTGGTGGTCGGTGAGCGGGAGGCCGACGCGGGCCTGGTCGCCGTACGGCTGCGGGACGGTCGCCGTGTCGGGCCGTTGCCGCCCGCGGGACTCTTGGACCGCGTCGCCGCGCGGGTCGAGGCGCGCGGCGCCGAACTGTGGGCGGATGCGTAAGGTCACAAGCGAATCGAATCGAACCTAACTGAACCGACCCTGCACCGAAACGAACAGCCCTGTGCGTCAGTCGAAAGGAACCTGCCGTGAGCGGTCAGCCCATCCCTGTGATCATCGACTGCGACACCGGGGTCGACGACGCCCTGGCGCTGCTGTTCGCCGTTCGGCACCCGGGTCTCGACCTGCGCGCGGTCACCTGTGTCGCCGGGAACGCGGACGTCGACCAGGTCGTACGGAACACGCTGATCGTCCTGGACCACGCCGGGGCCGGTGACATCCCGGTCGCGCGCGGGGCGGCCCGGCCGCTGATCGAGCCGGCGCGGTCGGCCGCGCATGTCCATGGGCAGGACGGTATGGGGGACATGGGGCTGCCCGCGTCGGCGCGCAGGCCCGTCGACGTGGACGCGGTGACGCTGCTGCGCCGGGAGATCCTCGCCTCCCCGCGCCCGGTCACCCTCATCCCGACCGCGCCGCTGACCAACATCGCGCTGCTGCTGCGGACGTTCCCCGAGGTGACCCGCAACATCGAGCGGATCGTGTTCATGGGCGGCGCGGTGGAGGTCGGGAACGCCACGCCGGTCGCGGAGTTCAACGTGTGGCACGACCCGGAGGCGGCGGCGATCCTGCTCACCGCCGGGGTGCCGATCACGATGTACGGGCTGGACGTGTTCGAACGGGTCCAGGTCCCGGCCGCCGACGTACGGCGGCTGCGGGAGAGCGCGGAGCCCCGGCTGCGGCTGGCCGGCGACCTGCTCGCCCACCGCTACCCGGCCGCCTCCGGCGACCTCGTCCCCACCGGCGGGCTCGGCGACGCGGGCGCGGTCTGCGCGGTCGCCGACCCGGACGGCCTCACCACCCGCCTGCTGCCGGTCGAGGTCTCCCTCGCCCCCGGCCCGTCGCGCGGCCAGACCATCGTCGACCGCCGCACCCGCCACGGCGAGTCCGAGATCCACGACGGGGCCCGCGAACAGGCCCTGGTGGACGTGGGGTTGGACGTCGACGTGGAGCGCTACGTGAAGCTGTGGCTGACGACGGTGGAGGCCGGCTGACCTCGGGAGGCAGCCGGCCCGCCCAGGGCTACGAGTGTGAAGCCCGGCGGCGTCGTGTGGCCACCACGATCGCCGCGCCGCCGGCCAGGAGCGCCGCCGCGCCGCCGACGATCGCGCCCGTGTTGCTGCCGCCGCCGGTCTCGGCGAGGTCACCGCCGCCGCCGTTGGGCGTGGGCGCTGCCGGGGTGGTGGTCGACTCGGTGGCGGAGGGGGTCGGGGTGGACGTCGAGGTCGACTCCGAGGCGCTCGGCGTCGCCGAGGGGGTCGTGGACTCGGAGGCCGAGGGGGTGCTCGGCGGGACCGACGCGGGGGCGGAGGGGGACGGGGACTCGGTGGTCGTGCAGTCCTTCGTGCCGCCGTTCCAGGCCGCGATCAGCTTGTCCTTGATGACCGGGTGGTCGGGGCCCTTGGGCAGGTCGCCGTGGACGAGGCCGTCGCCGGCGGCGGGGTTGCCGTCGAACTTGACCGCACCCCGGTAGAGGTCGATCTGCGCGAAGCAGCCCTCGTCCGGCACCGCGATGTCGAGCGAGTCGGTCTGCCCCTTCTTCACGGTCACCGTGTCGAAGTCGACGAAGACCTGCTGCCCCGAGGTGGCGAAGGTCGGGCCGTGCGCGATGTACGAGGCGAGCGAGGCGGTGCAGGTGTCGGCGTCACCGGCGGTGCGGACCTTGATGTGGATCTTGCCGTCGTCGGTCGGCTTCAGGTTCTGGTCGTCGACCTTGACCGAGGGGTAGAAGTCGGTGCCGTCCAGCGAGAACTGGCAGCCCTCGGTCCCGGTGACCGTACCGGCACCTGAGCCGGGCCGGTAGTGGCCGCCGGAGCCCCAACCGTCACCGCCGTCGCCGTGGCCGCTGGAGGCCCAGGCGCCGGAAGCGGCGCCGACGGAGGCAGCGGCGAGGGCGAGGGAGGCGGCGCCTGTCCCCAACAGGCGACGCACGGTGACACGACTCGCTATGGACATACTTATCCCATCCTGGCCTGTGCAAGGTGTGAAGAGCGAAGGAACACCGGGCCCATTGGTCACATGCGCCACAGCGTGTACACATCGTGGGTCTACCGGAAGATGACTGTCAACTTGCCTCGTTCCAGAGGGAATTCATAAGGAGACCACGTGACCGACCTGTCCTCCCGTGACCCGAACTGGTGGCGTCAGGCCGTCTTCTACCAGGTCTATCCGCGCAGTTTCGCCGACGCGGACGGCGACGGGCTCGGCGATCTCCGGGGCATCACCGAGCGCCTCAACCACCTCGCCACGCTGGGTGTCGACGCGCTGTGGCTCAGCCCCTTCTACCCCTCGGAACTCGCCGACGGCGGCTACGACGTCGCCGACTACCGGGACGTCGACCCGCGCCTGGGCACCCTCGACGACTTCGACGCGATGGTCGCCGAGGCGCACCGGCTGGGTCTGAAGGTCATGGTCGACATCGTGCCCAACCACACCTCGCGGCTGCACAGTTGGTTCCAGGAGGCGCTGGCCGCGCCGCCCGGTTCCGCCGCCCGCGACCGGTACGTCTTCCGGGACGGGCGCGGCGCGGACGGTCAACTCCCGCCCACCGACTGGCCGTCGGTCTTCGGCGGCAGCGCCTGGCGTCAAGTACCGGACGGGCAGTGGTACTTGCACCTCTTCACGCCCGAACAGCCCGATCTGAACTGGGACAACGAGGAGGTGCGGGCCGACTTCCGCACCACCCTGAGCTTCTGGTCGGACCGCGGCGTCGACGGCTTCCGCGTCGACGTGGCGCACGCCCTGGTCAAGGACCTCGCCGAGCCGTTGCGCGACATCGGCCCCATCGCGGCGAACGCCGAGGCCGTCCTCGACTCGCTCCCGCCCGGCAGCCACCCCTACTACGACCGTGACGCGGTCCACGAGATCTACCGGGACTGGCGGCGTACGGTCTTCGACACCTACAGCCCGCCCCGGATGGCGGTCGCCGAGGCCTGGGTACCGTCCGCCCGCCGCGCCCTGTACGCCCGCCCCGAGGAGCTCGGCCAGGCCTTCAACTTCGAGTACCTGGAGGCCGGTTGGGACGCGGACGAACTGCGCGAGGTGATCACCGGCTCGCTCGCGACGGCCCGCGCGGCGGGCGCCTCGGCGACCTGGGTGCTGTCCAACCACGACGTCGTACGACACGCCTCGCGCCTGATGCTGCCCCCGGGCACCGACCCGAACGCCTGGCTGCTGTCCGACGGCCGTACTCCGCCGCTCGATACGGCGGCCGGTCTGCGCCGGGCCCGCGCCGCGACCCTGCTGATGCTGGCGCTGCCCGGTTCGTCGTACGTCTACCAGGGCGAGGAACTCGGACTGCCCGAGGTCGCCGACCTGTCCGTCGAGGTCCTCCAGGACCCCATCTGGGAACAACAGGGCCACACCCACAAGGGCCGCGACGGCTGCCGGGTGCCCCTGCCGTGGACTTCGAGCGGTCCGTCGTACGGCTTCGGGGCGGGGCCCGCGTGGCTGCCGCAGCCGGCGGGTTTCGCGTCGTACGCCGTCGAGGCACAGGACGGTACGGAGGGATCCACCCTGGAGCTCTACCGCACCGCACTGCGGCTGCGCCGCAAGCTGCTCGACGGGGAGTCGCTGACCTGGGCCGCCGACAGCCCGCCCGGCGTCCTGCACTTCGCGCGCTCCGACGGCTGGCGGTGTGTCACCAACCTGTCGGACCGGCCGGTCGCCCTGCCGCCGGGGGAGGTGCTGCTGAGCAGCAGCGGCCAACCGGTGGCAGGGGACGGGGAGTTGGGGCCGGACACGACCGTATGGCTGGGGGCGTGAGGCGCTGTACGGGGCGCTCACCCCACGGTCGGGGTGGCGCCGGCCGCGCTCTGGGTCGGTGACTCGCCCGGCAGGACCGGCGGCTGGGTGGTGCTGTTCACCGGCGGGGTGAGCACCACCTCCGGCTGGCCCGCGGCCGGGGGCGGCGGGGTCAGGTCGGTGGCCGGCAGCTTCGGCGGGGTCGTCTCCTGGAAGAGGACCTGGCTGAAGTTGACCAGACCGGTGTTCTCCATCACCGTGATGTGGTCCAGGACCGTCGCGTTGGCCTGGTCGGCGAGGGTCCGTACCAGGGTGTTCTCGGTGGTGGAGCGGATCTTCGCGATCGTGTTGAAGATCGAACCGTGCGTCACGCGCAGGATGTTGGCGAAGTCCGTGTCGAACTGCTTGCCGCTGTCCGCGTTCAGCGTGTTGATGAACCCCTGCTGCTGCGGGCTGGGCTGGTTCGGGATCGTGATGTTGAGCATGGGCGCGATCTTGCGGACGGTGGTGTCCAGCGCCGCGTGACCGTCGATCAGGTGCTTGCTCGCGGTGATGACCGCCGGGCTCGCCCCCTTCTTCAGGCCCATCTGGCCGACGGGGTATTCCCACAGACCCGCCGCGCGCACCTTGACCACGAAGTCCCGGTCGCCTTCGGTCAGCGGCCCCCACTGCGTGTTGGCGATCACGCGTGTGGAAGCGCTGGCGACCGTGTTGACGCCCAGCATTGCCGGATAGGCGAGTGCGACGAGGGTCAGGCTGAGGGCCCCTCCCACCACCATCGTTCCCGTCGCGTTCCGCGAAAAGCGCACCGTACCTCCTGTGTCGTGGACCGCCCGTCGGCGGTACGGACAGTGGGGAATACGGATCGGGGGAGCCCGCGAAGTCTTTTGTTTTGGTAAAGCCGGAGTGGGGCGCGTCACAAGTGGCGGGTGGTGCCTCCGGTTTGGGCCCGGTTTCGGGTATCCGCTTCGCGCCCCGGTTGCGGGGTGCCGTACCGCGGACGACGGCCGCCGGCGCGGAGGTGTGCCGGACCCGGCGGCGACCGTACCGCGGGAGGCGGCGGGCTCGGGGCTCCGCCTGCCCGCGACGGTCGCCGCGCACGCCGGGGTGATTCCGGACGCGGCTCGGGTCGGCGTGGAGGTGGCCGGGTCGCGACGGCCTGTCAGCCGAACTGGCCGGGCTTGTAGTCGCCGGCCGGCATCGTGAGCATGACGTTGAGGCGGTTGTAGCTGTTGATGAGGGCGATCAGCGTGACGAGGGCGATCAGTTGGTCCTCGTCGTAGTGCTTGGCCGCGTTCGCCCACACCTCGTCCGGCACGCCGCCCGCCGCGTCCGCGATGCGGGTGCCCTGCTCCGTCAGTTCCAGTGCGGCGCGCTCGGCGTCGGTGAAGACGGTGGCCTCGCGCCAGGCGGCGACGAGGTTCAGCCGTACCGCCGTCTCCCCGGCGGCCGCCGCGTCCTTGCTGTGCATGTCGGTGCAGAACCCGCACCCGTTGATCTGGCTCGCGCGGAGCTTGACGAGTTCCTGTGTGGCGGTGGGCAGCGGCGAGTCGTCGATGACCTTGCCCGCCGCCATGAAGTGCTTCAGGGCCTTGCCGGCGATCGGATTGGCGAAGGCGTTCAAACGAGCACCCATGGTGGGCTCCTCTGCGGTTCGTTGCCGTTGCTTGCTTACACAGGTCTGACGGAACGACCCGGCAGGAATGTGACAGCCCCCGATGTGACCTGGGTCTCGTCCCCGCGTTGAAAGAATGTTGACCGGGACATGGCATCACGTTGACGAAGCCCCGCCGCACCCCGCTATACGTTCGGCCCCATGCCACCACTCCCCCCACACCCCCAGCGGGCCCGCCAGGCCCAACTCCCCGTCCTCCCCTACCGAAAGCCCACCAAGGGCCGTGACTACTGGGTGCTGAACGACGTACTCCCGGACGTGGACGCCGTACGGGAGCGGTGTCTCGCCAAGGACGACTGGGTGAAGGGGTATCCGTACACCTCGGAGACCTGGCCGGGGCTGCGCACCATGCCGGGCCTCGAACCGTCCGAACTGGGGCGCATAGAACGGCTGGTGAAGCAGGCCACCGGCGCCAGGGAACTGTGGGTGCAGCAGGCGCCCGGCGGCGGGACCCTCAACCACAACTGCGTCCAGGTCGTGGGGGAGGGCGAGAGCGAGCCCCGGCCCCACACCGACTCGCGGGCCCTGTGCCGGTACGCCGCCGTGCTGTACCTCAACCCCTCCGTGCCCAAGGACTGCGGCACCAGCTTCTACCGCCAGCACCTGCCCGGCGGACGGCTCGGCGGCAATGTCGTACAGGCGCCGCACAACAACCTCGTGGAAGCGCTGGGCACACGGTTCGTGGCGCCGGACGCCTTCGAGGAGGACGTCCGCGTGCCGAACCGGTACAACAGCCTGCTGCTCTACCACGCCAACCTCGTGCACAGCGCGACCGGTTACCACGGCAGCACCCTGGACGAGAAGCGGATGACCGCCGTCTTCTTCTGGATGGCCTGACCGAGCGCGGGGGCCGCCCGCCGGCGCCGCCGGGCGGTCAGTAACGCAGTGCCCGCCCGACCTCCGCCTTCACCTCGCCCGACAGCTCGCGGTTGCTGCGGGCGGTCGCCTTGCCGGACTTTCCGGCCGCGACGTCGGAGACGGTGACGACCACGGTGTCGAGGAGATTGCCGCCCGCGTCCTTGAACTCGACCTGCACGGCGAAGGACTTGGCCGAGTCCGCGGTGTTGTCGGCGGTGATCTCGACGGTGCTGCGGCCGGCCGAGTCGGTGGCCGGTGCGCCGAGTTTCACGGCGTCCTTGGCGTCGACACCGTTCTTCACCTCGTCGAGTCTGCGGCCGGCCTCGGCGGTCGCCGACGAGACCGCGCTGGCGGCCTGTGAGCCGACGGACTCGACGGCGGACGCGGCCTTGCTGGCGACGGAGGACGGAGTGCCGTCGTCGGAACAGCCGGTCAGCCCGGTCACTCCGGTGAGGGCGAGGGCGACGACCGCCGTCAGCATCGCGCCGCCGTGCCTGTTCCAGGCCATGTCGCCTCCATGAGTCGTCGCTTCCCCGGGTCGTCCCTCCAGTGAAGGTCCGTTGCCGTGGGACCGCACGCCGACGTCACCCGATGTGCTCACCCGTACGGCGTAACTCCCCTGGTGGGGGGAGTGCCACGGCCGGATGGTCGAAGCACCGAAGCACCAGTGACCACAGAGAGGTGGGGCACGGCCATGACGCAACAGCCGCACTCGACACAGCAGCCGCACTCGACGCCCAGGGGCGAGGAGAAGCCCTCGGCCTGGGGCGACTCCGGCCAGGCCCCCGGCACGCAGGGCTACGGCGCGCCCCCGTCCGGCGGCGGGCTAGCGGCCGGCGGTGCCGTCTTCGCCGGTGTCCTGATGCTGATGAACGGCGTCATCGCCATCCTCCAGGGCATCTCCGCGCTCGCCAAGGACGACGTGTACGCCCGCGTCGGCAGCTACATCTACAGCATCAACCTCACCGGCTGGGGTGTCATTCTCGTCTGCCTCGGCGCCGTCGGCGTGATCACCGGCTGGGGCATCCTCAAAAACATGGGCTGGGCCCGCGTCTGCGGCATCGTCCTCGCGAGCCTCAGCGCGATTCTCCAGTTCATGTTCCTCCCCTACGCCCCGGTCTGGTCGGTCATCATGATCGCGGTCGACGTGTTCGTGATCTGGGCACTGGCGGTCAACCACCCCGCGCCCACCGGAGCGAACCGGTAGCGAGCCGAAGGGGGGCGGGACGGCGGTGGTAGTCGGCGCGCATGCTGTCCCGATGGCCCGACTCCACGACATCGTCATCGACTGCGCCCGTCCCGCCGCCACGGCCCGTTTCTGGGCGGCGGCGCTGGACGGGTACGCCGTAGCCCCTTACGACGAGGCCGAGTTGGCCCGCCTGCGTGCGCTGGGCATCGCGGGCCCGGAGGACGACCCGACCGTACTGATCGAACCGGGCGCCGGCGGTCCGCGGATCTGGTGTCAGCTCGTCCCCGAGCCCAAGTCGGTGAAGAACCGCCTCCACCTGGACCTGCTGGCGACGGACCTGGAGAACGAGACCGCCCGCCTGGTGCACCTGGGCGCGACCGTCCTCACCCGCTACGAGGACCACCACCTGCTGGCGGACCCGGAGGGCAACGAGTTCTGTCTGTTCCCGGCGCGGTAGTTTCTCGCCATGTCCGACATAGCCATGCTCGTCGTGGGCGTGCTCGCCGCCGCCTTGGCCGCGGTCAACGCCGTTCAGGTGCTCCTCGGGCGCCAGCTCGTCAAGCCCGAGGCCAGCAGGCGTTCGGCGCCGCAACTGCGGGCGGAGTCCGCCGCGGCCGCGGTGGCCATGACCGGGACGGCGCTGACGGCTTTCGGCTCGGCCGGCAGTGGACTGCTGTGTGTGGTGGGGGTGCCCGTGGCGGTGGGCGGGTATGCCGCGCTGTTGTCCGTCCGAAAGCGGTTCAGCTGACGGTACGCCCGCCCGGTGAGGCCCGGGTCAGACGTGGCCGATGCCGCCGCCGCCGAAGGAGCCGCTTCTTCCGGGCAGCCAGCGCTGTCGTTTCTGTTCCTTGCCCGTTCTGCTTCCGGAGTGGTGGAGCTGGTAGGGCATGAGCCGTTCCTTCTCCTCCGAGGCGACGGGCATCTCGTCGGGCTCCCGCATCTCGCGCATCTCATGGACGGCGCCGGTGACGGGGAGGTGGGGCTGCTCCTCGGGGAGCGGCCGTGGAAGTTCCTGGTCCCGGACCTTCATGCCGAAACCTACGGCCCAGACCAGCGCGCCTGCGATCACCATGCCACCGAGAAAGGCCACGGTCATGTTGAGCGCGTTGTGCGACGCGGCCAGCAGTTCATACGTTGCCATGCTCATACTCCGAGTATCACTCTTTCGGGCCGATCGTGGCGATATGGGACAGATAGTCGTTCACCTCTGCGGGGTCGCGGGTGAGCAGCGCTATGTGGTTGTCCGGGCGGACCAGCACCAGGGCCGGGTCTGTGACGCCGTACGCCCGTCGGGCATGGCCCTCGTGGTCGCGCAGGTCGGTGTCCAGCGTGAACGCCTGGAGCAGGTCCTGGTGCTCGACCGCCAACTTGCCCACCGCGTCCGCGACTTCGGTGCCGAAGCCGAGCAGTGTGAATCGCGGGTCCGCGTACACCTGGAAGAGCCGGACGGGACGGCCCGAGGCGTCGAGGCAGGGCGCGTCCGGGGCGCGGTCGCCCGGGCGCAGGACGTCGGGGTCGCCGGCGCCGGCCGGGGCGGCCAGTGAACTCCAGCGGTAGCCGGTGCCCATCGGGGGCGCGGCGGCGGCCTCGATACCGGTGCCGGGTTCCTTGACCGCCTCCAGCACCCGGGCGTACAGGTCGGTCGAGATGCCCAGGGTCCAGGCGGCCACCGGGAGGCGCTCCTCCTCGTAGGTGTCCAGGAGTCCGGGTGCCGCCCGGCCCGCCGTCACCAGGGCCAGCTTCCAGCCCAGGTTGTAGGCGTCCTGGATACCGGTGTTCATGCCGAGTCCGCCCGCGATCGGATGGACGTGCGCCGCGTCCCCGGCGAGGAGGACCCGGCCGACGCGCATCCGGTCGACCATGCGGACGTTGACCCGCCAGACGGAGAGCCAGGTGGGGTCGGTCAGCTTGATGCCGGGCACGCGGGCGTGCCGGTCGAAGATCCGCTGGAAGCTCTCCAGCGACGGCGGCAACGGCTCGCCGTCCGCGTCGAGTTCGGGGCCCGCCTGGAACTGGAAGGAGTCGGTTCCGGGCATGGGGCACAGCATCACGCCCCCGTCCGGCGTGAACCACTGATGCCAGAAGTCCCGGCTGATCCCCTCGGCCGCCACGTCACCGACGACCATCGACTGCGCCGGCTCGGTCGTACCGTCGAACCGCACCCCCATCGCCTTGCGCACCCGGCTGCGCCCGCCGTCACAGCCGACGAGACGGCCGGCCCTGATGCGCTCCCCGTCGGCCAGGACCGCCGTGACGCCGTTCTCGTCCTGCTCGAACCCGGTGACTTCCAGGCCGCGTTCGACCGTGATCCCGAACTCCGCGAGCCGGTCGCGCAGGATCTCCTCCACCTGCCACTGCCCTATGAGCACCCCTGTGTCGTACGGCGCGTCCGGTGTGGGGCGGGTGTCCGCGGCGCGGTCGGTGTCGCTCACATGCGCGCCGTCGAAGTACTTGCGGAACGGCAGCCTGGTCGTCCCGGTGGCGAGGGCGCGCTCGGTGACGCCGACGTCCTCCAGGACCTCCAGGGTGCGTGGTTGAAGGCCCTTGCCCCGTGACTCCCGGTGCGGAACGGGCGCCGCGTCCACGATCCGCACCCCCGTGCCGCGCCGGGCCAGCTCGATGGCCAGCGTGAGGCCGGTCGGCCCGGCGCCCACGATCAGGACGTCTGTGTCGCTCATGTCGGTCCCCTGCTCGTCGTTCCCTCGTCGTCGCATCCATGGAACATCGCCGGACGAGAAAATGCAACCGGGTATCAGAAGATTCTTGGTCTCTTTCTATTCCAGGCCTCATTCAAGGCCGAGTCTCGTCGTCTGTTATCCTGGCCGCATGGACGAACCCGCAGGTCTGCGCGAGCGGAAGAAGGAACGCACGCGGAACCTCATCGCGCACGAAGCCCTGCGCCTCTTCCGCGAGAAGGGGTTCGACGAGGTGTCGGTCGTCGAGGTCGCGGCCGCCGCAGAGGTCTCCAAGGCCACGCTGTTCCGGTACTTCCCGACCAAGGAGGACCTGGTCCTGCACCGCTTCGCCGACCACCTGGGCGAAGCGGCCCGGGTGGTGCGCGAGCGTCCGCCCGGCCTGACCCCGACGGCCGCCCTGCGCGACCACTTCCTGGACCGCCTCGCCGCCCGCGACCCGATCACCGGGCTGAACGACCACCCCGAGGTGCTCAGCTTCATGGACCTGCTCTACGGCACACCGAGCCTCCAGACCGGCCTGGTCCAGCGCTACCGCAGCCAGGAGATCGACGCGCTCGCCCAGGCCCTCCCGCACTCCGGCGGTTCCACCCCGCTCACCAGACGCCTGGCCGCGACCCACCTGATCGTCGCCCAGCAGGAACTGGGCGTGGAGAACTGGCGCGCGATGGCCTCCGGCCGCACCGCCGACGAGGCCTACGACGAAGCCGTCACGCTGGCCGAGCGGGCGTACGGCCAGCTCATGACGGGCCTGGACACGGTGTTCACGTCCGGGGCCGCGGGCGGGGCCACGGACGGCTGAGGCCGACGGCTGACGGTGTAGTCCGCTACACCACGCATCCGGCACCCTGCTCTCCCGCGCCGGCCGCGATCCGGTGCCAACGTGGTGGGCATGGGTAAGACAGTGCGGCAGGCGGCGCGGGCCACGGCTCACCTCTCGAAAGGTGTGGCCATGGCCTTCGGGACGTATCTCTTCGTCGTCGTGCTGGAGATCACGACCATCGGGACCGTGTTCGTGATCGGCGCCTGGATGCTGCCCGAGGCGGTCCTGCTGGTACGGCGGATCGCCGGGGCGAAGCGGCGGCAGGTGGCCGGGTGGAGCGGGCGCGGGATCGCTGAGGCGTACCGGCCGCTGGACGGGCTGCCGTTGCGCGAGCGGTTCGTCGCGGCGGTGCGGGACCCCGGCACGCTCAGGGACCTGCGCTGGATGGTCGCCCACTACGGCTACGGCCTGCTCGGACTGCTCGCCGTCCCGCTGTGGATCGTAGGACTGCCCGTCGACGGTGTGCGGTGCGGACTGCTGCGCCGGCGGGCCGTCGTGCTGCCGCTGATCGGGCGGCTCGCGGACCTCGACGCGCGCTGGTCGGCGGCGCTGCTGAAGCCGTCGCCGAAGGCATTGCTCACCGAGCGCGTCGAGGAGCTCGCCGAGACCCGGGCCGGAGTGATCGCCGCGCACGAGGCCGAACTCCGCCGTATCGAGCGGGACTTGCACGACGGCACGCAGGCCCGACTGGTGTCCCTGTCGATGCGGATCGGACTCGCCAAGCGGGCCTACGACCGGGAGGGCGGCGGCGATCCGGAGGCCGCCCGCGCCCTTCTCGCGCAGGCACAGGACCAGGCGGAGGAGGCACTGACGGAACTGCGGCTCGTCGTCCGGGGCATCCACCCGCCGATCCTCACCGACCGGGGCCTGGCCGGCGCCGTACGGGCGCTCGCCGCCAGCAGCGGGCTCGAAGTCGCGCTGGACGTGGAGGAGTTGGCGACCGGCCCGCGCGCCCCGGCGGCGGTCGAGGCCGCGGCCTACTTCCTGGTCGCGGAGGCGCTCACCAACGCGGCGAAGCACAGCGGGTCGGAGCGCGCGCAGGTCCGACTGGCCCGTGCGCCCTACGGGTTGACGGTGTTCGTGCGCGACGAGGGAAAGGGCGGTGCCGACGAGGCCGACGGCACCGGACTGCTCGGCATGCGCCGCCGGATCGCCGCCCTCGACGGGACCGCCCGGGTCAGCAGCCCCGCCGGCGGACCGACGGTCGTGGAGGCGGAGCTGCCGTACGCCTGGTAGCGGGCGCTAGTTGGAGAAGTACAGGTACTTCCAGCCGGTGTACGTCGTCGAGTTGACGTTGTCCCCGGACGAACCGTTGATGTACGCGGCCCGGACGCGGGCCTTGATGCCGGACTGGCCGGGGGCGCCCAGGTTCACGGCGACCTTGCCGTTCGTGCCCAGGCCGAAGTACTCGGAGTCGGAGTCGTACCAGCGGCCGTTGTAGTAGACCTGAAGGTCGAGCCGCTCCTGGCGGTTCTTGTAGTAGGTCATCGTCGTGGTGACGATCGGCGCGGTGTTCTTGTGGAACCAGTAGTACGACGTCGAGCCGATCTTCGCCGTCTTGTACTGCTTGCTGATCGCGGTGGACACCTTGACCTTGGCGTAGGCCGTGACCTTCACCGTCTTGGACGCGTAGCGGGCGTCACCCGCGAAGACGGCCGAGACGGCGGTGTCGCGGGTCATGTCCACGGTCACGGAGATGTTGCCGCTGGAGTTGACCTTGCCGGTCTTGACCAGCTTCTTCGGCTTGTCGGCGCCGAAGGGGTCCGTGTAGATCGCGACCGTACGGTTCTTGTAGGTCGTGCCGAGGTGCGCGGTGAACTTCACGTCGGCGCCGTAGCCGTACAGCTTGCCGTTGTTGTTCAGTGTGAGGCTCGTGGCCGCGCGCGACACGGCGACCTTGTCGGAGGCGCTGACGGCGGCGTGCCCGGCGTCGCCCGCGTAGCTCACCTTGTAGGTGACCGTGCCGCCGACCGGCGGGGTGTCCGTGAAGGAGTACGTGCCGTTCGCCGCCACCGTGACGGCGGGCAGCGCCTTGCCCTTCGTGGACTCCAGGTCGGTGCGGGTGACCGTCAGCTTGGCGCCGGCCGGCAGCGCGACAGTCGCCGAGAGCTTGCCGGTGACGGTGAGCTTCTTGGCGCGGGCGGCGGAGGAGGGGGCGTTGACCGTGAGGGTCGGGACGTTCTTCTCCGGGTCGGTCAGCGCCTTGAGCGTGTAGCCGCCGCCGGAGTTCCCGGCGAGCACGAAGAGACGCGAGTTGTCCGGGGCCCAGGTCAGGTCGGCGGTGCCGTAGGAGCCGACGCTGTACGTGCGGATCGCCTTCGTGGCGTTCGGCCTGTACGTCGTGATCGTGTTGCCATTGGCCTGGGCGACCGTGCCGTCGAGTGCGATGTCGGCCCGCTGACCACTCGGGTAGGTGCCCGCCTGACTGAACTTGCCGTCCGCGTAGGCGTCCCGCACCGTGCCGTTGACCAGCACCTGGTCCGCGCCCGCGACGAGGTCGATGTCGCCGATGCCGCTGTTCAGCGTGTAGTCGCCGTGGTACCAGGCGGTCAGCGCGGGCGTCCCGCTCGACACGTCGACCACGGCCATGGAGTCGGTGGAGATACCGGTCTCGCCGATGGCCAGTACGCCCGGCCGCAGCGGGTCGGTGTCCAGCAGGGCCTGGCCCCAGATATCGACGGAGGTGCCCTGGTTCGGGAACTGGGCCATCGTCACCGGGTCGGTGCCGCCGGCCGGGTCCACTGCCGGGTCCACGGAACCGAGGTCGCCGTCCCACTGATCGCCGTAGGTGAACCACACTTTGCCGCCGGCGAACGCGATGTGGCGCGGGCCGGTGTCGGTGGGCACCGCGTAGCGGGTCTTGACGTCGAGGGTGGCCGCGTCGATCGCCACGATCTCGTGCGTGTTCTGCACCGCTGCGTACACGGTGGCCCCGTCGTCGGACACGGTCAGGTCGGTGACCGAGCCGATGCCGCCCGCCGAGGCGAGGACGTTGCCCGAGTAGTCGGTGGCCGCGACGGTGCCGGCCGAGGTGTCGCCGACGAACACCCGCTTGAGGGCGCCGTCCACGACGAGGCCGCCGGGCGAGGCGACGTTGGCGGTCGCCGCCGAGGCCGTACCCGCCGCTACGACGCTGAGCGCCGCCGAACCGAAAAGGACCGCGAGCGCTGTCGCGGTCGAGATGCTGCGCATCCGCACTGCTGTTCCCCCACAAGGCAAACCGGTCCGGAGACCGGGAGTTGAGAGCGCCGCGCAACACCCGGACGTGACCGCGGATGAGAGACGCGGTGACGCGCGGGGCGCGGCTGCTTTGTGAAGGGTATGTCATGACTGTGACAGTTGGGAAAGGGGTTACGGGGGTGATGTGGGCGAGGCGTGAGCTCGGCCGCCGCATCAGCTCCAGCCGTCGAGGGTCGGGGATGGCGTCGGTGTCGACCCATCGGACCTGGGCGTGCTTGGCGTCTCCTACGACCAACCAGCGATGACGTCCCGGTGGTTCAGGCGGGGAAGCTCTCGCCCTTGATGCCACCGATGAACGACGACCAGGCGGCCGTCTCGAAGCCGAGCACCGGGCCGTCCGTGTTCTTGGAGTCACGGACGGGGACCAGGCCGCGCGGGGCGACGAGGTGTGCGGAGACCTCGATGCAGTCGCCGCCGTTGCTGCTGTAGGAAGACTTGAACCAGCGGAGGGTCTCGGTCGTGGTCACAGCGTGCCCTTTCGTACCTCTTTGATCATGGCCACCGATGCCGCCTGGGACAGCGATTCGGCCTGCAACTGATGGTAGGCCGCCAGTTGGGGAAGTACGAACTTCGTATCGCGCTCCAGATGTCCTCGCATCTGGGATTCCGCGTACGCGATCGCGGACAGGTCCGACATCGTCAGAAGGTTCATGGGGAGGTTGAACGGACGGCGCTCCCCCATGTCGTACGGGGCGATCTGGAGCACGGTGTTCGGCTGCTCGGCGAACTCCAGCAGTCGGTCGAGCTGAGCGCCCATGATCTCGTCTCCGCCGACCCGCCTACGGATGCAGCTTTCGTCCATCACCACCAGCATCGTGGCAGGGCGGGGCCGGACCAGTGCCTCCTGCCGCTCCGCCAGGATCGAGACGCGTTCCTCGGCCTGTTCGGGTGCGATGGCGCCCAGTCGCACGTCGTTGTCCGCCAACACCCGTGCGTACTGGGGTGTTTGCAACAGTCCGGGGATGATCCCTAGCGTAAACAGGCGGATCTCCACCGCCCGCCCCTCATGCTCGACGTACTGCGGGAACCCCTCCAGCATGCTTCCGCGCTTCAACTCGTGCCACTGACGCTCGAACGTGTCCACGGTGTCGACGATCCGGAAGGCGACGTCAGCACTGCGCGAAAAACGGAGAGTTGGAATCTTGCGACCAGTTTCCACGGCCGAGATGTGGGTGCTGGAGTACCCCATCACTTCGGAGAGGTCCTCCTGCTTCCACCCGCGGGCCTCCCGCAATGTGCGGATGCGCGCCCCGTAGGCGGCTTCCGGACTGCTCTCGGGGTCCAACTCCTTGCGATTGACCACCCGTTACCGACCTTCCCTTCGCAGCCCACAGGTTGAGCGGGTATCGACTCTAGGTCACGCTGAACTCGCTTGGTAGTGGAATCGCTACGGAGAGGAACAGTCGTGTCCGGAAATGTTCCCGGCATCCCCCAACACGTCCCGGCCGTCGGCACGATCATCGTTGACTCGCGAGGTCGGGTCGGCACGTTCCGTGGCGAGTGGTGCGGTCTGTGGTCCCTGCGTCCGATCGGCGGTGGGACCGAATGGACCGTCAATCCGGGGGACTTGACGCCGGCCGGCCCGGAGCAGCGCCTGCGTGCCGAGACCGCACGTGCCAACGCGCGAAGCCGGGGTGAGGTGCTGTGAACACCTCCCGTGACTTCGACATCAGCCGCCCGCCCGTCCCTGTCCCCGAGTGCCTGACCTGCTCCGAACTCGCCGCTCAACGCGACGCCGCGCGCGCCGAGTTCGACGGCAGCAAGGAGACGGACGCCAACGTGTTGATGCGCCAGCACCAGCGACAGGAACACCAATGGCAGGAGCAGCACGGATGACCCGTCGTGAGCAGCGTCGGCGGACTGCTGGCCGTGATCGTCGTGGCCGTAACTCAGCACCCAACGCGGTGAGTTCGCCCATGCACGTGGGTGCTGCGCGATGGGCCGGCGGACGAGTCGGCCTGGCTGCGTGCGGCCTACTCGGACATGTCACGGCAATGGACGTCGACCCCTACCTGACCACGACGGCGACAGCACGGATCGCCTCGCTCGGCATGTTCCCCCGGATGATCACCTGCGACGCCACGGGACCGCTCCCTGGCAAATTCGACCGCACAGTCTCCCTGCTGGCACTGGCCCGCATGAACGTGACCGTCACGCCGGACGGTGTCTGCCACTTCACGCGCGGCAGGTGGTCGGCCGACTACGGCTGACCGGGCCCGGCCACGAACGCGCCGCGTTGTGGAACGACGAACAGAGTCCCCTCGTCGGCAAGCACGCGAACAGCCTTCCGCGCGGTCATGCGGGCGACGCCGAACTCGTCCGCGAGGCGCTGCTCGCCCGGCAGAGGGCGCATGGGCTGCCAGTCGCCGCGCTTGATGCGGGCCCGTAGGACCCCGGCGATCTGCACGTATACCGGCACTGGCCCGCCGTGCACGATCTCGTCGTCCGGCCCGTAATCGCCCCGGGCAACGACGAGCAAGGTCGTCACCGGGGCAGAGCCCATCAGCTAATAAGGAGCTGACGAACGTGGCCGACCTTATCGCGCGCACCCTCGCGAACCTGTGCTCACTGCTGCTGCCCGCCCGGGGAAAGCACCGGGCCGCGCCTACCCCTGCCCCCACGCCACCGGAACCGGTACAGGTCCGGTGCGCGTTGCCGACCCACAGGAGTCCGTACGCTCGCGATGCCGCGGAAGGGCTCCCGTTCACGGACACCATTGACCCCGTGCGCCCGTACGTGTTCGCCGAGCCTCGTCACACGCAGCCGGACACCCCGAAACGGCGGGCGCAGGCCGAGCGGCTCTGGGCGCTCGACATGGCGGTGCGCGGTATCGACGTGGGGCCGAGTGTGATTCACGGCGTACGTGTCGGTGCGGGTGCCGGTGCCCGTACGGTCCGGGTGGCGGCGGGCGTGTGAGTGCCGCTGCCTGCCGGGGCTGTTACGCCTGGTCATCGACGCGCGGCCGGCACAGTGGTCGACCGGGCGGCGGCGAGATCCCTCGCCCTCGTCGAACAGCGCCGGGGGTTGAGCGCGGGGACTCCGTGCTGCGACCCTGCCCCCGTGTGGACAACAGTCATGGCCCTCATCCTGGCGCTCGCCGCCGCCTCGGCGATCGTCCAGGCGCGTAAAGGGCGTTGGTACGCCGCGGGTGGGGTTCTGCTGCCTGTTGTCGGGACGGACCTGATGCTGTTCGGCGCGCTGGAGCAGCACAGCATGTTGTTCTTCGGGGGCGGGGTCGGTGTGTCCGTCGTCGGGTTCGGGATGGAGTTCGTTGCTTGGCGGCGGGCGGCCAGGGTCGCTGTGACTCCCTAGTGCTGTGACCGGGATGGTCCACCGTGATCGGAATGCGGCTCGCGGGACGAGCGCACGCGCAACGGCTGGTACTACTGGGGCATGCAGGAAGAGACGGCACGCTCTGCGATCGACACGTTCATCTCCGCGTTCAACGCCTCGGACGACAGCTATGTGACCACCCTGCTCTCCCAGGCCCTGACCTCAGACGTGGTCTTCTGGGGGCCGTTGGGTCGCAGCGAAGGAATCGAGGCGGTCGAGCGGTTCGTGCTGGACATCCGGCGCCACCCGGCGGGGACCGGCACGATGGTGCGCTGCTCAGCGGTGGACATGCCTGGCGAGTGGGCCCGGTACCAGTGGGTCTTCACCACGCCGGACGGAGGCCCCCGCCTGGCGGGAACGGACGTCGTCCATCTGCGGCGGAGCCTCATCGACCAGGTCATCGTCTTTGCGGGGGAGATCGAGCCATCCGCCTCCTGAGTCGTCCCGTCGAACGGACGTCACCGCACATCCAACCGCCTGTTGGGGCGTGTCAGTTCTGGTGGACGACGTTCCGGCCCGGGCCCCCGGACAGGAAGTCCTTGCCCGCGCCGCCCCACAGGATGTCGTTGCCGGAGTTGCCGTAGAGGGTGTCGGCGCCCGCCCCGCCGTAGAGCTTGTCGTTGCCCTTGCCGCCGTAGAGGAAGTCGTTGCCGGCGTAGCCCTCGATGACGTCGTTGCCGTCGCCGCCGGACAGGATCTGGTCGCCGTCGCCACCGCGGACGGTGTCGTTGCCGTCGCCGCCGTCGGACGAGCTGCTGTCGCCGTCGGTGAAGAGCGCGTCGTTGCCATTGCCGCCCTGGGTGATGGTCAGGCCGCCGGTGGCGACGATGCCGTCGTTGCCGTCGCCGCCCCAGGCCACCGCGGCCTTGCCGATGTCGATGCTGTCGTTGCCGGTTCCGCCCGAGACGTAGTTGCCGTCCACGCGGCCGGTGTCCTCCAGTCTGTCGTTGCCGGGGCCCAGGTCGATCGAGGCGAAGTAGTACGTCTGGTTGGTCTTGTTGTTGTAGCTGACGACGTCGTTCTTGTCGCCGAGCGTCAACTTCGCGGTGGCGTACGGGTCCTGGCTGTCCACGGTGGTGACCGTGCAGGAGACCTTCGTGTGGTCCGAGGCGGTGGGGTACGCGCATCCGGTGCCCGCCTTGATCGTGACCACGTCGTCGATGACGTACGTGACCTTGTCGGAGCCGCTCACCCTGGACGCGGTGACAGTCACCTTGTTGGTCTGGCCGGCGGCGGCCTTGTACAGGACCTCCCCGCCACCGGTGCTCAGCGCGGCCGTGGCCGGAGCCGTGGCCGCGCCCGCCGTCCCCGCGAGGAGCAGCGGAACGGCCAGGCCGGTACCGAGGGCCAGGGCCACGGTCAGGGCAGAAGTGGAACGAGCTGAGCGAGCGGGCATTGCACAACCTCCGTGGGCGAGTTCACATGCGTACAAAGCGTGTGACCTCTCGTCCATCAGATCGGTTGTGGTCCTTTCCCAACTGGCGTCGTGTCACCGTGAATTGTCGGGCTGGGTTCAGGGCGAATTCATCCAGTCGTCCGTCGGTCCACCACAACCATCGCTAGGGGCGGGCCAGTTCGGTCGTGTCGCGGCGGAACGCCCATCGCATCTCCGGTTCCATCGCGAAGCGGAAGACCCGTCGAACCGGCGGTGTGCACAGGGCCGTCATGACTACGGCCGCCACCACCGTCACCGTGATCTCGCCGAGGGGCCCCCGCACCCACGCCGGGTCGTACCAGCCCCAGGACTTGGCGCCCTGTGCGAGGAAGCCGTGCAGGAGGTAGCCGTAGAGCGTGCCCGCGCCCAGGGCGGTGAACCAGGTGCGGCGGCGCGGTACCCAGGCCAGGAAGCAGGCGACGAGGAGGAGTGAGCAGGCGAACAGAGTCAGCGTCATGACCGGGCCCTCCCAGTCGGGTGCGCCGAGTTGGTCCGCGCTCGCGTTGTGGAAGAACCAGGCGTAGTCGAAGCGCGGGACCGCCCAGTAGGCCGCCGCGAGCGCGCACACGAACACCGGGACCGCCAACTGCCGTACCTCAGGCCGTCGTACGAGCTGGAAGTGCTCCGGCTTCAGGGAGAGGCCGAGGACGAAGTACGGGAGGAACTGCAGGACGCGTTGCAGGTCCAGGTCGTTGCCGATGGAGGGGGAGAGGGTGGCCAGCATCGCGATGCCCAGGGAGATCAACAGCGGATGGCGTACGTGGGTCCAGACCGGCGTGGTCAGGCGCCAGACGAACAGGGCCGCCAGGAACCACGTCAGGTACAGCGGGTCCAGCAGGCTGATCGCGCGGTCGGGGGCGTGGTCCGTCCAGCGGGTGAAGAGGGTGTACGCCGTCTCGAAGACGACGTAGGGGAGGACCACTCCCGTCAGCAGGCGTCGGATCTGGGGCGGGGTCGCGCGGAAGCTCCGCGAGAAGTAGCCGGAGATGACGATGAACGCCGGCATGTGTACGGCGTAGACGAGCGTGTAGAGCGCGGTGACGCTACGGCTGCCGGAGCGCAGCGGCTCCCAGGAGTGGCCGATCGCCACGAGGACGATCGCCAGGTATTTGGCGTTGTCGAAGAAGGGGTCACGCTGGGCGCGTTGCTTCCCGGGGGTGGGGTTCGCCGTGCCGAGGGTGGACATGGCGGTGGCGGAGGGGCGTACGGGGACCTCGGCGGAGGCGGTGGGAGAAGCGCGCATTCCGCTCGCCTCACCGCTTCCCGGCGATCCAAACCTCACACTTTCCGGTCGCGCTCAGCCGAAGCGGCCCGCCACATAGTCCGCCGTCCGCTCGTCCTTGGGGGAGCCGAAGACGTCGTCGGTGGCGCCGGCCTCCACGATCCCGCCGGGGGTGCCCTGTTCGGCGAGGAAGAAGGCGCACCGCTGGGAGACGCGCGCGGCCTGCTGCATGTTGTGGGTGACGATCACCACAGTGACCTGTCCGGCCAGCTCGTGGATCGTCTCCTCGACCCGGCGGGTGGAGGTGGGGTCGAGCGCCGAGCAGGGCTCGTCCATCAGCAGCACCCGGGGGCGTACGGCGAGCGCGCGGGCGATGCACAGGCGCTGCTGCTGGCCGCCGGAGAGGGCGCCGCCGGGCTGGCGGAGGCGGTCGCGGACTTCCTTCCACAGGCCCGCTCGGGTCAGGGACTCCTCGACCAGTTCGTCCTTCTCGCGGCGGCCCGCCCGCGTGCCGGTCAGGCGCAGGCCGGCCACCACGTTGTCGTAGATCGACATGGCGGGGAACGGGTTCGGCTTCTGGAAGACCATGCCGATACGGCGGCGGGCGTCCGTCAGGCGCCACGACGTGTCGTAGATGTCCTCGCCGTCGAAGAGGACCTCGCCGCCGAAGGCCGCCGCGGGGATCAGCTCGTGCATCCGGTTGAGGGTGCGCAGGAACGTCGACTTGCCGCAGCCGGACGGGCCGATGAGCGCGCTGACCTGGCCCGCGGGCATGGTCAGCGACACCTGGCCGAGCACCTGGTGGGTGCCGAACCAGGCCGAGACGGCGCGGGCTTCGAGGGTCGCGGGGGCGGCAACAGGCGTTGCGGGGGCGGGGAGTTCGGCGGTGTCGGTCACGGTCATCTCTGGTTGCCTCGGTTCACAGGAGGTTCGGCAGCAGTTCGGTGGTGCGGGTGGCGACCTGGAGGCCCAGGACCGCGACGAGCGGGGCGAAGACGATCCATGTCTGGTGGCGGCCCCAGCGGTGCCAGGCCCAGACCGCCGCTACGGCGGCCAGCAGCAGTGCCTGCAACCACATCACCAGGGGCCACGGCACGCCGTCGGGGCGGGCGAGGGGCTCCTCGGCGGCGGGCAGGGTGCCGGAGCGGATCACCGCGGCCGGGGTCTGGAAGGCCTTCGAGATCAGGTCGGCGTCGACCCGGAGGACGCCGGACGGCATGTAGTGCGGGCCGGTCGCGGTGACCAGGACCAGTCGGCCCTCGCCCGAGGCGATGGGCGCGGGTGCCGGGTCGCCGGCCCGCCGGACGTCGACGACCTGGTACTTCGCCTTGCCCTGGCCGGTGGTCACGGTGAAGGTGACCCCCGCGCGGAGTTCGGCCAGCCTTCCGAACGGGCCGCCGTAGGCCGCCGCCCGGCCCATCAGGACGCTGGTGCCGGCCTGTCCGGGCAGCGGGGTGTCACGGCGGTGTCCTGGGCCGTCCGTCAGGACCGTGGAGTCGGTGCCCTCCAGGACGACCTGGCTCAGGTCCAGGGACGGGATGTCGATCAGCGCGACCGGCGTGCCGGGGGCGAGGAGTCCGCCCTGCTGGTCGGTCTGGGACACCGGGGCGGTGCCCAGGGCGAGTTGGCCGCGCAGTGCGTCGAAGTCGGCGTGCTGCGCGGAGTGTTGCTGGGCGGCGCTGAACACGAGGAGCTGCGCGGTGATGCCGAGCAGCAGTGCGGCGAGGCTGAGCAGGCCGCCGCGGGCGAGGTGGCGGACGGCGGTGACGCTCCGGAGGTCACGGATGTTCCGGACGGGCGTGCGGGGCGCGGCCGGGGTGAGCCTGACGGGGGTGGCGACGGTCACGGCGGCCCGCCTCCTTCGCTGTTCGGCCGGTGGCTGCCGGGGAGACGGTGCATGTCTCCCCGACAGCCGCGCGGATCAAGGGACTTGGTGGATCAGGTGGACTTGATGACGAAGTTGGCGCCGGAGCGCGCGTTCACCGTCGAGGAGCCCGCGTAGTACGCGTGCAGGGTGTGCGAGCCCTTGCTCAGCTTCGGCAGGGTGATGGTCACCTTGCCGCCGCTCAGCGTGCCGGTCGCGATGATCTTCGTGCCCTGGTAGATGCGCACGGTGCCGGCCGGGGTGGTGCCGGTCGCGGTGACCTTGACGGTGACCTTCGCGCGGGCCGTGTGGCTGATGGTGGCGGGCGCGGTCTTGGAGATCGCCGGGGTCGCCTTGGTGACCTTCAGGGAGACCGTCGCCGAGGACGCGTTGAGCTTGGTCGCGCCGGCGTAGGAGACGGACAGGGTGTGCGTGGCGACCTTGAGGTGGTTCGACACGTTGACGGTGACCTTGCCGGAGCTGTTCAGCGTGCCGGTGCCGACGACCGTCGAGCCGTCCTTCACCGTGACCTTGCCGCTGGGGACGACACCGTGCGTGCCGGTGACGGTGACCGCGACCTTCGGGGTCACGCCGTACGCGGTGGTCGCGGTGGTCGCCTTGGTGGTGCTCGCGTACTTGACGGCGCCGGTCCAACTGGCCGCCGTACCGGAGCCGTTGACGTTGGCGCCGGTGACCGTGGCGGTGTAGGTGCCGACGGCCAGGCCGGTGAAGGCGTACGACGTGGTGGTGGCCGGCAGGTCCTTGACGGCGACGACGGCGCCGTCCGAACCGGTCAGCGTGACGCGGTAGTCGGTGAGCGGCAGGCCGGTGGCCGCCGGGGCGGTCCAGGACAGCTTCACGCTCGCGTCGCCGAGGGTGGTCTTCAGGGCGGGCGCGGCCGGCGTCGACAGGTCGACGCCGGACTCCTCCAGGCCGCCGAGCTTGGCGTGCTTGGCGAGGTTGACCGAGCCGTTGTACGACTCGTTCATGAAGCCGAAGGACGCGATGACCGACTCGGCGCTGTCGGAGGCGAGGGCCGCCTCGTGGGTGCCGCTGGTGACGAAGACGTCGTAGAGCGCCTTGTCGAAGAAGAGGCCGCTCGGGTCGATCGCGCGGCTGGGGACGACGTTGTAGACGTCGCGGCCGAAGGTGGAGTTCTCGTAGTAGCCGCTCACCGGGGTGAGCTTGCCGTTGACGGTGGTGACCGGGCTGGTCGCGCCGGTGTCGCCGGGCAGGACGACGGAGGCGAGGTGGCCGCCGGCGGTGGCCGCGGTGGTGCTGTAGTCGGGGGCGACGCCGTTGTTCTGGGCGATCCAGCTGCCGACCGAGAACGGGACGAGCGCGCCGTCCTCGGTGAGGGCCGCGTTGCCCTGGTTCTCCTGGACGACCGGGATGGACGGGGAGATGGTGCCGTCGGTCAGGCCGATCGCGGCGAGGAAGAACTTGCGGGTGCCGGAGCCGCTCTGCGGGATCTTCGGGTGCACGGTCTGGCCGTTCACCTCGGTGAGCGAACCCGCGTAGATGTCGTGCAGCTGCGCCACCGTCAGGGTGTTCAGCGCCGTGCCCCGCACCGCGACACCGACCGCGTCCCGGGCGAAGGGGATGTAGGTCAGGGCGCTGCCGGAGGCGGACGGGCCGCTGGAGGAGCGGGCGAAGTCGATCTGGCCCTTGACCGCGACACCGGAGCTGTTGGGGAACTTGTCGCCGGTCAGCGCCATGCTCAGGGCGAGACGGCCGTTGCCGGAGCCGTTCGGGCGCAGGAAGGCCGCGCCGCCGGAGCGGGTCGTGATGGTGGACGTGGTGGAGCCGGTGCCGGGCTCGATCGCGTCGTAGGAGGCGATACCGGCGCCGTCCGCCGTGACCGCGGTGGCGGCGTAGCTCTTGGCGTTCACCGTGTCGCCGGCGAGGGCGTTGAGCACGTCCTGGGTGGTGTCGGAACCCACGCCGACGAGCTGGCGGAAGGTTCCGGCGGGGGTCGGGTCGGCGGACGCGGGGCTCGCCAGAGCCAGCGTGCCGGACACCACGGCGGCGGCGACCATGGCCGCCGAAAGGCGCATTCTGCGCATTGCGGTTCTCCAGGAGAGAGGAGGTGAGGCGGATCTGGCAGGGTGGTGCGGGCCGTCCGCCCCGACTGCCTTTCGGGGCGGGCGGCCGTCCGTGGGGAGCGCCGCGCGGGCGCTCGGGGTCAGCCCCGGCCCGGTGGCAGCAGCCTTCGCAGCCGTTCGGGCAGGGCGAGTCGGGGTACGACGGTCATCGACCGGCCGCCGGGCAACGGCACCCGGAGCGGCAGCCGGGCCCGGCCGCCGCCCGCGAAGGGTGCGCCCACACCGGCCACCGCGCCGAGGGCGGCACCGACCGGCACCGCGTAGCGCAGCGGGCTCGCCGGATCGGCGGGCGTGGTGCCCGCCGCCGTCGTCTCCACGGCCTTGCCGCCGTCGTACGACGGCGAGTCACTCGGTACGGCACTCGCGGCGGCCGGGGTGGCGGCTCCGTCGCCGGTGCCCGCGCCGCCCGGGAGGACGACGACGCCCCCCTCGCCGGTGCCGATCGTCTCGCTGCCGCTGGTGGAGCCGCCCGCGCCGTTCCCGGTCGAGCCGCCGCCGGTCGCGGTGGTCGGGCCGGTGTAGTGCAGGAGCGCGGTGGCCGTGTGGTCGGCGGCGGTGCGGAACCTGGTGGGCAGCGGGGCGTAGCCGGCCGGGAGCAGGCCCGGGTCGGCGCCGCTGACCTGGCCGTTGCCGGCCGTGTAGCGCAGCAGGGCCGCGTAGTCCTTGCGGGCGGCGGCGTCCAGGGAGCCGGGGCGGACGGCCGCGTAGACGAGTTCGGCGAGCGGGTAGGCGGTCTTGGCGGTGGTGGTCGTAGGACTGACCTCGGCGACCGGGCTGCCGGTGGCGCTGTTCGCGGCGGCGGTCAGTGAAGTGGTCGTAGGAGCCACGAACTTGCCCGCGCTGTTGCGCAGCCGGGCCGTCTGGAGCCCGTAGCGGGCGGCCGAGGCCGCGTCGGTCACGGTGATCACGAAGCGGGAGCCGACGACCTGCGGACCCGGGCTCTTGAACACGGGCGGGTTGGCCAGCGAGTCCCAGGTCGACTTCCACAGAGTGTCGGCGCGGCGGGTGTGCAGGGCGCCGGCGTGCATGTCGTCGACGTACGGGTGGAAGTCGCCCATGCACTGCTTGTCGGTGGCACCGGTGCCCGGCGGGATCGTGCACCACGGGTCGCTCTTGGGGTAGTCGTCGGAGTGCGACGGGTCGAAGGCGATACCGGTCGGGTTCACATCCGCGTTGGTGGAGTAGTACGGGTTGACGCGCATGCCCCAGTCGTCGGAGATCCCGCCGAGGAACTGACGGGCCTCCTTGTCCGACATGATCCACTGCCACAGTGCGCGGGCCGTGTCGCTGTGGCCGAGCGCGGTGAGCAGATCGGTGTCGGTGGAGGGCGTCTCGGCGACCGAGAGATACGCGAACTCCGGGTTCAGGGCGATGAATTCGGGGTCGCTCGCCAGACCCGCCGGGTTGTTCTTCGCCCAGCCGTAGCCGCCGGCGGCGGTGCCGCCCAGCACCGCGCCCCAGGGGGAGTTGCGGTACGACTCGGTGAGCAGCTTGGCGACCAGGCGCGGGGTGAGGTCGATGGACTCGACCTTCGTGCCGGCGAGTCTCTCGATCGACGCGGGGGCGCCGGCCTTGGCTCTTCGCTCGATGGTGAAGCCGATGACGGCTCCGGACAGGGCGACCGGTGCGTAGGCCGTCGTGCCGGAGGGTGCCGTCGTACCGTCGTCGGCGCCCAACGCGCGGGTGGTGAAGCCGAGTCCGGAGGAACCGTCGGCGGTGAGCTTGGACCGGGTGTCGGGCTCGCCCAGCTCCGTGTAGCCGTAGACCGTGCCGGTCGGGCACAGGGCGGCCTGCCAACTTGTCATCGCGTCGGCGACAAGTTCGCTGCCGGTGGTGGCGCGTTCGTCCGAGCCGAGCGCGCAGTTGGTGCCGACCGTGTTGAAGTGCAGCGGGATCGCGACGCGGTTCTTCCAGTTGGTGGAGGAGACCGGGGAGCCCGCGTTGACCTGGCTGCGGTCGGCGTACGGCTTGCCGTCCAGGTCGAGATGGCCCTGCGGGACGATGACCAGCCAGCAACTCCGGGGCCTTGTCACGCCGTTGGTCGACACGGGGGTGCCACAGCCCAGGTGCGGGGCCTCGTTGGCGGTCTGGACCTCGAAGTACTCCTTGCCGGTGCCGTCGGCGCCGGTGCGGGCGAAGTCGACCTCGTTGGTGGTGTTGTGGTTGAACAGGGCGTTGTTCTGGGTGCCGCTGGTGATGACCGTGCCGTCGACCGACTTGAAGGGGACCTCGCCGGGGGCGTTGGGGTTGGCCGCGCCGTAGCGGTCGTCCTGGCCGTAGTTGGTCGGGTCCGCGCTGTAGAAGACCTTGCGGGTGTCGTCGTAGTCGTTGCCGGGCCAACTGCCCCGGTCGGTGGTCGGGGAGGCGCCGTACTGGCACTGGGTGCGCGACGGGCCGGGATTGGCGGGGACCGTCCCGTCGTCGTCGCCCCAGCACTGCATGATCTGCACGTAGTCGGTGTCGAACAGGGTGCCCGCGAGCGTGGTCGACGTGCCGCCCGTCCAACTCACCGTCACCGCCTGGCTGGTGAGGTGGGTGGTCTGGTCGACGGTGAACCGCATGTCCTTGAACTCACCGCGACCGGCCACCGTCACGGCGGAACTGGTCGTCGCCGCGGCGGGCGGCGCGGCCTGCGCCACGGCGAGCCCGACGAGGGCGCCGGTGGCGGCGCCGGCGAGGAGGCGGCGTAGTGCGCGGCGGAGGTGTCTGTATCGAGTTCGGCGCGCTTCGGGGGTGCCGGTCATCGTGAACTCCCCTCGTCCTGGTGGTCGTTGGTGCCGCGTGTCGTCATCAGGCGGGAGGCGATCGACGGGAGGAGCAGGAGACCCAGGACCAGGATCGCGGCGAGCAGCATCAGGGTCTGGGTGGTGGTCCAGCCCGGGTCGGCGGAGACGGCGACCGGCTGGGCGAGGGCGATCGTGCCGTCCGCGGCGGCCGCGACCGTGCCGGTGCCGCCGCTACCCGTTCCGGTGCCGGTGCCGCCCGAGGTCAGGGCCTGGCCGGTGTCGGGGTCGACGGACGGTTGCGCGGAGCCGCCGCTACCGGTGCCGCCGGCGGCGGAGGCGTCGGTGCCGCCGACCGTTCCACCGGTGGCCGTACCGCCACTGCTCCCACCGGAGCTGCTACCGGCACCACCCGAACTCCCGCTCCCCGACGACGACTTGGCGCCACCGCTGCCCGTGGTGCAGGCCGTCGAGCCCTGCTTGTCGCAGGCCGACGGGTAAGGCGCGGTCTCCGCCAGCTTGTTGCGGCCGTCGGTGGTGAAGGTCGGGTTGTTGCAGTTCTTGATGTTGATGTTCTGCGTCTGCACACCCGGGATGCGGCGGATCTGGTCGAAGCCCGCCTGCACCAGGTTGATCGGCAGGGGTGAGTAGCCGAGCGAGGGAGCCTGTTGCTGGCCCTGGCACATGAAGTAGTAGGAGAAGGCGCCCAGCGTCTTGCCCTTGGTCTTCGTGAACGTGCCCTGCACCTTCAGCGGCAGGATCATGTACGAGTAGCTGGAGAGTGGGTAGTTGCGCCGGTCCGTGTCGTTGTAGACGCCGTTGAGCTGCTGGGTGAGGTAGTCGGCGGAGCTCTTGTTCGTGTTGATCTTCGCCTTGAGGAGCGAGACCGCGACGTTCTGCGGGGTCGGCTCGGTGTAGTAGCCGGCGTGGTTGAGGACCTTGGCGACCGGATAGTGCGCGTTGAGGGCGTACGAGTAGTTGACGTAACCGATCGCGCCCTCGCCGTAGTTCTGCGCGATGTAGCCCGCGACACCGAGGTCGCCGGACTGGGCGATCATGCCGGAGACGGTCGGGTAGTACGAGGTCTGCCCGCAGGCACCCGAGCGGCCGACCTTCGCGCAGTACGCGTTCCACAACGACTTGTGCTGGGCGGCCATCCACATCGTGAACTGGGCGGTGGACCCCGAGCCGTCGGAGCGGACGACCGGCACGATGGTGCGGTGCGGGAGCTGGAGCCCCGGGTTGTCGGCCTTGATCACCGGGTCGTCCCAGGTCTTGATGACCCCGGTGAAGATCTTGGTGACGACGGCACCGGAGAGGCGGAGGTTGGTGACCCGCTTCCCGTTGACGGTCAGGTGGTACATGAACACGGTCCCGCCGGCCACGATCGGCATGTAGGCGTACGACCCGGAGCCGGGCCGCTCCGCCGCGCTGCCGTCCGTGGGATGCGTCTGGAACGGAATGTCCGACACCGCGAAGTCCACGGTCCCACTGAGGAATTGACGCCGCCCGTCGGAGGACCCGGTACCGGCATAACTGATCCGCATCCCGTACTGGTTCACCGCCCGCCGCCACTCGTCCACGGCGTTCTCCGCCCAGGTCGAACCGGCCCCGGCGATGGGCGTGTAACTGTCAGCGGCAGCGGGCCCGGCGAGGGGCCCCGCCAGTAGCGCGACGAGCGCGGCGAACACGGCACCGAGGGTTCCCAGCGCCCGTAGGGGCCGGGGGAGGGTGAGATGGCTGGGCATCATCGGTCGGTCTCTCCGGGGGCGGGGGCGGGAGGGGAGGGGGGTGCGGGTTGTTCGGCCTCGGGTGCGCCTTCGGCAGCGAATTCGGTGTCGGAGGGGCCGGTTGTGACGGGTTCGGTGTCGGGTGTGGGGGGCCCTTGGGGGCTTGGTTCGCGGTCGGTGGCTGTTGGCGGTTCGGGGATGGCTGTGGCCGGACCGGTGCCTCCGTGCGCGTGGCCCGTGGCGCCTTCGCTGTTGAGCGCGGGTGGGGCTTGCGAGGCGGATTCGGCTTCGGCGGCTGCGATTGGTTCGGGTGCGGGGGCGCTCGTGGCTGGTTCGGCGCTTCCGTGCGCGCTGCCCGTGTCGGGGGCGGGCGGTCTCGGTGCGGTGGGTTCGCGGTCGGTGGCTGTGGCCGGGGTCGGGGCTTCGGTCGAGGTGGGGACGCCACTCGTGCTGCTGTCGTTGTCGGGTGCGAGTGGGCCCTGCGAGGCGGATTCGGCGTCGGCGGCTGCCATTGGTTCGGGTGCGGTAGTGGCCATGGCCGGACCGGCGCCTCCATGCGCGCTGCCCGTAACGGGTGCGGCCGGCCCCGACACGGCGGCTTCGCCGTCGATGGTCGCGGGCTGTTCGTCGTTCTCGCGCGTGCCGCTCGCGGCCCGTGAGTGCTCGGGCGCGAACGGACCCTGCGCGCCCGTCACCGTCGCCGGGGCGTGGCCCTGGACATCCGAGGCGTCGACCAACTCCCGGTCGAACAACGACAACCTCGGCGCGTGCAACTCGTCGAACCGGTTCGCGTCCCGCCGGGATGCCCGGGCCGTGCGGCGGGCCTGGGCGCGGGTCTGTTGGCCGGGGCCCCGGCCGCCGATGATCCGGGCGATCACGAACAGCACCAGGACCAGGGCCATCAGCACCGCCGCCGCCCCGAACCCGCGGGCGATCATCGCGGGTTCGGGAGAGCGGACGAAGCTGAAGACCGCGAGCGGGAGGGAGATCATCGGGCCGTGCAGGGGGTCGTAGTTGGTGGCGGCCGTGAAGCCCGCGGTCAGCAGGACCGGCGAGGTCTCGCCGATGCCGCGGGCCGTGCCGAGGATGACGGCCGTGGCGAGTCCGGAGCGCGCGGTCGGCAGCACCACGTGCCACACCGTCCGCCAGCGCGGCGCGCCCAGCGCCTCCGCCGCCTCGGTGAGCGTGCCCGGCACCAGCCGTAGAACCACGTCCGACGCCCGGATCACGATCGGCAGCATCATCACACTGATCGCGAATCCCGCCGCCAACCCCGACTTCTCCATGCCGAGTTGGAGGACCCAGACGGCGTACACCATCAGGCCCGCCACGATGGACGGCAGCGCGGTCATCGCCTCGACGATGGTGCGGACGAACCGGGAGAACCGGCCGGGGATCTGGTTGAGGTACACCGCGCAGGCCAGCCCCAGCGGGACGGTGATCAGCAACGCGATGGTGATCATGAGGAGGGTTCCGACCATCGCGTGGGCTGTACCGCCGACGCCCAGCGGGTCCAGCGGGCCCGCCGCCTGCATGTCCTGGTGGAAGAAGTTGAGGTACGTGAGCGCCTCGTGGCCGCGCCACAGGGTGAAGCCGACGACCATCGCCAGCGCCGAGAACAACAGCCCGGCCGCCGTCCACAGCACCACCGTCATGACCCGGTCCCGTACCGCCTGCCCGTTCTCCTCCAGGCCGGTCAGCACGCCGTACACGGTGAGAAAGACGACGTACCAGGTGACCGCGAATCCCAACGCCCCCGAGAACGGCGCGAGTTCACCGAACAGCAGCACGCTCACACACAGAGCGGACACCGCCGCCCCGCACAGCGCGAGCACCCCGGAACGGGTCGGACCGCCGATCCGCCGTGGTACGTCCGGGAGTTGGACGGTGGCGGACTCCGCCTCGACGGGCGCCGCGATCACTTCTACCTCTTCTACGACCGTCATCTCATGCCTCGCTCTGCGCGCCGGACCGCGAGCGGGCCGCGATCGTGGAGGCGGTGAAGTTGACCGCCAGGGTGAGCAGGAACAGCGCCAGGCCCGCCGCCATCAGCGCCGACATCCCGAAGGAGGAGGCATCGCCGTAGTGCAGGGCGATGAGGGAGGAGACCGAGTTCGAGCCGGTCTGCAGGATGTGCGGCTGGATCACGAACACCGGCGAGATGATCATGTAGACGGCGATCGTCTCGCCCATCGCCCGCCCGAGCCCGAGCATCGTGCCGCCGATGATCCCGCCCTTGCCGTACGGCAGGACGACCGCGCGGATCATGCCCCAGCGGGTGGCGCCGAGCGCGTAGGCGCCCTCGCGTTCACCGGCCGGGGCCTGCGCGAAGACCTCGCGCATCACCGAGCACTGGATCGGCGCGACCATCAGCGCGACGACGATCCCGGCGACGAACGCGGACGCGGTGTAGACGCTCGCGGAGGCGAGCGGATCGCCCGGGTGGGTGCCGTCCACCGTGAAGAGCGGGATCCAGCCGAACCAGTCGGACAGCCAGCGCGACAGCCCGATCACGTGCGCCTGGAGGAAGAACAGCCCCCACAGGCCGTAGACCACCGACGGTACGGCCGCCATCAGGTCGACCAGGCTCACCAGGGTGCGGCGCAGCCCGCGCGGTGCCACGTCCGAGATGAAGAGCGCGGTCCCGACGGCCAGCGGCACGGAGATCGTGACCGCGACGGCGGCGATGAGCAGGGTGCCGGTGAGCACGGCCGCGATACCGAACTTGTGGACGTCCGGCTGCCATTGGGCCGTCGTCAGGAACGAGGGCCCGGTGGCGCGCAGCGCCTGCGTCGCCCTCAGCAGCAGGAACAGTCCTACGGCGGCCATGATGCCGAGGACGACGACCCCGGTGGCCGTCAACTGGAAACGGAAGACCCGATCGCCGAGCCCACGAGCGGCCTGTGGCCGCCTGGGCGGCGGATCGAGCACGGGTCTGTGGGGCTCCGGTCTACCGGAGCCCTCCTGCGCGGACACCACGTGTCCCCCCACTGACGGAAACGATGCGCTCCGCGACTCCGGGTGGATGCCGCGCGGAGTGAGTCAATGGCCGGATTCTTTCGGCGCAGAGCGTCATATGTGGAGGATCGGTGAACGGGTCATGTCACTTCAGTGGGGCTGCTGTGGAGGAGGCGCCAACGAGGGCACCCCTGGCGCCTGTGGGGTCGGTTGGACTGGCTGGTTGGGCTGGCGGGTTGGGATGGCTGGTTGGGCTGGCCGGTTGGGATGGTTCCAGGAGTTGACCGAGACGATCCGGAACCGTTCGCGCTGGAGGGTGTCTGCGGGACGGCCGACGGCCGACGGCCTCCGGGAGACCTACCGCGACGCCAACATCGCCGCAGACCACGGCAGTTGACCACGACGAGGCGGCGCGGCCGTCGCGACCGGCGGCCGCCCCGCGACGAACCTCCGTGTCTAGCCCTCCTTGGGCCCCGCCTGCTGCACCACCTCGAAGGTCCACAGCGTCGCGTCCGTCGCAGCGGGCTTCGGCCGCTCACCCTGTGCGGAGCCCTGGGGTCCGCCGCGGTGGGCGGCCTGGCCCCCCATGCCCGACATCCAGTTCTTGAAGTCCTCCTCGGCGCGCCAGCGCGTGTAGACGAGGTAGGTGTCGGTGCCCTCGACAGGCCGCAGCAGCTCGAACCACTCGAACCCGTCCGAGCTGTCCACCGTCCCGGCCCGGTTCGCGAACCGCTTCTCCAGCGTCTCGCGCTGCTCTTCGGGAACGGTGAGTACGTTGATCTTGACGATGCTCATGGGCTCATTCTCACAGTCGCCGTCTCAGTACCCCGTCAACGTCCCCTGTTCCCGTCCCGGTTCCTGAAACGTCCGCCGGAGTCGCCGGACCTGACACATCACGCCCCCTTTCGGGTGATCTGTGCGCGACGTAACAGGCGTAACGTTTCCTCACTTTGGGCGCTGAGCTGGGCTTTTGGTGCAAAACGGCCTTAACTGGTCAGTAGTTCGTATCGCGTCACGCTCCCGCCCCGATCTTGATCCGATCTACAGTCGTGGCGCTCGTCCAAGATCACTCCCGAACGAGGCGTGTGTGACCCTCCGACTGCCCAGCGCAGCCCCCCTCTTGAAGCCGACACAGACGGCCGTCCTTGAGGGCATCGCCGGTTTCGTCCCGCCGGACGCGGTGGCGAACGACGCCCTGCCCGCCGCCTGGGACGTCGACGACGCCTGGGTCCGCAGACGCACCGGCATCCGCGAACGGCGCCGCGCGGCACCGGGCGTGACCACCGGAGATCTCGCCCTGGAGGCGGCCCGCCGCGCGCTCGCGGTCGCCGGCCATCCCCTGGTCGACACGGTGATCGTCGCCACCTCCACCCCGGACCGGCCGATGCCGGCCATGGCACCCCGGCTCGCCACCTGCCTCGGACTCGGCGGGACACCCGCCTGGGACGTGTCCGCCGCGTGCAGCGGATTCGTCTACGGCCTCGCCGCCGCCGTCGGCGCCCTGAACTCGGGGTGCGCCGACCGCGTTCTGCTGGTCACCGCCGAGGTGTACTCGACGCTGCTCGATCCGCAGGACCGTTCCTCCGGAATCCTGTTCGGGGACGGCGCCGCGGCGACCGTCCTGCGGCGCGGGGCGCGGGACGAGCCGGGCGGCGTACTGGCGCTGGACCTCGGCAGCGACGGCTCGGGCGACGAGTTGATCCAGGTGCCGGGCGGCGGTGCGGTGGAACGCTCCCGGCCCGGCGACCACGGCCCGGACGACCGCTACTTCCGGATGCGGGGGCGCGAGGTGTTCCAGCATGCGGTGACCCGTATGACGCAGTCCGCCCACACCGTGCTCAAGCGCGCGCACTGGACGGCCGAGGACGTCGACCGCTTCTGCGCCCACCAGGCCAACGCCCGCATCCTGTCCGCCGTCGGCGACCGCATCCCGGTATCGCGGAACCGGCACGTCGCCAACATCGAGCGCGTCGGCAACACCGGTGCCGCCTCCATCCCGCTGGCCCTGGCCGACGCCGCGGCCTGGGGTGAACTGCGCGCAGGGGAACGGGTGTTGCTGACGGCTTTTGGGGCGGGATTGACGTGGGGTTCGGCGGTTCTGGTGTGGCCGGAGCTGCCGAACGTGCCGCAGATCGACGCGGGCGCCGCGGCCGGCGCCGACCCGGCAGTGGATGCCGTCGAGGCGGCTGCGCTCGTGCGGGCCGGTGCCTCCACCGCGCCGGCCGCGGCTGCGGCAGCGTGCGCAGCCGATCCGGCCGCGTGCGCTGCCGATCCGGTGGTGTCCGCCGGTGACTCGGTGGTGTCCGTCGCCGACCCGGCTGTAGCTGCCGCCACTCAAGTCGTACGGACCCCAGCCGTACGGACCCCAGTCGTGCGGACCTCGATCGTCTGAGACCTCGTCCGAGACCTCGCCTGTCCGCAGGCGCCCCCGCTCCCCGCTCCCCGGCGCCCCCCCGCCTGGGAAACAGGTCGAGCGCCCTCATTCCGACTCTCCGACTTTCCAACTCTCCAACACTCCGAAGATCGTCCGCTCGTCGAAAGGAAGGAACGCCATGTCCCCCGTTCAGACCGCCGTGGCCACCGTGCTCACCCGGAAGTTTGAGGTCAGCCCGGACCACATCCGCCCGGAGGCCACCCTGGAGAGCCTCGACCTGGACTCCCTCGCGCTGGCCGAACTCGCCCTGGCCTTGCAGGAGGAGCTGGGTGTTCCCGTCGCGGAGGAGGAGGCCGCCAAGGGCAGCACCGTGGGGGAACTCGTCGCCGCGCTGAACGCCAAGCGGGCGTGATGCCGGCACCCTGCGCGCCCGTCTCCGTCACCGGCCTGGGGCTCATCACCCCGGCCGGGGTCGGCCGCGAGGCGACTTGGGAGGGGGTGATGAGAGGGCGGTCCGTCGCCGCCACCGACCCCCAACTCAAGGGCTGCGCCGTCGACTTCGCCTGCCGTATTCCGGACATGACCCCGGAGCAGGCGCGGATCGGCGGCGGCAAGGCCTGGCGCATGGGCCGGTTCAGTCAGCTCGCCGTGCTCGCCGCGCGCGAGGCGGTCGCCGACGCCGGGCTCGACCCCGCCGGGTGGGACGGCGCCCGGGTCGCCGTGGTGATCGGTTCGGGGCTCGCCGGGGCCGCGCATCTGGAGGACCAGACGCTCCGCCACCACCAGGGCGGCCCGGAACTGGTCTCGCCCGCGCTCGTGCCCATGCTGATCTCCAACATGGCAGCCGGGGAAGTGCTGTTGGACCTCGGAGCCCATGGCCCGTCCATGGCGACCGAGACCGCCTGCGCCTCCGGTGCCAGTGCCCTGGCCACCGCACGCCACCTGCTGCTGGCCGGGCTGTGCGACATCGCGGTGGCGGGCGGCGCGGAGGCGGCCGTCACCCCGGTGATCGCGTCCGGCTTCCAGCGGATGGGCGCGCTGTCGTCCCGCGTCGACGAACCCGCCGCCGCCTCACGGCCCTTCGCGGCCGACCGGGACGGCTTCGTGATCTCCGAGGGAGCCGCCGTTCTGGTCCTGGAGCGGGAGGCGGACGCCCGCGCCCGTGGACAGCGGCGCTACGTCCGGTTCGCGGGTGCCGGTCAGACATCCGACGCGTATCACCCAACAGCTCCCGCACCGGACGGAGTTCATGCCGAGGCCGCGTTACGGTCCGCGCTCGCGGAGGCCGGGCTCGGCGCGACGGACGTCGACCACGTCAACGCGCACGGGACCTCGACCCAGCTCAACGACCTGACCGAGGCGGAGTTGATCCGACGGGCACTGCCGCACCGGCCAAGTGTCACCGCCGCCAAGGGAGTCCTCGGGCACAGCCTCGGCGCGGCCGGCGCGATCGAGGCCGCGCTCACCGCCCTGACCGTGCGCCGCTCCACCGTGCCGCCCATCGCCAACCTCACCCCGCACAACCTCCCCTACGACCTGGACTGCGTGACCGGCACACCCCGCGCACAGCGCGTCCGGGCCGCCACCAGCCACTCCTTCGGCTTCGGCGGGCACAACGTGGTGCTCCTCTTCACCGAAGAGAACTGACGGTCGAGGACCGACCCAGGAAGGACCAATGACCGTTCACAGCACCATCGTTCACGCCACCGTCCACATCCCCGAGGGACGGCAGAGCGTCTCCGCGGTGGAGGACCGGTTCCGGGCGGCCAGCCCCGCCGTACCGCTGTCGCGTGGCGTGCTCCAGCGCATGTACGGTCTGGCCGAGCGCACCGTGGCCGACGACCTGGAGCAACCTTCCGACCTGGCCGCGCATGCCGCCCGGCGGCTCTTCGAGGACACCGGCACCGATCCGCGCGGCGTCGACCTGCTGCTCTACGCCGGCATCCTCGCCGACATGGAGGAGCCGGCCACCGCCCATGTCGTCGCCGACAAACTCGGCCTCGGCTGTCCGGTGTTCGACCTGAAGAACGCCTGCAACGGAGTCCTCAACGCCCTTGAGGTCGCGGACGCGTTCATCCGGGGCGGCCGGTACCGCCGGGTGCTGGTGACCACCGCCGAGGTCAGCACCAGGGAGAGCCGTTGGCAGGTGGACGACCCGGCCGACCTGTCGACCGCGTTGCCAAGTCTCAGCACCGGCGACATGGGCTCGGCCCTGCTGATCGAGGCGGGTGAGCGACCCGGCATCCTCGGCTCCCGTTTCTTCGCCAACTCCTGGGGCTGGCGGGCGGCGACCCTCCCCAACCCGTACGCGCAGCACCGCAGGCTCGGCCATCTCCGTATCGACTCCGCCCAGTTGGTGGGGTCGTTCGAGGGGCTGCCGGGCAAAGTGCGGGGCGCGCTGAGGGAGTTGGGTGTCGGGGCCGACGACCTGGACCTCGTCTGTGTGCACCAGCCCTCGGTGCCGTTCACCAAGGTCGTCTGCGACTGGGTCCGGGTGGACCCGGACCGTGTCCTGGCCACCTTCCCCACCCACGGCAACGTGGCGACCAACACCATCCCCCTGCAACTGGCCACCGCCCTCGACAGCGGCCGGCTCCAACGCGGCGATCTGGTGGGCATGTTCGGCTTCGCGAGCGGGGCCAGCGCGGGAGTGGTCGTCTGCCGCTGGTGAACTACGCCAACTTTTCGTCCCGGTCCAGCCCCGCACCGCACCGCACCGCCCGTACGAACCTGAAAGCGCCATGACCAAGACCCCCGCCTCTGTCCCCCGCATTTCTCCCCTCCCTCCTGCCCAATGGCCCCCGTCCCTACGGTCGTTGCTCGCCGACTCCCACCAGGACGGCCCCGGCCGGGAGAACCTGTTCGGCACCCTCGCCCACCACCCCGTGCTGGCCCACGCCTGGCTCTCCCTCGCCCGCGTCCTCACCCACGAGGGAACCCTCGGCCACCGCAGGCGCGAACTGATCGTCCTGCGCGTGGCGCACCGGCTCGACGCGCCCTACGTCCACCGGCGGCACCGCACTCCGGCCGCGACCGCCGGGCTGACGAACGCGGAGATCGAGGCGACGGCGGCCGACCCGGACTCCCACGCCTGGACGGACGAGGACCGCACCCTCCTGGCGGCGGCCGACCTGCTGGCCGCCAACATCCCTGTCCCACAAGGACTTTGGGACCGACTGGCCCGCGCCCTGCGCCCCGAGCAGCTCGTGGAACTGCTGGTCCTGACCGGCCAGACCGCCACCATGTGCACCACCCTGAACGTCCTGCGCACCCCCTCCGACAACGAAGCCCCGCGACCGTCGTCCCTCGCCGTACTCCTGGACCGGGAACGCTGTTGCAGCGCGGGCCACTGCGTCGGCGCCGTGCCCGAGGTGTTCGACCAGGACGAGTCGGACGGCCGGGCCACCCTCCTCGTACCGGAGCCGGAGTCGCGCCATGCCGCCGAGCTGCGTCTCGCCGCCGACCTGTGCCCCAGCGGAGCCATCACGCTCGTCACCCACGAGGAGGCGGTTCGCCCATGACGACGGTCGCCCCCCTCAACCTCCCTTCTCCCTACGGCAGTTGCCCCTTCGACCCACCGCCCGCCTACACCGAGGCCGCCCGTGAGGCCGCCGTCACCCGTGCCGCGCTGCCGGACGGCACCGCGTGCTGGCTGGTCACCGGCTACGACGAGGTCCGCGCCGTACTGTCCGACGTGCGCTTCAGCGCCGACGCGCGCACTCCGGGTTTCCCCTTCCTCTCCGCCGGACAGCGTGAACTGGCCACCGCCCGGCCGAGTTTCATCCGCATGGACGACCCCGAACACGCCAGGCTGCGCCGCATGGTCAGCAAGGACTTCCTGGTCAGGCGGATCGAGGAACTGCGCCCGGGCATCCAGGACATCGTCGACCGGGCCGTGGACCGCATGACCCAGGGACGTACGTCGGCCGACCTGGTGGCGGACTTCGCCCTGCCGATCCCCTCGCTGGTCATCTGCCTGATGCTCGGGGTGCCGTACGAGGACCACGACCTGTTCCAGTCGCTCAGCCGCACCCTC
The DNA here is from genome assembly GCF_040681835.1 of Streptomyces sp. NPDC051576. Lineage (NCBI taxonomy): Bacteria > Bacillati > Actinomycetota > Actinomycetes > Kitasatosporales > Streptomycetaceae > Streptomyces > Streptomyces sp. NPDC051576. The sequence goes on from NZ_JBFAZO010000003.1 coordinate 574,972, forward strand.
CTCGACAACCGCACCACCCGACCGGAGGCGGAGCGGGCACACGCCCAACTCCTGAGCTATCTGGCGGAGTTGGCCGAGCGCAAACGCCGCCGCCCCACGGACGACATCCTCAGCCGACTCGCCGCCCGCGACGACCTGACCCCGCAGGAGACGGCCTCGCTGGGCTTCCTGCTGCTGGTCACCGGGCACGAGTCCACCGCGAACATGACGGCCGTCGCCGTACTCGCCCTGCTGCGCCGCCCCGACCAGGCGGACCTGCTGCGCGCGGAACCGGGCCTGGTGCGGGGGGCCGTTGAGGAACTCCTGCGCCACCTCACGATCATCCATCTGGGCCTGGGACGCGCGGCGACCGAGACCGTGCGGGTGGGCGAGGTGACGATCCCGGCCGGCGAGGGCGTGATCTGCATGCTGTCCACGGCCAACCGCGACGAGCAACTCTTCGGCGCGGCCCACGACTTGGACCTCACCCGCGACGCCCGCCGCCATGTCGCCTTCGGCTACGGCATCCACCAGTGCCTGGGCCAGACCCTGGCCCGCGTGGAACTCCAGACCGTCCTCACCACCCTGCTCCGCCGCCTGCCCGGCCTGCGCCTCGCGGTCCCGCCGGAGCAACTCGCGTACAACCGGGAGGCGATCGTGTACGGGCTGAGGGCTCTCCCGGTGACCTGGGCCTGACCGGTGGATCAGTCCGGGTGATCACCGGCTCGCCGTGTGCGCCCCGCGACCGGGCAGGCGACGGTGCGACACGGCAAAGGAGTTGGCGATCAGGGCTGGGCGGGCATGGTCCAGCAGTTGGAGGCGGCCGGCTTGCCGGAGAGGCGGGCGGTGAGCCAGGAGATGGCGTCGCCCTGGTCGGTCAGCAGGGGTGCGAGGTGGTTGAGGAGCGCGCTGCCGACACTTGGCAGGACGACGGGCTTGTAGATGACGTCGGCGCCCTTCGCGCACCAGTCGAGGGCGAGTTGGCGGGCCTGCGCGTGCGGTACGAGGTTGTCGCTGACGCCGGTCGCCAGCCGGACGGGCCCCGACGGTTTCAGGGTGCCGAGGCGCTGGCTGTCGAGGAAGGCCTGAAGTGCGGGAGTCGCGGCGATGATGTCGCTGATGGACTGCCCGTCCGTGGTCCAACTGGTGCTCTTCGTATAGCCGTAGCCGAGCAGCGCGTCGCCGACGCACATGGTCGACAGATCGGTGAGCGCGGCCTTTCCGGCGGCGTTGAGATGCGCCTCGGCGAGGGGTTTGAGGGCCGGGTCGGACTGGAGGAAGCCGTTGAGGGACCAGCCCAGCGCGCCCGCGAGTTCGCTGCCGTCGATGGCCTTGGTGACCGAGGTCAGATCGGCGGGCGGGGCTCCGGCATAGGTCCCGGACAGGGTGACGTCGGGGGCGTAGGAGGACGCGAGTTCGGCAGCAGCGGCGGTCGCCCCGCCACCCTGGCTGTAGCCGTAGAGCCCGACCGGTGAGGCGCTGGTGACCGAGGCTCCGCCGACCGAGCGGGCGGCGCGTACGGCGTCGAGCACCGCGTGCGCCTCGTCGACCCGGTCGACGTAGGTGTGCAGTCGGTCCGTGGCGCCCAGGCCGACGTAGTCGGTGACGACGACGGCGACGCCCTCGGCGAGGAGGCGGTAGATCGCCAGGTCCTCGTAACCCACGGACAGCGTCTGGGTGTTGACCGTGAGCGGGTGTTCCAGGCCCATGGACGCGGCGCACTGGTCGCCCTGCCCCAGGGTGCCGGGGGCGACCGCGACGAGGGGGCGCGGGCCGCTGCCGGACCAGTCGGCGGACGGTTCGAGGTAGGCGCCGGTGACGGCGACGGGCTGACCGTTGGAGTCGGTGGACTTGTACATCAGCCGGGTCGCGGTGCCGGGGAGCGTGCCGTCGAGGCCGGGCAGACTCAGGGCGAGGGGGAGGGGCTCGCTGCGGACGAGGGTGCCGTCGGCGGCGGGCAGGGTGGTCGGCGGGTTGTAGAACGCCGGGATCGTGACACCTCTGGACACGACCTCGTCCGACGCGGTGGCGGCACCGGCCGCCGTGATGGCGAGCGCCTGGGTACCGAGGCAGGCGGCGGCGGTGACTGCCGCGGCCAGTATGCGTTTGCGTGCGGGCATGGCGAACCTCCTGTGGAGCGGCCGTCAGGAAACGGCGGCGCGGGTACGCACACACGCGTCCCACGCGTGTCCGCTCGCGCCGCCCGAAAGTGGTTCGCCTGGAACTTACCTGCGGGTAAGTTACTCGTGATACCCGTTGGTAGGTTACGGTTCGGTAATGTGGCTGACTGTCAGTTCGCTGTGTGGTGGGTGGGGGTCGGCGCGGCGGTTGGCGATGGGCTGGTGGGGGCGGCGAGGGCGGCGCGTTGGATCTCGGCTACCGGCTCACCGGCGCGATGACACAACCGACACACCGGCTCACCGGCGCGGTGACACGCCGACACACCGGCTCACCGACGCGGCGGACGTGGCCCTTCCGTGTCGTAGGGCCGACCAACTTCCGCTCTGACCCGGGTACTTCAGCAGTCGAACACCGACCAGCAGATATCGTTGCGCAACCGCTGGTCGTCGAGGACGAGCTCGCGGATCGCCGCCGGGAGCTGGTCGCGCTGCCACTGGCACTCCAGTTGCCCCGCGGCCTCGCCCTCCCCTTCCGGCGCCGCCGCACGCGCGGCCTTGATCGCGTAGGCGGCCGCGCCGAGCTCGTGCGCGGCGACGTGGGCGACCGCGCCGGCCTGCCCGGCGGCGTACGCGGCATGCCGCGCCGCCCCGCGCAACTCCCTGGCCGCCCCCATCGCGCGCCCACCCGCCGCACGGGCCTGCATCATCCGGACCTCGCCCCGCACCCAGGCCCGGGCGTGCTCGATCGCTTGGCGCGGTCGCGGATCCTCGGGCCGCACCGACTCGAAGAGGCCAAGGACGTGCTCCGCGCACGAGGCGGCCCATAGGGCCAGGAGATGGTGATCCGCGTCGGTGAGGGTCCCGCCGCGGCGGATGGTCACGAAGCGGGGGTCGCGGACCTTGGGGAGGATCACGGTGGGGGTCCCTCCTGCGTTCAAGTGGGTTCACGTTCAGGTGGATTCAGGTGGATTCGGGTGGTGGTGGTCGTCCACCCTTACTGTCCTCAGCCACGCCGACGGTTCACAGGCTGCACCGGCACCGCGAAGTCGATCTCTTCGATCTCGTACCACTGGGCCACCACCATCGGTACGGCGTCCTCGGGCAGGTCGGCATGGATGTCCCGCCAGCGGTCGGGGAGTTGGGGTCGGTGGGCTCGCGTTGGGGGTACGGAGGCTCGGGCCGGATCGGTTCCGGCTTGTCCAACTGATCGGTGAAGGGTGGCGCCTCGGCGTAGGCGACCAGTTGGGCCAGGACGATGTCCGGATCCAGCCCCTTCGTATCGATCCAGCCCGCGCCGCCGCCCGTCTCTTTCAGCGACGACCCCTGGAGCCAGTTGCCTTTGGGGCCGATGGGGCCGATGGAGCAGATGGGGCTGATGGCCTGGTCCACCGCTGTGGTGTGGTCGGTCGCGTGGAAGTAGTCGTACAGCGCACCCATGTCTCGCTCCCGTCGCTCACCGGGTTCTGCGATCGAGTAGAGCAGGCGGCACTGACAAGGTCGACGAGGGTGTGGATGAGGCCGTGTGGTGCGGAGCGGTGGTCGGCCAGTGACTGATCAGCGGGGGGTTTTCCAGTCGTCGAGGCGGATCTTCACCTGACGGTTGTGGTCGGCGTGCCAGATCACCTCACCGGCGACGGTGGCGCCCAGGTCGGGCAGCTCCATGGGGTGCGGCATGGCGGTGATCTCGGCGAGGCCGACCGCGTTCGGGGCGCCGTCGAGGAGGAGGAAGACGCCGAACGGCTGTCGGCCGACGACCCGTCCGGTGACGTGACTTCCAAGGGGGAGTGCGGAGACCGTTGCCGGCCAGCTTCGGTCTATGTCTTCCGAGGCCGGCATTTGCGAGCGGTCGGGCCAACTGAACTCGGGCATGGGGCAATCATGGTCAGAGCGTCGCTCAGCCCGTCTGCGCGTCGGCCGCGAGCGGGGTGGTGTCCTTGGTCGGCGGCGCTTTGACGGTCACGGGCTGATTGATGTCGAGGAAGGTGATGGTCAGGTCGAGCGGCCCGTCTCCGGTGCCGACCATGTCGTCATTGTGCTCGGCCCGCATACGGAACTGTTTGGTGCGGTGGTCGCCGTCTATCCACAGGTCCATGGTGAGCGGGTCGGAGACTTCCAACTGCGTGAACTGATCGAGGCGCTCTCCAGCCAGGTCCTTGCTGTTGACCGTCCCCTTGTAGTGCGTGGTCTTGGCGCCGTCGACCGTCTCGGTCCCGATCAGCCGCAGGTTCTTGGACCCGGTAGGAAGCGTGGACTGGGCGATTGGGCTTGCCTGTAGCTGGCTGGGCAGTACGCCGTAGGACTGGTTGTCCACCCCACCGCGCCCCCATATGGCCGGCGCGGCGCTGAGCCAGCTCTTGCCGTTCAGCTTCTTTGTGCGCACCGCGCTTCCGCCGACGTACATCACCTTGTCGACGAACCGGATCTCCAACTGGCCGTTCCCGCCCTGGCCGGCCGCAATGGTCATCTTCAAACTCATGGCCGGCGGTTGGGTGTTCATGGAGGCCTCGCCTTCCAGCCGGCCTTTCCCCGGCACGGTCCCGCTGATCCGATAGTGGAGCGAGGTGATGCCCTCGGAGTTCTTCGCCGCCTTCGCCACGGCCGCCGCGGGAGTCACCTGGTGCGGGTCCGCCCCCACGGAGGCGTCCTTGGCACCGCCTCCGCAGGCAACCGATCCCCCTGCGAGTAGTACTGCCGCGAACGTCATGCCCGTCGCTCTGCGCGGTACGGAGACAAGGATGGACATTCCCACAACCCCCAAGGTGGATGGCAGATGCATGCCAAGGTCGCGAGCCTAACTCGGGGTGCGTGCTGAGATCTGCTGAGGCTTGTGAGGTGACTGGGTCAGACTGCTCGCGCCGTGTTCGGCGGCCGTACGCGTGGTGGGACTCTCGGCTTGGGAAACTGGGGGGTCGGTGGGTGGGTGGGACGGCGGCTCGGAGGCTGACCTGGGTGAGGGGTCGGGCGATGGCATCGTCGGGGATGCGCGCTTTCACCGTGATTCCCGGCTGTTCTCCGCTTCGTTGCGGTTGCGGTTGCGGTGGGGGTGGGGGTGCGGTGCGGTTGTAGTGCGGCGCTCGGGGCGCTCGGTCACCGAAGGCGCACGCGTGGCGTAGCGGGTCAGGCACCCCAGCCGTGGCGGGCCTCAAGTCGTGGACGAGGATGCGGGCATGGGGTCGATGCAGCCGGACATCACTTGGCCGTTCCTCGCCGGCGTTTTCCCCGCGGGGCTGCTGGCGGTGGTGCAACGCACAGTCGTGGACGCGGAGTTTCCGGCCCTGGTGGTGATCCACGATGATGAGGACGACTGGCTTCTGTGCGATGGCCTCCATGATCCGAATGCGGACGATGCCTCGATCGTGGCGCACATGGATCACGTTCTGGCCCATGACCCGTCCCTCATCGAGCTGGCCGGAATGCCGCCGGGGTACGTCGCTGAACGATCGAGCGGTGAAGTTCCGTGGGAGGTCCGATTGTGGGCGTACCCGAGCGATGTGGAGTCCTGACGTGGCGCCTACACGCTTTCCAACTGTGGTGGTTGGGTCGTGGGTTGGGTGCGGGGGTGTTCACCTTGGTTCATGGGCGGTCGGTCGCCGCTGCGGAGACGACTTAGGGTCTCGCCTGAACGGCTATGAACGGTGCTGAATGAGACGGAAAATGAGACGGCTGACCTGGCGGGTCCGTAGCGTTGCCGACCGGGTACGCCAGCGGCTCGGGTTCCGGGCTGGCTTTCAGCAAGGGCGCTTGTCGGCCGTCCGGGCAACTGTTACGTGCGCCACGGCGGTTACCCCCTGCGGTGGGCCAACGAGTACTGGCAGGCCCTCCGCGGTGAACACATGATTCACGAAGTCCGTCGCCCGTGCATCCAGCCGCCAAACGATTAGTTCGTACTGCTGCCCCTCTGGAGTGGCGGCATTGCCTACCTGGAGAGAGCCGGCGACCCAACCTGCGCCGCTGCTGTTTGGCTGGAGTTGTCGGGACAAGTAGTAACCCCGGTTGCCGACTCCGTGGACCACGAGCCAGAGTGACCCCTCTTTGGGAAGCGGTCCGGTGCCTTTGATGGCGGGGAGGCATAACCCGACCCGGTCCGCATCGTCCGGTGCCGTGATCGTGTAATCCGTGGGCGGCGTCTTGGGGGAGGCAGGGACTGCGAGGTAGACGCTCAGGGCGCCGATGACTATCAGGACCGTTCCTGAAGTCACAGTCCAGACGTTCATGGTCATCCAGGCAGGCCGTCGCCAGGTCATGTGTTCCCCCTCGCCGCGCGTTGGCCAGACGATAAGGGGGGTGTGGGCACATTGTGCCGGCATGACAGAAGTTGATTGATTTCGCGGTGTAGACGGAATTAAGTCGTCATACTTGATCTGTATCGGGTTACACCCCTCGCAGGAAGTATCAGCAGTCTTCGCTGAAGCCCTCAGCTTGGGAAGCTTGGGTTTCTTGGCGTCAGTTGCTGCGCTGACCTGCGGCGGAGTGGCCTAGAACCCTGGCCGCGCCCGGGCCAGTCCCCCGCTGTTCCCCGCGCGATCTGGCACGCGAATGGCACGGTCCCTTCGCCTCGAACGCCCTTGGTGGAGCTGGGCCCGGAGTGTCTGATCCTGAGCCGACGACAGCCAGCCACGATGGCGGGTCAGCCGACCGCACCGGCGCGCGTGTGCCTCGTTGCACCCCCCACCGGTCTCAGCCACGCCACCATGTTGTCGACCAGAGCAAGTCGCGCCGGCCGGGTCGTAGAGCCTTGCCGGGGCTGCACTATCTGCCCGGTCAAGTTGAACGACCCGTGCATCCAAATTAAGCACGCTGCCGACGCTCATTAATCATTTGGTTCGCCGCATACAGAAAATAGAGACTGTTCCCTTCGAGGTCGTCCCGTTCGCGAATTCTCTCATTCAGAGCCTTCAGGAATGGGTAGGCGGCTGTCGCGGCAGCCGGGATAAGCGTCGAGAGGCCTGCCGCGAAACTTCCTGCTGCGAGCACGATGGATGCAGCTGCCGTTGCCATTCCCGAACGTTCCGATAGCACTACGTCGATCAGCTTCTTCGGATACCTGGCAGCTGCGACAGCTCGTTTCACTTCCGTCATGGCTGGGGCTATGTCGCGATCCCATTTCTTGTTTACTTCGTAAGCAATATCGGCCGTCGAAAGATCGGCCACCTCCGAGATGGAGTCCGCCATTTTGATCATTTCCGACCTGAAGGCTGGAAGGTAATCACTAAGGGAATTCCTGACGTCGATTATCTCCGCAATCGATAGATCGTGAATTCCCGGAATATTTCCCAAAGTGTTGATGGCGACCAACCCGTGATCGATCATTGCGCCGTCGGGAACCTCAAGGATACGGTTGGCGGACCTGAGGTCTTCCATGCCGATCAGCGCTCGGGTTCCCGGATCCAGCATTGGAATCACGTGCGGGTCTTGTGCCTTTTCCAGCATTGCGCCAATAGAGCCAGCGAAATAATCGTGATCAAGCTCAGCGTGCATCTCTGCTTGACTGCGCTCCCTTGTATCCCAACGGATGCTCTCCAGGATGCCTGATTGTATCGCCGCCTTCAGTTCCCCGTCCTCAAGTTCTTTGCGCCTTTGGTCCCACATGCCATAAACGCGCCGAGCGAATTCTGCGACTTTCTCTTCGTGGCGACGCCAAAATTCGAAAAGTTCCTCCCCTCCTCTTTGTGCAGCTTTAGCTTCCTCTACCGGCGCAAGATGGTGATCGTTGACGCCTATCGAATTCATGTCGAAAGGGTGTCTCATTTCTGAGACCAGGCGGAATTGAACTGCTACCGGTAGGGGCATGCGCATTCGCGATATCTCAACGCCAGCCCAGTAGTGCATGTCATTTCTGTCGGACAGTAGGGTAATCTTGTCCGCCACTAGGAGCGCGGGCTTTACAAACTGAACGTCGTAGGCGAGTAGTTCTTTACCGTCATGCGCCCACATTGGTTTTTCAGGGTCCAGTGTGGCGCCGGGACTGCTGATCACCTGAACGTTGAACGTGCTCACTTCGCCCCCTGCAAGTGGCTCTCAAGATCCTGAAGTTGCCCCTCTGCGGCCGTTCTAGCAGAAGTGTGACGTTGACGGGGTGGGTTTGGCCGGTGGCCTACCCGGTCTGGGGTCCAGCCTGATCAGGGGGCCGTACGCTTGTTGGCGACTCGGGCAGGCTCTGGATCTGACCGCCCAGCAACGGCGTGACCCTTTTCCTGGCACCAGGCGGCTGCTTGCCAGCAGCGCGGCACGGGCGCCGGCCGGGCTGGAGCGGGGCGGAGACAGGAGCGCAGGCCCTGCCGGGGGCCGTGCCGCGCGCGGGGAGCGGAGCGAGCCGCCTTGAACCAGTAGAGAAAGTTGTAACTCAGTCGGTCGTCCGGGGCATGTGGGGCTTGAAGTCGTATGCGCATGTGGGGAGTTCTGCGTTCTGGCGGTGTGCGAGCGGCAGGAAGGTCACGGGGCTTACGGTCCAGGTGGTGAGTGTGCGGGCGTGGGGGACGGACACCGTCCAGGGAACACGGTGTAGCAGGGCTCTGCGGGTGTTGACGCGGTGGTCGTAGAGCCGTTCCCATGCCTCCTCGGAGGCGTCGGTGTCGAGTGCCGGTGAGATGGTGCGCAGGATCTCGGAGACCCAGTTGTTCGCCTCGACCTCGGTGTACGCGTCGTACGAGCCGAAAAGCGTCGGCGGCTGGCCGTCGTCCAGGTGCCGGGTCCAGCACTCGCACCAGAAGCCTGGGCTCAACGCCGTGCTCAGCATGGGTGACCGCCTCGGCGTACGTCCGTGAAGAGTTCCGCGGTGACCGTGTGGCCGCCGTCACTGTCGTGGACAACGACTCGGTGCGCGATCGCGCTGACCATGCCTAGCCCCCGGCCGTGCTCCGCCTCCTGGTCCTGGTGCTCGGCCTTCGGAGCCGTACCGGCACCCCCGCCGTCCGTCACCGACAGGGCGACCACCTGCGGCGACACCGCGAGCGCCAGGTGGAAACTGCCCGCATCCCGACCGCTCGCGGTGTGGAGGATCGCGTTCGCGCTCAGCTCGCTCACGATCAGTTCCGCGTCCTCGGCCAGGGGCGAGCCGCGCAGGATGTCCCGCGTCCAGCGCCGCGCCCTGCTGACCTCTTCGGGGAAACCTGGGCAAGTGAGTCCCCAGACCCGCGCAGTGCTCGTATACTCGTGCATACAAGTTCCTTCGTGCTGGTAGGCCGCCATGTGCAGCGGGTTCGGGCTAGACGAGTTTCACGCCGTCGTGGGCGCGGATGGCCGGCGGGGACATCGCGTCGAGTGCATCGGTGACTCGGATCGCGTATGCCTCGTCGGCGAGTTCGGTGACTTCTTCGCGGGTGGCCCAGCGCAGTGCGCGGGTCTCGTCCCCGGTGGTGGGTGTGCCGTCGGCGGCCTGGCAGCGGAAGACAAGCGAGACGATCAGGCCCGTCATGTTCTTGTAGACGCCGGTGAGGGTCGCCGGAAGGGCGATCTTGATGCCGGTTTCTTCGAGGACTTCGCGCTGGAGGGCCTCGGGGATGGTCTCCTCGCGTTCGAGGATGCCGCCCGGGGGCTCCCATTTGCCGTTGTCGCGGCGCTTGATCAGGAGGGCGCGGCCGTGGTCGTCGACGATGACTCCGGCGACGCTCACGGAGTGCGGACGGTCAGTGCTCACGTTCCTCGGCCCTCCCGGCTGGCTAGGCTCCACCGTAGCAACAACACTCGCCCACTCGTCTAGATATCTAAGGGAGTGCATGTGACGTCTCTTCCGAGCGTGCTCGGTGATCTCGACCCCACGAGTGATCGTGCGGTCTTCCGGCAGATCGCCGACCAACTGCGCGAGGCCATCGACCGGGGGCGGTTCCATGAGGGGGAGAAGCTGCCCTCCGAAGCTGAACTCGTCGAGCACTACGGGGTTTCCCGGATGACCGTCCGCAACTCCTTCTCCGTCCTCCAGGGCGAAGGGCTCGTGCATGCCGAGCACGGCAAGGGCGTCTTCGTGCGGCCCCGGCCTCCCGTACGGCGTCTCGCCTCCGACCGCTTCGCCCGCCGCCACCGCGAGCAGGGCAAGTCGGCGTTCATCGTGGAGGCGGACGCGGCCGGCAGTCATCCCCAGGTCGACAGCCTGGAGGTCAAGGAGGAGAAGGCCAGTCAGGACATTTCCACCCGGCTAGGTTCCGTACGGCGTGTGCTCGCCCGCCGGCGCCGGTATCTCCTCGACGGGAAGCCGGTCGAGTTCGCCACCTCCTACCTCCCCCTCGACATCGCGCGCGGCACGCAGATCGCCGAACCCAACCCCGGCCCCGGCGGCATCTACGCTCGCCTCGAAGAACTCGGCCACCACCTCGACCACTTCGAGGAAGAGATCCGCGCCCGGATGCCGTCGCCGACCGAGGTCAAGACGCTTCGGCTCGCCGCGGGTGTGCCCGTGATCCATCTCATCCGTACTGCGTACGACACGGAGGGGCGGGCCGTGGAGGTCTGCTACACGGTCATGGCGGCGGACTCGTACGTCCTCTCCTACCAACTCCCGGCCACGTGAGGGTGGATCACCTGATGCCGGGCGGGGCTTGGACGGGTGACGATCGTGAACACAACGATGCCTGCCACGAGCGTTGGTTGCCGGCGCGGAACAGGCCCACCGATCAGCCCGGATACCGGGACGACTGGTTCGACGAGCAGTGCGGTGGCTGTCGGTTCTGGGTCGCGCTGAGTGGAGAGCTGGGGCGGGACTGGGGCGTCTGCACCCGCTCGGATGAGTTAGCGCCGCTGGTTTACGGCCCCAACTGCAGCCTCGGCTACGGCCGTACGCTCGGCGACGCGGGAGTGCACATCCAGGGCTGCGTTTATGAGGTCACGCGCCTGTCTGGCGACATGCCGCCCGGAGAGGATCTCGATCTCGGCGGTAGCGGCGAGGAGCCCGGCGTCCTCGGAGCGGTCTCTCTGTCCTGACGTCGCCTGAACGTAGCTCGCGCTGATCGATCTCAGATACTCGGTGTAGATGCCGCGTTTCGCATCCCGGAGGGAGTCTTCGCGTTCCCATCCGTGGCTACCCCCAACAAGGTTCCGATGACACCGACGATGACGGAGCCCGTGGTCATTCTCCTGACGTGGCCGGACGACGGCTTCCCGGGATACGCAGTGATCTGCCGCGACACCGACATGCTCTGTCCACCCGGCAGTTGATCGCCACCGGCACCACAAAGGCTCAGGTCCCTGACCCGGGCCTTGTCCACGGAGCGGGCGGTCCGTCAGGCCGAGGCGTCCCGCTTCACCGTGCTCACGAACTCGCCGATCGCGTCCAGCGTGGCCCCCAGCGCCTCGATCTGCGGGAAGTGGGCCGCGTCCGTGATCGGGATGAAGTGGCCGTTGGGGAAGGCGTCGGCGTAGCCGCGGCCGTACTTCAAGGGGGCTATGCCGTCCTTCTCGCCCCAGATGACCAGGACCGGGACGGTGACGCGGTGGAGGCGGGCGCGGAGCTTCGGGTCGTAGGTGAAGTGTTCGCCGCCGTAGATGGCGAGGGACTGTTGGTTGGCGGCGGTCGTGGCGCGCTGTTCGTCGGTGAGCGAGGTGAAGTCGGGGCGGAACTCGGGCTTGGCGAAGGAGAGTTGGCTGATGTCGGCGGGGGTCATGGTGCGCGGGTCGACGACGCGGTTCTCCGCCATGTGGGCGTGGATGCCGACCGCGTTCATGAGGGTCAGCGCGGCGATCCGGCCCTGGTTGTCGCGCAGGGCCATCTCCGCCGCGATCCAGCCGCCGACGGAGTTGCCGACCACCAGGACGTCCTTCAGGTCCAGGGTGTCGAGCAGGTCCAGGTAGGCGATGGCCAGGTCGGCGACGGTGTCGAAGCGGTCCGGGCGGGGTGTGCCGTCGAAGCCGGGGTGGATCGGTGTCACGACGTAGGCGTGCTCGGACAGGGCGGTTGAGATACCGGTCACCGTGCGCGGGCCGGCGCCGCCGTGCAGCATCAGCACGCCGGTGCCCTCGGTGTTCTCGCCGAACTCCTGGATGGTGACCGAGAGTCCGCCGGGGAGGTCGACGGTTCGGGTGGAGGCGGGCGTGGGGGCCGGGGTGGAAGCAGGCGTGGTCATGGTGGGTCCCTTGTCATGTCGTTCGGGCTCGCTTGCTGAGAGCTGGCTCTCATGAAGTTAGGGGGTTCGCTCTCTTTATGCAAGTGTACTCTCATGGTGAGGGTTGACCATTCCTCGTCCCTCCAAGGGGGAGTCTTAGGTGTCAGTCAGTCGTGCCGGGGTGTGGGTGCTCGACCGGCATGCGGGCCGGAAGGCCTCGTAGGACGGTGTCCAGGAACAGGTCGAAGCGGGGGCGGGTCGTGCCCAGGTCGAGGTCCGTCTCCGCCGTGCCCAGCCACTGTGTGACGCCCAGTCCGAACACGTACCAGCTCTGCTCCGCCTCCGGCGGCTCCGCGCCGGCCGCGATGAAGGCCGCTACGACGCGTTCGCGCAGGCGGCCGAAGGAGTCGGGGTTGTGGCGGTGCGGGCGGGCCACGTAGGCGGCGTAACCGGGTACCGCGAGGAACTCGTCGTGCATGGCCCAGGCGAGCCGGGCCAGCCAGGCGCGCCAGGTCTCGGGGGTGGGGGTGTCCGGCGGCAGGATGCGTTCCACCATGACCTGGCTGATCAGGTCGAGGAGGCCGTCGCGGTCGGGGACCCAGCGGTAGAGCGCCGAGTGGGAGACGCCCAGGCGGGTCGCCAACTCCCGCATCGTGAGCGTGGCCAGGTCGCAGTCCAGCGCGGTCGTCACGATCAGTTCGCGGCTCAGTCGGGACGGGCGGCCTGGTCCTTGCCTCTGTCCCCGTCCCGGTCCCGATCCCGTTCCCGTTCCCGTTCCCGTTCCCGTTCCCGGTCTCTTCGCTTCCGTCTTGTCGGCCACCTTCAGGAGCCTAGCGGTAGGGGGCGTGGGCGGGCGGGGCTATTAGTGACCACTGGTCACTAATCATGTTAGGGTCCCCTTGCTTCAGCTGTCTGTCGCGTCGACCTTCCCAGGAGCCCTCCCATGGAACCGATCGCCGAGAACCCCGTCGCCGAGAACCCCGTCGCCGAGAACCGCGCCGCCGAGAACCCCGCCGACGAGAACCGCGCCACCGAAAGTCCCGTCGTCGAGTTGGACGCCTCCCGCGCCGGACCCGACGAGGCTCCCGACCTGGTCGTACGAGCCCTGCGGGCGGCCGTCGCGCGCGGTACGGCGTTCAGTGCCGTACTGCTGATGCCGCCGAGCGGGCCGTCGCGTCGGGCCGGGACGGCCGTAGCCACCGAACGTGTCCGGGCGCTCGCCCTGCTGCGGCCACAACTGCGCGCCCACTGCCGTGGTTTGGCCTTTGTCGTTCCCCTCGCCGTGCAGGAGGAGAAGGCCAAGGCGATAGCCGCCGGTGAACGTTTGTGGGGCTGCTCGACCTTCGTCACCGACGACCTCGATCGGGCCCGCGCGTGGGCGGCGGCCCGTCTCGGTCCGGCGGGCGTCTGATGTGGATCGCCCTCGCGGCCCTGTCCGCGATGCTGGTGAAGGCGGTGCGCGGGCGACGGCGGGCCCCGGGCGGCGACCCCGAAGGGAGGGGGCCGGGAGGGGGAGGGGGAGGAGGTAGTGGTCGCAGTCGTTACGTCATTCCTGTTCTTCTGCTCTGTGCTCTCGGGGTCGCTCTCGCCCAGGCCGTCGTCGTGCCCGCGCTTCCCTTGTTCCAGCGGCGACTTGGGCTGGACCCGCCCGCCGCCGCGTGGCTGCTCACCGCGTTCATGCTGGCCTCGGCCGTGGCCACCCCCGTCGCCGGGCGGATCGGTGATCTCGTCGGGTACCGGCGGGTGATGGTCGTGTGTCTGCTGTGCCTCGCCGTGGGCAGCGCGCTGGCGGCCGTGGCCGACCGGGGTGGCTGGTTCGCGGGGATGCTCGTGGGGCGGGTGGTGCAGGGGCTGTCCGGGGGCGCCTTTCCGGTGGCCTTCGGGCTGGCGCGGCGCCGGGTACCGGAGCGCCAACTGCCCGGCGTCGTCGCTTCGTTGAGTGCGATGTTCGGGGTGGGCGGGGCGGTCGGCATGGCGGTCGCCGGGCCCCTCGCGGACGCCCTGGGGACGGACTGGCTGTTCCTGCTCACGCTCGCCCTCGCGCTGCCCGCGCTGGCGGGCATCCTCGCGCTACGTCCCGACGGACCGAGCCGGCATCTCGGCCACGCCCGCGCCAACTTCCGTACGCAGCTTGACCTTTCGGGTGCTCTCCTCCTCGCCGCGACCCTGGTCGCCCTTCTCCTCGGTATCAGCCAGGGCCGTACGTGGGGTTGGGCCTCGCCCCTCACGGTCGGTGTCCTGTGCGGCGCGCTCGTCCTGGGCGCCGGCTTCGTGTTCACGGAGGCGCGTGCCGCCGCGCCGTTGCTCGACCTGCGGTTGCTGCGGGGCGGGGGGCTGGCCGCGACCCACACGGCCACCGTGATCATCAGCGTGGCCATGTTCGCGGCGGTCACACTGATCCCGCAGTTCGTCCAGACTCCGGACGGCGGCGATCACGGCCATGGCTACGCAAGTGGCTACGGCTACGGCTTCGGGTTCTCTGCCGCCCGGACCGGGCTGGTCATCGCCCCCATGGCCGTCTGCATGCTGCTGGCCGTGCCCGTCTCCGCGCGGCTCGCCGCTCGTACCGGCAATGGCACAACGTTCCGTATCGGCGCGGCACTTGCCGCCGCGACACTGTTGTCGTTGGGCGTGGTCCACGACCGGCTGTGGCATTTTCTGGCGGCCGGGGCCGCGCTCGGGACGGCCTACGGTTTTGCCTTCGCGTCGCTCGGTGGGCTCGTCGTCGACGCCGTGCCCGCCGCGCAGACGGGCGCGGCCACCGGCGTCAATACGATCCTCCGCACCATCGGCGGCGCGGCGGGCGCCCAACTCGCCACCGCGATCGTCGCGGGGTCGGCGGGCGGCGGCTCGGCGGTGCCCACGGAATCGGGTTACAGCGCCGCCTTTTGCGCCGCCGCGGTGGCTGCTACGGCCGCTCTGCTGATCTCTGTGGGGGCGCGGGGCGGGGGTACGGAGCGATCGGCGTCCGGCGGTTCCGGACGCGGCCGGGGTCCTGAGTGGTGCGAATGTGAACAGTGAGGCCCTGACTTCCGTCGCAAGTGCGGGCCGCCGTGGAACGGTTCGGTGCCCGCTCGGCGTCGTCCCTCTCCAGGGCACGGTGGCCGTGTCGCAGGGAGTGCCAGGGAGGGGAGACCGGGTGCGGACGGACGGATTCGCCAAGTGGACACAGCGGTTCGAGGACGAACGGGAGCGGCGGGCGGCCGAGGGGGACCCGGACTGGGAGCAGGGGGCGACGCTCCCGCCGGCGGTGTGGGCCGGCATCCAGCGCTTCCAGATCGGCGAGGACGGTGACGGTACGAACCTCATCGGCAAGGCGGACCAGGCCGGCGACGCGGACTACGCGCGGGCGGTCCGGCTGTTCGTCGCCGAGGAACAGAACCACGCCCGGCTGCTCGCCCGGTTGCTGGCCGCGGGGGGCGTGCCGACGCTGAGCGGGCACTGGAGCGACACGGTCTTCGTACGGTTGCGGCGGCTCATGGGCCTGCGGATGGAACTGCTGGTGCTGATGATCGCGGAGGTGGTGGCCCTGCGCTATTACCGGGCCCTGCGCGACGGCACCCGCGACCCGCTCACCTCGGACGTGGCGGCCCGGATCCTGGCCGACGAGCAACGCCATGTCCCGTTCCACTGCGACCGGTTGCACGCGTCCCTTGCCGAACTGCCCCGCCCGCTGCGCCGCCCCGTGATGTCCCTCTGGCGACTCCTGCTCCTCGCGGTCACCCTCGTCGTCGCCGTCGACCATGGTTCGGCGCTACGGCGGCTGGGTGTCGGGCGGGTCCGCTTCGCGGCGGACGTCGTCGCGCTGGGCGGCGGGGTGGTCTCCTCGGTACTGGCGCCGGTGCCGGACGCGTGGTCGCCGGGAGCCCGCGGCTCAGGACAGCCGTCGTAGATCCTCCAGATACCGCAGGACGGCCGCGACCCGGCGGTCCACCTGGTCCGTGGGGGACAGGTCGAGCTTGGCGAAGATGCTGCGGATGTGTTTGTGGACGGCACCGTCGGTGACGACGAGTCTCCCGGCGATGGCGGAGTTGCCCAACCCCTCGGCCATCAGGGCGAGTACGTCCCGTTCGCGGGGGCTGAGGCGGTCCAGGCGGGTGTCCTGGCGGGAGCGGGTGAAGAGCTGGGCGACGACCTCGGGGTCGATGGCGGTGCCGCCGGCGGCCACGCGCCGCAGGGCGTCCAGGAACTCCTCGACCCGGCCTACCCGTTCCTTGAGCAGATAGCCGAGGCCGTTCACCCCGCCGCCGAGCAGCTCGGTCGCGAAGCTCTGCTCGACGTACGCCGACAGCACCAGCACCGCCAGATCGGGCCGCCGACGCCGGGCCTCGACCGCGGCGACGATGCCCTCGTCGGTGTGCGTCGGCGGCATCCGTACGTCGAGGATGGCGACGTCCGGCTTGTGCGCGTCGATGGCGTCGAGCGCCTCGTCGGGCGTGCCCGCGGTGGCCACGACGTCGAGGCCCTCGGCACGCAGCAGCAGGGCGAGGCCCTCGCGCAGCAAGGGGTCGTCCTCGGCTATCACGATGCGCATGTCAGGTTCCATATCTCACGTTCCCTGGCCCGTCAGTCTCGGACTCATGAGCCGCAGGGGAGGTTCATTGTCAGGACGGTCGGGCCCCCGGGTGGGCTGCTCAGGGTCAGGGTGCCGTCGTGGGCGGCGATACGGCGGCGGATGCCGGTGAGGCCGGAGCCGTCGTCCTCGTCGGCGCCGCCTCGGCCGTCGTCCTCGATCGAGAGGAGGAGGCGGCCGTCGGCGCCGCGTGCCGTGATGGTGGCGTGCTGGGCGCCGCTGTGTTTGGCGATGTTGGTCAGGGCCTCGGCGACGACGAAGTAGGCGGTCGCCTCGACGGACGCGGCGCAGCGCTCGGGCACGTCCACGTCGATCCGGCAGGGCACCGCGCAGTTCGCGGCGAGACCGGACAGCGCGCCCGCCAGCCCCCGGTCGGCCAGTACCGGTGGGAGGATGCCGCGCGCGACCGTGCGCAGTTCGGCCAGCGCCTGTTCGGCGGCGGACTGGGCGCGTTCGAGGAGTTCGTCGGCGCCCGCCGGGTCGCGGGCCACCATACGGCGGGACGCCCCGATCAGTACGGCGACGGAGACGAGCCGGTTCTGCGCGCCGTCGTGCAGGGAGCGTTCGATGCGCCGCAGTTCGGTGGCGTGGGCGTCGAGCGCGGCGGCCCGGGTGGCGGTCAACTCCGCTACACGCAGGGAGAGATCGGCGTCCGGTCCGGCCGACAGCAGCCGCCGCCCGGGCCCCGCCTGCAGCCGGGCCATCCCGGGAGTCAGCCCCAGGATGATGGCGATCCACCCCACGCCCAGCAGCGTCACGGCTAGGGCGTCCGCCCAGGTGTGCGCGTTGCCCACGCCCACGGAGGTGGCGGTCGCGCCCTCGGGCATCAACCTCCAGTACAGGGGGAACGCGGTGTCCCGTACGGCGAGGATCGGCAGCAGGACGCCGAGCAGCCCGAGCAGCGCACCCGTCGTGGAGTGTCGTAGCAGCCAGGCCAGTTCGCGCCGGGTGGTCGTGTCTACGAGGGCTGCCCGCAGTTGGGTGGGCGGGGGTTCGGGGGCCGCGATCTCGGGGCCGAAGCGGGCGAGCCGGTCGCGTTCCCGGCCGGCCAGGGCGTGCAGCGCGCGCAGGGACGCGGGCGCCATGAGCAGTCCTACGCCTACGACGCTCGTCACGGCGGTCAGGGCCAGCCACAGCAACAACAGCACAGCCGGCAGGCCCGTGTTGAACCCGGAGACGAGCTGGGCGACGGCCCGGCCGGCGGCACTCAGCGTTCGCAGGGCGATGCCCTTGAAACTCTCGCCGCTCTCGCCGCTCTCGCGCTTCTCCGGTCGGCCCGCCGACGCACCGCCCGCCTCGCTCGTGCTCGCTGCCATGCGAACGACCCTATGCCGCGCCGGAGTTCACCGTCACCCGAGAGGCGAGGGAGTACAGCCTGCTGTACCCCGAACCGGGCGGGCTGCGGGATCGGCCGCGGGGGGTGCCGATCCATAGCGTCGGTGACGACAGCGGGAACGGCCCACGGCCCCTCACGGCCCTCGGCCCCCTCACGACCCACGGCCCCCTCACCCACTCACGGGAGCAGCCCCGATGCAGAAGACGCAGAGCACGACGACCCCCGACCCCGCCGACCGGCTCAGCTCCGGGGACATCGCCCGCACCCTGCTCTGGATGGCGGTGGTGGCCAGTGCGCTCACCAACATGGCGCTCTCCTTCGGCGGCGCCCACACCTGGGTGCACCTGGTGTGCGGCGCGGTCACCGTGCTGTGCGCGGGCGCCCTCGTCGTACGCAACCTGCGGGGCCGGCGATGAACGCCATTTCCCTGGAGCGGGTCAGCAAGGCGTACCCCGGCGGCGTACTCGCCCTGGACGACGTCTCGTTGACCGTGGAACGCGGCACCTTCCTCGCCGTGATGGGACCCTCGGGTTCCGGCAAGAGCACGCTGATGCACTGTGCCGCCGGACTCGACTCCCCGACCTCGGGCAGCGTCCGCATCGACGGTCACGAGATCGCCGGACTGAACGAGACCCGCAGGACCCGACTGCGCCGCGAACGCGTCGGGTTCGTGTTCCAGGCGTACAACCTGATCCCCTCCCTCTCCATCGAGGACAACATCACGCTGCCGCTGCGGCTGGCGGGACGTACGGCGGACCGTGACTGGCTGCGGACGCTGGTGGAGCGGGTCGGACTGGGCGACCGGCTGAGCCACCGCCCGGCCGAGCTGTCCGGCGGGCAGCAGCAACGGGCCGCCGTAGTACGGGCGTTGGTGGCCAGGCCCGCCGTCGTGTTCGCCGACGAACCGACCGGCGCGCTCGATCTGCGCAGCGCGCACGAGGTCCTCGACCTGTTGCGCGACCTCGTCGCCGATCTGGGTCAGACGGTGGTGATGGTCACCCACGACCCGGCCGCCGCCGCCCGCGCGCACCAGGTGCTGGTGATGGCGGACGGCCGGGTGGTCGAGGCCCTCAAGGCGCCCACCGCCCCCGAACTGGCAAGCCGCATGGTCGCGTTGGGAGAGGTGTGAGTCATGTTCCGTCTCGCGATACAGATGGTCGGGCACCGCGTCACGGCGCTGATCGCCGTGGCCTGCGCGGTCCTCGGCGGCGCGGCGCTGATCACCGCGACCGGCGTCCTGGCCGAGTCCGGCCTCCGCTCCCACCTGCCCGCCGGCCGGCTCGCCGGCGCGTCCGTGGTGGTCGCGGCCGACCAGGAGTACCACCCGGCCGGCGACCTGCCGCTCGCGCTCCCGGAACGCCGTAGGATCCCGGCCCAACTGGTCGGCGAACTGGGCAAGTTGCCCGGCGTCAGCGCGGCGGTCGGTGACATCGGCTTCCCCGCCGCCCTCGTCGACGCCCACGGACAGGTGGACGTCCCGGCCGGCGATCCGCAGGTGGCGGGACACGGCTGGTCCTCGACGCGGCTGCTCGCGGACGCGCACATCATCGGCAGCGCGCCGGACGCCTCCGACGAGATCGCCGTGGACCGCGCCACCGCCGAGGCAACGGGCATCGGGCCGGGCGACAGGGTCCAGGTCGTCGTCAACGCCCGCCCGGCCACCGGCTATCGGGTCTCCGCCGTGGTCGACACGCGGGGCACGGGTGCGGGCGTGTACTTCGCCGACACGACGGCCCTACGACTCTCCGGTCACGCCGGCCGCGTCGACCTGGTGGGTCTGCGCACCGCGCCCGGCGCCGAGGGGCGGGTCGCCGCCGAGGTCCGTACGGAGCTGAAGGGCACCGGCCTGCTGACCGTCACCGGCGATGGGCGGGGCGACACGGCCGCGCCCGGGGCCGGCGCCTCCCGCTCGCTGCTGGTGCTGCTCGCCGGTTCGCTGTCCGGGATCGTCGTGCTGATCACCGGGTTCGTGATGGCGAGCGCGCTGGCCGTGTCGATCGCCGGGCAGCGCCGCGACCTGGCGCTGATGCGGGCGGTCGGCGCGACCCCGAAGCAGATCCGCCGACTGGCCGCCGCCCAGTCCAGTGTCGTAGCGGCGGTGGCCGTGGCACCCGGCGTCGGACTCGGCTACCTCCTCGCCGGACAGTTCCGCGCCCTGCTCGTGGACCACGCCGTCATTCCGGCCGAACTCCCGCTCACCTTCAGCCCGTTGCCCGCCCTCGCGGCGATCGTCCTGCTGCTCCTGGCCGTCCAGGTGTCGGCCCGCTGCTCGGCCTGGCGCACTTCGCGGATGCCGGCCACCGAGGCGGTCGCCGAATCCCGCAGTGAACCGCGCGAACCGTCGCGGACCCGGACCCGGATCGGCGTGATCGTCATCCTCGCCGCGCTGGCCATGTCGGCCGTGCCGCTCTTCGTGCGGACGGTCATCGGTGCCACGGCCACCTCGATCGCCGGCATCGTCGGGGCGATCGGCCTGGCGCTGGCCGGTCCGGCGCTGGTGCGGGGCATCGGCGGCGCGGCGGCCCGCGCGACGCGGTACGGCGGTTCCGCGCCGACCTGGCTGGCGATGGCCAACCTCCGCGCCTACGCCCTGCGCAACGCGGGGATCGTCTCCACGCTGGCGATGGCGGTCGTGTTCGTGCTGACGTACACCTTCACCCAGACCACCGTCCTGGCCGCCACCGCCCACGACACCCGCACCGGCACCCTGGCCCAACTGCGCCTGAGCGCACCGGAGTTGGGAGGTCTACCCCCGGGTACCCTCACCGTCGTACGGAAGACGGCCGGGGTGCGGGCCGCCGCGCCGGTCGGCACGACGACCGTGGTGTGGGAGTACGAGCAGTTCGGCGACCCGGTGTCCGAGTCGGGTCCCGCGACGATCCTCACCCCGGACGCGGCGGGCGTCCTCGACCTCGACGTACGGAACGGCGCCCTGGACCGCCTCACCGGCGCGACCGTCGCCGTCAGCGCCGACGTCGCCCGCTCGCGCTCCGCGACGCTGGGCCACCGGGTGAACCTGGTCCTCGGCGACGGCACCCGGGTCCGCGCCAAGGTCGTCGCCGTCTACGGCAGGGGCCTCGGCTTCGGCACGGTGGTGCTCTCCCACGACCTGGCCGCCGGCCACACTACGACGACCCTCGACCAGTCCCTCCTGATCCGCACGGACGGCACGGCGAGGGCGAGGGCGAGCCTGACGGCTCTCGCCGCGTCCCACCCCGGCCTGGACCTCGCCCCCGCCAACTCCCCCTCCACCGGCGGTCTGAAGGACGCCCCGCCCGAGGTGTGGATCAACCTGGTCACCATCGTCGTCCTGCTCGGCTACCTCCTCCTGAGCATCGCCAACAAGCTCGTCGCGGCGACCGCCCAGCGCAGGGTCGAACTGGGCGCCCTCCGCCTCAACGGCACCACCCCCCGCCAGATCCGCGCGATGATGCGCCGCGAGGCCGCGGTCACCGCCGCCACCGCACTCACCACCGCCCTGCTCCTCTCCGCACTCCCCCTGGCCCTCCTCGGACAGGGCTTCCTCGGCCACCCCTGGCCCGCGGGCCCCACCTGGCTCC
Source organism: Streptomyces sp. NPDC051576 (assembly GCF_040681835.1). Taxonomy (NCBI): domain Bacteria; kingdom Bacillati; phylum Actinomycetota; class Actinomycetes; order Kitasatosporales; family Streptomycetaceae; genus Streptomyces; species Streptomyces sp. NPDC051576. The sequence goes on from NZ_JBFAZO010000003.1 coordinate 596,571, forward strand.
TCCCGGCCCTCGCCCTCACGGTCACCGCCACGGCGTTCCTGACCATCGAACTCCCGACCCGGCAGGCGCTGCGGACGGGGCCTGCGGAGGCGATTCGGGCGCAGTGAGCCTCCTTGCTCCGAGCCTTCAGGGAGCGGGTGCCGAGACGTCGACGTCCTCGGCACCCGCCTGCCGCTCCCGTCTACTCCTGACGAAGAAGCCCAACACCGCCGTGACGGCGGAGGTGAGGGCGATCCGTACGGCCCACGCGCCCACGAAGTTGTCGCCGAGGACGGAGGTGGCGGCCGGGCCGTGGAGCAGTGCGTCGCTCAGGAGCAGCGAGCCCGCCGCGCTCAACGCGTAGATCCACAGCGGAGGTTCGTTGGAGGCGATGAGGACCGAGGCGGCCACGACCACGACCGCGCTGAGTACGACGGTGAGCGAGATGATGTCCATGGCCTCCAGCATTCCGGCGGCGCGGCGGCCGGTCGTCGGCGCAGCGGAGGAAAGGGGCCTATACCAAAGGATGGAGGCGGCGGGTCGCCCACGACCCCGGGAGGGTTACGGGATCACCGGCTCCTCCGTGCTCCGGCCCCGCGGCCCGTCCAGTTCCGCCGCGAACTGGGCGCCCGTGAGCAGCGCCAGGTTCGACAGCCACAGCCAGACGAGGAAGACGACGATGCCGGAGAGCGAGCCGTACAGCCTGCTGTAGGCGCCGAGGGTCGAGGCGTACGCCGAGAAGCCCGCGGAGACGCTCAGCCACAGCGCGGCGGCCAGTGCGCCGCCGGGCAGGGTGTGGCCGTGGCGGCGGGCGGATGCCGGGCCGGTGTGGAAGACGACCACGACCAGGAGCGCGACCAGGCACAGCAGTACCGGCCAGCGCAGCAGGTTCCATGCCCAGGCCGCGGTGCGGCCCATGCCGAAGGTCCGGCCGACGACCTCGGCGAGCGGGCCGGTCAGCAGGAGGGTGAGCGAGCCGACGAGGAGCAGGCCGAGCAGGGCCAGCGCGGTGAGCACGATGCGGGGTGCTCGGCGCCAGGTCGAGCGGCGGTCCTCGGTGCGGTGCATGCGGTGCAGGGCGCGGCGGAACACGGCGAGATAGCTGGACGCCGACCACAGCGCGCTGGCGGCACCGGTCACGAGCAGCGGCCACGCCGTACCGTCCGCGTCCAGCGCGTGGGACAGGACGGCGTGCAGGTCGGCGCCGGAGCCGGCCGGGGCGTAGGCGGTGACGTGGGTGACGAACTCCTCGGCCGTCTCCGGGCTGATCAGACCGAACGCCAGGACCGTCGCCAGCATCGCGGGGAGCACCGCCAGGATCGCGTAGTACGTCAGCGCCGCCGCGTAGTCCGTGATGTCGTCGTTCCACAGCGACACCGGCGTGCGCCGCAGCGCGGGCCACCAGGCGGCGGGCGGCCGGAACCAGGCGATCCGGCGGGCCCGGCCGGTGTACGGCTCCGCCGCGCTCACGGCTTCCCCGGCAGCGGCGGGACGGCCCCAGGGGGCGTACGGATGGAGCGCGTCACAGGTCGTCTCCCGCTGGATGGACAGGCGGCGGTCGGGGTGGCTCGTGCCCATCTGCCCCTCGGGTTCCCTTGTGCCCGGACCTGGACGTCCTACTCCAGGCGGGGCGGCTCGGCGCGATGTACGGCCGAGCAGCTGAACGCCCGCGCCGCTCACCCCTCCCGGGACGGGAGCGGCAGGAGTGTGGCCGTGAGTGTGTCGGCCAGCCATTTCTCGTAGGTGGCGGCCGGCCAGCCGCGTCCCGCGGTGAGCTGGGTGAACAGTTGCGGTCCGGCCAGGGCCCAGACGGCGTCCACGACGTGTGCCGGGTCCGAGCCCGGACGCAGCGCACCGGTCTCGTCGAGGTGGGTGACGAACGCGGTGACACCGATCAGGCGCTCCTGCTCGGCGGTCGCCAGGACCTCGCCGACGTCCGGCCCGGCCTGGGTGAGCAGGGCGAACAGCGCGGCCACGCGTTCATTGAGCCCGCGCACGAACGCGGCGTAGAGCAGGAACTTGGCGACCGGGTCCGTCGTCCGCAGGACCTCGCGCATCTGGGGGCGGTCCGCCATGGCCACCGGTTCGTCGTCGCCGGCCAGCGTGATGTCCCACAGGGCTTTGACCATGCCCGGTTTTCCGCCGAAGGACTTGTAGACGGTCTCGGCGGAGACACCGGCCCGTTCGGCGACCGCGCGGATGGTCGTGGCGTGGAAGCCGTCCCGGAAGAGCAGCTCGCGGCAGGCGTCCAGTACGGCGGCGCGGTTGCGGCGCGCGGCCTCGCGCCGGCGCTCGGAGTTGTAGGGCCGGCGTGGCGTCTCGCCAGACATCGGCACACCCCCTTAATCTGTTACAGTCGACTGTATCGAATATCCGATTGCATCCGCACAGCTCCGTTGCCGGAGGTTCTCATGTCCCACCCCGCGACCGTGCAGGTGGCACCCGGCGTCCACCGCCTCGGTGATCACGGCGTCAACTTCTACCTGATCGAGGACCCCGACGGCCTCGTCCTGGTCGACGCGGGGCTGCCCGCGCATCGGGAACAGCTCGACGCGCTGCTGCACGACCTCGGTCGCCCGCTGGACGACATCCGTGCCGTGCTGCTGACCCACGGCCATCTCGACCACACCGGTCTGGCTCACACCCTTCAGCAGACCGGCGCCGACATCTGGATCCACGAGCGGGACGCCGGGATCCTGCGCGACGGCCCGCGCAGCGCCAACCGCCATGCCAAGCCGGAGCGTTCGATGCTCCCCTACCTGCTGCGCCGGCCCTCCGCGATCGCCCTCCCGCTCCGGCTGGCCCGCTCCGGAGCCTTCACCGCGCCCGCCGTGCGGGACGCGCTCGTCTTCGACACCGACCGGGTGCTCAAGGACCTGCCGGGCGCCCCACAGGCCGTCGTCATGGCCGGACACACACCCGGCAGCACCGTGTACCTCTTCGCCGACCGCGGGCTGCTCTTCACCGGCGACGCCCTGGTCACCGCCGACGCGTTCTCCGGCCGCACCGGGCCCACGCTGGTGTGCCGCTGCTTCACCCACGACAGCCGCGCCGCCCTCGCCGCCCTCGACCGGCTCGACGAACTGCCCGCGGTGGGCATGCTGCTGCCCGGCCACGGCGAGCCCTTCACCGGCGGCATCGGAGCCGCTTCCCGGCTGGCCCGCGAGTACGGCGTCCGCTGACCCGCCGCGGAACACGGCGTCACACCACACACCTCCGGGCGGCGCCCCGTCGCCGCCCGGCGCATCGATGCATCTCACGTTCCGAACTCCCAAGGAAGAGACATGAGTTCTGCACCGTCGAACAACAACACCGAGACCGTGGACCCGGAGACGGCGGACTACCTGCGTCCGCGCGTCATGCATGTCCCCGCCGAGAAGGGCGTCGTCAAGTGGATGTCCGGCGACGTCTACTCGACCCTCGCGCCGGCCGACTCCACCGGCGGCATCCTCGGCTTCACCGACTGCTGGCTGCCTCCGGGCGGCGGGCCGATCGCGCACGTGCACAGGAGCGCCGACGAGTCCTTCTACGTCATCTCGGGCGAGGTGGAGTTCCTGAACGGCGAGGAGACCTTCACCGCGAACCCCGGTGACTTCGTCTTCGTGCCCCGGGGCACCCGGCACCGCTTCCGCAACCGCACCGAGGAACAGGCGCACATGATCTCCTTCTTCACCCCCGGTGGAGGCGAGACCCTGTGGCTGGAGGGCGGGGACGACCCCGTCCCCGGCGAGGAGCCCACGTTCTGGCCGGCGGAGCGCGGCATAGCCCTGGGCCCCCTCCTCTCCCGGCCGGAGATCGACTTGGTACTGCTTCCGGAGGCCCCGGACTTCGAGGCCCCCGCCGAGCAGGACTGATCCTTCGCCGCGGTGCGCCGCGACGGCCCCGCCCTCCGCGCGGGCGGGGCCGAAGCGGACATCGCGCAACCGTCGCCGTACCGCGCGCGGGTGGTTGAACATGAGGTGTGCGATTCGATTCCGTTCCGATGCCGGCGACGGTCGAGGCCAGGCCTCGTGACAACCGTGGCTATCCCGTGCCCGCCATCACCCCGTGGGAGGGTGGCGAGCCGCAGTTCGCGATCACCGACTACGGACGCAGCGCCGAGTGCGCGCGACAGCGGCTGTGTTCCGTGTGCGACACCCTGATGCCCAGGGGCCCGGTGTGGCGGGTGGTCGGGGCCGCGGAGAGTGCCGCGATCGGTGCGGCGCTGGCCGCCGGGCGGCCGTACCGCAATATGTCGGCGACGCTGGAGGGCCCGGGGCATCGCGCGTGCATGCTCTACGCCTCGATGGTCTGCCCTTATCTGGCGCGCCCCAACGCGCGCCGGGGGCTGAGCGCGGACAGCCCGGACGACATGACCGCGCATGTCGTCCGGGGCGCCGTCCGGGGGGAGTTGGGTGCCGTGGTGGGGTTCGGCGACTACGAGTTCGCCGTCACCCGGTCCAAGGTCCTGTTCCGTTTTCTCGATGTGGTCGAGTATCTGCCGCACGACACGGCCGACGAGCACCTCGCGGAGCTACGGGCCGAACTCGCCCGCTCCGGCGGCGGGTTGGGCGGCGGTCAGCCGCGGTAGGCGGGCAGACCGGTGTGCCGGGAGACCTTGACGGGCTTGCCGAAGCCGTGGGCGGTCCTGGTGACGGTGTACGTGCCGGTGGGGGCGCGGAAGGCGATGGTCCTGCCGTTGGGCGACCAGGTCGGCTCGGTGTAGTTCGTGGTCGCGGTGGGGGTGATGTCCTTGACGACATTGGTGCCGCCGCCGAAGTCATCGACGAAGAGGTGGTCGTGTCCGTGCACGGAGCGGACGAAGACGACCTCCTCGTCGTCGGGGGAGAGCGCGGGCTCGGAGCCCTTGGCCAGCGCGCCGCCCTGCTGCCGCAGGTAGTCGTCGCGGATGTAGACCTCGCCGGTGCGGGTGTTCTCGTAGACGGCCGTGCCGTACGCCCCGCCGACGTTGGGCCAGGCGTTGTCGGTCTGCGGGACGGCGCCGTCGCCCGCGTAGCCGTTGAGGCTGATCTTCGCCGGCCTGCCGTGGTTGCTGGTGGCCTTGACGCCTTCCAGTACGGTCCTACCGTGGATCTTGGCGGCGAAGACGAGGTTGTTCTTCGCGGGGATCCCGTTCGCCCTGTCGGCCTTGGCGACCTGCCAGGTGGGGTGCGACCACGTCTGCCCGCCCGGGTTGGCGGCGACGGTGACACGGTGGCTGCCGTCGGGGTTGGACACCACGAGGTCGCCGTGGCCGTCGATGAACGCGGCCTTGCCGCCGCCGGGGTTCCAGGCCAGGTCACGGACGGTGGTGCCGAAGTCGATCGACCTGCCGCCGACGAGGACGTGGCGGGTGCCGTCGCTGATGGTCAGCCCCTGGGCACGGTGACGGCCCGTACGGACGGAGCGGCCGTCGCTACGGCGGCACCGCCGCACAGGGTGAGCAGTGCGGCGGTACCCGCGGTGACGGCGGCCGCGGTACGGCGACGGTGACGAGCGGACATCGTGGTTCCCCCAGGACGTGAATGACGCTGGCGCGGACGCTGACGCTGACGCGGCGATGAGGGGAGTCTGCCAACGGGGGGTGACGGAGCTGTGCGTTCACTGTCACAGCTGTGCAATAGCGGGCAGATGAGATGAAGAGGCGCAGGACGGGCGGTGGCCGTCCGACGGGGTCCGCGCCCGCACCTAATCCCTGTGCGCCTGTGCTGAGCGGTCGATATAAAGACGGTCGATACAAAGGCGAAAGACGAAAGACGGACGACCGGGGCGGGCGGTCCGCAGCGGGCTTCCGCCGTCTCGAACGCGTCAGAGGGTGGGGATCAGAGTGTTGTTGTGGAGGATGCGCAGATGGGTCACGGTGGCCGTCGCGGCCGCCGCGCTCGGCATGGGGGGTGTGACCGCCGCGCACGCCGCGGACCAGCCGGAGGTCACTTACGCGGGGAGCGTGTCGGAGGACCTGGGGACCCTGCAGATCGGTGCCCGGTCCGGGGCCGACATCACGAGCATCACGGCACACCTGGTCTCGTACACCACGCAGACCGAGGTCGCCGAGATCGGGACCAAGGACTTCCGGCTCTTCTCCGGCACGCGTCAGGACGGCACCTGGCGTACCCGGAAGCCGTTGAAACTGCCCGAGTTCGGCTCGTACCGCGTCGACGTGGAGGTGACGGACGCCGACGGCGGCCATGTGCGGCAGCAGTCGGCGGGGGACTTCGCCTACTTCGTCGTGGCGAAGTTCGGCGCGCTCACCGTCGATCGCACCGCCATCGACCGGGACCACCGTGACGTACGGGTCGAGGGGACGCTGTACGGGCGGTGGCCGACCCGTCAGGTGCGGCCGCTCGCGGCACGTCAGGTGGAGATCAACGTCGACTACTGGACGCAGACCACGGTGACCACCGACGCGCGCGGCCACTTCACCGCCTCGGTGCGGCTCGACGGCGCGGCGCCCGTCCAGGCCGTGTTCAGCATGGACGGCGGTACGCCGACGGTCTTGTACGGGGAGTCGGAGCCGGTGCAGATCGGTGTCGACCAGATCCCGACCCGCTTCACGTCCACGGTGAGTGCGACCGACGTCGACTTCGGTCAGCCGGTCACGCTGAGCGTCAAGGTCGAGCAGAAGACCGCGGACGGCTGGGTGCCGCTGGCCGGGCGATCCGGGGGCGTCCTGTTCGGCCCCGACGACGCGCAGACCGACACCGTGGGCCGCTTCACCACCGCCGACGACGGCACCTTCACGATGAACTACACGCCATGGCAGGGCGGTTACTTCCAGCTCGCCCTGGACACCTCGGACGATCCGTTCCTCCAGGCCGGCACCGGTACCAGCGACGTCGTCCATGTGCACCGGGCGTCGAAGTTCACCGCCTTCACAGCCGCCCGCTCCGACACCGGGCAGGTCCACGCCGAGGGGCTCATCGACTTCCCCGACGGGTGGACGCCCGCCTGGATCTACGTCCACATCCAGTACTCGCCCGACGGCGTGACCTGGTCGACGCTCACCACGGTCGAGGCGTCCTGGGGAGGCAACGGCAACGACTTCGCCGCGGACCTCGACCAGAGCGGCGCCGGCTACTACCGGGCCGTCTTCGACGCCGACAACAACTTCCAGTCGGCTACCTCGGAGACGGTCTTCGTACCGGCGTCCACGTAGGGGCTCCGTCGTCGCATCGAAGCCGGCCGACGGGTCGTGGTCCGGTGCGTCAGCCCCATGAACTGTCGGGCGCCGCACGGTAGTTGGCGCGAGCGCTGCCGGGGCGCCTGGACGGGACCGGACTTGCCGGGGCACGTGGCTGGACATGGCCACCGCCCCGGCTGTGTCGGGTCCCGCGTCACCCTGTGGCGTGGTCTGTGCGGTGTGGGTTTGTGATGTCTTGGTCGGGGGCTGCCGGCAGGTGTGTGGACTGGCCGGGAGCGGTTGGGTGCGTGGGCCGGTCTGGACTTGGTTGGGTGCGTGGCTCGGACATGGTCACCGTCCCGGCTGTGTCGGGTCCCGCGTCATCCCATGGCGTGGTCTGTGCGGTGTGGGTTTGTGATGTCCTGGTCGGGGGCTGCCCGCAGATGTGTGGACTGGCCCGGAGTGGCTGGGCGCGTGGGCCGGTCTGGACTTGCCTGGACGCACGGCTCGGACACGGCCCGGTCGCGTCGGATCTCCCTCACCCCCCGACGAGTCCCGCCCGGCGCAGATCCGCGATCCCCTCGTCGAGGGCTGCACGCAGATGCGTGGACCGGCCGGTCGACAGCAGGATCGACACGCCCCCTTGGATCGCGGCCAGCAGCGCCGCGGCCCGTGCGTCGACATCAAGCCCGTCGGAGAGTTCGCCCGCCGCCTGCAGCGCCCGGATGCCCGCCGCCAGGCTCTCCTGCCACCCGCGAAACAGCTCGACCACGATCGCCCGCGCCCCGGGGGTCGAACGCCCGACCTGAAGGAACAGCGCGCCGAGCGGACACTGGTCCCCTTGCGCCTCGTAGCGCTTGATCACCGCGTCCCGCCACCGGTCCCAGGCCTCCCAGGAATCGAGGCGTCCCAGATGGGGCTGCTGGTCCTCCAGGACCTGGTCCGCCTCGAACTGGGCCACGGCGAGGAGCAGTTCGTCCTTGCCGGCCGGGAAGTAGTGGAACAGTTGGCTCTTGCTGGCGCTTGTCTGGGCCATGATGTCGTCCAGCGTCGCCGAGGAAACACCTTTCTCCCGCAGCACCTCCGCCGCCCCCTGGACGATCCGGCCCCGCGTCGCCCGCCCCTTCGCCGTCAGCTTCCCGGACATGACCCGCCTCCTCACAGTGGCAGTGGACTGGGTGGTCCATCTTGCCCGCCTCCGAGGGATGTGAAGCCGAAGTCGAGGCCGACCCCGACCCCGACCCCGACAATCAACGTCCTGGCCCGGATCCGGCGCTCGGCGAGTGATCGCTGACGGCAGCAAATGGAGCCCTGGAGCCCTGGAGTGCAGGATCGCGCTGGTGTTGACCGTGGCGAGGAGTCCCTCTCGGTGAGTGAAGGGTCGCCGTCGCAGGAGCACATGGCGTGGGCTCGGCGGCGGCAGACCAGCATGAGGGGCATCGACCCGACGCGGGTCGAGGTCGGCTCACTGACGTGAGACCGCCTCGGCCCCGGCGGTGAACGCGGGCGGAGTACCCGCCCTCTCCTCGCTGCCCCGTCCGCGACGGTGGGTGATCATCCGGAGCGTGGCGAGCAGAGCAGTGGAGGCGAGGACGAGGAGCAGTTGCGACGTGTGCGTGCCGGCGCTGTCCGCGGCGCGGGCGACGGGGTTGGGCAGGCCCGAGCGGTCGAGCAGCCAGCCGAGGGCCAGAGCGGCGGTCAGCAGCGCGCAGGCATTGCGCACGACTGAGTGCCTGCGCAACCGGACCAGGCAGATCAGACTCGGCAGGGCGAGCAGGACCAGGAGGAGTTGCATGCATTCGATGCCCAGGTTGAAGCCGGCCAGGCTGAGGGCCAGTTGGGCCGCCGAGAGGTGCATCTCCGCCAGGACGAAGGAGAACGCCAGGCCGTGTCCGAGACCGAAGACACCGGCGATGACGGCCTCGTGTCCCGGAAAGATCGGGCGAACGGCGTGCACGGCCCCGACGAGAATGCTGAAGGCGATGAACGCCTCGACCGGCTGAGCCGGGATGTCGAGGCGACCGAAAGCGCTCACCGCCAGCGCCAGCGAGTGGCCGAGAGTGAACGCGAGAGTGGTGCGGCCGATCCGGCCGAGGGCGGTGCGGGTGCCTACCGTCCCGCGCCAGCGGTTCCCGGCCGCCTGGAGCGGTGCCGGCAGCAGCAGGATGAGCAGGAACAGCAGATGGTCGGTGCCTTCGAGGATGTGGTCGGCGCCGAGCCGGAACATGGCGTAGGTCCCGCTCCAGACACTGCCGCCGTCCAGGTCGACGGTGAGGGGGGCGATGGTCATGGACCGGGTGTCGATGCGGATGACGCCGACCTGGGTCGCGCCCTCCTGGCCCTTGCCGGCTACTTTGCCGGTGGCCCAGTCCTGACGGACGGAGACCAGGACGGTGTGCGTGACGACCTGGTGGACGATGGCGTCGTAGTCCAGGACGAACCGCCGTACGTCCCCGCCGGGAGGCGGTGTGAGGGTGGCCTGGACGGTCAGCTCCCGGTAGACGCCGGTGGAGGTCTGCTCCGCCCGGCTCAGTGCCATGGTGCCGAACGTGACGGCCCATGCCTGGCCCTTGCCCTTGCCCTTGCGGGAGGTGGGGCGGACGTGGGCGGACAGGTAGCGGCGGATCGCGGGGATCCGTGCCGACAGTTGCCTCGCCGTGGTGGTGTCGTCCAGGACTATGCCGCTGGCCCGGGAGAAGTCGCTGAGCGGCAGGTCCAGTTCGGCGGTCACCGACGCCTCGTGCACGTCGAGCAGGAGCACCGAGTGCGGCATGGGATGCGCGGCGGCCGGCGGCGCCGCCAGAAGCAGCGCCGCCAGGACCGCCACCGCCAACCCGACCGTCATGCGGAGCGCCGATGACAGGGAGAGCGGCGAGCGGTTCATCAGAAGGCGAACTCCCCGCCGTAGTCGCGGGTGTGGTCGCGGTAGACGGTGTGATAGTGCACCTGGTTGCGGTAGATGACGCCGTTCTGGCAGACGAACTCGATCCACACGCCGGGTCCGTCGATGCGCACGTAGTCACCCTGGCTGCTCAGGCCGCTGCCGCCCGAGTAGGAGATGTAGGTGCCGGCGAGCTCCGACTGGTAGGTGGCCAGCAGCGAGGCGGAGGTCGTGTCGTCCGCGACCTTGACCCACGGGGCGATGGCCGCGAGCACGAGCGCCTGCTGGGCGCTGGAGAGTCCGCTGACCGCGAGGCCCTGTTTGGTCGTCGGGAACTGGCCGTCCTTGCCCGGACCCAGCAGTACGTCGCTGAACGACGACGACAGCTTGGCCTGGGAGAGCTGGCTGCTGCTCAGGCCGGAGAGCATGGCGAGCATCGCGTCGCGCATCCCGCTCAGCGGGGCGTACGTGGTGCCGTTCGAGGTCCAGCTCGACGGCTCCACGCCGACGAAGTAGGGGGTCGTGCCCTCGACCGCGCCGTCCTTGTAGGTGAGGTTCACCGCGAGGTGGTGGCCGCCGAAGTGGAGCTGCCAGGTGCCGCTCGTGCTCGGGGTGCCCAGGAAGGCCAGGTAGTAGTTGCCGCTGCCGTAGCCGCCGGAGCTCTGCCCGAGGATGTCGTCGGCGGCCAGGATCTTGGAGACCTGGTCGTACCCGGTTCCGCTGCCCGTCCCGGTGGCCGCCTGGACCACCGCCTTGGCGGCGGTGAGCTGGGTGCTGCTGAGCGTGCTGAACTGAATGCCGACGCGGCAGGAGGAGCCGCAGGGGAGGTTCGACCAGGCCGTGGCGTTGGCCTCCGTGAAGCCGAGGAGCACCTGCGATTTCTGGCTCGTGGACAGGGTGTTCAGGAACGCGTTGGCCGCGGTGACCACGTCCGAGACCGCCGCGGTCGACACGGTCGTGGTCGCCGCGGCGCTGGACGAGTCGCTCTGGGCGGTGGCGGCGTTCGCGTGGACGTAGGCCCCTCCTAAGAGGAAGACGGTGGCCGCCGTGAAGGCCACGCCCGTCCGCTGCCAACTCCCCGCCAGTCTGCTGCGTGTGCTGTTTTCTGGCACCTTAGGGTCCGTTCGGTAGTAGTCCGCAGGGCTTCCGAATACCGCCTCACCAGCTGTTTTGTCATGGATCTGACAACTATTGCCGCATGTTGGGCCGGTGAGGGGATCCGGAAGTCCTGTGTCGTTGTCTGAACGCACTGGAGCGCAGAAAACGGTGCTGCGCATCGCCCCGAAAAGCAATCTGAGCAACCTGTGAATCACCCAGGAATCGAGAGTGGCTGTTTTTGACCGTCCTCGTACCGCCGGATGCGGCCTGCTCAGCGCCCGGTAAGGGTGTTCAGCGTCATGCTCACCAACTGGCCTTCCATCTCTGCCTGTTCGGGCATGAAGGCCGCCCGGAAGGTGCGGGCGTGCAGCAGGGACAGCAGCCACCAGGCGGCCGCCTGCGGTTCGAGGTCCCGGCGCAGCGTGCCCTCCCGCTGTCCCTCGCGGACCAGTTCGGCGAAGGTGTCGGCGAAGCGCTGGTGCGCGGCCCGGACCGCCTCCCGCAGCTCGGGCTCGCCGGTGAGTGTGAAGGCGTCCGCGAAGAGGAAGCCCAGCGAGCCCCGGGAGTGGAAGCGGGCCATGTGGTCGGGCTCCAGGAAGCCGGTCAGCAGCTCGCTGACGGACTGGCCGTCCTGTACGGCCTCGGTGAGCATGGCGCAGGCGTGGGAGACGGCCCGGTCCAGGACCGCCTGGTACAGCGCGGCCTTGGTGCCGAAGTTCTGGAAGACGACCGGTTCGCTCACGCCGACCCTGGAGGCGACGGCGGACATCTTGGTGCGCTGGTAGCCGGTGTCGGCGAAGACCTCCGTGGCCGCCGTCAGGATCGACTCCCGGCGCTGGGCCGGGGTCAGTCTGACGCGCTTGGTGCTCGGTTCCGTGCGCTTCGTCGACTCGCTCACCTTCGCATCGTACGACCTCTTGCCGCCCTTACTTAGTCGTGACTAAGCTGAAGTCATAGACTTAGTCGTGACTAAGTAAGGAGATCGGTCGTGAAGAATCTCGGACAACTGCTCCAGCACGGAAATCCGCATCCCGACACCGAGGGCCTGACCATCGCCCACGCCCGGGGCTACGAACTCTGCGGCGCCCTCTGCTTCGGCGGGATGCGTCCCCGCGCCTACACCCGCCTGGCCCGGCTCAGCGGTGCGCGCCCCGGTGACCGGGTGCTGGACGTGGGCTGCGGCACGGGCTATCTGACCCGGCGCATGGCGAAAGCCGTCGGCCCGAACGGGTCGGTGCTGGGCATCGACCCGTCCGCCGAGGTCATCGGGTACGCGCGCGGCAGGACGGACGAGGCGCACTGCTCGTACGAGACCGGTGTCGCCGAGGCGCTCACCGCCCCCGACGCCTCCTTCGACGTCGTCGTCACCAGCCTGGCCGTCCATCACCTGCCCGAAGACGTGCGGCCCCTCGCGCTCCGCGAGATGTACCGGGTGCTCCGCCCCGGCGGGCGGCTGCTGGTCGCCGACTTCCGACCGCCGCGCACCCGGGCCGTGCGGCACCTGATCGCCGCCAGTGCCGGGCATGTCATGGCGGAGTACCGCGTGGACCTGCTCGACGGGCTCGTCGCGGACGCGGGCTTCGCGGTACGGGGTCGCGGGGACGTACGGCCGTGGCTGCGGTACGTGCAGGGAGTGCGTCCGGAGAGGCCGTAGCGGCGGGATGCCGCGTGGAGCCGGTGGCGGCTGCCCGGGCGGGGCTGTTCTCCGTACTCGGTACGGCGGTCGCGTCCACGGTCCATCAGCCGGCGTTCGACTCCAGCCCCTCGTGCCGGTGTACGGGCTCTCGCCGCCCTGGTGCTCTTCGGCGTCGCGCTGCCCGGCCCGGGTCACGACAGGCCGCTGGTACGGCAGTTGGCGCCGGCGGCTCGCGCGCAGGCGGTCCTGGGCCACGTCCTGCGACGCGGGCCAGCCGGTCGAGATGTTCGTGCGGTACGGGCGTTGGTTCGCCGAGGAGTTGGTGCCGGAGGTGGAGCGGGACTGGACCCGTCCCCCCCGCCCGTGATTTCAGGACGCGTCCTGAACCGGAAGCTCCAGCCCCAACTCGTATCCCCCCTCGGCCGTGGGGCCGGCGGTGACGCTGCCGCCCAGGAGTTCGGCGCGCTGGCGCAGGCCGACCAGGCCGTGGTGGGCGCCGGGGAGGGAGAGGGCGGGGCGGTCGGGGGCGGAGTTGGTGATCACTGCGTAGAGGGTTTCGTCCGTGTGCCCGATACGGATCGTGGCCCGGGCTCCGGGAGCGTGTTTGCGCACGTTGGTCAGGGCCTCCTGGACGGTGCGGTAGACGGCGCGCTGCACCGTGGGCGGGAGGTCCTCGGGCAGGTCGGCTCGCAGTTCGGCCTCGATGCCGCTGCCGCCGACCAGTTGTGGGAGGTCGGCGAGCAGCGGCTGGGGGGTGAGTTCGGTGGGGCGGCTGGCGGCGGCTCGCAGCACGCCGACCATGTGCCGCAGTTCGTCCAGGGTCTGCACGGCGAGCCGCCGTATGTCCGCTGCGGCTTCCTTCGCCTCCACCGCCCGGCTGCTCACCTGGAGTGCTCCGGCCCGTACCGCGATCAGGCTGACCTGGTGGGAGACGACGTCGTGCATCTCCCGGGCGAGCTGGGCGCGTTCCTTGGCCAGCACGCTCTGGGAAAGCAACTGGCGTTCGCTCGCGCGTGCTTCGGTGATCTCGTCGAGCCGCAGCGCGAGTTCACGGCGGGCCTGGCCGAGCTGGCCGAGGAAGACGGGCGCGGCGGCCGTCGCCAGGCTGTAGGTGAGCGTGATCAGGTCGAACGGGTCCGTGGGGTCGGCGAGTTCCGGCGTGGGCCACCACCAGGCGGTGGTGTCGCTGACCGTGAACGCGAGGGCGCAGCCGGCCAGCAGAACACGATGGCGGCTGTGGGAGGCGAGAGTGAAGAGCGCGACCAGGGTGGCGAGCACCGCGTCCGTGACGAGCGTGGACGGCAGCGCGAGCAGATACGTCAGCAGCGGCAGTCGGCGGCGCAGGGCGAGCGCGAAGGCGCCGAGCAGGGCGCAGGCCGTGGCCGGGCGGTTGTCGGGCTCGACGTGCACCCAGACGTCCAGCAGGGCGAAGGCGATCAGGGCCGCGTCGATCAGGGCGGCGGGCGGGCGGCGACGGTTCATCGGCCCTCCGGCACCGGAGGCGGCTCCTTGAGCAGACCCGCGCGGTCCGCGAGCAGCGCCGCCTGAACACGGCTGCCGACCTCCAACTTGGTGAGAACCGCGCTCACATGGTCCTTGACCGTCGCGGTGCTCAGATGCATCCGCCGCGCGATCTGCGTGTTGGACAGACCCTCGGCGACCAGGACGAGCGCGGTCCGCTCCCGCTCGGTCAGCCGTTCCACGACGAGGGCGGCCGGGTTGCGGGGATCGGCGTCCAGATAACCGTCTACGACGGTACGGGTGACCTTGGCCGACAGCACGACCCCACCGTCGGCCAAGGAACGTATCAAGTACGGCAGTTGCTCCGGATCGGTGTCCTTCAGCAGAAAGCCGGACGCCCCCGAACGCAGGGCCGCGGCCACGTACTCGTCCATGTCGAAGGTGGTCAGCATCGCCACCACCGGCGGCTGAGGCAGGCGCCGCAGCTCGGCCAGCACGGTGAGCCCGTCCACGTCCGGCATCCGGATGTCGAGCAGCACCACGTCCGGCCGCGCCTCCCGCGCCGCACGGACCGCCTGGCCACCGGAGACCGCCGCGACGACCTCGATGCCGTCACCCGCGTCGAGGATGTGCCGGAACCCCGTACGGATCATGGCCTCGTCGTCGACCACCAGAACCCGGATCATTCGTGCTCCGCTCACCGCCCGACCACCGCTGGATCGCTACGACGCCCGGGACCGGCCGGCGGTTCCTGACAGGCCCGTTCGTCCACCGGCGGGGGTAGGTCCCGCCGGTCGGCGGGGGCGACTTTGGCCGGCCGCCGGATGGGCCGGAGCCCCGCCGGGACCCGACGCTGGAGCCCATGACACAGGAAGCACCAGCCGCCCTGCCCCCTCCGTCGCCGGCATTACTCCAGCGGAAACCTCTGTTCCTCTCCCGCACCGCGTCGCCGGGACGGCTGGTCGGCATCGACCTGGCCCGAGGCCTCGCGGTCCTCGGCATGTACGCGGCCCACGTCGGCCCGGACCCCACCATCGGCGGCCCGCTGGGCTTCGTACTGGAACTGCCGCGCGGCCGTGCCTCCGCCCTCTTCGCGCTGCTCGCCGGCTTCTCGCTCGTCCTCATCACCGGCCGCCCGCACCCGCGTACCGGGCGCGCGGGACGGCAGGCGGTGGGCAGGGTCGTCATCCGCTCGGTGGTCCTGATGGCGCTGGGCTACGCCCTGACCGCCCTGCACACCGACGTCGACGTGATCCTCTCCTTCTACGGCCTGCTCTTCCTGGCCGTCCTGCCGCTGTACCGGCTGAGCGCACGGACGCTCGCCGTCATCGCCGGGGCGGGCGCGCTGGTCCTGCCCCAAGTGCTGTACGTGATACGCCGGTCCATCGAGGGCGGCGACTGGGCGGACACCGTCATCGCCGGTGACCCGCTGGCCCGGATCACCGGCACGGACGGCTTCATGGAGCTGCTGTTCACGGGCGAGTACCCGGTGCTCACCTGGATGTCGTTCGTGGTGGCGGGCATGGCGGTGGCCCGCCTCGACCTCGCGGGAGGCAGGACGTTGGCCCGACTCGCATGTACCGGCGGCGCGTTGGCCCTGATCGGCTACGGCGGCTCCTGGCTCGCCCTGCACTTCGTCACGCATGCTCGCGGCACCGTCGCGGCCGCCACGGACGGTGTCTCACCGGGCTCCGCCTGGTGGTCCGACACCGTCGGCCAACTCATCGACGGCACCCCGGCCGACTGGTTGCTGGTGGGCGCGCCACACAGCCAGACGACGTTCTCGATCCTCGGCAACACGGGCGTGGCACTCGTCGTCGTGGCCGCGTGTGTGGCCGCCGCGGACCGGATGCCGCGCCTTCTCCGCCTGGCCACCCCGGTCACCGCGCTCGGCATGGTCGCGCTGACCGCCTACGTCCTGCACATCGTCGCCATCCGCGTCGTCGGCATGCGGGAGGAGACGGGCCCGGCCCTGCTCGCCCTGCTCCTCTTCACGGCGACCGCCCTGCTCTTCGCCACGCTGTGGACCCGGCACTTCCGACGCGGCCCACTGGAGCAACTGCTCCATGCCACCACCCGGGCCGCCTGTCGCGTCAGGTGATGTGCGGGGTCGGGGGCCTCCGGAGTCGTCGTGCCACCGCCGGGTGCTACCGCCCCGTCGACCGGGGTTGGGCCGTCGGGATCCGTGAGGTGAAGAACAGGGCGAGCAGCGCGGTGAGGGCGAGTACGGCGAGTGCGGCGCGCAGGCCGTCGAGCCGGGCCTCGGTGTTCGCGTCGAGCACCTTCCGGGATGCCTCCGCGCTCACACCGGCCTTATCGAGAGCGGTCTCCAGCTGAGCGTCCGACAGAAAGGGCGCGCCGCTCTGGAGTTCGACGGATGCCCGGCTCTTGACGTCGCCCGGCACCGCCGGGTTCTGCTCGACAGCGGTCAGGAACGACGATGTGAGCGCGGCGATGAGGATCGACCCGGCGAGTGCCGTGCCGATCGAGGCGCCGAGGTTGGTGACGGCGTTCTGGACTCCCCCCACTTCCGGACTCTGTGCCTCGGGCACCGCGGACACGGTGACCGAACCGAGCTGGGACGCGAGCGCGCCCATACCGAGCCCGATCAGCAGGAGGGGGATGGTGACGATCTCCCCACCGGCGTCCGCGTCGAGCGCGGCCATCAGGACCACCGCGCCCGCGAGCAGCGCGAGGATCCCGAGCCGTACCACCCGTCGCGGTGAGACGTCCGGGAAGAAGCGGGGGATCAGGACCGCGGCCGCCAGCAGCGTCAGCGAGAGGGGCAGAAGGCGGGCGCCGGTCTTGAGCGCGGACAGGCCCAGGGCGACCGACAGATACAGCGGTACGACGAAGAACACCCCCATCTGCACGAGGTACTGGAAGAAGAACATCGTCAGACCGCCGGTGAGCTGCTTGTTCTCCAGCATGGCCGGGTCGACGAGCGGCTCCCCGGACCGCCGCACCACGCGTGCCTCCCAGCGGAGGAAGAGCCAGAGCAGAAGCAGACCGGCCAGCATCAGCCACACGACCAGCGACACCCCGAGCCACGAAGGCGCGTCGGGTTTCGGCTGGAACCAGCCCCACTCGTCCGAGCGGAGGACCCCGTAGACGAAAACCCCGAGCCCGGCGGCGGAGAGCACGACACCGACGAGATCGATACGCGCGCGTTCACCGGTCGGCGCGTCGGCGATCCGGCGGGCGAGCAGCAGGATGCCGAGCACCACGACGACCTCGCCGGCGAACACCCAGCGCCAGGAGAAGTACGTGGTCGCGACACCGCCGATGAGCGGCCCGACCGCGATCGCCACCGCTCCTGCCGCCGTGACGAGGCCGTAGGCGGCGGGACGGCGTTCCACGGCGAAGTTGCTCGCCACGAGCGTCACGATCGCGGGCAGGATGAGCGCGGCTCCGATCCCCTCCAGGAACGCCCAGCCGATCATCAGGACGGTCAGGTTCGGTGCGAGCGCCGTGGTCAGGGAGCCGCAGCCGTAGATGCCGCAGCCGATCATGAACGCGCGTCTGCGGCCGATCAGCGCGCCGACCTTGCCGCCCGGGATCATGAACATCGCCATCACCAGGGTGTAGGCCGTGATGGCCCCCTGGATGTCGGTCACCGTCGAATCGAGGTCCTCGGCCACGGTGGCGATCGAGACGTTCATGACCGAGCTGTCGAGAGCCATCAGGAACTGCCCCGCCCCGAGTGTCAGCAGGACGACTCGCGCTCTCACCGGGTGTGGGGCGGCTTCTGCGATGGGTGCCATGAGCGAATCGTGACGGTTGTGCCGAGGGCGGGCACTCGACGCGCCACCGGGGTCGACCGGTTGGCGGCGACGGGGCGAGCGCTCAGGTCCTTCAGGCCGATTCGGCGGGAACCCGGCCCATGCGGACGGCGTCGACGAGTGCCTGGTGGTCGTGCTCGTTCTGGTCGGCATAGCGTTCGGCGAACACCGCCAGCGCCCGGTCGAAGGTGTCTCCAGCGCCGAGGTAGGCGGCGATGGCGATCCGGTCACCGGACCGGGCGTGGGCCCGTGCCAGCGTGGCACCGCACACCTCGCCGAAGGCCCGCATGTTGTCGGGCGTCATGGTCTCCGGCTCGGCGATGCCCTTCCAGTCCCGTAGCTGCCGTATGTAGAAGTCCCGCCGTCGGCCGTCGATGCCCTCGACACGTTCCCAGCCAAGGAAGATGTCGCTGGTGGCCTGCATCAGGCGCTGGCCGGACACCACGCGCTCGCCCTGCGTCCGGTGGGCGCTGGCCCCGGCATACGGTGCGAGGACGGACTGGTCGGCCTCCTTGGCCTGCAGGAACAAGGGGTCCTCGTCGTCCCTGCCGAGCAGGAGCAGGATCCAGCAGCGGGTGCCCACGCTGCCGACTCCGACGACCTTGCGCGCGATGTCGGCCAGCCGGTACTGCTCCAGCAGGAAACGCCGGTCCGACTGCAGGGTCTGTCCGTAGCGCTCGATCAGACGGTGGAGGTCCCGCTCCAACTGGTCGCGCTCGCCGCCGGGAAGGAGGTCCTGCAGGGGCATGATCAGCGGCGGGTCCGGGGCGATGCGTCGATGGCCGTCGACGACGGTGGTGAGTCTGTCGAAGGCCTGGAGTGTGTCCCGCCGCTTCGCCTTGGCCACCGTACGGGCGAAGCGCTTACGGATCCGCCGGTCGACCTGGGGCGAGTACCGCTCGGCGATCGACTCCACGTCGAACCGGGCGTACCAGACCGGCAGATTGCCCATCCCGGCGTAGACGCGCATCTGCTCACGGTACGAGCGGACGGTCGCCCGTACGATGGCGGCCCGTTCCCCGGCGCTGAAGCCGTTGGCCCGGCCGGCGATGACGAAACTGGCGGACAGACGCTTCACGTCCCATTCCCACGGGCCGGGCAGGGTTTCGTCGAAGTCGTTGATGTCGACCATGAGACGGCGTTCGGGCGAGGCCAGCAGCCGGAAGTTCAGCATGTGCGCGTCGCCGCAGAGCTGTGTTCTGAACCCGGTCTTCGGTGTGTCGGAGAGATCACCGGCCATGATGGCCGCGGCACCCCGGTAGAAGCGGAACGGCGACTCGGTCATCCTGCCGTAGCGGATCGGCACCAGTTCGGGCACCCGCGTCGCCGACTGCTTCTCGATGACTTCCACCGGGTCAGGCCGCTTCCCCCGGGGTTCGTACTCGGCGTGGCTGGAACGCGGAACCGCGGACCGGGCGTCCTTGCCCCGCGCGGCACGTTCCTGAGGTGTGCGGTGGAGTACGTCCTCACTCAACGTGTGGTCCATGGCCATTGCAGAGGCTCCCCTCAGGGCGCCGACGCGTGGGCAGGAACTCGGCTTGACCACATGGGGGTTCGGCGGTCCGGACGGTGAATCCGTCTCGCGGCCGACGCCACCCGGTCGGCGAGTGGCTCTCCCCACAACTTATCGCCGGTGGGAGACCTCTACCAGTCGGCGAGGGACCGTCCCGGTGCGCTCCGGACCGCGCCGGGCGCGGCTGCGGCGGACCCTGGAGCGTGGGAGCGCGGCCGGGCGAATCACGACCAGGGGCCGGCCCGCACAAGCTGCCACTCCGGCATGACCGCCGGTGGACCGCTCCTCGCGTCGGATCGGATGAGGGAGGGCCCTCATGACCGATTACCCGCCCATCGCCGACCACGGCATGGTGGGCGATGGGCAGACCGCCGAGCTGGTGTCCTCAGGGGGCACGATCGACTGGTGGTGCACGCCCCGTTTCGGCTCGGCCAGCGTCCTCGTCGGCGAGCGCGTCCCAGTCCCACTCCCACGAGCAGGACGCTCTGAGCCGGGCGTTTCCTCCCCTGCGCTGCCGTCCGCAGGCGACCTCCCGCGTGCGGACGCCCCCTCGCATCGGAGTGCCGGAGTGCCGGAGCGCTCAGGAGGCGAGGAGCTTGCGCTTCTCGTCCTCGAACTCGGTTTCCGTGAGAACGCCCTGGGCCTTGAGATCACCCAGCTGCTTCAGCTGTTCGATCTTGCGGGTCATGTCGGCGGCCGGCGGAGCGGACTGCTCGGCAGGGGGCGCCGGCTGCGGTGCGGCCGCCTGGTGCCCCTGTTGGTCCGCCCATCGACCCTGCTGACGACGGGATACGCGGTTCGACACGGCGGTCGCCGTTCCGGCGACGACGGCCGTGCGGGCGACGCCCCGGAGGAGTCCAGGCACGGCGATCTCCCTTCTCGCTGGCTTGCTCTTCAGGACGCGGACTCGGTCGCGTCGAGCGCGGCCAGAATCGCGGGTACCGGGATTCTCCCGGAGGCGACCAGCTCGGCACCGCCGCGCCGAAGGGCGGCGGCGAACGGCGCGGCCCAGACGTTCTCGTAGACCAGGACGCCGGCGGAGCTGCCGGGTTCCAGGGCGGCGGCTGCCTCTTGGAGGTCGTCCTCGCCCAGTAGTCCGGAGGACGCTCCCTCGAAGACGGCGAGGTCGAGCCGGCCGTCACCGGTGAGATCGCCGATCTCCAGGCCGGTCACGGATCCGTCGGTCTCCTTGCGGATGAACGTCAGGTCGAGGATGCGGATGAGGCCGCGGTCCACGAGGTCGACCAGAAGGGGCAGGCCCTCGCCGGTCATACGGTTGCCGGGGAACTCGACGACCAGATAGTCGATCGGTCCCATCCCGCCGGCTGCGTCGACTTCATCGAATGTGTCGCTCACGGGCGTCACCTTCCGGACTCGTGCGTGCTCCCCCATGTCATTGCCTGGCCGGTCCACGGGTCCTGCGGACCGGCGCCGCTCCCTGAGGCCGCTGTGCTCACGCGGGCCCGTGCGGCATGTACGTCGTCCTGTGCGCCTGACGCTCCTCGGACAGCGGACGTTCCTCGGACAGGGCGAAGAGGTTGTCGCGCGGGACCACGCACAGGGCCCAGATGATGAAGCCCGAGAGCGCGATCATCACCACCGACCACACGGGGTAGTACGGCAGCGAGAGGAAGTTGGCGATGATGACGAGCCCGGCGATGGCCACGCCGACGACGCGCGCCCAAGTCGATGTCCGGAGCAGCCCGATGCTGACGATCACGGCGAGCGCGCCCAGCGCGAGGTGGATCCAGCCCCAGCTGGTCAGGTCGAACTGGAACGTGTAGTCGCGTGTGGTGACGAAGATGTCGTCCCCGGCGACGGCCATGGTGCCCCGGAATATGTCGAGCAGGCCGACGAGGAAGAGCATCACTGCCGCGAAGGCGGTCAGGCCGCTTGCCCATTCCTGCTTCGCCGTGTTGGCCGGCGATGTGTGTGCCGCAGTCATCCTGCGCCTCGATTCGTGTCGTGCTCCGCCGGACCGTGCCCGGTCAGGACCAGTTCCTTGGCCCTGCGGAACTCGTCGTCCGTGATGTCGCCGCGGGCGCGGATCTCGGACAGCTTGGCGAGTTCGTCGACGCTGCTGGGCCGGGCCTGTGCCCCGGCAGCCTCCCTGATGTGGGCGTCGAAGGCCGCCTGCTGTGCTCGGGCCTGGGATATCTCCCGGCGGCCCATGTTCTTGCCGCGTGCGATCAAGTAGACGAAGACGCCGAGGAAGGGCAGCACGACGGTGAGCACCAACCAGCCCGCCTTCGCCCAGCCGCTCATGCTGTCGTCACGGAAAATGTCGACGACGACCCGGAGGAGCAGGACGAACCACATGATCCACAGGAAGAACCAGAGCATGCTCCAAAAGACGCTCAGCAGTGGATAGTCGTACGCGAGGTACGTCTGCGCGCTCATGTCTCTCCTCCGTCCCGGCCGCTCGCCCAGCCGTTGTTGCTGCCGTCCTCAGCGTGGGCACAGCCGGAGCCGGTGGCCTCACCCGACGCGGGTGACCTTGCGGGCGGCCCGGCTCGGGCACCGCGGACGGCGACCGGCACGCAACCCCCGAATCGGACCGGACAACAAACAAACCCCAGGCTGCGCCCGTGCCGTCCCCGTCCCGGAACGGCATTCCAGGGCAGGACCGTTCCCGCAGGTCAAAGGGCATCTTTCCATTCCACTGTCCCGTACCTGTTGAAGATCATTGCCTACCTCGGGGCAGTCATCACACGCTGTTGTCCAGCAGCGGATCCGGGCCGTCCGGATTCCACGGAACAGACCTGTGAACGGGGAAGAACACCCATGCGCCAGCACCGCATCCGTACCACCGCCCTGGCAGCCACCACCCTCCTGGCCGCCCTGTCGCTCACCGCCTGCAACGGCTTGAACGACAGCGCGTCCCCCGCCTCCACGTCCGGCGCCTCCAGCACTTCGGGCAAGAACACCAGCGGCACTCAGGGCACGGGCGCGAACGGCGCCACCAGCACCGGCGGCACCGGCAGCACCGCGGGGAAGGGGACGGCCGCCGGTGGCTCGTCGTCCGGCTCCGCCTCCTCTTCCACCGGCGGGTCCTCTTCCACCGGCGGGTCCTCCTCCGGCAGCGGTGACAAGAGCGGCTACGGACAGAGCTGCGGCACCAACGACCTCACCTGGAGCACCCGCTCCGAGACCCAGGCCGGCGGCTACATCCTCATCATGGCCAAGGCCAAGCCCGGCATCACCTGCGTCCTGCCCGCCGGCCTCCCCGTCGTGGCCTTCGGCTCGGACGGCACCGAGGCGACCAACGCCGAACAGGTCGTCGGCAACGAACTGACCCTCAGCGGCTCCACCATCGCCTACGCCGGCGTCAACCCCAAGACCACCAACAACAACGACGGCAAGGAACTGACCAGCATCATCGTCAGCGTCAGCGACAACGACCCCCACCCCGTCTCCCTGAAGACCGGCCCCATCACCGTCGACAAGCCCATCGTCACCGACTGGCACACCTCACCCGCGGACGCCGTCCCCGGCGACGGCGGCACCGACGACTGACGCCTCCCACACGGGGGTCCGTGGCCCGCGGGCGGCATGTGCAAGGCATCGGTGCCGTCATGCCGCCCTTCGGCATCGCCGCTCTTGCCGCTTCCCCTTTCCACATCTTCCGGTTCGTGTTCGTTGGTTCTTCGACCCCAGTCTTGAGGCTCACCTGTGCCCAGATCCTTGCCCGCCGCCACTGCCGCCACCATCCGCGGCCGTCACCGCAAGCCCAGAGCGATGAGCCCGGCGGTCCGCCGAGCACTCGTGGTCGTGGCGACCGGCCCCATCGCGGGGTCGATCCTGGCCGCCCCGTCAGCCTTCGCCGCCGGCAAGGCCGTCCCGAAGAGCACCGTCACCGAACTCGATGCCGCCGAGCAGAAGATCGCGGACAATCTCAACACCCGCAGCCAGGACGCACGGCTCGGCAGCACGCTCAGCGGTGTCGTGATCGACGCCAAGTCCGACAAGGTGGTCTGGGGCCATGACGCGACCACCGCGCTCATGCCCGCTTCCAACACCAAACTCGCCACCTCCACCGCCGCGCTGACCGTGCTCGGTCCCGACCATCGGTTCACCACCAAGGTCGTCTACGGCGACGGCACGCTCACCCTCGTCGGCGGGGGCGACCGCACGCTGTCCACCGAGGACCTCGACGCACTGGCCAAGACCGCGGTGGCGGGTCTGAGGAACGCCGGTCTCAGCTCGGTGAAGGTCCGCGTCGACGACAGCCTCTTCCCCGAGCCCACACTCGCGGGCGGCTGGAACACCGGCTACTACCCGACCGAGGTCGCGCCGGTCCGGGCCCTGGTGGTGGACGGACACGCCGTCACGGACACCTCCTTGGACGCGGGGCAGGCCTTCGCCAAGCTCCTCGCCGACGGGGGCGTCACGGTCACCGGTGAAGTCACCCGCGGTGTGGCCGGGTACGCAGACGTCCCCGTGGCCCAGCACCGGTCCGAGAAGCTGTCCGCGATCGTGAAGCACATGCTGAAGGTGAGCGACAACAACATCGCCGAAACGCTGCTGCGGATGACCGCGCTCGGCGCGGGCCGCCCGGCCACGTTCGAGGACGGAACGGCGGTGGTACGGGAGGTACTCGGCCACACGTACGGCGTCTCGCTGGACAACTTCGGGATGTACGACGGCAGCGGGCTCTCCCGCTCCACCCGGATCCCGGCCCGGACCCTGGCCGACATCCTCGATCTGACCACCGACCCCCGCTACCGCCGGACCCTGAAGTACATCGCGGACGGACTGCCCGTCGCGGGCGAGGCGGGAGCCACCCTGGGGCCCGAGTGGGGCCGGTTCGACACTCCGGACTCCCAGTGCGCCGTCGGAAAGGTCAAGGCCAAGACCGGCACCCTCACCGGCGCCATCGCCTTGAGCGGCATGACGAAGGCACAGGACGGGCGCTGGAAGATCTTCTCCTTCGTCGAGAACGGTTCCCCCGCCGCTCCGGGCGACATCAAGGACGCCTTGGACGGTCTCGCCGCCACCGTCAACGGCTGCTGGGCGTGACACGCGGCAGTGCTCCGGGATCCGTCAGCACCCGGGCTATCTTCGGCGCGGGCGGCCCGTCCTGTCACCTCTCCCGTTTGATCCACTCGCTGCCGCCCAGCGGGTAGTCGTATCCCGCGCGGCCCGCATCCGCGCTGGTACGGAACGCGGTGCCGTTGTTGTCGATGTTCCAACACCCGTTTCTCCATGCCCCGGTGTTCCAGTCACGCGTTCCAGGGCCAGTGCGTTCTCCCTGTTCAGGGCGTATTTCGCCGTTCCAGTGTCCCCACCTGCCCGCCCGGCGTGGCGGCCGGGACGGATCACCTCACAAGCTTCGGTCATCCAAACGTCACCCCACCCGAAGACCGAAGGGGATCAGTCACATGTCCGACATCCGGACCTCCCGCACCCGTCTCGTCGCCGCCGCCGCGACCGTCGTACTCGCCGCGCTCTCCCTGACCGCGTGCAACGACGGAACAGGCACCAAGGACGCCGACGCCAACGCCTCCTCCTCCTCGGGCTCGGACACGGACGCCAGGTCGGCCCCCGCCGGTTCGACGACCGCCACGCGCACTCCCGCCGCGAAGAGACCCGCCGTCTCCTCCGGCAAGCCGGTCACCTGCGAGGGGTCGAACACCAAGGCGGTCGCGGTCCAGCTGACGCGCCCCGTGAACCACATACTGCTCACGGTGACCAACACCGGCAGCGAGAGCTGCTTCCTCTACGGCTACCCGGCCGTCCGCTTCGGCGAGGCCCAGGCCGTGCCCCCGGCCATCGACGCCTCGCGGCCGCAGGCGGTCGTCACGCTCGAGCCAGGCCAGTCCGGCTACGCCTCCGTGATCCTGTCCGCCGCCGACGGCAGCAGTTCGAACGGCCACACCGCGAAGTCCCTGACCGTCTCCTTCTACGGCCCCTCCCTCAGCGGAAGCGTCGGCGCGGCCGCCCGTCCCTCGTTGCCCGCGAAGGGCGTCCACGTCGACGACTCGCTCAAGGTCACGTACTGGCAGCAGTCGATGGACGACGCCATCAGCTGGTGATGTCCGAGAACGCGTTCGAAGAAGCACAGCGGCCCACAAACCCGGTCAGGCAGGTACCTCACATGAGCAGCACTCGCAAGATCTCCCGTCTCGTGACCATCTTCGTCGGCGCGGCCTTCCAGGTGATCGTCCTGGGCGGCACCGGCGACCTCGCGGAGGAGGCAGGGGTCGTCCGGCGGCGCCCCGCTCATCGCCGGTGACCTGGAGAACGGCACGCGAAGGGCACGCACCCCAGAAATTGGACTAGACAACAAACAACCCCCGGGCCAATGACCTGGGGGTTCGAAACGGAGCGGGTGACGTGAGTCGAACTCGCACTCTCAGCTTGGGAAGCTAGGACGCTTCCCAAGCTGGATGGCCTCTGACCTGGGCATACGTTCTCTGGCGTGGTGCCCGGGAGCGCATGATCGAACCGTAGTCGACCGTGGTGTGGGCGGAGGGGGCTCGGAGCAGCCCCTGCAACGCCGGCCTGCGTCAGTCGGGGCCGCTCCAGTCGAAGGGGAAGTGCTTGCTCGACTTGCCGGAGCGATCCCAGGAGAAGCCGAACGCGTTCGCCTGGTCGACGGTGGCCCGGCCCCAGGTGGCGACCTGGCCCGGCCCGACCTCGGCGCCCGGGGCGTTGTGGACCTGGACGCGCCCGCCGTCGGTGGTGGTCGGGCCGGTGAGTGCCTCGGCGACCGCCGTGACCCGGCCGGGGACCTCGGCCCGCCAGGTGGCGAGGTCATCGTCTATTTCCACGTGGATGGGAGCGACATCCATCCCGCGCATCTCGGGGTGGAGCATCTCCCCGAACTGCGCAGGCCAGCCGCCCGCCTCGCCGCCGAAGACGGCCCCGAGAGCACCGCGCTGCTGTTCGTCGGCGCGTTCGTCGAGGAACACCGCGGCGTAGGGGTCGCTGTGCTCGCCGGCCCAGACGTTGCCCGTGAAGGAGCCGAGCATCAGGACGTTGAGGCCGTCGAGCCGGACATCGCCGTAGCTGCCCTCCCAGATGTGCCAGACCAGGACGCCTTCGCAGTCGCCGTAGGTCGGGGGTTGTGCGAAGGTGCACGGGCAGGGGATGGCGCACTTGCACACATCGAACCAGTCGCCGGTCAGATGCCAGCGCGTCGCAGTCGTGGCCTGTTCTGTCATCTCGCTTCCCTCCTGCCGAGCTCCAGGGAGCTCACTCGGAGTGGCGAGACCGCGTGCCCCGAGCCCGGTCCCGGGGACGGGACACGGTCTCCCTTCCAGCTTGCACCTCCCGCCCCCCTGCGCGGAACCCGGTTACGCGCAGGGATCACATGTCGTCCATCGACGGCATCGAGCCCTGCAGCCCGGGCAGCAGCCAGTCCTGGAAGGGCGCGAGCACGGCCAGGACGAGGAACGCCACGCCCACGACGCGCCCCAGCAGCACACCCCGGGGCGACAGCTTCTCCAGGAAGATCACCAAGGCCAGCCCCGCCATGGCCGCCACGTTCATCACGCCCAGCGGAACGAGGACGACCATCAGCCCGGCGCAGCAGCCGACGCAGTAGGCGCCGTGGTGGAGGCCCACCCGCAGGTCGCGGGTCGGCCCCCGGAAGCCGGAGTAACGCACCAGGTGGCCCAGGGGGTCGCGGCAGTGCCGCAGGCAGACGTACTTCAAGGGGCCGAGCTGGTAGAGGCCCGCGAGCAGGAAGGCGACCGAGCCGATCCAGCGACCGGCTGTGGCGTGGTCGTCCACGAGGCTGCCGGAGAGGGCGAGTGCGACGTAGGCGAGCAGCCCGAACGCCGTCCACACCAGCAGATATCCGGCGACGAACTCGACGGTGCGGACGGTCCGGGCCCAGCCGGAGGACTGTCGGCCGATGCCCCGGACCCAGGTGATGGCCACCGGCGCCATGGACGGCAGCATCATGGCCGCCATCATCGTCACCCAGAGCACCAGGAACAGCGGCAGCGCCATCCCCATCGTGCCGGGCTCGACCCCCATGTCCTGGGCCTGCCCGATCGTCAGCACCCAGGCGGGGACGGCGATCAGGACCACGAGGAACCAGGCGGCCGTGAGATCCCGCGTGGGCAGCAACCCACCACCCGATCCGGTCGGGGCGACCGACCGGCCGGCTGTGAGAGCGAAACCCCGGCTGTGACGCATCGGCGTGTTCTCCTGTGGCTCCTTCCAGGAGAGCATTTCCCCGCCCTCGGCGCGAGCTGGTTCAGATGACGGTTCCGGCCTTGATGACGTGGCGCAGGTTGTGCCCGGGGCGGGTGAGGACGCTGATGTCGTTCAGGGGGTTGCCGTCGACGACGAGCAGGTCGGCGTGGGCGCCGATGGCGAGTGTGCCGATCTCTCCTTCCATGCGCAGCAGCCGGGCGGCGGTGCTGGTGGCGGAGCGGAGGATGTCGGCGGGGGGCTGGACCTGGGCGCGCAGGGTGAACTCCTCTAGTTGGGCGGTGTGCAGGGGGCCCAGCAGGTCGCTGCCGTAGACGAGGTTGACGCCTGCCTTGTGGGCGCG
The DNA here is from genome assembly GCF_040681835.1 of Streptomyces sp. NPDC051576. Lineage (NCBI taxonomy): Bacteria > Bacillati > Actinomycetota > Actinomycetes > Kitasatosporales > Streptomycetaceae > Streptomyces > Streptomyces sp. NPDC051576. Next base: position 624,529 of record NZ_JBFAZO010000003.1, read on the forward strand.
TTCGAGGGCGCTCAGGCCGGCTTCGTGGACGTCGGCGACCTTTCGGTAGGACTGTTCGGCCATGCCGGACTGCCTGCCGAGCCGTGCCATCTGGTCGTAGGTGACCAGCGTCGGGACCAGGAAGGCGTCGTGCTCGAGCAGCAGGCTGATGGTCTCGTCGTCGAGGAGGTTGCCGTGTTCGACGCAGCGGACGCCTGCCCGCAGGGCGCGGTTGACGCCGCGGGGGTGGTAGCCGTGCACGGTGACGTAGCGGTTGTGGTTCTCGGCCTCGGTGACAGCGGCACGGATCTCCTCGTCGGTGTACTGGACGGCCGAGACCTCGTCGTGGGGTGAGGCGACGCCCCCGCTGATCAGCATCTTCAGGTGGGCGGCGCCCTTGCGGAACTCGTCGCGGGCGGCGGCGCGCACCGCATCCACGCCGTCGGCGACGCGAGCGAAGGCGGGGCGGCTCTGGCAGCAGGGCAGGGTGTCGTCACTGAGCGGGCGGACGTCTCCGTGGCCGCCGGTCTGGGAAAGGGCCTTGCCGCCGAACACCAGTCGCGGTCCGAGGGCGAGGCCCTCGTCGATCGCCCGGGCCATGCCGTGGTCGGCGCCGCCGACGTCGCGCACGGTCGTGAACCCGCGCCGCAGCATGCGCTCGGCTTCCCGCAACGCGCGGACGGTGGCGTATCCGGCCGTCCACGTGGTCGCCTCCCTCGCGTCGAAGGTGGTCAGCAGGATGTGGACGTGGGCGTCGATGAGGCCGGGCAGGACGGTGGCCCCGGCGGCGTCCAGGACCGGCACGTCCTCGGGGGCGGCGGGCGGGCGTCCGGTGCGGTGGTCGGCGATGCGGCCGTCGGCGACCTCCAGCCATGAGGCGTCGGTCAGTTCGCCGCTCTCGGGGTGCAGCAGACGGGCGTTGGTGATCAGCAGGCGGGCGGCGGCGGGGGCGGTCATGCCGGGAGTTCCTTCCAGTTGTTCCAGGTGTTCCAGACTGCGGCCGGAGGTCTTCTCGCCGAGGAGGGTGGTGACGATGACGGCGGCCAGGGCGAGGGCGGTGACCAGCACGAGAAAGACATTGCTGAAGCCGATGTCGTCGTACAGGGCCCGATGGTGATCAGGGCGGATATGGCACCCAGACGGTTGATCGCGTAGGCCGGTCGGCGCCGTACGGGTGTCCTGGATGGCCACCATGCCTCCAGCGGGGACGGAAGAGCGGGACGGGAGGAGAGGGAGCCAGAAGGGCGCGGGGCGGAAGAGCGGGGTGTGCAACGTTAAGTGCACATGAAGCGTCTGTGCAATAGTTGATGCATGACGTTCACCGCACTGTCCCTCCGCCCTGCGCCCGGCCGCCGGGACGAACTGGTCGCGTACTACCGCTCAGCCGGCATCCTCGAAGCGTCCGGCGCACTCGCCTCGCAGGTCCTGATCCCCGAGGACGACCCGGAATCCGTCGTCGTCACCGCCTTGTGGGCCGACGACGACGCCCGTGCCGCCTGGCAGAATTCGCCCCGGCGTCTGGAATTCGCCCGTGGCATGGCACCCTTCTTCGACTCGGCCGACGCGGCGAGCACCCGTGCATTCCGCGTCGCCCACCATCACGTCACGCGGTGAACCCGCCCGGCCCGCTAGGAGAATCGGCGCAGTGACCATCGAGGCGTGGCTCACCGACCGAACCCGTGGGACGCTCGGCCTCCAGGCCGGGCGCGTCGTCCATGTCCTGGCCCGCGCACCCCAGTTCGCCGGCTATTCCTCGGCCCGCGAGGTCGCCGAGCGGGCCGGGGTCAACGTCTCCACCGTGGTCCGTACCGCCCAGCAGCTCGGCTTCGACGGCTGGCCCCAACTGCGCGAAGAGCTACGGGCTCGCTTCCTCGCCTCGGTCTCCTCGGGAGACCTCACCCCCGGCCCGGCAGCCGACCCCGCGGCCCAGACCCTGCGCCAGGACGCCCACAACATCAACGCGCTCGCCACCCCCGAGACGCTGGACGCCATCCGCGCCATGGCGCGGGCCGTCAAGGCGGCCCGCCGCACCCTCGTCGTCAGCTCCGGCAGTGGCGCGGGCCCCGCTCACATCCTCAGCTACCTGGGGACCATCGCCGGCCACGACATCCAGCTCGCCCTCGGCTCCCCCACCACCCAGGCCGTCCAGGTCGCGCGCCTGGAAGAGGGCGACTGCCTCATCGCCGTCAACGTCTGGCGCCTGACTCGGACCCTGCGCGCCCTCACCCACCTCGCCCATCAGCGCGGCGCCACCGTCATCGTCCTCACCGACCTGCGCTCCTCGCCTCTCGCCGAAGACGCCGACCATCTGATCGTCACCCCCATCGAAGGAGTCCACGGCGGCCCGTCCCTGACTGCCATGGTCGCCACCGTCCAAGCCGTCCTCAGCGAACTGAGCGACGACGACGCCCTCCGCTCAGCAGGCCACATCCAGCAGATGTGGGACGAACTCGACCTGATGGACGACCAGCCCTGAACGGCCGGTCCGCCGTGCCCGCTCCGCTGATCACGGCGGCGGCAGTGCGAAGGGCACGCGGCCCGCGGACCGGCCCTGAAGGTCGAGCAGCCGGTCCATGCGCTTGGCGGAGTGGAGCACCACGGTACGGTCCCGCACCTCCAGCTCCGGGAAGCGGTCGGCGAGCAGCGCCTCGAACGGGTCGACGGCGGCCAGCCCGTGGAGCCACACCACGACGAGCAGGTTGTGCGGGCCGCTCACGGAGACACACGTGCGCACCTGCTTCACACGGGCCAGGTCGTTGCCGGTCGCCTCGCGCCGGGAGTGGGGGACCGAGGCGCGGTAGATCATCGCCGTAGGCAGTCCCGCGAGGGGCCGGGCCAGGTCGCAGCGGAGGGTGATCCCGCCCTCGCGCAGCATGCGCTGGAGCCGTCGGCGGGCGGTGTGCTCGCTCATGCCCGTCATGGCGGCCAGTTCGGTGTAGCCGAGTCTGCCGTCGTCGCCCAGCGCGGACAGCAGGGCCTGGTCCTCGGGTGCCGGGCGGTCGTGCATGTCCGTGGTGAAGACGGCCCGGGTCGGCGCCCGCGGCGCGGACAGGGTGGCGCGGTCGGCCGGTTCCAGCGCCCGGATCCGCCAGTCGCTGCCCTCCCCGTACTGGGTGATGGCCAGCCGGGTGCGGAGGCCACGGACCCCGTCCAGCCGGCCGATCGTCTCGTGCACCGAACGGCCGAGCGCGGGCAGATCGGCGGCCACCACCCCGAGGAACAGATCGAAGTCGCCGGCGGTCTCGTCGACGTTGAACACCCAGGGCAGCCGGGCGGCGGAGGCGCTGACGGACGCCAGATATCCGGGGCGGCACCGCACTTCCACATAGGCGACCGTGGCGGTCTTCGCGGCGTCATGGGCCGTGATCCAGGCCAGTCCGGATCCACGCAGGCGCTCCCAGTGCCGGGCCGCGGTGGTCGCGTCCACGCCGAGCGCGCGGCCGATCCGGGACCAGGGCGCACGGGGAGAGGTCTGGAGCGCGTCCAGGAGAGCCAGATCCAGCTCGGAGAAGCCGTGCCGGGCGTCCTGGGTGTCGGAATCCGGCACGGAGGGCTTTGTCGTGAGGCTTTCCTGTGATTTCCCGGGTCTTTCGCTCACAAGCAGGAGCGTAGTAGGCAATCCCGGCGGCCGGAGTCTGTCGTCCACCTGGTCTGCAGTGGGCTTCCGGCCCCGGGCTCTCCTGTATGGCCGGTGCCCCCGGCCGTGCCTGTGCCCGGCCACCGGCTCCCGCCGCCTCCGGTCCCGCTCCCTGGGACACACCGCACCATCGAGCAACGAAAGACCCGACCGTGACTTCCTCTCCTGCCCACCCCGCCCAGGACCCGCCTCCCGCCCCCGCACCACGGGGCTTCACCGCCGAACTCCGCGATGCGCTCAGCCTGCGCGGAATCCTGCTGATCGTCGGCGTCTTCGCCCTCCAGCTGGGCTTCGTCCTGTCCTACATCGGCGCCTTCCACGCGCCCAAGCCCCACCACATTCCCGTCGCGGTCGTCCCCCCCGCACAGGTGTCGGGCCAGGTCGTCCAACAGCTCAACGCCCTGGAGAACGACCCCCTCGACGCCCGCGCCGCCATCACCGCGAAGCAGGCCCGCGCCCTCATTCTCGACCGCACCGTCGACGCAGCGGTCCTCATCGACCCGAAGGGCACCACCGACACCCTGCTGGTGGCCTCGGCAGGCGGTCCCGCCGTCTCCTCCACGGCCCAGCAGATCGCCCAGACCATCGAGACGGACCGCCACCGCCAGGTGACGATCACCGACATCCGCCCGCCCGCCGACAGCGACGGACGCGGGATGTCCTCCTTCTACCTCGTCATGGGCTGGATGGTCGGTGGCTACATGGCCGCCACGATCCTCGGCATGGCCGGCGGTGCCCGCCCGGCCAACCTCCACCGCACCGTCATCCGCCTGGGTTCCCTCGCCCTCTACGCGATCGCCTCGGGTCTGGGCGGGGCGATCATCGCCGATCCCCTCCTGGGCGCTCTGCAGGGACACTTCGCCCAGTTGTGGGCGCTGGGCGCGCTGATCGTCTTCGCCTCGGCCGCCACCACCGTCGCCTTCCAGGTGTTGTGGGGCGTCATCGGCGTCGGGGTGACCGTCCTCCTCTTCGTCGTCCTGGGCAACCCCAGTGCCGGGGGCGCCTATCCCTCCGTCCTGCTGCCGCCGTTCTGGGCGGCGACAGGTCAGTGGCTCCCGCCGGGCGCCGGCACCACCGCCGTACGCAACACGGTCTACTTCTCCGCCAACGCCATCGCCCAGCCCCTGTGGGTGCTCGCCGGTTATGCGGTGGTGGGCACCGCGGTGGCCGTCACAGCATCTGCCCTGCACCTGCGTCGCCGTCAGCGACTTGAGGGCGCATGACCGGCCACTGACCCGGCAGTCGGGCGGTTGTTTGCCTGGAGTTTCTCCACAGCGCCCGGACCGATCGCGAGCGCGACGAGATCGTGGCGATGTTCATCGACCTCTACCCCGACGTGTCCGTGCCGAAGAGCGCAGGTCGTTGGGTCGGTGCGGTGCAACACCGAATGGCTCGGGCCGGGGGAGCATCACAGTGTCTCGGCAGTGGACCTCATCATCGCCGCCACAGCGGCCCACCATGGCCCGACCGTTCTCCACGACGATGCCGATCACCGCGCAATCGCCCGCCACGCATCGGACCTGGCCGAGCACAACATCCACGACATCGCCTGAGCGGTCTCCACCGCGCCTCCGTCGGGCGAGGGGGCGAGCCACGTCGTCGGGCGGAGATCACGGAGCATCCCCTGGGCGTCGCCGGCCCGTCAGCATCCGCTGTGGCGCCCTCGTTGAAGTCCTGTGCACTGGACAGGGGCTGGGCAGCCAATACTGCCGCAGCGTTCGCAAACACCAACCGTCTGTCCCAGGGGGCAGGCAAGCTGAGGGCTCACAGGTGCGACCGATGCGGTTGATACAGCGAAACCGCGGGTCAGGGGCGCTGTTCTGTGCCAGGACCGGTGAACCTGCCAGGGCCGCCGAGCGCTCGTGACCTCCACGTGCCCAATCTTCGTGCGCCTGAGACCGGATCCGGCTGAAAGTGCCCCGCCAATGCACAAGCCCCAGGCCACTGGCCTGGGGCTTCAAAAAGAGCGGGTGACGAGAATCGAACTCGCACTCTCAGCTTGGGAAGCGACGGCGCTTGATGGGTCGCGTAGCGTCTGAACTGGGCATACGTACTCTGGCGTGACGCCCGGGAGCGCACGATCGCACCGTGGTTGACCGTGGTTCACCGGTCTTATGGGCACGCCGTGGGCACGGCACTCGGCGAGGTGTGGGTGCCGCGCTGAAGTGGCCCGCGGTTTGCATGGGTCGTCCGTGCCAGGGCCGACTGGGCGGAGCCGTTGCGTGTGCACGCGGATAGCCGGCCCCTTCGGGGGTGTCGCCCGCCATCGCCCGCGAGGTGGAGCTTGTTCCATGGGCCAGTCCATGCGGCCCTCCGTGTCGGCGTCAGCCAAGAGGGCCGCGAAGTGCCTGCCCCCGGGTGTCGTCTGCCGACCAGCATCCGTGCCTCTCGTAAGCGGTCTTCCTCGCCCGGAGCTCACCTGCCGATGCGGCGGGGGTCGGCAGGACGCTTGAGCTTGCGTCGGGAAAACGATCGGTTTACTCTCCTGGAAACCGATCGGTTTCTCGTTTGTGGAGGCAGTCATGACCGCACTCAAGGGCGCAAGCGTCTTCGTCACCGGCGGCAGCCGCGGCATAGGCAAGGCCCTGGTGGAGGAGCTCTACGCACGCGGCGCCGGCAAGGTCTACGCCACGGCCCGCGACCCGCGCAGCGTGACGCATCCCGACGCGGTCCCGGTGGCGCTGGAGGTCACCGATCCGGCCTCCGTGACGGCCGCCGCCGCGCGGGCGCAGGACGTCACCGTACTGATCAACAACGCCGGCGCCTCGGTCGGCGCGTCCTTCCTCGACTCCCCGGTCGACGACGTCCGCAGGGAGTTCGAGACCAACTTCTACGGCCCGCTCCTCCTCGCCCGGTCCTTCGTGCCGGTCATCGAGCGCAACGGCGGCGGCCACCTCCTCAACGTGCACTCCGTGCTGTCCTGGATCGCGCTCGGCGGCTCCTACAGCGCCTCCAAGGCCGCCCTGTGGTCGCAGACCAACTCCCTGCGCCTCGAACTCCAGCCGCGCGGCATCGCCGTCACCGGACTGCACGTCGGCTACGTCGACACGGACCTGGCGGCGAACGTCGATGCACTCAAGTCCGACCCCCGCGAGGTCGCCGCACTCGCTCTCGACGGCGTCGAGACGGGAGCGTACGAGGTGCTCGTCGACGACATCTCCCGGCAGGTCAAGGCGGGCCTGGCCGGAGACCTGGCGGGGCTGTACCCCCAGCTCGCCAAGTAGACGGGCGCCGGCGAGGGCCCGGCGCCGCGCGTTCTTCACGGTCTGTCCCTGAGGTGGCGTATATCGCGACTGGCGTCATCATCAACAACAATTCACTGGAGAGGGTATTGGCAATGGGTGTGAATGCGGAGAAGAAGAAGTTTTACGCCCTGAATATGTTTGATGTGGTCGACGTGGAGAAATACCTTTCGTATTTCAGCCGCTTGCCCGAAGTGGCTCCGCAGTATGGTGGTCGAATGGTGGCGTTCGGCCGCTTCCGGGACAACGTGGCCGGTGACCTCGCACCGCGACAGGTTCTGTTCCTTGTCGAGTGGGAGTCCGAAGAAGCGTTCAACAGTTTCCGGGACGATCCGGAATTGGCCGACTTGCATCCGCTGCGGACAAGTGGGACGACGTCCTATATCTGGCAGACGTTCGATGGTGCCGATATGAGTGACCCCGCCGACGTATCACTCGACGATGTACTGGCGGTGCTCAAGCCTTAGCCTCGATCCTTTGCGAGGGCCGGCCGGCGGAGTCGGCGGGCCCTTTCGCTTTCTGGAGCTGATGGTGGGCAGGCCGGGTCCTGGTGGCCCACATCGGCGGGGGCGTCGCAGTCCCTGACGGCCTCCGCCATCGCGCGGTCGACGGTCCGGCGCTGCTTGGTGTAGGCGTGCAGGGGGGTGTCGGGTTTCGTGCTGTTGGCCTCGAATCCGGTCCCGGTGGAGGTGGGTTGGACGATGAGCGGCCCGGACGCCGTGGTCGAGGAACGTCACGCCGTCCAGCGAGGTGACATGCGAGGTGTCGCGATTTGTGCCGGACGCGTGGAAACCCGCTGCGGCCAGCGCGAGCGCGGTTTCCTTTCCGATACCGGACGACGCACCCGTCACGAGTGCCACCGGCCGATCTGTCGTCAGCCTGGACTCCCGCACAACGCGAAACCGATCGGTTTCCGCTAGAGTAAACCGATCGGTTTCATGTGCAAGGTCAAGCGGGAGATGGAGTCATGGGCGGGATCAGTGCGCAGGAGCGGCGTGAGGACGTTGTTCGCGCGGCGATCGCCGAGTTCGCGATCGCCGGCTACCGCGGCACCACCACCACTGCGATCGCCGAGCGGGCCGGCATCAAGCAGCCGTATCTCTTCCGGCTTTTCCCGGACAAGAAGGCGATCTTCGTCGCCGCTCTGGTGCGGAGCGCGGAAGACACCCGCCTGACTTTCGAGAGGGCGGCCGACGGGGTGGAGAGAGGCGAGCGGGCCCGGCAGGTGATGGCGGATGCCTATGCGCGACTGATCTCGACGCGCCCCGAAACGCTCCTGATGCAGATGCAGGGATACCTCACCGTGGCGGCTGCCGAGGCGAGCGGCGACGACCTGATCGGTGAGGTCGTCCGAGCCGGCTGGATGAGTATCTGGGAAACCGTGCACCTGTCGCTGGGCGCAGATGCCGAGAAGGCCGCAAGCTTCTTCGCCTGCGGCATGCTCGGGAACACGCTTACGGCCATGGGGCTTCCCGTGGGTGCCGGGAGGTGAGGGGGTCTTCTGGGCGGCGATGCGTCAGTGCACGCCTGCCGAGTCGAGCAGGGTGGTCACGGTGGGGACGATGAGCCCTGCCTGCGTGTCGGCTTTGATTCCCGCGCGGGCGCTGGCGCCGTCGAAGACCAGGATCAGCTGACGGGCCAGCAGGTCCGGGTCGCTCGCCCCGCCCTGTTCGGCCTCGGCGCGGAAGAAGGCTGTCAGGTTCTCCTTGACCCGATGGGCCACCCGGCTCGCGGGGTGGCCCGGGTCCTTGAGCTCGATCTGCACGACGAGGTACCGGCAGCCCTGGAAGTCGGGTGCACCCGCCTGCGTCTCCGCCCGATCGAAGACGTGCAGGATCCGCTCGCGGGGTGGGCGGTTGTCGTCCGCCGCGGGAAGGAGCGCCGTCACATAGGCGGAGGCGCGTTCCTCCAGGCTTGCAGCCAGCAGTTCGCCTTTGCTCTCGAACAGCTTGTACATGGAGCGCTTGGATACCCCCGCCGCCTTGCACAGCGCGTCGACGCCGATGTTGACGCCGTCTCGGTAGGTGAGCGTGGCCGCTGCCTCCAGCAGTCGCTCTCGGGAGCTTGGGATTGTTTCGGTGGTCATATTGCGAGGTTAACTCGATTCCGACCCATTGGAAACCGATCGGTTTACGGTGAATGCCGCGAGGAAGCGGTAGAGGCCGGGCGGCGCCTTGACGGGGGTGGCGTCCGGGCGCCGGCACCCTCGTCGCGGTCTGCGGAATCGGTGCGCTCACCCTCCTTGCCGCGCCCGGTGCGCCCGGCATCGCTCGCCTGCCGCTGCTGTGAGCCGCTGTGACTTCCCCCGGTGGCCCCCCGATGGCCGTCGTGTCCAACGGCCTCGGAAGTTCAGCCCGCATCGTGCGTGCCTCCACCGGCGATGATCGGAGCGCAGGACATTTCTCGCCACGGCGGATTCAGACTCAGTGGGCGATCACGGGCTCGCCCTCCGACGGCGCCAGAGCCGCATTCGGCATCAGGAACGCCGTGAGCACCGCACCGACCACGAAGATCCCGGCGCCCCACGCCAGGGTGGCCGTGTAGCTCTCGACCCCGGCTTGGGCCACGGTCAGCGCGCCGGGCTTGTGCGAGGACAGGTAGTCGGTCGCGGCGGATGAGGCAACGGTGGTCAGTAGTGCCGTGCTGATCGAGCCGCCCACCTGCTGGCTGGTGTTGATCAGCGCCGAGGCGACGCCCGCGTCCTCGTGGTGCACGCCTGCGGTCGCACCCTGGAACGCGGTGGTCATCACCGCACCGATGCCGAGGCCCAGCAGGATCATGCCCGGCATGATGTGCGCGACGTAGGTGCTGTCCAGTGTGAGCCGGGTCAGCAGGGCCATACCGGATGCGGAGACCAGGAAGCCGGCGCTGACCACGGCCTTCGGGCCGATCTTGGGCAGCAGCAGCGAAGGCACCGTGGTCGATGAGGCGACGATGCCGCCGACCATCGGCAGGAAGGACAGACCGGCCTTGATCGGCGAGTAGCCGATGCTGGCCTCCAGGTAGTAGGTCAGGAACAGGAAGATCGAGAACATCCCCATGCCCAGGACGAACACGGCCAGGAACGAACCGCCTCGGGTCCGGTCCAGCACGACTCGCAGCGGCAGCAGCGGATGCGCGACCCTGAGCTCCAGCCAGACGAATACCGCGAGCAGCACCACGCCGCTGATCATGGAGCCGAGGGCGACCGGGTCGGTCCAACTGGTGGATTCGACGTGCGCGAATCCGTAGACGACGCCGAACAGTGCGGCGCTCACCACGACGGTGCCGGGAATGTCGATCTTAGGTCGTTCGGTGACCACGGGCTTGGCCAGCAACAGCAGCGCACCGACCAGTGCGACGCCCGCGAAGACGACGTTCACGTACATCACCCAGCGCCATGACGCCCACTCGGTGAGCATGCCGCCGAGCAGAAGTCCGACCGCGGCGCCCGCACCGGACAACGCACTGAAGATGCCGAACGCCTTCGGCCTTTCCGCCGGGTCGGTGAAGGTCACGCTGAGCAGTGAGAGCGCCGCGGGCGCGAGCAGCGCGGCAAAAAGGCCCTGGGCCACGCGGGCCGCGACGAGGATCTCGAAGCTGCCGGCCGCACCGCCGACGACGGATGCGGCCGCGAAACCGATCAGGCCGGTCACGAAGGTCGTACGTCGGCCGAACAGGTCACCGAGTCGGCCCCCGAGCAGCAGCAGGCTGCCGAACGCCAGGGCGTAACCCGTGATGACCCACTGCCGGCTGCCGTCGCTGAAACCGAGGTCGTGTTGCGCTTGGGGCAGCGCGATGTTCACGACGGTCGCATCGAGCGTGACCATGAGCTGCGCCACACCCAGCACGACGAGCACCAACCAGCGCACGGCGTGTGAGCCGCGGCGGCCCGAGTCTGTTTTCCCGGAGGCGGGTGCCCCGCGGTCGAAGGTGGTACTCACGTTTCCCCTTAGTCGCTGGTCATGGGCCGACCATTGGTCGGAAACCGATCTGTTTCCAATCAGGAAAACAGATCGGTTTCCTGGGCGCAAGTCACAACGGATCTCTTCTGGCCCGGGAGCGACCCGACAGGGCCGACGCCGGCGCAGGCCGATGGCGTTGCCTCGGCAGGCGACTGATCGCCCGGCGTCGCGGCACGGCTGTTCTGTCGACGGAGCGTCCATATCGGCGCCGGCAACGTGTGCCGTACCGCCAACACAGCGGGACGCCCGGCCCGTACTTGGCCGGTGGGTCGGCCATCTACGGCGACACTCTGGACGCGCCCGGCTCGCTGCTGCTGCCGCTGAAGGCCGTCTGCGGCACGGCAACCGCGGCGGCCGGGCCGCAGGACGTCGGCCGTCTGGCCGTGAGTGCGCGCTGCTGATGTTCACGTCAGGGGGAGCCCCTGAAGGTGGCCGTACCCGGCGGCCCGCAGTGCCGCCCGTGCATCGACGGTGCACCCGGCTCGACGTCCCCGCTGCGAGGCGACCTCTCTGGCCGTCCGGCTCCACCTCACGCCCGGCATCGTCCCGGAGTGGCTCTACGGCACGGTCGGACCGTGAACCTGCGGGCTTGCGCTGGGAAACCGATCGGTTTAGCCTGCTGGAAACCGATCGGTTTCTCATTCTCTGGTGAGAGTCGTGACCGTTTTGGTAATCCCCCTCACCCACCAGGAGTCGGCGAGATGCCCAGCCAAGAGTCACGTCCCACGATCCACATTCCGGGGACCACCAGCCACACCATCGCCCCGCGCGCAGGACTTGACGGCCGCGAGGGAACGCTGCGGTACCTCAAGGCGGGTACCGGTGCCCCCCTGGTCCTGCTGCACACCGTGCGCACCCAGGCCGAGCACTTCCGCCACCTCATCCCGCTGATCGCGGACCGGCACACGGTGTACGCCCTCGATCTGCCGGGGATGGGCTACTCCGAGATCGTGCCCGGCGCCTCGTACGACGAGCCGGCCATGCGCGCGGGCGTCGAGCGGCTCCTGACCGAACTCGACCTCCACGACGTGACGTTGGTCGGGGAATCCATGGGTGCGGTGCTCGCCCTGACCACCGCTGCCGAGTTGCCGGAGCGCGTCCGGCGCGTCGTCGCGGTGAACGCCTACGACTTCCGCGGCGGAATCGCCCGCTCCAGCCTCCTCGCCCGCGTGGTGGTCACCGGTGTCCTCGCCCCCGTGGTGGGCCCGGTGATCGCCGGGGTGGAGCCCAAGCCCGTCCTCCGTAAGATCCTTCAGGGCGGCCTCGGCGACAAGAGCGCCCTGCGGACGGACTACGTGGACGAGCTCCTCCAGGTGGGCGCCCGCCCCGGCTACCCGACCGTCGCCCGGGGCGTGTACCAGGCCCTGCCCAGCCTCATCGCAGCCCGCCCGCGCTACCCCGAGGTCAAGGCGCCCATCCACCTCGTCTACGGCGAGAAGGACTGGTCCCGAACCTCGGACCGGCAGGCCAACCAGCGACTGATGCCGGCCGCCGACTTCACCCAGGTGCAGGGAGCGGGCCACTTCATCGCCCTGGAGAGGCCCGACGTGCTGGCCGACCTGTTGAACGCGGTGGCCTGACCCCCGGGAGCGCCGACCCGAGGAGGAGCGCGGCGCGCAAGGCGTCGGGGCCGGGGTCCGGATCCGGGTCGGTGAGAGTGCCGTCGTCGGGGAGTTCGCACCAGCCGCCGAACCAGTCGTCCATCAGCTCCGGGCCCGGTGCCACGAGCCAGGAGTTGCTGGACAGATGCCGTACCGGCAGGCCGTCCGGCCTCGGCTCAGGGCACACCAAGGGCACGACACCCTCAAATTGCACTCTCAGCTTGGGAAGCGACGGCGCTTGCGCGGGTGGATGGCTTCTGACCTGGCCATACGCGCTTGAGCGCGGGCCTGGATGGGGCGGGAACGGACCCTTGTTCCCACGCCCGGCTACGGGTTACGGGCTGCAGGCTCCGGCGCAGCGGCAGGGCCGTGGCGACGACGAAGACGCCGAAGACGGTGATGGGCAGCAGCCCGACAGGACGGAGGAAGGCCATCGGGGCGTAGCTGTAGGTGCTCAGCCCGCCCGTCGCCAGAAAGTACGCGTGTGCTCCCGTTCCGTCCAGGAAGCCGATGGCGTACGCCGCCACACAGCACCGGACCCACGCCGAACTACCTGATCGCACCGCTGTCCCGGTCATAGCCGGCCCGTCAGATCCTCCGCGAACACCTGCGACAGAGGCTGGGGTCCCACGTACTGCTGGCAGTCGCACTGGCCGGCCTCGTAGCGCAGCGGCTTCTTGTTCTCGTCTCAAGCTGTCGGTACCTTGACGCGCTCGTGGCAGTGGCCCTGTTTGTCGTGCTTGACGAGGTGGTGCGTGCAATCGCAGACCGGCTCCGGCGGCTTGTTCGCCGTTTCGACGGCCAGGCGTTCCTGTTGCTCCGCCTCCGTCAACTGCAGTTTCCGCTCATGCCGGTTGCGCAGTGCGGTGCGGACGGTGTCGGCCGCCCACGCGAAGCCGCCCGTCCAGAAAATGATGAGCACCCACCAGAACCAGTCCACCGGCTGACCTCCCCCTTGTCCTGCCGAGCGCCGGCATGGATGGCGTCTTCGAGGAGCCTCGGTCCGGTCGTGGTGGGCGCGAGGTCAGGGGTTTTCGCCGGCGCCGGTCGTCCAGTCGTCCGCGCCGGTCGGCGTGATCCGGTGCGAGGTGGGGCTGACCAGTCCTGTCTCGTAGGCGAGGACTACGGCCTGGACGCGGTCGCGGAGTTGGAGTTTGGCGAGGATGCGGCCGACGTGGGTCTTGACGGTGGTTTCGGCCAGGTGGAGGTGGTGGGCGAGTTCGGCGTTGCTCAGGCCCTGGGCGAGCAGGCGCAGGACTTCGAGTTCGCGTCGGGTCAGCATGGTCAGGTCGTGGTGGAGCGCTGCGGCGGCGGAGACCGGGGCCTGCCGTACGGCTGCCGTGTCGGAGCCCGCGGCATGGCGGGCGTATCTCTCGACGAGGCGGCGGGTGATGGCGGGCGCGAGCAGTGCGTCGCCGGTGCGGACCATGCGGACGGCGGAGACCAGGTGTTCGGGGGTGACGTCCTTGAGGAGGAAGCCGCTCGCCCCGGCGGAGAGGGCAGCGTAGACGAGGTCGTCCAGGTCGAACGTCGTCAGGATGATCACTCTGGGGGCGCCCGTGGCGTCGGCGTTCAGGATGCGGCGGGTGGCCTCCAGGCCGTCCAGCTCGGGCATGCGGATGTCCATCAGGACGACGTCGGGCCGCAGACGCTGAACCACGTCGACGGCTTCGACTCCGTTGGTCGCCTCGGCGACGACGTCGACGCCGTTCGCGGTGAGGATCATCCGGAAGCCGGTGCGCACCAGCGCTTGGTCATCGGCGACGACTACACGCAGGGGGGTGGTCACGCTGTCTCCGGAGGAGCCAGCGGGATGAGCGCCGTCACCCGGTAGCCGCCGGTGAGGCGCCGGCCGGTGTGCAGGGTGCCGCCGTAGACGGCCAGGCGGTCGCGCAGGCCGGTCAGTCCGCGGCCGTTGCCGTTCGCCGCGGACGCCGAGGGGCTTCCCCCGGTGTCGGTGACCTCCACGCGGAGGCGGTCGGCCTCGTGGGTCACGGTCACCGTCGTGCTCGCGCCGGTGGCATGCTTGACCGTGTTCGTCAGGGCTTCCTGTACGACGCGGTAGGCGGCCAGACCGATGCCGTCGGGCACGTCGTGCGGCACGCCGGTGACGGACAGCGTGACCTGGACGCCGGTCTGGCGCACGCGCGCGACCAGAGACTCCAGCTGGTCGAGGCCGGGCTGGGGGGCGAGATCCACGGTGGCGGCCGGAGTGGGGGCGTCGTCGTCCGTGTCCATGGTGAGCAGGCCGAACGCGTGCCGCAGTTCGGCCAGGGCCGCCCGGCCGCCGGCCTCGGCCGCGAGCAGAGCCTCACGGGCCTGGTCGGGGGCCGTTTCCATGACCGTTCGGGCCGCACCGGTCTGGATCACCATCATGCTGACGTTGTGGGTGATGACATCGTGCAGTTCGCGGGCGATGCGGGCGCGCTCGAGTTCGGCCGCGCGACGTAGTTCCTCGGCCCGTTCGCGTTCGAGTGCCGTCATCCGCGCCCGGCTCTCGTCGGCTCGCAGCATCCAGGTGCGCAGTCCCACGGTCGCCATGAGGAGGGGGACGAGGACCAGAAGCGGGACGTACTGGTTGGGGACGGGTGTCGACGGCGAGACCATCACCCCGTCGGTGTCACCGGCGACCGCGAGCACCAGCACCGGCAGGCTCGCCAGGGTGGCGACGCGGTAGGGGCTGTAGGCCGCGGCGCTGTAGGCGGCGATGACGCAGGCGTAGAAGACGAGCCGCCGCGCGTCGTGCGGGGTCAGGACGGCCGCGGCCGTCACGATCCACAGCACGGCCAGCGGGTACCTGCGGCGCAGGACCAGTGGGGCCCAGGCGAGCCCGCTCAGGGTCACGGCGGCGATCACGCTGCCGGTCTCCGTCGCGCGGAAGAGCGGGGCGATGCCGTCGGTGGAGTCGCGCACCAGGGCTGCCCCGCTGTTCACGGCCCAGCTGAGCAGGACGGTGCCGCAGACCACCACCAGAACCGCGTCGAAGGCGAGGCTGCGACGGCTGGGGCGCGGTAGCGGGCCGGTCGGGCGCCGCAACTGTCTGGTCCCGTCGCGCAGCAGCTGTCTCAGCCGCCCGAGTACTTCTCGCAGGGGGCGCTGCAGCCGCCCAACCCCGTCTTCCAGCCGGTGTGCCACTGCCGCGCTCGTCACCGAGGCATTCTGACCGATGCGTCGGCACAGGGGCATCCTTCGTGTTGACCAGTCCCGCCCGTTCCGTGTCCTTCCGGCGTCTACTTCTCAGGGATGACACGAGAGGCCCTCATCCCATCGAGCCACGGAGATGCCCCGGCAGACCGACGCGCCCACACCCGGAGCCCCCTTAGCGTCCGACGGGCCAGACGAACGGACCGAGGGAGCCGCCATGACAACGCCGGTGATCGAGCTGTGCGACGTGAGTCGCAGATACGACGACGGGCCCCCGGCCCTGCACGACGTGTCGTTGACCGTGCGGGCTGGAGAGGCGGTCGCGGTCCTGGGTCCGTCCGGAAGCGGCAAGTCCACGCTGCTCAACCTGATCGCGGGGCTGGACCGGCCGGACACGGGGACGGTCACGGTGGACGGCGTACGGGTGGACGGACTCGGCGAGGCCGCCTCGGCCCGCTACCGTCGGGCCAAGATCGGCATGGTCTTCCAGTTCTTCAACCTGCTCGACGATCTGACCGTCGCCGACAACGTCGTGCTGCCGGCGCAGCTGGCGGGCATGGCGCGTGGCGAGGCGGCACGGCGCGCGGCGGAGCTCCTCGACGTACTCGGCATCGGTCGGCACGCCGGCGCCTACCCGGGCCGGTTGTCCGGCGGGGAGCGGCAGCGCGTCGCGGTGGCGCGGGCGTTGATGAACCGGCCGGCGCTGGTGCTGGCCGACGAGCCGACCGGCGCCCTGGACACCGCCTCCGGTGAGGATGTCGGTCAATTGCTGGCCGATCTCAACGCCGACGGCCAGACCGTCGTCGTGGTCACCCACGACCTCGCCCTGGCCCGTGCTTGCACGACGCGCACCCTTCAGCTCGTGGACGGCCGGATCGCCGCGGACCGGGCCACCGACGCCATCGCCACGGAGCCCGTTCGATGAGCGCACTGAGCAAGGTGGTGCGCTCGGGCGTGGGACGCCGTCGGGTCCCTACCCTCGTGATCGCTCTCGCCGCGATGATGGCGGTGGCCGCGTCGGTCCTGGGCGGCACCCTGCTGGTGGTCTCCAGCGCGCCGTTCGACGATGCCTTCGCCCGTCAGCACGGGGCGCACCTGTCCCTCCAGTTCGACGCGAGCCGGACCGACGCGGAGCGACTGTCGGCCTCAGCGGAGGCGGAAGAAGTGACCGCCGCCTCCGGCCCGTTCCGCACGGCGACGGTCACGCCGCACACGGCCCTGGACGACACCGGCTGGCCGATGACCGTGGTGGGCCGCCCTAAGCCCGGGGGAGACGTCGACAGCATCACGCTGACGGCCGGACGGTGGGCCACCCGCCCCGGCGAAGTCGTCCTGTCCGTCGACTCCGCGCTCTTCCCGGTCATCGGCCAGCGGCTCACCTTCCCCGCGCTGCCCGGTGACCGGGCACTGAAGGTGGTCGGCGTGGCCCGCTCGGTCACCCACACCGCCGACCTCTGGGTGGTCCCGTCGCAGATGGACGCCCTCACCGCGCCCGGCGGCAGCGGCGGGTACCAGATGCTCTACCGGTTCGCCGCTGCCGACACCGCCGCGCAGATCACCGACGGCCGCAAGTCCGTGACAGCGTCCCTGCCCGCGGGGGCGGTGACCGGGGAGCAGTCCTGGCTGACCGTCAAGAAGACCGCCGAGCGCGACACCGCGCTGTTCGTCCCGTTCCTCCTCGCGTTCGGTCTGCTGGGCCTGGTCATGTCGGTGCTCATCGTCGGCAACGTGGTCGCCGCCACCGTCGGTACCGCGACGCGCCGGATCGGTGTCCTCAAGGCCGTCGGTTTCACCCCCGCTCAGGTAGTGCGGGCCTACGTGGGCCAGGCGCTGCTTCCCGCAGCGGTCGGGGCCGTGCTCGGCGTCGTCGCGGGACATCTGCTCGCCATCCCCGTGCTGGCCGAGACCGAGGAGGTCTACGGCTCGACCTCCCTGGCCGTCGCCCCCTGGGTCGACGCGGCCGTGCTCGCCGGGGTCCTGGGCCTGGTGGCGGCGACGGCATGGGCGAGCGCATGGCGGGCCGGGAGGCTGCGCACGGTCGACGCACTCGCTGTGGGACGTGCCGTGCGACCGGGTCGCGGCCGGCGGGCGGCCCACCTGGCCGGACGGCTCCCGCTGCCGCGCCCGGTCAGCCTGGGCCTGGCCCGTCCCTTCGCAAGGCCGGCCCGGGCGCTGGCGATGGGCGCGGCGATCGTGTTCGGCGCCACCGCCGTCACCTTCACCGTCGGCCTGGGCGCGTCGCTGGGCGAGGTGACCAAGGCCAGGGCCCACGACGCGGCCGACGTCACGGTGGCGGCGCCGTTGCCGGAGCTGGGCCCCGACGGCCCGAAGCCCCGGCGCCGGCCCGCCGCCGATCCTGCCGCGGTCGCCGCGGCGATCGAAGCCCAGCCCGGAACCGACAAGTACTACTCCAGCGCGACCGCACGGGCGACCCTCCCCGGGACACCCGGCACCACCGTCGTCATCGCCTTCACCGGTGACGCCTCCTGGGGCGGCTACACGATGATCGCCGGCCGCTGGTTCACGGAACCGGGCGAGGCCGTGGTCCCCACCCCCTTCCTGACCACCACCGGGACCCGGATCGGCGACACCGTCACCCTCAACGGCCTCGGGAATGCCGCCGCGATCCGGGTCCGGATCGTCGGCGAGGTGCTCGACACCCGCAACGACGGCATGGAGGTCCTCACCGACGCCGCGACCCTCACGGCGGCCCGCCCCGACCTGACCGACACCGCCCAGCACATCGCCGTGAAGTCCGGCACCGACGCGGCCACTTACGCATCCGCGCTGAACACGGCCCTGAAGCCACTCGGCGTCACCGCCCAGGCCGGCGGGCCGGACCGCAGCAGCTCCACGGTCCTCACCCTCAACGCCCTGTCCGCGATCCTCACCCTGATGCTCGTCGCCGTGGCCGCACTCGGCGTCCTCAACGGCGTCGTCCTCGACACCCGCGAACGCGTCCGCGACCTCGGCATCCACAAAGCGCTCGGCATGACACCCCGGCAGACCATCACGACGGTCATCGCCTCGGTCCTCGTGACGGGACTCGCTGGCGGCGCTCTCGGCGTCCCTCTCGGCCTGCTTCTCCACGGCTGGATCGTGCCCGCCATGGGGCACAGCGCCGGGCTGAATCTGCCGGACTCCGTCATCGCCGTCTACAGCCCACCCGAACTGACCGCACTCGCCCTCGGCGGCCTGACCATCGCGATCCTGGGCGCGTTGCCGCCGTCCGGCTGGGCCGCCCGAACCCGAACCGCGACTGCCCTGCGCACCGAATAGGGCAGAAGCACAGGGTGGCCGCGCGTGCCGCCCTCTTCCGCGAGGCGGACGACCCCGACGGCGAAGCCGGCGCGCTGACCAACCGGAGCAACGCGCTGGCGAAGGCCGGTCGGCACGAGGAGGCCGTCACCGTCTGCGAGCAGGCCGTCGCCTTGTACCGCACGGCGGGCAACGGTCCGCGTGAGCGCACGATGCAGAAGGTCCTCGGCACCTATCTGTTCGACGCGGGACGGCCCACAGAGGCCGTCACCGCCCTGGAGCGGGCAGTCGCGCTCTGCCAGGAGGCCGGCGACCGCCACTCCGAGGGCCAGTCGCTCTTCAGCCTCGGCTTCACCCTCGTACGCATGAAGCGGTACGCGCATGCCGTCGCCCTGTGCGAACAGGCCGCCGTCGTCTGCCGCGAGACCGGCGAGCAGGAAAGCGAGGGCATGGCACTGGAGTGCCTCGGGACCGCGCTGGCAGAACTCGACCGCAACGAGGAGGCCATCACGGCCCGTCGACGGGCCGTCGAGGCGTTCCGCGCCACGGCAAACCTCGGGATGGAAGCCTCGACGACGGGGGAACTCGGTTCGGACCTGGGCCGGGTGGGCCGGTACGCGGAAGCCGTCGTCGCCAGCAGGCGGGCCGCCGAGCTCTACAGGAGGCTCGGCGACGGCCGTCGCGAGGCCAAGGCCCTGTCGAACCTCGGTCTCGGTCTGCTGAGCGACGGGCAGTACGAGGAGTCCATCACCGTCTGTTCGCGGTCGGTGGCCCTCTCCCGCGAACACGGCGACGTATACGGCGAGGCGGACGCACTGGAGAACCTGAGCAATGCTCTGTCGCCGGTGGGGCGGATCACCGAGTCCATCGCCGCGGCACGGCGATCCATCGACTGTTTCCGGGAGTCGAGCGATGAGCGCCGTGAAGCAGTGGTGCTGTACGCGCTGGGCGAGGTCCTCCATGGCGCGAAGCGGGACGAGGAAACCGTCCCTCTCTACGAACGATGTGCCGGCATAATGCTGAAGCTCGGCATCACCGACGTCGCAGGCTCGGCTTTTCTCAACCTGGCCCGCGCCCACGAGGCACTGGACCGGCCGAACGAGACCATCGCAGCCCTCCGCCGGGCAGCCGCCGTATACGCGGACGTGCGTGATCAGGGCAGCGAAGCCAAAGCCTGCTACCACCTCGGCCGCGTACTCGTGGCAGCGGAGCGCTACGAGGAGGCCGCCGTCGCCTACCTGCGATCCGCCACGGGGTTCGGCGAGATCGGCGATCGTCGTGGCCAGGGCACCGCCCAGCTCGACCTGAGCAAGGCCCTTCTGAAGGCAGGCCGGTTGGGGTTGGCCGTCTCCTACGGCCTGCAGGCCGCCTTCCTGCACGGCCTGATTCTGGGCCGTGACTCCGAGGGCCAGGTGCTGTACCACCTCGCCCACGAGTTCATGAACGCCGGGCAGCAGCAACCGTCCCACCCGCTGCTCCAGCAGTACCTGAAGGAGTCACTCCCACTGGTCCGGCGGTACCTCACGGTCTGCGAGGAGACCGGAGACCTGCGCGGAGAAGCCGCCGCGGTGCTCCTGCTGGGAGGCCTGCTGGTGGACGTCCAGCAGTACGCGGAGGCCCTCACCGTGAACCGACAGGCCGTCAAGTTCTACAAAAGCGGCAAAGCCACCGCCCTCGCCGCCAAGGTCAACGAAGACGCCACCGCCATCGGCCTACAGATAGCGCAAAGCCAACTGGCCAAGGCCGAACGAGGCCTGAAACAGGGCCGCCACTGGTAACAGCACCCCACGCACCCCAACCGGGTCCTGCCCGGCGACCTGGCCTTCGACGCGAGTGCCCTCGCCCTCCCCATACCCGATCTCCGTGCGCCCGACGGGCCGCCGCCCGAGAAGATTCTTCGGCAACACACGAAACCCCAGGCCACTGATCTGGGGTTTCCTGCTCGGGCAGGTGGACGAATGCCGGGCCGGCGTGGAACAGGGCCGGGGCGCGGGCGGACTCGGCCGGCTTGGACACCATCGCGAGGGCGGCGGCAGGGCCGTCGGCAACGCGGGTGACCTTGGTGCGGAGCTTGACCGATCTTGCTATTTGAGACAGTCGGGCGCCGAGGTGCCCGGATTCGGCCTGGCAGCCGCCTCGAGTGGGCGCTTTACCTCGACTTAGGCATGCGGAGGCCACGCCACCCCCAAATTGGCCAAGACAACAAACAAACCCCAGGTCACTGACCTGGGGTTTCATCATGGAGCGGGTGACGAGAATCGAACTCGCACTCTCAGCTTGGGAAGCTGATGTTCTACCACTAAACTACACCCGCGCAAAACGCCGGTTGAACCGGTGTCTGAACGCCTGGTCACTCTACCGCATGTCGGGTCCCCGGTGCTGATGCCACGGGGGCCCGGTCGCGTTTCGGAGGGCGGACGGGGCTGCGGGGAGCCGGAGTTGGGGCGTACGGTGGAGGCGTGGGAGAGGGTCCGGGTGGGACCGGAGTGCCGCCTGGAGAGTCGTTCCTTTCATCCCGTAATGTGGCATTTGGCGTCCGGCGAGCAGCAGCCGGACGCGGCTCTTGGGGAAGGGACTCATGGACTTGATGGAGCGCACCGTCGTCCGTTGTGCCGATGGGCACGTGTTCAGCACCGCTTCGTTCCCGATGCAGCAGGCCGAGCGGCTCGGTCCCGGACGGCTCGTCCGGTGTCCACGGTGTGCCCGGCTCCGCAGCGCGGTGCCGGTGACCTTGGAGAAGCGGTAGATGCAGCAGTAGGGACCGCAGAAGCAGCGGTACCGGAGTAGTCGCAGGCGCGCGGGTCCGTCCGATGGTGGTCGGTCCGCGCGTCTTGCGTATCCTCGGGGCGTGCTTCTCTCAGACAAGGACATCCGGGCCGAGATCGACGCCGGGCGGGTCCGGATCGATCCCTACGACGAATCCATGGTGCAGCCGTCCAGTGTCGACGTGCGCCTCGACCGCTACTTCCGGGTGTTCGAGAACCACCGCTACCCCCACATCGACCCCTCCGTCGAGCAGGCGGACCTGACGCGGCTGGTGGAACCGGAGGGCGACGAGCCGTTCATCCTCCACCCCGGTGAGTTCGTGCTCGCCTCGACCTACGAGGTCGTCTCCCTCCCCGACGATCTCGCCTCGCGCCTGGAGGGGAAGTCCTCCCTCGGCCGGCTCGGTCTCGTCACGCACTCCACCGCCGGCTTCATCGACCCGGGCTTCTCCGGGCACGTGACGCTGGAGCTGTCGAATCTCGCGACGCTCCCCATCAAGCTCTGGCCAGGCATGAAGATCGGCCAGCTGTGCATGTTCCGGCTCAGCTCCCCGGCCGAGTTCCCGTACGGCAGCGAGCGTTACGGCTCCCGCTACCAGGGCCAGCGCGGCCCGACCGCCTCCCGCTCCTTCCTCAACTTCCACCGGACGCAGGTGTGACGGTGGAAGGCGTGCGGGAGAACCTGACCTACGAGCGCTTCGGCGTCGCCGTGCGCGAACTCGCGCAGACCATCGCCGACGACGGCTACGAGCCCGACATCGTCCTCAGCATCGCCCGCGGCGGCGTGTTCGTCGCCGGCGGCCTGGCCTACGCCCTCGACTGCAAGAACATCAGCCTGGTGAACGTCGAGTTCTACACGGGCGTCGGCACCACCCTCGACATGCCGGTCATGCTCGCGCCCGTCCCGAACGTCATCGACTTCTCCGACAAGAAGGTCCTGATCACCGACGACGTCGCCGACACCGGCAAGACCCTCAAACTGGTCCGCGACTTCTGCCTCGACGCCGTCGCCGAGGTGCGCAGCGCGGTCGTCTACGAGAAGTCGCAGTCGCTGGTGAAGTGCGAGTACGTGTGGAAGCGGACCGACGAGTGGATCAACTTCCCGTGGTCCGTCGAACCCCCGGTCGTCCGGCGCGCGGGTCAGGTTCTCGACGCCTGAGAAGCGGGACCGTGGTTTCCACGACGGCGGTGGGCTTCCGGTGCGGAACCGGGAGCCCACCGCCGTCGGTCGTGTCGGTCGTAAGCAAGCCGTCGTGGCGGAGAAGCCTCTAGAAGGTGCCGAGCTTCACGATCGACAGCAGGGCGATGAGTTGGATCGCCGAGGCGCCCAGGGCCTTGGGCCAGGGGAGGTCGTGGGAGCGGCTGACCATCATGGTGAGGAGGGCTCCGGCCGCTACCCAGGTGGCCCAGCCGAGGGCCTGGACGAAGGTCGCGTCGCCACCGAAGAACATGGCGAAGACCAGGCGGGGGGCGTCCGTGATGGACATGATCAGCATGGAGAGGCCGACCGTGGGCTGCCAGGCCCCGTCGCCGCCCAGCTGGCGGGCCAGGGTGTGGGTGACCACGCCCAGGACGAAGGAGGAGAGGACCAGCGCGACCGCCGTGATCAGGACGATCGGGACCGCGTTCGCCAGCGTGGCGTTGATCGCGTCCTCGCGGGCACCGTCGAAGCCGAAGACGGCGAGCAGGCCGTAGAGGAACGTCACGATCAGGGCGGGGGCCCACATCGTGTAGTCCCGCATCTGGAGAAAGGTCTGCTGGGGGGCGAGGACGATGCCTCTGAGCAGGTCCTTCCAGTGCAGACGGGGGCCGACCGGGCCCGCGGGTGTCTGGGCCGAGCCCGCGCGGTAGGTACCGCCCTGGGTGTACGGGTCCTCGCCCACGGAGAACGCCTGGGTGTGGCCCGGGTTGTTCGCCGCGTAGGGGTCCGGCGTGCCCGGGTGACCGCCCTGGCCGTGTCCGCCGCCGTCGCCGAAGTACTCCGGCTCGTCGCCGTAGCCGCCGCCGTTGCCCGAGTTTCCCTGGGACCACTGGCGGCCGTACTGCGGTTGTTGCTGCTGCGGGTACGGCTGCGGAGCCGCGGGGTAGCCGTACGGCTGTCTCTGCGGCGCCGGGGGCGCCTGCTGTCCGTACGGAGGTTGTTGAGGGCGCGCTTGCGGGGCCCTGCCGTCCCGGCCGCCGCGTCCGATCCTGAATCCAGCCACGTCATCGAACGTACCTGGTTCCGGAGAGTCACGTGCCGGGCCGGGGGTTTCGGAAGGGGCTTTGCTGCCGAGCTGTGACATCCCCTAAGGGCCCCCTGAGGCCCCACCAAGGAGATTCTCAGGGGGCCGCAGGGGAGCCGGTCCGTTCCCTTCCCGTTCCCTCGCGAGTCCTAGTCGGCGAAGAGGGCGCCGAACTGCGCGGTGCCCGAGGTGGAGACGCCGACCGAGGTCACGGAGAGGGCGCGGGAACCGGTCGTGCCGATCTTCGTGCCGGTGGAGGGCAGGTAGGTCACCGCTCCGTCGCCGCCGTCCTCGTACGAGCCGATGACCAGGTCGGCCTTGCCGTCGCCGTTGACGTCGTCGAGCTTGACGTCGGCGCCGAACAGGTCGTTCTTCTCGCTCGTGCCGGGGACGCCCGTCGTGTTCTGCTCGAAGGACTGGAGGCCGGTGGAGGTGTTGACGCCGCTCGCGGAGCCGTACAGGACGGTGACCATGCCGGCGTTGGTGACGGAGCCGAGGTCCTCGTTCGGGGTGGAGACCACCAGGTCCTGGTAGCCGTCGCCGTTGACGTCGCCCAGGTCCAGGTCCCAGCCGAAGGCGTCGCCCTTCTCCGAACTGCCCGGCACGTTCCCGGTGTTCTGGGTGATGCCGACGGTCGAGGCGGGGCCGGACGCGGAGCCGTAGGTGATGCTGACCTTGCCGCCGTTCGCGGCGTCGGGGACGGTCTGGCCGTCACTCGTGGTCGCGTCCCAGCCGGCGCCGCTGACGATGTCGCCGTAGCCGTCGCCGTTGATGTCGCCGATGCCGGTGACGATGCCGGGCTTGAGGGTCTTGACGCCGGCGACGCTCAGGCCGGTCGCCGTGCCGGGCACGTAGTAGTTGGTGTTCCAGCCGTTGGCGGTCTGCGTCTCGTAGCCGTCGACCACGAGGTCGGTGCGGCCGTCGCCGTTGACGTCACCGGCGGTGAGCTGCTCCGGGCCGTAGGGGAAGCCGGTGGCGCCGGGCAGGATCGGGGGCTTGACGGTGTAGCGGCCGCCGGGCTGGCCGGTCGTGCTGCTGAAGCCGCCCTTGTAGACGTAGAGGGTGGCGGCCGAGCTGCCGACCGCGAGGTCGGCCTTGCCGTCGCCGTCGAAGTCGCCGGCCGCCAGGGACAGGCCCCAGTAGTCGTGCGAGGAGACGGCCGGGTCCGGGACGTCGCTGCTCTTGCCGGTGAGGCCGCTCGCCGAGCCCCACAGGATCGCGAGGGCGCCGCCGTCGGTGTCGGTGCCGACCTTCTCCTCCGGAGAGGCCACGGCGAGGTCGTCGTACCCGTCGCCGTTGAAGTCGGCGTAGGCCGTCGCGCCGCCGAACTCGTCGCCGGCCTCGGCGGTGCCCGGCACGTTGCCGGAGTTCTGGCTGACGACCGAGCGCTTGGCCGAGGTCACGCCGGTGGTCTTGCTGCCGTAGAGGGCGACTATCTGGCCGGCGTTGGCGTGGCCGCTGACATAGGCGCCGGGGGCGGAGGTCACGACGTCGCCGATTCCGTCGCCGTTGAAGTCGGCCTTCGCGACCCTGAACGAGTCGGCGGCGGTGGCCGTCGTCGCCGAGAGCGTGAGCAGACCGCCCGTGAGCGCGGCCGCGGCGGCCGTCGCGAGGGCGAGTCGCAGGTGGTGCTTCTGGTGCATGCGGGGTTCTCCTGCGGCATGCGGGGGATGCCGGCGGGCATCCACGTCGATGGGGTGCGGACCGTCCGTGTTTGCCTGGTGTTGTCCTGGGCGACACGGTTGGTTGGCGATCAGGAGACCCCTGGTGGGGCGTAAGGGTTGTACGGGACGCCGGTGGTTTCTTCGCCGGTGTGGCACTTGCGCATCCCGTGTTCCCCTACGGCTTCCCCTAGGCCGTGCAGACGTTCTTCAGCTTGTCCGCCGCCGCGTCGATCTTGCTGGAGTCGGGGTTCGTATCGCCGTTCAGGATCGACTTGTTGTAGTCGGAGATCGCCTTGTCGAGGTCGTCGACCGCCTTGTCGACCTTGCTGTCGTCCGAGTCGGAGCCGATCTTGTCCAGGTTCTTTTCGAGCGTGCTGATGGCCTCGTCGCCCTTGGCCGGATCCTTGGCCGCGGCCACGCCGGTGTCGTGGATCTCCTTGAGGCTGTCGGAGATCGTGGTCCAACTCTTCAGGCAGCTCAGGGAGTTGGAGGCGTCGGAGGTGTCCGTGGGGTCGCAGGCCGTGAGGAGGCCGGTGGTCAGGGCCAGGGCGGCGACGGTCACGGTCAGGGTGGCCGTACGGCGGCGGTTCGTGGTCATGGGCGTGCCCTTCGAGGGGATGGAGGAGTGGCGCGGGGAGTCGATCGAGCGGTCAGGCCCAGGGCTCGCTCACGGCGGGGGACTTGGTGGCCGCCGACTTGGCACGGCGGTTGCCGATCAGGCCGCCCGCGGCGCCCAGCGAGACCAGGCCCATGCCGGCGGCGGTCGCGATGCCCTTGGCGCCGTCCATGGTCAGGTAGGCGTAGGCGGCCACACCGCCGTTGAAGAGGAACAGGAACCACAGCGTGGACGTCTTCGACAGGAACGCCTTGATCTTCGGCTTCTTGGCGATGCGCGAGCCGGTGACGAGGGAGACGGCGATACCGGTGAAGGTGGCCGCGGTCTTCGCCGTACCGTCGAGGACCTGGCCGGAGGCGGAGCTCGCGGCGAGGCCCCCGGCGAACAACGACCACAGCAGCAGGTTGGCGGCGAACGACTTCACGGCGGCGAGCAGCGACTTCACGGGAGTTCCTTCGGAGTGGTGGAAGCAGGGGACGTGATCTCTCTTGCTTCTACGATCCCGTCGCGCGCTCGCCGCCACGAGGGACCGCTCTCCCGGATCGGGGGTGTAGCCCGCTACACCATCCACGGGTACGTCGACGCCCCGCGCCCTCCGGAGAGGGGGCGGGGCGTCGTCGTAGCGGACCGGCCGGTGGTCACTTCACCGGCTGGGGCTCCGGGGCGTTCTCGGTCTCCGACTCGCCCGCCGGGGGCTCGTCGTCGGCCGGCTTCTTGACCGACTCCAGGAGGAGCTGGGCCACGTCGACCACCTGGATCGACTCCTTGGCCTTGCCGTCGTTCTTCTTGCCGTTCACGGAGTCCGTGAGCATCACGAGGCAGAAGGGGCAGGCCGTGGAGACGATGTCCGGGTTGAGGGACAGGGCCTCGTCCACGCGCTCGTTGTTGATGCGCTTGCCGATGCGCTCTTCCATCCACATACGGGCGCCGCCCGCGCCGCAGCAGAAGCCGCGTTCCTTGTGGCGGTGCATCTCCTCGTTGCGCAGGCCCGGGACGCTCGCGATGATCTCGCGCGGGGGCGTGTAGATCTTGTTGTGGCGGCCCAGGTAGCACGGGTCGTGGTAGGTGATGATGCCCTCGACCGGCGTCACCGGGATCAACTTGCCCTCGTCCACCAGGTGTTGGAGCAGCTGGGTGTGGTGGATGACCTCGTAGTCGCCGCCGAGCTGCGGGTACTCGTTGCCGATCGTGTTCAGGCAGTGCGGGCAGGTCGCGACGATCTTCTTGGCCGACTTGGGCTTCGCGGACTCCGCGACCACCTTGCCGTCGTCGTCCAGTTCCTCGCCGAACGCCATGTTCAGTGCCATGACGTTCTCCATGCCGAGCTCCTGGAAGAGGGGTTCGTTGCCCAACCTCCGCGCCGAGTCACCCGTGCACTTCTCGTCGCCGCCCATGATCGCGAACTTGACGCCCGCGATGTGGAGGAGTTCCGCGAAGGCCTTGGTGGTCTTCTTGGCGCGGTCCTCAAGGGAGCCCGCGCAGCCGACCCAGTACAGGTACTCGACCTCGGTGAGGTCCTCGATGTCCTGGCCGACGACCGGGACCTCGAACTCGACCTCCTTGAGCCACTCCAGGCGCTGCTTCTTGGCGAGGCCCCAGGGGTTGCCCTTCTTCTCCAGGTTCTTGAGCATCGTGCCCGCCTCGGACGGGAACGCGCTCTCGATCATCACCTGGTAGCGGCGCATGTCGACGATGTGGTCGACGTGCTCGATGTCGACCGGGCACTGCTCGACGCAGGCGCCGCAGGTGGTGCAGGACCACA
The DNA here is from genome assembly GCF_040681835.1 of Streptomyces sp. NPDC051576. NCBI lineage: Bacteria > Bacillati > Actinomycetota > Actinomycetes > Kitasatosporales > Streptomycetaceae > Streptomyces > Streptomyces sp. NPDC051576. The sequence goes on from NZ_JBFAZO010000003.1 coordinate 652,366, forward strand.
GGACGTCCGGGTCGATGACGCCGTTCTCCTCGGCGGTGCCGATCAGCGGGCGCTCGGCCTCCGCCAGAGCCGCGGCCGGTACGCCGGCCAGCTGCTCCTCGGTCGCCTTCTCCTCGCCCTCCATGGACTTGCCGCCACCCGCGAGCAGGTACGGCGCCTTGGCGTGCGCGTGGTCGCGCAGGGACATGATCAGAAGCTTGGGGGAGAGGGGCTTGCCGGTGTTCCACGCGGGGCACTGCGACTGGCAGCGGCCGCACTCCGTGCAGGTGGAGAAGTCCAGCAGGCCCTTCCAGGAGAACTGCTCGACCTGCGATACGCCGAACACGTCGTCGTCGCCCGGGTCGGTGAAGTCGATCGGCTCGCCGCCGCTGGTCATCGGGAGCAGGGCGCCGAGCGAGGTCTCACCGGTCGCGTTGCGCTTGAACCAGATGTTCGGGAAGGCCAGGAAGCGGTGCCAGGCGACGCCCATGTCGGTCTTCAGGGCGACCGTGATCATCCAGATGAAGGAGGTCGCGATCTTCACGCCGGCGAACAGGTACGTGAGGTTCTGGAGCGTGGAGACGTCCAGGTGACGGAGTGCCGAGACCACCGGGTACGAGATGAAGAAGGAGGCCTCGTACGCGTCGACGTGGTGCTGGGCGCCTTCGAGCGCGTGCAGCATGAAGATGCAGACGCCGACGATGAGGATGACGGCCTCGACGAAGTACGCCTGGCCGAAGTTGGAGCCGGCGAAGCGGGACTTGCGGCCCGGCTTGTTCGGCTTGCTGAGCTGGCGGATCACGATCAGCGCGAGGATGCCGAGCACGGTCATGGTGCCGATGAACTCGACGAACATGTTGTACGGCGCCCACTCGCCGATGACCGGCAGCAGCCAGTCGGCCTGGAAGAGCTGGCCGATGGCGTTGACGATCGTCAGCAGGAGGGAGAAGAAGCCGACCGCGACGAACCAGTGCGCCACGCCGACGATGCCCCAGCGGTTCATCCGGGTGTGGCCGAGGAACTCCTTGGCCACGGTGACGGTGCGCTGGACGGGCTCGTCGGTGCGGGTGCCCGCGGGCACGTTCTGGCCGAGTCGCATGAAGGTGTAGATCTGCAGGACGGCGCGGGCGAACAGCGCCACACCGACCACGATCAGAACCAGCGACACGATGATCGCGGCGAGTTGCATTTCAGGGCTCCTCGGGCCTGCGAGGGGTCATTACCGAACGAAGAACATTACTAAGCGGTAACTTAATCGGTCCGACCGAGATTACCCCCATTCTCCGTCGCACTGTAGCCAGCCGTGCGGTGATCTATGTCGCTGAGGGTCGCCTTAAAAACCTGTGACGGTCTGATCGTGTTATTCGTACTGAATTGGTACATTTGCGTCTAATTTAGATCCGTGCTCTACGGGATTCTCGCCGCCACGACCGCCCTGCTCCTCTCCGCCGTGCTCGCCGCACTGCTCCGGGTGCCCGCCCTGCGTGCGCGCATCCTCGACCGCAGACGGCGTACGCGCCCGGTACCGCTGCTCGGGGGACTCGCCGTCGTGATCGCCGTCGCCTCGGTGACCTGGGGATGCGACTGGACCGGCGTCGCGCCGCTCGGCGACGACGTCGGCAGACTGCTGGTCGCCGGGTCCGCCGTGGCCGCGCTCGGGCTCGTCGCCGACGTATGGCGGCTGAAGACGAGGTTCCTGGTCTTCGGTACGGCGGTGGCGGCGGCCTGTGTCGTGCCGTACGGCGAGATCGGGGTGCCCGGCGGGCTGCTGGCAGCGGCCTGGATCGCGTTCGTGGCCGCCGCCTTCAAGGGGCTCGATCACGCCGACGGGCTCGCGGGGACCGTGGGGGTGATCACCGCCTTCGGGATCGGGGCCTGTGCCGCGATGGAAGTGATGGACGGGCTCGCGGTGTTGCTCAGTGTGCTGGCCGCCGCGCTGACCGGGTTCCTGATGCACAACTGGCATCCCGCGCGGATCGCGCTCGGGGCGTGCGGGTCGCTGTTCACGGGCTTCGTGCTCGCCTCGGCGGCCGTGGTCACCCGGAGCGGGCACGATCTCGCGTCCAGCGCGGGCGTGCTGTTCGCGCTCACCGCCGTCGCGAGCGCCGACGCCGTACTGGTGCTGCTGTCGCGGCGGCTGGCCGGGCGGGCGCTGGCGCGGGGCGGGCCCGACCATCTCGCCCACCGGCTGCGGCGGTTGGGGCTCACTCCGCAGGGGGCGGTGGTGCTGCTCTCGATCGGAGGCTTCTCCGGGGTGCTCGTCGGGGTGCTCGTGCACAACGGATGGGCGGCCGAATCCGCCGTGATGTGGGTGGTCGGCGGGGCCGCCGTGGTCGTACTGGGACTGCTCAAAGTCTCGGTCTACGGGGTGCGGCGTGCCGTATCGTCGCAGGTCAGGGCGCAGTTGCGTGTAAGGAACGGATAAGAGTTGAGTCCGCTCGACTCAGCTCTGTTGACCCAGCGATGAGTGTCGTGCACACTTGAGTCCGTTCCACTCAAGTCATTGCTGGAGGAATCAACCATGGCACGTGCGGTCGGCATCGACCTGGGCACGACTAACTCCGTCGTCAGCGTTCTTGAAGGCGGCGAGCCCACCGTCATCACCAACGCAGAGGGCGCCAGGACCACGCCGTCCGTCGTCGCCTTCGCCAAGAACGGCGAGGTGCTCGTCGGAGAGGTGGCCAAGCGCCAGGCGGTCACGAACGTAGACCGGACCATCCGCTCCGTGAAGCGCCACATGGGCACGGACTGGAAGATCGAGCTGGACGGCAAGAGCTTCAACCCGCAGCAGATGAGCGCCTTCATCCTGCAGAAGCTGAAGCGCGACGCCGAGGCGTACCTGGGCGAGAAGGTGGCCGACGCGGTCATCACCGTCCCGGCCTACTTCAACGACTCCGAGCGCCAGGCGACGAAGGAGGCCGGCGAGATCGCGGGCCTGAACGTCCTGCGCATCGTGAACGAGCCGACGGCGGCGGCGCTGGCGTACGGCCTCGACAAGGACGACCAGACGATCCTCGTCTTCGACCTCGGTGGCGGCACCTTCGACGTGTCCCTCCTGGAGATCGGTGACGGCGTCGTCGAGGTGAAGGCCACCAACGGCGACAACCACCTCGGTGGTGACGACTGGGACCAGCGGGTCGTCGACTACCTGGTGAAGCAGTTCGCCGCCGGTCACGGCGTCGACCTGGGCAAGGACAAGATGGCCCTCCAGCGCCTCCGCGAGGCCGCCGAGAAGGCCAAGATCGAGCTGTCGTCCTCCACGGAGACCTCGATCAACCTGCCCTACATCACCGCCTCCGCCGAGGGCCCGCTGCACCTGGACGAGAAGCTCACCCGGGCTCAGTTCCAGCAGCTGACGGCCGACCTGCTGGAGCGCTGCAAGACGCCGTTCCACAACGTCATCAAGGACGCCGGCATCTCCATCAACGAGATCGACCACGTGGTCCTCGTCGGTGGCTCCACCCGGATGCCCGCCGTCGCGGAGATCGTGCGCGAGCTGACCGGTGGCAAGGACGCCAACAAGGGCGTCAACCCGGACGAGGTCGTCGCCATCGGCGCGTCCCTCCAGGCCGGTGTCCTCAAGGGCGAGGTCAAGGACGTCCTGCTCCTCGACGTCACCCCGCTGTCCCTCGGTATCGAGACCAAGGGCGGCATCATGACCAAGCTGATCGAGCGGAACACGACGATCCCGACCAAGCGGTCCGAGATCTTCACCACCGCCGAGGACAACCAGCCCTCCGTGCAGATCCAGGTCTACCAGGGCGAGCGCGAGATCGCGGCGTACAACAAGAAGCTCGGGATGTTCGAGCTGACCGGTCTGCCGCCGGCCCCGCGCGGTGTCCCGCAGATCGAGGTCTCCTTCGACATCGACGCCAACGGCATCATGCACGTGACCGCGAAGGACCTCGGCACGGGCAAGGAGCAGAAGATGACCGTCACCGGCGGCTCCTCGCTGCCGAAGGACGAGGTCGACCGCATGCGCCAGGAGGCCGAGCAGTACGCGGACGAGGACCACCGCCGCCGCGAGGCCGCCGAGTCCCGCAACCAGGGCGAGCAGCTCGTCTACCAGACGGAGAAGTTCCTCAAGGACAACGAGGACAAGGTCCCCGGCGAGGTCAAGACCGAGGTCGAGGCCGCCGTCGAGGAGCTGAAGGCCGCGCTCAAGGGCGAGGACACCGCCGAGATCCGCACCGCGACCGAGAAGGTCGCCGCGGTCTCGCAGAAGGTCGGCCAGGCCATGTACGCCGACGCCCAGGCCGCGCAGGCCGCGGGCGGCGACGCCCCGGGTGCCGAGGCGCCCAAGGCGGACGACGACGTGGTGGACGCCGAGATCGTGGACGACGAGCGCAAGGACGGTGCCGCGTGACGGAGGAGACCCCGGGCTTCGACGAGAAGCCCGACGTCCCCTCCGGCGCCACCCCCGACGACGCCGAGCCGCAGGCCGCCTCCCCCTCCAGTGGGGAGGGGGCGGCCCCGGCAGGGGACGCAAGTGCTCAGATCGCCGGTCTGACGGCCCAGTTGGACCAGGTGCGCAAGGCGCTCGACGAGCGCACCGCGGACCTCCAGCGGCTCCAGGCCGAGTTCCAGAACTACCGCCGCCGGGTCGAGCGGGACCGGATCGCGGTCAAGGAGATCGCCGTGGCGAACCTCCTGACCGAGCTGATGCCCACGCTCGACGACATCGGCCGCGCGCGGGAACACGGTGAACTCGTCGGCGGTTTCAAGTCGGTGGCGGAATCCCTGGAGACCGCCGCGGCGAAGATGGGACTGCAGCAGTTCGGCAAGGAGGGCGAGCCCTTCGACCCGACGATCCACGAGGCGCTGATGCACTCGTACGCGCCGGATGTCACCGAGACGACCTGCGTGGCGATCCTTCAGCCCGGGTATCGCATCGGCGAGCGCACCATCCGCCCCGCGCGGGTGGCGGTCGCCGAGCCGCAGCCCGGCGCCCAGGCCAAGGACGAGTCCGAGGCCGAGGCCGGCGAGGAGAAGGACAACGGCCCTGAGGAGGGCTGACGCAATAGGGACCGATCGAAAGGAGGGGCGTCGAGGATGAGCACCAAGGACTTCATCGAGAAGGACTACTACAAGGTCCTCGGCGTCCCCAAGGACGCCACCGAGGCCGAGATCAAGAAGGCGTACCGGAAGCTCGCCCGCGAGTTCCACCCGGACGCCAACAAGGGCAACACCAAGGCCGAGGAGCGCTTCAAGGAGATCTCCGAGGCGCACGACGTCCTCGGTGACACCAAGAAGCGCAAGGAGTACGACGAGGCCCGCGCACTGTTCGGCAACGGCGGCTTCCGCCCGGGGCCGGGCGGCGCGGGCGGCGGCAACTTCAACTTCGACCTGGGCGACCTCTTCGGAGGCGGCGCGCAGGGCGGCGGCGCGGGTGCCGGCGGCTTCGGCGGCGGTATCGGTGACGTCTTCGGGGGCCTGTTCAACCGCGGCGGCACGGGCACGACCCGTACGCAGCCCCGGCGCGGCCAGGACATCGAGTCCGAGGTCACGCTCAGCTTCACGGAGGCCATCGAGGGTGCCACGGTGCCGCTGCGGATGTCCTCGCAGGCGCCCTGCAAGGCCTGTTCGGGCACCGGCGACAAGAACGGCACACCGCGCGTGTGCCCGACCTGCGTCGGCACCGGCCAGGTGGCGCGGGGCTCCGGCGGCGGCTTCTCGCTCACGGACCCGTGCCCGGACTGCAAGGGCCGGGGCCTGATCGCCGAGCACCCGTGCATGGACTGCAAGGGCAGCGGGCGCGCCAAGTCCTCGCGGACCATGCAGGTCCGGATCCCCGCGGGGGTCACCGACGGCCAGCGCATCCGGCTGCGCGGCAAGGGCGCGCCGGGTGAACGGGGCGGTCCCGCAGGAGACCTGTACGTCATGGTGCACGTCGACACGCACCCCGTGTTCGGCCGCAAGGACGACAACCTCACGGTGACGGTCCCGGTGACCTTCGCCGAGGCGGCACTGGGCGGCGAGGTCAGGGTGCCCACCCTGGGCGGGCCGCCGGTGACGCTCAAGCTGCCGCCGGGCACGCCCAACGGCCGTACGATGCGGGCCCGCGGCAAGGGCGCGGTCCGCAAGGACGGCACCCGGGGCGATCTCCTCGTGACCGTCGAGGTGAGTGTCCCGAAGGACGTGACGGGGAATGCTCGTGACGCGCTGGAGGCGTATCGCGAGGCGACCGCGGGCGAGGACCCGCGGGCGGAGCTGTTCCAGGCCGCGAAGGGAGCATGAGAGAGCCATGGATTCGACCGGCCGTCGACGCAACCCGTATGAGCTGACCGAAGAGACCCCGGTCTACGTCATCTCGGTGGCGGCCCAGCTCTCCGGTCTGCACCCGCAGACGCTGCGCCAGTACGACCGCCTCGGCCTGGTCTCCCCGGACCGCACGGCCGGGCGCGGCCGGCGCTACTCGGCCCGCGACATCGAACTGCTGCGCACCGTCCAGCAGTTGTCGCAGACCGAGGGCATCAACCTGGCCGGCATCAAGCGCATCATCGAGCTGGAGAACCAGGTCGTCGCCCTCCAGCAGCGCGTCGCCGAACTCCAGGCGGCGGTCGAGGGCGCGGCGGCGACCATGCAGCAGCGCGAGGCGGCGGTGCACGCGTCGTACCGCCGCGACCTGGTCCCGTACCAGGAGGTCCAGCAGACCAGCGCGCTGGTGGTGTGGCGCCCGAAACGCCCCAAGGACTGACCCGCTCGCGACGAAGGGGCCCGGAGACGAGAAACGTCTCCGGGCCCCTTCGCGTGCAACCTGGCTGGGTTCGTACGTTTCGCTGTCGGACCGTTCGTGGCGGCGCGTGGCCGTCGATGATCGCGACTCGTGCGGAAAGGAGTTGGTTGTGCCGATCTTTGCCTTCCCATGAACTCCCTTTGGATGGACGGTCCGTAAAGAGTATTTGGAGGTGATTTCGCGAGGCCTCCACATACCAAGCGGAACGTGACGTTGCCATCTCGTTAAGTGGTTCCGCTTGACGCCGGTAGTGGCAGCCGCGTTGGCTTTTCAGTCACCTGGGTTGTAACGCTGCACCCACGTCCGGACGGCACCAGAAGTGAGCTCACCAATGCGTCGTATCGCCATATCCGTGGCCGCGTCCTCGCTGGCCCTCCCCCTGGCCGCCTGTGGCGTGCTCAACTCGTCGGGGAGCAGCTCGGACGCGACTCCGGCGAAGGGCAACGACATCACGGTCGGTGTGCTCATGCCGGAGAAGACGAACACGCGGTACGCGGAGTTCGACTACCCGATCATGAAGGCGAAGATCCGGGAACTCACCGCCAACAAGGGCAAGGCCGAGTACGAGAACGCCGGTGGCGACGCGGCCGTGCAGGACAAGCAGATGCAGCAGATGATCGACGACAAGGTCGACATCATCGTGCTCGACGCCGTCGACTCGCACGCCATCCGGACCATGGTGAAGAAGGCCAAGACCGCCGGCATCCCGGTCATCGCCTACGACCGCCTGGCCGAGGGGCCGATCGACGCGTACGTCTCCTTCGACGGCGAACTCGTCGGCGAGGTGCAGGGCCGCTCGCTGGTCGAGGCGCTGGGCAGCAACGTGGACACCTCCGACAAGGTCGTCATGATCAACGGCTCGCCGACCGACCCCAACGCCGCGGTGTTCAAGGGCGGGGCGCTGTCCGAGCTGCAGGGCAAGGTGACGGTCGCCGCGAGCTACAACACCAAGGCCTGGGACCCGGACGTGGCCCAGAAGGAGATGACCGAGGCGATCGACAAGCTCGGCAAGAACAACATCGCCGCGGTGTACTCCGCCAACGACGCGATGGCGGGCGGCATCATCAAGGCCCTCAAGGCGGCGGGCGTGACGACCATGCCGCCCATCACCGGCCAGGACGCCGAACTCACCGCCGTGCAGCGGATCGTCACCGGCGAGCAGTACATGAGCGTCTACAAGCCCTACCCCGACCTCGCCGAGGCCGCCGCGAAGATCGCGGTCGCCCATGTCCAGGGCAGGGACATCGAGTTCGACGCCCTCACCCGTGACACGGTCGACAGCCCCAGCAACAAGAAGATCCCGGCGCAGTTGGTGTCCGTGGTCGCGCTGACGAAGGACAACATCAAGTCGACGGTGGTCGCGGACGGGATCTACAAGATCTCCGACATCTGCACGGCCACCTACAAGTCGGCGTGCTCGGCGATCGGGCTGAAGTAGCGGCCGAGGTCGTTCACCCGGTGGCTTCGACGGCGTAGAGCCGGCCGTCGTCGCCGCCCACGTACACGACTCCGTCGGTGACGGCGGGCGAGGACGCGACGGGTCTGCCGGTCGGGAAGCGCCAGCGCTCCTGGCCGGTGCCGGTGTCCACGGCATAGACGTGGCCGTCGTCACTGCCGAAGTAGACCGTGGCGCCCGCGAGCGCCGGGGTGGAGCGGATGGGCGCCATGGCGGTGAACCGCCACCGCATCTCGCCGGTGAGGGCGTCGAAGGCGTACATACGGTCGTCGTCGTTGCCGACGTACACCGTGCCGTCCGCGACCGCGGGGGCGGAGCGCACGGGGCCGCCGGTGTCGTAGCGCCACGCCCTGTGCCCGTCCGAGAGGTCGAGGGCGTGCAGCTCGCCGCGCCGGTCGCCGACGTAGAGATGCCGGCCGGAGAGGGCGGACGGGCCGGAGACGGGGTAGGCGCCGGCGATGCGGGTGCTCCAGCCCAGCCGCCGGGTGGAGTTGTCGACGGCGTACACGTGCTTGCCCCGGTTGCCGACGATGGTCACCGGTCCCGCCATCACCAGCCACTGGTAGTAGGACGCGCCGTTCACCGGGCCCTGCCAGTCCAGGCCGCCGTCCTCGGTGTCGAAGACCTGCACCCTGCCGGCTCCGACGTACACCCGCCGATGGGCGACGCCCACGGTCTGGGACACATCGCCGCGCAGAGTGGACTCCCAGCGGATCTGTCCGGTGTGGATGTCGACCGCGAACAGCGTCCGGGCCACGGTGGCGAACACGAGACCGTCGCCGACCGCCGGACCGCACCGGACAGGGCCGCCGCCCAGCGGGCAGCACCACCGCTGCTGCCCGGTGACCGTGTCGACGGCGTACAGGGCGCCGGTGTCGCTTCCCACGTACACGACCCTGTCGGCCACGGCCGGCGCGGACCGCACACAGCCGCCGGTCTGCAGGCTCCACCGCTCGGTGCCGGGCACCGGCCGGGCGCGAACGGGCTGGGCGGGGGCGGGAGTTGGAGCAGGGGCCGGAGCGGGTGTTTTTCCGGTTCTTTCGGCGGGCCGGTCCTGGAGGTGGGCCGTCGCCGCCCTGGACACGCTGATGCTGTCGTCGTCCGTCAACCGCCGGAGTTCCTCCTCCGCCCGCCCGCGTACCGTCTCGTTGCCGACGCGGTGCAGATGCGCGAGCGCCTCCACCGCGCCGAGCCGGTCCGTCGCGAGCGGGCTGCGCAGGGCGTGCCGGAGATGTGCGGGCAGAGTCCAGTGGATGTTCCGGGCGATGACGATACGGCCCTCGACGTTGTCCTGCCGCTTGGGCCGCTGCTGCGGCATTTCGGCTACGACCCGGTCGTGGACGTAGGCGTACAGCTCGTCGAGTGTGATGTCGCCGTCGGCGTCGAGATCGGCGGTGCCCTCGCGCAGTCCCTGGACGAGGTGCCGGGTGAAGACCGACTGCGGGGCGCTGCCGGTGACCTGGTCGCCCTCGAAGGAGTACTGCGTGGCGTCCGACGCGGTCAGCACGGTGCGTCCGCGCCCCTGGAAGGCCTCCAGGCTGTGGACCTCGCCGTCGGCCTTGGTGGCGAGCCGGGTGGCGGCCGGGAAGGCGCCGCTGTAGCAGCAGTCGAGGATCAGCACCTGCCGACGTGACATGCAGCCGCTCATCGCCCGGTCGATCTGCTCGGCGGGCAGCGAGGTGAACAGGAGGTTGTCGCGGCGGGTGTCGGTCGCGGCGAGGTGGAGCCGGCCCGCGTCGTCCTTGAGGCCGTGGCCGGTGAAGTACAGCAGGGTGAGGTCGTCGCCGCGGCGGTCGTGGAAGAACTCGCCGAGGGCCTGGCCGATGCGGTGGTGCGGTTCGTTGACGAGGATGGTGACGTCGAACCCGGCGATGTCCGGATCGCGCAGCACCTCAGCGAGCGCCTCCGCGTCATGCCCCGGCGAGGTCAACTGCCGCAGCCCCTCGTCCTGATAGGCGTACGTCGCGATCAGCAGGGCCAGTTTGCGCCCCACGCCTACTCGCTCCCCGAGCGGTGCCGGCGCACGAACGCGTCGACCAGCTCCCGGCGTTCGGCCGCGGACGCCTGCTCCAGCTCGATCGTGTCGCCGTCGATGGTCACCGAGACACGGTTCCGCGCGGACTGCCGGCCGAGCCAGTCCCGCAGCGTCTCGACGAGCGCGGTGAGCACCCCGGCGGGCGCGCTCAGCGCCAGCACCACGGCCCCGACGGTGACCGGATCGACCCCCTTGGCCCCGTCGGGCGGCACACCGTCGCCACCGGACGCGGCACTCAACCGCAGCGCGTCCAGGTCGAGTTCCCGCAACTCGGCCCGCAGCCGGGCCGCGAGCCGCTCACTCTCCTCGGGGTCCGCGTCCCCGTCCGGCGTGAGCCCCAGCAGTACGTCCATGTGTGTCCCTGCCTCCCCGTACGTCCCAGTGTGCTGAACCGGGATGACCGGCGGGGAGATTTTCCCGGAAGTCGATGTAGGGGTGGGGGACTTCGGGTGGGGGTTTTATGGTGGCGGGGCCGGGAGGCTGGGAACCCCCGGGTCCCCAGCCTCCCGGCTCACCCCACCCGCGTGAACTCCACCGTCACCTCCGGCGGCCCCCCGGCCACCCCCCGGTAGATCCCCTTGTGCGGCGTCACGTCGTCGTAGTCCCGCCCCCGACCCACCACCACGTGCGACTCGTTCGCCCGGGTGCGGTTCGTCGGGTCGTAGCCGCACCAGTCGTCGGCCCAGTACTCGATCCAGGCGTGGCTCTGGCCGGCCACCGGGCGGTGGAGTTCGGCGTCCCGTTCCGGGTGGAGGTAGCCGGAGACGTAGCGCGTGGGGAGGCCGAGGGCGCGCAGGAGGGCGATCGTGACGTGGGCTATGTCCTGGCAGACGCCCGCGCCCTGTTCCCAGGCCTCTGCCGCGGAGGTGTTCACGCCTGTGACGCCGGGGAGGTAGGCCACGCGGTCGGCGACCAGGGCCGAGACCGCCACCGCCGTCTCGTGGGGGTCCAGGTCTACGGCCGCCTTGCGCGCCTTCTTCACCAGCCTGGGCGGGACCGTCGTACGGGCCGTGGGGGCGATGAACTCCAACAGGCGGGAGTTCGTGGTCCGTTCGGTCACCTCCTGCCAGGTGGGGGCGGGGGCGAGCGGCTCCGGCGGGGACGTCTCGACCAGGCTCGACGCGGTGATCGTGAGGTCCTCGTGCGGGTCCATCAGGTCGAAGCCGGTGACCTGGGTGCCCCAGTAGTCCCAGTACGACCAGGTGGGTGTGGTCGGGTTGACCGTCACGCGGGCGTCCAGTGTGGTCTGGCCGGGGAGGGTGAGCGGGGTCATCCGGACCTCGTTGTGCGAGGAGACGGCCGCCTGGGCGTACGACACGCGCGTGGTGTGGCGGATGCGAAGCCTACGGGTCGGGGTCGGGGTCATTTCAGGCTCCTTCCTGGGCCCACTCGACGGGGCCCTGGTACGGGAAGAACAACTCCGCCACCGCCTCCGCCGAGTCCATGCAGGCGTGCTGCAAGTCCTTGAGCAGGGCGGGGAGTTGGTCTTCCAGGGCGTGCGAGTCCAGGTATTCGAGGCGGGTGCGGAGTCGGCCGATGGGGCGACGTGCCGGGTCCTGCCGGGTGCGGCCGAGCGCGGTCAGGCACTCCTCGGCCGTGGTCAGCGCGTGCAGTGCCGAGCGCGGGAAGTCCCGGTCCAGGAGGAGGAATTCGGCCACCCTGGGGGTGTCGCCGAAACCGCCGTACACGCGCGCGTACGCCTCGTCGGCGCCGCTCGCGCTGAGCAGCGTCGGCCAGTCGGGCGCGTGCGCCGCGTCCAACACCCGTACCGACAGCAGTCGTACGGTCATGTCGACCCGTTCGAGGCTTCGGCCCAGCACCACGAAGCGCCAGCTGTCGTCCCTGCTCATCGTCGAGTCCGCCAGGCCGAAGAACAACGCGGCGCGTCTGCGGACCAGTTCGAGGTAGGCGTAGGGGCCCGTGCGGCGGGCCGCCAGGCGTTGGTCGGCCAGGGCGTGCCAGGTGGAGTTGAGGCATTCCCACATCTCCGAGGAGACCGCCTCGCGGGCGCTGCGCGCGTTCAGGCGGGCCGCGCCCAGGGCGCCCTCGATGGAGCACGTCGAGCGGGCGTCGAAGGCGAGCTGGTCCAACACCTGCTGCATGTCCACGCGTTCACCGCCCGCGTCGACGCCGAGGATCGCGTACAGCGACCGGCAGGCCATGTCCTCGTCGCGCCAGGGGTCTTCGAGGAGGCGGTGGAGGTAGGCGTCGAGGATGCGGCCGGTGGCGTCGGCCCGCTCGACGTAACGGCCCGTCCAGGTGAGGGACTCGGCTATCCGGGAGAGGATCACGTCGTTCACTGCTGCTGCGCTCCTTCCTGTACGGCGGTGGGGTTGCCGTCGGGGCCGAGCTGGCGGGGGACCACCTCGGGCAGGGTGCCGTCCGGGGCCGGTGGCGCGGGGTGCTCGGCGGGGCCCTCGGCGAGCACCCAGGTGTCCTTGGAGCCGCCGCCCTGGCTGGAGTTGACGATCAGGTTGCCCTCCTGGAGGGCGACCCGGGTGAGGCCGCCGGGGAGCACCCAGACGTCGGTGCCGTCGTTCACGGCGAACGGGCGGAGGTCGATGTGGCGGGGTGCCATGCGTTCGCCCGCGAGGGTGGGGGAGGTGGAGAGCGCGACCGGGCGCTGGGCGATCCAGCCGCGCGGGTCGGCGGCGACCGCTTTGCGAGTGCGTTCGAGGGTCTTCGCGTCCGCCTTGGGGCCGATGACTATGCCCTGGCCGCCGGCGCCGTCGACGGGCTTCACGACCAGCTGGTCGATCTGGTCGAGGACCGCCTCCAACTGGCCTGGCTCGTCGGGCCGGTAGGACTCCACGTTGGGGAGGATCGGTTCCTCGGAGAGGTAGTAGCGGATGAGGTCGGGGACGTAGGTGTAGAGGAGTTTGTCGTCCGCGATGCCGTTGCCCACCGCGTTCGCGAGTGTGACGTTTCCGGCCTGGGCGGCGTTCATGATGCCCGGGCAGCCGATCACCGAGTCGGGGCGGAAGTGCAGCGGGTCGAGGAAGTCGTCGTCGAGCCGCCGGTATACGACGTGGACCGGCACCTCGCCGCGCGTGGTCCGCATCCACACCCGGTTGGTGCGGCAGACGAGGTCGTGGCCCTCCACCAGCTGCACGCCCATCAGGCGGGCGAGCAGGGCGTGTTCGAAGTAGGCGGCGTTGCTGGGGCCGGGGGTCAGGACCACGACCCTCGGGTCCTGGGTGCCGGCGGGCGCCGCGCACCGCAGGGCCGCCAGCAGCCGTCCCGCGTACCCGTCGACGGGGACCACGTGCTGCTCGGCGAAGAGCGAGGGGAAGATCCGGGTCATGGCTCTGCGGTTCTCGATGACGTACGAAACCCCGCTCGGTACCCGCACGTTGTCCTCAAGCACCCGGAACTCCCCGGCCTCGTCCCGTACGAGGTCGATGCCGGCGACGTGGATGCGGACTCCGCCCGGTGGCTCGACGCCCTGCGCGGCCCGGTGGAAATGGGCCGAGTTGAGGAGCAGCCGCCAGGGCACGACACCGTCCTCGAAGGCACGGCAGTGCGAGTAGGCGTCGGAGAGGTAGGCCTCCAGGGCCCGCACCCGCTGGGCGACACCCCGCTGGATGAGGTCCCACTCCAGCGCGTCGATGATCCGCGGCACCAGGTCCAGCGGCCAGGGCCGTTCCTCGCCGGCGAAGGCGTAGGTCACCCCGCGGTCGGTGAACGCGCGGGCCATCTGGTCCGCGCGGAAACGCAGTTCACTCGGCTCGATCGGCTGGAGTGCCGCCAGTACCGGCTCGTAGGCGGTTCTGACCTCACCCGGCCGCACAAACATCTCGTCCCACGCATCGGCCAACGCGTATGCGTCAAATATGTCCGCCATGAGGGGACGTTAGAGGCGGTACGTAACACGACGATCTCTGAGTGGTTTCCGGCAGCTCACGCGGAAAGTGATGCGACGAGACGATCGCCGACCTTGATCCACAACCCCCCAGCTTGTTGCAACGCGAGGCTCGGAGGCCAGGAGATAGCGGGCTGAATCGTAGGTATTCGGCTCCCGTTCGAGCGGGAGCCGTGTTGCGGAGCAGGTCCGGTCCGCGCATAGTTGCGCTGCGGAAGAGGCGGAGACCGGGGTGGGATGGGCGATGACCGGGCACGGGGCGGACGAGCATCCACACGGTGCTGACCGACTGTGCGATGCCGGGGACCTCGTGTACTCCCGGGCCGTACGGCGGGGCCGTGTGCCGCGCACGGACGCCGAGCCGGTGCCGTGTCTGCTGGAGCTGGCCCTTCTCCACCCCGACCCCGACGACATGGACTGGCTGGTGCCGACCTCCCCGCAGGAGGTCATGACCCGGCTGCTGCGCGGGGTCTACGACGAGGTCAGCGAGAGCCACCGGCGGGTGGGTTCGGCGGTCGAGGCCTTCGAGCGGTACGCCGGTCTCGGCCGCCGTATCCAGGCGTCCGCCTCGGCGTCGGCGTCCCTGGAGGGCGCCGCGATCCGCGTCCTGGACGGACTCTCGCGCATCCAGGCCGCGATGGACGACGCGACCGAGGCCTGCACGAGCGAGGTCCTCACCGTCCAGCCCGGCGGCATCCGCCGCGAACCGGAACTCACCGAGGGCCTGCACCGGGCCCTGGCCCTGCGCTCGCGCGGGGTGCGGATGCGCGACCTGTACACCCACGTCGCCCGGCACGGCCAAGGCCTCCTGAACTACCTGGAGTTGATGGGCGACGCGGTCGAGGCACGGACGCTCGACGAGGTCGTCGACCGCCTCATCCTCTTCGACCGTACGGTCGCCTTCATCCCCGCCAACGCCGACCACACGATGGCCCTCGAACTGCGCCACCCGGCGCTGATCGACTACTTCGTCACGGTCTTCGACCGCCTCTGGCGCCTGGCGATCCCCGTCGCGGCGGCCCTCCCGGACACCGGCATCGAGGGCATCTCGCACCGCGAACAGTCCATCGCGGCCCTGCTCGCGGACGGCCACCAGGACGCGGTGATCGCGGAACGGCTGGGCATAAGCGTGCGGACCTGCCGGGCCCATATCGCCCGCCTGTCGGAGACCCTGGGCGCGGCGAGCCGTACCCAGCTCGGGGTGCGCATCGCCCAGGCGGGCCTGGACAGCCCCTCGTCACGCATGCCGGACGTGCCGGGCCTTCCGGAGGTGCCGGCCCAGCTCACTCCCGCTGATCGAGAATCCCCGACCGCCCTATGAGGTAGCCGAGTTGGGCTCTGCTTTCGCTGCCGAGGGTGGCGGCGAGTTTGGCGATGTGGACGCGGGCGGTGCGGATGTTCATGCCGAGGCGGTCGGCGATGACGGCGTCGGTGTGGCCTTCTATGAGCAGGCTCGCTATGGCCCGCTGGCGTGGGGGGACGCCGTTGAGGGAGGGCTGCTGTACCGCTTTGGGGTACATGGGGGTGGCCAGGTGCCAGAGGCGGTCGAAGGTGGTGGCCAAGAAGGCGATGAGAGCGGGGTGGCGGACTTCGAGGGCGAGGGTCCGGTCCTTGTTGGCGGGGAGGAAGGCGACGGCCCGGTCGACGATGATGAGGCGGTCGGTGACCTCGTCGAGGGTGCGGGCCTCGGCGTCGCCACGCAACTGTTCGTAGCGGGCGAGGACGGTCGGCGCGTGGCGGAGGGTGTGCTGGTAGAGCGTGCGGATGTGGCCGCCGCGGTCGAGCAGGGCCTGGTCGCGGGCCAGGGCTTCGACGTGGACCTCGGGGTCCCGCCGGATGTGGCTGTCGTGTGGCTGTATGGCCAACAACGAGCCGGTCGCGTCATCCATGGACTCGGTGATGGCCTGGTTGATACGTCGCATGCCGCTCAGGACGGTGACCGTCGGGGCGTCCATGGCCGCCGTACGGGAGCCGTCGAGCTGCATCAGGGGGGCGAAGACGGTCTCCAGGCGCTCCTCACGGCGCCGCTCGTCCGCGATGCGCTCCGCGGACAGCCGTAGCAGCCGACGCAGTACGGAAGCGGGCGTGACCGGTCGCAGCCACCGGGGGTCCCCGAGGTCGGGGTGCACCAGTCCGAGGTCGGCCAGGCAGGGTGACGTGTCCGCGTCCTCGGCACTGAGTCGCCCGTCGCGCAGCGCGCGGACATACAGGGTCAGACCCTCCGCGCAGAGTTCTTCCACTCCGTGCGGGTGCGTCTCGGTCACAGCGGGCCATCTCCTCCCGGTGTCGGGTGGTCCTGGTTGAGGATTCCCGACTGGGCTATGAGGTAGCCGAGTTGGGCTCTGCTTTCGCTGCCGAGGGTGGCGGCGAGTTTGGCGATGTGGACGCGGGCGGTGCGGATGTTCATGCCGAGGCGGTCGGCGATGACGGCGTCGGTGTGGCCTTCTATGAGCAGGCTCGCTATGGCCCGCTGGCGTGGGGGGACGCCGTTGAGGGAGGGCTGTTGTACCGCTTTGGGGTACATGGGGGTGGCCAGGTGCCAGAGGCGGTCGAAGACCGTGACGCAGAAGGTGATCAGGGAGGGGTGGCGGACTTCCAGCGCGAGGGTGCGGTCCTCGTTGGCGGGGAGGAAGGCGACCGCGCGGTCCACGATGATGAGCCGGTCCGGGATCTCGTCCAGGGTGCGCGCCTCGACATCGCCGGTGAGTCGCTCGTAGCGGGCGAGGACGGACGGCGCGTGGCGCAGGGTGTGCTGGTAGAGCGTGCGGATGCGGCCGCCCCTGTCGAGCAGGGCCTGGTCGCGGGCCAGGGCTTCGACGTGGACTTCGGGGGCCGTGTAGGTGGTGTGCGTGATGTGCGGCTGGATGGCTAGGACCTCGCCCGAGGAGTCGGCCATCGCCCGGGTGATGGCGGTGCTGATCCGGTCGAGGCCGCTCAGCACGCCGAGAGCCGATGCGTGCTCTGTTCCCATGTGGCGGCCGTCGATCCGCAGCAGCGGTTCGAAGGTCTCGGTCAGCCGCTGCTCGCGCCGCCGCTCGTCGGCGACGCGCTCCTCCATGGTCCGCAGCATCCGGTGGAGGGCGACCGCGGGGGCGACCGGCTCCAGTCGGCGTAGGTCCCTGACGGAGTGGGTCAGCAGACCGAAGTCGAGCAGACAGGGTGCCGGTTCGGCCTCGGAGCTGCTCACATGCCCTTCGCGCAGGGCACGTTCGTACAGCTCCGTCCCCGCCGCGCAGAGGTCCTCCGCGCTGTGCGGATGCGCTGCGGTCACGGGTGGCTGTCTCCCCCGTGCGTGGAGTGGTCCTGCTCCAGGATCCCCGACTGGGCTATGAGAAAGCCGAGTTGGGCCCGGCTACCACTGCCCAGGGCCGTCGCCAGTTTGGCGATGTGGGCGCGGCAGGTGCGCACGTTCATGCCCAGGCGGCGCGCGATCGCCTCGTCGACGTGGCCTTCGATGAGGAGCTTGGCGATCGAGTGCTGGATGTCAGTGATGCCATCGGCGGCGGTCTCGTAGGGGCTGCCGGCGCTCAGCGGGACCGCGCGGCTCCACATGAACTCGAAGACCTTGATCAGGTAGCTCACGAGACCCGGGTGGCGCAGTTCCAGGGCGACCTGTCGGTCGTCGCGTATCGGGATGAAGGCGACAGACTCGTCACAGATGACGAGGCGCTCGACCAGTTCGTCGATGGTGCGGTACTCCACCTTGCCGTTGGCGAACTGGTCCACGTAGGCCAGCCGCTCGGGGATGTAGCGGGCCGTGTGCTGGTACAGCGTTCGGATGCGGACTCCCCGCTCGGTGAGGGTTTTGTCGCGTTCCAGCCCCTCGATGATCCTGCGCTCGGGATGCCGGACGCTCGGCTGGACCGTCAGCACCTCGTTCCGGCACTGGTCCGTGGCCAGGTCGAGGGCCGCGTTGATGCGGTCGAGACCCTCCAGCACGGTGATCGAGTGCGCGGGGGCCGAACCCTGGGCGGTCAGCATCATGAACGGCTCGAAGAGCTCGGCCAGCTCCATGGACGTGCGCCGGCGTTCGGAGATCTCACGTTCGAGCGGATTGAGCCGCAGAGACAGGGCCACCGAGGGGGGTACCGGCCGCAGCCAGTTCTCGTCGTCGGGATCCGAGTGCAGAAGGGAGAACTCCATCAGGCAGGGAGCGGCCTCCACCTCCACACGGGCGACTCGTCCGGTGCGTAGAGCTTTGGCGTATACGCGCCTTCCTTCCTCACACAGTTCAGCAATGGTGTGGGGATGTGTCGCTTCTGTCGGATTTGTCGTCAAATCTCCACCCCCCAGGGTCCTGAACATGCAGGAACATGATGCACTCATTGTGTGGTCATGACGTGCCTGAATGAGCCATCGTCTTATCTGACGGGGGAAGAGGGGACCTTCAAGTGAGGACGAAGCCGACTATGCGTAAGAGAATGCTTCGCTCGGTGCTTGTCGCCGCCTTCTCCGCCGTTGTGGCCTTCGGAACGCTGAGTGGCCTCTCCGGTACGAAGAGCGACACACGTGCGGACACACAGTGGTCAGTGGTGAAGGCCGATGGGGTCGTGGACAGCGTTGTTGTGGCCACGCCCGGCGATACCCAATGGTCTTGACATGACGACGCCTCCTGACGACCGCTCCTTCCGCCGCGAAATGGCCACGGCCTACCGCTCCGGCTGGCACTTCATCGATCTGGCCACCGCCATCCCCCACAGCGGTGACTCGCTCATGGTGACCGTGTTCGGCGAGCCGGTCGTGGTGACGCGGGACGAGGACGAGGACGTGCGGGCGTACCGGTGTCTGCGGCGGCCTCGGGGGGCGCCGCAGCCAGTGCGATGTGCCATCCGGTACGGAATGATCTTTGTGAATCTTGACCAGCGAGACCACCGGCTGGTGGAACCGGATGCCCCCGACGTCCAGACCATCTCAGCCACCCCCCGCAGTGCCTGACGCGATTCCCCCGTCGTAAAAGATCGCTCAGGTGCTTCCCCCCGCAGCGGCGTCACCGTGACCTGAACACGGTGACGCCGCTGCAGTTTGTGCGGAATGTTCGGGTATGGGCCCGGCGTCAGTGGCCGGAACTGATCGCTTCAGCCCTTCCCCAGGGCTCGCGTCAGCTCGATCTCGATCACCACCCGGGACGGGTTCGGCGACGGCGTCCGCCCGTAGCGCTCGGCGTACCGGCGCTCCGCCTCCGCGACCCGGTCGGGCTCCACGCGTACGAAGGCCCGGCCCTCCAGCGTCGCCCAGCGCCGCCCGTCCACCTGGCACACGGCGACCCGTGCCCCGAGGGGGCCGGCGGCCAGTACGTTCGCCACCTTTCTGCTCGACTTGTTCGCGATGACCCGAGCCAGTCGCGCCTCGGGGTCGTATGTCACTCCGACGGGCACGACATGCGGGCTGCCGTCGGGGCGCGGAGTCGTGAGGGTGCACAGATGTCGTTCCTGCCAGAAGGTGAGGTACGACGGGTCGGGATCGTCCGGGTCGACCGGATATGAGGCCATGGTCCCGGAACTTAGTCCCTCGATCCTCCCCGCCACTGCCTTGAGTGGAATAGACTCAACTTTGTGCACGTTGACCGAGTCAGTCCGTGCACGAAGGCTGTAGGAGGAGGAGTACCGGAACGTGGACGCCGAGCTGACCAACAGGAGCCGGGACGCGATCAACGCGGCCAGCAAGCGTGCCGTGACCGGGGGGCACGCGGATCTGACCCCGGCGCATCTGCTGCTTGCCCTGCTGGAGGGGCAGGACAACGAGAACATCACCGACCTGCTGGCCGCCGTCGACGCCGACCAGGCCGCCGTGCGGTCCGGGGCCGAGCGGGTGCTCGGCGCGCTGCCCAGCGTGACCGGTTCCACGGTCGCGCCCCCGCAGCCCAGCCGTGAGCTGCTGGCCGTGCTCGCGGACGCGGGCGAGCGCGCGAAGGACCTCGGCGACGACTACGTCTCGACCGAGCACCTGCTGATCGGTATCGCCGCCAAGGGCGGCGCGGCCGGCGACGTACTCTCCCAGCAGGGGGCCGGCGCGAAGAAGCTGCTGGACGCGTTTCAGAAGAGCAGGGGAGGGCGCCGGGTGACCACACCCGACCCCGAGGGGCAGTACAAGGCGCTGGAGAAGTTCGGTACGGACTTCACGGCCGCCGCGCGCGAGGGCAAGCTCGACCCCGTCATCGGGCGGGACCAGGAGATCCGGCGGGTGGTGCAGGTGCTGTCGCGCCGCACCAAGAACAACCCCGTCCTCATCGGCGAGCCCGGCGTCGGCAAGACCGCCGTCGTCGAGGGGCTGGCGCAGCGGATCGTGAAGGGGGACGTGCCGGAGTCCCTCAAGAACAAGCGGCTGGTCTCGCTGGACCTCGGTGCGATGGTCGCGGGCGCGAAGTACCGCGGCGAGTTCGAGGAGCGGCTCAAGACCGTCCTCGCCGAGATCAAGGACTCCGACGGCCAGATCATCACCTTCATCGACGAGCTGCACACCGTCGTGGGCGCCGGCGCGGGCGGCGACTCCGCCATGGACGCCGGCAACATGCTGAAGCCGATGCTGGCCCGCGGCGAACTGCGCATGGTCGGCGCGACGACCCTGGACGAGTACCGCGAGCGCATCGAGAAGGACCCGGCGCTGGAGCGCCGCTTCCAGCAGGTGCTGGTCGCGGAGCCGACGGTCGAGGACACGATCGCGATCCTGCGCGGCCTGAAGGGCCGCTACGAGGCCCACCACAAGGTCGTCATCGCGGACAGCGCGCTGGTCGCCGCCGCCACCCTCTCCGACCGGTACATCACCTCCCGCTTCCTGCCCGACAAGGCGATCGACCTCGTCGACGAGGCTGCCTCCCGGCTGCGTATGGAGATCGACTCGTCCCCCGTCGAGATCGACGAACTCCAGCGCTCCGTCGACCGGTTGAAGATGGAGGAGCTGGCGCTCGACAAGGAGACGGACGCCGCCTCCATCGAGCGGCTGGAGAAGCTGCGCCGTGACCTCGCCGACCGCGAGGAGGAGCTGCGCGGTCTCAACGCCCGCTGGGAGAAGGAGAAGCAGTCCCTCAACCGGGTCGGCGAGCTGAAGGAGAAGCTCGACGAACTGCGCGGCCAGGCCGAACGCGCCCAGCGCGACGGCGACTTCGACACCGCCTCCAAGCTGCTCTACGGCGAGATCCCTTCCCTGGAGCGGGACTTGGAGGAGGCCTCCGAGGCCGAGGAGGAGGCTGCCAAGGACACGATGGTGAAGGAAGAGGTCGGCCCCGACGACATCGCGGACGTCGTCGGCTCCTGGACCGGCATCCCCGCAGGCCGCCTCCTGGAGGGCGAGACCCAGAAACTCCTGCGCATGGAGGAGGAGTTGGGCCGTCGCCTCATCGGCCAGCGGGAGGCCGTACAGGCGGTCTCCGACGCGGTACGGCGCACCCGCGCCGGCATCGCGGACCCGGACCGCCCCACCGGCTCCTTCCTCTTCCTCGGCCCGACGGGCGTCGGCAAGACCGAACTGGCCAAAGCCCTCGCCGACTTCCTCTTCGACGACGAGCGGGCGATGGTCCGTATCGACATGTCGGAGTACGGCGAGAAGCACAGCGTGGCCCGGCTGGTCGGCGCCCCGCCCGGATACGTCGGCTACGAGGAGGGCGGTCAGCTCACCGAGGCGGTGCGCAGGCGCCCGTACTCGGTGATCCTGCTCGACGAGGTCGAGAAGGCGCACCCGGAGGTCTTCGACGTCCTGCTCCAGGTCCTCGACGACGGCCGCCTCACCGACGGCCAGGGCCGCACGGTCGACTTCCGCAACACCATCCTGATCCTCACCTCCAACCTGGGCAGCAACTTCCTGATCGACCCGGTCACCGGCGAGGACGAGAAGAAGGCACAGGTCCTCCAGGTGGTCAGGTCCTCCTTCAAGCCGGAGTTCCTCAACCGCCTCGACGACCTGGTGGTCTTCTCCGCCCTGAACCGGGAGGAGCTGGGCCGCATCGCCGGCCTCCAGATCGACCGCCTCGCCAAGCGCCTGGCCGAACGCAGGCTCACACTGGAAGTCAGCGACGAGGCCCTGGCCTGGCTCGCGGACAACGGCAACGACCCGGCCTACGGCGCGCGCCCCCTGCGCCGCCTCGTCCAGACGGCGATCGGCGACCGCCTCGCCAAGGAGATCCTGGCGGGCGAGGTCAAGGACGGCGACACGGTGCGCGTGGACGCCTTCGGGGAGGGGCTGATCGTGGGGCCGGCGACCGGCAAGACGCTCTGAGCTGAATTCTGCCAACGAGCGGTGAACCCGCGGGGGCGGGGGTTGCCACCCCCCTCCCCGCATGGGGGAGGATGGCGGAATCCGTACGAAGGGAAATACACGGTGAGCATCGACCCGTCCTCGATTCCGAACTTCGGGGGCCAGCCCGAGCCCCAAGGACCGACGGGCCCCGTCGTCCCGGATCAGGACCTCGTGAAGCAGCTCCTCGACCAGATGGAGCTGAAGTATGTCGTCGACGACGAGGGTGACCTCGCGGCGCCGTGGGAGCAGTTCCGTACGTATTTCATGTTCCGCGGCGAGGACGACCAGCTCGTCTTCTCGGTGCGGACGTTCTACGACCGTCCCCACGAGATCGACGCCAAGCCGCAACTGCTGGAGTCGATCGACGACTGGAACCGCCGCACCCTGTGGCCCAAGGTCTACAGCCACACCCATGACGACGGCACCGTCCGTCTGATCGGTGAGGCGCAGATGCTGATCGGCACCGGCGTCGACCTGAACCACTTCGTGTCCTCGACGGTCAGCTGGGTGCGCGCCGCCATCGAGTTCGACCGCTGGCTGGTCGAGCAGCTCGGCCTCACCGAGGAAGTCGACGAGGCGGAGAAGCCCGAGGACGACGAGGAGTAGTCCTCCGTCCCGTTTGACCGTTTCGGCTACAGCGGTGTGTGGGCGTACACCACCACATACGCGCCGTACGCGAACGAGAGCCCGGCCAGGGCCGCGACCACCAGGGTCGCGTGCCAGGGCCGGGCTCTCGCCGTCCGGACCAGCGCGCGGGCCGGGGGCAGCAGGAGCGGGAACGCCGGCAGCAGGAAGCGCGGCTTGGACTCGAAGAAGCCCGAGCCGCCGACCGCGATGAGGAGGAGGACTCCGCTGTAGACGAGCAGGGGGAGCGGGGGCCGGTCGGCCACCAGGAGGGCGTAGAGCAGTACGCCCGTCGCCACGATCACCATCGTCATGGCGAAGGCGAAGGGGCCGCCGTGCAGCAGTTGGTGCTTGATGGAGTGCAGTGAGCCGTGGCCGAGGTCGAAGGTCGAGCCCCACAGGCGCTGCACCCGGAAGTAGCCGTGCAGCAGGTCGCCCTCGCGCCGGCCCACCCACAGGACGTACGACCCCCAGCCCAGTGGCGCGAGGGCCGCGCCCGTCCACAGCCTGTGGGAAACCCGGCCGAGGCCGCGCCAGACCTCGTACGCCGCGGCGGCCAGGACCGCCGCCGCGACCGCGAAACCGTTCGGCCGGGACAGTCCCGCCAGCGCCGCCAGCGTGCCCGCCCACACCCAGCGGCCGGTGAGGACGGCGTACAGCGACCAGGCGGCGAACGCGGTCAGCACCGGTTCGGTGTACGCCATGGTCAGCACGACGGAGTGCGGCAGCAGGCCCCAGAGCAGGACCAGCGCGGTGGCCACCGCGCGGCCGTACAGGTGGGCGCCGATCGCGTAGATCCCGCACGCGGCGGCGGCCGCCGCGGTCCACGACACCACCAGGCCCGCCCCGCCGCCGCTCAGCGGGGTCAGCGTGGCGAGCGAGTGCACCAGGCCCGGGTACAGCGGGAAGAACGCCAGGTCGCTGCGGACGACGGAGGGCCGGACGTGCTGGGTGCGGACATAGCCGTGGGCGGCGATGCCCAGGTACCACCGTGAGTCCCAGGAACGGGCGAGCAGCGCGACCGGGTGCCCTTCGCGGGCCCAGGCGGTCGCGGCGAGCACGGCCGCGCCCATGAGCCGGGCCACGGCGAACAGCGCGAGGGCGGTACCGGCCGTCACCAGGTGGGCGTGCCGGAGGCGGGCGCGTCCACCGCCGCCGGGGCGGACGACGGTGGGAGGCGGCGGAGCGAGCGTACGGGTGCGGGTGCTGGCGTGGGTCACATCCGCACAGTGCCGGGGGAGCGCGATCTTCGCGAGCAGGGCGCGCCCGGGCGGGTGCGCTTTCGACGCGTCCGGCGTGGCGGCGTGACGGGACGGCCGCCCGCCCACTTCGTCACCGCGTACCGGAACGGGGGCCGGGCGCCACCCGGGTCAGGAACCGCAGGCGGTGACCCGGATGCCGGGGAGCGGGGGGACCGACGTGCCCGGTGGCACCTGGCGCAGGACCAGGCGGCGCAGGTCCGGGAGGGCGGCGGTCATGGCCGGCAGGTCCGCCTCCGGTGACCAGTCCACGACGACCGAGCGGACGCCCTCCACCTCGTCGAAGCGGATCCTGCGCGCGCCGGAGACCAGGCTCAGATGGCGTACCCGCAGCCCGGCCGGGAGGCGGTCCAGGTCGCGCGGGCGGGATTCCAGGCGCAGGCTGTCCAGCCGTACGCCGGACAGGCCGGCGAGGTCGACGCGGGTGGTGATGCCCTCGATGACGAGCCTGGAGAGGCGTGTCTCGCGGAGCGGGGACA
Organism: Streptomyces sp. NPDC051576; assembly: GCF_040681835.1. Classification (NCBI taxonomy): domain Bacteria; kingdom Bacillati; phylum Actinomycetota; class Actinomycetes; order Kitasatosporales; family Streptomycetaceae; genus Streptomyces; species Streptomyces sp. NPDC051576. The sequence continues at coordinate 677,025 of NZ_JBFAZO010000003.1, forward strand.
GGTCCACGGGGCGGGCGCCGGCGTTTCGGGCGCACCGGTCCAGGACGAGGACCCGGAGCGAGGGGACGCAGCGAGGTCATGTCGTTGTCGCGCAGGGTGAGCCGGCGCAGGCGGGGCAGTTCGGTGAGCGGGGTCAGGTCGAAGACGCTGTTGCGCAGGGTCAGCGTGACGATGGACTTGAGGTGGCTGATGTGGTCGATGCGGCGGCCGTTCTGCAGCTCGACGTCGAACCGGCTGAAGTCGATCTGGCTGAGCACGTCCCGCGCGTATGTCTCGTAGTCCCCGTACCGGCCCCACGCCTCCAGCAGTTCGTTGATCACCCGGGGCGGGGCGCCGGGCACGGCGTACTGGAGGATCTTCTCGATGGCGCCGGCCGGGTTGTCCCAGCGGGCCGCGATCCGGGCCGCCGCGCGCACCACCAGCACGGCCTGTTCGTCGGTGATGTGGCGCGGGTCGGGCAGCAGGTCGAGGACGAAAGGACCGGCCGCGGCGAGCTGGTCGGCGGCGCCCCGGTCGCGCGGCGGGATCAGTACGGCCAGGTCGTCGTTGACCTGGTCGCGTACGTCGGGCGAGCCCTCGTCCCGCTGCGGGAGGACGTCGGTCTGCTCCAGGATGGCCGCCGCGAGCAGGAACAGGGCGTCCTTGTGGCCGGGTTCGTCGCGGCCGCGGTCGAGCAACTGCTGGAGCAGCCACATCCGTTCGGAGGGCCGGGCGTGAGCGCCCGCCATCACCGCCACGTCGTGCCAGTGCGGTTTGTCGGCGTTGTCCACCAGCAGGGAGAGGTTGTCCTCGTCGACGACCTCCTTCGCCGCGAGGTGGTCGCGGAAGGTCCGGTGGATGAACTCCAGTGACCCGTCCGGCTGTTCGCGTACGACTCCGCTCTGATGGGCCAGGTACTGCAACACCCGTTCCGGGTCGCCGTCGCCGCGCAGGCCGACCATGGACGACTGGACGCGGCGGCGGGCGAGTTCGGGGGTCAGCACCATCTGGCGGTTGGTGACCAGCCAGAACGCGATCCGCTGGAGGAGTTTCGTCATCCCCTCGCCGCGCAGCGGGGGTTCCGCGGCCTGGGCCTCCGGGGCGGCCCCGGACCCGGCCCGCTCGCCGTCGTCCGCCGCACGGTGCCTGCGCCGCAGATACGGCCAGCGCACCAACAGCAGGTCCAGGGCGGCGTCGTAGACCTGTTTACGGCTTTCCGGGAGGTGCTCGGCGCGTTCCAGGTGCAGGGCGCAGAGCAGTCCGCACAGCAGGGGGTTGTCGCTCATTCCGCGCAGGGCCGGGCGGTTGGAGAGGGTGATCAGCAACTGCCGTTCGCAGCGCGTCAGTTCCCTGCGCACCTCGTCGCCGAGGGCGGTGGCGGGCTGGTCGTCGCGGGCCGCGTCGTGCCAGGAGTGGACGTACTGGTCGATGCTGTGGCGGCTCATCGGCAGCAGGTCGTAGCGCTGGAAACCGCGGTCGGCCCACCACTGTTCGGCTACGACGGAGGGGCGGGTGGTGACGATGCAGCGGGTGCCCGGGTGGGTGTCCACGTGCTCGTCCACCCAGTCCTCGACATGCACCCGTTCGCGCGGCGGTATCTCGTCCAGGCCGTCGAGGAGCAGCAGCACGCGGCCGGCCGCCAGCATGCGGTCCACCCAGCCCTCCGGCATCCCCGAGCGCAGCACGGGGGCGATCAACTGGTCGAGGGAGGGCGGCCGCCCGCCGCCGAACCGGGCCAGCTCCAGGAGGAACGGCACCGGTGCGGGGTCCCCGGTGTCCGCCCCGGCCCGCGCGGCGCGCACGCCGAGCCAGCGCAGCAGGGTGCTCTTGCCCGAGCCGGCCACCCCGCGCACCAGGGCGCGTTCCTGGGCGCCGAGTGCCTGGTCGGCGCGGACTCCGGCGGTCACGGCGTTCTTCGGGTCGTCGCCGGTGTCACGCGGGCCCACCGTCAGGGGGACGTAGCCGGTGGCGAAGGTGTGGCGGCGCGGTATGCCGCGCGGGTCCACGCCGAAGAACTCGAAGCGGTTCAGGGTGCGGGCCACGAAGGCGCGGTACCGGTCGGTGAACTCCTCGTCCGCCTGGTCGAGGGGGCGTACGACGTCGGCGAGTTGGGCCGGCTGCACGGGGGCCTGGAGCAACTCCCGTACGTCGGGGGCGAGTTCGTCGAGGGTGAGGTCGAGGCGGGCGGCGGTCAGGATGCCCAGGTCGTCGCCCGGATGGTGCTTGGTGACCACGCCGACGATCCGGTCCTCCGCCCACAGCGCGGCCCCCGACATGCCCTCCCACGGTGACACCGCGCCGCCCGTGCCCGGGGCGAGGAGGGCGGGCCGGGCGGAGACGACCACCTCCAGGGTGTGTTCCCGCCAGTGCGACAGGAGCGCCACGGTGCCGACCACGTGCGCGCTGTCCCTGAACCAGCCTGTGGAGGCGGACGCCGTGGTGCCCGCTCCGGTGCCGCCGCGCAGCTTCCAGCGGGGGAATCCCACGGCCTGCACCGGCAGTTGGGCGGCCCGCGTCCCGATCCGCCCGTAACCGGCCTGCACCGGCGCCGGTTCGTCCGGGCGGGGCGCGATGCGTACGGCCGCCAGGTCCGAGGCGTCGTCGGCGGACCAGGACAGCGCGTCCACCGTCCACTCTCCCGGCAGATCGGGCTCGAAGCGGACGCGCACGGACACGGCGTCCTCCAGGACATGCGCGGCGGTCAGCACGGCCTCGCCGTTGACCCGGTAACCCGACCCGCGCCGCCGCCCGTTGGCGTGGATCACCACCAACTCGGCGACCCGCGCCCGGTCCAGGCCCTCGGAGCTCATCGCTCGCCGTCGACTTCCTCGCCGGAGATCAGCGGTCCGCGATCCGGTGCGCCGCCGGTCTGCCGGGGATCCAGGACCAGTTTGATCCGCTGGGTCGCGGTCCGGGAGACCTTGCCGTCGGCGCCGAGCTCCGCGACCCAGAACCTGACCTTGCCCCCGCCACCGACCTCTCGGCCCACCTCCACCGCCAACTCCAGCTCGACCGGCCCCAGTTCGAACCGCAGCCCGGCGCTCTCACCGGCCCGCATGGCCTCGGTGAGCTCCGCCCGCAACTGCGCTATCAATTCCGCCAGTTCCACACCTGGCATCACGACCACCCCCGTTCCCAGCGGTTGTCCCCGGGGGTGTGGGGCTGTAAGCGTGTTCGGGGGCGGAATCCAACGGGGTTCCAGGCAGGCGGAGTCAGCGGGCGAACGCCTTGTGCAGCCGTTCCACCGCCTCCTCCAGCACACTCACCCGCTTGCAGAACGCGAACCGAACGAAGGGCGCGCCCGCATCCCGGTGGTCGTAGAAGACCGCGTTCGGGATGGCGACGACGCCGGCGCGTTCGGGCAGGGCGCGGCAGAAGGTGACGCCGTCGGGGGTGGCGAGGGGGCTGATGTCGGTGGTGATGAAGTACGTGCCGGCCGGGGGGAAGACCTTGAAGCCGGCGTCCGTCAGGCCCTTCGCCAGGATGTCCCGCTTGGTCAACATGTCCGCGCGGAAGGCGTCGAAGTAGGAGTCGGGCAGGGACAGCGCCTCCGCCACCGCGTACTGGAACGGGCCGGACGCCACATATGTCAGGAACTGTTTCGCCGAGCGGACCGCCGTCACCAGCGCGGGCGTCCCCGTCAACCACCCCACCTTCCAGCCCGTGAACGAGAACGTCTTGCCCGCCGAACCGATCGACACCGTGCGCTCCCGCATCCCCGGGAAGGTCGCGAGCGGGATGTGCTCGGCCGCGTCGAAGACCAGGTGCTCGTAGACCTCGTCGGTGATCACCAACAGGTCGCGTTCGACGGCCAGTTCGGCGATCGCGGCGAGTTCCTCGCGGGTGAGGACGGTGCCGGTCGGGTTGTGCGGGGTGTTGATCAGGAGGAGGCGGGTGCGGGGTGTGATCGCGGCGCGCAGTTCGTCGAGGTCGAGGCGGAAGCGCGCTCCCTCCTCGAAGTGCGGGCGCAGGGTGACCGGGACGCGGGTGCCGCCCGCCATCGCGATGCAGGCGGCGTAGGAGTCGTAGTACGGCTCCAGGGCGACGACCTCGTCACCGGGTTCCAGCAACGCCAGCAGGGCCGCCGCGATCGCCTCCGTCGCGCCCGCCGTGACCAGGACCTCGGTGTCGGGGTCGTAGGACAGGCCGTAGCGGCGCTCCTGGTGGGCGGCGATCGCGGTGCGCAGCTCGGGGACGCCCGGGCCCGGTGGGTACTGGTTGCCGCGTCCGTCGCGCAGCGCGCGCACCGCCGCCTCCCGGATCTCCTCGGGGCCGTCCGTGTCGGGGAAACCCTGGCCGAGGTTGATCGACCCGGTGGTCAGCGCCAGGGCGGACATCTCGGCGAAGATCGTCGTCCCGAACTCGGCGAGCCGGCGGTTGAGGAGGGGGCGTGCGCTGGAGGTCATGCCCGTCATCCTGCGCCCAAGCTCTGGACTTGCTCAACTCTGCTTTGGCGGTCGAACGGGCCGGGCATCCCTGCTTCACGCACCAACCGGGGCGCCCACGGGGGGCCGCTTCGGGGGAATCGGAAGGAGGGTGACGTCATGTTCTTCTTCGTCATCCTGGCGGTGATCGCGGTCGTCTTCGTGGGGGCCATCGCCTCCGCGGGTCGTAAGAGCAGGATCGGCAGGGGATCGGGCCGGCGGGGCGGGGCGTACGGGGGAAGTGCCGCCGGCACGAGCAGCAGTTGGTGGGCCGGGGACGGCGGTTCGTCCTCCGGGGGCGGGCACCACGGGGGCAGCCACCATGGGGGCGGCCATCACTCATGCGGCGGCGGGCACTCGTCCTGCGGCGGCGGTTCGTCGTGCGGCGGAGGTTCGTCCTGCGGGGGCGGAGGCGGCTGCGGCGGGGGCAGCTGAGCGTCGTGGAAAGGCCGGTGTCCGGGGTCGTGGCGCCCGCCGGGAGAGGGTTTCCGGCGGGCGCTCCGGCGCGCGCCTGACACTCCTGGGCGTACGCCCTGGTTGAACAGTTGAGCTGTGGAGCCCCCTGAGGGATGGAAACCCCACGAAGTTGGGTAAAAACGCTGTGGTGGCGCCACCGCTCATGATTCCCTCTAAATCACCAACGCGGCCCCTCGGAAGTCCTGCGGACACTGTCTCCTGACTGGGCTGACCAGGCCGAACTCCCGGTGTCGACCGGGCTGCGCCGGACCCCACACTCCCCTTTCTTTGCGTGCCTGCGGAGCCGATCCATGCTCACGACCCTGAAGACCTCCTACACCGATACGCGCGCGGCCGACCTCGCCTGGGCCCTGGGGCGCGAGCCGCTTCCCGCCCTGGCCACCCTCGACCTCGAACTCACCGGTGCGAAGCTCCAGTTGAGACTGCTCGGCGCGTCCCACCAGGTACTCCTGGACGAGGAGCGGGGCGTTTGTTCGGAGACGGTCGCGTGCATGCCGGGTTCCAGCACACCGCTGCCGCTCGGGGTCGCCAAGCGGATCGGCGACTGGGAGTACGAGTTCGCGGCCCGGGTCGAAGTGCTGTCCCCGGGGCAGTTCGCGGGCCGCGCCCAGGAACTGCTCGCCCTGGTCGCCGACCATCCCAACGGACTGGCGGGGGTCTTCCCCGGCAGCCCGCACGCCTTCACCGCGATGCTCGCCCAGCGCCACGAAGGCCATGTGCACTGGCGCACCTGGCACGCCTATCCGCAGGACGGCCAGCTGGTGGCGACGCGGACACGGGTGGGGGTACGGGTGCCGCTGGGGCACTCGGTGCTGTCCCTCGCCTGAGCCGTACCAGCCATCACAGGGCGACACCGTCCCGGGCCGGTGTAAACACATTCCACACGTGTGGGTGACGAAGCGTGCCCGTCTTGTGACGTAACGTCGCAGCGTGATCGAACCGCACGCGCCGGCCCGGCCGGGTACGCAGCCGCCGTGGGCAGGCCCCGCGCGGCTGCCCGTACGGCCGGGCACGGGCCGGTTCCTGGTGCTCGCGGGGGTGTTCGTCTGCGCCGCCTGCGGACTCGTGTACGAACTCGAACTCGTCGCCCTCGCCTCGTACTTGATCGGCGACTCGGTCACCCAGGCGTCCGTCGTCCTGTCCGTGATGGTCTTCGCGATGGGCATCGGCTCGCTCGCCGCGAAGCGGCTGCGCTGGCACGCGGCGGCCGGTTTCGGCGCGGTCGAGGCGGCCCTCGCGCTCATCGGCGGATGCAGCGCGATGGCGTTGTACGCGGTCTTCGCCTGGACCGGGAACTGGGGCGGCCCGTGGGCGCAGGGCCCGCGCTGTCTCCTGGTCGCCTTCTCCCTCGCCATCGGGCTGCTGATCGGCGCCGAGGTCCCGCTGCTGATGGAGCTGATCCAGCGCATCCGCCGCCAGGACGCGGGCGGCGCGGTCGCCGACCTCTTCGCGGCGGACTACGTCGGCGCCCTGGTCGGCGGCCTCGCCTTCCCCTTCCTGCTCCTCCCCTTCCTCGGCCAGTTGACCGGCACCCTGCTCACCGGCACGGTCAACGTGGTGGCCGGCGGCTGTCTGGTCCTCGGCCTGTTCCGCCGCGACCTCAGCCGCCGGGGCCGCTGGCTCCTGGTGATCGCCAACCTCACGGTCCTCGGCCTGCTCGCCTCCGCCGCCGTCCTGGTCGACGACTTCGAGCGGGCCGCGCGGCAGGCGGTCTACGGCGAGGACGTCCGCGTCGCGCTCCAGACCGGCGTCCAGGAGGTCGTCCTCACCGGCGGCGACCACGGCCGCCCCCTCGACCTCTTCCTCGACGGCCGCCTGCGGGTCGGCGGACGCGACGAGCGGCGGTACCACGAAGCCCTCGTCCACCCCGCCATGGACGGCCCGCACGCGCGCGTGCTCGTGCTCGGCGGCGGCGACGGCCTCGCCGCCCGCGAGGTGCTGCGCCACCGGGGCGTGCGCCGCGTCGACATCGACGAACTCGACCCGGGCGTCGTCCGGTTGGCCCGCCGCGACCCCGCCCTCGCCGCGCTCAACGACCACGTCTACGACGACCCGCGCGTCCACGTCACCACCGGCGACGCCTTCGACCTGCTGCGCGGGGTCCGCCCGGGGACGTACGACGTGGTGATCGCCGACCTCCCCGACCCCGGCATCACCGCCAGCACCAAGCTCTACTCCCAGGAGTTCTACGGCCTCGCCCGCCGCGCCCTCACCGACCGGGGCCGCCTGGTCGTGCACGCCGGACCGGTCTCCTCCCGGCCCCGCGTCTTCTGGACCGTGGTCTCCACCGTCCGCGCGGCCGGCCTGCATCCCGTCCCCTACCGCGTCGGCGGCCGCGCCCCGGGCTTCGCGGCGGGCCCCGACCGTACGACGGGCACGTCCCGGGGCCCGCGCGACTGGGGATTCGTGCTGGCGACCCGGGACGCGGAGCGGCCGGAGCTGCGGCTCGATCCCCGGGGACCACGGCTACGGACGCTGACGGAGACGGGGCTGGCGGCGGACGAGCGGGCGGCGGAGCGGACGTGGGTACCGGGGCTGGCGGCTTCGACGCTGGTGCACCCGCGGTACTGAGGGGTGTGAACCGAAGGGGGGCGGACCGAGGGGTGTGATTCGCAGCCCCGGAAGGCGCCCGCACTGGGTAGGCTCGGCAAGATGGAGCATGAGGTGTACCTTCCGGTTCCACCCGAGCGGCTGCGATCCGCGCTGAGCGACCCCGCCCGGGTCGCCCGCGCCGTCCCCGGCCTCCAGCAGGACGCCGGCACGGAACCCGTGGCCGGCCGGCTGAAGGTCCGCGTCGGCAGCCACTCCATCACCTACCGGGGAACCCTCCGTATCTCCGCCCAGGACGACGGTTCCCACACCGTCGAGGGCGACGCGACCGAGGCCCGCGGCACCGGCTCCGTGAAACTCGCCCTCACCCTGCGCGTGCGCGAGTCGGACGGCGGCTCCACCCTCGCCTTCGACGGTAGGGCGACGGCGGACGGCCGGGTGACCGAACTGGCGCCGGACGCGGTGCGCGCGGCGACGACCAGACTGCTGGACCGGTTCGCGGAGAACCTGGGCGCGGAGCCGGCCGAAGAGCCGGAGCAGGTCGCCGGTGTCGCGGAGGTCGCAGATGTCGCGGAGGCCGCCGACGTAGACGATGTGGACGACGTGGATCTGGTCGGTCCGGATGTGGACATTCCGGATGTCATCGAGGAACTCCACGTCTCCGAGACCTTCGACGAGACCACCCAGCCCCCCGCCGAAGCCGCGCACGCGCGCCGCACGATGATCGGCCGCAGCGCCGAGGAGGTCGACCACGCGCCGCCGCGCGGCCGTTACGCCCCCGTCCCCGCGCCGCAGACCGTCTCGGCGAACGCCACCCTGCGCTGGGCGGCGCCCGCCGCCGCACTGGTCCTGGCGTCGGCGATCGTGGTGAACAGGGTGCTGCGCAAGCGCCGTTGATCCGCCCAGTAGGGTCGTGCCGTGAGTAACGAAGAGATCACGCTGACCGCGGGCGACGCGGAGGTGACGGTGCAGCCGGGCAACGGCGGCCGTATCGGAGGGCTCCGCGTCGGCGGCACCGAACTCCTGCGCCAGGGCGAGAAGTTCGGGTGCTTCCCGATGGTCCCCTGGTGCGGTCGGACCCGCGACGGCCGGTTCCTGGACGGCGGGACCGTCCACCAGATGCCGCTCAACTCCCCGCCGCACGCCATCCACGGCACGGTCCGCGACGGCGCCTGGCGCACCGCCCGCAGGACGGCCGACGAGGCGGTCATCACGTACGACCTCGTCGAGCCGTGGCCCTTCCCGGGCCGCGTCACCCAGGCCGTCGCGCTGACCGCCGACGCCCTGACGCTCACCATGGCGGTGGAGGCCTACGACGACTCGTTCCCGGCGCAGATCGGCTGGCACCCGTGGTTCCACCGCAGCCTCGGCGGCGAGGACGTGCGGGTCGACTTCAGCCCGGCCTGGCAGGAGGAGCGCGGCGACGACCACCTGCCCACCGGCAACCGCGTCGACATCAAGCCCGGCCCCTGGGACGACTGCTTCGGCATGCCGGACGGCGTCGACGTCACGCTGACCTGGCCGGGGCAGCTGGAGCTGAAGGTGACGAGCCCCGAGCAGTGGGTCGTCGTCTACGACGAGCAGGAGGCCGCCGTCTGCGTGGAACCGCAGACCGGCCCGCCGAACGGCCTGAACACCCTGCCGCGCCTGGTCACCCCGATCGAGCCCCTGGAAGCCACGATGACCTGGGCCTGGACACGCCTTTAAGCTGACAGGCATGACAGACGTACGCGGCACGCTGCTGCAGCAGATCAAGGACAAGGCCGTGGTGCACGGCAAGGTGACCCTGTCGTCGGGTCTGGAGGGGGACTACTACATCGACCTCCGCCGCGTCACCCTCGACGGGGAGGCCGCCCCGCTCGTCGGCCAGGTGCTGCTGGACCTGACCGAGGACCTCGACTTCGACGCGGTCGGCGGCCTCACCATGGGCGCCGACCCGGTCGCCACCTCGATGCTGCACGCCGCCGCCGCGCGCGGACAGCGGCTGGACGCCTTCGTCGTCCGCAAGGCCGCGAAGGCGCACGGCATGCAGCGCCAGGTGGAGGGCCCGGAGATCGCGGGCCGCCGGGTCCTGGTCGTCGAGGACACCTCCACCACCGGCGGCTCCCCGCTCACCGCCGTCGAGGCCGTGCGCGCGGCCGGTGCCGAGGTCGTCGGCGTCGCCACCATCGTGGACCGGGCGACCGGCGCCGCCGAGAAGATCCAGGCCGGGGCGGGAGTGCCGTACCTCTTCGCGTACTCCAAGGACGACCTGAACCTGGACTGACCGCGTCGGCCCGAGTTGTCCACAGGCCGTTGTCCACAGGCGTTATCCACAGGTCGAGACGGCAGGTCCGACCAACCGGCCATGTCTGGAAAGATGGGCACGACGACGACGTCGCACTCAAGGTCTAGGTCAGGGCCGTAGTACGCAGATCGCAGATCGCGCAGATCGCCAACCCGCACATACCAAGGAGCGGACAGATGCCCATCGCAACCCCCGAGGTCTACAACGAGATGCTCGACCGGGCGAAGGCAGGCAAGTTCGCCTACCCGGCCATCAACGTGACCTCGACCCAGACCCTGCACGCTGCGCTGCGCGGCTTCGCGGAGGCCGAGAGCGACGGCATCGTCCAGATCTCCACGGGTGGCGCCGAGTTCCTGGGCGGCCAGTACAGCAAGGAGATGGTCACGGGTTCCGTGGCCCTGGCCGAGTTCGCGCACATCGTCGCCGAGAAGTACCCGGTCACCGTCGCGCTGCACACCGACCACTGCCCCAAGGACAAGCTCGACGGCTACGTCCGTCCGCTGCTCGCCGTCTCCGAGGAGCGCGTGAAGGCCGGCGGCAACCCGCTGTTCCAGTCGCACATGTGGGACGGCTCGGCGGAGACCCTCGCCGACAACCTCGCCATCGCGCAGGAGCTGCTGGCCCGCGCCGCCGCCGCGAAGATCATCCTTGAGGTGGAGATCACCCCGACCGGCGGCGAGGAGGACGGTGTCTCGCACGAGATCAACGACTCCCTCTACACCACCGTCGACGACGCGGTCCGTACGGTCGAGGCGCTCGGCCTCGGCGAGAAGGGCCGCTACCTGCTGGCCGCGTCCTTCGGCAACGTGCACGGCGTGTACAAGCCGGGCAACGTCGTCCTGCGCCCCGAGCTCCTGAAGGAGCTGAACGACGGCATCGCCGCCAAGTACGGCAAGCCTGCCGGTTCGCAGCCCTTCGACTTCGTCTTCCACGGCGGCTCCGGCTCCACGGCGGAGGAGATCGCCACCGCGCTGGAGAACGGCGTGGTGAAGATGAACCTCGACACGGACACGCAGTACGCGTTCACGCGCCCGGTCGCGGACCACATGTTCCGCAACTACGACGGTGTCCTGAAGGTCGACGGCGAGGTCGGCTCCAAGAAGACCTACGACCCGCGCACCTGGGGCAAGCTCGCCGAGGCGTCGATGGCCGAGCGCGTCACCGAGGCCTGCGCGAACCTGCGTTCCACGGGCACGCGGATCAAGTAACCGCCTTTCACGACGAGCCCGGCGCTGTTGATAGCGCCGGGCTCGCTGTATACCTGGGGCATGTCCGACGTCCGGCTCGCCTCGCCGCAAGGCAAATGGATCCTGCTGACCACGGTGCTCGGCTCCAGCATGGCCATGGTGGACTCCACCGTCGTCAATGTGGCGCTGCCCCGCATCGGCCGCGATCTCGACGCCGACCTGGCCGCTCTCCAGTGGACGGTCAACGCGTACATGCTCACGCTGGCCGGACTGATCCTGCTGGGCGGTTCGCTCGGCGACCGCTACGGCCGCCGCAAGATCTTCGTCCTGGGTGTCGTCTGGTTCGCGACGGCCTCCCTGCTGTGCGGGCTCGCGCCGGGCGCGGGTGTCCTGGTCGCCGCGCGCGCCTTGCAGGGCGTCGGCGGAGCGCTTCTGACCCCCGGCTCCCTCGCCCTCATCCAGGCCTCCTTCCACCCCGACGACCGGGCCAGGGCGGTCGGCCTGTGGTCCGGCTTCGGCGGCATCGGCGCGGCCGTAGGTCCCTTTCTGGGTGGCTGGCTGGTGGACGGCCCCGGCTGGCGCTGGGTGTTCCTGATCAACGTCCCGCTGGCCCTGCTCTGCGCACCCATCGCCCTGCGGCACGTCCCCGAGTCCGCGGACGGCCGCAAGCACGGCGGCTTCGACGTCCTCGGCGCGGCGCTGGGCGCCATCGCGCTCGCCCTGGTGACGTACGCGCTGATCGAGGCGCGGAACGGTTCGCTGGTGGTCGCGGTGACCGCCGTCGCCGGCCTGGTCGCGGGCGTCGCCTTCGTCTACGTCGAGAAGCGCCGCCCCGATCCGATGATGCCGCTCGACATCTTCGCGTCCCGCCAGTTCACGGCGGTCAACCTGGTCACGGTCTGCGTCTACGCGGCCTTCAGCGGCTTCTTCTTCCTCGCCGCGCTCCAACTCCAGGTCGTGGCAGGCTACTCGGCGCTCCAGGCCGGCACGGCCCTGCTCCCGACAACGGCCCTGATGCTCCTCTTCTCGGCCCGCTCCGGCGAACTTGCCCAGCGCATCGGCCCCCGCATCCCGCTCACGGTCGGCCCTCTCCTCTGTGCCGCGGCGATGCTGCTGATGCTCCGCGTGGGCCCGAACGCCTCGTACCTCACCGACGTACTGCCCGCCCTCCTGGTGATGGGCACCGGCATGGTCACCCTGGTCGCCCCCCTCACGGCCACCGTCCTCGCCTCCGTGGACACCGCCCGCGCGGGCCTGGCCAGCGGCATCAACAACGCGGCGGCCCGAGCGGCCGGCCTGATCGCGGTCGCCGCGCTCCCGCTGCTCGCCGGCATGGGCCCGGACGCGTACCGCTCGGCATCCGCCTTCGACGACGCCTTCCGCCGCGCGATGCCCCTGTGCGCGGCCGTACTGGTCCTGGGCGCGATCCTGGCCTACGCGACCGTACGGCGCCCGGCACCGGGTTGTCGTCGCCCGGAGTGCCTTACGCATGGGTCGATCACGGCTCCGCCGTTGGAGCCTCGGGTGGGGAAGGGGCGTTTGGAGGCGGGGTAGGGGCGTGGCCTTGGTGTGGGGTGCCGGCCCGCTGCGGGGCGGAGGTCGCCCGGAGTGCCGCACGCACGGGCGGCGATCATGGCTCCGCCGTTGGCGCCTCGGGTGGGGAAGGGGGGCGTCTGGAGGCGGGGTAGCGGCTCGGTGCCGGGCCATGGCCTCGATACGGGGCGAAGCTCGGTGTGGGGTGACGGCCGTCCGGAGCGCGCATGCGGGGGTCGTTTACGGCGCCGTCGCTGGAGTCCTGGGAGGGGAAGGGGTATCTGGAGGCCGGCTCGCGGTGTGGTGCCGGGGCACGGCCTCGATGTGGGGCGTGGGCTCGGTGTGGGGTGACGGCCGTCGGAAGCGCGCACGCGGGGGTCGCTCACGGCGCCGCCGTTGGAGCCTCGGGTAGCTCGGGGCCGGGTAGCGGAGTGGTGCCGGGCTGCGGCCTCGATGTGGGGCAACGGCTCGATGCGGGGCGAAGGCTCGACGTGGGCGAAGGCCGTCCGGAGAAGTGCGCACGCACGGGTCGCTCACGGCGCCGCCGCTGGAGCCCCGGCTCGGGAGGGAGCATCTCGACCCGGGACAGCGGCCCGGTGCCGGGCGACGGCTGGATGCCGGGCCATGGCCTGGATGCCGGGCAATCGCCGTCCCTGGGGGAGACTGGAACCCATGACGATTCACGAGAACCTCCTCGGGGGCCCGCCCCCGACCCATCTCCCCGAAGACCCCGGCCCGCGCGACCTCCTCGCGGGCGGTACGGCGCCCGCCGATGTCGCCGCGAAGTACCCGACCTCCTCGCTGGCCTGGGCCCTGCTGGCCGACGACGCCTTCGAGCGGGGCAGCGTCGTGGAGTCGTACGCCTATGCGCGTACGGGCTACCACCGCGGCCTGGACTCCCTGCGGCGCAACGGCTGGAAGGGCCACGGCCCGGTGCCCTGGGAGCACGAGCCGAACCGCGGCTTCCTGCGCGCCCTGCACGCCCTCGCGCGCGCCGCGCAGGCGATCGGGGAGCAGGAGGAGTACCAGCGGTGCAGCCAGTTCCTGAAGGACTCCTCGCCCACGGCGGCCCAGACGCTCGGCTAGTGGCCCGGGGGCATTGATGCAGGTCCGCCTGGTGTGACCAGGCGGACCTTGCGGTCTCGGGGGACGATTGTGGAAGATGCCCGGTGGGGACCGGGGCCCCCTGTCGATAACGGCAGGGGCGGACCGCTACCCGGAGTACGCATCAGGAGACAGCGATGTCCCAACCGGCTCAGGAAACTCAGGAGCCCGAGGCCCCGCATCTCGACTTCCAGGGGACGACCCCCTACGAGGACTACGTCCAGGCGGACGTCCTCACCCACCTCCAAGCACTCCGCTCCGACGACCCCGGAGAGATGGTCTTCCTGGTCACCACCCAGGTGATGGAGCTGTGGTTCACCGTCATCGTGCACGAGTGGGAGACCGCCGCGCGGGCCCTGCGCGAGGACCGGGTGCCGGTCGCGATCGACGCGCTCAAGCGTTCCGTACGGGAACTGGAGGCACTGAACGCCTCCTGGCGGCCCCTCGGCCAGCTCACGCCGGCCCAGTTCAACTCCTACCGCTCCGCCCTCGGCGAGGGCTCCGGCTTCCAGTCGGCGATGTACCGCCGTATGGAGTTCCTGCTCGGCGAGAAATCCGCGTCCATGCTCGTCCCGCACCGCGGCGCCCCCCGCGTGCACGCCGAGCTGGAGAAGGCACTGCACGAACCGAGCCTCTACGACGAGGTGTTGAGGCTCCTCGACCGGCGCGGGCACACCGTCCCAGCAGCCGTGCTCACCCGCGACGTGTCGCTGCGCTACGAGCCGTCCGAGGCCGTCGAGACGGTGTGGACCGACCTCTACTCCGGTGACGCGGACGACGAACTCGCCCGGCTGGGCGAGGCGTTGACCGATGTCGCCGAGCTGGTGTGGCGATGGCGCAATGATCACCTGGTCGCCACCCGGCGCGCCATGGGCGCCAAGACCGGCACCGGCGGCTCCGCCGGAGTGGCCTGGCTGGAGAAGCGCGCGCAGAAGAACGTCTTCCCCGAGCTGTGGACGGCGCGCTCCCATGTCTGAACCCGAACTCGAACTCGCGATCAGGGCAGAGAAGTTGGATGCCGCTGATGAACTGGCAGGCGTGCGTTCGCAGTTCATCCTCGATGACGTGGTGTATCTGGACGGGAACTCGCTCGGCGCGCTGCCCGCGTCCGTCCCCGGCCGGGTCGAGGACGTCGTCCGCCGGCAGTGGGGCGAACTGCGCATCCGCTCCTGGGACGAGAGCGGCTGGTGGACCGCGCCCGAGCGGATCGGCGACCGGATCGCCCCGCTGGTCGGGGCGGCGGCCGGCCAGATCGTCGTCGGCGACTCCACAAGTGTCAATGTTTTCAAGGCACTTGTGGCGGCCGTGCGGATGGCGGGGGACTCCGGCTCCGGCCGTCGGGACGAGATCGTCGTCGATGCCACCACCTTCCCCACGGACGGGTACATCGCCGAGTCGGCGGCCCGCATGACCGGCTGCACGCTGCGCCCGGTGACCCCGGCCGAGGTGCCGGGTGCGCTCGGCGACCGTACGGCGGCGGTGCTCCTCAACCACGTCGACTACCGCACCGGCCGGCTGCACGACCTGCCCGGTCTCACCGCCGCCGTGCACGCGGCGGGCGCGCTCGCCGTCTGGGACCTGTGCCACAGCGCGGGCGCCCTGCCGGTCGGACTCGACGAGCACGGAGTGGATCTCGCGCTCGGCTGCACCTACAAGTACCTGAACGGCGGCCCGGGTTCACCCGCGTACCTGTATGTGCGTGCCGATCTCCAGAGCCGCTTCGACTCACCGCTGCCCGGCTGGAACTCGCACGCCGAACCCTTCGGCATGCGGCCCGCCTACGAACCGGCGGCGGGCGCGCTGCGCGGTCGCGTCGGCACGCCGGACATCCTGTCGATGCTCGCCCTCGAAGCCGCCCTGGAGGTGTGGGACGGCGATGGCGTCTCCGTCGAGGCCGTGCGCGCCAAGTCCCTCGCCCTGACG
Source organism: Streptomyces sp. NPDC051576 (assembly GCF_040681835.1). Taxonomy (NCBI): domain Bacteria; kingdom Bacillati; phylum Actinomycetota; class Actinomycetes; order Kitasatosporales; family Streptomycetaceae; genus Streptomyces; species Streptomyces sp. NPDC051576. Next base: position 692,489 of record NZ_JBFAZO010000003.1, read on the forward strand.
GACTTCTTCCTGGAGTGCGTGGCGGCCTACGTCCCCTCCGGGCGGGCGGAGTCGGTGACTCCGGTGGACCACGCGGAGCGCGGCAGCCAGGTCGCGCTGCGTTGTGCGGACGCCGGTGACGTGATGAAGCGGCTGATCGAGCGGGGTGTGGTCGGCGACTTCCGGCACCCGGACGTGCTGCGGTTCGGTTTCACGCCGCTGTACGTCGGGTTCGGGGACGTGGAGCGTGCGGCCCGGGTACTCGGTGAGCTACTGAGGTAGACCGTCCCCGGTCACGAACACCCCTGCTGCGGCGGCGACTTGCGCGGCGCGCGCGGCCCGTTCCGCGGCGGGGGCGTCCGGGGCGGTGCCGGTGGTCAGCAACTCGTAGTAGAGGGGCGCCGACACGGCCCGTACGACCTGGGAGGCGTCGGTGCCGACAGGCAACTCCCCGCGCGCCACGGCCTGTTCGACGCAGGGTGCCCATTCGGCGACCCGCACCTCGTAGAAGTGGCGCAGGGCATCGGCCGTACGGGCGTCGCAGGTCGCGGCGGCGATGACGGCGCGGAACAGGGCGCCCTGGCGCGGATCGGCGAGGGTGCGCTGCACCAGCAGGGCGTTGGCGCGCAGGTCGCCGAGGAGCGAGCCCGTCTCCTGGCGGGGCAGCGACTGTTCGGCCATGTCGACGAGGAGGTCCGCGACCAGCGCGGTCACCGAACCCCAGCGCCGGTACACCGTGGTCTTGCCGACCTCCGCCCGCCGGGCCACGTCCGAGAGGTCGAGCCGGTCGACGCCCTGCTCGGCCAGCACGTCACCGGCGGCCCGCAGCACCGCCGTACGGACACGTGCCGTGCGACCGCCGGGGCGCAGGGTGCCGGGTTCGGGCGCGGGTCCGGATTCGACGGACATGGCGGTCTCCTTGGCGTGCTGACGGGGTGCCGTGACGGGCACGGCGTCAGCGTAACGAAACAGCAGAACCGTTTAAGCCTCACCGAGCGTGACAAACGCGGTCTCCGTGCACGTCATCGGCCTGATAGCGTCCCGCCAACGGCCGATTTTCTCTGCGTGTCTCTCTTCTGGTCGCCGCATCCCGTTCTGTCCAAATCCGTTCTGTCGCTGAGAGGTTGGAGCATGCCGGACGACGCCGCTGCCGCACGTGCCGCCGCAGAAGAGGAGTCCGCCTTCTCGCACCCCGCCGTCGACCCCGACAGCACCGCCGCGTACGGCGACCACCCCGACCAGGTGATCGACTTCTACGCCCCGCGCGGCGAGCGGGTGCCGGCCGAGGCGGTCCCGCTGGTCGTCGTCCTGCACGGCGGCGCCTGGCGCGCGCCCTACGACCGCCGTCACATCACCCCGTTCGCCGACTTCCTGGCCCGCCGCGGGTTCGCGGTGGCCAATGTCGAGTACCGGCGCGGGGCGGCGCTGCCCGCGCAGGGTGGCGCGGGCCCGGTCGCGGGCCGCTGGCCGGACACCTTCGACGACATCGCCGCCGCACTGGACGCGCTGCCCGCGCTCGTACGGGAGGCGTTGCCGCAGGCCGACCGGCGCCGCACGGTGATCACCGGTCACTCGGCGGGCGGTCATCTCGCGCTGTGGGCGGCGGCCCGGCACGTCCTCCCGAAGGACGCGCCCTGGCGCACCGACGCCCCCGCCGCGCTGCGCGGGGTGATCGCGCTCGCCCCGATCGCCGACTTCACGGTCGCCGAGGAACTCGCGGTGTGCGGCGGAGCGGCCGGTCAACTCCTCGGCGGAGAAGCCAGGTTCGCCGAGCGACTGCCGTACGCCGACCCCGTGCTCCTGCTCCCCACAGGCATCGCGACCGCGCTCGTGCAGGGCCGCGCCGACACCACCGTCCCGCAGGCGGTCGCCGAGTCGTACGCGGACGCGGCGGCCAAGTCGGGCGAGGTGGTCGGCCTCACGCTCCTTGAGGACGTCGGCCACTTCCCGCTGATCGACCCGGTGGCGGACGCGTGCGCGGTGGTGGCGGAGGAGATCGCGCAGTTGGCGTGGTGAGCGGGGCCGGGGCGCCCGGTCGTTCCCGTACGTAGTACTTGAGACGGACGGACCAGGACCCGTCTCACAGGTGACGACGGCGGCCCGTCCCTCCGCCTACCGTTTCGAACGTGACCGAGACGACCCAGACGCAGACGACGCCGCCGGAAGGCGCGTTCGAGCTGTACAAGACGCGCAGCCCGGAGTTCCGGGCGGCAGTGGACGCCCTGCGCGGGCTGCGACATGACCTGTTCCAAGACGCCTTCGCCTACCGCCCGTTGCCGCGCATGAGCACCGACGGCCCGCTCACCCGCAGGCTGCCGGGCCGGTTGCGCGAGTACGCGCCCTGGGCGCCGTACGCCCTGATCACCGCGGGCGGTCTCCTCGCGATGTTCATCGCTTCGAACGACGGCTTCCGTGGCGCGGGTCCCAATCTGTTCCTCGGCCTGCTCGCCCTGGCCCCGGTCCTGCTGACGATGGTGCGGCCGGTCATCGCGTTCTGGCTGTCGATGGCGGCGACGCCGGTCGCCACCTACCTGGGGAGTTCCTGGGGCGGCGAGTGGCCGTGGCGGCCCGGCAGTTTCGCCTGCCACCTGCTGGTGCTCACGATCGTGGCGGTACGCACCAGGCCGCGCACGGCGGTGTGGATGTGGGTGCTGACGGCGGTGTACGGCATCCTGGCGCCGGCCGTCTTCCCGTACGGGGCTGCCTTCGGTACGGACACCCTGGAGATGCTGTTCCTCTCCGCGCTGGCCCTCCTCGCCGTCACCATCCGGCACATCCGCCGCGAGGCCCACCAGGAGGTCACCGCGCAGCAGACGGTCACGGCCCACGAACGCTCCCGGCGCACGCTCCTGGAGGAGCGCACGACGATCGCCCGCGAGCTGCACGACGTGGTCGCGCACCACATGTCGGTGGTCGCCATCCAGGCGGAGGCCGCGCCCTACCGAGTGGAGAACCCGCCCCCTGAACTGGAGCGCGCGTTCGTCACCATCCGGGAGAACGCGGTCGCGGCCCTGACCGAACTCCGCCGCGTCCTCGGCGTCGTACGCGCGGAGGACTACGAGGCACCGGACGCCCCGCAGCCCACCCTCGCCGACATCGACGCGCTGCTGGCCAATGTGCGGGATGCGGGGCTCGTCGTCGAGAAGGTCGTCACCGGCGCGGTGCGTGAACTCCCGCAGGGCGTCGAGCTGTCGGCGTACCGGATCGTGCAGGAGGCGCTGAGCAACACCCTGCGGCACGCGCCCGGCGCGAGCGCGCGCGTCGAAATCGGTTATGTGCTGGGCGGGTTGGGGCTGCGCGTCGTCAACGGCCCGATGCCCGAACCGAGTCTGGTGAAGCCGTCACCGGGCGCGGGGCACGGCATCACGGGGATGCGCGAGCGGGTCTCCATGCTCAACGGCGAGATGACGGCGACCCGGACGGACGAGGGCGGCTACGAGGTGACGGTGTTCCTCCCGGTCCCGATGGCGGCTTCGAGCGATGGTGACGCATGACGATCCGGGTCCTGATCGCGGACGACCAGATGATGGTCCGCGAGGGCTTCTCGGTCCTGCTGAACGCGATGCCGGACATCGAGGTCGTGGGCGAGGCGGTGAACGGCCGCGACGCGGTCGAGCGGGTGCGTGAACTCGCCCCGGACGTGGTCCTGATGGACATCCGCATGCCGGAGATGAACGGCATCGAGGCGACCCGGGAGATCGTCGCGGCGAACAGCACGGCCAAGGTACTGGTGCTCACCACCTTCGACCTCGACGAGTACGTCTACCAGGCCCTCCGCGCAGGCGCCTCCGGCTTCCTCCTCAAGGACGCCTCGGCCCGCCAACTGGCCGACGGCGTAAGGGTGGTGGCGGCCGGCGAGGCCCTGCTCGCCCCCTCGGTCACCCGCCGCCTGATCACGGAGTTCTCGAAGCTGTCCGAGTCACCCCGGCTGATGCCCACGGCCCAGCAGGCGGCGTACGGCGACCTCACCGAGCGGGAGACGGAGGTGCTGGTCCTCATCGCCCAGGGCTTGTCGAACGGCGAGATCGCGGAGCGCCTGGTGGTCGCCGAGTCGACGATCAAGACGCATGTCAGCCGCATCCTGGTGAAGCTGGGGTTGCGGGACCGGACGCAGGCGGCGGTGTTCGCGTACGAGGCTCGGTTGGTTACGCCGGGGTGAGCAGGTCCTGGGCGTCGGTGATCTGCCAGGCGCGGTCGAGCCAGACGCCGAGTTGTTCCTAGTCCCGGTTGGCGAGGATGTGCTGGCGCAGGGTGTCCGGTACGTCGAGTCCGCGGCGTTCCAGGATCATGACCACGGTCTGGGCGCGCTCGTCGGCGCGGACTTCCCGGCGGCCTTCCTCCCTGACTTTCTGGGCCGCCTCGGAGCGGAAGAAGACTCTGAGGAAGTAAGACTCGTCGGTCTCAGGCGTCGACGTCATCGATGAGGTCCTGGGCGTCGGTGATCTGCAAGGCGCGGTCGAGCCAGACGCCGAGCTGTTCGTAGTCCCGGTTGGCGAGGATGTGCTGGCGCAGGGTGTCCGGTACGTACAGTCCACGGCGTTCAAGGATCATGAGCACGATCTCGGCGCGCTCGACCTCCCGGACCTTCTGGGCCGCCTCGGAGCGGTAGAAGATGTCCATCGTGCTCATCAGTTGCCTCCAGATCTCGACCGCCACGGAGCCCGTGAGACCGGCCTCCACGTACTCTGCGTAGACGACCGCGTCGTCGGGGTCCATGTCATTCAGTGCCCGGGCCAGCGTGACCAGTATGTCAGCGTGCGCCGGATCGCGGCCATGGACGAGGCAGGACAGCACCCACAGGGCGATGTCGCCGCCCGCTTCGCCGACATCGCTGATCAGGGGCACGCTGGCGGGTCCGAGGACCAGTGGCTGGGTGATCAGGGAAGGCCGCGAGGAGAAGCCCGAGGAGATCGGCTGGGAAGCCCATCGCTCGGTCGCGGAGTCGTCGGTGAGCACGATCAGCACGGCGTCGGCGTCGTAGCGTTCGCCGAGGTAGGCCAGGTAGTACGGCCAGGACCGGCGCTTGTCCGGGTCAGGCTTGCCCTGGGACTCCAGGGCGACCACGTACCGTCTGTCCTCCGTGTCGAGCCGGAACAGTGAGTCGACCCGTCTCTCCATGGGGAGCAGCTCGGTGACGGCCGTGTCGAGCGGAGTGATCGCGAGGACCGGTCCGACGGAGAGGCCGAGGAGCCGCTGCATCGCGGTGACGAGCAGTTCGGTGTCCTGCTGGAAGACCTGGTGCAGGGATTCGTGGTGCGGGCTGACAGCCATGGTGGGGACGCTAGCTTTCGGTGCGGAGCAAGATCGGCGCATGGTTCCGCCATCACTCGATCGTGGGTACGGGGATCGGTTCGGCCCGTGGGCCTCACGCCGCCGCCAGTTCGCACCACACGTACTTGCCCCGGCTGCCGTTCCTGGAGTGCGGCTGCCAGCCCCACTGGTCGGCGCAGGCGCGGACCAGGGCGAGGCCGCGGCCGTTCTCCGAGCTGGTGAGCTGGTCCCACGGCTGTGGTGGTTCCGGGGGTTCGGGGTTCGCGTCCCATGCGCCGAGGCGTAGGACGCCGGCCGACCAGCGGACGCGCAGGGCTGCGGTGCCGTTCGTGTGTTGTACGGCGTTGGAGACCAGCTCCGTCGCGAGAAGCTCGGCGGTGTCGACGAGGGTGATCAGGCCGTGCATCGTGAGGATCAGGCGGAGGGTGCGGCGGCTGATCGTGACGGCGCGGGGGTCGTTGGGGATCTGGAGCGTGTACTCCCAGTCGGGCATGGGCATGGGTCAACTCCGTTCAGGTGATGGGGAGTTCGCGCGGTGGCTCTGCCTCAGCCGTCCTGGCAGGACGGAGCGGTGCACTTCCGCAGCGTGTGCGGTGCGTCACCGACGGTAGAGGAGTAATTACTCCTGACGCAACCGATTGGCATAGTCTGACGCCCGAACGAGGCATCAGTGATGGGCTGTTGAGGAGGGCGCATGGCCCCGAGGAGTCACGCCACTGCGCGGCAAGTTCGCCTGGGCACCGAGCTGCGTCGCCTGCGCGAGGCGGCCGGCCTGAAGGCGCGCGAGGTGGCCGAGCTGCTGAATTCGACCTCGGCTCAGATAAGCCAGGTGGAGTTGGGCCTCTCCGGGGCCAGCGAGGAGCGGGTGCGACGGCTTGCGGCTCACTACGCCTGCACGGACGCGGAGTTGATCGACGCGCTCGTCGCGATGGCGACCGATCGCACCCGTGGCTGGTGGGAGGAGTACCGGGGAGTGCTGCCGTCGGTTTTCCAGGACACGGCGGAGATCGAGCACCATGCCACGTTCCTGCGCGAGGTTGCGATCACTCACGTTCCGGGCCTGTTGCAGACCGCCGATTACGCCCGCGCTGTTTACACCTACGTGCACCCCGGCCTGCCGGAGAGTGAGTTGACTCCTCGGGTGGAGCACCGGCAGATGCGGCGGGCCGTGATCGAGAGCGCCGACCCGACGCCCTACGAGACGCTCATCCATGAGTGCGCCCTGCGTATCCACGTGGGCGACCGGCGGACATCCGCGTCCCAACTTCGCCTCATCCTGGATGAGATCGAGCGGGGGCACGTGACCGTACGGGTCATCCCCTTGGCTCAGCACGGGTTCGGCGGTGCCGGAATCTCGATGATGTACGCGGGTGGTCCGGTGCGACGCTTGGACACCGGTCTTCGGGATGCTCCTACCGGCGTCGCATTTGTCGATGCGGAAGCTCAGTTGGAACAGCTTCGCGCGCTCTTCCTTAGGATGCGAGAGGCGTCGCTGGAGCCTGCCGCGTCGCGCGATTTCATCCACTGCCTGACAAAGGAGTCGTAATGAACTGGCGTAAGTCGACGTATTCGGGCGGCGGCGACGGCGACACCTGCGTCGAAATAGCCACCCTCCCCACCCGCACCTCCATCCGCGACTCCAAGCTCCCCACCCGAGCCACCCTCTCCTTCCCCACCCCCGCCTTCACCGCCCTCGTCGAGCACATCAAGGCCGGTGACGTCGATCAGATGACCGCCGACTGAACCGTCAGGGTTCCCTCCGCCGTGTCGATCGTGGCCTGCGTGCCGAGCGGGATGGTCGGCGGGTGTGGGCCGTGGCCGGCTGGGAGGCCGCCGAGGACGGGAACGGCCAGGCGGGTCAGCCGGTCGCGCAGGACGTCGGCGATGCCCCAGCCTCCCAGGCTCGGGTCATCTGCATCCTGGTCGAAGCCGGTGAACTGGCCGAGCGCGACCCCGCGCAGCCCGTCCAGGGCCCCGCTGCGGGTCAGTTGGGTCAGTGCGCGGTCGACCTCGCCCAGCCCTGTTCCCCTCTTGTGTTCGAGGAAGAGGATCGCTCCGCTGAGGCTCGGCAGGCCGGCGCCCGCCTCCGTGCGGATCGCGCCGAGGTTGCCGCCGACCAGGACACCGCTCGCGGTGCCCTCGACGGTGACCGCCGCACTCGCTTCACCGGCGTCCCGGTGGATGACGACGGGATCGGTGGTCATCAGCGCGCGGCGAACGGCCTCGGCCGATGAGGGCCCGCACCATTCGTCGCTCGCGTTGGGGAACGGGCCGTGCAGGCCGGACAAGCGGCATCGGGCCCACAGCGCGAGGTGGAGGTGCGTGATGTCGCTGAAGCCGACCACGGGTTTCGGGTCACGGCGCAGCGCGTCGGTGTCGAGGTCGTCGACGATGCGGTAGGTGCCCTTGCCGCCCATGGCGGCGAACACGGCACGGACCCCCGGGTCGCGGAACGCGGAGTTCAGGTCGGAGACGCGGTCCTCGTCGCGGCCGGCCATGTATCCCCACTGGTCGAAGACGTGCTTACCCACCTCGGCCCGAAGCCCCCAGGACGTCAGTACCTCGACGCCGTGGGAGACATGCTCGCGGCTGGGGGGACAGGCCGGAGCGACGATCCGCACCGGTCGCCCGGCCGTAATCGCGGTGATCTCAAGGTCGGGAGCTTGTCGGAGGTGTCCATGCCGAGATGTTCCCACCCTCGCCGAAGCCGAAGCCGAAGCCGAAGCCGAAGCCGAAGCCGAAGCCGTGGCCGAACCGTCGAGACACCCCTGGTCAGGACGGGGACCGTCGGCATAACGTCCGTGCATGGCAGCCTTCGATCCCTGGGACCCGGCGTTCCTCGCCGACCCCTACCCCGCCTACGCCGAGTTGCGTGCCCGGGGCCGTGTGCAGTACTTCGAGCCCACGAACCAGTGGCTGGTGCCGCGCCACGCGGACGTATCGGCGCTGCTGCGCGACCGCCGGCTCGGGCGGACGTACCAGCACCGGTTCACGCATGAGGATTTCGGGCGCAGCGCACCGCCGCCCGAGCACGAGCCGTTCCACACCCTCAACGACCACGGGATGCTGGACCTGGAGCCCCCGGACCACACCCGCATCCGGCGCCTGGTCTCCAAGGCGTTCACCCCGCGCACGGTCGAGCAACTCAAGCCGTACGTCAGCCGGTTGGCCGGTGAGCTGGTGGACGGGCTGGTGGCGCGCGGCGGCGGTGATCTGCTGACGGATGTGGCGGAGCCGCTGCCGGTCGCGGTGATCGCCGAGATGCTGGGCATCCCGGAGTCGGACCGTGCCCCTCTCCGCCCCTGGTCGGCGGACATCTGCGGGATGTACGAGCTGAGCCCGTCCGAGGACACGGCGGCGAAGGCGGTCCGCGCGTCGCTCGAATTCTCGTCGTATCTACGCGAGTTGATCGCCGCCCGCCGCAAGGAACCCGGCGAGGATCTTATCTCCGGTCTCATCTTGGCCCACGACGACGAGGACCGGCTCACCGAGCAGGAGATGATCTCCACCGCCGTACTGCTGCTGAACGCGGGACATGAGGCGACCGTCAACGCCACGGTCAACGGCTGGTGGGCGCTGTTCCGCAACCCGGATCAGCTGGCGGCCCTCCGTGCGGACCACTCCCTGATCCCCTCCGCCGTCGAGGAGTTGATGCGCTACGACACCCCGCTCCAGCTCTTCGAGCGGTGGGTGCTGGACGAGATCGAGATCGACGGGACGACCGTGCCCCGGGGTGCGGAGATCGCGATGCTGTTCGGCTCCGCCAACCACGACCCGGACGTCTTCGCCGCCCCGGAGCGCCTCGACCTCACCCGCGCCGACAACCCGCACATCAGCTTCAGCGCGGGCATCCACTACTGCATCGGCGCACCCCTGGCCCGTATCGAACTCGCCGCGTCCATGGGCGCGTTGCTCGACCGCGCGCCCACCCTCCGCCTCGCCCGGGAACCGGAACGCAAGCCGAACTTCGTGATCCGGGGGTTGGAAGGGCTCAGCGTCGAGATCTGAGGCGCTGGACCAGGACCCAGGCGGCGAGCGAGACGGCGACCCCGCCCAGGACCGCCAGCGGCAGTTCGGCGTACAGGACGCTCCAGTCGGGGGCCGCCTCGAACCGCTGGAACCGGCCATGGACGTCGTACGACCACACGGCCAGTCCAAGTCCCGCGCCCAGTACGGCGGTCAGGCATCCTGCGGCGGCCTGCGCACGTTGTCCCATGCCCGGGACGGACGCGCGCGGGCCGCCGGAGGTTCCCGGGCCGCCGCCTCCGGTCAGGTCGTGAGGTCGCGTCGCCGTAGGCCCACGAGCCCGGCCGCGACCAGCGCGGCGGCGATCGCCGTCAGGACCACCACCGGTGCCCAGGCCATCTCGCCGCCCGGCAGCTTCGGGAGATGTCCGAAGGGGGAGATGTCCAGGACCGTCCGGGGGAGGTTCAGCGCGGGGCCGATCCAGCCCAGCAGCAGGGCGAGTCCGGCCGCTCCCCAGGACGCGGGGGACAGGCGCGGTGAGATTCCGTGGAGGAGGACCGCGAGCGCGCCCAGGGTCCAGACCGCCGGGACCTGGACCAGGCAGGCGGCGAGGATCGGGCCCGGTTCGGCGCCGTAGCCGAGAGTCAGGCCCAGGCCGCTGAGCAGCATGATCAGGGCCGCGCCGGCGAAGGCGATGGTCAGATGGCCGGCCGCCCAGCGCAGCCGGCCCACCGCGTTGGCCAGGACCGGTTCGGCGCGCCCGCCCGTCTCCTCGCTGTGCAGCCGTAGGACGGAGGAGACGGCGTAGAGCGCGGCGAGCATGCCGAACATGCCGACCATCGTGGCCAGGAACGCGTCCTCGATGCCGGACTGGCCGCCCATCCGTTCGATGATCTCGCGGGTCTTGGCGTTGTCCCCGACGAGGTCCGCCGCCCCCTTCGTGATGCCGCCGAACGCGACCCCGGCCGCGAGGAACCCGAGGCTCCAGCCCAGCACAGCGCCCCGCTGGAGGCGCCAGGCGAGCGCGCCCGCCGTACCGAGCCGTCCGTGGGCCGGTCCCGGCCGGGCGGGCAGGAAGCTCATGCCCACGTCCCGACGCCCGGCCAACTCGTAGGCGACCAGGCCTTGTACGAGGGCCGCCACGGCGAACAGGCCGAGCACCCACCAGCGTTCGGCCGCGAACGGGCGCAGGTTCTCCAGCCAGCCGATCGGGGAGATCCAAGTCCAGGTGGAGGAACCGTTGTTGGTCGTCGAGTCGCCGATCGCGCGCAGTACGAACGCCACGCCCACCAGTCCGCCGGTCAGGCCCTTCGCGAGCCGGCCGCTGTCGGTGAACTGCGCGACGATCGCCGCGAGCGTGGCGAACACCATGCCGACCCCGCCGATGCCGAGCCCGAGCGCCAGCGCGCCTGCCCCACCCTGCCCGGCGAGTCCGCCCGCGATCAGCAGGGCGAGTACGGCGTTGGCGACGAACGCCGTCGACAGGGCAGCCGTCAGGGGTGCGCGGCGGCCCACCATCGCCGACGACACGAGTTCCTGCCGGCCGCTCTCCTCCTCGTCACGGGTGTGCCGTACGACGACGACCAGGCTCATGATTCCGGCGAGGATCGCGGCGTAGCCGCCGATGCGCCACGCGGTGAGGCCGCCGAGCGAGTCGCTGAACACCGGGCCGTAGGTGGCGCGCAGCGAGCTGTTGGTGAGCATCTGGCGGGCGATGTCGGCGCGTTCGGCGGGGGTGGAGTACACGCTCTTCAGCGAACCGGGGAGCGACAGCACCATGAGCCCCGTGACGGCCACCCAGGCCGGGATCACCACCCGGTCGCGGCGCAGGTTGAACCTCAAGAGGGCGCCGGTGCCGGCGAGTTGGCGGGAGCCGCCGGTGCGGACGGTGAAGGCGGCGGCGGTCATCGGGACACCGCCCCTTCCACCTCTTGGTAGTGGCGGAGGAAGAGTTCCTCCAGGGTCGGCGGCTTCGAGGTCAGCGACCGTACGCCCGACTCGCTCAACGAGCGCAGTACGGCGTTGAGTTGGTCCGTCTCCACCTGGAGGCGCACGCGATGGCCCTGGACGTCGAGGTCGTGCACGCCGGGGAGGGAAGCCAACCCGTTGGGCGGGCCGGTGAGTTCGGCGGACACGCTGGTGCGGGTGAGGTGGCGCAGGTCGGCGAGCGAACCGGTCTCCACGGTACGGCCGTTGCGGATGATGCTGACCCGGTCGCAGAGTTCCTCGACCTCACTCAGGATGTGCGAGGACAGCAGAATGGTCCGGCCCCGATCGCGCTCCTCCTCCACGCACCGCTGGAAGACCTCCTCCATCAACGGGTCGAGGCCCGAGGTCGGTTCGTCCAGGATCAGCAGGTCGACGTCGGAGGCGAACGCGGCGACGAGGGCGACCTTCTGCCGGTTGCCCTTGGAGTAGGTGCGGCCCTTCTTGGTGGGGTCGAGCTCGAAGCGCTCGATGAGATCGGCGCGCCGAGCCGGGTCCAGTCCGCCGCGCAACCGGCCGTAGAGGTCGATGACTTCGCCCCCGGAGAGGTTGCGCCAGAGGGTCACGTCACCGGGGACGTAGGCGACCCGGCGGTGCAGTTCGACGGCGTCGGTCCACGGGTCGCGGCCCAGGAGCTGGGCGGCGCCCGAGTCGGCGCGGAGCAGGCCGAGCAGGACGCGGATCGTCGTGGACTTGCCGGAGCCGTTGGGGCCGAGGAAGCCGTGCACCTCACCGGTCTCGACGGCGAGGTCGAGGCCGTCGAGGGCGTGGGTGCGGCCGAAGGACTTGTGGAGCCCGACGACCGTGATTGCCTTCGTCATGGTTCAGAACGTACGCTTCTTTCAGAAATTTGTGAAGTTAAGGAAGTACGTGAAGCCCGGATAGGATGGGCCCATGACGGAAACAGCCGGTGGGCGGGACGCGGAGGCCGTGTCGAAGTTCGTCGAGTCCTTCGCGGCGCAGCTCGTCGAGGCCGGGATGCAGCGCATGCCCGCCCGGATCTTCGCCGCGCTGCTCTCCTCCGACGAGGGCGCGATGACCTCCGGCGAGCTGGGCGAGCAGCTACGGATCAGCCCGGCCGCGGTCTCCGGCGGAGTGCGCTATCTCGCGCAGCAGCACATGGTGTCGCGGGAGCGCGAACCCGGCTCACGCCGGGAGCGCTACCGGGTCCAGGGCAACCAGTGGTACGAGGCCCTCACCAACCGCGAAGCGGTCCTCAAGCGGTGGGAGACCGCCCTGAGCGAGGGAGTCACCAGCCTCGGCGCGGACACCCCGGCGGGCCGCCGCATGGCCGAGACCCTCGCCTTCTTCGAGTTCGTCGACGGTGAGATCGCGGCCATGATGGAGCGGTGGCGGGTGCATCGGGAGCGGGTGTTCGGGGCGGGGTGAGGTCGCGGCCGGGGGCACCTGACGGGCGCCGGGGGGCCTGGTCGTCGTCGTTGTCACGGTCGTTGGACGGAGAGCCGGTACACCGAGTGGCTGCGGAGCCCGCAGACACACCCCAAGGGGGTGCCCGGACCACCAGCATCAGGCGTGTCTGGATCGGGGTTCCCGGATTCCCGAGGCTGATGGGGCAAGCACAACACAGCCCTACGGAATCGGAGACGCACGCGATGCGCGTTGTGATCATGGGTGGGACGTCCGGGATCGGTCTCGCGGCAGCCGAGCGGCTGACGGCAGGCGGTGCCGAGGTGATCGTGACCGGGCGGGACCCCGAAAAGCTGGCGGCGGTCAAGGACCGGGTGGCCGGTGCCGAACAGGTCGACGGTGCCTCGGAAGCCGACGTGAGGGAGTTCTTCAGGCGGTTCGGCGTGATCGACCATCTCGTGCTGGCGTTCAGTCCGGGCGCGCTAGGGCTCGGGCCGCTCGCGGAGGTGAGCCCTGCCGATATCAGGGGCGCCTTCGACGGCAAGCTCTTCCCGTACCTGTACGCGATCCAGCAGGCCGAGGTCGCCGGCTCGGTCACGATGATCTCCGCGGCCACTGCGCGGGCCGCCCTGCCCGGCAGCGTGGCGCTCGCCGCGGTCAACGGGGCGATCGAGAGGATCGTATCCCCGCTCGCCGCCGAACTGGCTCCGGTGCGGGTGAATGCCGTGGCCCCGGGGGCCGTTGACACTCCGTGGTGGTCGTTCCTGCCGGAGGAACAGCGTGCGGCCCAGTTCACCGCCGTGGCGGCCGACCTCCCGGTCAAGCGGATCGGACGGCCCGACGACGTCGCGCACGCGATCGCGTATCTCGTCGGCGCCGACTATGTGACGGGCACGGTCCTCCCCGTCGACGGAGGGTTCACCGTCGCCTGACGGTCACGCACCGGGATTCCCGACGAACTTCAGGAACCGGCTCTCCACTTCCGAGCCCGGTGGCAGCAGATACGACACCAGCGTCTTGTCGTCGTTCGCCACATGCAGTTTGACGTAGTCGAGGGTGACCTCGCCGAGCAGTGGGTGGTCGATCGTACGGGGCTGGGGCACGAACGGCGCCAGCTCCTTGCGTCGCCACAGGCGGGCGAAGTCGGGGCTGGCGTCAGTCAGTTCGGCGATGAGGGCGGTGATCCCGGGCGTCAGGATGCCTTCGTTCGCCTGCGTGCGGAACAGTGCGACGGTGAGCGCGGCCTCCGCTTCCCAGTCCCGGGACATCTCCCGCACCTCGGGCGAGGTGAACGTGAGCCACAGGACGTTGCGCCGCGCCGCGGGCAGGGCGCCCAGGTCGCCGTAGAGGAGTTCGCAGCCGCGGTTCCACGCCAGGATGTCGAACCGCGGGTTCACGATGAAGGCCGGGTTCGGGTCGAGGTGGGTGAGCAACAGCTCGTACTGGGGCGGTAGTTCGGGGCGGGAAGGCGGGCCGTCCGGAGGTGGTTCGTCGGCGAGCCGGAACAGGTGGACGCGCTCGACCTCGTCAAGTCCCAGGGCCGTGGCCAGACTTCCGAGGATCTGGCGCGAGACACGGATGTCGCGCGCCTGCTCCAGCCACGTGTACCAGGTGATGCTCACCCCGGCGAGCGTCGCGACCTCCTCGCGCCGCAGCCCGGGAGTGCGCCGCCGCCCGAAGGTCGGCAGTCCCGCCTCCGCGGGCGTGCGGCGCGCGCGTCGGCTGCGGAGGAACTCGGCGAGCTCACGCCGCCGATCCCGCGTCGTCAACTCCGGGGACATCCGCGCACCTCCGGCCGCTCGGCCATCAAGACTCCAGGCCGATCGACCTTCCCAGCCCCAGCCCCAGCCCAACCAGCCTAAAGCTAACGCTCCTTCGTCTCCTCCAACACCGTCCGCCCGAGCAGCGCATACCGCTCAGGCGCCCGCCGCTTCAGATACTGCGCGTAGCCGATCCCCGTCGCCGCGACCAGGCCGACCAGCCACGGAGTCGCCTTCAGGACCAGGGAGTCGGACTCCGCGCCCGCCGCGACGCTCATGTTGGAGACCAGGAGTACGACGACGGCGAGCATCGCGAGGCCGCCGACCAGCGGGGCGGTGAAGGTGCGGAACCAGTGGCGGCTCTCGGGGTGGTTCTTGCGGAAGTAGGCCAGCACCGCGAAGGAGCAGACCGCCTGCACGACCAGGATCGCCATGGTGCCGAGGATGGCGAGGAGGACGTAGAGGGCGTTGGCCGGGTCCTTGCTGGTGAGCCAGAAGGCGACGATCAGGACCGCGCTGACCACGGTCTGCACCAGGCCCGCGATGTGCGGGGAACCGTGCTTGGCGTGGGTGCGGCCGATGGTGTTCTTGAGAGAGGGGAGGACGCCCTCACGGCCCAGGGCGTACATGTAGCGGCTGGCGCAGTTGTGGAAGGCCATGCCGCAGGCCAGCGAGCCGGTGATCATCAGCCACTGCATGAGGTCGACCGCCCAGTGGCCGACGTAGTGCTCGGTGGGGTTGAAGAAGAGGGCCAGCGGGTTCGCGGAGGAGGCCGCCGCGACCGCCTCCGTCTCGCCGTTGCCGATGATCGCCATCCAGGAGACGAAGACGTAGAAGACACCCACGCCGAGCACCGAGATCATCGTCGCCTTGGGGATGATCTTCTTCGGGTCTCGGGACTCCTCGCCGTACATCGCGGTCGACTCGAAGCCGACCCACGACCAGAAGGCGAAGAAGAGGCCGAGGCCGGCGGAGGTGCCCTTGAAGGCGTTGACCGGGTTGACCGGGCCGAAGGTGAAGCCGTGCAGGGCGACCGAGATCGCCATCGCGGCGAGGACGGTCACTTCCGTGCCCAGGAGTACGACCAGCAGCTTCTCCGCGACCGAGACGCCGAACCACGTGCCCGTCGCGTTGACGGCCAGCATCACCAGCGCGAACACCCACCACGGGATGTCAAGTCCCGTCTGGTCCTTGAACGTTCCGGTGGCGAAGGTCGAGAAGATGCCGATCAGCGCCGGCTCGAACACGGCGTACGCGAAGGTCGCCAGGAGTCCCGAGGCGAGTCCGGCGGTGCGGCCGAGGCCGTAGGAGATGAAGCCGTAGAAGGCGCCGGTGGAGGTGATGTGCTTCGCCATCGAGGTGAAGCCGACGGAAAAGATTGCCAGGACGACCATTGCGACCAGGTAGCTCGCGGGGGCGCCGATGCCGTTGCCGGACGAGACCATGAAGGGCACGTTGCCGGTCATCGCGGTGATCGGGGCGGCGGTCGCGACAGCCATGAAGACCACGCCCAGCAGGCCGATGGCGTTGGGCTTGAGCCGGTGAACGGCCCCGTCCTCGCTTACGTTCGCCGCGGGGGCGACTCCCTCGTCCACTGCCATCGGATGGCTCCTCTCCTGCTGCTCAGGTCGTCCTACGGTGCGGAACTCTGTCGGCGGTATGAGTCGGGCAAGGGTTGCGGCGCGTTAAATGTTTGTCAACCAGACCTTTAGAAATCTGGCGAAATCTGGGGGCAACACGCCCCTCGTACGGTCGCCGCCATGAGCACGTACACCTCGACCCTCGGCGGCCACGGCTACCGCTTCGGCTCCCTCGCGCGCCTCCTCGCCGCCGCGAGCCCCGAGCGCTCCGGCGACCGGCTCGCGGGGCTGGCCGCGTCGTCCGCGCAGGAGCGGGTGGCGGCTCGCCGGGCGCTGGCGGACGTACCGCTGACGGCCTTTCTCGCCGAGCCGGTGATCCCGTACGAGACCGATGACGTGACCCGGTTGATCCTCGACACGCATGACCCGGTGGCGTTCGCGCCGGTGGCCGGTCTGTCGGTCGGCGGGTTCCGGGAGTGGCTGCTGACCGCCGAGAGTCCTCAACTGGCCGCCGTCGCGCGCGGGTTGACGCCGGAGATGGTGGCGGCGGTGTCGAAGCTGATGGGGAACGCGGATCTGGTCGCGGTCGCGCGGAAGGTGCGGGTGGTGACGGCCTTCCGGTCGACCATCGGCCTGCCGGGCCGCCTCGCCACCCGCCTCCAGCCCAACCACCCCACCGACGACCCGGCGGGCGTCGCCGCGGCCCTGCTGGACGGTCTGCTGCTCGGCTCCGGCGACGCGGTGATCGGCATCAACCCGGCGACCGACAGCCCGAAGGCGGTACGGGACCTGCTGGAACTCCTCGACGGAGTGATCCGGCGCTACGCCATCCCCACCCAGTCCTGCGTCCTGTCCCACGTCACCACGAGCATGGACCTCATGGCCCGCGGGGCGCCCGTCGATCTCGTCTTCCAGTCCGTCGCGGGCACCCAGGCGGCGAACGCCTCCTTCGGCGTCACGCTGGGGCTCCTCGACGAGGCGTACGAGGCGGCGCGGGCGCTGGGCCGGGGCACCGTCGGCTCGAACGTCATGTACTTCGAGACCGGGCAGGGCAGCGCGCTCTCCGCCGACGCGCACCACGGGGTGGACCAGCAGACGGTCGAGGCGCGCGCGTACGCGGTCGCCCGCCGCTACGACCCGCTGCTGGTGAACACCGTGGTCGGCTTCATCGGCCCCGAGTACCTCTACGACGGCCGACAGATCCTCCGCGCGGCCCTGGAGGACCACTTCTGCGGCAAGGTGCTCGGCCTGCCGATGGGCCTGGACATCTGCTACACCAACCACGCCGACGCGGACGACGACGACATCGCGACCATGCTCACCATGCTCGGCGTGGCCGGCGCGTCCTTCGTGATCTGCACACCGGGCGGCGACGACATCATGCTCAACTACCAATCCGCCTCGTACCACGACGCGTTGTACCTCCGCGAGGTCCTCGGGCTGCGCCCGGCACCGGAGTTCGAGGCATGGCTCGACTCGATCGGACTGCTGGGCGCGGACGGCGCGATCAACGACGTGTCCGCCACGGCCCACCCGCTGACGGCGATCGGAAGGGAACTGGCCGCATGACGATCAGTCATTCGCATTTGGGTGAAGGTGAGTTGTGGCCCGCCCTGCGCCGTCACACGCAGGCGAGGATCGGTCTGGGGCGGGCGGGATCGGGCCTGCCGACCCACCACCGGCTGGAGTTGCAGGCCGCGCACGCGGCGGCGCGGGACGCGGTCCACTCGCCCTTCGAACCGGACATGGTGGCGCGGGCGTTGCGGGGAGAGCCGACGGTACGGGTGCGCAGCGCGGCTCCCGACCGGCTGACGTATCTCCAACGCCCGGACCTGGGACGGCGGTTGGATTCCGCCGACCGGGCGCATCTGCCGGTGGGGGAGTGGGACGTCGTCTTCGTGGTCGCGGACGGGCTGTCCAGCCGGGCGGTGCACGAGCACGCGGCGGCGATGGTGCGGGCGACGACGGCGCTGCTGCCGGCGGACTGGCGGGTAGCGCCGGTGGTGCTCGCGGAACAGGCGCGGGTGGCGCTCGGCGACGATGTGGCGTCGGCGATGGGCGCGGAACTGGTCGTGGTCCTCGTCGGCGAGCGTCCGGGGATGTCGGCGGCGGACTCGCTGGGCGCCTATCTGACGTACCGCCCGAAGCCGGGAGCGACGACGGACGCGGACCGCAACTGCCTCTCCAACATCCGGCCGCCGCTGGGGCTGGCGTACGAGGTGGCGGCGGAGAAGCTGGCCGGACTGATGGGCAGGGCACGGGAGTTGGGGGTGACGGGGGTGGCGCTGAAGGACGAGTCGGACGCACCCGTGCTGGAGAACCAGGGTTGCGTCGCGTCGGGTCACGGGTCTGTCCCAACGGATGGGTGCATGTAACAGGCATGTCTTGGGAGGCAGTCGGGTGGAACGGCCGACCGGGCCGGGTCGCTCCTGTAGATCGGAAACGCTCACTGCCGACCGATGTTGAGGAAATTACGATGCGCGTGCACAAGCTCACCTTCGCCGCCCTGGCCGTCGCCGCCGGTCTCTCGCTCACGGCCTGCCAGAGCGGGAACGACGACGCGGCGGGCGGCCAGAGCGACCCGTCGTCCACCTCCACCTCCACCTCCACGTCCACCCCGTCGTCCGCGACCGGCAGTTCGGGTTCGAGCGGTTCGAGCGGTTCGAGCGGTTCGACCGGGTCCGGTACGGCCGGCGGCTCGGGCACCGCTACCGGCTCGAACGCGAACGCCAAGGTCGGCAAGTGCCGTACCGCCGACCTGAAGATCACCGCGCAGGACAACACCATCGACGGAGACACCGACGGCACCGTCGTGGTCACGTTCACGAACGACAGCGGCAAGGACTGCACGATCTCCGGGTACGCGGGCGTCGACCTCCAGACCAACGCGGGGACCACGTCCGCGCAGCGCACCGGCCAGGCGGCGACCTCGGCCGTCCTCAAGAACGGCAAGTCGACGTACTTCCCCATCAGCTACCCGATCAACAACACCGGCGGCTCCGGCGTCCGCATCACCGGCCTGGTGGTGACCCCGCCCGACGAGACGAACTCGGTCACCCTCGCCTGGCCGGGCGCCGCCTCCCTCCCCGTCTCGGACAGCGCCGGCACCCCGGTGAAGGTCGGCCCGGTCGGCAGCGCGGGCCAGGGCGGCTGAGCCAGGCGACTCACGTCGACAACGCGAGCCCCTCAAGCCGCTCCTCGGTCACCGACTCCGGGCCGATCCCGGGGTGTGGCCCCGGCCCGACGATGGCTGGGCCGGATTTCGGTTGTTGTTCCGGTCCGTGGCTCGGCTTTCGTTCGGACCTGTGTGCTTGGTCGCGGGTGTGGTCCCGGTCTTCGGGCTC
Organism: Streptomyces sp. NPDC051576; assembly: GCF_040681835.1. NCBI lineage: Bacteria > Bacillati > Actinomycetota > Actinomycetes > Kitasatosporales > Streptomycetaceae > Streptomyces > Streptomyces sp. NPDC051576. Next base: position 711,743 of record NZ_JBFAZO010000003.1, read on the forward strand.
GGTCCTCCCAGGTGTGGTCCCGGTCTCCGGACTCGATCTCCCCGGTTGCAGCCCGGCCCGATTCCTGGGTCCGATCCCGGTCGTAGCGCCGGTCCCTGACCGGCTTCCGGTCCGCTCTCCGGGCCCGATCCAGGGCCCGATCCCTGGCGTAGTCCCGGTCGTGGAGCCGGTCGCGAACCCTGGTCGTGGAGCCGGTCCCGCACCTGGCCGCAACCCCGACCCTCAACCCCCATCCCCTCACCCCACCCGTCCCCCCGGCAACGTAAGCCCCCAAGCCCCCTCCCGAACCACCCACGTCCGCGTCCGCACCGGCCCCGCCACCACCGCGTCCGCCCGGTAGCGGAAATCCGTCCCGGACACGGTCACGGTTCGGCCGCTCGCGTACAGGGGGGACGCCTCGGCGCCGACCGAGACCGGGCGTACCTCCACCTCGGCCAGGCCCGACGCCCCCGGTGTCACCGAGATGCCCTCCACCGGCTGGTCCAGGTCCACCAGGGTCATGCCGTCGACCTCGACCCGTAGCCGCGCCGGACCGGGCTGCCGGGGCAGTGCGGAGGCGAGGGGTTCCCGGGAGGTGCGCGCGGGCACCAGGGTCCGTACCAGTGACTGGCACGTCCGCAGCCACAGATGCCCGGCACCGGAGGGTTCCGCCACCGTCTCCTCCGGCGGAGCCTCCCGCAGGAGCAGCGGGGGAATCCGCAGCGCGCCCAGCACCACCCCGTCGCTGTCGTCCACCAGCAGATCCATCCGCCGTACGACCCCGTCGAGCACCGCCCGCGCCGCCGCCACCGCGCCCGTGGGCACCCCCAGCGCCCCCGCCAGGGACAGCGCACCCCCCACCGGCACCATCGACAGCGCGCATCCGGCCAGCTCCCGCCGACGGTGCAGGAGGGACACCGCGCGCAGCAGGGCCCGGTCGTCGCCCACCACCACGGGCCGGCGCGAACCCCGCCGGGACAGGACCCGGGCGAATTCCTCGGGCCCCTCCGGCATGCACACCTTCGTCGCCGCACCCGCGCTGAGCACGTCTTTCGCGATACGGACGGACTCTCCGTCGGTGCGCCGGGCGACCGGATCGATGACGACCAGGAGCTGATCGGAAGTCGCGAAAGTCGCCACCTCGGCCATGCCTCGCTTCCTCGGGTAGCATCTTTGTGCAAGAGCCCCTTGCGCTATTGCGCCAGGGGCTTCGTCTATTCCGGGGCATCCGGTCCGACGGGTCGCGACCGACGAGGGTCGCAGGTGTACGAGGCACACGCTGTGCCGCGTACGCCCCTGACCTTGGACATGCCCCGCCCGGAAGGGGTGTACGCGCGTGCCCGCACTTGTGCTGCTCGGTGCTCAGTGGGGTGACGAAGGCAAGGGAAAGGCGACGGACCTGCTAGGTGGGTCCGTCGACTATGTGGTGCGCTACCAGGGCGGCAACAACGCCGGCCACACGGTAGTCGTGGGCGATCAGAAGTACGCCCTTCACCTGCTCCCTTCCGGGATCCTCACACCGGAGTGCACTCCGGTCATCGGAAACGGTGTCGTCGTCGACCCGTCGGTCCTGTTCTCCGAGCTGAACGGGCTGAACGAGCGCGGCGTCGACACGTCCAAGCTCCTGATCAGCGGTAATGCTCACATCATCACGCCCTACAACGTGACGGTGGACAAGGTGACGGAACGCTTCCTCGGGAAGCGGAAGATCGGCACCACCGGCCGCGGCATCGGCCCGACCTACGCGGACAAGATCAACCGCGTCGGCATCCGGGTCCAGGACCTCTACGACGAGTCGATCCTGACGCAGAAGGTCGAGGCGTCCCTCGACATCAAGAACCAGATGCTCACCAAGCTCTACAACCGCCGCGCGATCGCCATCGAGCAGGTCGTCGAGGAGCTGCTGTCCTACGCGGACCGCCTCAAGCCGTATGTCGCCGACACCGTCCTGATCCTCAACCAGGCCCTCGACGACGACAAGGTGGTCCTCTTCGAGGGCGGCCAGGGCACGCTCCTGGACATCGACCACGGCACGTATCCCTTCGTGACGTCGTCGAACCCGACCGCGGGCGGCGCCTGCACCGGCGCGGGCGTGGGCCCCACGAAGATCAGCCGGGTCATCGGCATCCTGAAGGCCTACACGACCCGGGTCGGCTCCGGCCCCTTCCCGACGGAACTCTTCGACGAGGACGGCGACGCGCTGCGCCGCATCGGCGGCGAGCGGGGTGTCACCACCGGCCGTGACCGCCGCTGCGGCTGGTTCGACGCGGTCATCGCCCGCTACGCGACCCGCGTCAACGGCCTGACCGACTTCTTCCTCACCAAGCTCGACGTCCTCACCGGCTGGGAGCAGATCCCGGTCTGCGTGGCCTACGAGATCGACGGCAAGCGCGTCGAGGAACTGCCGTACTCGCAGAGCGACTTCCACCACGCGAAGCCGATCTACGAGAACCTGCCCGGCTGGAGCGAGGACATCACGAAGGCCAAGACCTTCGCCGACCTCCCGAAGAACGCGCAGGCGTACGTGAAGGCGCTGGAGGAGATGTCGGGCGCCCCGATCTCCGCGATCGGTGTCGGCCCCGGCCGCACCGAGACGATCGAGGTCAACTCGTTCATCTAGAGCGGTGATCGATGGTCGCACTTGGGCCGGTCTTGGGAATCCTTGACCGGCCCTTGGGCTTTCCGTGGTTACGCCGGTAACGGGAGCGGGCCAGCATCTACGCGGGTAGCCCGCCGCGCCCCGCATGCCACATCGCCCTCCGCGCCCTTTCAGGAGCCCTGAATGCCCGTCAATCCCATGAACCGCCGTGAGTTCGTGCAGAAGTCCGCCGTCACCGGAGCGGCCGTGGCCGTCGCGGGAACCGTCGGTGCGGGCAGCGCGCAGGCCGCCGAGCAGGGCCACGGCAAGCCGCCGAAGGCGCCCAGGACGTGGAGCTTCTCCATCCTCGGCACCACCGACCTGCACAGCCACGTCTTCAACTGGGACTACTACACCAACGCGGCCCCGGTGGACGCCAAGGGCAACACCTACGGCATCGCCCGGATCGCCACTCTGGTGAAGAACATCCGCAAGGAGAAGGGCGCGGGCCGGGTGCTGCTGGTCGACGCCGGTGACATCATCCAGGGCACCTCCCTCGCCTCGTACTACGCGAGCGTCGACCCGATCACGGGCAAGGACGGCAAGCGCGGCCCCAAGCACCCCATGGCGATCGCCATGAACGAGATGCGCTACGACGCCGCCGCGCTCGGCAACCACGAGTTCAACTACGGCATCGAGGTCGTCCGCACCTTCGAGAAGCAGTGCAGGTTCCCGCTGCTGGGCGCCAACGCGCTGGACGCGAAGACCCTGAAGCCGGCCTTCGAGCCGTACACCGTCAAGCACATCAAGGTGCCCGGCGCCCCGGACATCAAGGTCGGCATCCTCGGCCTCACCAACCCCGGCATCGCCCTCTGGGACAAGGACAACGTCAACGGCAAGATGACCTTCACGGGTCTTGTCGAGCAGGCGAAGAAGTACGTGCCCCGGCTGCGCGCGCTCGGCTGTGACGTCGTGTTCCTCACCGACCACTCCGGCCTGGACGGCTCGACCTCCTGGGGCGACTCGCTCCCGTACGTGGAGAACGCGTCGAACCTGGTCGCCGAGCAGGTCCCCGGCATCGACGCGATCCTCGTCGGCCACACCCACGTCGACGTCCCGACGTACACGGTGAAGAACGAGGAGACCGGCGAGGACGTCCTCCTCTCCGAGCCGTACTGCTACGGCTACCGCCTCTCCGTCTTCGACTTCGAGCTGGTACTGGAGCGCGGCTGCTGGAAGATCACCAGCAAGACGGCCACGACCCTCAACAGCAACACGGTCGCGGAGGACCCGCGGATCACCGAACTCCTCACCGCCGACCACGAGTTGGTCGTGAAGTACGTCAACACCGCGATCGGTACCTGCACGACCGCGATGTCGACGGCGGAGGCCTGCTGGAAGGACGTCCCCGCCATCGACTTCATCCAGCAGGTGCAGATGGACGCGGTCAAGGCGGGCCTGTCGGCGGCTGACGCCGCACTCCCGCTGATCTCGGTCGCCGCGTGCTTCAGCCGTACGGCCACCATCCCGGCCGGCGACGTGACGATCCGCGACGTCGCGGGCCTCTACGTCTACGAGAACACCCTCTACGGCAAGAAGCTCACCGGCGCCCAGCTCAAGGACTACCTGGAGTTCGCGGCGAAGTACTACCACCAGGTCCCGGCGGGCACGACGGTCGACACCGCCACCCTCACCAACGCCAACAGCTTCTGGGACTACATGTACGACATGGCGGCCGGCGTCGACTACGAGATCGACATCGCCGCCGCCGAGGGCTCCCGCATCAAGAACCTCACCTACAACGGCACCGCGGTCGCCGACGACCAGGTCTTCGTCGTCGCCGTCAACAACTACCGCGCCAACGGCGGTTCGGGCTACCCGCACATCGCCGCCGCGGAGATCGCCTACAGCTCCACCAACCAGGTCCGCGACCTGATGGTCGCCTACGCCACGGCGAAGGGCAGCATCGACCCGTCGACCTTCTCGGCGACCAACTGGAAGCTGACGCAGGGCGGGACGCCGGTCTTCTAGACTCCGGACACGTCTTTGTGCGCACGCCGTCACCCGGGGCCGAACACGCCCCGGGTGGCGGCGTATCCACGTTCGTCGTCCGGGTCTCGTATCTGCTGCTGACCCTGTTGCTCTTGTTGCTCGCCGACCGGTAGGCGCGGAGATGACAGACGTGTCTCCTGGGCGGTGGTGGGGCCTGCGGCTGCTCTTCGGGCAGGAGTGAACATAACTCCCATATCGGGCATATTATGAAACTCCCCGAACGAGAAGGTGAGTGCGATGCGCATGTTGTTGAAGGCGTGCATGGACACCGAGAAGGGGAACGAAGCGATCCGTAATGGGACCCTCGGGAAGTTGATGGAGGAGTCCATGGCGCAGATCAAGCCCGAGGCGGCGTACTTCACCGCGGACGGTGGCAAGCGCACCGCGTTCCTGGTCTTCGATCTGAAGGACCCCTCCGACATCCCGTCGATCAGTGAGCCGTTCTTCCTGAATCTGGGTGCCGAGATCACCTACACCCCGGTGATGAACGCGGAGGACGTGGGTGTGGGACTCTCCAAGCTCCGCTAGCTGAACACGATCATCGAGCCCTGGGCCAGGCTCCGGGTCGCCGCCGCGTGCAGGCCGAGCCACACATGCCGCTCGCGCGCGAAGGGGCTCGGGTCGTACGGCGCGGGGACGGCCGGTTCCTCCAACTCCGTGGGAGCGGAGGGGGGTTGCGGAGGCGTCGGTGGGTTCGCCGGGTCGATGCCGATCGTCGACGCCACGAACTCCAGCTCGCGGAGGAGGGCCTGGGACGAGCCCAACGGGCCGCCGCCGGCGAGGAGTTCGTCGTTGGCCAGCGGGTGCGGGAAGTCGACCGGGACATAGGCGCCCGCGTGGTCGTAGTGCCAGACCAGGTGGGACTGCTGGGCTGTGGTCTCGAACATTTCGAGGAGTTGCTCGTAGTCGCCGCCCAGTTCGTCCACCGGCGTGACCGGGAGGCCGCAGACCTGGAGCAGGTAGGCCCGGCGCAGGAAGTGCAGCGCGTCGTAGTCGAAGCCCGCCACCGGGGCGACCTCGCCGGACAGACCCGGCATGTACTGGTACACCGGCACCGGAGGCAGCCCCGCCTCGGCCAGCAACGAGTTGTAGAGCGCGAGTTCGTCGGCGAAGGGATTGTCGGGGGTGTGGCACAACACGTCGACGAGCGGGACCAGCCACAGGTCACAGGCCAAAAGAGGCTCCTCGATCAGTCACTCGGTCACTCGGTCACAGAAAAGAAGTAGGGGGAAGCGTAGTCGGTTCGGCCCGGGTCAGCTTCCCTCGTGCAGGTCCCATACCCACACGCCGTCCACCCACTTACCGGGTTTGCCGACCAGCTTTTCCACAGCGGTGCGGAGCTTGTCGTCGTTGGGCTGCGGCGCGACCACCAGGGCGCCCGCGTGCCAGTACGCGAAGTCCGCCTTGGCCTGCGCCTGCCAGTTCTTGCCGATGGTGGGGATGACGCCGGTGTAGCGCACGTCCCGCAGCATGTTGGAGGTGTAGCGGGGCGAGGCGCCGTAGATGCCGACGCGGTCCTCGCCGTAGGGGCCGTTGTAGTAGCCGCCCGGCATCTTGAAGCCGAGGTCGGCGGCTGTCTGCCAGTGCAGGGGTTCCGCGGCGCCCGGGTCGGCGAGGGGGAGCGGGACGAGGGATTCGCCTGCGCGGACGTACGACTTGTAGGTGCCGTCGGTGAAGAAGGCGGGTACGGCGGCGCGGTCCACAGCCTTCAGCGGGGCCGGGATGATCGGGATCAGGGCCATGCACACGGCGAGCAGGCCGACGTACTGCGTGCCGATCTGCCGTGTCGCCGCCAGGCGCTCGACCGCGATCGCCACCAGCATGCCCAGCGCGGGGGCGCAGATCATCGCCACCCGGCCCTCGATCACCGACTCGAAGAGCGGCTTGTGGGCGAGCAGCGCCCAGGGGCCGGGGTAGACCGTGTTCGTGAGCGGGATACGGATCTTGGGGCCCATGGAGAGGATCGCCGCGGCGACCGCCGTGAACGCGAGCGCCTTGACGAGGGCGTGCTCCCACAGTCGTACGACGATGGCGAAGGCGAGGGCGACCAGCGGCCAGCCGTAGAACGCGTTCTGCTCGGTCGGGTTGAGGGAGAGGGAGCCCGCCCGGACCTCGTTGCCGGCGATCAGGGAGCGTTCGGCGAAGGAGAGCAGGGCCAGCGGGCTGTTGCCCGCGTTGTCGCCGTGCAGGACGCTCTTGTAGCTCTGCGGGCCCGCGAACTGGTACCAGAGCGGGATCAGGATGATCGGCGCGCAGACCGCCGCCGCGATGCCCAGGCCCTTGAGGAGCGGGCGCCAGGCCGTCTTCACGACTTCCCTGTGCAGGACCCCGTACGAGACCGCGAACAGGACCATGCCGATCGAGGCCAGGAGCAGCGGCTCCTCGCCGAGGAAGATCTGGTAGGCCGTCATCAGGCCCAGCACGATCCCGTCCCGGACGACCCGGGTGCCCGCGCACAGGCGCAGGGCGCGGTCGATGATCAGCGGGACCATGAAGAGGATGACGAAGTTCGGGTGCGCGTTGGCGTGGCTGACCATCGGCGGGGCGAAGGCCGCGAGCGAGGCGCCGACGAAGGCCGCGGCCCGCTGCCGTACGACCCGCTTCACGATCAGCCAGTACCAGGCGGCGGCCGTGGCCGCGAGGCCCAGCGCCATGCAGACGCTGAGCGAGACGGCGGGACCGGCCAGCAGGGTGAGCGGCGCGAAGGGGACCGAGACTCCCAGCATGACCGTGTTGGCCATGAGGTTCACGCCGTCGGGGAAGCCCTGGAGGTTCGAGAAGAACGGGTTGTGGAGGTGGGCGACGTTGTCGGCCGTGACCGCGAAGAACCACTCCCACTGGTTCTGGTCCTGCAGCGAGTCGACCAGGTAGCGGTGGGACGGGTCGAAGAAGCGGCCCGAGTAGAGGCCCACTGACATCAGGAGAAAGAGAAACGTGACCAGGACGTCGACCGGGCGCAGGGAGCGGGCGCGGAGGCGGGCGAGTTCGGTGAGGACCCGGGCGTAGTCCAGGGGCCGTACCTTCGAGCCGGACTGGTGGGACCAGCGCACCGGGACCTCGGCGACCTCCCAGTCCGCGCGGCGGAAGTGCTGGAGGACCTCGACGTCGATGCCCCAGCCGTTGATCCGGGAGGCGGCGAAGGCCTCGCGGGCGCGGTCGCCCTCGAAGAGCTTGAAGCCGCACTGAGTGTCGCGTATGCCGGGCACCGCGGCCTTGCGTATGAGGAAGTTGCCCGCGCGGCCCAGGAGTTCACGGATGGGGTGCTGGTGGCTCTCGATCGTGGCGCCCGGCGCGGCCCGCGAGCCGATCGCCGCCGCGCGCCCCTCGCCCAGCTCCTTGTCGAGCTTCTCCAACTCCTCGATGGGCGCGGCCAGATCGGCGTCGGTGACCAGGACCCGCCGTCCGCGCGAGTCGGCGACCCCGAGGCGCAGGGCGTGGCCCTTGCCGCGGTTGCGGGGGCTGGTGACCAGCCGCACCCGGGGATCGGTGCGGGAGGTGACGACCTCCCGGGTCCCGTCGTCGGAGCCGTCGTCGGCGACGATGATCTCCCAGGCGCCGAAGCGGCTCTCGTTGTCGCTCAGGTAGGTGGTGATCGCGTCGAGCGTCGGCCCGAGCCGCTGTTCCTCGTTGTAGGCGGGCACGACGACGCTCAGGTCCACGAGGTCTATGGGGTTCGGGGCACTGACGTCCACGGCCGGAGCGGCCCTTTCCGGTCCGGTCACCGGGCGGCCAGCCGCTCGATGAGGTCGAGGGAGTGCTTGTTGTACGCGAGGACGATCGAGCGCGCGCCCGAAGTGTCGCGGCGCGCCAGGGCGTCGACCAGTTCGGTGTGCTGGGACCACAGTCGGCCGCGCAGATCGGTCAGCCGGCGCAGATGCTGCACCGTGCACACCCAGGACTGGACGCGCAGCCGGTGCAGGAAGTCACCGAGGTAGGGATTGCCGAACATGGCGCTCAACTCGCGCCAGTAGCGCAGGTCGTAGCCGATCAGCACGGTGAGGTCACCGGCGTCGGCGGCGCGCCGCGCCTCCTCGCCGCGGCGGCGGACACCGGCGAGCGCGGCGATCGTGCGCGGGTCCTCGGTCCGGTCGAAGACGCGGTGCCCGCCGGCCAGGGCCAGGAACATGCCCTCGGTGACCAGGGAGCGGGCCTCGATCATGCCCCGGTGGTCGGCCACCGAGTACTCGTGGACGCGGAAACCGCGATGCTGGTCGGCCTCCAGGAGGCCCTGTGCGGAGAGATCGACGAGGGCTTCCCGGACCGGGGTCGCGGAGACGCCGTACTGCTCGGCGATCTCCTTCACCGTGAATTCCTGACCGGGCTGGAGCCGGCCGGCCAGGACCTCGTCGCGAAGCGCGTCGGCGATCTGCTGCCGCAGGGTGCTGCGGGTCACGGCGCCGTTGCCGCTGCTTCCGGGCATCGTCGGAGCGTCTCCCTCGTCGCGTTCGATGGCGTACTCGTATATGTCTACGAGCACGCCACCTTACGCGTTCGGGTTCCCGCTCTGCCCGGTTGCGGGCACCCGTCGAGCGGACCCTCTTCCTCCGCCTTTATGGCATCTTTATTCCGTGTACTCGTCGGCCACGGAGAGCGCCGTGTCGAGAGCGGTGAGGCCCTCCTTCAGTTCGGCCTCGGACACGTTCAGCGGCGGCACGACATGGGTGCGGTTCATGTTGATGAACGGCCACAGTCCCTGCTTCTTGGCGGCGGCCCCGAACGCGGCCATCGCCGCGTTGTCCGCTCCGGCCGCGTTGTACGGCACCAGCGGCTCGCGCGTCTCGCGGTTCTTCACGAGGTCCAGCGCCCAGAACATGCCGACCCCGCGCACCTCGCCGACACTCGGGTGCCGCTCGGCCAGCGCCCGCAGGGCGGGCTCGACGACGGTCGTACCGAGGTGCTTCGCGTTCTCCGCGACCCCCTCCTCGGCCATCACGTTGATCGTCGCGACGGCGGCGGCACAGGCCAGCGGGTGCCCGGAGTACGTCAGCCCGCCCGGGTAGGGCCGCTTCCCGAAGGTGTCCGCGATGGCACCGGAGATGGCGACCCCGCCGAGCGGCACATAGCCGGAGTTCACACCCTTCGCGAAGGTCATCAGGTCCGGTACGACGTCGAACAGGTCGGCCGCGAACCACTCACCGGTGCGCCCGAATCCGGCCATCACCTCGTCGAGGACGAAGACGATCCCGTACCTGTCGCAGATCTCACGGACCCCGGCGAGATAGCCGGGCGGCGGCACCATGATCCCGGCGGTGCCGGGGATGGTCTCCAGGACGATCGCCGCGACCGTGCCCGGCCCCTCGAAGGCGATCGTCGTCTCCAGGTGTTCGAGCGCCCGCGCGCACTCCTGCTCCTCGGTCTCCGCGTAGAAACGGGAGCGATAGAGGAACGGCGCCCAGAAGTGCACGACACCGGCGGACGCGCTGTCGGAGGCCCACCGCCGGGGATCACCGGTGAGATTGATCGCCTGCTGTGTACCGCCGTGGTACGAGCGGTAGGCGGCGAGCACCTTCGGCCGCCCGGTGTGCAGCCGAGCCATCCGCACCGCGTGCTCGACGGCGTCGGCGCCACCGTTGGTGAAGAAGATCTTGTCCAGGTCCCCCGGCGTCCGCTCGGCGATCAGCCGGGCCGCCTCCGACCGGGCCTCGATCGCGAACGCGGGCGCGAAGGTCGTCATCGTCGCGGACTGCTCCTGGATCGCGGCGACGACCTTCGGGTGCTGGTAGCCGATGTTCGTGTAGACGAGCCCGCTGGTGAAGTCCAGATACCGCCTGCCGTCGTAGTCCCAGAAGTACGACCCCTCCGCGCCGGCCACGGCGAGCGGGTCGATGAGCTCCTGCGCGGACCAGGAGTGGAACACATGCGCGCGGTCCGCGGCCTTCACGGCGGCGCCCGCCTGGGGGTTGGGCTGAGGGGTCATGCCGGGGAGCGTAAATGTCCGCGATACGGCAGCGGTATCGGCGTCTTGTCTGTGCTCGGGGGGTTTCCGCGACAGATTGTCCATCGAATGGTGCGTCGCACAGAACGGCAGTATGCTGTCAAAAAAGCAGCATGCTGTCATTGTGTTGGAGGAGTCATGAGCGGCACCCGCAAGCCCGTGCACCTCGCCGTGTACGACACCCTCGCCGACTGGGAGACGGGCCACACGACCGCCCACCTCGCCCGCGCCGGGTACGAGATCCGCACCGTCGGGCCGTCCCGCGAGCCGGTGGTGAGCATCGGCGGCCTCCGCGTCGTACCGGACCTGGCCCTGGACGACGTACGGCCGGCGGACAGTTCGCTGCTGATCCTTCCGGGCGCCGACCTGTGGGACGCAGGGGACGACCTCGCCCCCTTCGCCCGTGCGGCGCGGGAGTTCCTCGACGCAGGCGTCCCCGTCGCCGCGATCTGCGGGGCGACCGCCGGGCTCGCACGCGAGGGGCTGCTCGACGACCGGGACCACACCGGCGCGGTCTCCTTCTATCTGGCGGCCACCGGATACGGCGGCGGCGAGCGGTACGTCGACGCGGACGCCGTGACCGACGGGAAGCTGATCACCGCCGGGCCCACCGAGCCCGTCGCCTTCGCACGGGAGGTCTTCCGGCTGCTCGGGGTGTACCAGGGCGAGGTGCTCGACGCCTGGTACCGCCTGTTCCACGACTCGGACGCGGAGGCGTACGCCGTACTGCAGAAGGCTGGCGCGCTGTGAGCCGTGAGCGTCAGGAACTGCTCAGCCGCAGCGCCCTCGGGGTCTTCCGGCTGAACGGCCAATTCCTCGCCGTGGCCGAGGAGTTGGCGCGGCCCGCCGGGCTCACCGCTGCCTGGTGGCAGGTGCTCGGCGCGGTCCTGGCGGAGCCGTTGCCGGTGTCCGGGATCGCCCGGGTCATGGGCATCACCCGGCAGAGCGTGCAGCGGATCGCCGATCTGCTGGTGGAGCGGGGGCTGGCGGAGTACCGGGCCAATCCCGCGCACCGACGGGCCAAGCTGCTGGCACCGACGGAGGAGGGGCGGGCAGCCGTCGCACGCATCGGTCCCGGGCACGCGGCCTACGCGGACCGGCTGGCCGAGGCGGTCGGGCCGGCGCGGCTCGCGGCGGCCGTGGAGACGCTGGAACGGCTGTCCGCGGTGCTCGACAAGCTCGGCCCGCCCGGTGACGAGGACGGCGCCGCCGTTACGGAACCGTAGACACCGCTCGGTCCATCGTGTCGTATGCCCGCACTATTCTCGGGCGGGATGGGGGCCGGGGACATGGTGACATCGGGCGAGGCGGGCGCGGTCGTGGAGAAACTGGGGGCGGGCGATCCGCAGCGGATCGGGGCGTACCGGCTGCTGGCCCGGCTGGGCGCCGGTGGCATGGGGCACGTGTATCTGGCCCGGTCGGACCGGGGGCGCACGGTCGCCGTGAAGCTGGTGCGGGAGGACCTGGCCGCGCAGGAGGAGTTCCGGGCGCGGTTCCGGCAGGAGGTGCGGGCCGCGCGGCGGGTCGGCGGATACTGGACGGCGCCGGTGCTGGACGCGGACACCGAGGCCGAAGTGCCGTGGGTGGCCACCGGGTACGTCGCCGGGCCGACCCTGCAACAGGTCGTCGGACGGGACCACGGGGCACTGCCCGAGCGCTCGGTACGGATCCTCGCGGCCGGGCTCGCGCACGCGCTGCGGGACATCCACGCCGCCGGCATCGTCCACCGCGACCTCAAGCCGTCCAACGTGCTGGTGACCATCGACGGCCCCCGCGTCATCGACTTCGGCATCGCGCGGGCCCTGGAGACCCTGGCCGGGGACGGGCTCACCCGCACCGGCTCACTGGTCGGCTCGCCCGGTTTCATGGCGCCGGAACAGGTGCGGGGCGACCGCATCACCCCGGCGTGCGACGTCTTCTGCCTCGGTTCCGTCCTCGCCTACGCCACCACCGGCACCCTTCCCTTCGGCGCCGCCACCAGCGGCGTGCACGCCCTGATGTTCCGCATAGCCCAGGAGGAACCCGACCTCTCCGGCCTCCCCGAAGGCATCGCCGACCTGGTCCGCGACTGCCTCCGCAAGGACCCGGCCGCCCGCCCGACCCTCCACAACATCCTCGACCGCACGGGCGCGGAGGACACACTCTCCGACGGCCGCACCCGCGATCCCTGGCTGCCGGGCGCGCTCGTGGCTCAACTGGGGCGGCATGCGGTGCGGTTGCTCGATGCGGAGGATCCGGAGACGGCGGGGTTGGAGCGAGGGGCGGTGGGGGGCGCCGGGGCGGGGAGTGGTGGTTCGGGGAGCACCGGTTCGGACAAGGGCGGTTCGGACAAGGGCGGTTCGGAGAAGGTCGCACTGGAGAAGGGTGTTCCGGAGGCGGGGGACTCGGAAGCGCCCGCAGGGACGGCGGACCCGGAGACGGTTGGTCCGGAGGCGGCTCAGGGGGCGGCTCCGGTTCCCGGTGCCGGTGCCGGTGCCGCGGAGACGAGTGTCCTCGCCGCCGTCGCCGTCGAAACGCCTGAAGAAACGCCTGCCGTAGGAACGCCTGCCGTAGGAACGCCTGCCGTTGTGGAGCAGCCCCCCGCCCCCGACCCCGCCTCCGAAGCTTCCCCCGAGCACGCCCCCGCCTCCGACGACTCCTCCCCGGCTCCGCCCGCCGTGGCGACCGCCGGTGGGGAGGGCGAGCACGTCCCGACGTTGGTCGAGGGCCGGGCCGGAACCACCCCCGCCCCATCCCCATCCCCGCCCACCCCGCACCCGGCCTACGGCTACCCCCAGCAACACCCTCAGCCCGCCGCGGACCACGGCTATCCGCCCCAACCCCCGCAGCCCTCCCCCGCCCCCGACTACGGCCAACCGCCCCCACCCGCCCGCCAACTCGTCGGCTGGGGCGGCCAGGTGCCGTACAACCCCTACCCCCACAACCCCGGCCCCGGCTCCACCCCGCCCTACGGACCGGGGCCGTACGCGGAGCCGCAGGAGTCGCGCAGGAACGGGCGGTCGACCTTGCTGCTGGTCGTGGTCGCGCTGGTTGTCGCGCTGGGAGCGGGGGGTTCGGTGTACGCGCTGATGAAGGGCGGGGGTGACGGTGGACGCACCACGGCCGGTTCGGGTGGGCGGGCCACCAGCGCCGCGCCGACGACCCCGGGTCCGAGCACCGGAGAGCCGTCGCCGACCAACTCACCGTCGCCGTCCGCCACACCGACCGGCGAGGGCGCCGTACCGAGCGGATATCTCGGCACCTGGAACACGTCCATCGACAACTCCACGGGACACAACACCCGTCAACTCACCATCCGCCAGGGAAAGGTGGGGGACCCGGTGCTGACTCTGATCGCGGACGGGCCCGGCTACCACTGCGAGTTCAGCGCCGATCTCGCCCAACAGCCGGGCGGCGAGAGCCCGTTGGCGATCGGCCCCTCCACCGTCACCTCCGGCAAGCCGCTGTCGTCCTGCAACCCGGGCTCGGCCACCGAGATCACCCTGCTGTCGGGCAGCACCCTGGAGCGGGTGAACACCAGCAGCGGGGAGAAACTGACGTACACGAAGTCGGGCTGAACTCCCTTCACATCAGGGCCAGTCGCACGTCACCTGAACGTCGGTCAGCACCTCTACCCTGACCCCACGATCCGGCTGGGGAGCGGGGGCCCGCAGTGGAGTGGCTGAGCGCGGAGAACGTGGTCGCCGTGGGTACCGCGGTGCTCGGTATCGTCGCGTCCGGCGTGATGGTCTGGTACGAACGCCGGGTGCCGCGCCGCAAGCGGATCGGCTACCGCGTGCAGATGGACAACCCCATAGGCGACGACGTGCGTTCGGGCCGCGCCAACAGACGCCTCGGCCTCTTCGACGAGGTCCCCGGCATGAGCGACGCCACCCTCGTGCTGCTGCGCATCGAGAACGACGGCTCGCAGAGCATCGCCGACAACGACTACACCGGCCGCGAACTCCACGGCCTCACCGCGGTGTTCACCGACCGCACGATCCGCGGCGTCTCCGTCACCCAGCCCGTCGGCACCGACCACCTGATGGACCACTTCACCCCGGCGGCCGGCCTCGGCTACGACGGCAACACCCTGCGCATCCCGCGCGTCCCGCTCAACCGCGGCGACCACTTCAAGCTGCTGGTGCTGCTCTCCGGCGGCGACGTCGGCTGCGGCATACGGCTCATCGGCGGCATCCGCGACGGCGAGGTGCACCCCAACCGCAGCGCGACCCCGGACGAGACGCTGCCCCTGTTCAGCCGCGCCTCCCGGCTGATCACCATCATGCTCACGGTGTGCGTGGTGACCCTGGCGACGATCGTCGTGGCCCGCGACGACAACCCGCCCCCGATCGGCTGCGCGCGGGGCACCCTCACCGTCACCGGTTCGACCGCGTTCGCACCGGTCGTGGAGGAGGTCGCGAAGAAGTACGAACGGGACTGCGCGGGCGCGAAGGTCGTCGTCGACCCGCACGGATCGACGGCGGGCGTACGGGAGTTGGAGGCCACCGGACTCGCGACGAAGAAGGGCTCACCGGCCGTCGTGGCCCTGTCGGACGGCCCGAAGCCGAACGACATGCCCCAACTGCGCGAGAACCGGGTCGCGGTGTCGGTCTTCGCGATCGTCGTCAACGACGACATCCACCTCAAGAACCTGTCCACCGTGGACGTACGGCGCCTGTACCGGGGCGAGATCAGGAACTGGCGGGAGCTGGGCGGCCCGAACGTGGCCGTCCACCTGGTCAGCCGGGACGCCAACTCCGGTACGCGGCAGGTCTTTCAGCGCCGGGTGCTGAAACGCGGCGAGATCGCCAACTCCTCCGTCGACTGCGTCCACAAGGACGATCCGACGGCACCGGTCATCCGCTGCGAACTCGACTCCACGGACCAGGTGTTGACCCAGGTCGCCGAACTCCCCGGCGCGATCGGCTACAGCGAACTCAACCTCGCCTCCGGCGCCAAGGGCCTGCACGTGCTCACCCTCGACGGCCACACCGCGTCCGTGGACGCCATCGAACACGGCACGAGCGCCTACCCGTACCGCGAGATCGAGTACGCCTACACCTACGGCCGGCCCCCGGCCGACTCCCTCGCGTCGAGCTTCCTGACCTATCTGTCACGGGGCAACGGCCAGGACGTGATCCGCACCCACGGCCACATCCCGTGCTGGACGCCCGACGGCCTGAAACTCTGCGCCCAGTAGCCGCTCACCTCACCTCGGCTCGGGCGGCCGCTGCCGGGGCATGTTCGGCCGGGTGCCGCCGCCAGGCCCCGGTGGCATCGGAAACCTGCCCGGTACGACGGTCCCCTCCTGCCGCCCCCCGGCGGCCGCCGCCGACTGGATCCCCAGCGGCGCCGACCCCGTCCGGAACTCCACCATCCAGTCGGCCGTCTCCATCCGCACCAGCTCCGTCACGTCCTCGGAGAAGCGCCGCAGCACCCCCAGACACCGGTCCGCGGCCTCGCTCGCCGTGCCCTCCGCCGGCCCCAGGAACTCCCGCACCCCCTCCGACGCCCAGTCGAACTGGAGCACCTGAAGACGCCGCTGCACGGCCTGCGCCGTAGCCACGTCCCTTATCCACCCGGACGTCATCCCGAAGAACCGGTCCCCGGCCACGCACGCCGCCCCGAGCAGCAGCGCCAGATAGCCCCAGGCGGCCAGCCCGGCCACCGCCCCGGTCAGGTCGAGCAGCGGCAGCGCGGCCCCCGCCACCGCGCCCAGGGCAGCGCCGGTGCGCAGGGCCCGCGCCCCGCGCCGCTTCCACACCCGGTCGGTGAGATACCAGGCCGCCGTCTCCAGCGCCCCGCGCTCGGCCCACCGGTACAGCTCGTCCAGCCGGGCCGCGGGCTCGCCCCAGTCCCCGAGCGGAAACGCCCGCCCGGCCAGATCGCCACCCTCGGGCTGAATCTCCGGCTGACCCACCCGGCACTCCCTTACGTCGTGTGACACCTGATGCTGATGTGCCGGACCCTTCCTACCGCCCAATGGGTGGCGAAGAAGCTGGTTTCATCACTTTTCCGCCCGGAAGTGGGTCTTGATCAGGTATAGGACGCGAGAAAGACTCACTCGAAAGAGTGCTGGAGCGATGACTGCCCGGACCACGTAGGCTCGTGCCGAGCGGGGAAAACCCTCGCCCGGACAGCCGTACCCATGACTGACAGCCGTACGAAACCAGGAGCTGATCGTGATTCCCGGTGGTGGCCAGCCCAATATGCAGCAGTTGCTCCAGCAGGCCCAGAAGATGCAGCAGGATCTGGCGAACGCGCAGGAGGAGCTGGCGCGGACCGAGGTCGACGGACAGGCCGGCGGCGGCCTGGTGAAGGCCACCGTCACCGGCTCCGGTGAGCTGCGCGCGCTGAAGATCGACCCGAAAGCGGTCGACCCCGACGACACCGAGACCCTCGCGGACCTGATCGTCGCGGCCGTCCAGGCGGCCAACGAGAACGCGCAGACCCTCCAGCAGCAGAAGCTCGGCCCGCTGGCGCAGGGACTGGGCGGCGGCAGCGGTATCCCCGGTCTGCCTTTCTAAGACAGGCCGCGGCCAACTACGGTACGTACATACGCACCGACCGCACGACTCCAGGGAAGGGCAGGCAGTCCGTTGTACGAAGGCGTGGTCCAGGACCTCATCGACGAGTTGGGGCGGCTCCCCGGCGTCGGTCCCAAGAGCGCGCAGCGGATCGCCTTCCACATCCTCCAGGCGGAGCCGACGGACGTGCGCCGGCTCGCGCAGTGCCTGATGGAGGTCAAGGCGAAGGTCCGCTTCTGCGCGACCTGCGGAAACGTGGCGCAGGAGGAGCTGTGCGGCATCTGCCGCGACACCCGCCGCGACCCCTCCGTCATCTGTGTGGTCGAGGAGCCGAAGGACGTCGTGGCGGTCGAGCGCACCCGTGAGTTCCGGGGCAGGTACCACGTCCTGGGCGGCGCGATCAGCCCGATCGAAGGTGTCGGACCCGACGACCTGCGTATACGAGAACTTCTCGCGCGGTTGGCCGACGGTACGGTCACGGAACTGATCCTTGCCACGGACCCGAATCTGGAAGGCGAGGCCACGGCCACGTACCTCGCCCGCATGATCAAGCCCATGGGCCTCAAGGTCACCCGCCTGGCCAGCGGCCTCCCGGTGGGCGGAGACCTGGAATACGCGGACGAGGTGACCCTCGGCCGCGCCTTCGAGGGGAGACGACTCCTAGATGTCTGACGCCACACTGCACGCGACCGCCCCGGACCCCGACGACTTCGCGGTCCAGATCGCCGACCAGGTCGAGAGCTTCCTGGTGGCCGTGTCGGAGGTAGCGAAGGGGGAGGACCCCGACTCGGCGGTCCCCTTCCTCCTCCTGGAGGTGTCCCAACTCCTCCTGGCGGGCGGCCGGTTGGGCGCACACGAGGACATCGTCCCGGACGAGCGCTACGAGCCCGACCTGGGCCCGGAGCCGGACGTGGACGAACTCCGCGAGCGCTTCGCGGTGATGCTGGAGCCGATCGACGTCTACTCCGAGGTCTTCGACCCCTACGAGCCGCGCAAGGCCCCGGTCCCGGCCCGCATCTCCGACGACCTCGCCGACCTCATCACCGACCTCCGCCACGGCATGGCCCACTACCGCGCGGGCCGCACCACGGAGGCCCTGTGGTGGTGGCAGTTCTCCTACTTCTCCAACTGGGGCTCCACCGCGTCCGCGACCCTCCGCGCCCTCCAGTCGGTCGTCGCCCACGTCCGCCTCAACCAGCCCCTCGCGGAACTGGACGGCCTGGACACGGACCAGGGCGCGATGGGCGACGAGACGCTGGAGTTCGAGGCGGGCAAGGTGATGCTGGAGGAGATCGGCGGGCCGTTGGGGATTCGGCCGGCGAAGTAGGCCGGCCTATGCGGCCTGGTTCGGGCCGCGCAGCAGAGCTGTTCCCAGGGGCGTGATGGTGTGCAGTACCCGGGAGCCGTGGCGGTAGCTGATGATCAGTCCCGCATTCCGCAGCGCTGCGGTGTGCTGGCTCGCCGCCGCGGCGGAGACACCGGCGGCGCGGGCCAGTTCGCCCGTCGTGGCCCCGCCGGCAGTGACGCCCAGCATCAGGGCCCGGGTGCGCCCCAGCAGGGCGCTGAGCGGTGCGGTCGAGGAGAACAGACCGGGTGAGTCCAGCGTTTCCCGGTGCGGAGAGTAGACCAGGACCTGAGGCAGCGACGGGTCTGCCAGACACACAGGCGCACCCCAGCAGAAGTACGACGGCACGAGCAGCAGCCCTCGGCCGCCCAGCCACAGATCGCGGTCCTCGGCCGGATACTTCACGTGCAGGACCGGCGGTGCCCATCGCATGTGCGGCCCGAGGTTGGCCAGCAGCCCGTCCGGGCCGCCGTGCAGCATGGCCTGGCCCAGAACGGCACGCTCGCCGTCCAGGCATGCGCGGGAGTAGTCGTGGTAGGGCACGATGGCGGCCTCGTAGTACTGGCGCAGGCCGTGCGCCACGTCCTCGCGCATCCGGCGTTCCGCGAGGCGTGGTGCCCACGTCGGGGCCACCCCTTGCTCGGCGAAACGCCGGACCTCTTCCTGTATCCGCTCCGGTGGCGTGTCCTCGATCGCGGCAACCCCTGCCTCCAGCCCTCCTTGCGCTTCGAAAGGGTTCAGGAAGTCGGGGTAGTAGCCTCCTCTTGGGAAAATTGGCAGCAGAAGTTGCGTGACCATGCTCCTGAGATCCTTTTTGGCCAGCTGCTTTTGTGCATCGCCGAACCAGCCGGAGTACGCCCAGCGCCCTTCGGAGGATTGGAAGCGGATCAGACTGAGCCCGGTCTCCCACAGTGGGTCCGGCGCTGTCGCCATCTTGGTCCGGACTAAATCGGCATCCGTGAAATGAATGCGGAGCACGGCATTCCCGCCCTCTGCTCAACGACCTTTAATCGGCCCCTGGTTAAGGCACCGCTTAAAAGTGTAGCCCTCGCATACGTGCCGGTGTCAGCGTTGTCTCAGCCTTAAACGGACTGTTGAACGGGGGATAAGGGATGTCTTTCAGGACCCAAGTGGCGGCAGGCGTCACGGTCGCGGTCATCGTCGCGGGACTGCACGCCAACGGCTCCGGTTCGGCCACGACCAGCCCGGCTCCGATGGCCGTGTCCGCCGTGCGGAGCACCAAAGTATCCTGCGGCAACTACAACGGCGCGGCGCTCACCCGGGAAGGCGACGCCGGGGCCCGTGTACGGGAGGTGCAATGCCTGCTGGCTTTCCGGGGCTGGTTCGGAGCCGGCGTGAACGGTCGCTACGAAAAGAGCGTTTACTTGGCCGTTCGCGCGTTCCAGTCCTGGGATGATCTCCGGGGGTGCGCCATCCCCCTTAACGTCGACGGGATCGTCGACCCGCGTACATGGAACGCATTGCATTCCGGCGACGGGTGCCCAACTGGCTGACGCACAATGGCCAGTTCACAGTGGAGTGTCCTCCAAAAAATCCCGCAATTGCTCTGCCTCCACAAACGGCGCCGTAACCGTAGGCTCGCTGTACCACCGCAGCGGCCAGTTGTGCCCGCGTACTTCACCCGGCGCGAGCAGAAAGTACATCCACCGCCACCCGGTGACCTCGCAGACGATGGGCCCCGCGTCCCCGTCGGCCGCCTCGATGAGCTTCGCGGCGGCGACCTCCCCTCGTACGCCCTCGATCCGTACGGCGTCGAAGTGGACGCCGCTGACGCGGAGTTCATCGCCGCAGTTCAGCCCGGAGCTTGAGCCCCGGGCTCCGAGCTCTTCTCTCTTGGTTTTTTGGGTTCTGGGTGGGTGAAATTCCGACCCAACCAACCAAGCCCGTACGCGAGTTGAGGAGGGTTTAACCCGAACGGGTGACCTTCCGTGATCAGCTTGCGTCGCCACGCGAAGTGACTCTAGGTTCGCGGCAAACAAGCAAATAGTTCGGCCCCGGTCGGTGCGCCAACACCGGCTCCGGGGCCTGACCTACGTATCGAATGAGGCTCGATCGTGGCTTACGCCCAGCCTAGCCCTGCCCTGCCGTCCCCGTCGCACCCCATGGCCAAAACGGGGTACGGGAAACGCGCCGTAGGTGACGAAGTCCCGCACACCGACCCGGACTTCGCACACCTGAGCCCCCGCGACGCCGAGATCGCCACCTTCGTAGACCATCTCGAAGACGGCCACGCCATGGGCTACAAGGCGATCGCGGCGGCACACCCCCGCTACGGCCAGCAGGCCGTCCGTGTCTCGCTGGGCCGTATCTCCCTCGCCGGCCATCTGCGCTGGATCAAGGAGCACATCACCGTCGAGGACAACTCGATGCGGTGGGTGACCCGGACCTACTGGTCGCGTATCGCCAGGTCGGTGGAGTGGTGGGCGGACTTCGCGCGGGAGCGTGACGGCAAGGACGTGAGCGAGCGCTACCAGTCGGGCCTGGCGCGCACGGACGAGCCGATGGAGCCGGAGACGTCGGCCGCCGTAGAGGACAGGGCCGCCGAAGAGCCCTCCATCGCCTACCTGACCCTCGCCGAACTCCGCGCCGCCGACCGCCGTATGCCCCTGTCCGACGCCGACTGCCGGGCCCTCGAACCCCTCGCCGCCGACTGGCTGTCACGCGGCGCGACGCCGAACGACGTCATCCGAGCCCTGACCGACGGGCTCCCGCCCGCCGTCACCAACCCGGGCGGACTCGCCCGCAAACGACTGGAGGACAAGTTGCCCCCGAAGAAGGCCAAGCTGCGCCAGAAGGCCGCTCGCCCTGCCCGTGTGACCCGCGTGATCATGGCCTGCGGTCTGTGTGACGCGGACGAGCGGACGACGGAGATCGTCAGCGGGCTGTGCCGCGAGTGCCTCGCGGAGATCGAGGCCGAGGGGCCCGTGGTCGTCCGCGGAGCCGTCCCGGAGACCTTCCTGCCCGGTCGGCGAGGGGGAGGTGTGCCGGGCCCGCGCACAGAAGATCTGCCGGAACCGTCTACGGAGAGCCTGCCCAGCCGGCGTACGGGAACTCTGCCAGGTGCCGACGAGGTGATCGACGTCACCGACCGGGTCGACGCGCTGCGGCGCGCGGCGGGGCTGCGGTGAGCGTGCAGGACATGCCGGTCGGGGCACCATGGAGTCGAGGAGGCGACGCCATGACCCCCAGGACCGGAGACCGGCCCGAGATGTCCGTCGAGGAGTTCGAGGAGCTGGAACGCCATGCCCCGGAGACCGTGCGGCTGGAGTTCATCAGGGGAAGGGTCCAGGTCAAGGCCGTGACCGATGGCAATCACGACCACATCATCGCCTGGTTGCAGAGGCTGTGCATGCAGCATCGTCCTGAGCTCTGGCTGTACGGGGAGCGTGGCATGAAGGTCGAGCGCTATCGCAAGGGGCGGGCGCGTCCGGACGGCCTTCTCGTACCGTTCGGATTCCCCCTGGGGCACGGGGACTGGTCGGATGCGGAAGGCGCGCTCATGGCGGTGGAAGTCACGTCGTACGACTCCGACACCCACCAGCGCGACCGGGTCGAGAAGCCCGACGCGTATGCGGCCGCAGGCATCCCCGTCTACCTCCTCATCGACCGTGAGGACTGCTCGGTCGTCGTGTTCAACCAGCCCGAGGACGGCCGCTATCGGCACGAGGAGAAGCTGCCCTTCGGCGCTACCGTCAAGATCCCCGACCCGGTCAACCTCACCCTCGACACCGAGCCCCTCAAGGAGTTCGTGGACTGAGCACCACCCCAACAGTCACAATCCCCAGACCCCCTTACCCACCGCCGTGACCCCACCCGCCAACGCCAGCGACAACACCAGCAACCGGGCCCGCGGCTCGGGTATCCGCCCCGCGAGCCCTCGCCCGATCACCGCCCCCACCACCAACGCGCCTGTGACAACGGCCCATTGGGGCGTACGCAGGCTCGGCAGCCCGTTCGCCGCGACCGAGAACGCGTTGACCACGACCCCGTAGAACTGTGCGTTCGGCACGAACTCCCGTACCGTCCAGCCCGCGTTGACGGCGTACAGGGAAATGGGCGGCCCCCCGACCCCCGCCGCCGCGTTCATGAACCCGCCCGCCGCACCCGCCGCGACCGCGCCCCTCGTGCCGCGCAGGGCGGCGACGCGGGCACCCCGCATGACCAGCAGCACAGCCACCGTCACCAGGCCGCCCATGACCAACATGAGGGCGGGCGGTGGGAGTTGGCGGGTCATCCACGCGCCCGCCGGCACGGTGCAGACCGCCGCCGCGCACAACGGCACCATCGCCCGCGCCCGCACCTGTCGCCAGCCACCCGCCAGGCCTACGACACTGATCGCCCCGGCGGCACAGTTGGCGAGGACGACTCCCTGCGCAGGGCCGAGCAGCAGGACCAGGGCGGGTACGGCGACCAGGGCGAAGCCCATGCCGGTGAGCCACTGGACGCTCGCGCCGAGCAGCACGATGCTGGCCAGCAGTATGTCGCCGCCCGTCATGACGTCCCACCGTGATCAGGTTGTCGCAACACGTTAATTGGCTTGGCCCTTCCTCAGTCCTGTACGTCCCCTGCACGGACGCTAACCGCCCCGAAGCCAGTCTGGAGTCATCCCAAAAAGCACCAGTACAACTGGAGTTGAGATGACCCGCCGGTCCATGAGCAAGCGTGCAGCCGTCGTCACCGTCACCACCGTCCTGGCCCTCGGCACCGTCGGTACCGTCGCCGCGACCGCCGGGCCGCGGGGCGACGACAAGCCGAGCAAGAAGCAGATCGCCGCTCTCTTCGACGGCTGGAACGCCGCGTTGAAGACCGGTGACCCGGACACGGTCGCGAAGCGGTACGCCCCCGACGCCGTGCTGCTGCCCACCGTGTCCAACAGGATCCGGACCGACCACGCCGGGATCGTCGACTACTTCGAGCACTTCCTGGCCAACAAGCCGGTCGGCAAGAAGGTGGAGACGATCGTCAATGTTCTCGACAGCAACTCCGCGATAGACACCGGCATTTACGAGTTCACCCTCACCGACCCGGACACCGGCGCGAAGCGTGTCGTCGAGGCCAGGTACACCTACGAGTACGAGAAGCGCGGCCGCGACTGGCTGATCGTCAACCACCACTCCTCGGCGATGCCCGAAGGCTGATCGCCACCGACAGGCCGCCGCCGGGCGCGTCCCGCAGCGTCACCGTCCCGCCGTCGTCCGTCACCAACTGGCGTACGACGGCGAGCCCCAGGCCCGAGCCGGTGCGCCCGGTGAGGCCCTGGCCGCGCCAGAAGCGGTCGAAGGCACGGGACTTGTCCGCGTCGGACATGCCGGGGCCCTCGTCCACCACCGACAACTCCGTCTCTTCGCCCCGAGATTGAGCCCGGACCGTGATCGTCGCGCCGTCCGGCGACACCTCCAGGGCGTTGGAGAGCACGTTGTCCAGGACCTGTTCGAGATGACCGGGACTGGCCAGCACAAGGGGTACATGCGGCCGACCGTCGGCCACTTCACCCCTGAGCGCGATGTGGACTCCGCGCTCGTCGGCGGCCGGTCTCCACACGGAGAGGCGTTCGTCCACGATCTCCTTCAGCGGCAGCGGTTCCGCCGCCGTCACCTTCGCCTCGGCCCGCGCGAGCACCAGCAGGCCGTTGACGAGGCGGCTCATCCGGACCACTTCCGCGGTCGCCTGCTCCACGTCCTCCCGGACGAACTCGTCGTCCGTGCCGTCCGCGATGTTGTCCAGCGAGAGCCGCAACGCGGTGAGCGGGGTGCGGAGTTGGTGCGAGGCGTCGGCCACGAAGATGCGCTGCGAGGCGATCAGGGTGTCCAGGCGTTCGCCCGCCTGGTTCAGCGTCTTCGCCAGCGTCCGCGTCTCGTGCGGGCCCGTCACCGGCGTACGGGCCGTCAGGTCGCCGTCGCTGAACCTGCTCGCCATGTCGTTGAGTTGGCGCAGCGGGCGGGTCAGACGGCGGGCCACCAGCGCGCCCAGGACGGCCGCCACCGCCAGCACCGCGAGCGCGAGGATCGCCCGGAAACCCCAGATGCGCCACAGGCGTCGGGTCAGGTCAGAGGTCGGGTAGGTGATGCGTACGGCGCCGACGGTGTGGCCGTCGCGCTTCGCCGGCTCCGTCACCTCCAGCGCCCCGTCGCCCCAGTGCGTCGCGGTCTTCGCCCGCGCGGCAGGCAGTACCTCGGCGGTGCCGGGGGTCTCCTGTGCGTACGCCACCACCATGCGGTCCAGCGCGGCGCGCGAGGCGGCGTCACCGCTCAGCAGCAGGGCCATCGTCCTGGCCTCGCGCCGCACGGACTGCTCGGTGTCGCCCCGGAGTTGGGAGGTGAGGGTGAACGCGACCGGCACGGTGAACGCCGTCAGCGCCACCGCCACCAGCAGGACGTAGCTGACGATGAGCTGCCGGATCATGACGGCGACGATCCGGCCGAGGTCCCCGGTACCTCCAGTCGGAAGCCCACGCCCCGCACCGCCTCGATCGTGATCGAGCCCGCCAACTTCCGTCGTAGCGCCGCCACATGGACGTCGAGCGTCTTCGTCGGGCCGAACCAGTTCGCGTCCCAGACCGCTTCCATGATCTGCTCGCGCGACATCAGCGCGCCCGGCTCCTCGGTGAGGAACGACAGCAGGTCGTACTCCTTGGGGGCGAGCGGCACCTCCTCGCCGTCGAGGCGGACCCGGGCGGCCTTGCGGTCGATGGTGAGGCGGGGGCCGTAGCGGTCGGGGCCGGACTCGGACGACGTACGGGGTTGTGCGCGGCGCATCACCGCCCTTATCCGGGCGATGACCTCCCGCACCCCGAACGGTTTCGAGACGTAGTCGTCGGCGCCCAGTTCCAGGCCGACCACCCGGTCCGTCTCGTCGCTGCGCGCGCTGATCACGATGATCGGTACGTCGCCGCGGAGGCGCAGCGCCTTGCACACGTCGAGGCCGTCGGTGTCCGGCAGGCCGAGGTCGAGGAGGACGACGTCGTAGGGGCCGGTGTGGCTCAGGGCCGCGCCGCCCGTGGTGACCCACTCCACCTCGAAGCCGTAGCGCAGCAGTCCGCGTCGTAGCGACTCGGCCACCGGTTCATCGTCTTCCACCAGAAGTACGCGCACCCGGCGCACCTTAGTGCTTGAAACCTAATTCACAGGGGGCCCTTGTGACGCTCGGCACTTTTCCCGCACCCCCTGAGTGGGCATGCGCTGACCTGGGCGTCCGAATCTCACGATGCGATACCGCGGAAGCGAATTTCGGGCGCTCGTTAAACTGAGCCGACACACCAGGACTGAGCGAGGAGCGCACGTGGGCCTTGTCGTGCAGAAGTACGGAGGCTCCTCCGTAGCCGATGCCGAGGGCATCAAGCGCGTCGCCAAGCGAATCGTGGAAGCGAAGACGAACGGCCACCAAGTGGTCGTCGTCGTTTCCGCGATGGGCGACACGACGGACGAGCTGATCGATCTCGCCGAGCAGGTATCACCGATGCCCGCCGGGCGTGAGTTCGACATGCTGCTGACCGCCGGAGAGCGGATCTCCATGGCGCTGCTGGCCATGGCGATCAAAAACCTGGGCCACGAGGCCCAGTCGTTCACGGGCAGCCAGGCAGGCGTCATCACCGACTCGGTCCACAACAAAGCCCGGATCATCGATGTCACGCCGGGCCGCATCCGGACCGCGCTGGACGAGGGCAACATCGCCATCGTCGCCGGGTTCCAGGGCGTCAGCCAGGACAAGAAGGACATCACCACGCTGGGGCGCGGTGGCAGTGACACCACCGCCGTCGCGCTGGCCGCCGCGCTCGACGCCGAGGTGTGCGAGATCTACACCGACGTCGACGGTGTGTTCACCGCCGACCCGCGTGTGGTGGCGAAGGCGAAGAAGATCGACTGGATCGCCTTCGAGGACATGCTGGAGCTCGCCGCCTCCGGCTCCAAGGTGCTGCTCCACCGCTGTGTGGAGTACGCCCGCCGATACAACATCCCGATCCATGTGCGGTCCAGCTTCAGCGGACTTCAGGGCACGTGGGTCAGCAGTGAGCCGATTGGGGACCAGAAGGTGGAGCAGGCCATCATCTCCGGTGTCGCGCACGACACCTCCGAGGCCAAGATCACGGTCGTCGGCGTGCCCGACAAGCCGGGCGAGGCCGCGGTGATCTTCCGGACGATCTCCGACGCCCAGGTCAACATCGACATGATCGTGCAGAACGTGTCGGCTGCGTCCACGGGCCTCACGGACATCTCCTTCACCCTCCCCAAGGCGGAGGGCCGCAAGGCCATCGACGCCCTGGAGAAGAACAAGGACGGCATCGGCTTCGAGTCGCTGCGCTACGACGACCAGATCGGCAAGATCTCCCTGGTCGGCGCGGGCATGAAGACGAACCCCGGCGTCACCGCCGACTTCTTCACCGCCCTGTCCGACGCGGGCGTCAACATCGAGCTGATCTCGACCTCCGAGATCCGTATCTCGGTCGTCACCCGCGCCGACGACGTCAACGAGGCCGTCCGCGCCGTGCACACGGCGTTCGGCCTCGACTCCGACAGCGACGAGGCCGTCGTCTACGGAGGCACCGGCCGCTGATGGCCACGACCGGAGCGACCGTGCGTCCGACGCTCGCCGTGGTGGGAGCGACCGGGGCCGTCGGCACGGTCATGCTCCAGATCCTGTCCCAGCACGCGGACATCTGGGGCGAGATCCGCCTGATCGCCTCCCCGCGCTCGGCCGGCCGCAAGCTGGCCGTGCGCGGGGAGCAGGTCGAGGTGGTGGCCCTGACGGAGGAGGCCTTCGACGGGGTCGACGTCGCGATGTTCGACGTACCCGACGAGGTCTCCGCCCGGTGGGCGCCGATCGCCGCCGCCAAGGGCGTGGTGGTCGTGGACAACTCCGGGGCCTTCCGGATGGACCCCGAGGTACCCCTGGTGGTCCCCGAGGTCAACCCGCACCAGGTGCGCCGGCGCCCGCGCGGGATCATCGCCAACCCGAACTGCACGACCCTGTCGATGATCGTCGCCGTGGGCGCGCTGCATGCCGAGTTCGGGCTGCGCGAGCTGGTGGTGTCGTCGTACCAGGCGGTGAGCGGGGCCGGCCGGGCCGGGGTGGACACCCTGCGCCAGCAACTGGCCCTCGTCGCCGGTACGGAGCTGGGCACCAAGCCCGGTGACGTACGGCGGGCCGTCGGGGACAACACGGGGCCGTTCCCGGAGCCGGTCGCGCTGAACGTCGTACCGTGGGCCGGTTCGCCGCGCGAGGACGGCTGGTCCTCGGAGGAGATGAAGGTGCGGGACGAGACCCGCAAGATCCTCGGGCAGCCCGCGCTGCCCATCGCGGTGACCTGCGTGCGCGTCCCGGTGGTCACCACGCACTCGCTGACCGTCCACGCCCGCTTCCAGGGCGAGGTCACCGTCGACAAGGCGCGTGAGATCCTCGCCACAGCCCCTGGGGTCGTCCTCTTCGACAATCCGGCCGCCGGGGAGTTCCCCACACCGGCCGACGTGGTGGGCACCGACCCGACCTGGGTGGGGCGGCTGCGCCGGGCGCTGGACGACCCGACCGCGCTCGAACTCTTCGTCTGCGGGGACAACCTGCGCAAGGGCGCCGCGCTCAACACCGCGCAGATCGCCGAGCTGGTGGCGCGCGAACTCGGGTGAGTGCAGGCCGCACCTACCCGGCCCGGCCGTAAATCCGCTGGCCAGTGCCGTACGGATTTGTAGGATCAGTGTGCGCGATGTGGCCGGATTAATGGTGGAGACCACTTGAATCCGGCCACCTTCGCGTCCGAAGATTTCACTCCCCGCTCTCCGCAACCGCGCGGCGAGCGGGGAGCGTCTTTGCGGACGCCCTTCAGGTGGGCGCGGGGATGTGGCCAGAGCGTGGGGACGCCCTGGACATTCGTGACATAGGGGAAGAGCGGGTAGGCATGAGGGTGTTCGAAGCACTGTCGGTTGTGCTGCCTGACACCAGACGGGTAGGTGGACTGTCTGTTTCGTCTGACGTAAATGTGACGGCCGACGCGTACAACCCCCAAGGGGGGAAGCGTGTCCAACTGGCGTGGCTCAGGTACTCGACTTCACCGCGGCACGTGGCACGGCCCTACGGCCTCCGCGTGGATCCCGTGCGCCCGGCGGCATGCCGGTGATCGCGCCGATGCCCGCTGCGCGGCCCACCCGCATCCCGAACCAGCGCGACGGTGTCGACGACGCCGTCGCGGCCGGAACGACGGTCGACCACCTCACCGAGACCTATCGGGCGCACTACCGCTCGCTGCTCGGCCTGGCCGCACTCCTCCTCGACGACACCGCCTCCTGCGAGGACGTCGTCCAGGAGGCGTTCATCCGGGTCCACTCGGCGCGCAAACGCGTCCGTGACCCCGAGAAGACCCTGGCGTATCTGCGCCAGACCGTCGTCAACCTCTCCCGCTCGGCCCTGCGCCGCCGCATCCTCGGCCTCAAGCTCCTCTCGAAGCCGATGCCGGACATGGCCAGCGCGGAGGAGGGTGCCTACGACCTGTTGGAGCGCGACTCCCTCATCAAGGCGATGAAGGGGCTGCAGCGCCGCCAGCGCGAGGTCCTGGTCCTGCGGTACTTCGCGGACATGACCGAGGCGCAGGTCGCCGAGTCGCTCGGCATATCGCTGGGCTCGGTGAAGGCGTACGGCTCCCGCGGCATCGCCGCCCTCCGGATCGCGATGGAGGCATCGGCATGAGCGACAACGTCGACGAGCCGGACACCCGGCGCGAACCGGCTTGGGCGCGCAAGGAACAGCCGAACGAATCACACGCTGGGAACGGAACTGTGAACCACGGCCCCGACGAACAGAGCCCCACCGGGCCGAGCCTCGACGGGCACATCCCTGACGGGGAGAACCCCGAGACCCCCGAGAGCGGCGAGGGGTTCGACCCGGACGAGCTGGCGTTGCGGCGGCTGCTGCATCAGGCGGTCCAGGAGGTCGAGCCGCGCGACGGCGCTCTGGACCACCTGCGCAAGGCGGTGCCCGCCCGCCGGGCCCGCAAGCGCCAGGCCGTCGTCGGCATGGCGGCCGCCGCCCTCTTCTTCGGCACCGCCATCCCGGCCCTCGTGCACGTCTCGAACTCCACCGGCTCCAACCCGGACCCGTCCATCGCGGGCAACAGCTCGCAGGCACAGGGCGGCACCAGCCAGGGCAAGAACCCGGACGGCGGTTCCAGCACCTCCGGCGGCTCCTCGGGGCAGGCCTCGCAGAACCCCGGCGGTCACAAGAACGGCGGCACGGGCAAGGCCCCGGGCGGCGGCACCGTGAGCGCCAACCCTTCGGCCAGCACCGGGACGACCGCCTCCGTCTGCACCGCCGAGCAGCTCGGCGCCAGCAGCTCGACCGTGGACGCCCCCGACACGGGCGGCACGGTCTACGGCACGTTCAGCGTCACCAACACCTCCGGCACGAGCTGCACCGTCGGCGGCGTCGGCACCGTGGGGTTCACCGCGCAGGGCGCCGCGGACAGCACCAAGATCAACGTGGTGCGGCACGGCTCGGGGGACGCGGCGTCCGGGCTGCCCGACCCGTCGACCGAGGTTTCCGCACTCGTGCTGGCACCGGGCGCCGCCTACCAGATCAAGTTCGCCTGGGTGCCGTCCGAGACCTGCCCCACGAGCGGTACCACCACGGGCGGCACCACCACCGGCGGTACGACGGCCAGCCCGTCGCCCAGCGAGGACACCAGCACCAGCAGCGGGTCCACGACCGGCGACACCGGTACGTCCACCCAACTGGTCCGCGAGGACGGCACGCTCGACGGCAGCGTCCAGGTCTCCCACACCGCGGAGGCCGGCTCGCCGACGGTCACGGCCGTCGTGTCCAACGCGTGCGCGGGCACGATCTACCGGACGGGCGTGCTGTCGGGATCGTAGGCCGGTCCGCCCTGGGTCGGGTCGGGGGACCCGGCGCCGCGGGCTGACGGTCAGACGGTGACGTGGGCGGCTTCTTCGCTCTCGTCCTCCGGCACCAGCCCGAGTTCCGCGTCCCGCGCGAACTCCACCTCACGCCGCAGCAGCCGGAACCACATGAAGACGACGAAGCCCGCGAAGACGAACCACTCGCCGGTGTAGCCGAGGTTCTGGAACGCCTTCAGGTCGAGACCGGTGTTCGCGGGCGCGGTCGCCGGTACGGCCTTCATCCCCGACTCGCCCTTGTCGAGCGTGATCCACGCGTCGTACACGGGGTACGGCACGAGGTTCACCAGCGAGGCCGCGCTGATCGCCGCGGTCTGGCCGGACGGCAGCCCGCCCTGGGCGCTGACGCCGTTGTCGCCGGGAGTCTCGGAGGCCTGGAGCGAGCCGGTGACGGTGACCTCGCCGGCCGGCGGCGCGGGTGCCTTCGCGGCGTCCGGTGTGCCGGGGAGCCAGCCGCGGACGACGGGCAGCGCCTTGCCGCCGTCGGTGCGCAGCAGGGTCAGGACGTAGTAGCCGTTCTTCCCGTCCAACTGGCGGTCGGGGACGAGGAGTTGCTTGCCGTACCGGCCGGTCGCGGTGGTCTGCCGGCCCGAGGTGTCCTGGTCGACGGGCAGCAGTTGGGTGAGCGGGCGGGCGGCCTCCGTGCGGTCCGTCTCCACCTGCCGGGTGGCCTGGTGGCTGCTGTCCACGCGCGCCTGGAACCGGCTGAGCTGCCACGACCCCATGAAGATGCAGAAGGGGATGGCGAGCAGTACGAAGACGTTGATGCCCCACCAGCGCGATGTCAGCAGAAACCGGTACACGCTCCCACGGTACGGGGCTCCCGTAGGGGTCTCGGCCCGGGGGTCCGACCGGGCCTCGGCAATGCCCGGACCGGGTCTTGGTCGAAGTTATCCACAGGCTGAGGATCCGACCAGTGCAATGTCTGTGAGGGCGGGCAGTATGGGGCCATGACTGAGAGCAACAGGTCCGAGACCACACCGGACTGGGAGAAGCGCTTCAGGGCGCCCCGAGTGTCCCTGCCCGACTGGGCGGAGGACGCACCCGACCGTTCCCTGTTCGTGTCGAACGCGACAGGGACGTATGAGCTGTACGCCTGGGACCGGGCGACGGGCGAGCAACGTCAGGTCACGGACCGGCCGAACGGCACGACGGACGGTGTGCTCTCCCCGGACGGGGAGTGGATCTGGTGGTTCGACGACAAGGACGGCGACGAGTTCGGCATCTGGCGCCGCCAGCCCTTCAAGGGCGGCCCCGACGAACCGGCCGTCCCCGGCCTCGACGCCTCCTATCCGGCCGGGCTCGCCCTCGCCCGGGACGGCCGGACCGCGGTCGTGGGCCGCTCCACGGACGAGGACGGTACGACGATCCACCTCGCCCGCACCGGCGACGAGACCACGTTGCTCTACCGCCACCGCGAGTCGGCGGGCGTCGGCGACCTCTCGCACGACGGTTCGCTGATCGCGATCGAGCACACCGAGCACGGCGACGCGATGCACTCGGCGCTGCGCGTCCTGCGCCCGGACGGCACGGTGGTCGCCGACCTCGACGACACCAAGGGCGGCACCGAGGAGCTGGGCCTTGAAGTGCTCGGCTTCGCACCCGTCGACGGCGACACCCGCCTCCTCATCGGCCATCAGCGGCGCGGCCGTTGGGAGCCCCTGGTGTGGGAAGTGGTCAAGGGCGGCGAGACGGACCTCGACCTGGACCTGCCCGGTGACGTGAGCGCCGAGTGGTACCCGGACGGCTCGGCCCTCCTCGTCGCGCACAGCTTCGAGGCCCGCAGCGAGGTGTTCCGCTACGACCTTGCCTCGGGCGCGCTGGTGAAGGTGCCGACACCGGTCGGTTCGCTGTCGGGCGTCACGGCCCGGCCGGACGGCAGCGTCGAGTACCTGTGGTCCTCGGCCGCCGAGCCGTCCACCGTGCGCTCGACGACGGGCGAGGTCGTCCTGGACCCGCCCGGCATGAAGTCGCCCGGCTCGGTGCCGGTCGAGGACGTGTGGGTGGAGGGCCCGGGAGGCCGGATCCACGCCCTGGTCCAGAAGCCGGCGGGTGCCACGGGCCCCCTCCCCACCGTCTTCGACATCCACGGCGGCCCGACCTGGCACGACAGCGACTCCTTCGCGGCGGGGCCGGCGGCCTGGGTAGACCACGGATACGCGGTGGTCCGGGTCAACTACCGCGGCTCGACCGGATACGGGCGCGCGTGGACGGACGCCCTGAAGTACCGGGTCGGTCTGATCGAGCTGGAGGACATCGCGGCGGTCCGGGAGTGGGCGATCACCTCGGGCCTCGCCGACCCCGACCGGCTGATCCTCACCGGCGGCTCCTGGGGCGGCTATCTCACCCTCCTCGGCCTCGGCACCCAGCCCGACGCGTGGACACTGGGCATCGCGGCGGTGCCGGTCGCCGACTACGTGACGGCGTACCACGACGAGATGGAAGCCCTGAAGGCCATGGACCGCACCCTCCTCGGCGGCACCCCCGAGGAGGTCCCGGCCCGCTTCGCGGCGTCCTCCCCGCTGACCTACGTCGACGAGGTCACCTCCCCGGTCTACATCTCGGCCGGGGTCAACGACCCGCGCTGCCCGATCCGCCAGATCGACAACTACGTGAAGCGCCTGGAGAAGAGAGGCGCCGTGCACGAGGTGTACCGGTACGACGCGGGGCACGGGTCACTGGTGGTGGACGAGCGGATCAAGCAGGTGAGACTGGAACTGGACTTCGCGGCGCGGCACTTGGCGAAGTAGGCCAGGACGCCCGGGAGTTCGCGTACTCCTGGGCACCTGCGCGGAGCGGGGATCCGAGGTCCCCGCTCCCTACGTCCCGGCCCGATCCCGGGGCCTGCGCCCCAGCAACTCCGCCAACCCCCGCCGGGTCGCCGCGAGCACAACCCTGTCCGAGCCCCGCAGGACATACGTGTCGGGAAGATCCCACACCAGCCCCGACCGCCGTACGTCCTCCGAGGCGTCCCGTGTCGCCGTGTCCAGCGCCAGCACCCGCCAGGACCCGGCACGGAACGCCTCGGCGACCGTCTTCCCCTCCAGCTGGGGATGCCCGCCCACGCTCATCGCCGCGAACAGCAGCACCCGCCGCTCGACGGGGATGGCGCCCAGGATCTGCCGCCCCATCATCGCCCCGGCGAACGCGGGCGCGGCCAGATGGGACACGCTCCGGCTCCGGGTCAGGGCGTGCGGGTGGGCGGCGCGCAGGGTGCGGTACACGGCGGTCGCGAAGTCGTCGTCGTACAGCCTCAGTACGACCCGCAGATCGGGCCGTACGGACCGTGCGTACAGCACCGCTTCGAGGTTGGTGGTGTCGGAGCTGGTGACCGCGAGCAGGGCGTGGGAGCGGTGGACCTTGGCGGATTCCAGGACGCCCTCCTGGGTGACGTCACCGAGGATCACCGGCACCCGCAGCCGGCGCGCGACCGCGAGCCCGCGGGCGTCGGGGTCGGCCTCGACGCACACCACGGGGATGTTGAGTTCCCGCAGCCGGGTCAGCACCCGGGTGCCGATCTTGCCGAGGCCGAGCAGCACGACATGCCCGCCGAGCCCACGCGGCGGCTTGCGCAGCGCGGACGCCGTGCGGAAGGTGCCGAGCGCCTCAAGGACCGCCGCCAGCAGCACCGGCAGCATCAGCAACCCGACGAGACCGGAGAGGAGTTGGAGGATCTGCCGCCCCAGGGACGCCCCGATCGCGGGGTCGTCGATCGCGAACAGGTCGAGCAGCGTCAGATAGAAGGCGGTCAGCGGGTGGATCTTCGTCACCAGCCACAGCGAGACGGCGAGCGCGATCACGCACGCCACCATGCCCGCCAGCGACCAGCGCAGCCGTCGCGAGAAGAGGGAGGAGAACGGCGGTACGACACCGCCCCCGCCCCCGCGTCCGCCCGGCAGTTGGGGTCCGGCGTACGACACCTGTTCCAGGACGACGGTGCCGCGCCCGGTGGCCGAGGCGACGGCCGCCGCGTCGGGCAGCAGGCGCGGTCCCTGTTCGCCCATGCCCTCGGAGCCGTCCGCGCCGGCCGGGTCGCTGCTGGTCGCCGACAGCAGGGCCAGCGTGGCCAGTCCGGGGTCGGCGACCTGCCCGGGGCCCGGCGGCGGCCGTTCCACCGCGCGCAGCAGCAGCCCGTCGGTCTGGACGACCTTGCTGGTACCGGCGAGCGCGGTGGCGGCCAGCGCGGGCGCGGCCGTGTCGGCGTCGGAGAGCACGGTGGTGGACGCGTCGAACCCGGACCCGCCCTCCTCGCCGGTCGCCAACGCGGCCGCCTGGTCGAGGAGTTCCTCGATGTGCTGGCCAAGGCGTCGGTTGTAGAGGCGGAGCACGAGCCGGATGCGGGGGTTGAGGCGGCGGGCGGTGAGGGCGGCGCGGATGTTCGTCTCGTCGTCGTCATGGACGAGGGCCAGCGCGGTCGCTCGCTCCACACCGGCCTCGGCGAACACCGCCTCGGTCAGCTCGGCGACCTCCAACACCCGCTCCCCGCGCGGGGGTTCGGGTGCGGCGGGGGTACCGTTGCCGTTCGCCCGGGCCACCGCCGCGTTGACCCGGTCGAGCAGGGCCACCGAGGCGGCCCGCGCGCGGCCGACCACCGGAGGGCGGGCGGTGGCCTCGGAGAGCGGTACGACGAGGGTGATCTGCTCGCCGTAGACACTGCGCAGTTCGGCGGCGAGCCGGTGGGCGAGCGCGTCGTCGCCGCACACCACCATGTGCGCGCGGGTGGTGCCCGGCGGGGTCTGATTCGGAACGCTGCTCGCCACGAGGGAAAAGACTGCCCCAAGGAGGCGGGTGGTTCCAGTTTTCCGCTGAACACCCGTGCCTCCACTGCCGTATGCAGAGGGAGGGAGCAAAACTCGCGAAACCCGCGTCTGCCGGAGGTACCTCACCCGTGGCCATCACCACCGAACCAGCCGCGCCGACCACGGAGCCGCCGTCGACCGCGGAAACGCCCGCCCCCACGAAGAGGGAGGGCGGCTGGCAGTTCAACTCGCCGCTCGTGCTGACCATGGTGCTGCTCGTGGTCGTGCTGGCACAGGGGCCGATCCGGCAGGCGCTGTCCGCGCCGGTGATGCAGAGCTGGATGACGGTGTTCGTGGCCGTGGTCGTGCAGGCGCTGCCCTTCCTGGTGCTGGGCGTGCTGCTGTCGGCGGCCATCGCGGTGTTCGTACCGCCGACGTTCTTCGCCCGCGCGCTGCCCAACAACCCGGTGCTGGCCGTGCCGGTGGCCGGGATGGCGGGCGCGATCCTGCCGGGCTGCGAGTGCGCGTCCGTGCCGGTGGCCGGGGCGCTGGTGCGACGCGGGGTCACCCCGGCGGCGGCGATCGCGTTCCTGCTCTCCGCCCCGGCGATCAACCCGATCGTGCTGACGGCGACGGCCGTGGCGTTCCCGCGCAACCCCGAGATGGTCGTCGGCCGGTTCGTCGGCAGCCTGCTCGTGGCCTGTGTGATGGGCTGGCTGTGGCAGCGGCTCGGCCGTACCGACTGGCTGCGGCTGCCCGCCCACGAACCGCACGAGGGCGAGACCAAGGGGGCCGCGTTCTGGGGCTCGGTGCGGCACGACGTGATGCAGGCCGGCGGGTTCCTGGTGCTGGGCGCCATGTCAGCGGCGACCCTCAAGGCGGTCGCCCCGGCGAGCTGGCTGCGGACGGCGGCCGACAACCCGGTGGTGGCGATCCTCGCCCTCTCGGTGCTCGCCGTCCTGCTGTCGATCTGCTCGGAGGCGGACGCGTTCGTGGCCGCCTCGCTCACCCAGTTCTCGCTCACCGCCAAACTCGCGTTCCTGGTGGTCGGACCGATGATCGACCTGAAACTGTTCGCCATGCAGGCCGGCACCTTCGGCCGCGGCTTCGCACTGCGCTTCGCACCCGCCACCTTCGCCCTCGCCATCGCGGGCGCGGTCGTCACCGGGGCGGTGCTCCTGTGAACCGGCAGGCACAGGCGGCGGTCCTGTTCCTGGTCGGCGCGGCCCTCCTGCACGCGGGCCTCACCAACCTCTACCTGCGCTACGTCAAGGCCGGACTCCAGCCCCTGCTGCTGCTCTCCGGCGCGGTCCTGATCGTGGCGGCGCTGGCGACGGCCTGGTACGAGTGGCGCCGGTCCCGGCTGACCAAGGAGACGGAGAAGGCGCACGGGGAGGGTGACGAACACGAGCACGCTCCCGGTCATGTGCACCGCGAACCCCGCATCTCCTGGCTCCTGATCCTCCCCCTCTTCGCCCTCATCCTGGTCGCCCCGCCCGCCCTCGGCTCCTACAGCGCGGTCCGCACGGGCACGGCCCTCCAGCAGCCCTACGGCCTCTCCAAGCTCCCCGAAAGCAACCCGCTCACCATCGGCCTGGTTGACTACGCGAGCCGCGCGGTCTACGACCACGGGCACTCCCTCGGCGACCGGCAACTCAAGGTCACCGGCTTCATAGCACTGGACAAGTCGGGTGCCCCCTACCTGGTCCGCATGGCCCTCAACTGCTGTGCCGCCGACGCCCAGCCGGTCAAGATCGCGCTGACCGGCAAGATCCCACCGGTCCTCCAGCCCGACACCTGGCTGGAGGTCACCGGCACCTACAGCCCCAAGCAGACCAAGGACCCCGTCAACAACGGCCCGATCCCCTACTTCCAGGTCACCCAGGCCCGACCGGTCCCGACACCGAAGGACCCGTACGACGAGAGCTGGAACCAGTAAGGCCGGAACCGGTAAGGGACGCGGGCCGCGTCCGCGAGGCCCCGCCCGCCTCGCGTCGCCCGGCACGCTCCCCGCCGCCTTGAGAGCGTGCGAGGTGTCCCCACTCGCCGCACCGGGCGCAGACCCGAGTACGCCCAGTACGAAGGTCTGCGCCGGGTCCGCCGAGCGCACGCGCCACCGGCCGCTTCCGCGGCGGGCGCGAGGTCCGACCCGCGGGCGGACGACGGGACTCCGCGGACGCGACCCGTCGCCGCCCGCCCCCGCCACCCGCGCGGGCGTACCGTGAAAGAACCGGGGATTTCTCGTGCGCCGGATCGCGCCGGTGCCGTCCTCGGTGAATGACGACGCCGGGCGGATGTGCGCGCGCCCGGGGCAGGGCTCAGCCCATGACCGTGAACGTGCCCGGTCGGCCGACCGCGCGGCTCGCCGAGCGCGGCGGCGCCGGTACGGCGGACCGGGAGCAGGCGTGGTCCCCGGCCGGCCGGGAGCGCGGCCCCTCGCCCACGCAGGGCGACCGCGTCCGCCCGCTCAGCCGGCGCCAGATCGAGGACCGCTTCGAGGACCTGGGTGATCTGTACGAGCAGACCTGCGGCGGGACCCGTACGGGGAACCCTTCGCGTGCCGCCTTCCTGCGACGCCTTGCCGGTGACGTCCGGCGCCCCGGCTTCGCCCTGCTGATCGCCGAGAACACGACCCTGACGGCCTGCGCCTACGGCTTCCCCGTGCGCGGCACCGACCCCTGGTGGCAGGGGTGCGACGCCGACCTCCCCCGGAGCCTGCGCGGCCTCGCGCTCACCGGCGGGCTCTTCGCGGTCTCCGGGATCGTCGTCCCGCCCCGGGTGCGCACCCACTACCAGGACCGGGACTGGAACCTCGCCCGGCGCCTCCAGCGCCGGCTGCTCGCCGACCACGCGCCGGCCCTCGGCATCGCCCTGGTGCCCCGCGCGGACACCGAGACACTGGCCGCCTACCGGGCCTGGGGCTGGCAGGACGTCGTACGAAATATCGCCACGGACCTCGAACAGACCTCCGAACGGACCGCCGGAGAAGCCCCCGAACGGGGCTCCGTACCCGACCCCGTAGACCTTGATCCGCGGCCGTCCGGGCCCTGCTACGTCCTGGTCCTGGGACGCTGACCGCGTCAAGCCGCGTCAGGACATCTGTGCTCGCCGCAACAGAGATTCCCTGGGTGCGACTAGAGTTCCCGTACGGGGAAACCCGGACCCGTGCGGTGGGCCGCCCCTCAGGCGGCCCGCAGGAAAGGTGTACATGCCCTCAGAAAGCCAGCAGCCCGCGGCCGACCGGCTCGACGACGACGACTACCCGGCCTACACCATGGGCCGGGCCGCCGAGCTGATCGCCTCCACCCCCGGTTTCCTCCGGTCACTGGGCGAGGCCGGGCTGATCACCCCGACGCGGTCGGACGGCGGGCACCGCCGCTACTCGCGCCATCAGCTCCGTACGGCCTCCCGGGCCCGCGAACTGGTCGACCAGGGGACTCCCATCGAGGCCGCCTGCCGCATCATCAGCCTGGAGGACCGGCTGGACGAGGCGCTGCGTGTCAACGAGGAGCTGCGGTCCGGCGAGGAGCACGAGGAGCAGCAGAAAATCTGATGCGCCCGAAACAGAAATTCACTGTTTTGTGCGGCGCTTTTCCCACACAATTCCACCGCCGCGAAAAAGGGTTCCGTGCTAGGCTGACTTCAGTTGCAGTTGTGGTTGCCAATTTTGAACCGGGTTTCCGGACAGGTGATCATCACGGCGATGGAGGAGATTCGTAAAGTGCGGATCTCGTGCACTGCCTAGGAGTTAAGACATGGCCACCGGTACCGTGAAGTGGTTCAACGCGGAAAAGGGCTTCGGCTTCATCGAGCAGGACGGCGGCGGCGCCGACGTCTTCGCCCACTACTCGAACATCGCCACCCAGGGCTTCCGCGAGCTGCAGGAAGGTCAGAAGGTGACCTTCGACATCACGCAGGGCCAGAAGGGCCCGCAGGCGGAGAACATCGTTCCCGCCTAAGCACGCGAGACTGCGAAACAGGGGCCCGCACCTTGGGTGCGGGCCCCTTTTCGTATCCGCTCATTTAGTCGCCGTTCTTCGGTCACCCGCCGTTCTTCGGCCGTTCTTCCGCATTCCCCGCGGAGAAATCCTCCCCTCTCCGCCCGCTCGAACCCCTAGGTGAGGCACCATGCGCTGCGTGATCGCCCGTTACCCCTTCGATCTGACGAAGAGCGAGGTGGAGGCGATGCTCAAGGGCATCCGCCCGGAGCAGCCGGTCACCGGCCCCTGCGCCGTCATCAGCCGCAAGCTGTACCCGGTCAAGCAGGTCGGCGAGGTCATCACCAAGCAGGACCGCCGTGACTTCACCGCCTTCGAGGTGACCAGGGCCCTGACCCGGCTCGGTTTCACCTGCCACGAGACGCCGCCCGCGCCCGCGACCCCCGCACCGACGGCTCCCGAGCCCGCCGCGGACTCCGGCCCCGAATCGACCTCGTACATCGGCACCACCCTGGGCTGACGCCTCCGCCCCCGCCGCTCCGCACACCTCAAGCGACCACGCCGCCGACGATCCATCCGGGCGCGGGGTCGCTTTTTTCTGCCCTCGGGGGCCTCACAACTCGCTGTCGGGCCAGTCCAGCAGGCGGGCCCCGATCACGGCGGTCTGCAACGTGTACCGCTGGCCGGGATTGGCCGGGTTCGCGCCGGTGAGCTGGTGGATGCGCTCCAGCCGGTAGGTCAGCGCGCGCACGCTCAGCGAGAGCCGGCGGGCCGTCTCCGCGGCCACACAGCCGCAGTCGAAGTACGTCGAGAGGGTGTCCAGCAGCGGTCGCGGGCCGCCGCGCGCCTTGGTGAGCGGGCCCAGCGCGTCGAGGACCAGATCGGCCATGGCCTGCCGGTCGCGGGTCAGCACCGGGTAGACCAGCAGGTCGGCGGCGCGCAGGAGAGGCCCCTCCAGGTTGAGCCGCTCGGCCAGTTCGAGTGTGTTGAGGGCCTCCTCGTAGGACTGGACGATCCCGCCCGCGCCCGGCTGCGGTCGGCCGATCGCCGCGCGGGCGCCCTCCGCCGCCGCGTACGACTGCTTGGCGAAGTGGGCGAGGACCTCGTCCTGGTCGCCGGGCGCGACGCACAGCATCCGGCCGGCCTTCGTGGTGAGCAGGATGCTGCGGTCACCGAAGCGGCTGATCATCGCGCGCTCCACCTGACGCGGCACCGGCGCGCTCTCGTCGTACGGCGTCGGGCCCTGCACCACGGCGACGGCGTGCGTGTGGGACAGGTGCAGGCCGAAGCGCTCGGCGCGTTCGGCGAGCCGGCCCAGGTCGCTGCGGCCGTAGAGGAGGTCGTCGATGAACTCCCGCCGGGCCGCCTCCTCCTGGCGTACGGCGAGGCGCTGGGCGCGGTCGTAGCCCTCGGCGAAGGCGTCGACGACCTGCTGCACCGCTGCCAGGACGCAGTCGGCGGAGCCGGGGGTCTGCGGCCAGGCGGTGCGGGTGGCGGTCAGATGGGCGCTGACCAGGGCCCGCAGTCCGTGGCCCGCCTCGGCCGCCTGCTCGCCCAGGGTGCGGCGGGCCTCCAACTCGGCCCGGGTCAGCCGGCGTCCGGTGCCGGCCACCTCCGCCAGGAGCTGCGCGTACCCCGCCAGATACTGCTCAGGCATCCCGCGCTCCGGCAACTCCGCCCCCTGTTTTCTTGACGCCCCGGTAACGCTTTCTTAGCGCGGCACCGGCATCAAGACCCTAATGAACACTGCCGGGTTCCGGCAATGCGCGGGCGCGCACCCCGCGCGCACCATGGCGCCAGGGGAGCACCGCGGAAGGATCCGGTGCCGGACACCGGCAGGTGTCCCGCACCGGAACCGCGATCCGCGCATCCCCGCGGGCTGTCAGGGCGAGCGAGGGAACGGGGGGCGGGGATCATGGGGGCGTTCGTCACGGCCGCCATCGGGTTTCCCGCCGTCGTCTTCACCGCGGCGCTCGTCGTGGTCGTCCTGTACTGGCTGCTGGTCGCGCTCGGCGCGGCCGACGCCCACGGACACGGTCACGCCCACCTCCACTCCCGCGCGCACGCCGACGTCCGGTGGCTCGGCGGGGTCCCGGTGACCCTCGCCTTCTCGCTGTTCGTCGCCGTCGGCTGGCTGATCAGCTTCTGCGCGAGCGTGCTGCTCGTCCCGTCCGGCCCGATCGGCGTGCTGGTCGGGGTGGTTGTGCTGCTGGGCACGGTGTACGTCTCCTGGCGGACGACCCAGGTGCTCGTACGACCTCTGCACCGCCTCTTCCCCGACGAAGCCGGGCCGTCCCGGCTGGACTTCGTCGGACTGACCTGCACCATTCGCACGGGACGGGTCGACCAGACCTTCGGGCAGGCCGAGGTCAGGGCCGCCGACGGGTCGGCCGCGGTGGTCCAGGTGCGCCAGAACGACACCGGCGCCCTCACCCATGGCAGCACCGGACTGCTCTACGCCTTCGACGAGACCGGCGAGTTCTTCTGGGTCGCGCCCTACGACAGTGCGCTGGACCCGAGGGCCGGTCTGGGCGGCAACCCGGGCGGCAACCCGGGGTAGGCAGTCAACGCCTGTTGGCCCACGTCTGTTGGTCCACGTTCGTTTCACCACCCTTCTCATCCCTTGAGGACCCATGTCATGAACGCCATCACCGTGGGCATCGGTGTGTTCGTCGCCGTTGTCCTGCTCATCGCGCTCACCCTGCTGCTGATGGTCGGCCGGCTGTTCCGGAAGGTGGAGCAGGGGCGGGCCCTGATCGTCTCCAAGACGAAGAAGGTCGACGTCACCTTCACCGGTGCGGTCGTCCTGCCGGTGCTGCACAAGGCCGAGTTCATGGACATCTCGGTGAAGACCATCGAGATCCGCCGCACCGGGCGCGAGGGCCTGATCTGCCAGGACAACATCCGGGCCGACATCCACATCAGCTTCTTCGTGCGGGTCAACAAGACCGTCGAGGACGTCATCAAGGTCGCGCAGGCCATCGGCACCCAGACCGCGAGCGACCCGGCGGCGATCCAGGACTTCTTCGCCGCGAAGTTCTCCGAGGCGCTCAAGACTGTCGGAAAACAGCTCGACTTCGTCGATCTCTACACCAAGCGCGAGGAGTTCCGGGACCGGATCATCCAGGTCATCGGCACCGACCTCAACGGCTACCACCTCGACGACGCGGCCATCGACTTCCTCGAACAGACGCCGATGACCCAACTCGACAACCAGAACATCCTGGACGCGCAGGGCATCCGCAAGATCACCGAGCTGACGACGATCGAGCATGTGCGCACCAACGAGTTCCAGCGCACCGAGCAGAAGGAGATCACCCGGCAGAACGTCGACGCCCGGGAGACCATCCTGGAGTTGGAGCGCCGGCAGGCCGAGGCGGAGATCCGGCAGCGGCGCGAGGTGGAGACCCTGCGCGCCAAGGAGGAGGCCGCCACCGCGAAGGTGCAGGAGGAGGAACGGCTGGGCGCGCAGACCGCGTTCCTCCGTACCGAGGAGCAACTCGGCGTCCAGCGCGAGAACCAGGCCCGCGAGATCGCCGTCGCGCAGAAGAACCGCGAGCGGGTCATCGCCGTGGAGAACGAGCGCATCGAGAAGGACCGCCTCCTCGAAGTCATCGCCCGCGAACGGGAGACCTCGCTGTCCGGGATCGCCAAGGACAAGGAGGTCGAGGCCGAGCGGCGCGAGGTCGCGGACGTGGTCCGGGAGCGGATCGCCGTGGACCGCACGGTCGCGGAGCAGGAGGAGGCCATCAAGAAACTGCGGGTCGTCGAGGAGGCGGAGCGCACCCGGCAGGCCGTGATCATCGGCGCCGAGGCGGAGGCGCAGGAGAAGCTGGTCAAGGACATCAAGGCGGCCGAGGCCGCGGAGGCCGCCGCCAAGCACCGGGCCGGTGAGCAACTCACCCTCGCCGACGCCCGGTTGAAGTCCGCCGACCTCGACGCCCGCGCCAAGCTGCGCCTCGCGGAGGGCGTCCAGGCGGAGGCCGCCGCGGCCGGACTCGCCGAGGTCCAGGTCCGCGACAAGGAGGCCGAGGTCACCGTGAAGGCCGGCCGCGCGGAGGCCGAGGCCACGGGGGCGCGGCTGCGGGCGGAGGCGGAAGGCACCGAGGCCCGCCTGCGGGCGGAGGCCGAGGGCACCCGGGCCAAGGCGCTCGCGGAGGCCGAGGGCGCGCAGGCCAAGGTGCTCGCGCAGGCCGAGGGTGTACGGGCGAACGCGCTCGCGGAGGCCACCGGCATCGGCGAGAAGCTGAAGGCCGAGGCGGAGGGGCTCACCGAGAAGGCCGCCGCGATGGCCGCCCTCGACGACGCCTCGCGCGGCCACGAGGAGTACCGGCTGCGGCTCCAGGCCGAGAAGGAGATCCGGCTCGCGGGGCTCGATGTGCAGCGGCAGGTCGCCGAGGCGCAGGCCACGGTCCTCGCGACCGGTCTGGAGCACGCCGACATCGACATCGTCGGCGGCGACACCGTCTTCTTCGACCGGCTGATGTCGTCGATCTCCTTCGGCCGCAGCGTCGACGGCTTCGTCCAGAACTCCGAGACGGCACAGGCGCTGGCGCGTCCGTGGCTGGACGGCACGTCGAACATCGCCGACGACCTCGCCCGCGTCCTCGGCTCGGTCTCCACGGCCGACGTGCAGAACCTCACCGTGTCCGCGCTGCTCATGCGGCTGATGACGTCGGACACGGCGAACGCCGGTCAGCTACGGCAACTGCTGGACAAGGCCGGCGAGTTGGGCCTCGCGGACACTCCGCTGGCCGCGCTCAACGGCCATCCGGCGAAGGTCTGACCCCACCGACGGTCCGGAACTGCCGCACAGGGGACGGCAGTTCCGGACCCCATCCCACCCGAGATCCTGAGAGGGCTGCATGACCACCGGCCTGGACACCGGCACCTACGAGGTCCTGCGCGACCGCCTCGCCGCACAGGCCGCCGAACTCGCCCGGCGTGCGGAGGCGCTCAACGCCCGCCGCACCGAGGAGTTCGGCTCCACCCGCCTGGAGCTCACCGCCACCGAACGCCTGAACACCGAGCACCCGGCCCTGCCGAGCGACATCGTCGCCGTAGGGGACGTACTGCTCTTCGGCCACCAGGTATCCGTCGGTATCACCCGCGAGACGACGGTGGCCGACGTCCTCGCCTCGCACGACCGCCACGACCTGCTCCGGCTGCCCGAGGACGCCGTACCCGGACTGCTCGACGACCCGGACTTCGTGCGGGAGTTCGCAGCCCTCCACCGCTACTACCGCCAAGCCCGCCTGCTCCAACTCCGGCGCGTCGACGGCAAGTTGCTGGCGGTGTTCCGGACCGGCGAGAAGGCCGACGACATCCGCGTCCTGCGCTGGGCACTGCGCGAGGACGGCCGGGCGGCCACCTTCCTGGACGCGCACGGCGAACGCGACCACGTCCTCCCGC
The DNA here is from genome assembly GCF_040681835.1 of Streptomyces sp. NPDC051576. Classification (NCBI taxonomy): domain Bacteria; kingdom Bacillati; phylum Actinomycetota; class Actinomycetes; order Kitasatosporales; family Streptomycetaceae; genus Streptomyces; species Streptomyces sp. NPDC051576. The sequence goes on from NZ_JBFAZO010000003.1 coordinate 756,145, forward strand.
CGCCGTACGACTTCGAGTGGACGGAGACGACCCGCGAGGACCATGTCCCCGGCCGGCACCCGCACGTCCGGATCCAGGACGGGCTGTACGTCGACACGGTCGGTGGCACCCTCACCGTCAAGGTGGAGGACAACACCGAGACGGGGGAGGGGATTTACTCCGAGCCGGTGGACGAGCCGTTGCAGTCGCCGGCCGACGCGGAGATCGCGTACGCGCGGGTGGGCGCGCTGGTGCTGCTGCGCGTCCGGCCGTACAAGGAGGAGGCCCACCGCTTCCTGGTCTTCAACACGCTGACCAAGGGAGTCGTGCGGCTCGACGGGATCGGGCTGTCGTGCCGGCGGCTGCCGGAGGAGCAGGGGATCGTCTTCCCGGGCGGGTACTGCCTGGCGACGGGGGCGTACAAGACCTTCGAAGTGGACGTTGTCGGGCTGGAGTTGGAGCGGGTCGTCCACTCGCCCAACGGCGAGGACGTGCTGTTCGCGTACCGGGCGCGGGTGCCGGGCCGGAGCCTCCTGCTGCCGTACAACCTGATCCGCAAGGAGATCGCGACCCCGCTGTCCTGCCAGGGCTGGGCGCTCTTCGACGACGGCACGCTGATGGTGCTGAGCGAGGCCGGGGAGGAGGAAGCGGCCCGCGTCCATCCGGTGCGGATCTGGCGTACGCCGTATGTCTCCGACACCCACGCGGCCGCGCAACTCACCGGCTCCGGACCGCTGTTCAGGGTGGGCAACGCCGATCTCGTGCGTGGGATCTCCGACTGTCTGTCGCTGACGGGCGCGGTCGCGGGGATGGAACCCACGACGGAGATGTACGAGGCGCTGGTCGCCGCGTGTGTCCGTGCGGCGGACTCGTACCTCTGGCTCGGGGACGCCGAACTCGGCGATCTGGGCGGCCCGTTGGCCGACGTCCGGGTCACAGCGGAACAGGTCCTGACCGAGTTCGAGACGGTCCGCACGCTCACCGCCCGGGCCGCCGACGCCCTCGTCGCCGCCACGGACCGGCTCACCACGCTCGTACGACGGCTGCGTGGCGAGGTGCCCCGGGACGCGGCGGGCTGGGTAGTCGGGCTGACCGAACTCCGGCGCGCGCAGGGGCACTTGCTGACGCTGAAGGAGATGCGGTACGCCGACACCGCGCGGATCGACGAGCTGGCGGCCGGGGCGGAGGCGGATCTCGGGGCGTTCGGGCAGCGGGCGGTGGCCTTCCTGGCGCGCGAGGACGCGTTCGCCGGGCACCACGAGCTGATCGACGCGCTGGTGGTGGAGGCGGGCGAGCTGGTCACGGTCGCCGGGGCGGCGCCGGTGACGGCCCGCCTCGACGAACTCACCGACGGGCTGCGGACGGTGACCGAGGTGATCGCCGGGCTCGACATCGGTGACGCCACGGTCCGTACGTCGATCCTGGAGCGGATCGCCGAGGTCCTGGGCGGGGTCAACCGGGCCCGCGCGACGCTGGACGCCCGCCGCAGGGAACTCCAGGACCGGGAGGGCAGGGCGGAGTTCGCGGCCGAGTTCGCGCTGCTCGGCCAGTCGGTGACGGGCGCGCTCGCGGACGCGACGACACCGGAGGACTGCGACACCCAACTGGCGCGGTTGCTGGTCCAGTTGGAGAACCTGGAAGCGCGCTTCACCGACTTCGACGACTTCCTCGACCGACTGACCGGCAGACGCACCGAGATCTACGAGACCTTCTCGGCCCGCAAGCAGACCCTGGCCGACGAACGGGCGCGCAGGGCCGAGCAGTTGGCGGCCTCGGCGACCCGGGTCCTGGAGACCGTGGCGCGCCGGGCGGCCACGCTCGCCGACGCCGACGCGGTCAGCACGTATTTCGCCTCCGACCCGATGGTGACGAAGATCCGCCGCAGCGCCGACCGACTCCGGGACCTGGGCGACCAGGTGCGCGCGGAGGAGCTGACCGGCCGGCTCGCGGCGGCCCGCGAGGAGGCGGCCCGCGCCCTGCGCGACCGCACCGACCTCTACACGGACGGCGGCCGGACCCTGCGCCTGGGCCGCCACCGCTTCGCCGTGAACACCGAACCCCTCGACCTCACCCTGGTCCCCTTCGGCGAGGGCCTGGCCTTCGCCCTCACCGGCACGGACTACCGATCCCCGGTCACCGACCCGGAGTTCGCGGCCACCCGCGCCTTCTGGGACCGCCCGCTGCCCTCCGAGTCACCGGCCGTCTACCGCGCGGAACACCTTGCCGCCCGCCTCCTCGACGAACACGGCGCACCGGCCCTCGCCCAGGAACCCGACCTCGCCGCCCTGGTCCGCCGGGCCGCGCAGGAGTCGTACGACGAAGGCTACGAACGCGGTGTGCACGACCACGACGCGACCGCGATCCTCACCGCACTGCTCCACCGCTACGAGGCCGCGGGCCTCCTGCGCCACGAACCGACCGCCCGCGCAACGGCGTTGCTGTTCTGGACGCACGGCACGAGCGCGCCGGAACGGGAGAGCTGGACGCGCCGGGCGAGATCGCTCGCGCGGGCCCGCGACACGTTCGGACCGACCCCGGCCGTCGCGGACTTCCTCGCGGAGCTGGCGGAACACACGGGGGAGAGGGCGGCGGCGTACCTCTTCGACGAACTGACCACCGCCCCCGAGGGCTTCGTGATCAGCGCGGGGGCCCGCACGCTGCTCGACAAGTTCCGGCGCACGGTGGGCGGTTCGGCCTACGACGACGATGTGCGGGCCCTCGACGACCCGGGCGCGCGCCGCCAGTTGGTGGAGGCGTGGCTGACGGCGTACACGACGGCGTCCGGCACGGAGGTCGACCCGGGCGATCTGGCGGAGGCGGTCGCGGCCGAACTCTGCCCGGACGCGGATCGTTACGAGTCGGAGGCGCGGGTGACGGAGACGGTCGGGGGGCTGCTGGGCACGCACCCGAGGATCGAGGCCGGCTCGCTTTCGTTCCGGGTGGACGAACTCCTGGCCCGGACGCGGGAGTTCAGGGCAGCCGAGGTGCCCGCCCATCGCGCGTACCAGCGCCGCCGTACCGCCCTGGTCGCAGCGGAGCGTGCGCGCCTGCGCCTCGACGAGTACCGCCCGCGCGTGCTGTCGTCCTTCGTGCGGGGGCGGCTGGTCGACGAGGTGTACCTCCCGCTGATCGGCGACGACCTGGCCCGGCAGATCGGTACGGCGGGGGAGGGGCGGCGCGGCGACTCGGGCGGACTGCTGCTGCTCATCTCCCCGCCGGGGTACGGCAAGACGACCCTCATGGAGTACGTCGCCGACCGGCTCGGCCTGCTGCTGGTCAAGGTGAACGGACCGGCCCTCGGCCGCGGTGTCACCTCCCTCGACCCGGCCGAGGCGCCGAACGCGACCGCCCGCCAGGAGGTGGAGAAGGTCAACTTCGCGCTGGCGGCCGGCAACAACGTGCTCCTCCACCTCGACGACATCCAGCACACCTCGCCCGAACTCCTCCAGAAATTCATCCCGTTGTGCGATGCCACGCGGCGGATGGAGGGCGTGTGGGAGGGGGCGCCGCGCACCTACGACCTGCGGGGCAAGCGATTCGCGGTCTGTATGACCGGCAACCCGTACACCGAGTCGGGCGGCCGGTTCCGGGTCCCCGACATGCTGGCGAACCGTGCCGACGTCTGGAACCTCGGCGACGTACTGACCGGCAAGGAGGCGGTGTTCGCCCTGAGTTTCGTCGAGAACGCGCTGACGTCCAACCCCGTACTGGCCCCGCTGGCCGGCCGCGACCGGAACGACCTGGACCTGCTGATCCGGCTGGCGCAGGGCGACGCGACGGCCCGCGCCGACCGGCTTTCCTACGCCTGCGAGCCTGCGGAACTGGCCCGGATCCTCGTGGTGTTGGGGCATCTGATCACCGCCCGGGACACGGTGCTGGCGGTCAACGCCGCGTACATGGCGTCCGCGGCGACGACGGACACCGACCGCACGGAGCCGCCGTTCCGGCTCCAGGGGTCGTACCGCACGATGAACCGGATCGCCCGGCGCATCGAGCCGGTGATGAACTCCCGTGAGTTGTCGGCGGTGTTGGACGACCACTACGCGGCTGAGGCGCAGACGCTCGGGGTGGGGGCGGAGGCGAATCTGCTGAAGCTGGGGGAGCTGCGTGGCACGCTGAGCGGCGAACAGGCGGCGCGGTGGGGCGAGTTGAAGGCGGCGTACGGGCGGGAGCGGGGCGCGGCGGAGGGCGATCCATTGAGCCGTGCGGTGGTGGCTCTCGGGGTGCTGGCGGAGCGGGTCGGGGCGGTGGAGGCGGCGATCACGCGGGCGGGAGGGCGCGCGGGAGGCCATACCGGTCGGCTATAGCTGAAGCAGGCGTTGCGTGATCTCGCGGTACTGGCGCAGCGCGTGCCGGAGTTCCTCGGACTGGGACTCGGGGTCCTGGTCCGCCCAGCCGGCGCGGAGGAGTTCCCGTCGGGCCGCGAGGGCCTTCACGAGCTGGGCGGTGGCCTCGTCGTAGGCGCTCTCCGCCTCCTCCAGGGCATCGTGCGGAGTGTCGGCGAAGGTGTTGAGGGCGTGCCGCAGGCGCTGGAGGACCTGGTCCCGTTCGCCGGACGGGAGCAGCGGCTCGGGGCCCGGGGTGCGGCGCTCGGAGGAGCCCCGGTTCTGGCTCGCGGGCTGTTGGGCGCGTGTCTGGTCGTACATCATCGGGGGTCGCTTCCGTTCCGCCTGACGGCGTTGGGGGATCGTCCGGGTACCGGCCACTGCCCTGCGCCGTGCTGCCAGTCAACGTCCGGGGACGGTCCGTGTCAACGCGACGGCGTGGCGGCCCCCTCAGTCCCCCTGAAAGGGCACCCACGCGCTGTCGTCCAGCGAGTAGATGTACCGCGGGCGCCCGCTCATGCCGCTGGTGCGGAACGGTTTGCCCTGGTCGTCGATGCGCAGCACGCCGTGGCGGGTGCCGCTGGTCCACGCCAACTCCATGTACCAGCGCACATCGTGGGACGCGGCGGCGGCCGTGATGTACAGGACCTCGGGGTCGCTCTCGCTCACCTTGTACGGGAGCCCCGTCTGCCCGGACTTCGGCGTGGCCACCGGGCGGCTCGCGTCGAGCCCGACGTCGAAGGAGTGCGTGGGGACGCCACCGCCGCAGCCGACCCCGAGGTACCCCATGGTGTACGCGTTCCAGGCGACCGGCGCAGCGCTGCCGACCACCCGTACGTTCAGGGAGTTGAGCACCACGGTGTCGTGGCCGGTGCCCTGCACGGTGAGTTCGAGGTACTGGCTGTCGGCGGAGACGGCCCCCAGCGCGCTCACCCAGCTCGGCGCGTCCTGCTCGGTCGGCGGAGGCGGCAGCTTCCCCTGCGAACGGTCGACCAAGTAGGTCTGGCTGCACGGACTTTCCCAGGCGTACGGCCGGGTCGTCACCGTCAGCGGAACCTCCGTCGCCACGTCCGCGTCCCCGCCGGACTTCGCGCTCTGGGAGGCGGAGACGTCGCCGCCGACGGTGGCGGACGGTGACGGACTCGTGCTGTCGGATGCGGACGGGGAGGGCGAGGACGTCGCCTTGGGGGCGGTGGACGGCGAGGGGGTACCGGTACCCCGCCCGGTCGCGGTCACGGAGCCCGCCTCCTGCTTCTTGTCGTCGCCACCGCCGGACACCAGGCGGGGGACGAGGGCCGTGGCGGCGAGGACGACGGCTACGGCGGCGGCGGTGAGGAGGGTGATGCGGCGGCGGTTCTTGTTGTCGCGTACGGCGGGCCGCGGTTCTTGTACGGCGGGTCGGCTTGCCGAGGGGGTGGGGTCGGGGGCGGCGGGGTCGGGGGTCGCCTCCGTGTCAGGCTCCGGTGCTGCACCCGGCGTTGTGTCTGCCGTGGTGGCCGTCCCTGTGGCCGTCCCGGTGGCGGCCCTGCGGTCCCGCTGGCGTGCCCCGTCGGCCAGGATCCACCGGCGGTGGACCTCGACGAGTTCTTCCGGGGTCGCCCTGCAGAGCCGGGCGAACCGCTCCACGGGGGCGTACTCCGTGGGTACGGCGTCGCCGTTGCAGTAGCGGTGCAGCGTCGACGTACTCATGTGCAGCCGCTTCGCGAGCACGCCGTAACTCAGCCCCGACCGGTCCTTGAGCCCCCGTATCAGCGCCGCGAACTCGGCTGTCTCCTCAGGCGTCGCCACCCTTCCCCCATTCCAGTCAGGCGTTCCAGGGAGTCATTGTTCCCCCAGGTGAGAGGCTGTGCGAACGTTCCAGGTTCCCGTAGATAGCGGCTGTCGTAGCGGCTGGGACGGAAAGCGGCACAGGCTGCGGTCATCAAAGCACGCCGCCCGCCGAACAGATGGGCGGCCCGCCAGTCACCACCGTTCCCAGGGGGATACAGCCATGTCCACGTTCACCGCCCGCACCCGTCTCCGTACCCGCACCCGCCTCTTCGCCTCCGCCGCGACCGTCGCGCTGGCCGCGCTCTCGCTCACGGCCTGCAACGACAAGCTGGGCGTACAGGACGAGGGCGCGGCCAACCAGGTCTCCACCTCTTCTTCGTCGTCGTCCTCCTCTTCGGTGGCGACTCCGGAACCGGCCGGGACGAAGACCGGTACGACGGGACAGACCGGCGGTTCCACGTCGGGTGGCTCCACGTCGGGTGGTTCGTCTACGGGCGGCTCGTCGGGCGGCTCGTCGACTGGTGGCTCTTCGACGGGCGGCAGCAAGGGGTCCGGGGGCAGCAGGTCGAGCGGGGGCTCCGGTACGGACACCTCCGCGGCGAGCGTCCCGTGCAGCGGCGCCAACACGAAGGTGACCGCGCAGACGGTCAAGCGCCCCATCAACCACATGCTGCTCACGGTCACCAACACCGGTTCCAAGATCTGCGACCTCTACTACTACCCGGCCGTCAACTTCGGCGACGCCCAGTCCGTACCGCCGGTGATGAAGGAGTCCCAGCCGCAGGCGGTCACGTCCCTCGCCCCGGGGGAGTCTGGCTACGCCGGCGTAGCCCTCTCGGGCGGCGACGACGGCAGCGGCACCAACGGCCGCACCGCGAAGTCCCTCTCCGTCTACTTCTTCGACCGCGCCAACAACGGCATCAGCCCGGCGGCGACACCGGCCCTGCCGGCTAAGGGCGTCTACGTCGACGACTCGCTGCGGGTTACGTACTGGCTGGCGGATGCGGGGGACGCGCTGTCGTACTGAGCGCGTTGGTCCTTCGGGACGAGCGTCAGGGGGCCGGTGCTGGATTCAGTACCGGCCCCCTGAAGTGCTGCTCAGCTGTATCCGCTGGAGGCGTGACCCTTCCCCGTGTGACCGTTGAGGGTCACCGAGCATGGTGACGACCTTCTTCTTCTCGACGGGCCCGCAGTGGCCCGGCACGGAAACCCGTCTATACCGGCAACCGGCGCACCACGTCGTGGTCCGTCACCTCGTACACATCGATGCGCAACAGCCTGCGTACGTGTGTCGGAACGCGCTCGACGGCCTTGACGGACGAGGACGGCACAACCAGCGCGTACCGGGTGCGGGGTTCCTGGCTGGTCATCCGCCGTAGCAACTGCCCGTAGGCGATGTCTGCGTCGATCCCCTTCTCACTCGTGCGGCCCTTGACTTCACAGATCAGCCGCTCATCGCCGCGCACGGCTTCGAGGTCGGTCCAACGGTCCGTGGGATCAACCGGTGTCCAGCCCTCGGCAAGAAGCCAGGTACGGAAGGTGTCCGTGACCTGGTCCTCGTCGCTGCGGCGGGCCAGGATCTTCGTCAGCGCGGCCAGGTCCGTCTCCTGGCTACGGCGGAGCCGTCCGCGACCGTCGGCGTCGAGATCGGCCGGCCGAATCACGATCAGCCGCAGTCCGTGCGCGGGAATCTCCGTTTCACGCCGGGCGTCGTACCGTGCCCGCTGCTCTCCCCGGTGGACACCGCTGACAGTGAGCCTGTCGGGCTTGTCGAAGTGGGGCATGGGCTGGTCGTGCTGGAGTTCCCGGTACTCGACCACGAGTTGGTGGCCGGGCCAGTAGGCGTCGACGGGCAGCTTGGCACGTCGGCCGCCCGTTCCGGGGTCGCCCAGCAACCAGTCGAACTTGTGCTGTGCCAAGGCCGTCTCGCCGAGCACCTGGCTGCACAAGCCGACCACGTACGCCTCGTCACTGTCGTCCCTCGTTCCCATGAGCGCGCATCATGCCAGCGTGCGCAGACATCGGGGTGGGTTCGGATTCGCTGATGCGGGCGAGGTCGAGGAAGTGGCGCTCGGTGACAGCTGCTGCGTGGCGCAGGCGGGCGAGGCCCGGTCGATGCCGGCGTAGGTGTCATCGTGAAGCCGTGCGCCGGGCTGAGCGCCGACTGGATCATGGAAGATGCCGCACTGCTCACCGCAGGGGTGGTGGCTGACCGGTGACAGGCAGAGCAGGGCGCCCCGCGATACCGCTGGGCGCCCTGCTCCTGTCCCATCCCCACCTCGCGCCAAGGCACCTCCAGGTCAGCTCAGGGGGACGACGATCTCGCCGCCGTGACCGCCCTTCTCCGCCTCGTCGAGCATGAGCGCCGCGAGCGTGGCACGGGAGATGTGGGGCGGCAGCACGGGGCGCTTGACGTTCGCGAGCGGCGCGATGCGCCGCTTGGGGCTGACAGCCCCGACCCAGAGGTCCGGGGCGTGGAACACCGTGGCGCCGGCGTCCCGCGCGGTCCGGTCGGCTTCCTCCCTCTCCGGCATCTCCTTGCCCACGACCCTTTGCATGATCGCCTGATAGATCTTTCCGCCGGCGTTGGTCGACGCCCCGGTACCCAGGGCACCGAGCCACACGGTGCGGCCACCGGCGGCGGCGAGAAGCCGTGCCCCAGCGGCGAGCGCGCCAGGGCCGTCACCCTTGCTGATCCCGATCGCGGACACGGCCGCGTCACAGCGGCTCAGGTCGGGGAACGAGTCCGGGGACATGACGTCCGCCCGGGCGACTTCGATCTGCCCCGAGGGCGGGACCGTGAACTGTTCCGGCGTGCGGACGAGGGCTGTGACCTGGTGCCCGCGCTCCACGGCCTGCTCGACGAGGAGGCGGCCGACCTTGCCCGAGGCTCCGAGTACTGCGATACGCATGGCGTTCCATTCCTTAACTAAACACCTGTAGGTTATGTAAGTGAACATGTGTTGGTTACGGTCTGTCAAGCGCGTCCGATGCCGGTAAAGTGATCACCCCTGCCGAGGGGCCGACCCCGATGGGAAGGGACCGATGATGCCGTCGCACGAGGCGCGCCCAGCGCGTCGCCGCAACCCGCGCGGTCAGGGGCAGGTCCTCAAGGCCCAGCTCGTGGACGCCGCGGCGAGACTGCTGGCCACCCTCGATCAGCCGGAGACGCTGACCCTGCGGCAGGTGGCCCGCGAGGTGGGAGTAGCTCCCGCCAGCATTTACGGGCACTTTCCCGACCTGGCCGCGTTGATCGAGCACGTGCTCCGGCTGCGTTACAACGAGCTCTCCGAACTCATGGAGCAGGCCGCGGAATCAGCCTCGGACCCGCTCTCCGACCTGGTGGCCCGCTGCGCGGCCTACGTGCACTGGGGCGTCGAACAGCCGGGCAACTACCGGACTCTCTTCGGCGGGCGCATGCCGGCGGATCTTGCACCCGGAGCAGGCCACAGCGACGGCGCCCATCTCTTCGAGACGGTGATCACCGCCCTGGCGGGCGTCAACGCAGCCCGCGGACGGCAGGTCACCGAAGAGCAGCAATGGCGCGACGGGCTCATGCTCTGGACCGCCATGCACGGACTGATCGGCCTCTACAACGACCACGGCGACCTCCCCTGGCCACCCCTGAACGACCTCCTCGCCAACCTGCTCAGCCTGCACACCGGCCGACCGACCGACGAGCTCGCCACCCTCCTGACCCAAGTCGGCCCACCTGAGTTCAACAATGAAGCCCCGCCATCCTGACAACATCACGCCAGCCCCCGTGACCAGCGGAAATCAAGTTGGCGGAGGCTCCTGGAACCAAACCCTGCCCGACCTCGCCGGCGCCCTCCCAGGTTCGTAGACGGCGGAGACAGATGAGGCCGCAGGCCGGCTCGGCGTCGGGGCTTACGAGCCTGCTGCCTCGTATCCCGGCGCTTCGCCGGGCTCACGATCCAGGTGTTCCGACCGTCCTCGCAGCACGCGCCGCATCTGCCCGTGGCGCGGCTGGTCGGTTCCGATCGCGCATCCGAAGGCTGATCAGCGCGGTGACGGCGAAGACGGCGGCCTCGTAGATCATGGCGTGCCGAAACGCGTCGTCCGGGGCTGCGGCGGGTGCGAAGTAGACGAGCCCCGCCGCAGCCACCCCGATCGATCCGCCCAGTTGCTGAGCCGTGGGCAACAGCCCGGACACGGAACCGGCCGCGGAGCCGTCCACCCTCGCCAGCACCAGAGCGAACACCGAGGCGGTGAACGAGCCGAACGCGGCGCCGCCGAGGGCCAGGACCGGCAACGCCACCCAGCGTCCGGCCGCCGTGCCGATGAGCGGCGCGAGAGCCAGGGCCGTCCCGGCCAGTACCAGCGCCGAGACCGTGAGCACGGCCGACCCGTGTCGGCGGGCCAGCGCGGGTGCGCCACGGCTGCCCAGCACGGCCGCGGCCGCGAAGGGAGCCGACGTCAGCGCGGCCGTGAGGGCGGTATACCCGATGGCCGACTGCAGGTGCAGGAACAGCAGATACGTGAAGGACGGCACTCCGGAGTTGAACACGAACACCAGCAGCAACCCCGCACGCGCCCTCCGGTCGCGGAACAGCGAGGGATGCACCAGGGGATCCGGCCGGTGCGGGAGAGTCAGGGCGAAGCAGCCGAGAACGGCCACGGACACGGCCAGAGTGGCCCATGTCCACCAGGGCCAGCCGGCTTCGCCTCCCAGCGCGAGCGGCAGCACCAGCGCACCGAAGCCCACGGTGGTCAGCAACACGCCCACCCCGTCTACTCGCTGTCCGGCCGCGCCTCGCGTGCGAGGCAGTGCGGTCGCGCCCGCGAGCGAGACGAGTGCTGCCGGCACCGTGACCAGGAACACCGAGCGCCAGCCGAGACCGAAGAGGTCGGCGCCGACGAGAAGTCCGCCGATCAGTGGCCCGGCCAGCGACGCCACCCCCATCGTGGCACCGAACAGGCCGAGAGCCCGTGGGCGCCGGGCAGCGGGGACGGCGACCTGGATGATCGACAGAACCTGCGGGGCGACCAAGCCGCTGCCCGCGCCCTGGACCAGCCGGGCCGCGATGAGGAACGTGGCATCGGGAGCGCACGCGGCAGCTACTGAACCGGCCATGAAGACGACGGTGCCCAGCACGAACAGCCGGTGATAGCCGTACCGGTCGCCGAGGCGCGCGGCCGTGATGAGCAAGCAGGCGTAGGTCAGGGTGTACCCGGCCAGGATCAGCTGCACGGCACCTGAGCCGGCACCCAGGTCGGTCCGGATCGCCGGAGCGGCGATCTGCGCGACGGTGACGTTGAGCAACTGCACGAAGGTCGCGCTCAGCACGACCGGCAGTACGAGCCGGCTCACGAGGCGAGGGCCGCTGCGAGTTCGCTCGGCCGGGCGGCGAACGGACTGTGGCTGCCGGGCAGGGTATGCACGGTGAACGGGTTACCGGGGAAGGCCCGATCGGCTTCCGCGATCATCAGGTCCTGCGCGGCCGGTGCCAGCGCCCGGTCCTCGGCGCAGCGCAGGAAAGTTCGTGGAAGTCGTCCCCACCGTGCCGCGGTCAGGGTGACCGGAGCCGTCGGGATCGCCAGGGGCAGATCAGGGCTCAGCGCGGACCGCCACCGGTCAAAGCGGTTCAGGGGGGTGTCGTGGTAGTGGGTTTCCCGCAGTTCGTCGAGGTAGGCGGGATCCGGTGAGAGCGGATTGATCCGTACGGCGCCCAGGGCCTCGGGGTCGCCGAGGTTCAGGTTCTGGCCCAGCGCGGTGGCGTTCTCGGGTGAGCCCAGATAGTCGAAGAACCGCGGCCGCCCGCCCGGGACGAACGCGGACAGGTAGACGATCCGGTCCACCAGCTCGGGCACCCGCTCCGCGGCCAGGGACGCGGGCCCGCCGCCCGCGCTGTGCGCGACGAGCACGACAGTGCGATGGTGACGCACCTGGCGCAGCACGCTCAGTACCGCCTCGGCGCAGTCGTCCATCGTCAGGGTGGCGAGTTGCGACTTCTCGGTCAGCAGGCCCGGCTGGCCGGGCAGCAGGTATCCGGTGGGCAGGGGTGCGTCGAAGCCGTGCCCCGGCAAGTCGACGGCCACGCTTGCAGCACCCAGTCCGGCCAACGCGCGCTGCGTCGCCGCCCACTGTCCGGAGCTGTGCCAGGCGCCGTGCACGAAAACGAAGACGGTGTCGGTCAGAGATGCGTTCTTCATGGCTCCATTCCAGAGAGGAACCACAGCGTCATCCATTCATAGATCTGGTAAGTGGCATCGCAATACCTTTGAGGTATTGCCAGCAGCCGATGGGATCGATGGGATGGAGGGCGGGTCATGGAAGCGCGACACCTGCGGTACGCGGTTGCTCTCGCCGAGCACGAACACTTCGGCCGGGCGGCCGGCGAGCTGGGCATCGCGCAGCCGCCGCTGTCCAAGCAGATCGCAGACCTGGAGCGCGAGGTCGGGGCCCGGCTGTTCGACCGCACACGTCAGGGGGTGTTCCCGACCGCCGCCGGCGAGGCGTTCCTCGCGCGGGCGCGCCGGGCGCTCGACGAGATCGCGGCGGCCACGGTCGACGCGAGCCGGGCCGCGCGCGGCGAGACGGGACGTCTGCGCCTCGGCTTCATCGCCTCGGCACTGCTCGACCCGCTGCCGGGCGTCCTGAGCCGGTTCGGCCGTGAACGGCCCGACGTGAGACTGGAACTGCACGAGATGGCAACCAGCCGCAGCAGCTCAGCTCTCGTCGCCGGGGAGCTGGACGTTGCCCTCACCCTCGGCCCACCACGGGGTGCGGGAGCCGAGTATCTCGTGTCCGTCCCGATCGGACGCGACCACGTGATCGCTGTGGTGAGTACGGCGCACCCGTACGCGGGTCAACAGTCGGTAAGTGCCGACCAGTTGCGGCGACAGCCGCTGATCGTGTCGGCCGGCGAGGACGAACCCGCCGTAGTCGCCGGACTGCGCACCCTGTTCGGCACGGACTCCTCGGCTCTCGGTGGCGCGACCGTCGCGAGGGACGTGCACACGATCATCGGCCTCGCCGCCTCCGGCGTGGGCGTCGGCCTGGGGCCGTCCCGCATGAGGGCGGTCCCGCGTCCGGGAGTGCGGTTCTGTGAAGTGACCCCGCGCACGCCCTTGCCCGATCTCGTACTGTCCTTCGCGGCCCGCGATCACTCCCCGGTGCTGCGCGCCTTCCTCGACACCATCCGGAAGCACTGCCCCGACGTCGGTGCCGCGCTCAACGACCGGCTCCGGCCTCACACTTGATTCGGGCCGGTCGCCGGTGCGCGTGTTCGAAGGGCTGCTCAGGACCCGCTTGGAAGCCCGTCGCCAGCTTCTTCCAGGACCTCTGCGTCCAGGATCAGTTGCCGTTGGTCGTCTGCGGAGACCCCGAGGCTTGGTGCGAACCGCCGGACCTGCTGGGCGAATTCGGCGAGCTTGGATGCGTCCAGGCCGAAGGTGTTGTTCTGCACGACATGCTGTTGGGAGCCAGCAACGAAGGCGCGAACCGGTGATGTTGTATGTGTCGCCGCCGGTTGGCTGGCGGTTCCAGGAACGCCAGCGCCAGGACAGCGGTTTGCTTTCCGCCCACGCACGGGACCCAGCGCAAGAACACGTCACAGGCGTTCCCGAAGCGTTCCCGTACGCATCCCCATCGAGGTTGAGCCTCCGTCCATGGGGGTGCTCACCTTCGCGTGCCAGCGGCCGCTTGCTGCTGTGGCTGTGCGAGTCCGTCCAGCAGAATCCAGGCTCCTGCGTATACGTAGACGTGAAGGTTCTCGCGCAGAACGATGGACACACCCAGTTGGCTCCCAAACGGCTCCCAAAACAGGGCCACAAAGCAAATCAGGCCCGGCGCTGATCTCTCAGCACCGGGCCTGACCTGGTGTTTCAACTGTCGGGGTGGCGGGATTTGAACCCACGACCTCTTCGTCCCGAACGAAGCGCGCTGCCAAGCTGCGCTACACCCCGATGTCGCCGCTCATCTTGCCGGTGTTGCTGCTCATCGCGGCGACGTCGTTTACTTTAGCCCACCGGTGGCTGGAGACGAAATCCGGTTTTGGCGCGGTGGCGGATCGGGTTGGGGCGGGCGTGGTCGAGGGCTACGAGGAGGACGGAGAGGGCGTAGAAGGCGAGGCCGAGGAGGAGGGCGTTGCCGAGGACGCTCTTGTAGCCGTGGTGTTCGACGTCCAGGAAGGTGTAGAGGTAGCGGCCCGGTGTGCCGGGGAGGATCAGTTCGCCGCGGGCCAATGTGACCGCCAGGTACACCATCGGGTAGAGGAGCCACGTCGCCGCCATCCGCAGGTGCAGCCGACCGGGGGCGGTCAGGAGCAGCCAGTCGATCACGGCCGCGATCGGGGTCACCGTGTGCAGGACCTGGTTCGTCACCGCCTGCCAGCCCGTCACGGGTGCGCCCGTCATCGCGAACGGGCTCGACGCGTGCGCCAGGATCAGGTGGTACACCAGGCCCGTGATCGTGATGTAGAGGAGGGTCCCGCCGGTCACCAGGGGGGAGAGGGGGCGGCGGGCCGTCCAGGCCCGGCGGGCCGTGGTGATCATGACCAGGGCCAGCAGGATGTTGCTCTGGATCGTGAAGTAGGTCAGCACCCGGATCGGGCTGCCGAGAAGCATGTCGACGGTCACCGCCGCTGCCGCCACGAGCGCGACCAGCAGTCGGTACACGGCCGCCACCGGGCGGCGGTACGGGGCCACCACCGCGGTGGCGGGAACGGGTGAGGCGAGCAGCGAGGGCATGCCGGGTACCGCGGGGAGGTCCGGGATGTCCCTGGGTATCGGGGCGGTCATGCCCTCACGCTAGGCAGCGGGGACGAATGGGGCGATACGGGTGGACTGTATGAGGTACCCCCCCAGCCCCCGGTCTGCTCCCCGCCCCTCCCCGCCACTCCTCGCCCTCGCCTATTCCCGTCCCACCAGCGTCAGCAACGTCGCCTCCGGCGGACACGCGAACCGCACCGGCGTGTACTTGCTCGTCCCGCACCCCGCCGACACGTGCAGGTACGACGTCCGGCCCTCCGCCGAGTGCCGGGACAGGCCCTTCACGCGGTCCGTGTCGAGGTCGCAGTTGGTGACCAGGGCGCCGTAGAACGGGATGCAGAGCTGGCCGCCGTGGGTGTGGCCGCCGAGGATCAAGGGGTAGCCGTCCGCCGCGAACGCGTCCAGAACGCGGAGGTACGGCGCGTGCACCACGGCCATCGAGAAGTCGGCGTCGTCCGACGGGCCGCCGGCCACGCGCGCGTACCGGTCGCGCTTGATGTGCGGGTCGTCGAGGCCGGTCAGTTCCACCGACGCGCCCTCGAACTTCAGCGTGCCGCGTGTGTTCGTCAGGTTGAGCCAGCCCGCCGCGTCGAAGCCGTCCCGCAGGTCCTCCCACGGGTTGTGGATGGCTCCTACGACGGGAGGGTTGCCGTTGAGGCCGTGGCGGCCGGCGCTCTTCTCCAGCAAGTACCTCGCGGGGTTGCGGGGTTTGGGGCCGTAGTAGTCGTTGGAGCCGAAGACGTAGGCCCCCGGGAACTCCATCAGCGGGCCGAGCGCGTCCAGGACCTCGGGGACGGCCTCCGGGTCGGAGAGGTTGTCGCCGGTGTTGATCACGAAGTCGGGGCGCAGGCCCGCGAGCGAGCGCAGCCAGCGCTGCTTCTTGCGCTGGCCGCCGACCATGTGGATGTCGGAGACCTGGAGGACCCGGAGCGGGCGCATACCGGCGGGCAGGACGGGGACCGTCACCCGGCGCAGTCTGAAGGAGCGGACCTCGAAGCCCGCCGCGTAGACCAGACCGGCGGCGCCTGCCGCCGCAATTCCCAGGGGTACTCCGTATCGCGCGCGCATTCCTCCATCGTGTCAGACCCCACTGACACGCCTGACCCCCCGTCCGCCGCCGCTCGCTAAATCGGTGGGCGGCCGCCCTCACGCACCTGCGAGAATCAAACCCATGACCACCACGCTCAAGTCGAAGCTGCAGGAAGACCTCAACACCGCGATCAAGGCGCACGACAAGCTGCGTTCCTCCACGCTCCGGCTGACGCTCGCCGCGATCACCAAGGAGGAGGTCGCGGGCAAGGAGAAGCGCGAGCTCTCCGACGACGAGGTCCTCAAGGTGATCACCAAGGAGGCGAAGAAGCGCCGCGAGGCCGCGGACGCCTTCGCGCAGGGCGGGCGCCCCGAGCAGGCCGCGCAGGAGAAGGCGGAGGGCGAGATCCTCGCCGAGTACCTGCCCAAGCAGCTCGGCGACGAGGAGCTGACCGCGATCGTCGCCCAGGCCGTCGAGGAGGCGAAGGCGGCCGGTGCCGAGGGGCCGCGCGCCATGGGCGCCGTCATGAAGATCGTGAACCCGAAGGTGGCCGGACTGGCCGAGGGCGGTCGCGTGGCCGCCGCGGTGAAGAAGCTGCTCGCCGGCTGACCCGCTTGCACGCACCGATATGCGGCTACGACGACGGGGGCGCCCCTTCCACCGGGGGCGCCCCCGTCGTCGTAGACGAAAAGGCCGAACGGCCGCTGAGTGCGGGGGAGTTATCCCCTGTTGCCGCCGTTCCCGTTGCCGTTGGTCCCGCCGTTCGACGTGCCCTGGATGAAGCCGTCGGGGAAGGAGAACGTCGGGGTGGGGGTGGTGCCGCCGTCGGTGGTGCCGGTGGTGCCGCCGTCGGTGGTCAGGCCGCCGTTGTCGTTGCCCCCGTTGTCACCGTTCTTGCCGCCGTCGTTGCCCTTGTTCTTGGCGGGGTCGGGGATGTTGACCAGGGTGAAGGACTTGACCTGCTTGCCCTCCAGGGCGCCGGTCATGGCGTCCTTCCAGATCGGGCCCGGGGTGTCGGCGCCGTAGACCTCGGTGTGCCAGACGCCGCCGATGCGGATGTTGGTCATCTCGACGTTCTGCTTGGCGCTGCCGACCCAGACCGCGCCCGCGAGCTGGGGCGTGTAGCCGACGAACCAGGCGTTCTTGCGGGAGTCCGTCGTACCCGTCTTACCGGCGCTCTCGCGGTCGGTGAGGCCGGCCTCCTGGCCGGTGCCGGAGTCGACCACGCCGCGCAGCACGGTGTTGATCGTGTCGGCGGTCTTCTTGCTCATCGCCTGCGTGCAGGTGGACTTGGGGACGGCGAGCGACTTCTGCTCGTTGCCCACCTTCTGGGTGATGGACTCGATGGCGATCGGCGTGCAGTACGTGCCCTCGTTGGCGAAGGCCGCGTACGCGGAGGCCATCGTCAGCGGCGAGAGGCCCTTGGAGCCGAGCGCGATCGCCGGGACCTCGGGGATCTTGTCGCCGTTGCCCTGCACGACCCCGAGCTTGTTGGTCATGTTCACCACGGGGCACAGACCGATATCGGAGATCATCTGCACGAAGTAGGTGTTGACCGACTTGGCCATCGCCTCCTTCAGCGCGTACGGACCCTTCTCCGACTCGCTCTCGTTCTCCACGGTCGCGCCGTCCGTGTTGACCCAGTTCTTGCCGCTGCAGGTCGAGACGGGGCTCGGGTAGTCCATCGAGTACGGCGCCGGGTACTGCTGGGTGGCCGGCAGGCCCTCCTCCAGCGCGGCGGCCGCGACGAACGGCTTGAACGTCGAACCGGTCGGGAAGCCGAAGTTGGAGCCGCCCATGTCGGCGTTGACCGAGTAGTTGTACTCCGTCTCGTTCTTCCCGTAGCCGTACGGCTTCGACTGGCCCATGCCGAGGATCTTGCCGGTGCCGGGTTCGACGAGGGTGGCCGCCGCGGCGACCTTGTCCGACTTGTAGATGTGGTCCTTGAGCGAGGCCTGGACCGAGTCCTGGGCCTGCGGGTCCAGGGTCGTACGGATCGTCAGGCCGCCCTGGTTCCAGATCTTCGCCCGGGCCTCCTTGGTCTTGCCGAAGACCGGGTCGCTCAGGAAGACCTTCTCGACGTACTTGCAGAAGAAGCTGGCGCCCTTGACCGCGGTGATGCAGCCGTTCTTCGGCTGGCTGACCTTCAGGCCGAGATCGGACTGCTCGGCCTTCGCGGCATCGGCCTTGGAGATGTCGCCGACCTCGGCCATGCGGGCCAGCACGGTGTTGCGGCGCTTCTTGGCCTCGGCCTCGTCGTTGATCGGGTCGTAGCGCGTGGGCGACTGGACGATGCCCGCGAGGAGGGCCGACTGCTGGAGGTTCAGGTCCTTGGCGTGCTTGGAGAAGTAGCGCTCGGACGCGGCCTCGACGCCGTAGGCCTGCTCGCCGAAGAAGGTGATGTTCAGGTAGTTCTCGAGGATCTTCTTCTTGCCGAGCTTCTCCTCGATCTGGATCGCGTACTTCAGCTCGCGGACCTTGCGGCCCAGCGTCTGCTGGGTGGCCTGGGCGACCTTCGTCGGGTCGTCGCCGGCCTCCTCTACGAAGTAGTTCTTCACCAGCTGCTGGGTGAGCGTGGAGGCGCCCTGGGAGACTCCGCCGCTCTGCGCGTTCTTGTTGAGGGCGCGCAGGACGCCCTTGAGGTCGATCGCGCCGTGCTGGTAGAAGCGCGAGTCCTCGATCGCGACGATCGCCTTCTGCATGTACGGCGAGATGTCCTTGAGCTCCACCACCGTGCGGTCACGGGAGTAGACCGAGGCGATCTGGTTGCCCTTGCTGTCCAGGATCGTGGTGCGCTGGCTGAGCTGAGGGCTCTTCAGATTGTCCGGGATGTCGTCGAACCCCTGGACCGACCCCTTGGCGGCGAGCCCCAGCGCGCCGGCCGCGGGCAACGCGATTCCGGCCATGACGGCACCGGCGAGCACACTGACACCGAGGAACTTGGTGGCCTGCTGCAGAGGGGACAGACCACCACCCGAGCGCTTTTTTGGCATGGGGGCAGCCTACGTTCTCATTCGCCGGACACGTGTATAGGCCTTGGCCTAAGCTGCTCTCAACTGTCACAGCAGAGCGGTCACGTATCAATACGTCCGGCGACCCCGAATCGTTCCGGTCGTTCCCTGTTTTTTTGTGGGGGGCGTGTCCGAATCCGCCTCCTGTGTCATCTGGTGCCCGTTGTGGCGCATGACAACTGTCCCGGTTTGCCGGGAAGGTCACGCATGTCGCCACCTCACTCCCCCGGGTGATCTGCCGCTTACCCATAGTCCGTTCGGGCCATTCAAGATTGGGCCCGAAGGGGGTGTTGCGCTGTGCCCACCTTCCGTAACGTCCTCAACTGGCGGCGGTGAATATGCCGCTGCCGCCGTGGGGGAGCCTCGATTCGGGAGAGGACGGCGCCGGTATGGGCTGGGTAACCGACTGGAGTGCGCAGGCGGCCTGCCGCACTACCGATCCGGATGAACTGTTCGTTCAAGGAGCAGCGCAGAACAGGGCGAAGGCAGTGTGCACCGGATGTCCGGTACGCACGGAGTGCCTCGCGGATGCGCTCGACAACCGCGTCGAATTCGGCGTGTGGGGAGGAATGACGGAGCGGGAGCGCCGCGCACTGCTGCGCAGGCGGCCCACTGTCACTTCATGGCGCCGGCTACTGGAGACCGCGCGTATCGAGTACGAGCGAGGGGTCGGCATCATCCCCCTCGACCACGACGAGATCTACGAGAACTACGCGGCGGTGAGCTGACGCCGGTCCCCTTCTGGGGGCCGACCGACCCCGGGCGATCCCCGGGGGATGCGCGTCAGACCTTCGTCTCGGGCAGCTCCGGCCGACCGGCCGCGAGCCGGTTCCCGATGTCCCGCAGCCCCGCGAGGTCGTGTACATCGCCGGGCAGCGCGGCCACTTCGGCCACGGCCACCTCCGGGTGGCGTGCGGTGAAGCGGTCACGCGTGCGCTGCTCGCGGGAGAGCAGCCGCATCCGCTCGGCGTGCAGCTTGAGCAGGCCTGCGGTGAGTTGGTCCACGGATCGCTCGTCAGCGGCGTGCTCGTCGTCCGTGGCGGCGGGGGAGCCTTCGTCACGAGCTGCTGCCTGGGAACCGGGACCGGGAGACGGAGAACCGGGAGATTCTGAACTGCCGTACGTGTCGGGAGAGTTACGAAGTCCAACCTTCCCGCCCACCTGATCGACAATGCGGGGCTCCTCAAGATTTTCCGCGGCGGCGAGTGCCCGCTCGGCCGACAGCCGGGCGGCACCACTGCCGTGGACCCGGTTGAGCACCAGACCGGCCAGCGGCATCTCCTCGGCCGCCAGCCGCTCCACGAAGTACGCGGCCTCGCGCAACGCGTCCCGCTCCGGGGCCGCGACCACCAGGAACGCCGTACCGGGCGCCTGAAGCAGCTTGTACGTCGCGTCCGCGCGGGTGCGGAACCCGCCGAAGGTGGTGTCCATCGCGGCCACGAACGTCTGGACGTCCTTGAGGAGTTGACCCCCGAGCAACTTGCCGAGGGTGCCGGTCATCATCGACATGCCGACATTGAGGAACTTCATGCCGGCCCGTCCGCCCAGCTTCGCCGGGGCGGTCAGCAGCCGGATCAGCTTGCCGTCCAGGAACGAGCCGAGACGTTTCGGCGCGTCCAGGAAGTCGAGGGCCGAGCGGGACGGCGGGGTGTCCACCACGATCAGGTCCCAGTCGTGCTGGGCCCGCAACTGGCCCAGCTTCTCCATCGCCATGTACTCCTGCGTGCCCGCGAAGCCCGCCGAGAGCGACTGGTAGAAGGGGTTGTTCAGGATCGCGGCCGCCCGCTCGCGGTCCGCGTGCGCCTCGACGATCTCGTCGAAGGTGCGCTTCATGTCGAGCATCATGGCGTGCAGTTCGCCGTTACCGTCGACGCCCTTCACCCGGCGCGGGGTGTTGTCCAGCGAGTCGATCCCCATGGACTGGGCGAGCCGCCGGGCCGGGTCGATGGTCAGGACGACGACCCTGCGGCCCCGCTCGGCGGCGCGCAGCCCGAGGGCCGCCGCGGTGGTCGTCTTGCCGACCCCGCCCGAGCCGCAGCACACCACGATCCGGGTCTCCGGGTCGTCCAGCAGCGGGTCGACGTCGAGCACGCGCGCGGGGGACAGCCGACGCGCGCTGTCGTGCCCCTGAGCCGGGTCCGGACTCATGACATCCCCTGCTTCCGCAGCTCGGTGGCGAGTTCGTACAGGCCCGCGAGGTCCATGCCCTCGGCGAGCAACGGCAGTTCGTGCAGCGGCAGGCCCTGGTCGGCGAGCACGGCCCGCTGTTCGTGCTCCAGCGCGTACCGCTCGGCGTACTCCTCGGCCTGTGCGAGCAGCGGATCCACCAGCTTCTCGGCATTGCCGCCGCGCCGGGCCCCGCCGAGGCCCGCGGCGGACAGCGACTGCGCCACCGCCGTGCGCGGCACGTCCCGTACGAGATCCAGGTCGGTCGCGTCCAGCACCTCGGGGCGCACCATGTTCACGATGATCCGGCCCACCGGCAGCCGGGCCGCCCGCAGTTCGGCGATGCCGTCCGCGGTCTCCTGGACGGGCATCTCCTCAAGGAGCGTCACCAGGTGCACGGCTGTCTCCGGCGACTTCAGGACCCGCATCACGGCCTGCGCCTGATTGTGTATCGGGCCGATCTTCGCGAGGCCGGCGACCTCGTCGTTGACGTTCAGGAAGCGGGTGATGCGCCCGGTGGGCGGGGCGTCCATCACGACGTAGTCGTAGACGAACCGCCCGCTCTTCTCCTTGCGGCGGACGGCCTCGCACGCCTTGCCGGTCAGGAGGACGTCCCTGAGGCCGGGTGCGACCGTGGTGGCGAAGTCGATCGCGCCGAGTTTCTTCAGGGCGCGGCCCGCGCCGCCCAGTTTGTAGAACATCTGGAGGTAGTCCAGCAAGGCCAGTTCGGGGTCGATGGCCAGGGCGTACACCTCCCCGCCCCCGGGAGCGACGGCGATCTTCCGCTCCTCATAGGGCAGCGTCTCCGTCTCGAAGAGCTGCGCGATGCCCTGGCGACCCTCGACCTCGACGAGAAGCGTCCGCTTCCCCTCAGTGGCCAGGGCCAGCGCGAGGGCCGCGGCCACCGTGGTCTTGCCGGTACCGCCCTTGCCACTGACGACCTGGAGCCTGCTCACGTCTTCGAGCCTAACCAAACCGCGCCCGAACCAAGCCAGAGGCTGTGGACAACGCGAGGGCGGACGGTCGGTGGGCAGCGGCTAAAGTCGGCCGCATGACCAAGTGGGAATACTCGACTGTGCCGCTGCTCGTCCACGCCACGAAGCAGATTCTGGACACCTGGGGCGAGGACGGCTGGGAGCTCGTCCAGGTCGTGCCCGGGCCGAACAACCCCGAGCAGTTGGTGGCTTACCTCAAGCGGGAGAAGGCATGAGTGCCGTCGAGGCCAGGCTCGCCGAACTCGGCCTGACCCTGCCGGCGGTCGTCCCGCCGCTCGCCGCGTACCAGCCCGCCGTACAGAGCGGTGTCTACGTCTACACCTCGGGCCAACTGCCCATGGTGGACGGCAAGCTCCCGGTCACCGGCAAGGTGGGCGGTGAGGTCACCGCGGAGGAGGCCAAGGAACTGGCCCGCACCTGCGCGCTGAACGCCCTCGCCGCCGTGAAGTCGGTCACCGGTGACCTGGACCGCATCGCGCGCGTGGTGAAGGTGGTCGGTTTCGTCGCCTCGGCCGCCGACTTCACCGGCCAGCCCGGTGTCGTCAACGGCGCCAGCGAACTGCTCGGCGAGGTCCTCGGCGACAAGGGCGTGCACGCGCGGAGCGCGGTCGGCGTGGCGGTGCTGCCGCTGGACGCGCCGGTCGAGGTCGAGATCCAGGTGGAGCTGACGCAGGCGTAGTCGCTGTCCCGGAGTGTGCGACCGGGCTCAATCGCCCTCCTGGGGTGCACGTTGTTGCCTCTCGAACATCCGCGCGCTACGGGATAGCCTCCGCCCATGGCGAATGGGCAGTGGTACCCGGCCGAGTGGCCCGAGCGCATCCGCGCGCTCGCGGAGGGCGCGCTCACGCCGGTCGCCCCCCGGCGGGCGGCCACGGTGATGCTCCTCAGGGACACCGACACCGGCCCCGCCGTCCACATGCTGCGCAGACGCGCCTCCATGGCCTTCGCCGGGGGCGCGTACGCGTATCCGGGCGGCGGTGTCGACCCGCGCGACGACGACCACCAGGTCCGCTGGGCGGGCCCCACGCGCGCGTGGTGGGCGAACCGGCTCGGCGTCGACGAGACGGCCGCCCAGGCGATCGTGTGCGCGGCGGTCCGCGAGACCTACGAGGAGGCGGGCGTCCTGCTCGCCGGCCCCACCCCCGACTCCGTGGTCGGCGACACCACCGGCGCGGACTGGGAGACGGACCGCGCCGCCCTGGTCGCCCGTGACCTGTCCTTCGCCGAGTTCCTCGACCGCCGGGGCCTGGTCCTGCGCTCCGACCTGCTGGGCGCGTGGGCCCGCTGGATCACCCCGGAGTTCGAGACCCGCCGCTACGACACCTGGTTCTTCGTGGCCGTCCTCCCCGAGGGCCAGCGCACCCGCAACGCCTCCACGGAGGCCGACCGCACGGTGTGGATCACCCCCGGCGAGGCGGCGACCGGGTACGACAGCGGCGACCTGACGATGATGCCGCCCACCATCGCGACCCTGCGTGGGCTGATTCCGTACGACAGCGCGGCCGAGGCCCTGTCGTCGGCCCCGGCCCGCGATCTGACGCCCGTCCTCGCCCGGGCCCGCCTGGAGGACGGCGAGATCGTGCTGGCCTGGCCGGGGCACGAGGAGTTCACGAAGCACATTCCTCTGGGCGGGGCGCCCGCATGAGGGGTGCGGTGAGGGACATCTGCGGTGCGACCGGTGCGGCGACGCATGCTTGTTGGAGGAACGGTTCGTCGAACGGTGTCCCCTGGCCGGCCTCCCGCCGGACCGCCCCGCCGAAGAACACCCCGTCCATGCCCGCCCACGACCACCCCCACCGAACGCCACTTCCACAGCCCACCCCGAAGGAAGGCGCCCCCGCATGACCGACGCAGCCGCCCTCCCCGGCCAGCCGCGGGGCGGGGTTCTCACCGGCCCCGCCACCGCGCGTGCCGTCAACGTGCTCGCGCCCAACGCGTCCGCGATGACCCTGGACGGGACGAACACGTGGATCGTCGCGGAGCCGGACTCCGAGCTGGCCGTGGTGATCGACCCGGGGCCGTTGGACGAGGGGCATCTGCGCAATGTCGTCGACACGGCCGAGAAGGCGGGCAAGCGGATCGCGCTGACCCTGCTGACGCACGGGCACCCCGACCACGCGGAAGGCGCCGCCCGTTTCGCCGAGCTGACGGACACCAAGGTGCGCGCCCTGGATCCGGCGCTGCGGCTCGGGGACGAGGGGCTGGGCGCCGGGGAGGTGATCAGGGTCGGCGGGGTCGAGCTGGTCGTCGTGTCGACGCCCGGACACACCGGGGACTCCCTGTGCTTCCATCTCCCGGCCGATCAGGCCGTCCTGACCGGGGACACCGTCCTGGGACGCGGTACGACCGTGGTGGCCCATCCTGACGGCCGCCTGGGCGACTATCTGGACTCGCTGCGGCGGCTGCGCTCCCTCACCGTGGACGACGGCGTCCACACCGTCCTGCCGGGCCACGGGCCGGTCCTGGAGGACGCCCAGGGTGCCGTCGAGTTCTATCTCGCCCATCGCGCCCACCGGCTCGCCCAGATCGAGACGGCGGTCGAGGACGGTTTCCGGAGCCCGGCCGAGGTCGTGGCCCACGTGTACGCGGACGTCGACCGATCCCTGTGGCCGGCGGCGGAGCTGTCGGTACGGGCCCAACTGGACTACCTGAAGGAACACGGCCTGATCTAGCCCATGTCGGGGCGCGGCGCCTTGATGCCGTGCACGCGCGCGTACTCCTCGGCCAGCCACGGGCCGAGATCGTCGACGTACGACAGCAGGACGCCCGCGTCGCCCGTCGGCTCATACCCGAGGACGGCCGCCGTGCGCAGTTGCTCCGCCCGCTCGGGGTAGTAGGCGCCGAATGCCTCGGCCATCTCCCCGAGATCGCTGGTCCAGCCGTTCCAGCGGGGCATGACCAGGGTGAACCCGGTGCGCACCAAGTGCCGGGACATGAAGCGCACCAGGGAGCGCCGGGCCTCGTCCGTGTCCTCGGCCGACGCGATCCGCTCGCGCCAGCGGGGGAGCAGCAGCGCCAGGTCGCCGTTGGTCTCCCGGGCCAGGAGCGAGTCGGGGCGGTAGCGGGGCAGGTACTCGGCGAGGTCCTCCCCGAGCAGCGGTGTGCACAGGCACGCGACGAACCACCCCAGGTCGTACGTCTCCAACTCGCTGAGCAGCCGCGTACGGCCGTACAGCAGTGTGCCGACCCCGTCGATCTCCGGGAACTCCTTGTCGAGCGCCTCACCCAGGCCAGACGCCTCGGAGCGGTCCTCCGCGGTCGGCTCCTGCCGGGTCACCACGAGGAGGTCCAGGTCGCTGTGCCCCACGCGCGCGGTGCCGCGCGGGATCGACCCGTAGAGGTACGCGCTGTTGAGGCGTCCCCCGTAGACATCGATCAGCCGGTCCCGCGCGGTGGCGACGACCGGCCGGAAGGCGTGCGGAACGCGCCCCAGGGAGCCCTCTCGCTCGATGTACCCCTGGGCGTCGAGTCCTCTTCGGTGCACCGTTTCGGCCATGGGATCACTGTGCCGGGAGACGGTCCCCCGGGGAGCGTTTTTGCCCACCGCCGAACGGGGTCATCGCCAGCGGAACGTCCGTAACCGATGGGTGTCCCCGAAGGACGTACAGCTCACCGTGATCAGATCGCCGGACACGGCGAGGAACGGATCGAAGGCGTAGCCGGGGATCCTGCGCGTGGCCACGACCCGGCCGTCCGCGGGGTCGAGCACGCTCAGCCGCTCGCCGTGCAGGTGGACGACCAGCAGCCAGCCGCGGTGGACGACGGGCGCGGCGTAGGCGGACCCCTTGGCGTGCCAGGTCCACATGAGTTCGCCCGAGGAGATCGAGTAGGCCCCGAGCCGGACGCCCTTGTCCTGGTCGCTCTCCTCGTCGGGAAACAGTTCCACGGCGAGGACCTCCCCGGCGACAGCGATCTTCTCGCCGAACTTCCCGTATCCGTCCGGCAGTCGGAGCGTCACCGCCTCCGTGCCGTCCTTGCCCAGGACGAGCAGCCGGGGTCTGGCGCCTCCTCCGCGCGGCTTCAGGGAGGCGACCAAGGGCTGTGCCCCGATGACGTCCGCGCTCTCGACCTTCGGGTCCGTGAGCCGGTGTTCCCATCGAATCCCGCCGGTCTCCGGGTCGAGGGCGCGCAGCACCGGCCGCTCCGACCAGAACTCGGCGGCCGTCGCGAGGAGGCCGCCGCCGAGGGCGACCTGGGTCCCGAGGTACCCCAGGGGGTCCTTGTCCTGGTCCCGGTGGCGTACGACCTCGCCGGTACTCAGAGCCAGCGAGGTGAGGCCCACCTGCTTCATGTCACGGCCGCCGTCCTCGTGGTGCAGCACCACCCCCACACCGTCCCTGGCGTCGGCGGACACCAGCCGGACGATCTGGCCGCCGGGCGGCCGCCAGGTCCACAGCAGCACGCCTGTGGCCGCCGTGAACGCCTGTACGCGGTCGAAGCGGGCGATGACCACGGAGTCGTCCGTCAGCCACAGGCCGAGCGGTCTCCGGGCCTCCTCGCCCTGCTCGTACGGGCTCGTCCACAGCCGGCGCGCCGATCTGCGCCACCAGGAGTGCCTCCAGACCGACTCCGGAGCCTTGCCGTCGTACATCCCCACCCCTTGGGTCCCCGCCCGGCGGTATGCGAAGGGCCCCGCCGTAGAAGCAGGGCCCTTCGAAGTCGTACGAAAGAAGTCGTACGGCACGCGGTCGTACGAAAGAAGTCGTACGGAAACGCGGTGTCTAGCGCGAGCGCTTCGCCAGCCGCTCCACGTCAAGCAGGATCACCGCGCGTGCCTCCAGGCGCAGCCAGCCGCGGCCCGCGAAGTCCGCCAGTGCCTTGTTGACCGTCTCGCGGGACGCGCCGACCAGTTGGGCCAGCTCCTCCTGCGTCAGGTCGTGCACCACGTGGATGCCCTCCTCGGACTGCACGCCGAAGCGGCGGGAGAGGTCCAGCAGGGCGCGGGCCACGCGGCCGGGGACGTCCGAGAAGACCAGGTCGGACATCGCGTCGTTGGTCTTGCGCAGGCGGCGGGCGACCGCGCGCAGCAGCGCGGAGGCCACCTCGGGGCGGGCGCTCAGCCAGGGCTGGAGGTCGCCGTGGCCGAGGCCGAGCAGCTTGACCTCGGTCAGCGCGCTGGCGGTGGCCGTGCGCGGGCCCGGGTCGAACAGCGACAACTCGCCGATCAGCTCGCCGGGGCCGAGGACGGCCAGCATGTTCTCGCGGCCGTCCGGGGAGGTGCGGTGCAGCTTCACCTTGCCCTCGGTGACGACGTAGAGCCGGTCGCCCGGGTCGCCCTCGTGAAAGAGCGAGTCCCCGCGCGCGAGGGTCACCTCACTCATGGAGGCGCGCAGCTCAGCGGCCTGATCGTCATCGAGCGCCGCGAAGAGCGGGGCGCGCCGCAGAACGTCGTCCACGAGTTCTCTCCTTGTCGACCTGCTCAGGGGATGGTGCTCCCCCTTGGTACCAGGGGACCGTGCTCCCCATTTTGCCGGACCGTCCAAACAGTGTGATCTGTCACAAGGATGCCGCACAGGTGTCCCGAGGTAAGCGGCAGGGGTCCAATTGGGGGCTGATCTTCGGGGTCCGGGACGGATGTCAGTGGCGGGCTCTAGGCTGGCCGGGTGTCCAAATCGCCGGTGAGAGCACAGGCCAAGGGGGCTGGGCGGATGGTTGTACCTCGTGATTCCGCTGTGGGCGAACAGGGCCCCGGTGGTGACGGGAAAGTGGCAAAGGGGGCAAAACGGGTGGCTGCTGTGAAGGCCGAGTCGCACACGGCCCTCGTCCGCCGTGCCCGCCGTATCAACCGCGAGCTGGCCGAGATCTATCCGTACGCCCACCCTGAGCTCGACTTCGAGAACCCCTTCCAGCTCGTGGTCGCCACGGTCCTCTCCGCCCAGACCACCGACCTGAGGGTCAATCAGACGACGCCGGCCCTGTTCGCCAAGTACCCGACCCCCGAGGACCTGGCCGCCGCCGACCCGGAGCAGGTCGAGGAGATCCTCCGTCCGACCGGGTTCTTCCGGGCCAAGACCAGGTCGGTGATAGGGCTCTCCAAGGCCCTCGTGGAGGACTTCGGCGGCGAGGTCCCGGGGCGGCTCGAAGACCTCGTCAAACTGCCCGGTGTCGGCCGCAAGACCGCCTTCGTGGTGCTCGGCAACGCCTTCGGGCGTCCCGGCCTCACCGTGGACACGCATTTCCAGCGGCTCGTACGGCGCTGGAAGTGGACCGAGGCCACCGAGCCCGACAAGATCGAGGCCGCCGTGGGAGCGCTCTTCCCTAAGAGCGACTGGACGATGCTCTCGCACCACGTGATCTTCCACGGCCGCCGGATCTGCCACGCCCGCAAGCCCGCCTGCGGCGCCTGCCCCATCGCCCCGATCTGCCCCGCGTACGGCGAGGGCGAGACCGACCCGGAGAAGGCCAAGAAGCTGCTCAAGTACGAGAAGGGCGGCTTCCCGGGCCAGCGCCTCAACCCCCCGCAGGCCTATCTGGACGCGGGCGGCAAACCGGCGCCGCCGCTGGGGGCCGGATGACGGAACGATCTCGTGGGCACCAGGCGTTGAGCAGTGGGGAACGGGGGCGGGGATGACACACGTGAGCGATACCCAGGGTGTGGGGCTCAGCAAGGAGGGGCTGCCGGGCTGGCTCGATCCGGTGGTGCACGCCGCCGAGACGGTCGAGCCGCTCCAGCTCAGCCGCTTCCTGCCGCCCAAGGACGGGGCGGGCCGCCAGTCCGCGGTGCTGATCCTCTTCGGGGAGGGCGATCAGGGCCCCGAGCTGCTGCTCATGGAGCGGTCGACCTCGCTGCGCTCCCATGCCGGGCAGCCGTCCTTCCCCGGTGGTGCCCTCGACCCGGAGGACGGCGACCCGGATGGTGACGGGCCGTTGCGGGCCGCGCTGCGCGAGGCCGAGGAGGAGACCGGGCTCGACCCCGCCGGAGTGCAGCTCTTCGGGGTGCTGCCCAAGCTGTACATCCCGGTGAGCGGCTTCGTGGTGACCCCGGTGCTGGGCTGGTGGCGGGAGCCGACACCGGTGGGCGTGGTCGATCCGAACGAGACGGCGCGCGTGTTCACGGTCCCCGTGGCGGATCTCACGGACCCGGCCAACAGGGTCACGGTCACGCACCCCAGCGGCTTCCTGGGTCCGGCATTTCTGGTCGAATCGGCCCTCGTCTGGGGCTTCACGGCCGGAGTCATCGACCGCCTCCTGCACTACTCCGGCTGGGAGCGCCCCTGGGACCGCGAGAAGCAGGTCCCGCTCGACTGGCGGTCATGACAGGGTGTCGCTCGTGAATGTGCTGGACATCCTGTTGCTGGTCGCCGCCGTGTGGTTCGCGATCGTGGGTTATCGCCAGGGGTTCGTCGTCGGCATCCTGTCGGTGATCGGGTTCCTGGGCGGTGGCCTCGTCGCCGTCTACACACTGCCCGTCATCTGGGACGCGCTGACCGACAACGCGGAGGTCAGCACCACCGCGGCCGTCGTCGCGGTCGTCGTCGTCATCGTCTGCGCCTCGGTCGGCCAGGCCCTGACCACCCACCTCGGCAACAAGCTGCGCCGGTACATCACCTGGTCCCCGGCCCGCGCCCTGGACGCGACCGGCGGCGCCCTCGTCAACGTCCTCGCGATGCTCCTGGTGGCCTGGTTGATCGGCTCCGCGCTGGCCGGCACCACCCTGCCGACGCTCGGCAAGGAGGTCCGCAACTCCAAGGTGCTGCTCGGGGTCTCCCGGGCGCTGCCCGCCCAGGCCGACACCTGGTTCGCGGACTTCTCCTCCGTCCTCGCGCAGAACGGCTTCCCGCAGGTCTTCAGCCCGTTCGCGAACGAGCCGATCAACGACGTCCAGCCGCCCGACCCGGCCCTCGCCTCCAGCGAGGTCGCGGTCCGCGCCCAGCAGTCCATCGTCAAGGTCATGGGCACCGCCCAGAGCTGCGGCAAGGTCCTGGAGGGCAGCGGCTTCGTCTTCGGCGACCGCCGCGTCATGACCAACGCGCACGTGGTGGGCGGCGTCGACGAACCCACCGTCCAGATAGGCGGCCAGGGCCGGAAGTACGACGCCAAGGTCGTCCTCTACGACTGGCACCGTGACATCGCCGTACTCGACGTACCGGATCTGCGGGCGCGCTCCCTGCAGTTCGCGACCAAGGACGCCACGAGCGGCAACAGCGCGATCGTCGCCGGCTTCCCGGAGAACGGGTCGTACGACGTCAGGGCCGCACGCGTGCGTGGCCGCATCACGGCCAACGGCCCGGACATCTACCACCGCGGCACGGTCCGCCGCGACGTGTACTCGCTCTACGCGACCGTCCGCCAGGGCAACTCCGGCGGCCCGCTGCTCACGCCCGAGGGCAAGGTGTACGGCGTGGTCTTCGCGAAGTCCCTCGACGACCCCGACACCGGGTACGCGCTCACCGCGGACGAGATCCAGCCGGACATCGTCAAGGGGCGCAGTGCCAACGAGCAGGTGGACAGCGACAGCTGCGCACTCTGACGGGTGGGGGAGCTGTCAGCCCCGGGGGTGGCGCAGGCGTACCGAGACCCAGCGGGCCCGGCGGCGCAGAATGCGCGGGATCCCCACCCTGAGGTCCGTCCCCTGCAGTTGCGGGGCGCCTCCCCGGTGGGAGCCCGAACCGTGGTCCGAGCGGCGATTGCGTGCTGCGTCACTGTAGTCGTGCGTCCAGCCCATACCCCGACGTCTGCCCCTGCCCCAAGGTCGATAACCACCCCTTGGCGCCCCAATTGGCGTATGCGCCGGGCAAGTGGCCGTTCGTAGGACAGGTGTTCAGATCCGGATACCGGGCGCACCCGGACGGTCACCGATCGGGTTCGGGATCCTTCAGCCAGTTGACCAGTTCGGTGGAGAAGACCACCGGGTCCTCCTCGTGCGGGAAGTGCCCGAGGCCGTCGAACAGCCGCCAGCGGTACGGCGCTTCGACGTACTCCCCGGAACCCGCCGCGCTGCGGGTGCGCAGCACCGGGTCGAGCGAGCCGTGCAGATGCAGGGTCGGCACCCGCACCGGGCGCTTCATGCGCCGGTTGAACTGGATGCCGTCCGGGCGCGCCATCGACCGCACCATCCAGCGGTACGGCTCGATCGAGCAGTGCGCGGTGGAGGGGATCAGCATCGCCCGCCGGTACGCGTCGATCGCCCCGTCGTCGGGCAGGCTCGGCCCGGACCAGTCCCGGATCAGCCGGCCCACCAGCTCGGCGTCGTCGGCGAGGAGCTGCCGCTCGGGGATCCAGGGGCGCTGGAACCCCCAGATGTAGGAACTCGCCGTCGACTGCTTGACGTCGGACAGCATCGCGTTGCGCCAGCGCCGGGGATGCGGCATCGAGGACACCGCGAGCCGGCGCACCAGCTTGGGGCGCATCGCGGCGGCCGTCCAGGCCAGATATCCGCCCAGGTCATGGCCGACCAGCGCGGCGTCCGGCTCGCCGAGCGAGCGGATCACGCCGGTGATGTCGAGGGCGAGGTTGGCGGGGTCGTAGCCGCGCGGGGTGCGGTCGCTGCCGCCGACGCCCCGCAGGTCCATGGCGACCGCCCGGAACCCCGCGTCGGCCAGCGCGCCCAACTGGTGCCGCCAGGTCCACCAGAACTGGGGGAAGCCGTGCAGCAGCAGCACCAGCGGCCCGTCGCCCACCTCCGCGATGTGGAAGCGCGCGCCGTTGGCCGCGACGTCCCGGTGGGTCACCTCGCGCCCGCCGGGGATGTCGAGCCGTACGACCGAAGCAGGTTGCGCCCAAGGATTGGCGGGGTCCGTCATGAGGTCGAGCGTGCCACAGCCTCGATGGCTTCGGGGGCACGGTCCTCGATCGCCGGGCGCGGATGCGGCTTCGCGTTGCCCAGGACGCCGGCCGTCTCCTTGACCGACGCGGCCACCTTCTGCGGGCCCTTGCTCTTCGCGGCCTTCTTCGCGAAGCGCACGCCGATCAGCCCGAGGACGACCGCGACGAGCACGTTCGCGGCGAAGGAGAGCAGGAAGCAGAGCGCCATGTTCCAGCCGCTCCAGGTGCGGATGCCGTACGCCAGCGCGAAGTTGAGCATCGGCAGCGAGAACAGCAGGATCACCGCGGCGACCGTGAGCGCGCCACCGCTGACCGCCCCGCGCTTGACGTCCTGCTTGAGCTGCGCCTTGGCCAGCGCGATCTCGTCGTGCACCAGCGCGGACATCTCGGTCGTCGCCGAGGCGAACAGCTGGCCGATGCTGCGTTCGGCGCCGACCGGGCTGCCGTCGGGTGCGCTCATCGCGTACTCCCTCTTCCGCATGCTTTTGAACCGTTGTGTTTGTACCGTCTGGTCAGATCATGCCGGACCGTCGTTGTCCTCGCCTGCCCCGCCCGCCACTTCGGCAAGCCCGCGTCGCTCGGCGGCCTTCACCTCGGCGAGTCTGCGGTGCTCGGCGGCCTTGCGGTCGTGGAGTTCGGCCATGCGCAGGTGGTATGCCGGGTCGTCCTGCTCGTAGATGTCGGGGACACCGTCGAGATCCTCGTCGCGCTCCTCGTCCTCGTACATCCTGCGGTACCTGGCGTTGCGCAGCTTGAGCAACACGGTCGCGCCCAGGGCCGCGATCAACGAGCCCGTCAGCACGGCCGCCTTGACCTCGTCGGTGAGCACCGGGTCGCCGTCGAACGCGAGTTCCCCGATGAGCAGCGACACGGTGAAGCCGATGCCGGCCAGCGAGGCGACCGCGAACACGTCCGGCCAGGCGAGGTCGTCGCTGAGCGAGGCCCGGGTGAAACGGGCCGTCAGCCAGGTCCCGCCGAAGATGCCGAGCGCCTTGCCGACCACGAGTCCGAGGACCACGCCGAGCGTCTCCGGCCTGGTGAACACGTCGCCCAGCGCGCCCCCGGAGATCGCCACCCCGGCGCTGAACAGGGCGAACAGCGGTACCGCGAGGCCCGCCGACAGGGGCCGTACGAGATGTTCGACGTGCTCGCCGGGGGAGTGTTCCTCGTCCTCGCGGGTGGTGCAGCGCAGCATCAGGCCCATCGCCACGCCGGCGATCGTGGCGTGGACGCCGCTGTTGTACATCAGCGCCCAGTTGACGAGCGCGAGCGGGACGTACACGTACCAGCCGCGCACGCCCCGGCGCAGCAGCAGCCAGAAGACGGCCAGTCCTACGACCGCCCCGGCGAGCGCGGCGAAGTCGATCCGGTCGGTGAAGAAGATCGCGATGATCAGGATCGCGAACAGGTCGTCGACGACGGCGAGGGTGAGCAGGAAGGCGCGCAGGGCGCTCGGCAGGGAGGTGCCGATCACCGCGAGGACGGCGAGCGCGAAGGCGATGTCGGTGGCGGTCGGCACCGCCCAGCCCTGGAGGGAGCCGCCGCCGGTGAGGTTCGTCAGGGTGTAGACGAGTGCCGGTACGGCCATTCCGCACAGCGCCGCCACGACGGGCAGCGCGGCGGCCCTGGGGTCGCGCAGGTCGCCGGCGACGAGTTCGCGCTTGAGCTCGATCCCGGCGACGAAGAAGAAGACGGCGAGGAGACCGTCGGCGGCCCAGTGGGCGATCGACAGGTGCAGGCCGAGGGCGGCGGGGCCGAGGTGGAAGTGGCTGACGCTCTCGTAACTGTCGTGCAGGGCGGGGACGTTGGCCCAGATCAGGGCGGTGACCGCGGCGATCAGGAGGAGGACACCGCCGACGGTCTCGGTGCGCAGCGCGTCCGCGACGAAGTTCCGCTCGGGCAGGGACAGGCGTCCGAGCACCTTGCGGGGGCTGGGGGTACGGGGCGCGGCCACGGTGGGGACCTCCGGTCGGTGGGCAGGACGGAACTGTTCGCCGACCAGACTTCCCGGCACACCTTGAGGGTCACGTTTTTGCTTAGTTTACCTAAAAGGGGTGCCCGGCGCGCGCTGCGCCGGGCACCCCTCAGGTTCGTACCGCTCAGTGCGGGATCAGTCCTCGCTGGGCGCCGCCGGGAGCTTCGTCTGGATGAGGTCCATGACGGTGGAGTCCGTCAGGGTGGTGACATCGCCCAACTCACGGTTCTCCGCCACGTCACGCAGCAGACGGCGCATGATCTTGCCCGAGCGGGTCTTCGGCAGCTCGGCCACCGGCAGCACCCGCTTGGGCTTGGCGATCGGGCCGAGGGTGGTGCCGACGTGGTTGCGGAGTTCGGCGACCAGGCCCTCGTCCTCCGCGTTCGCGGTGCCGCGCAGGATGACGAACGCGACGATCGCCTGACCGGTCGTCTCGTCGGTCGCGCCCACCACGGCCGCCTCGGCGACGGCGGGGTGCGAGACGAGCGCGGACTCGACCTCGGTGGTGGAGATGTTGTGCCCGGACACGAGCATGACGTCGTCCACCCGGCCGAGCAGCCAGATGTCGCCGTCGTCGTCCTTCTTCGCGCCGTCACCGGCGAAGTACTTGCCCTTGAAGCGCGACCAGTACGTGTCCAGGAACCGCTGGTCGTCGCCCCAGATCGTGCGCAGCATCGACGGCCACGGCTCGGTCAGGACCAGATAACCGCCGCCGCCGTTCGGCACCTCGTTCGCCTCGTCGTCGACGACCGTCGCGGAGATGCCGGGCAGCGGGGTCTGCGCGGAACCGGGCTTGGTCTGCGTCACCCCCGGCAGCGGCGAGATCATCATCGCGCCGGTCTCGGTCTGCCACCAGGTGTCCACGATGGGCGTCCTGTCGGCGCCGATGTGCTTGCGGTACCAGATCCACGCCTCGGGGTTGATCGGCTCACCGACCGAGCCCAGGACCCGCAGGCTGCTGAGGTCGAACTTCGCGGGGATGTCGTCGCCCCACTTCATGAACGTACGGATCGCGGTCGGCGCCGTGTACAGGATCGTCACCCCGTACTTCTGCACGATCTCCCAGAAACGGCCCTGGTGCGGGGTGTCCGGGGTGCCCTCGTACATGACCTGCGTCGCGCCGTTCGCCAGCGGGCCGTAGACGATGTACGAGTGGCCGGTGACCCAGCCGACGTCGGCCGTGCACCAGTAGACGTCGGTCTCCGGCTTGAGGTCGAAGACGGCGTGGTGGGTGTACGCGGCCTGGGTGAGATAGCCGCCGGAGGTGTGCAGGATCCCCTTGGGCTTACCCGTCGTACCGGACGTGTAGAGGATGAACAGGGGCTGCTCCGCCTCGAACGCCTCGGGGGTGTGCTCCGCCGGCTGCCGGTCGACGATCTCGTGCCACCAGACGTCCCGCTCGTCGTTCCACGCGACGTCCTGGCCCGTACGGCGGACCACGAGCACATGCTCGACGCCGCTGTCCGCGCGGCCGACCGCGTCGTCCACGGCCGGCTTCAGCGCGGACGGCTTGCCGCGCCGCCAGCCGCCGTCCGTCGTGATGACGACCTTGGCGTCGGCGTCCTGGATACGGGTCGCGAGCGCGTCCGCCGAGAAACCGCCGAACACCACCGAGTGCGCGGCACCGATGCGCGCGCAGGCCAGCATCGCGACCGCCGTCTCGGGGATCATCGGCATGTAGACGGCGACCCGGTCGCCCTTCCGAACTCCCAGCTCCAGCAGGGCGTTCGCGGCCTTGGAGACCTCGTCCTTCAACTCGGCGTAGGTGATCGCGCGGCTGTCGCCGGGCTCGCCCTCGAAGTGGATGGCGACCCGGTCGCCGTTGCCCGCCTCGACGTGCCGGTCCACGCAGTTGTACGCCACGTTGAGCGTGCCGTCCTTGAACCACTTGGCGAACGGCGGGTTCGACCAGTCCAGCGTCTCGGTCGGTTCCTCGGCCCAGCTCAGCCGGCGGGCCTGCGCGGCCCAGAAGCCGAGCCGGTCAGCCTTGGCCTGTTCATACGCCTCCGCGGTGACATTGGCGTGCGCCGCCAGGTCCGCGGGAGGTGCGAACCTGCGCTCCTCGCGCAACAGGTTGGCCAGGCTTTCGTTGCTCACGGCATCTGCCTTTCCCAGGGTGTCCGTTGTGTCCCGGGCCAGCTCATCAGACCCGGGGGTCCGATGACAAGGGTCGTCGAAATATTGGTTTAGACCTGTCATCGGACCCGCGACCGACGAGGTTCCGCCGAGGCTCAGACGGACAGATCCGCCACCCCCACCCCGTCGAACAACTCCTCCCCGCCCTCCCCGCTCAACAGATACGCCTGCGCCTCGCCCACATGGAAGTACATCCCGTGCAGCTCCAACGCCCCCTCCCGCAAAGCCCGCGCCACCGACCCGTGCCCCCGCAGATGCTCCAACTGCTGCACCACATTGGTCAGACACAACTGTTCTACGGCGTCGGCGGGCGTCCGTCCGGCCAACCGCGCCCACGGCCGGTCGTCGTCGGCCATCCGCTCAAGGCTCGGCCACCCGTGCCGCAGCCAGCGCTGGAGCGGCGTCCGGGCCTCCCCGGACTCGGAGTTGAGCAGCGCCTGCATGGCCCCGCACCCGGAGTGCCCGCACACCGTGATCGATCTCACCCGCAGCACGTCCACGGCGTACTCGATCGCGGCGGCCACCGAGTCGTCCCCGCTCTCCTCGCCCGGCGGCGGTACGAGGTTGCCCACGTTCCGCACGACGAACAGATCGCCGGGACCACTGGAGGTGATCATCGAGGTGACCAGCCGCGAGTCGGCGCAGGTCAAAAAGAGCTGCGAAGGCCGCTGCCCTTCCCTGGCCAGCCGGGCCAGCTCGCCCCGCACCAGCGGCGCGGTGTTGCGCTGGAACGCGCTGATGCCACGGGCGAGTTGATGCCCACCGGCGTCGGCGTCGCCCGGCAGGGAGGCACCCGGCCCGGGACGGTGGACCGGCTCGCCGGGGTGTCCGCTCGGCGGCGCGGACGGTGGGCCTTCGCACTGGTGGTTGCGCCAAGGCGTCCACGGGTGGCAGCGGCAGGCGGTCGACGCGGGCGGCGTGCCGGCCGGATCCGCTTCGCTCCCGGCGTGGTCGGGCTCGGCGACCCGAACTCCCGTACGGCGGCCGGTCAGTTCGGCGGAGCCGCCCCGCGCGGTGTGTGCGTTCTGCCAGTCCTGCAGTGACTCGTACGCCGCGTGGTCCATGAACGAACCGTCCAACTCCACGACGACGTGGGCGCCTTGGGGTACGAGATGCAGGATGCGGCTGAGCCGCGGGACCGCGAGGAACGTCAACTGCCCCCGGACGTGTACGTGATGGACTCCTTCCTGCTCGTCGTGCGTGATGCGGGTGTGGGCAAGGCGGTTGAGGGCGACGGCGACGGCCACGGTGACCCCGAGCAGCACGCCCTCCAGGACACCGAGGAGCACCACGCCGAGTGTGGTGACGGCGTACACCAGCACTTCCCGGTGGCGGGTCACCGTGCGGATGTGGTGCAGGGACACCATCTGGATACCGACGGCCATCACGAGTGCGGCGAGCGAAGCGAGGGGAATCAGCTCCAGCACCGGGACCATCAGCAGCGCGGCGATCACTACGAGAACGCCGTGCAGCATCGTGGAGTTCCGGCTCACGGCACCTGCTCGGACATTCGCCGAACTCCGTACGGCCACGCCCGCGACCGGCAGTCCGCCGAGCGCGCCGGAGACGATGTTGGCGGCGCCCTGGCCCAGCAGTTCGCGGTTCAGGTCGGAGCGGCCGACGCGGGCGGAGAGTCCGGGCTGCCCGGCGACCAGCTTGTCCACGGCGACCGCGCCGAGCAGTGACTGCACGCTGCACACCAGCGTGGTGGTCAGGACGGCGGCGGCGATGCCGAGCACCGGGCCCTCGGGCAGTCCGGCCAGCGCGTGGCTGCTCCAGGACGGCAGGTCGACCTTGGCCAGGCCAAGTCCGGCGAGGGAGGCGGTGAGCGTGGCCCCGGCGACGGCGACCAGCGCGGCCGGGATCTTCCGCATCAGGTGCCCCACTCGGCCGGGGACGCGCGGCCACAGCAGCAGAAGGGCCAGCGTGAGCACGCTCATCGCCACGTCGGCGGGGTGCATGTCCGCCAACTGGGCGGGCAGCGCACGGAGGTTGGCGAGGACCGAGCTCTGCGGGGTGCCGCCGAGGACGATGTGCAGTTGGGCGACGGCGATGGTGACACCGATGCCGGCGAGCATGCCGTGCACGATCGCGGGGCTGACGGCGAGCGCGGTGCGGGCCACGCGCACGCAGCCCAGGGCGAGTTGGGCCAGTCCGGCGAGGACGGTGATCGCACAGGTCGTCCGCCAGCCGTAACGGTGGATCAGGTCGGCGGTGACCACGGTGAGTCCGGCGGCCGGACCGCTGACCTGGAGGGGGCAGCCGCCGAGCAGTCCGGCGACGAGTCCTCCCGCGGCCGCGGCGACCAGCCCGGCCTGGAGGGGCGCGCCGGTGGCGAGGGCGATGCCGAGGGACAGGGGCAGGGCGATCAGGAAGACCGCGACGGAGGCCGACACATCGGCGCCCGCGACGCGGAAGCGGCGGTGCGGGGGCGGCGGGCTGTGCGGCTGGGGGGTGCGCTTCGTCCGACTCGGGTCGGTGGCGCGGGTGGGTACGCAGGCTGACATGTCTTCCCGTCTCCTCCGGGGCAGCGCGGTCGCGGAACAGGTGGTCCCCGTCGATGGCGGGGGTCGGTCGCGGCCGTGGGTCACGGCGTGCAGCGGCGGGATTTCTCAACGCTCGGTAAACGGATCGTAATGCAGAGTAAAGGTCACGCATAGGTTTTGCGGGCAAATGGGCTAATAAGTCATCACTGAGAGTGAAGTGAGAATTTCATCGGCTTGTCGTACTAATCCCACCTCTGGCCCCGTGCGACCTTGGCGGCGCTGTCGGGATTCCCGGCACATCGCCAGAAAACGCCCTGATCGGCGTCGGTCCGAACGAAGGAAGAAGGTGGGCGGACATGGCCGCCACCCAGAGGATCACCGCGGGCGCCGTGATCGCCGCGGCCTGTGCCGCGTCGCTCGCCGGTTGCGCCCTCGGCGACAACGGTTCCCCGAACGGAGCGCACGGTCCGCGGAAGGCTGCGCCCGCCCCGGCACCCAAGAGCGGAGTCCGCCTGATCGGGGACGGCTCCACGTCGTACACCGGGGCGCAGCCGCACCTGCCCAGACCCGAGCGGCTCAAGCCCGGCCAGAAGCCCCCGCAGTTCGTGGTCTTCTCCTTCGACGGCGCGGGCGAGGACAGCCAGAAGCTGTTCTCCCACTTCCGCAAGCTCTCCAAGGCCAACCACGCCAACATGACGTACTTCCTCAGCGGCGTGTACATGCTGCCGGAGGACAAGCGCGACCTCTACAAGCCCCCGGAGCACTCGCCGGGCAGCTCCGACATCGGCTTCAACGACGAGCAGGGCATCTCCGACACCGTGAAGCAGCTGCGCCTGGCGTGGCTGGACGGCAACGAGATCGGCACCCACTTCAACGGTCACTTCTGCGGCAAGAACGGCGGGGTCGGCGAGTGGTCGGTCGCCGAGTGGAAGAGCGAGATCGCCCAGGCGAAGCAGTTCGTGAAGAGCTGGAAGACCAACTCCGGGATGAAGAAGGCGTCTCCGCTGCCCTTCGACTACGACAAGGAACTCGTCGGCGCCCGCACCCCCTGCCTGGAGGGCCAGGCCAACTTCATGAAGGCGGCGAGCCAGTTGGGCTTCCGCTACGACACCAGTGGTGTCAACGACCAGGTCTGGCCCAAGAAGAAGGAGGGGCTGTGGGACCTGTCGATGCAGCTCGTCCCCTTCCCGGGGCACTCCTACGAGCAACTGACCATGGACTACAACTTCATGGTCAACCAGTCCGGCACGCAGACCCAGGGCGACCCCGACAAGTTCGACCAGTGGGGCGACGAGATGCGTGACGGCCTGCTCAAGGGCTTCGACCGGGCCTACGACGGCAACCGCGCGCCCCTGGTCATCGGCAACCACTTCGAGTCCTGGAACGGCGGCACCTACATGCGTGCCCTCGACGAGGTCATCGAGAAGGTGTGCAACAAGTCCGAGGTGCGCTGCGTCTCCTTCCGGCAGTTGGCCGACTGGCTGGACGCCCAGGACCCGCAGACGGTGGCGAAGCTGCGCTCGCTGAACGTCGGTGAGGCGCCGAAGCAGGGCTGGACGTCCTTCCTGACCGGCCGCCCCGCCCCGGCCCCGAAGGGTGTGCCCGGGGCGCCGGCGGCCAAGGCCAAGCAGTAGCGCCGAGCGGTCCGGAGCGGGCACGCCTCACACGGCGGCGCTGACGCTCTCGTCGAGCACGAACCCGGGGTCGACCTGCGCCGCCAGGTCGGCCCCGGTGCGCTCGTTGCCCCAACTCCGCGCGTTCTTCAGGTGGAAGTGCACCATCTGCTGCGTGTAGCGCTCCCAGTCGCGCAGCTCGTACGTCGCGTCGGCGGCGATCTCCAACTGGCGCAGCGCGCGCCGGTTGGCGTCCTCCAGGAGGTCGAACCGGGGCGGCCGGCCCTTCTCCATGGCGCGCACCCAGTCCGAGTGCCCCACCGTCACGAGCAGGTCGTCCCCGACCTCGGCGCGGAGGAAGTCGAGGTCGTCCTGACCCTGCACCTTGTTGCCGACGACCTTCAGGACGACTCCGAAGTCGCGGGCGTACTCCTTGTACTGGCGATAGACGGAGACCCCCTTCCGGGTCGGCTCGGCCACCAGGAACGTGATGTCGAAGCGGGTGAACATGCCGGAGGCGAAGGAGTCCGAGCCAGCCGTCATGTCCACCACGACGAACTCGTCGCGCCCGTCCACCAGGTGGTTCAGGCACAGCTCCACCGCTCCCGTCTTGGAGTGGTAGCAGGAGACCCCCAGGTCGGCGTCCGTGAAGGGGCCCGTGACCATCAAACGGACGGCGCCGCCGTCGAGTTCCACCGATCGCGCGCAGGTGTCGTAGACCGGATTGTTCTCACGCACCCGCAGCAGCCGGGAGCCCTCGCCGGGTGGGGTGGTCTTGATCATCGTGTCGGTGGAGGCGATGCGCGGGTTGGTGCCGCGCAGGTAGTCCTTGATCAGGGGGAGGTGCTCGCCGAGCGCGGGCAGGGCGGCGGCCTCATCCTCGTCCAGGCCGAGAGCGGGGCCCAGGTGCTGGTTGATGTCCGCGTCGACGGCGACGACCGGTTGGGCGATGGCCGCGAGGTGGCGGACGAACAGGGAGGACAGGGTGGTCTTGCCGCTGCCGCCCTTCCCGACGAAAGCAATTTTCATGTTCACGAAGCGTAGTCGGGTAGTAGCTGTATGTGGCAGGTGTGCGTGAAGAAGACCACTCAATCGTGGGGTCCGCGGCCGGGATGGCTACTGTCGTACTCATGAGTACGACAGGTGCGACCGCCGATCCGCTCGCGACCCTGGGCACGCTGCCCGGAGTGGCCGAGTCCGTCGAGTCCATGCGCAAGTCCGTGGACCGGGTCTACGGGCACCGGGTCATGCGGCGCCGCAGCAACGAGATCACCGCCGAGGCGGCACTGCGCGGCGCGCGCGGTTCCGCCGCGCTGTCCGGGGCCGACTGGGCACTGGAAGAGGTGCGTCGGCGCACCGACTTCAGTGGTGACGCTGAGGCCCGCACGATGGGCGCGGCCCTCCGGCTGACCGCCGAGGCGGGCCAACTCCTGTCCATCTGGCGGCAGTCGCCCCTGCGGGTGCTCGCCCGGCTGCACCTGGTGGCGGCCGCGAGCGACGAGGACGTGGTCGGGCGGCCGCGCCAGCAGGGGGAGCCGGTCGACGAGCCGCTCGTCGAACTGCCGCTGCCGAGCCCGGCCGAGGTGTCGGGACGCCTGGACGGGCTCTCGGACCTGATCATCGCGGGCGGCTCGGCACCGGCGCTGGTGACGGCCGCCGTCGTGCACGGCGAACTGCTCGCACTGCGCCCCTTCACCTCCCACAACGGCCTGATCGCGCGCACGGCCGAGCGCATCGTCCTCATCGGCGGTGGCCTCGACCCGAAGTCCGTCTGCCCGGCCGAGGTCGGCCACGCCGATCTGGGGCGCGCGGCCTTTCTGGCGGCACTGGACGGCTATGTGTCCGGCACCCCTGAGGGCATGGCCGCCTGGATCGCGCACTGCGGGAGGGCGGTCGAGCTGGGCGCGCGCGAGTCGACGGCGGTGTGCGAGGCGCTCCAGCGCGGGGCCGCCTGACACGAAAACGGCCCCCTACGGAGGGGGCCTTCACAGGGTTGCGGCGGTACGAGGATTCGTACCGCCGCTGGCATGTCCACCGGGTTACCAAGCGTCCTCGAAATATTGCCCATCAGGCCGGGAACCTTGCCCGTCACCTGGTGCGGCTGGCCCGTAATCGACGGGTCGACGTCGCGTGGGTGCTCGGTGTTCATGCGCGGTCCGTGGGGCCAAATGCGTTATTAAGGTGATCCTCTCGGATGTCCTTGGTCTCGCGGGCCGTTGACTCCTTTGTACTCCAGCCCTGGAGGAAGCGGAACCCCTCACCACGCTTCTTTACTTTTGCGACCAAAGGGTCATCAACCGACGTAAACGGCCGCCGCCTTGCGTCGGCTCGCGTACCAGACGAGCCCCGCCGTGGCCGCCGCGGCGCCCACCGCCGCGGCCACCACGAGTGCCGGGCGGGGCGGTACGGAGAGTCCGGGCAGCCGCTGCTTGAGCCGGACCGGGCGGTTGAAGTCCAGAATCGGCCACCCGCGCGCGACCGCCTCGCGGCGCAGCGCGCGGTCCGGGTTCACCGCGTAGGGGTGGCCCACCGACTGGAGCATCGGCACATCGGTCGCGGAGTCGCTGTAGGCGTAGCAGCGGTCGAGGTCGTAGCCCTCGGACCGGGCCAGCTCCTTGATCGCCTCGGCCTTCGTCGGGCCGTACGCGTAGTACTCCACCTCGCCCGTGAAGCAGCCGTCGTCACCCACGACCATGCGGGTCGCCACCACCCGGTCCGCGCCCAGGAGTTCGCCGATCGGCTCGACCACCTCGGCGCCCGACGTGGACACGATCACCACATCGCGGCCGGCCGAGTGGTGCTCCTCGATGAGGGAGGCCGCCTCGTCGTAGATGATCGGGTCGATCAGGTCGTGCAGTGTCTCGGCGACGATCTCCTTGACCTGCTGGACGTTCCAGCCGCGGCAGAGCGCGGACAGGTACTTGCGCATCCGCTCCATCTGGTCGTGGTCGGCGCCGCCGGTGAGGAAGACGAACTGCGCATAGGCGGTTCGCAGGGCGGCCCGGCGGTTGATCAGTCCGCCTTGGTAGAAGGACTTGCCGAAGGTGAGCGTGCTCGACTTCGCAATGACCGTCTTGTCCAGGTCAAAGAAGGCTGCTGTGCGGGGCAAGGAGTGGTTTTCCACAACCCCGAGCATAGGCGCAGCCCATTCGGCGTAAGGTGAGGCGCGTGGGTTTGCCTGAGAGGGCTCTCGGGTACACCATGGAAGTCACGGATCGTTCGCGACCGTGCTAACGCGGCCCGGCTCCTCCCCCCCCGAGTCGGCCGTGAAGACGACCCCCACTCTCCCCCCCGGTGGGGGTCGTCGCATGTCCGGACGCGTTTTCCCTTTCTGATCGTGGTCGTGAGGCCATCGAGAGGCGGCTGGTGCCGCCTTTTTTCATGCCTCGGGACTGTCACTGTGCGTAGCTGTCGGACTGCGCTGCGGAGCTCGCACAAGGGGCAGTACAGGGGTCACCGGTATGGGTGATGGCGATATTCACAAGCGCTGAGTTGTCCACAGTTTTCGACCAAGATCCACACGATTTCCGTGATGCCCGCACCGTGATTCCAACGCGTCCGGCTCGCGGCGAGTTCTTGGCCGGTTCCGTTTGTCGGACGCGCTCGGCCGGTTCCTATCGGCCGTGCATATGGAGGCCGGTGACCGGTTCTCCACACGTTTGGGAATCGCGGGGCCCCAGGGTCACGCGGAGGACACCGCTACGGGGGATGGAAAACATGGCCGGAACTGTCACACACGAACCACCGCCCGCCGCCGGAGGGCGACAGGGCGGACCGCTGATCGTCACCGAGGACGTCGAACTCCTCGACGATCTGCTGCGCCTGTGCGCGGCGGCCGGAGCGACACCCGAGGTCCATCACGGCGTGCCGGAGCGCCGGGGCGGCTGGGAGACGGCACCGCTCGTCCTGGTCGGCGACGACGCGGCCCGACGGGTGCGAGGGGCCGCCCGTCGACGCGGGGTGGTGCTGGTCGGACGGGACCAGGACGACTCGGGGGTCTGGCGGCGGGCCGTCGAGATCGGCGCCGACCACGTCCTCGTGCTGCCCGACGGCGAACAGTGGCTGGTCGACCGCATCGCCGACGTGGCCGAGGGCGTCGGCCGCCCGGCGCTCACCGTGGGCGTCATCGGCGGTCGCGGCGGAGCCGGAGCGTCCACCCTGGCCTGCGCGCTCGCCGTCACCTCCGCGCGTGAGGGACTGCGCACGCTCCTGGTGGACGCGGATCCCCTGGGTGGCGGACTGGACGTGCTCCTCGGCGGCGAGAGCGCCGAAGGCCTGCGCTGGCCCGCGTTCGCCGCCTCTCGCGGCCGGGTCGGCGGCGGCGCCCTGGAGGAGTCCCTTCCCGAACTCCACTCGCTCCGGGTGCTCAGCTGGGACCGCGGCGACTGCGTCGCCATCCCGCCCCAGGCCGTCCGCGCGGTGCTCGCCGCGGCCAGAAGGCGCGGTGGCACGGTCGTCGTCGACCTGCCCCGCCGCATCGACGACGGGGTCGCCGAAGCCCTCGCCCAGCTCGACGTGGGTCTCCTCGTGGTCCCCG
The DNA here is from genome assembly GCF_040681835.1 of Streptomyces sp. NPDC051576. Taxonomy (NCBI): domain Bacteria; kingdom Bacillati; phylum Actinomycetota; class Actinomycetes; order Kitasatosporales; family Streptomycetaceae; genus Streptomyces; species Streptomyces sp. NPDC051576. Next base: position 800,666 of record NZ_JBFAZO010000003.1, read on the forward strand.
CCGAACTGCGCGCCGTGGCGGCGGCCGGACGGGTGGCCTCCGCCGTCGGCATGATCCTGCGCGATCTGCGCGTGGCCGTACGCGGGCCGTACGCCCCCGGCCTCGACGACCGCGAGGTGTCCCGCCTGCTCGGCCTGCCCCTGGCGGGTGAGGTGCCGGTCGAATCGGGGCTGTCGCGGCCGCACGAGGGCAAGGCGCCGCCGGGGGCGGCCGGGAGGGGGCCGTTGGCGCGGTTCTGCCGGGAGTTCCTGGAGCGGGCGCTGGTCGAGGCGGGTGGCGTATGAGGCGGCTGGTGAGGGGTGCGGGGAATTCCGGGAGGAGCGGTTCGGCCGGGGCCCTGGGGAGCGGGGTGTCTGGGCTCAAGGGGATGGGCGGTTCGGTGGGCGCGCCCTTCGGGGACGGCGGTTCCGCAGGTGGCCCGGTGAGTGCGGCGGTCGGGTTCGAGCAGGTGGGAGCTTCGGGCCGCTGGGCCCCGGATACGCCTGCGGCGAGTGGTGAGCCGGGGCTGCTCGACGGTGTGCGGCGGTGGCTGGCCGAGAGCGGGGGTGAGCCGACGCCCGCGCGGGTGGCACAGGCGCTGCGGGAGCAGGGGCGGGTGCTGGGGGACGCCGAAGTACTGGGCGCGGCCGAGCAGTTGCGGTCCGAACTGGTGGGCAGCGGGCCACTGGAGTCCCTGCTCGCCGACCCCTCTGTCACCGATGTCCTCGTCTCGGCCCCGGACCGAGTGTGGGTCGACCGTGGCGGCGGCCTGGAACTGACCGCAGTCTCCTTCCCGGACGCGGCAGCCGTACGACGCCTCGCGCAGCGCCTGGCCGCGGTGGCCGGACGCCGCCTGGACGACGCCCGGCCCTGGGCCGACGCCCGCCTGCCCGACGGGACACGTCTGCACGCGGTACTGCCTCCGGTCGCCGTCGGCTGCACCTGTCTCTCGCTCCGGGTCGTACGACCGCGCGCGTTCACGCTCGACGAGCTGGTCAGGGCGGGCACGGTGCCCCCGGGCGGGGACCGCGTCCTGCGGGCCCTGATCGAGGCGCGGTTGTCCTTCCTCATCAGCGGGGGCACCGGCAGCGGCAAGACGACCCTGCTGAGCGCGCTGCTCGGACTGGTCGGACCGGGCGAGCGGATCGTCCTCGCCGAGGACTCCGCGGAGCTGAAACCGGACCACCCGCACGTCGTACGGCTGGAGAGCAGACCCGCCAACCAGGAGGGCGCCGGACTGGTCACGCTCCAGGACCTGGTCCGCCAGGCCCTGAGGATGCGGCCGGACCGGCTCGTCGTCGGCGAGGTGCGCGGCCCCGAGGTCGTCCACCTGCTCGCCGCACTCAACACGGGCCACGAGGGCGGCTGCGGGACCGTGCACGCGAACGCGGCGGCCGATGTCCCCGCCCGCCTGGAGGCCCTGGGTACGGCCGCCGGCCTCGACCGGGCCGCGCTGCACAGCCAGTTGGCGGCGGCCCTCTCGGTGGTCCTGCATCTCGTACGGGACCGGGCAGGCCGGCGCCGGATCGCCGAGGTGCACGTCCTGGAGCGGGACCCGTCGGGGCTGGTGCGGACCGTACCGGCGCTGCGGTGGGGAGCGGAGGCGTTCGCCTACGAGCGGGGGTGGGAGCGGTTGCGGGAGTTGATCCGGGGTGGCGGTGAAGAGGGCTAGGGGCGAGTGGGAGAGGTGATGGTCGTGGGAACGGGTGAGATGTCGGTCGGGGCGGCCGCGATGTGTGTCGGAGCCCTGGTCCTGTTGATGGGCGGGCGGCGATCCGGGGCGCGGCGGGCGCAGTTGCTGTTCGCGGGCGCCGGGGTGGTGGGCGTCGGCCCGCCCTCGTGGGAGCGGGCCGTGGGTGAACTGCGGCGGATCCGGGGCCGGTTGCGGGCCGAGTGGTGGTCGCTGGGTGTCGGAGCGGTCCTCGCGCTGCTGGGCGCCTCGGTGGTTCCGCTCGTCGCGGGGGCGGTCGGAGTGCCGTTGCTGCGGCGGGTGCGGCTGGCCGGGGAGGCCCGGCGGGCGCGGGAGGCGTGTGGGGACGCGGTGATCGCGCTGTGCTCGACGCTCGCCGGGGAGGTGCGCGCCGGGCGGCAGCCGGGGGAGGCGTTGCTGCGGGCGGCGCTCGACTCGGGCGGGCTCGGTGAGGCGCAGGCCGCGGTGTTGGCGGCGGCGCGGTTCGGCGGGGACGTGCCCGGGGCGCTGACCTCGGCGGCGCGACAGCCGGGCGCGGACGGCCTGTTGGGGCTGGCGGCGTGCTGGCGGGTCGCCGTGGACCAGGGAGCCGGGCTCGCTGCGGGACTCGACCGGCTCGAAGGGGCGTTGCGTGCCGACCGGGACCAACGTGCCGATCTGCGCGCCCAGTTGGCGGGGGCACGGGCCACCGCGGTGATGCTCGCCGGATTGCCGGTGCTCGGGCTGATGCTCGGCACGGCCATGGGCGCCGATCCGCTGCACGTGCTGCTGCACAGCGGGGCGGGGTTGGGGTGCCTGGTGCTCGGGGGGTCGTTGGAGGGCCTCGGTCTGTGGTGGGCGTGGCGGATCGTGCGAGGGGTGGAGGCGGCGTGAGCGGAGGAGTAGTGGTCGCCGGGTGCCGGAGTGGAGCTGGAGTCCTCGGCGGCCGTTCAGGGACGGGGCGGCGCGAGGGTGTGACGGGCCGGCCGCCGCCGGGATTCGGGGGCGGCGGGCTGGAGGGGATCGGGCGCCCGGCGAGGGCGGGGAGCGGTGCCGGTGCCGACGCAGAAGTCGGCCGGAGTCGGCGAAGGGGGACCGCGTGAACGCGGAAGTTGTCCACAGGCTGGGGGTGACCCTGGGGGCGGTGCTGGCCGTGGGGTGTCTGGTGCGGTGGCTGGACGCGCTGAGGAGGGAGCGGAGGGCTCGGCGACGGCTGGCCGCCCTGCTCCTTCGGGAAGCGTGGGATGTGCGGGAAGTGCGGGAAGTGCCGTCCGCCGGGCGGTGGTTCGAGGCTCGGGGCGCCGCGCTGCGGTGGTTGCCCGTGGTGGGTGTCGTGGGTGCCGGGTGGGTGTTGGTCGGCGGGGTCGCCGGAGTCGTGGTGGGCGGGGTTGCCGGACTCGGACTCTGGCGGTGGCGCCGTGGGCAGGCCGCCGAGGACACCGTCGCCGCGCGCGACGCGGTCACCGCCGCGCGCCAACTCCCGCTGGCGGCCGATCTGCTGGCCGCCTGCATCGCCGCCGGAGCCTCCCCGGTGATCGCCTCCCAGGCCGTGGGAGAGGCCCTCGCGGGGCCCGTGGGGGAGCGGCTGGCGCGGGCGGCGGCGGAGGTCCGGCTCGGCGGCGAACCCGCCGACGCCTGGCGGAGGTTGGCCGTGCTGCCCGGCGCCGGCCCACTGGCCCGGCTGCTCGAACGGGCCGACGAGTCGGGACTCCCCGCCGCCGGGCCCGTCGCACGGCTCGCGGCGGAGGCCCGCGCCGACTGGACCCGCACCGCGACGGCCCGGGCTCGACGGGCCGCCGTCCTGATCACCGCACCGGTGGGGCTGTGCTTCCTGCCCGCGTTCATCGCGATCGGCGTACTGCCCGTGGTGATCGGACTCGCGGGCGGAGCGGCGGGAGGGGGCGGCGGCTGACGGGAGGAGCGAGCGGTGACCGACGTATGACGAACGACGACTGATCGAGCGACTGAACCGACAGGAACCTCACGGGGGTTGAGATGTACAAGGCAGTGCAGGGAGTGCGGGCGGCGGCGGTACGAGTGGTGCGAGCGGTCCGGGCACGGGCCCGACTGGGCGCGGCGGGACGCGCTGACGCGGGGATGGCCACGGCCGAGTACGCGATGGGGCTGATCGCGGCGGTGGCGTTCGCGGTGGTGCTCTACAAGGTGGTGACCAGTGGAGCGGTCAGCGCGGAGCTCCAGAGCATCGTGAAGCGGGCCCTCGATGCGCAGATGTGAACGCCGGGGCGGGGACGCGGGGTTCGTGACTGCGGAGGCCGCCGTGGTCCTGCCGGTGCTGGTGATGTTCGCGATGGCGCTGGTGTGGGGGCTGCTGGTGGTGGCCGCGCAGATCCAGTGCGTGGACGCGGCACGCGCGGGTGCCCGAGCGGCGGCTCGGCAGGACCCGGCCGGCGCGGTCGTCGAGGTGACCCGGGAGACGGCACCACGAGGAGCGAAGGTCACGGTGGGCAGAGAGGGCGACCAGGTCCATGTGGTCGTGATCGCGAAGCCGCCGGTGCTGGGCGGGTTGCCCTTCGAGGTGCGGGAGGAGGCCGTGGCGGTGGCGGAGGAGACGGTCGGAGAGGGGAGGGCGGGGCCGTGAAGTGTCGTACCCCTGCCGGGTGTTGGAGAGTCCGCCACTCCGACCGGGGGTCCGCCACCGTGTGGACCCTCGCCGCGATGGCCGTGCTGGGTGTCGTGTTCGGGGTGGTGCTCGCCCTGGGGCAGGCCGTCGTGGCCCGGCATCGCGCGGCCGGCGGTGCCGATCTCGCGGCGCTCGCGGCGGCCGACCATTGGGCGGAGGGCGGTGCGGGGGCCTGTGCCCGGGCCGAGCGGGTGGCGCGGGCGCAGGGGGCGCGGCTGGTGCGGTGCGCGGTCGTGGGGGAGACGTCGGACGTGACGGCGGCCGCGGGCCTGGGACCGTTCGCGGCGGAGGTCAGGGCACGGGCGGGGCCTGCGGGACCGGTGCCTCCGCAGTTGCCGTCCGGTGGCCCTCGCCCGTCTTCTCCTCCGGCGCCTCCCGCAACAGCTCCGTGAGCAGCCGCACCGCGCCCCGCTTGTGCAACGGCTCGTTGCCGTTGCCGCACTTGGGGGACTGGATGCAGGACGGGCAGCCGGCCTCGCACTCGCAGGAGGCGATGGCCTGGAGGGTGGCGGTGAGCCAGGCGCGGGCGGTGTGGAAGGCGCGCTCGGCGAAGCCCGCGCCGCCGGGATGGCCGTCGTAGACGAAGACCGTGGGGAGCAGGGTGTCCGGGTGCAGGGGGACGGAGACCCCGCCGATGTCCCAGCGGTCGCAGGTGGCGAAGAGGGGGAGCATCCCGATCGAGGCGTGTTCGGCGGCGTGCAGGGCGCCGCCGAGGATCTCGGGGTTGACGCGGGCGGCGTCGAGTTGGTCCTCGGTGACCGTCCACCACACTGCACGGGTGCGGAGCGTACGAGGAGGGAGGTCGAGCTTCGACTCGCCGAGGACCTCACCGGTGATGACACGTCGGCGGAGGAAGGAGACGACCTGGTTGGTGACTTCGACCGAGCCGTAGCACAACCGGCCCTGGCCCCAGGGGAGTTCGACGTCCGTGTCCAGGACGGAGATCGCCGTGGTGTCGCGGGCGACCGTCGAGTACGGCGGGCTCGCCTCCTCGACCAGGGCGACCGAGTCCTCCAGATCCAGGGAGCGCACCAGGTAGGTGCGGCCCTGGTGGAGGTGGACCGCGCCCTCGTGGACGGTCGTGTGGGAGGCGGACTCGTCGACCGTGCCCAGCAGGCGGCCGGTGCCGTTCTCGACGATCTGGACCGGCTTTCCGCCCCCGCCGCGGATGTCGGTGAGGTCGGCGGCGCGTTCCCGGCGCGTCCAGTGCCAGGCCTTCGCCCGGCGGCGGAGCAGCTTCGCGGTCTCCAACTGCGGCAGCAGGTCCGCCGTTGCCGGACCGAACAGCTCCAGGTCGTCGTCGGTCAGCGGCAGTTCGGCCGCCGCCGCGCACAGGTGGGGAGCCAGGACGTACGGGTTGTCCGGGTCCAGGACCGTGGACTCCACCGGCTGGTCGAACAGGGCCTCCGGGTGGTGGACGAGGAAGGTGTCCAGGGGGTCGTCGCGGGCGACCAGGACGGCCAGGGCGCCCTGGCCGGTACGTCCGGCGCGGCCGGCCTGCTGCCACAGGGAGGCGCGGGTGCCGGGGTAGCCGGCGATGAGGACGGCGTCCAACCCGGAGACGTCGATGCCGAGTTCGAGGGCGGTGGTGGCGGCGAGGCCGAGCAACTCGCCGGAGTGGAGGGCGCGTTCGAGGGCGCGGCGCTCCTCGGGGAGGTAGCCGCCGCGGTAGGCGGCGACCCGCCGGGCCAGCGAGCGGTCGACCTCGGCGAGGCGTTCCTGGGCGATCAGCGCGATCAGCTCGGCGCCGCGCCGGGACCGTACGAAGGCCACCGAGCGCACGCCCTGGACGGCGAGGTCGGTCAGCAGGTCGGCCGTCTCGGCGGTGGCCGTACGGCGGACCGGGGCGCCCTTCTCGCCGTGCAGTTCGGTGAGCGGGGGCTCCCAGAGGGCGAAGACCAGTTCACCGCGCGGTGAGGCGTCGTCGGCGACCTCGACCACGGGGAGGCCGGTGAGGCGGCGGGCGGCGACCGAGGGCTCGGCGGCGGTCGCGGAGGCCAGCAGGAAGACGGGGGAGGAGCCGTAGCGGGCGCAGAGGCGGCGCAGTCGGCGCAGTACCTGGGCGACGTGGGAGCCGAAGACGCCCCGGTAGGTGTGGCACTCGTCGATGACGACGTACTTCAGCGACTTCAGGAAGGAGGACCAGCGGGGGTGCGAGGGCAATATGCCCCGGTGGAGCATGTCGGGGTTGGTCAGGACGTAGTTGGCGTACTGGCGTACCCATTCGCGCTCTTCGAACGGGGTGTCGCCGTCGTACACGGCCGGGCGGACGGCATTGCCCAGAGGTTGTGAAAGTTCCTTCACGGAGCGGAGCTGGTCGGCTGCCAGGGCCTTCGTGGGGGCCAGGTAGAGGGCGGTGGTGCCGCGGCCGTTGGGGGCCTCGGAGCCGTCCAGGAGCGCCGAGAGGACGGGGACGAGATAGGCCAGCGACTTGCCCGAGGCGGTCCCTGTGGCGACGATCACTGACTCGCCGTCCAGGGCGTGCTCGGCGGCCTGTGCCTGGTGGGCCCAGGGGTGTTCGATACCGGCCTCCTGGACGGTGGCGATCACCTCCGCGCGAATCCGGTCAGGCCAGACGGCATGGCGGCCCTCACGTGGGGGCAAGTGCTCCGTATGAGTGATGCGCGAAGCCCGGCTCGGTCCGGACGCGAGCCGGTCCAGAACCGTGCCCGGCGAGAGCCCGGACACGGGGTTCGCCGAGGGTCGATCGGATCGCTGATTCTTGGCCATCGGCACCGAGTGTGTCACTGGCGTGACGGACAATGGGGCCAAGGCGTCGTGCACGCCCTGCGGTAAGTGATTGAATGCCATCGCGGCTGGCGAACCGTCCTGGGGGCTCTGCCGAGGTGTCCCATGGGATGACCGCTCGATAGCAAGGTGCTGGAGGATCCGTGGACCTGTCCCTGTCGACCCGTACCGTCGGCGATCGTACGGTCGTCGAGGTCGGTGGCGAAATCGACGTATATACCGCGCCCAAGTTGCGCGAACAGCTTGTCGAGCTGGTGAACGACGGGAGTTTCCACCTCGTCGTCGACATGGAGGGCGTCGACTTTCTCGACTCCGCCGGGCTCGGTGTGCTGGTCGGCGGCCTGAAGCGGGTGCGTGCCCACGAGGGCTCGCTGCGCCTGGTCTGCAACCAGGAGCGCATTCTGAAGATCTTCCGTATCACCGGCCTCACCAAGGTGTTCCCGATTCACACCTCGGTCGAGGAAGCGGTGGCGGCCACCGACTGATGCGACCGTTCCGGGAGCGGCCCGTGGGCCGCTCCCGGCCGGCAGTAGTAGACGACCGGTGGGCCGGGCTTTCGGCGGCCCGGCCCATCGACAGCACGCCCGTAGTCCCGAGGGGGATGCATGGCCACCGTTGAACTCCGCTTCAGCGCGCTGCCCGAGCACGTCAGGACCGCCCGACTGGTGGCGGCAGCGGTGGCGCGCAGGGCCGGAGTGGACGAGGCCGTACTCGACGAGGTGAGACTCGCCGTCGGCGAGGCCTGCACCCGTGCCGTCGGGCTGCACCAGAGCAGCGGGATCACCGCCCCGGTGAAGGTGCTGCTGATCGAGGAGGAGAAGCAGTTCTCCATCGAGGTCGGCGACGAGGCGCCGCGCTCGGCCCCCGGCGACAAGGCGCCCGGGGCGCTGGGCGAGGATCCGGACGCGGAGACCGAGGAGGACGAGATGGGTCTCGCTGTCATCAGCGGGCTCGTCGACGACGTCGAGGTCACCGCCGGCGAGCACGGCGGGCTGATCCGTATGACCTGGCCGACGACACCGCCGGCCACGATGCTTTCCTGAAAACCGCCGCACACCACACCCGAAGGGGCCCTGCTGAGCAGGGCCCCTTCGGCATTTCCTGGAGAGCGCGGGAGAGCGAGGAAGCAGTGCGGCGGAATTCGTGAAACAATTCACGATCAATGTGCGCGATCATGCGTTTGCCTTGCCCCGATGATTCGATCAAGCGACAATGCTTTCAAGGCATTACTATGCGAAGGCCAATTCCGTTTGCCGCGCACTGTTTTGATCAGGTTCCGGTACCTACAATCCGTCCACATCTTGAGCTCAGCACAGGCGTCAAGGAGGACGAATGGCGGGGCTTTCTACCCCTCAGCAGTTTGACCACCCCACAACCTTCGCAGCCGCAGTCCTGACCGACGACAACCGCATCCTCGTGATGGTGATCGGCGTCGTCGCTCTGGCAGCGCTCGTGGTCGCGGGCATCCTGGTGCGCCAGGTGCTCGCGGCCGGCGAGGGCACGGACAGCATGAGGAAGATCGCGGCAGCGGTCCAGGAAGGCGCCAACGCCTATCTGGGACGGCAGTTGCGCACGGTCGGCGTATTCGCCGTGATCGTTTTCTTCCTGCTTCTGCTGCTGCCCGCGGACGACTGGAATCAGCGCGCCGGACGATCGATCTTCTTCCTGATCGGCGCGGTGTTCTCGGCGACCACCGGCTATATCGGCATGTGGCTCGCCGTACGCAGTAATGTCCGTGTCGCCGCGGCGGCCCGGGAAGCGACCCCGGCGGAGGGTGAGCCGGAAAAGGATCTCACCGCCGTCTCGCACAAAGCCATGAAGATCGCTTTCCGCACGGGCGGCGTCGTCGGCATGTTCACGGTGGGGCTCGGTCTGCTGGGCGCCTCCTGCGTGGTGCTGGTGTACGCGGCCGACGCGCCGAAGGTGCTGGAGGGATTCGGCCTCGGTGCCGCCCTCATCGCCATGTTCATGCGTGTCGGCGGCGGCATCTTCACCAAGGCCGCCGATGTCGGCGCCGACCTGGTCGGCAAGGTCGAGCAGGGCATCCCGGAGGACGACCCGCGCAATGCCGCCACCATCGCCGACAACGTGGGCGACAACGTCGGCGACTGCGCGGGCATGGCGGCCGACCTCTTCGAGTCGTACGCCGTGACGCTGGTCGCCGCGCTGATCCTCGGCAAGGCCGCCTTCGGCGACTCCGGGCTCGCCTTCCCGCTGCTCGTGCCGGCGATCGGTGTGATCACCGCCATGATCGGCATCTTCGCGGTGGCGCCACGCCGGTCCGACCGCAGCGGCATGTCCGCGATCAACCGGGGCTTCTTCATCTCCGCGGTGATCTCGCTCGTGCTGGTGGCGGTCGCGGTCTTCGTCTATCTGCCGTCGTCCTACGGCGACCTCGACGGCGTCACCGACGCGGCGATCAAGGCCAAGGACGGCGATCCGCGGATCCTCGCGCTCGTCGCCGTGGCCATCGGCATCGTGCTCGCCGCCCTGATCCAGCAACTGACCGGCTACTTCACGGAGACCAACCGCCGGCCCGTGATGGACATCGGCAAGACCTCGCTCACCGGCCCGGCCACCGTCATCCTCGCCGGTATCTCCCTCGGCCTCGAATCGGCCGTCTACACCGCCCTGTTGATCGGCCTCGCGGTCTACGGGGCGTTCCTGCTCGGTGGTGCCTCGATCATGCTGGCGCTGTTCGCGGTGGCGCTGGCCGGCACCGGTCTGCTCACCACGGTCGGTGTGATCGTCGCCATGGACACCTTCGGGCCGGTCTCCGACAACGCGCAGGGCATCGCGGAGATGTCCGGCGACGTCGAGGGCGCGGGCGCGCAGGTGCTCACCAACCTGGACGCGGTGGGCAACACCACCAAGGCCATCACCAAGGGCATCGCCATCGCCACCGCCGTCCTGGCGGCGTCGGCGCTCTTCGGGTCGTACCGGGACGCGATCGTCACGGCCGCGAACGACGTCGGCGAGAAGGTCTCCGGCGCGGGCGCGCCGCTGAACCTGATGATGGACATCTCCCAGCCCAACAACCTGGTGGGGCTCGTCGTGGGCGCCGCGGTCGTCTTCCTCTTCTCGGGGCTTGCGATCAACGCGGTGTCGCGGTCCGCCGGGGCCGTGGTCTACGAGGTGCGGCGGCAGTTCCGCGAGCACCCAGGGATCATGGACTACAGCGAGACGCCGGAGTACGGGCGCGTCGTCGACATCTGCACCAAGGACGCGCTGCGCGAACTGGCCACGCCCGGTCTGCTCGCCGTGCTCACGCCGATCGCGGTCGGGTTCACGCTCGGGGTCGGCGCGCTCGGCTCGTTCCTCGCGGGCGCGATCGGCACCGGCACGCTGATGGCGGTCTTCCTCGCGAACTCCGGCGGTGCCTGGGACAACGCGAAGAAACTCGTCGAGGACGGCAACCACGGCGGCAAGGGCAGCGAGGCCCATGAGGCCACGGTGATCGGCGACACGGTCGGCGACCCCTTCAAGGACACCGCGGGCCCGGCGATCAACCCGCTGCTGAAGGTGATGAACCTCGTCGCGCTGCTCATCGCGCCCGCGGTCATCAAATTCAGCTACGGCGACGACAAGAACATCGGGGTGCGCATCACGATCGCGGTGCTCGCGTTCCTGGTGATCGCCGTCGCGGTGTACATCTCCAAGCGGCGCGGCATCGCCGTGGGGGACGAGGACGACGCCGAGCGGTCGGCCAAGTCGCCGGATCCCGCGGTGGTTTCGTAGGCGGTCTTACGGGTTCCTGCTCAACAGGCGGGCGGGTGGCGCGAGTTGTGGGCGCCGCCCGCCCGTTTCGTATGTGTTCAGGCCCTCGCCGTGAGCCTTCTCTCGCTTGGTGCAAATAGAGCCAAAAGGTCTCCTATCGGACCTTGGGCCCGGGGGTGTCGCCCGTTCGGCGTGTATGTTCCGGGGCCGAGAGTCATGGAAGGGACCAATCCGGTGAACAAGAAGCTCGCGGCCGCACTGTCCGGCGGTGCGGTACTGGTACTGGGGCTGTCGGGATGCGGCGGCAGCGGCGACGACAGCGACGCCAAGCTGGACGCCTGGGCCAAGCAGGTCTGCGTCGCGGTGCAGCCGCAGGCGAAGAAGATCGCGGCCGCCAACACGGCGATCCAGAAGGAGACCTCGGACAACAGCACCCCGGAAGAGGTCCAGAAGACCGACTCGCAGGCATTCCAGGACATGTCCGACGCCTACAAGGCGATCGGGGCCGCCGTGAACACCGCCGGGGCCCCGGACGTCGACAACGGCGCCAAGAAGCAGCAGGACGCCGTCACGGAGCTCAACGGCATCTCCACGTCGTACGCCACCCTGAAGAAGCAGGTCGACGCGCTCGACACCAAGGACCAGGCGAAGTTCGCCGACGGCCTCAAGGGCATCGCGACCTCGCTGGACAAGCTCAGCACGAGCGGGAACGACGCCCTGAAGACCCTCGAAGAGGGCGATGTCGGCACGGCGATGGCCAAGCAGGAAGCCTGCAAGTCGGCGTCCGCGTCACCCTCGGCGTCGGCGGCCTGAGGCCGCCGGGGAAACCGGCTCCCCGTAGTGGGCGATCTTTCAGTCACTGAAAGATGCCCCGGTACGCGTGCGTGCCGGGGCCTTCGCACGCGCGGGCATGTTGTCCGTCCGAACGGCCACAATGGGTGTGTGAGTAACTCCACCCTGCCCACGCTGCCCGTATCCGACGGCCCGGAGGTCGCCGCCCGGCTCCGGGACGCCCTGCTCGGCGCCTCCTTCACCGCCGACGGACTCCTCGACCTGCTCGGCGCCCCCGCGTACGCGGCGCTGGCCCGCAGCGAGACCGTGCCGGCCCTCCGGGCGACCCGGGGCGACACCCCGCTGGAGACCCTGGTCCGGCTGTTCCTGCTCCAGCAGCCCGTGCCGCACGCACGCGTGGCGGACGTGCTGCCCGTCGCCGCGTGTCTGGAGAGCGGCTGGCTGACGTCCGTGGGCGGCGACGAGGTGGCCGCCACCGTGGACGTACGGCCCTACGGCGGGCCCGGGGGCGAGGACTGGTTCATCGTGTCCGACCTCGGGTGCGCGGTCGGCGGCGCCGGCGGGATCGGCAGCCGTGACGAAGGCGTCGTCCTCGGGGTGGGCGGCGCGTCCACGACCCTCGCGGGCATCACCGTACGGACGCCGGTCGCCGCCGCGCTCGACCTCGGCACCGGTTCCGGCATCCAGGCGCTGCACGCGGCCCGGCACGCCACGCGCGTGACGGCCACCGACCTCAACCCGCGCGCCCTGCACATCACCGCGCTCACCCTGGCGCTCTCCGGGGCACCGGCGGCCGACCTGCGCGAGGGTTCGCTCTTCGAGCCGGTCCGGGACGACGAGACGTACGACCTGATCGTCTCGAACCCGCCCTTCGTGATCTCGCCGGGCGCCCGGCTCACCTACCGCGACGGCGGGATGGGCGGGGACGATCTGTGCCGGTCGCTCGTTCAGGAGGCGGGGGACCGGCTGCGCGAGGGCGGATTCGCGCAGTTCCTCGCCAACTGGCAGCACGTGGAGGGGGAGGACTGGCAGGACAGGCTCAGGTCCTGGGTGCCGCGCGGGTGCGACGCGTGGATCGTGCAGCGCGAGGTCCAGGACGTCACGCAGTACGCCGAGTTGTGGCTCAGGGACGCCGGCGACCACCGGGGTGACACGACCGCGTACGAGGCGCTCTACGACGCGTGGCTCGACGAGTTCGAGGCGCGCAAGGTCAAGGCCGTGGGCTTCGGCTGGATCACGCTGCGCAGGACGGGGTCCGAGGTGCCCTCGATCACCGTCGAGGAGTGGCCGCACCCGGTCGAGCAGCCGCTCGGCGACACCGTGCGGGTGCACTTCGACCGCGTGGACTATCTGCGCGCCCACGACGACGCGGCGCTGCTCGCCGCCCACTTCAGGCTCGCCGCCGAGGTCATCCAGGAACAGGTCGGGCTGCCCGGCGCCGAGGACCCCGAGCACGTCGTGCTGCGGCAGCACCGCGGCATGCGCCGGGCCACCAAGGTCGACACGGTCGGCGCGGGCTTCGCCGGCGTCTGCGACGGCACGCTGAGCGCGGGCCGCATCCTCGATGCCATCGCCCAACTCGTCGGCGAGGACCCGGTCCTGCTCCGCGACCGGACACCGGCGCAGATCCGGCTGCTGGTGGAGCAGGGGTTCCTGGAGCCGGTGGGGTGAACTGCTCCGACGGCTGACCCACCACGGGGGCAACGGTGGGTGCGATGCGAGGCCGAGGCGCGATCCCGCCTCCGGGGGCGACCGTTTCCGGTTCTGGGCGGGCGGCCCTCCCCGCCGGGTCGTCGTCCCTGGGAGGCGCATCACACTCGGCCGGGAACGGTGGACGGAGAGGCGGGCCGATTGTTCGTGGCGGGCGATGCCGATCCGGAGTTGCGCCCGCGTGCCTCCGACCGTTCCCGCGACGGCCTCGCCCGCAGGCCTTCCCGACCGCCACCAAGGCTGCCCCGTCCGCCAGGCGGATCGGACCCCGCCTCCCCGCCCCGTCACGCCTGAGGCCGGTCCGCACCGCTGGGGCGCATGTGTCCCCGTCCGGCGGGATCGATCGGATTGGTGCGGAAAAGCCCTGATGTCAGTGGCGGGTGCGAGGCTACCTTCGGAGACAGGTTCCACGCGTCCTCGGGGGAGGCGCGCCGTCTCGGGGGAGGCGTGATGGCTGGGGATACGCCGGATCAGGGCGAGGGCAGGGTCATCAACGGGCGGTACCGGCTGCTGCGCACACTCGGCGCGGGTGGCATGGGCCGCGTATGGCTCGCGTACGACGAGGAGTTGGCCTGCGAGGTCGCCGTCAAGGAGATCTCGCTGCCGGACGTCCCGAGGGACGCGAGCGAGCCCGCGCACCGCATCGCGCGGGCCCGCAGCGAGGCCCGGCACGCCGCCCGGCTGCGCGGCCACCCGCATGTGGCGACCGTGCACGACGTGGTGATCCACGAGGGCCTGCCCTGGATCGTCATGGAGTACGTCCCGGACGGCGTCGACCTCCAGGCGGTCGTACGGCGTTCCGGGCCACTGCCGCCCGCCCAGGTGGCCCGCATCGGGCTCGCCGTCCTCGACGCGCTCACCGCCGGGCACCGCATCGGCATCCTGCACCGGGATGTGAAACCGGCCAACATCCTTCTGGCACCGAACGCTTCGGGCGATCCGTACGCGCGCGTGCTGCTCACCGACTACGGCATCGCCCTTCAGCCCGAGTCCCGCGAACCCCGGCTCACCGCCACTGCCGGCATCCTCGGCACACCCGGCTATCTCGCCCCCGAGCGGGCCCGCGGCGAGCCGCCCACCCCGGCCGCCGACCTGTTCTCCCTGGGTGCCACGCTGTACGCCGCCGTCGAGGGCCGCGGCCCCTTCGACCGCCACGGCGACTACGCGACCCTCACGGCCCTGCTCGGCGAGGAGCCCGCGCCCGCCGTCCGCGCGGGCGAACTGGCGCCCGTACTCCAGAGGTTGCTGGTCAAGGACCCGGTACTGAGGTCGACACCGGAGACGGCGGCACACGGCCTGGAGCGGGTCGCGCTGTCGGCCGGTCCGGTTCCGGGGCACACACCGATGCCGGGCGGTTTCGGCCGGACACCGGACGGGTTCGCCGCCGCGTCGGACGGGTTCGCCCCTGCGGCGGGTGGCTTCGATCCGGCACGGGACGGCGGTTTCGGCGCGCCGCCGGGCGGCTTCGGCGCCGCGGCCGGCGGCCGGTCCACGCCCGATCAGTCGCTCGGGCCTGTCGGTGACGGTCCGCCCGGCCAGGTCGCGAGCGGGCCTCCGGGCCACCTCCCGGGTGGACCGCCCGGATACGCCGTGGGCGGCCCCTACGCGGGCGGCCCCTACGCCCCGCAGACGCCGGGAGGACCGGGCGCCACCCACCACGACCCCGCGCCGTACGGCGACCCGCCCGAGGCCGGTCTCGGGGGCTCCACGCCCGCGGGCCGACCGACGCCAGGTACGCCGTACAGCCCGCAGGCCTCAGGGGCCCCGTACGTCCCACACACCCCGCAGACTCCCGTCAGCCCACCGACCCCCAACACACCGAACACGCCGGAGGGCGCCGCATCGCCGTACGCCCCGCAGGGGCAGGCCGGTTCGGGTGGGGCGTACGGCCAGTGGAATCCGTACGCGAACAGCCCCACGATGTCCTACCAGGGCGCCTACCAGGGGTCCCGGCAGGAGTCCCACCAGGGCAGCGTGCTCCCGCCGCCGTACGCGGGCGGTCAGGGGCCGACGTATCCGGGCGGCCCGGGGTCCGCCGGTCCGCCGGGTGGGGGCCCGGGACGGCGGAAGCCGGTCGCGGCGATCGTCGCTCTCGTGGTGGCCGTCGCGCTGGTGATCGCCGGTGGGGTGTGGGCGGCGACCACGCTGACCGGCGACAAGGACACGGCGGCGACGAAGAAGGCGTCCCCGTCCGTGTCGTCGTCGCCGACGGGCTCCGAGTATCCGTACGGCGCGGACGTCGGTCTCAAGAAGGCGCTGCAGACCGGCGATTGCGTGCACGCGGTGTGGACCGGCACGGCGTTCAGGTCGCGGCCCAACCTCGGGGTCGTGAGCTGTGCGCACGACGATCCGGACGGCCAGGTGATGGCGGTCGACACGGCGACCGACTTCGCCGACGCCCGCGACCACGGAGCCGAGCGGTGCGCCGGCCGGGCGAAGGCGACGGCCGACTCCCTGGCCGACGCGGACGTGTACGCGCTCACCCCGACGGAGGCGGGCTTCGGCGCGGCCGGGGGCGGTACGGCGTGTCTGGTACTCGGCCGCCATGTGCCGATCGGCGGCGAGATAGGACGCTTCCGGAGCACCGAGTCGAACGTGTGGACCACCGAGATGAGCATCGGGGACTGCTGGCTGTACGTCGACCACAAGACCTACTTCACCGCGACCCTGACCGACTGTGCCGATGAGCACACCGACCAGGTGATCGGTTTCGTGTCGGCCCCGAGGACCATGGCGTTCGACGAGGCGCTGCAGCAGGGGAACAAGCTGTGCGGCAACAAGTTCGAGTCGACCTGGGCGCCCGGAGCGGACCGTTCCGTCTTCGGGTATCTGTCCGACGAGACCAACTGGAAGGCCGGATTCAACTCGGTCGTGTGCACGGTGGGGGAAGCCGATCGCTCCCGGACGACCGGGGCGATATCGTCCTCCGGCACGGCCGCCTGAGGGCCGTCCGCCGCGAATTCACCGGGGGTTGGCCTGCCCGTCGCCCACGGGTGCCAGCCTCCCGGACCGGGGTATCCGGGTCGGGAGGGGACACGCATGGAGAGCGGGCCGGCGATCTTCGCGGGGTTGGTGTTCGCCCTGTTCGGAGGCGCGCTGCTGCTGTGGACCGTGGTCAGGGTGCGGCACCGCGAACCCGTCGCCCAGGGTGTGAACCCGGTCGCATCGGCGACCCTCGCGAGCCTCGTCGCCGTAGTCGCCCTGCTCCTGGGAACCTGGTGCTTCCTGCACGTCTGAGCACCACCCCCGAGCTGGGGCGCGGGTAAACGGCGGATCACCCTCCGGATGGCCCGGAAAAGGCCGGTGGGGACTCCGGGCGGCAGGAATGGCGGTAGTCGGGTTACCGTTCGAGTGGCCGTTGCGGGCTTTTCCCGTTTGACACGGGGGCGGGATGTACCGTCACACTCCGCAGCGTCACCATGACCCGACCCAGGGGCGAGAGCCCCCAGGGGAGGCCCCAGCGTCGACCGGAGAGAAGAGCGAAGTTGTCCCCGACCAGCGAGACCGCACACGGCGGCCGCCGACTCGTCATCGTCGAGTCCCCTGCCAAGGCGAAGACGATCAAGGGCTACCTCGGCCCCGGATATGTCGTCGAGGCGAGCGTCGGGCACATCCGTGACCTTCCCAACGGCGCCGCGGAGGTGCCCGAGAAGTACACCGGCGAGGTCCGCCGCCTCGGTGTGGACGTCGAGCACGACTTCGAGCCGATCTATGTGGTCAACGCCGACAAGCGGGCCCAGGTCAAGAAGCTCAAGGACCTGCTCAAGGACTCCGACGAACTCTTCCTCGCCACCGATGAGGACCGCGAGGGCGAGGCCATCGCGTGGCACCTTCTCGAAGTCCTGAAGCCCAAGGTCCCAGTCAAGCGCATGGTGTTCCACGAGATCACCAAGGACGCGATCCGCGCCGCCGTCGCCAACCCGCGCGACCTCAACCAGCTCATGGTCGACGCCCAGGAGACCCGCCGTATCCTCGACCGCCTCTACGGCTACGAGGTCTCGCCGGTCCTGTGGAAGAAGGTCATGCCGCGCCTGTCGGCCGGCCGTGTCCAGTCCGTCGCCACCCGGCTCGTGGTGGAGCGCGAGCGCGAGCGCATCGCCTTCCGTTCCGCCGAGTACTGGGACCTGACCGGCACCTTCGGGACCGGCAGGACCGGTGACGCGAGCGACCCGTCGACCCTCGTCGCCCGCCTCCAGGCCGTCGACGGCAAGCGCGTCGCCCAGGGCCGCGACTTCGACTCCCTGGGGCAGATCAAGAGCGCGAACACCCTCCACCTCGACGAGGCCAATGCCCGCGCGCTGGCCGCCGCCCTGGAGGACACGCGGTTCGCCGTACGGTCCGTCGAGTCGAAGCCGTACCGACGCTCGCCGTACGCCCCGTTCCGTACGACGACGCTCCAGCAGGAGGCCAGCCGCAAGCTCGGCTTCGGCGCGAAGGCCACGATGCAGGTCGCGCAGAAGCTGTACGAGAACGGCTACATCACCTACATGCGTACGGACTCCACGACCCTGAGCGAGACGGCGGTCACCGCCGCCCGCGCCCAGGTGACGCAGTTGTACGGCGCCGACTACCTGCCGGCCCAGCCGCGCGTGTACGCCGGGAAGGTCAAGAACGCCCAGGAGGCGCACGAGGCGATCCGCCCCTCGGGTGATCGTTTCCGCACTCCCGCCGAAACCGGCCTGACCGGTGACCAGTTCAGGCTCTACGAACTGATCTGGAAGCGGACCGTCGCCTCCCAGATGAAGGACGCGGTCGGCAACTCCGTCACCGTGAAGATCGCGGGCACCTCGTCCGACGGCCGGGACGTCGAGTTCAGCGCCTCCGGCAAGACGATCACCTTCCACGGCTTCCTGAAGGCCTACGTCGAGGGCGCGGACGACCCGAACGCCGAGCTGGACGACCGCGAGCGCCGGCTGCCCCAGGTCGCCGAGGGCGACGCGCTGACCGCCGAGGAACTCACGGTCGACGGGCACGCCACCAAGCCCCCGGCCCGCTACACCGAGGCCAGCCTCGTCAAGGAGCTCGAAGAGCGCGAGATCGGCCGCCCGTCGACGTACGCGTCGATCATCGGCACGATCCTCGACCGCGGCTACGTCTTCAAGAAGGGCACGGCCCTGGTGCCGTCCTTCCTGTCCTTCGCCGTGGTCAACCTCCTGGAGAAGCACTTCGGGCGGCTCGTCGACTACGACTTCACCGCCAAGATGGAGGACGACCTCGACCGCATCGCCAGCGGCGAGGCACAGGCCGTGCCGTGGCTGCGGCGCTTCTACTTCGGCGAGGGCGAGGCCACCGGCGCCGCCGAGGCGGGCAACGGAGACGGCGACCACCTGGGCGGCCTCAAGGAACTCGTCACCGACCTGGGCGCGATCGACGCCCGCGAGGTGTCGTCCTTCCCGGTCGGCAACGACATCATGCTCCGCGTCGGCCGCTACGGCCCCTACGTCGAGCGCGGCGAGAAGGACTCCGAGAACCACCAGCGCGCCGACGTGCCCGAGGACCTGGCGCCGGACGAGCTGAGCGTCGAGCACGCCGAGGAACTGCTCGCCAAGCCGAGCGGCGACTTCGAGCTGGGCGCCGACCCCGAGACGGGCCACCAGATCATCGCCCGCGACGGCCGCTACGGCCCGTACGTCACCGAGGTGCTCCCCGAGGGCACCCCGAAGACCGGCAAGAACGCCGTCAAGCCGCGTACGGCCTCGCTGTTCAAGTCGATGAGCCTCGACACGGTGACGCTCGCCGACGCCCTCAAGCTGATGTCGCTGCCGCGCGTCGTCGGCAAGGACGCCGAGGGCGTGGAGATCACCGCCCAGAACGGGCGCTACGGGCCGTACCTCAAGAAGGGCACGGACTCCCGCTCGCTGCAGACCGAGGACCAGCTCTTCACGATCACCCTCGAAGAGGCGCTGGAGATCTACTCCCAGCCCAAGCAGCGCGGCCGGGCCGCCGCCAAGCCGCCGCTGAAGGAACTGGGCGTGGACCCGGTCAGCGAGAAGCCCGTCGTCGTCAAGGACGGCCGTTTCGGACCGTACGTCACCGACGGCGAGACCAACGCGACCCTGCGCTCCGGCGACAGCGTCGAGGAGATCAGCCCGGAGCGCGGCTACGAACTGCTCGCCGAGAAGCGGGCCAAGGCGCCCGCCAAGAAGACGGCGAAGAAGGCCCCGGCGAAGAAGACCGCGGCCAAGAAGGCGCCCGCGAAGAAGGCGACGACGGCCAAGAAGGCCGTCGCGAAGAAGACGACCACGGCCGCCGCGAAGAAGACGACGGCCAAGAAGACGGCCGCCTCCAAGGTGACGTCCGAGGACTGACACCTCGTCGTGTCGTCGTGAGAGGGCACGCTTCCTGCACCGCAAGGTCGTGAAACGAACGCCCCGGCATCACTTTGGTGTCGGGGCGTGTGCAGGTCCGGGCGTGCGCGGCTGGTTGTCGGTGGCTGCCGATAGGCTGAAAGCATGACGCCAGCCGAGCAGCCAACGGCCCACCAGCCGGCCCCAGACGACGCCCTTGTCGCGGACTCCCGCGAGCGTGCCGTCCGCGCCCTGCTGCGCCAACCGCAGCTCAAGCGGTTGTGGAGCGCACAGTTCGTGGCGGGGGTCGGCGACACCCTCGCCCTGCTGGTCCTGGTCGTGCTCGCGTTCCAGGCGGCCATCCTCCAGGGCTCCTTCGGCGGCGGCTATCGGGGTGTGGCGTTCGCGGTGGCGATCGTCTTCGGCGCGCGCATCCTGGCGACGCTGCTCTTCGGAGCGGTGCTGCTCGGCCCGCTCAGCTCGCTCACCTCCCAGGAGGGGCCCCTCGACCGGCGCTGGACCATGGTCGGCGCGGACGGTCTGCGGGCCGCGCTGCTGATCGTCGCCCCGCTGTGGATCGACTGGACTCCGGACAACGCACTGGCCGTGCTCCTGGTGACCGCCTTCGTGACCGGAGTCGCCGAGCGCTTCTGGACGGTGTGCCGCGAGAGCGCGGCGCCCGCCTTGCTGCCCGCCCCGCCGCTGGAGGGCGCCACGGTCCGGCCGCTGCCCGACCACATGGACGCCCTACGACGGCTGTCTCTGCGCACGGGCTTCGTGGCGATCCCCCTCGCCGCCGCGGCCCTCGTCGTGGCGGCCCTGCTCAACAACCTGCTGGGCACGGGCGTCGCCTGGTTCGCCCAGCACCAGGCGGCACTCGCCTCGTACGTCGCGGCCGGACTGTTCGCCGCGTCCCTCTCCGTGCTGACCGCCCTGGAACTCCCCGCCACCCGCACCCCGCGCGCGCGGTCGCCGCTCGAAGGCTTGCGCCGCCCCAGGACGGGCACCGGCGTCGACAAGGGCCGTACGGGCGCGATCGCGCTCCTCGTGGTCGCCTGCGCGGCCGTCGCCGGGGCGATCTCCGCCGCCGTCGCCGTATCCGTCCTCCAGGCCAAGGATCTGCACGGCGGCCCGGTGACCTTCGGGCTGCTGGTGCTCGGACTGACCGGCGGGGTCGTGGTCGGCATCCGTACGGCGCCCGCGATGCTGCCGACGCTGTCACGGCGCCGGATGCTCACCCTGGCCATCGCCTTCACCGGCATCGCGCTGCTCGCCGCCGGCCTGGTCCCGGACGTCACCACCGTGCTGCTGATCGTCGCGCTGGCCGGCATCGGCGCGGGCGTGGCCGCCAACACCGGGCACACCCTCCTCGACCAGGAGGCCGAGGACTACCGCAGGGCCCGCACCACCGAGCACCTGCACGCGGTCGTACGGGTCTGTGTGGCACTCGGCGCGCTGATCGCCCCCCTGGTGGCGGCGCTCATCGGCCCGCACCGCCTGGAGAACGGCAAGTTCGTGTTCGCGCACGGCGGTGCCGCGTTCACGCTGATGCTGGTCGGCGCGCTGCTGCTGCCGGTCGCCGCGCTGGTGCTGGCCAAGGTCGACGACCGCTCCGGAGTGCCGCTGCGGCACGATCTGCGGGACGCGCTGCTCGGCGGCGACGACCCCGACACGGTGCCCGCGACCACCGGCTTCTTCATCGCCCTGGAAGGCGGTGACGGCGCCGGGAAGTCCACCCAGGCCGAGGCCCTCGCCGAGTGGATAAGGGGCAAGGGACACGAGGTCGTGCTGACCCGCGAGCCCGGGGCGACACCGGTCGGCAAGCGGCTGCGGTCGATCCTGCTCGACGTGTCGTCGGCGGGACTGTCCCACCGCGCGGAGGCCCTGCTGTACGCGGCCGACCGCGCGGAGCACGTCGACACCGTCGTACGACCCGCCCTGGAGCGGGGCGCGATCGTCATCTCCGACCGCTACATCGACTCGTCCGTGGCCTACCAGGGTGCGGGCCGCGACCTCTCCCCGACCGAGATCGCCCGCATCAACCGGTGGGCGACCGACGGACTCGTCCCGCACATGACCGTCCTGCTGGACGTAGACCCCGAGACCGCCCGCGAGCGGTTCACGGAGGCGCCGGACCGACTGGAGTCGGAGCCCGCCGAGTTCCACGCGCGCGTACGGTCCGGTTTCCTCACGCTGGCCGCCGCCGACCCCGGCCGCTACCTGGTGGTCGACGCCGGCCAGGAGCCCGAGGCCGTCACCACCGTGATCAGGCACCGCCTCGACACGGTCCTGCCGCTCTCCGAGGCCGAGATCAAGGCCCAGGAGGAGGCGCGCAAGGCCGCCGAGGAGGAGGCCCGCCGCAAGGCCGAGGAAGAGGCCGCCCGCAAGGCCGAGGAGGAGCGCCTGGAGCGCGAGCGTCAGGAGCGGCTCGCCCAACTGCGCGCCGAGGAGGAGGAGCGCAAGCGGCGCGAGCTGGAGGAGGCCCAGCGCCGCGAGGCCGAGCGCCAGGCCGAGGAGGCCCGGCAGCGTGCCGAGGACGCCCGCAGGCGTGCCGAGGAGGAGAAGGCCCGCCTCCTCGCCGAGGAGGAGGCCCGCGCCGCCGAGGAATCTCGCCGCAGGGCCGAGGCCGACCGGCTGCGCAAGCAGGCCGAGGAGGAGGCCCGGCTGCGCGCCGAGGCCGAGGAGCGGCGCCGCGAGAAGCAGCGCAAGGCCGAGGCGGCACTGCTCGCGGCCGAGGAGGCCCGCCGGTTGGCGGCCGAGGCCGCTGCCGCCGCGGAGGTCGCCGCCCGGCAGCCGACCGCTCCCGCCGCTCCGGAGGTCAGGCCCGAGGAGTCGACCGTGCAGACGCCGATGGTGAAGCCGTCGGATGCGGGCGGGCGATCGGCGGACGACACGGCTGTGCTGCGACCGGTGGGATCGAGCGACCGTGACGAGACCGCTGTGCTGCGGTCGGTGTCCGGGGACTCCGAGGCACCCGAGCGCGACTCCGAGGTGACGGCCGAGCTGCCGCAGCCGCCCGCTCCCGCGGGGGCCGCCGACGAGACGGCGGTCCTGCCGCCGGTGTCCTCCGCCGAGGAGACGGCCGTACTGCCGCCGGTCGGGGCCTCGGACGAGACCGCGGTGCTGCCGCCGGTGCGCGAGGAGGGCCCGTCGGACCGGATGCCCGAAGGCTTCTTCCGGGACGAGCGCCCGGCCGACCGGGGCGAGGACCGCACCCGCGAGCTGCCCCAGGTCGACGAGCAGGGCACCCCCCGGCGCCGGCCGCGACCCGACTGGGCCGAGGAGACTCCGCTGGACGACCTGCCCTCCCTGGCCGACGAACTGCTCGGCCCGCGTGACGCCGGCGACTTCGACCACGACGACGACACGGGTCGTGGGCGGGGCCGAGGCCGGGGGCGCAGGGGCTGACGCCGACGGGGGCCGGGGTGTTTCGCACCGGCGCCGGACCTCGTTGTCAGTGCCGGCCCGCACAATGGATCGCGTAACCCGAAGCGTGACGAAAGGGCCGGTGACCCATGACCGTGTGGGATGACCTGGTGGGGCAGGAGAAGGTCAGCGAGCAGCTGGACGCCGCCGCTCGGGACGCCGATGCCTTCGTCACCGCGGCGACCACCGGCACGGCCCCGCCGGAGGCGTCGAAGATGACGCACGCCTGGCTGTTCACAGGACCGCCCGGCGCGGGACGCAACCAGGCGGCGCGGGCCTTCGCCGCCGCCCTCCAGTGCGTGAGCCCCGACCGCGCACTGGGCGGCAGCCCCGGCTGCGGCTTCTGCGACGGCTGTCATACGGCGCTGATCGGCACCCACGCCGACGTCACCACGGTCGCCGCCGTGGGCAGCCAGATCCTCGCCGACGACATGCGGGACACGGTCCGCAAGTCCTTCACCTCGCCGGCCACCGGCCGCTGGCAGATCATCCTCGTCGAGGACGCCGAGCGGCTGAACGAGAAGTCGGCCAACGCCGTCCTCAAGGCCGTCGAGGAGCCCGCCCCCCGCACGGTCTGGCTCCTGTGCGCCCCCTCGATCGAGGACGTCCTGCCCACGATCCGCTCCCGCTGCCGCCACCTGAACCTGAGCACGCCCTCCGTGGACGCCGTCGCCGACATGCTCGTACGCCGGGAGGGCATCGAACCGGACGTGGCCGCGGCCGCCGCGCGTGCCACGCAGGGCCATGTCGACCGGGCCCGCCGACTGGCCACCGACCCGGCCGCGCGTGCACGCCGGGCATCCGTACTGAAGTTGCCGTTGCGCGTCGAGGACGTCGGCGGTTGCCTCAAGGCCGCTCAGGAGCTGGTCGACGCCGCCACCGAGGACGCGAAGCAGTTGGCCGAGGAGGTGGACGGCAAGGAGACCGAGGAGATGAAGGCGGCGATGGGCGGGGGCCAGGGCAGCCGGATGCCGAGGGGCACGGCGGGGGTGATGAAGGACCTGGAGGACAAGCAGAAGCGCCGGAGAACGCGCACGCAGCGCGACAGCCTCGACCTCGCGCTGACCGACCTCACCGCCTTCTACCGCGATGTCCTCGCGCTCCAGCTCGGTTCCCGGGTCGCGATCGCCAACGCGGACGCGGAGGACGCCTTGGAGCGGCTCGCCCGCGCCGGTTCCCCGGAGTCCACGTTGCGCCGTATCGAGGCGATCGGCGCGTGCAGAGACGCCCTCGACCGTAATGTGGCGCCGCTGCTGGCGGTGGAGGCGATGACGTTGGCGCTCAGAGCGGGCTGAGGAGTGGGGCCGCGGGCCAGGCTGATGTTTTGGGCGTGAGATTGACGGCGTAACTCGTCCGGGGTGGATCACGAACGCAGGGCATTCACGTGATCGCGCAGGGTTACGCTCGGTCGATGCAGATCAGGCGCCCCCTCCGCCGGCCGACCCAGCCTCAGCCCAGCCAGGACCGTCGAAGTCACCGAAGCCGGCGAAGTCGTCGGACCGGTGGCACGCTGCTCGCCGCCGCGGCGCTGCTCGTCTCGGCGTGCTCCTCCGGGGCTTCGACCACGACGGCGAGCCCGGCCGCGGACGTCGCGCTGGCCGCGCTGCCGCGGTCGACGCCGTCCACCCTCGCGCCGTACTACGGGCAGAAGCTGAGGTGGCACACCTGCGGTGTCCCCGGCTTCGAGTGCGCCACGATGAAGGCGCCGCTGGACTACGCCAAGCCGACCGCGGGGGACATCAGGCTCGCGGTCGCCCGCAAGAAGGCCACCGCCAAGGGCAAGCCCCTCGGTTCGCTGATGGTGAACCCGGGCGGGCCGGGCGGTTCGGCGGTCGGCTATCTGCAGCAGTACGCCGGGATCGGCTACCCGGCCGTGGTCCGCGCCCGCTACGACATGGTCGCGATGGACCCCCGGGGCGTCGCCCGCAGCGAGCCCGTCGAGTGCCTCGGCGGCCGGTCCATGGACACGTTCACCCAGACCGACACCACCCCCGACAACAGGCACGAGACCACCGAACTCGTCGCCGAGTACAAGAAGTTCGCGGAGGGCTGTGGCGCCCACTCGCCCGACGTGCTGCGTCATGTCTCCACGGTCGAGGCGGCCCGGGACATGGACATCCTGCGGGCCGCGCTGGGCGACCGGAAGCTGACGTATGTGGGGGCGTCGTACGGGACGTTCCTCGGGGCGACGTACGCGGGGCTGTTCCCCGACCGGGTCGGTCGCGTGGTCCTGGACGGCGCGATGGATCCCTCGCTCCCCGCGCGACGGATGAATCTCGACCAGACGGCGGGCTTCGAGACGGCGTTCCAGTCCTTCGCGAAGGACTGCGTACGGCAGACCGACTGCCCGCTCGGAGCCAAGGGCACGACGCCCGCCAAGGTGGGGACGAACCTCAAGGCCTTCTTCAAGAAGCTCGACGCACACCCCGTCCCCACCGGCGACGCGGACGGCCGCAAGCTCGGCGAGGCGCTCGCCACCACCGGCGTGATCGCGGCGATGTACGACGAGGCGGCCTGGCCGCAGTTGCGCGAGGCACTCACCTCCGCGATGAAGGAGAACGACGGCGCGGGACTGCTCGTCCTCTCCGACAGCTACTACGAGCGTGACGCCGACGGCCGCTACTCGAACCTGATGTTCGCCAACGCCGCCGTGAACTGCCTCGACCTCCCGGCCGCGTTCTCCACCACCGACCAGGTCGAACAGGCGCTCCCCGCCTTCGAGAAGGCGTCCCCGGTCTTCGGCAAGGGCCTCGCCTGGGCCTCCCTGAACTGCGCGTACTGGCCGGTCAGGGCGACCGGCGAACCCCACCGCATCGAGGCGAAGGGCGCCGCCCCGATCGTGGTCGTCGGCACCACCCGCGACCCGGCGACCCCCTACCCCTGGGCCCAGTCCCTCGCCCACCAACTCTCCTCGGCCCGCCTCCTCACCTACGTCGGCGACGGCCACACCGCCTATGGCCGCGGCAGCACCTGCATCGACTCCGCGATCAACACGTATCTGCTCCGCGGGACGCCGCCGGCTCGGGGGAAGCGCTGCTTGTAGCTTTGGGCGGCTGCGGCTGCGGCTGCGGCTGCGGCTGCGGTGGGGGTGGGGGTGCGTCTGGGGTGCGCCCGGGATGCTGCCAGGGGGTGTGCGGAGCACCCCCAGAAACTGTGTAGACTTTCCGACGTTGCTGATCGCACCATGGTGCGGACAGCGCGCCGCCTTAGCTCAGATGGCCAGAGCAACGCACTCGTAATGCGTAGGTCTCGGGTTCGAATCCCGAAGGCGGCTCTGCCGAAGCCTCAGGACTCACTCGCCGTGACCTGGGGCTTTTGCTTTTACCGGATGCGGCGGCGGGCGCGGGAGCGGGCCGCGCGACGGTCCCTAGTCTCAGTTCCAGTCTCAGTTGGGGGTTCCGGGGCAGTCGCCGAGCCCGGCATGAAGGTGTCTCCCATGCGGCGCATGGCGTCTTGGGAGAGGTGTGAGCGGCCCTTGACGTAGCGGCGGGTCTGGCTGATCTGAGTGCGGCGCAGGATCTCCATGATCGTGGGCATGTCGACCTTGAGTTCGTTGAGGATCGTGCCGGTGGTGTGGCGGCTTCCGTCGTAGAGGCGGCGGTCGGTGATGCCAGCTTCTTCCAGTAGTTCCTTGAACTCCTCCCAGTCGTCGTGGGGGTCGATGGGGCTGCCGTCCGGACGGCAGAAGACGAGGTTGTAGTCCTGCCAGGCGTCGCCCGCCGCCTCCTTCAAGGCGTCCTTCCCCGTGGTGCACCAGCAACAGCCGCTCAAGCGGCTCGGCATCGCGCGGTACGACAAGGCGAAGTGGCGGGATGGCGATGAGGTCGCGTTCATCGCGGACCGCGTGGCATCCGGACGCTCGTACCGCCGGAACGAACAGACCCAGACGGTCAGTCGAGTCAAAGCGTCGGCAGCCGTGGCCGCAGCTCACGGATTGCCCGAGGGGGCCGACGTCTACGCGCGGGCACGGGTCGTGAAAGAGGGAACGCAGCCGACTCACACCCTGACCAGCTGCTACCGGCCCGAACACGTCGAAGGAACCCGCATCGTCGACCCGACCCCGGGCCCTGCCGGGCGGGGTGGTGGGTTCCGTGTCCTGTACGACGCCGGATACGAGATCGACCACATGACCGAGGAACTCTTCGCGCGGGTGCCCACGGCGGAAGAGGCTCAGCTACTCCAACTCTCGCCCGGTGAGTGGGTGGTGGAACTGCACCGCACCACGTACACGGCCAATGGGGCCGTAGTTGAGTTCGCCATTGGGGCGCATGCGGCGACGCGGTTCGCATGGTCGTACGACTTCACAGTGCCCGACTCAGCGAAGACGGAGGGTGAGAGCAAGTGATCCCTGCACAGGCATGGGCGGATGCCCGACTTCTGTGGGACTACCACCGCATGCACCACAACCCACGGCCCTGCTCCGTGGCTGTCGGGTTGGGCAGTCACGACCTCGGTGTGGCTGACATGACTGCGGACCTGTACGCCCAGGGCATGGCGCCAGTGCTCGTGTTCACAGGGGCGACCAGCCCAACGACCCGAGCACGCATGCCGCGCGGCGAGGCTGTCCACTACCACGAGAGGGCGTTGAAACTCGGGGTGCCGGAGTCCGCCGTACTCCTGGAACCGTGCGCCACGAACACCGGCGAGAACATCGAGTTCAGCAAAGTGGTGCTGGCGGAAGCCGGCGTCACCGTCTCGTCTGTGCTGCTCGTGAGCAAGCCGTATGAGGAACGGCGCTCGTACGCCATGATGCGGAAGCTCTGGCCTGAGGTTGAGGTGGTGTGCGCGTCCACGCCGATGGGCTTGGAGGAGTACGCCGACTCCATCGGGGACGTCCGCATGGTGGTCGACATGATCGTGGGGGCGCTGCAACGAGTGCTCGTCTTCCCGAGCTGGGGTCTAGCCATCGAGCAGGCCGTGCCGGGTACCGTCGTGGGCGCGTACGAGCGTCTACGCGACCAGGGATTCACGAGTCGACTCATCCCGGACGCGGCGCAACGTACCTAGTGGGCCGACCCATCAGCCGACTCCCGCATACGTCGACAGCCCGCACCGAATGGTGCGGGCTGTTGTGACTGAGCGCTTCAGGTGGCGGCTTTCGCCAATCTGACGCTCAGCGCCTGCTGCCAGAGCGCCTTCGGCGAGGAGGCTGGACATGCTCCGCCAAACGCCGCCTGACCGCCACAACCTGAATTCAATCATTCGCCTCTCTCGCGCCGTGAAGCTGGCCTAGCGTAACGGGACTTGAGTACTCTGAGTGGGGGTCCCGAATGTCGGTAGGTCCTGAGGCGACAGTCGTCGCCAAAGCAGCCAGCAGCATGCTGCAGAAAGTTTCGGACAGTGCCAATGGCACACCGGCATGGCCGAACATGCATGAGGCCCTGATGGAGCTGCATGAAATCCTGCACGGTTGGTGCCAGGCCGCGAACAACACCAGCGAAGCTCTTCAGCGCCTCGAAACCCACCACCTCACAAGCCGAGCCACACGTCTCATTTCTGGCCCGAACAACGCCGGCACACCAGTCCGTGTACCGCTACTCAAGATCCCCTTGAAGCCCGGATACGTCGAAGCGGCGCGGCGCGATATCGAGGGGATCATGCGTTCGTCGGCACCTCTGGCACAGCGCTGGAACTCCGCGAAGCGCCGTCAAGCGGCCCGCCGATCGCTGCTTGGTCTCATGCGCCTCTACTGCGCCGATCTGCTTGACGAGTTCGAGAACGCGGTGGACGCCAGGACCTCCTGGATGCTGAGTCATCGAGACGAAATCAACAAAGCCCTTCAGGAAGGTATTCTCCTTCCCAGCCTGGTTTACCTGATTCGGGAATCATCTGATACAGCCGCCCAACTCGAAAGTGCCCGGGAACACCTGAACTGTTTGATTCGGGAACACTATCCAATGGGTTCAACAAACGGGCAGCAAACCTGACGGGGCCACCGGTTCGGAGGTCGTGCTAAGCCGCCCAACCGTCAACGTGGCTGAGCACTTGATTCGGCAAGTTGAGCAAGGTATCGGTACGGCCCGGTTGTTGATGTTGTTTGGGCGTTTTCCCCCGCGTACGGCGTCTGCTCTGCGGTGTGCTCTCGCTATGGGTGACGTACAGGTCGTCGATGTTCCGGCCGGGCCGGTGTGGTTTCACGCCTGCCGTCTTGACGATCTTGCGCTGCCGTACGCGCTGCCCGAGCGGGCCACCGGGTGCCTCGATCTGGGGCCGGGATGGGCGCGTACGTGGAAGGTCGGGAAGTCCGATGTCATAGTCCCGGTGAAGGACCTGTCGGCCGGGCCGGCGATGGCGTCGGTGCCGGTCCGGCGGTTCTCCTGGCGGCCCGGTCAGCGTCACCGGCCCGGTCTGGCGTGCCTGGTGACGAGCACGGCTTCGAGAGTCTGATTGAACGCTGGCTGCTGCTCGTCCTGAACTTCGTCGGCGGGTTCAATTCGCCCCACAACCGGCCGAAGCCCGAAACGATCCCGAGCTCGACGCGGCATGGAGCCAAGACCGGTTCACCATCGGACACTGGATCCGGCAGAACAAAGTGCCCTTCTACCAGCAGATGAAGCCGCTTCTTCTCGACGCCTACGCCGCCCAACTCACCCGAGCCGTCGACGCAGCCCGCTCTACTCGCCAACTCGCGCACTCACTGATTCCTAATGCGGTTTGTCAAGCCGCGAGGGGACTGGGTGGGGTGAGCTCGTAGCGTCGTCCATCGCGTAGGAGTGCCCAGAGGACGTTC
>NZ_JBFAZO010000004.1:0-339692 GCF_040681835.1 Streptomyces sp. NPDC051576
GGCCGGCTACCCGTCGTCGCCTTGGTGAGCCATTACCTCACCAACAAGCTGATAGGCCGCGGGCTCATCCTGCACCGCCGGAGCTTTCAACACCCGCACAGGAGTGCGGGAGTATCATCCGGTATTAGACCCCGTTTCCAGGGCTTGTCCCAGAGTGCAGGGCAGATTGCCCACGTGTTACTCACCCGTTCGCCACTAATCCCCACCGAAGTGGTTCATCGTTCGACTTGCATGTGTTAAGCACGCCGCCAGCGTTCGTCCTGAGCCAGGATCAAACTCTCCGTGAATGTTTACCCGTAATCGGGTGCACACATCACGAGAGCGGAACCGTCAGGCGGAATAAGCCCGACCGTTCACAGCGTCCTCGCTGTATGTGTTCTTCAAAGGAACCTCGCCACCGGACAGAGTCCGATGAACGGGGTATCAACATATCTGGCGTTGATTTTTGGCACGCTGTTGAGTTCTCAAGGAACGGACGCTTCCTTTGTACTCACCCTCTCGGGCTTTCCTCCGGGCTTCCCTTCGGTCTTGCGTTTCCGACTCTATCAGACCGTTTCCGGGCTCGATTTCCTCGGCGCTTTCCAGGTTTCCGCTTCCGCGTTTCCCTTTCCGGCGGTTCCGACTTTATCAGAAGTTCCGAGCCGGGCTTACCGACTGCTTTTCCGATTCATCGGGAGCGTGGCTTCTTTGAAATCGATCTCTCAAGAAGCAGACAGACTCTCACTGTCACCGACCGGATCAGATCCAGTTCTAGGCAACTGTTCGAATCTACCTCCCCGACCGGTCCGTGTCAACGGCTCCTGTGGGGCGAAGAGGAGACTAGCAGTTCAGCGGGAGTGCCCGCACATCAGGCTGCCGTCGGGACTGAGGAGCTGCGTTCGGCCGCCTCGACGTCGCCCGTCTCGCCTGCGCGTAGGGCACGGCCGCCCAGGACGTAGACGTACGTCAGGAAGGCTCCTTCGGCGATGACGCCGATGGCGATGCGTGCCCACGTAGGAAGGCCTGACGGGGTGACGAAGCCTTCGATGGCACCGGAGACGAACAGGACCAGGGCCAGGCCGATCGCCATGCCCACGGCGGCTCGGCCTTCCTCGGCGAGGGCCGTGCGGCGCGAGCGTGGGCCGGGGTCGATGAGGGTCCAGCCGAGGCGCATCCCCGTGCCCGCCGCCACGAAGACCGCCGTGAGTTCGAGCAGGCCGTGCGGGAGGATCAGGCCGAGGAACGTGTCGAGCCGGCCGGCCGACGACATCAGGCCGATGCCGACCCCCAGGTTGAGCATGTTCTCGAAGAGGATCCAGAGGACCGGTAGGCCCAGGAAGACGCCCAGGACCAGACACAGGGCAGCGGCTTGGGCATTGTTCGTCCAGACCTGTGCCGCGAAGGCGGCTGCCGGGTGGCTGGAGTAGTAGGTCTCGTACTCGCCGCCGGGGCGGGTGAGTTCGCGCAGTTGGCTCGGGGCCGCTATGGAGGACTGCACCTCGGGGTGGGTGCCTATCCACCAGCCCAGCAGAATCGCGATCACGGTCGACAGCAGCGCGGTGGGAACCCACCAGTGGCGCGCCCTGTAGACCGCGGCCGGGAAACTGTGCCCCAGGAAGTGTGTGACATCGCGCCAGGAGGCACGGCGGGTTCCTGTCACCGCACTGCGCGCGCGTGCCACGAGTTGGCTGAGCCGACCGGTGAGCTGGGGGTCCGGGGCGCTGGACTGGATCAGGGAGAGATGGGTGGCCGTGCGCTGGTACAGAGCGACGAGTTCGTCGGCCTCGGCGCCGTTGAGACGACGCTGGCGGCGGAGCAGCGCGTCGAGGCGGTCCCACTCGGCTCGGTGGGCCGAGACGAAGACGTCGAGGTCCATCTGGTTGCCTGCTCCTCGGCTGCTCGTCGACTGCTGGTTGGGGATCAGCTTGTCGTACTGGGGCACGATGTGCCCTCAGCTTGGCAGACTGGCTGTTCCAGGGGCAGGGCAGGGGAAAGGGCGGCGGGCGTGAGTGAGCTGGTGACGGGCGAGGCGGTGGCGCTGGAGTTGCGCCCCGCGAGGCTGCCCAGCAGGGCGCTGGCGGTGTTGCTCGATCTGATCGTGGCCATGGCCGCCTACACCGGCGTGACCGTGGTGCTGATCCTTTCCACGGCCTCTTTGGATGATGCGGCCCAGATCGCACTGTCGATCGCGGCCTTCGTACTGGTGCTGGTGGGCGGCCCCATAGCCGTGGAGACGCTGAGTCATGGGCGTTCGCTCGGGAAGTTGGCGTTCGGGTTGCGCGTGGTCCGGGACGACGGTGGACCGATCCGGTTCCGGCACGCGCTGGTGCGGGGCGCGATGGGTGTGGTCGAGATCCTGATGACGTTCGGGGTCGTCGCCTGTATCGCCTCGCTCGTCTCGGCGCGCGGTCGGCGGCTCGGTGATGTGTTCGCGGGCACTCTGGTCGTACGGGAGAGGGTGCCCGCCGGGCAGACGGCCTTTGTGCCTCCGCCGCCGCCGTGGCTGACGGGACGTTTCGCGGAGCTCGATCTGTCCGCCGTTCCCGACGGGCTGTGGCTGGCCATCCGGCAGTATCTGACGCGGATGCAGCAGTTGGATCCGCAGGTCGGCTGGGCCATGGCCGAGCGGCTTGCCACGGACCTCATGGCTCGCACGGGTTCCCCGGCGCCCCAGGGTGTTCCGCCGGCCGCGTATCTGGCGGCGGTGGTGCAGGAACGGCAGGCTCGGGATGTGCGGCGGACCTTCGGGAACGCTGCGGTCGGGGGTGCACCCGTCGGTGGGGCGTGGTCCGGCGGGGCTGGTGTGCCGGGCGCGTTCGGCAACCCGGCGGTCCAGCCATCGTCAGCGCCTCAGCAGCCGTTCGGTTCCGCTCCCCCCGCGCCTGCTCCAGTTTCCTGGCAGCCCCCCGCCGCTCCACCGCCCACCACCGCGGGCGGCACGGAAGTCGAGCAGGTCGCGCCCGCCCCCAGCCCTCCTGACTCGTCGCCCGCCGAGCCTCGTCCCTCCACCGGATTCGCGCCGCCCGCCTGACTGGCCGGATCGTCTCCCCAAACAGCCCGTCACGACACCGCTCAGCCGAAGGCCGACGGCGGTGACTCCAACTCCTCCAGTTCGATGCCGGGTGCGGCGAGCACGACGTCTCCGGCGATGTGTACGGCGTGCTGTTCGCCCGTGTCCAGGGCTGTGACCTGGTATTCGTCCACGGTCAGAGGGCCGTTGTCAGTGCCGTGTGTTTCTCTTTTCAGCAAGGCCCAGGACTGGTCCATGGTGCGGGGGGCGAGGACCGGGTCCGTGAAGGTGACGAGGCGGACGCGGGTCGCTGCGGAGGAAGGGGTGAGGCGCAGGAGACGGGTGGTGGCGATGAGGAACGCGGGGGAGGTGCCGGTGAAGGCGTGGGCGCGAACATTGCCTTCGGTGGCATCGGTGCCGGTGGGGTCGGTGCGGACCCAGGTGACGCCGTCGAGAGCGGCGCCGCGCACCTGCCAGCCCGCCGCGTGGAGTTCCAGACGGATGGGGCGGCCGAGCTCGTCGAGGGTGAGGTCGACGGAGCCGCTGTGATCGCCGGATGGAGTGGTGAGTTGGGAGACGTAGCGCCAGCCCGACGGGCCGGGGGCGCACTGGAAGCGCTCGTCTGCGAGGGGGGTGTGGTCGTGCGGATCGTGGAGCGAATATCGGCCGCGGGGCATCGGGGTCCTGGGTCTTGACGGGCCGGTCCGGCTGAAGGAGCCAAAGGGGCAGGCCCCCGGCACGGGGGTGCGGGGGCCTGCCTCGGTGGACCTGGTCGCTGTGACCGCGTTCAGTGCACGGACGCGGTCGCAGCGGGCGGGGTCGCTGGATCAGTAGCGGTAGTGGTCCGACTTGTACGGGCCCTCGACCTCTACGCCGATGTACGCGGCCTGCTCGGGGCGGAGCGTGGTCAGCTTCACGCCGAGCGCGTCCAGGTGGAGGCGGGCGACCTTCTCGTCGAGGTGCTTGGGCAGCACGTAGACGTCGGTCGGGTACTCCTCGGGCTTGGTGAACAGCTCGATCTGGGCCAGGGTCTGGTCCGCGAAGGAGTTGGACATCACGAACGAGGGGTGGCCGGTGGCGTTGCCCAGGTTCAGCAGGCGGCCCTCGGACAGCACGATGAGGACCTTGCCGTCGGGGAACGTCCAGGTGTGGACCTGCGGCTTGACCTCGTCCTTGACGATGCCGGGGATCTGCGCGAGACCGGCCATGTCGATCTCGTTGTCGAAGTGGCCGATGTTGCCGACGATCGCCTGGTGCTTCATCTTGGCCATGTCCGCGGCCATGATGATGTCCTTGTTGCCGGTCGTGGTGACGAAGATGTCGGCCTTGTCGACGACCTCGTCCAGCGTCGTGACCTGGTAGCCGTCCATCGCCGCCTGCAGCGCGCAGATCGGGTCGATCTCGGTGATGATCACGCGGGCGCCCTGTCCGCGCAGGGACTCCGCGCAGCCCTTGCCCACGTCGCCGTAGCCGCAGACGACCGCGGTCTTGCCGCCGATGAGGACGTCGGTGGCGCGGTTGATGCCGTCGATCAGGGAGTGGCGGCAGCCGTACTTGTTGTCGAACTTCGACTTGGTGACGGCGTCGTTCACGTTGATCGCCGGGAACAGGAGGGTGCCGTCGCGGTGCATCTCGTAGAGACGGTGCACGCCGGTCGTGGTCTCCTCGGTCACGCCGCGGATCTCCGAGGCGAGCTGGGTCCACTTCTGCGAGCCGTCGCTGATGGTGCGGTTGAGGAGTTCGAGGATGACGCGGTGCTCGTCGTTCTCGGCGGTGTCGGGCGAGGGGACCTTGCCGGCCTTCTCGTACTCGACACCCTTGTGGACGAGGAGGGTGGCGTCGCCGCCGTCGTCCAGGATCATGTTCGGGCCGCCGGTGGGGGTGTTCGGCCAGGTCAGCGCCTGCTCCGTGCACCACCAGTACTCCTCCAGGGTCTCGCCCTTCCAGGCGAAGACCGGGATGCCCTGGGGGTTCTCGGGCGTGCCGTTCGGGCCGACGGCGATGGCGGCGGCCGCGTGGTCCTGGGTGGAGAAGATGTTGCAGGACACCCAGCGGACCTCGGCGCCCAGGGCGACCAGGGTCTCGATCAGGACGGCGGTCTGCACGGTCATGTGCAGCGAGCCCATGATGCGGGCGCCGGCCAGCGGCTGGCTGGCGGCGAACTCCCTGCGGATCGACATCAGGCCGGGCATCTCGTGCTCGGCGAGGGTGATCTCCTTGCGGCCGAACTCGGCCAGGGAGAGATCGGCGACCTTGAAGTCCTGTCGGTTGTCGACAGTCGTCATTACGAAGTGCTCCTCGGGGTTGGGGCGAGGTGGGTACGGCTGGTCTGCGCGGCGACGGACACACGAGTGCCCGAAGGAGGGCACAGGAATGCCCGCGTACGCGCAGCGCAGTCCGTCGGAGGCCCTCTCTCCCTCGGCCGGTCCGCGGTGGGACCGCCCGACCGCCATCAGCAGCGACGTCTGGCTCCGTCCCAAGCTACACCGGTGGGCCCTTCCGCCCCAGCCCGCTTCGGACAGATCCAGCCGAACTCGGACGGGCACCCGGTGTCGGAGCGGGTCCGCGGGAGAGCGGCGGCAGGATGCCTCCGGACGTCGGACGGGAGGGGCGCACGAGGGCGATCAGGGTCTTCGCGTCTTTGAGTCGGCCGTCGGACGTTGCAGGAGGCACGGAGGTCGGAGCCTCCGAGCGAGGTCGGTTGGCCGTTGCGGGACCGCACAGCCTGTTCACAGGCGCCCGCTACCCTCGGCGCCGCGGAAGTTCCGCATGGGGAGGGAACCGATGTCGGGCAAGGGGCGGGGATTCGGGGTCACGGCCGTCGTGGTGGGGCTGTTGGGGGTGGTGTTGGCGGTCGGCTCCCTCGCGTATGCGCGGAACTCCTACGGGAGTTCGACCATCAGCAGCCAGAGCATGGCGCCGACGTACAAGCCGGGCGACCGGATCATCTTCGAGAAGGTCGACGGCGGTGCGGTGCACCGCGGTGACGTGGTGCTGTTCTCGGCGCCGGACCGCTACGGGTTCACGGGGAGTGTGATGCAGCGGGTCGTCGGGGTGGGCGGCGACCGCGTGGTGTGCTGCACGGGTTCGGGCACGGACGCGCGGATCACCGTGAACGGAAAGCCGCTGGCGGAGCCCTATGTCAGCCAGGGCGATGTCGACGGCCTGCACAGGACGTACGACGTGCGAGTCCCGAAGGGGCGACTGTTCCTGCTCGGTGACAACCGTGCGGACGCGAGGGACTCGCGGTTCTTCGCGAGCGACCACGACGGGACGGTGGCCGAGTCGGCCGTCCGGGACCGGGTGACCGACGACCGTACGGCCGGTCTCCTCATCGGGACGGCCGTCATCGGCGGCGGCGTCCTCGCCCTGTTCGGTATCGGCCTGGGCGTCGCCGCGTTCGTCGTACGGCGGCGGAAGGCGGTGCCGGTCGCGCCGTGGCCCGTGCAGCAGGTCTAGCGCGCGTGCGGACTCAGTGCTCGGCGGGGTGCTGGGCCGGGCCTCCGGGGGTCGCTTCGCGGTCCGCGCCCTTGGAGGCCTCGGACTCGCTGTAGATGTCGGGTTCGAGGTAGATCACGCGGGCGATCGGGACGGCTTCGCGGATGCGGGACTCGGCGGCGTTGATCGCGGTGGCGACCTCGGCGGCGGTGTCGTCGTGCTGGACGGCGATCTTGGCGGCGACGAGCAGCTCCTCCGGGCCGAGGTGGAGCGTGCGCATGTGGATGATGCCGGTGACCGTGTGGCCGTCGACGACGGCGGCCTCGATCTTCTGGACGTCCTCGATGCCCGCGGACTCGCCGAGCAGCAGGGACTTGGTCTCGGCGGCCAGGACCAGCGCGATCAGGATGAGCAGGATGCCGATGCAGAGCGTGCCGATTCCGTCCCAGACGCCGTCGTCGGTGAGCAGCGCCAGGCCGACGCCGCCGAGGGCGAGGACCAGGCCGATGAGCGCGCCGAAGTCCTCCAGGAGGACGACCGGCAGCTCGGGGGCCTTGGCGCGGCGGATGAACTGGGACCAGGAGTGCGTGCCGCGCAGTTCGTTCGACTCCTTGATGGCCGTACGGAACGAGAAGCCCTCCGCGATGATCGCGAAGACCAGGACACCCACCGGCCAGTACCAGTGCTCGATGTCGTGCGGGTGCTTGATCTTCTCGTAGCCCTCGTAGACGGCGAACATGCCGCCGACCGAGAAGAGGACGATGGAGACGAGGAAGGCGTAGATGTACCGCTCGCGGCCGTAGCCGAAGGGGTGCTGCGGGGTGGCCTCGCGCTGGGCCTTCTTGCCGCCGATGAGGAGCAGCGCCTGGTTGCCGGAGTCGGCGAGGGAGTGGACGCCCTCGGCGAGCATCGAGGACGAGCCGCTGAAGGCGAACGCCACGAACTTCGATGCCGCGATCGCGAGGTTGGCGCCGAGTGCCGCCACGATCGCCCTGGTGCCGCCTGACGCGCTCATGTGTTCGCGGTGTCCCTTCGCCTTCGTACGTCTGTCAGCGGCCGTGCGGCCGTCTTTGCCCGTCCTTTGCCGGTGGGCCATTCTTGCAGCCCGGCCCGGCGACGGCTCGTCAGGTATCCACAGGCCCGGTCATACGATCACAGTGGCCCGGAAGACCGTGCCGGCTCCGGACACCTCGGCCTTGTCGCCGGCCGGGACGAACACCGACTGGCCGGGGGCCAGTTCGAACTCGCCCGCCCGCACCGCACCGGCCGTGCAGAGCAGGATCTGCGGGGTGTCCAGGGTGAGGTCATGGGTGCCGGCGCCCGCCGGGAGGACGTACCGGGACAGCCGGAACTCGTCGATGGGGGTCTCGTAGACCTCCTCGCCGTCGGGGGACGCCTCGGGGCGCAGCACCCCGGGGTCGCCGGCCTCGAAGCGGACGACGCGCAGGAGTTCGGGGACGTCGACGTGCTTGGGGGTCAGGCCACAGCGCAGGACGTTGTCGGAGTTGGCCATGATCTCGACGCCGAGGCCGTCGAGGTAGGCGTGCGGGATGCCGGCGCCGAGGAACAGGGCCTCGCCGGGCTGGAGTCGGACGTGGTTCAGCAGCATCGCGGCGATCACACCCGGGTCGCCCGGGTAGTGGTGGGCCAGGCCGGCGTAGGGCTCGTAGTCGCCGCCGAGGCGGGCGCAGGCGTTCGCCGTCGCGGTGACCGTGTGGCGCATCTCCTCCGGGTCGGCGGTGAGGATCGCCGTGAGGACCTCGCGCAGGGCGGCTTCCTCGGGGTGTGCGTGCAGGAGGTCGACGTACGGCTTCAGGGAGTCGACGCCGAGGCCGGCGAGCAGGTCGGCGGCGTGCAGCGGGTCACGGAAGCCGCACAGGCCGTCGAACTCCGTGAGCGCGCAGATCAGTTCGGGCTTGTGGTTGGCGTCCTTGTAGTTGCGGTGCGGGGCATCGATCGGGATGCCCCGGGTCTCCTCGTCGGCGTAACCCTCCTTCGCCTGCGCCAGGTTGGGGTGCACCTGGAGGGAGAGCGGGGCGCCGGCGGCGAGGATCTTCAGCAGGAAGGGCAGCCGGGGGCCGAACTTGGCGACCGCCTTCTCACCCAACTCCCGCTCCGGAGCCGCCTCGATGACGTCGACGAGCGTCCCGCGCGCGGTGCGCGAGGGTGCGCCCGGGTGCGCGCCCATCCACATCTCCGCCTGCGGCTCACCGCTCGGCTCCGCACCGAGCAGCTCGGGGATGGCGGTGGCGGAACCCCAGGCGTAGGGGCGGATCGTGTTGTCGAGGCGGTCCATGCGGTTCTCTACCGGTTCTCTCTGCGTACGACTTGGGTATGACGCGGATTCGCGCCCCGGGCGCCGCTTGTACGGCGGTCGGGGCTTCGACGACAAGATCAGGCGCCCGAGGCGAGCGCCAGGTAAACGGCGGCGAAATCCGTCATGGCGATCAGCTCCGCGAGGGTCTCCAACTCACCGCCGTCCTCGGGCTCCAGCTCGCTGACCGGCGTGTCGTGGCTCAGGGCCAGGTCACGGGCGGTCGGAGCGGCGGTGAGGCCGCCGATCGGACGGTCCCGGAGCAGCACCACGCGTGCGTGCATCACGGGCGCCTCGTCGACGCGGTCGCGGAAGAAGTCGTCGGGGTCGGCGCTGGCGGCGAGCGGTCCGGCCAACAGGGCGTTGTGCTCGGCGAGCGCCTCGGGCAGTTCGGAGACGAGCGCGGGGCGGCCGGCCAACTCCGCGAGCGCGGCGGCGAACCGGCGGCCCGCCGGGCCCGCAGAGGTGCCCTCCGTCCAGATCACCGGGAGCGAGTCGGCGAGTTCGGCGGCGAGGGTCTTCGCGGGGTTGCTGTACGTCGCGACGGCGGGCCCGCAGCGCTCGGCGACCTGGTCGAGGCGGTCGGCGACCTTCTCCAGGGCCTCCTGCGGCGCGCTGAGCAGGCCGGTGCGGTCCAGGAGCGCGAGCAGCGGGGTGAGCAGCGCCCAGAGGACGCCGGGGGCGGACGCGGCGAGGGGTTCGTCGTGTTCGTACGGCGCGGTCGCCATCGGCACGAACAGGCCGTGTGCGCCGTCCACCGCCTCGGTGAGGGGGCTGCGGGACGGGGCCACGGCGACGACCGTGCAGCCACGACGGTAGGCCTGCTCGGCGAGCAGGGACAGGCCGGGTTCGCTGCCGTCCGGGGTGGTGATCAGCAGCAGGTCCACGGAGCCCGCCCAGCCCGGGAGTTCCCAGCGCAGGGCACCGGCCGCGGGGGCCACGCCGGTGGGTGCGAGGCGGGTGACGGGGCTGCTGGCGCCGGCGAGCCTGCCGAGCAGGTCGGCGACGCAGGTGGCGGCGGCGCCGGGGCCCGCGATCAGGATGGCGCGGGGGCGGCCGTCCGGCTTCAGGTCGTGGACGCCGGCCTCGGCGGCGTGCCGGGCGGCGGTACGCACCCGGGCACCGGCCTCGGCGGCACCGCGGAGCAGGGCTCGGCGGTCGGCCTCGGCCAGTGCCTCCGGGGAGTCGAGCAGCGATTCGTCGAGCATGGGCGGCGGCCTCCGATCGCGTCGTCGTCGGTTACGCGGGGTGGCGGGCCTCGTCGACGAGCAGCACGGGGATGCCGTCCCGGACGGGGTAGGCCAGGCCGCAGTCCTCGCCGGTGCAGATCAGCTCGGTGTCCTGCTCCTTGAGGGGGGCGTGGCAGGCCGGGCAGGCCAGGATCTCCAGGAGGCCGGCTTCGAGCGGCATGGGGTGTCCCTTCAGGGGGCGGGTGTCTACGACGCGATGCGCGGAGGTGCCTGGTCAGGTTACCGCCGTCGGCACCACGCGCGCGGCGTGGGTGTCGGGCGCAGGCGTCGAGAGCGCAGCGCCCGCTGTCAGCCCCTGATGATCCCCAGCACCTCGTCCCGCACCTTCGCCATCGTCGCCTCGTCCCGCGCCTCCGCGTTCAGCCGCAGCAGCGGTTCCGTGTTGGACGGGCGGACGTTGAACCACCAGTCGGCGGCGGAGACGGTGAGGCCGTCGAGTTCGTCGAGGGTCAGGTCGGCCTGGTGCCCGTAGGCGGAGCGGATCGCCGTGAGGCGGGCCTGCTGGTCGTCGACCGTGGAGTTGATCTCGCCGGAGCCCGCATAGCGGTCGTACTGGGCCACGAGGGCCGAGAGAGGGCCGTCCTGGCCGCCCAGCGCGGCGAGGACGTGGAGGGCGGCCAGCATGCCGGTGTCGGCGTTCCAGAAGTCCTTGAAGTAGTAGTGCGCGGAGTGCTCGCCGCCGAAGATCGCGCCGGCCTTCGCCATCTCGGCCTTGATGAAGGAGTGGCCCACGCGCGTGCGGACCGGTGTGCCGCCGTTCTCCCTGACGACCTCGGGGACCGACCAGGAGGTGATCAGGTTGTGGATGATCACGCCCGTGCCGCCGTTCCTCGCCAGCTCGCGGGAGGCCACCAGCGCGGTGATCGCGGACGGCGAGACCGGGTCGCCGTGCTCGTCGACCACGAAGCAGCGGTCGGCGTCCCCGTCGAAGGCGATGCCCAGGTCGGCGCCCTCCGCGCGGACACGCGCCTGGAGGTCGACGATGTTGGCCGGGTCGAGCGGGTTGGCCTCGTGGTTCGGGAAGGTGCCGTCCAGCTCGAAGTACATCGGGACCATGGTGAGCGGGAGGCCGGCGAACACGGTGGGGACCGTGTGACCGCCCATGCCGTTGCCCGCGTCGACGACGACCTTCAGGGGGCGGATGGAGGTCAGGTCGACGAGGCCGCGGAGGTGCGCCGCGTAGTCCTCCAACGTGTCCCGCTTCGTGATCGTTCCCGTCGGGCCGGAGACCTCCGGGGCGCCCGAGTCCAGCCAGGACTCGACGAGTTCACGGATCTCGGCGAGGCCGGTGTCCTGGCCGACGGGTGCCGCGCCGGCCCGGCACATCTTGATGCCGTTGTACTTCGCGGGGTTGTGCGAGGCCGTGAACATGGCGCCGGGGAGGTCGAACGCGCCTGACGCGTAGTAGAGCTGGTCCGTGGAGCACAGGCCGATCTCGGTCACGTCGACGCCGCGCGCCGCCGCCCCGCGTGCGAAGGCGGCGGAGAGGCCGGGGGACGAGGGCCGCATGTCGTGTCCGGTCACGATCGCGCGCGCGCCGGTCACCTGGACGAAGGCCGCTCCGAACAGCTCGGCCAGCGACTCGTCCCACTGGTCCGGGACGACCCCCCGTACGTCGTACGCCTTCACGAGCTGCGACAGATCAGCAGACACGGCCAACCCTCCAGAAAGTCCCAACGGTCGCCCCAAACTACCCGTCAGGACCGGCAGTGCGACGTGCGGCGACCGGGCCTTCCACACACCGTTGCCTCAGCTCAGGGCGAGGGGCTGCCAACTCCGGGAGCGGAAGCGTCAGTTGTCCGGCGAGCGCAGCACCCGAAGATGACCCCGGCGGGCGACCTCCATGGGGTCCGCCGTGCGGGCCCCGCCTCCGCCGCCGGCCCCGGCCGCCCGCTCCTGGGGGCGGGCCGCCTCGCGCACGGCGTTGGCGAGCGCTTCCAGGTCGTCGCCGCTCGGGCGGGCCGGAGCGGAGCTGTCGAGCAGCCGGACGACCTCCCAGCCGCGGGGCGCGGTGAGGCGCTCGGAGTGCTCGGCGCACAGGTCGTAGCAGTGGGGTTCGGCGTAGGTGGCGAGCGGGCCGAGGACCGCGGTCGAGTCGGCGTAGACGTACGTCAGCGTCGCGACGGCGGGGCGGCCGCAAGCGGTGCGCGAACAGCGACGTACAGGGCTCACGACGTTGGACGGTACCGCACTCTTGAGCGGGCCGCGACGACTCTCCCCCAGGTCACCCCACCGTGTCGAGCTGTGAGACGCCCCACACGCACCTCCGGTAACACGCCGCTGACCTGCACGGATGACCCTTCCCGGGATCTCGAACGGGGTCACACCCGGTCACCACTCGGCACAAACACCGTCAATTGCCTTGAGAGCGACGGTCTTGGAGACATACGGAATCGAGCCCAACCTTGGCTGGAATGGTCATCCGGCGACATGCCGTACGGAGCACCCGGTGGCGGTGGCGTCGGGCGGGCGGACCTGACGGGGACTAGGCTTCACCGGTGATGGAGACCCCCGTACCACCCTCTGCCGCCGGCCCCGGGCCCCGCCGTCGCGATCGACACGGCCGGGGCATGCGCGGCCCGATCGCACCGCCCCAGGTTCCGCTGGCCGCGAGCCGCGCCGAGGCGTTCGCGGATCTGGTACAGGACTCCGTGGAGCGCCTGGAGCGACGCTGGCCGCAGTTGGCCGACATCGATTTCCTGGTCCTCGAAGTCCCTCGACTGGGTGGTGCGGGAGAGGGCTGGAACGACGAGTCGGTGCCCCTGGGGGGCACGATCGCCGCCCGTGAGGGGCGTCCCGCGCGCGTGGTGATCTATCGGCGGCCGGTCGAGATCCGTACGAAGGGACGCGACGAACGGGCCGCCCTGGTCCACGAGATCGTCGTGGAGCAGGTCGCCGAACTGCTGGGGCTCACCCCGGAGACGGTCGATCCGCGCTACGGGGAGGACTGACCTCCCCGCGCGCGTGCACCCTCACCGCTACTTCTGGAGCACCGACAGGTCCTCGTCCGTCCGCGGCACCGACACCATCCCCCGGTCGTCGGGCAGTGTCTGGATCGTGAAGCCCGGTACGCCCTCCTCGGTCGCCGACAGGGTGCGGGACGCGTACACCGGGCCGCCCGACTGGGGTTCGACGGTGAGGGCGTAGGTGCCCTTCAGGCCGCTGGGGACCGGGAGTTCGACGTCCTCGGTGGTGCCGGTCTTGATGGTGTACGTCTTCGAGACCGGGGTGCCGCCGCCGCTGCCGGCGGACGCGGTGACCTTGACCGTCGCGGTGCGGGTGGGTGCGACCAGGGAGAGCGTGGAGCCCTTGCCGCTGTTGTCGGCGGACGTCGCGCGCTTGCCGACCGGGCTGGTGGCGGGGATGAAGGCCGTCTCCTGCTTGCTGCCCTTGCCCCGGACGACCTTCAGCGCGGCGACGACCGGCACGGACTCGTCGGTCGGCGTCAGGACCAGGGAACCCGGGTCGCCGCGCGTGACGTCGCCCAGGTCGACGGCGGTGGTCATGCCCGCCTTCACGTGCACGGTCTCGTGTCCGGCCGGCGTGATCATCCCCGTGGGCGAGGAGAGCCGCACCTTCAGGTCGGCGTCCGAGTCGCCCGGCGTGAAGGCGATCAGGCGCACCGAGGTGGCGTCCTTGGGGATGCCCGGCATGACCAGGCTGCCGGCCGGGTCGGTGGACGCGGCCAGC
Source organism: Streptomyces sp. NPDC051576 (assembly GCF_040681835.1). Taxonomy (NCBI): domain Bacteria; kingdom Bacillati; phylum Actinomycetota; class Actinomycetes; order Kitasatosporales; family Streptomycetaceae; genus Streptomyces; species Streptomyces sp. NPDC051576. Next base: position 13,682 of record NZ_JBFAZO010000004.1, read on the forward strand.
CAGTCGCCGCCGAGCTTGGCGTCGAGGGCCTGCACGGAGGCGCCGACCCGGCCGCTGCGCACGGTCACGTGCACGGTCAGGTCGGTCTCCTTGTCGTCGGTGAGCGTGGACAGCAGGATCGGCTCACTGGCGTGCGGCTCGACGGTGATGCCCTCGCCCACGGTCGACTTGAGGTCGCCGTCCTTGCCGTAGAGCTCGATGTCGACGACGGCGGCGGAGTCGTCCGGGTTGGTGAGGTGCACGTAGTCGGTGCGGTCGGCGGAGGTGCTGGCGCCCGGGAACCAGAACTCGGTGTCCGGAGCGGTGCAGTTGACGCCCTGGAGGCCGCGTCCGGTGCCCGCGGCGACCTCGGTGGTCTCCTGGACGGTCCAGCCCGGCGCGTACTTGCCCTCGGCGGTGCCGAGCAGGGCGGGTCCGTCGGCGCCGGAGCTGTCTCCGGTGGCCGGGGTGCCGGGGTCCTTGGGTTCCAGGACGGGCTTGGCGGGCTTCTTCTTGCTGCTCGTGCCGTCGCCCGACTCCTCGCCGGCGGACTGGAGTTCGGCCTTGCCGCTGCTGTCCGTGCCCGTCGTGACGGGCGTGAAGGACGTGTACGAGGTGTCGGCGAGGTCCGAGGTGCTGGGTGCCGGGCAGAGCAGGCTGGTGCGCTCCACGGGCAGCTCCGCGGCCGCCTTGGCGGTACCGGTGCCGGACGCGGCCGGTGCGTTCATCTCCGCGAACCCGGTGACGGCGGCGAGCGCGGCCACACCGACGAGGAAGGACAGGGTGGTGCGGTTCACTGCTGGCTCCCGTCGGGGCGCTCATTGCCGTGCGGTTGCTGCTGGGCCGGGTCGTACGTCGGGTCGTAGGCGGGGTCGTAGTTCGGGTCATAGCCCTGGTTCTGCGTCTGGTTCTGCGCCTGGTTCTGGTCGTAGCCCTGGTCGTACGTCGGGTCGTAGGCCGGTGCCGGGGGCTGGCCTCCGTAGGCGTACGGGTCGTACTGCTGGCCGTTCTGATAGGGGTCCGCCTGGTACGACTGGTCGTAAGTGCCCGGCGGGTACTGCTGGTCGGCCTGGTACTGGTCGCCGCCGTAGGTGCCGTACTCGGCGCCCGCGTAGCTCGCGCTGTCCCACTCTCCGTAGGACTGCTGCTGCGGGATCGCGGCGACTGCCTCCTCCTCCGGAGGAGGTGGGGTGTTCGAGGCGAAGGCGTCGAACCGACCGGTGTCCGCGGACTCGTCGGTCTCGGCGGGCTCGGTGGCGGACTCGGCCTCCGCCTGGGCGCGCAGGCGGCGGGCCCTGCGGCCCTCGCCCGCGACCGCCTGGGCCGGGATCAGCTCTTCCTCGGGGAGGTCGTCGTCGACGTCTCGGCGGCGGCCCGGGAGGGCGAGCACGACGAGGACGAGGGCGAGCGCGCCCTGCGTCCACAGCCACGCGGTGTGCCCGATCGGGTCGTCGTAGGTGACGTCCAACTTGCCGCCGGAGGACGGGAGTTGGAAGCCCTGGGCCCAGCCGTCGACCGTGGTGCGGGTGAGCGGTTTGCCGTCCAGGGTGGCCGTCCAGCCCGCGGCGGCGGAGTCGGCGAGGCGCAGCACGCGGCCGGTGGCGCCGGACGGGATCGTGGTGTGGATGTCGACGGGACCGGCGGCGACGGACTTCGGGGCCGCGGTACCGGCGACGATGGTCGCGCGGGAGACCTGCGCGTCCACCCGCCACAGGGCGCTGCCGTCGGCCTGGCTGAGGCGGCTGAGGCCGGGGGTGGCGTCCAGGACGCGGCTGACCTCGCGGGGCGCGCCCTTGTGGACGAGGACGTAGCGCACTGCGAAGCCGCCGAGTTCGTCGGCCTGGTCGGCGCCGGAGCCGGCGACGAGGTTGGCGACGACCTTGTCGAGCTTGGTGTTCTCGCCGTCCGTCGCGGCGAACTCGCCGTCGCCCATGCGGGCTCCGGACCCGCGCACCAGCATGTAGCCGACGTGGGCGGCGGAGTCGCTGTCGAGGACGAGGGTGCGGGCCTGGTCCTGGGTGCCGCTCTCCTCGGCGACGAACGCGGGGACCTGGGTCGGGTCACGGCGCTCCAGAGGGCCGTCGGCGCCGCGGATCATCCAGCCGGCGGCGACGAGCAGCGGGCCCGCGGCCGAGGCGAAGGCGATCAGCACGGCCACCGGCTGGCGCCAGCCGAAGCTCTGCTCGGCCACACGCGCGCGTGCCCCGTCGGCGCCGAGCGCGGCGGCGGCGAGGAGGGCGAGGCCGTAGACGAGGGTCGCGGGGCCGGCCCAGGTGGAGCTGTTGGACAGGGCGGCGAAGACGAGGCCGACCAGGGCGACGCCCCAGGCGGTCCAGATGCCGAAGTTGCGCTCGCTGCGCAGCAGGGCGGCCAGCGCCGCCAGCACGATGCCGATGAGCATCAGGCCGCTGACGGTGCCGGGGCCGCCCGGGCTGGCGCCGAGCAGATCGAGGGCGGACGCGGACCCGGAGCCGAACTCCAGACCGGCCTGCTGGAAGAAGCCGAACGGGAGCAGCGTCAGCGACCAGGGCGCCAGGATCAGCAGCGGGGTGCCGAACTGGGCCAGGAAGCGCAGGCCGTAGGCGGTGATGTCGCCCCTGCGGACGGCCAGCAGGGCGATGCCGAGGATCAGCGCGATGGGCCAGATGATCGGCGTGAAGGCGGTGGTGACCGTCAGGAGCAGGGCGTAGGCCCAGGTGGCGCGCCAGCTTCCGCGGGCGCCCGAGGAGTGCGTGAGGCCGCTGGCGGCGATGCCAGCGCGGGCGATCAGCGGGAGCAGCACGGCGAGTACGGCGGTGCCGATGCGGCCGCCCGCGAGGGCGCCGGTGGAGGCGGGCAGGAAGGCGTAGACGACGGCCGCCCACGCGCGCAGGAGGCGCGATTCGACGAGCGGTCGGGAGGCGAAGTAGGCGGTGAAGCCGGCCAGCGGCACCGAGGCGACCAGCAGGACCGTGACCGCGAAGCCGGTGGAGCCGAAGAGCAGCGAGGAGAGCATCGCGACGAGCGCGAGGTACGGCGGCGCGGACGGGGTGCCGCCGACGCCGACCGGGTGCCAGGAGTCCAGGAAGCGGGACCACAGCTCGCTGGAGTCGCCGGGCGCGGGCAGCATCGCGCCGCCGGTGAGCGCGCCGCCGCCGAGCAGGCCGCGGCAGGCGACCAGGGAGACGAGCAGCAGCACCAGGAACAGCACCGGGCCGGGCTTGCGGGCGATGCGCTTCACGCGCGCGAACTGCTCGATCTCCAGGAAGTCGGCGTCGTCGCCACCGGGTCCGGACTCGACCGCTCCGCCGTGCCGGCCGGCCCCGGAGGTGATCTCGGGGTCGGAGGTGTCGACGAAGCTGGCGGCTGCCTGCTCGAAGGTGGCCCGCAAGGTCGCGCCGGGCGGCGGAAAGAGCGGCCGCAGCTCAGCCTTGTCGATCTGCGGGGTGCCCCGCCTGCGCCGCCCGGCGATGATCCGCTCGGGGCGCAGCAAGGTCCCCAGGAGACCGCGAATTTCATCGAGGGCCTGTCCGGGGACCTTGCCGACGAGATAGGCGAGGGTCCGCAGCACGGTGCCGACGACGACCCTGACGAAGACCCAGGGCAGCACGGCCGTACGGCTGTTGACGAGCAGGGTGTAGACGGCGCCGGCCTTGTCGACCTTGTGCGGGGAGGCGACGGTGCGGCCCGCGCAGTCGACCGCGCGGCGCTCGCGGGAGGCCGCCTCGGCGTGCCGTACGACCGCCTCGGGGGCGACCAGGACGCGATGGCCGGCGGCGGTGGCGCGCCAGCACAGGTCGACGTCGTCGCGCATCAGGGGCAGTCGACGGTCGAAGCCGCCGAGTTCGTCGAAGACGTCGCGCCGGACGAGCATGCCGGCGGTGGAGACGGACAGCACGGGCCGTACGTGGTCGTGCTGGCCCTGGTCCTGTTCGCGGCGGTCGAGGCCGGTCCAGCGGCGGCCGGAGTGGGCGATGGTGACGCCGACCTCCAGGAGCTGCCGGCGGTCGTACCAGCCGCGCAGCTTGGGGCCTACGACGGCCACGTCCTCGCGGCCCAGTTCGTACTCCTGGTCCACGACCCGCAGCAGTTGCGCCAGGGCGTCCGGCTCCGGGGCGGAGTCGTCGTGCAGCAGCCACAGCCACTGGACGGGCTCGCCGTGCGGGAGTTCCGGCATGTCGTAGGCGTCGTCGCGCCACGTGCGCGTGACGGGGTCCCAGCCGCTGGGGCGCTTCAGGTACGGCAGTTCGTCCGGGGTCAGCAGGGGCGCGGTGCGGTTGGCCTCCTCGACGGCCTGGCCGAAGCCGGTGCGCCGGGCGAGGTGGAGCACGCGGTCGGCGCCGAGGGCGTCGGTGACGAGCTGGGCGGAGTCGTCCGCGCTGCCGGTGTCGGCGGCCATGACGCTCTGCACGGGGCGCTCCTGGCCGAGCAGCCCGGCGAGCGCGTCGGGCAGCCAGCGGGCGCCGTCGTGGGAGACGAGCACCGCGGTCACCACGTGACGCGGGAACTCAGGAGTGGCAGCGTCGTGTTGGGCTGCCGTGTGGCTGTGCACGGACATCGAGGTACGGGCCCCGGTTCGGTGGACTGCGGTGGACGCCCGCGTCCCGAGGGGACAGCGGTACGTCTCGGACGAGCGCCCACACTATCGGCTGGGCATGACGACGGCCCGCCGCCTGTGGACAACCCAGTCGCGACGGGCCGTTCAGTACGTCCCGAGGTGTGCCGTCCGGTCCGGACGTCCGGTTCAGACGGCGGCCTTCTTCAGCCGGCGGCGTTCCCGTTCGGACAGGCCGCCCCAGATGCCGAAGCGTTCGTCGTTGGCAAGGGCGTATTCGAGGCACTCGGAGCGGACCTCGCAGGCGAGGCAGACCTTCTTGGCCTCGCGGGTGGAGCCGCCCTTCTCGGGAAAGAAGGACTCGGGGTCGGTCTGGGCGCACAGCGCGCGCTCCTGCCAGCCGAGTTCCTCGTCCGCGTCGTCGACCAGCAGTTGCTGCACCAGCTCGGTCATGTGCGCCCCTCGTCTGTCTTTCGCGTCCCCGTGATGTGGCCGTTACCGATGTCGGCTGAACGACACGAGTGAAATTACAAGTGTGCTGCTCCGGGCGAGTCAAGCTGAGATCTGCTATTGGGCCCCTTATTCACTCTGCGGAACCAAGGCCTAGCGGAAAGTGTTCAAATCGGCATAAACCTTGACAGGCAGAGGAGACCCTCGTGGGCCTCCTACCCCGGGACGGAGCCTGTACGGGGGAGGACGCGCAGGAGTTCGATCTCGTTCCACCGGGGTTTGTGTGCCCGGTTGTGCGCCATGTGTCCCGGTAGGCTCCTGAACAAACCTTTCACCTCCGAGATGAACCGGATGAGGTGAAACATGTCCCACATGGCGAGCGTCGAGTTGACAGTGCGGGTGTGAACCGCTGTCCTTGTGGGCATGCTCGCGAACTCGGCACTCACCTCGACCCGCTCCGCCGGGTCCCTCGGTGCTGCCCACGCTCGCTGTAGCTGTTGTTGCTGTTCCGGCTGTTGAGCCCTACGCGCTCCGGCCCCACCAGCCTGTCTGTTTGGTGACACCCAGCCCCCGCCGTTACTTCTTACGCCGAGGAACCACCGCACCCCCATGAACAGCGACAGCGACCTTCAGATCGCCGGCGACATCCTCGAAGTCCCGCACCTCCTCCGGACCCCGCGCGAACACCCGGCCACCGTCGCCGAGTTCGTCGGCCTGGCACGTTCCGTCGCCGCCGACCGCGCCCAGTGGGAACACCTCGTCGAGTACGACGCGACGACCCGCTGGTACCACCGGCTGCGCACCGGCCCCGGCTACGAGGTGTGGCTGCTGTCCTGGGTGCCCGGACAGGGCAGCGGACTCCACGACCACGGCCGCTCCTCCGGTGTGCTGACCGTCCTGGACGGCACGCTGACCGAGCGCACCGAGCAGGGCACACGCGCGCTGGGGGCGGGCGCGCAGCGGGTGTTCGCGCCGGGGTACGTCCACGAGGTCGTCAACGACACCCTCGAACCGGCCATAAGCCTGCACGTCTACTTCCCCGGCCTCACCGAGATGCCGATGCACACCGCGTGCGCACGGCGCACCGGGGCGGAACCGGTGGATGCCGTGACTGCCTGACGCGTTGTCGTACCCGCCTGCAAGACTTGGCCCCATGCGCATTGTGGTTCTGGCAGGCGGTATCGGTGGTGCCCGGTTCCTGCGCGGTCTCAAGCAGGCCGTGCCGGACGCGGACATCACGGTGATCGGCAACACGGGGGACGACATCCACCTCTTCGGGCTGAAGGTCTGCCCGGACCTCGACACGGTGATGTACACGCTCGGCGGCGGCATCAACGAGGAGCAGGGCTGGGGTCGGGCCGACGAGACCTTCCATCTCAAGGAGGAGCTCGGGGCGTACGGGGTCGGGCCGGAGTGGTTCGGGCTCGGCGACCGGGACTTCGCCACGCACATCGTGCGGACCCAGATGATCGGTGCCGGCTTCCCGCTGAGCGCGGTGACCGAGGCGCTGTGCGACCGGTGGCAGCCCGGGGTGCGGCTCATCCCCATGACGGACGACCGCGTCGAGACCCATGTCGCCGTCGAGGTCGACGGCGAACGCAAGGTGATCCACTTCCAGGAGTACTGGGTACGGCTGCGCGCGGCGGTCGCCGCCGAGGCGGTCGTGCCGGTCGGGGCCGAGCAGGCCAAGCCCGCGCCCGGCGTCCTGGAGGCGATCGCGGAGGCGGACGTCATCCTCTTCCCGCCGTCCAACCCGGTCGTCTCCGTCGGCACCATCCTCGCCGTGCCCGGCATCCGCGAGGCGATCGCGGACGCCGGGGTGCCGGTGGTCGGCCTCTCCCCCATCGTCGGGGACGCGCCCGTGCGCGGGATGGCCGACAAGGTGCTCGCGGCGGTGGGCGTGGAGTCCACGGCCACGGCGGTGGCCGAGCACTACGGCTCGGGGCTGCTCGACGGCTGGCTCGTCGACACCGTGGACGCGGCCGCCGTAGCGGACGTCGAGGCGGCCGGCATCCGCTGCCGGGCCGTACCGCTGATGATGACCGACACCGAGGCGACCGCGCGGATGGCGCGGGAGGCGCTGGCGCTGGCGGAGGAGGTGCGGGCGGCATGAGCGAAGTGCCATCGGCGGAGGGTTACCGGGTCTGGGCCGTGCCCGGGATGCCGGAGGTCGCGGCGGGCGACGACCTCGCCAAGCTGATCGCCGCGGCCGAGCCCGGGCTCGTCGACGGGGACGTGCTGCTCGTCACCTCGAAGATCGTGTCCAAGGCGGAGGGGCGGATCGTCGAGGCGGCCGACCGGGAGGCCGCGATCGACGCCGAGACCGTGCGGGTCGTGGCGCGGCGCGGTGCCCTGCGGATCGTGGAGAACCGGCAGGGGCTGATCATGGCCGCCGCCGGGGTCGATGCCTCCAACACCCCTGCCGGGACAGTGCTGTTGCTGCCCGAGGACCCGGACGCGTCCGCGCGGGCGATCCGCGACGGGCTGCGGGACGCGCTCGGCGTCACCATCGGAGTCGTCGTCACCGACACCTTCGGGCGGCCCTGGCGCACGGGGCTCACGGACGTCGCGATCGGCGCCGCCGGGGTGCACGTGCTGGACGATCTGCGCGGGGGCACGGACGCGTACGGCAACCCGCTCAGCGCGACGGTCGTGGCCACGGCCGACGAACTGGCCGCCGCCGGTGACCTGGTCAAGGGCAAGGCCGCCGGGCTGCCGGTCGCCGTGGTGCGCGGGCTGCCGCATGTCGTGGCCGAGGACGACGGGCCCGGGGCGCGGGCCATGGTGCGCGGCGGACGCGACGACATGTTCCGGCTCGGGACGTCGGAGGCGGTACGGGAGGCGGTGACCCAGCGCCGTACGGTACGGGCCTTCACCGACGAGCCGGTCGACCCCGGTGCCGTACGACGGGCCGTGGCCGCCGCGGTGACCGCGCCGGCGCCGCATCACACGACGCCGTGGCGGTTCGTGCTGCTGGAGTCCACGGCCTCGCGGACCGCGCTGCTGGACGCGATGCGGGACGCGTGGATCGCGGATCTGCGGCGGGACGGGAAGAGCGAGGAGTCCATCGCGAAGCGGGTGCGGCGCGGGGACGTGCTGCGCGCGGCGCCGTATCTCGTCGTGCCGTGCCTCGTCATGGACGGGTCGCACACCTACGGGGACGCCCGGCGGGACGGTGCCGAGCGGGAGATGTTCGTGGTGGCCGCGGGGGCCGGTGTGCAGAACTTCCTGGTGGCGCTGGCCGGGGAGCGGCTGGGGTCGGCCTGGGTGTCGTCGACGATGTTCTGCCGGGATGTCGTGCGGGAGGTGCTGGGGCTGCCGGAGGGCTGGGACCCGATGGGGGCGGTGGCTGTGGGGCATGCGGCGGAGGAGCCGCGGGCGCGGGGGGATCGAGATGCCGGGGCGTTCATCGAGGTTCGGTGACCTTTCCTCGGCTGCGCCTACCCTCGTAGGACTTCTCCGGCTTCCCTAGGACCTCATTCGTGTCAGGACGTTTCGCTCCGCGACCCACTCGTACGACTGTGCGGGGCGGGCATGTCGTGGTGCCCGGGGGTGTGCCTCGGCAGGTCGCGGAGGCCGGGCGGGTGCGGACCTGGGTGCCGGACGGGGCGCTTGATCTCGGGCTGGTGCTCGGGCCGTTGCGGCGGGGGCCCGGGGATCCCACGTTCCGGACGGACGCGGACGGGTCCGTGTGGCGGGCCAGTCTCACGCCGGTGGGGCCGGGGACGCTACGGGTGTCCGCTCGCGGGGCTGAGGTGCGGGGGGAGGCGTGGGGGCCCGGGGGCCAGTGGTTGTTGGAGCGGTTGCCGGAGCTGCTCGGCGCCGCGGACGATCCTGCCGCGTTCGTGCCTCGGCATCGGCTGGTGGCGGTTGCTCAACACCGTCGGCCCGGGCTGCGGTTGACGCGTACCGGGCTGGTGCTGGAATCGTTGATTCCGTCCGTGCTGGAGCAGAAGGTGACGACCGACGAGGCGTATCGGGCCTGGCGGTTGCTGGTACGGAAGTTCGGGTCGCCGGCGCCGGGGCCTGTCGGCGGGCGGATGTTCGTGATGCCGGCGCCGCGTGCGTGGGCGTTGATTCCGTCCTGGGAGTGGCACCGGGCCGGGGTCGACGACAAGCGGGCCTCGACGATTCTGCGTGCCGTACGGGTCGCCGCTCGGCTGGAGCAGGCGGTGTCCATGTCGGCGGAGGATGCGCGGGCCCGGCTGGAGGTGGTGCCGGGAGTGGGGGTGTGGACGTCCGCGGAGACCGTGCAGCGGAGTCATGGGGCCGCGGATGCGGTGACCGTGGGGGATCTGCATCTGCCGGGGATCGTGGGGTGGGCGTTGGCCGGGGACCGGGATGCGGACGACGCGGTGATGCTGTCGTTGCTGGAGCCGTATGCGGGACAGCGGCATCGGGCGGCTCGGTTGATTCTGCTGAGCGGGAGGACTCCTGCGCGGCGGGCGCCGAAGATGCCTCGCGGGGACATCGGGAAGTTGTGAGGTTGCCGGGGGCGGGGGCGCGCCCCCGGGGGCTCCGCCCCCAGACCCCCGAACCCGCTGGCCCCGCCGGGAAGCCGCCCCCTCACTGATCCGAAGAGAACCGCACCGCCCCCGCCGGAATCCGCGCGTCGCACCACACCCGCATACCGTCCCGGAGTTCGTTGTCGGCGCCGATGATCGCGCCGTCGCCGATGACCGTGCCGGTGAGGACGGAGCGTTCGCCGACTCTCGCTCGGGTGCCGATGAGGGAGTCGGTGATGACGGCGCCGGGTTCGATGACGGCGCCGGGGAGGATCGTCGAGCCGAAGACGCGCGCGCCCTCCGCGACGAGCGCGCCCTCGCCCACCACCGTGCCGCCGGTCAGTTTGGCGTCGGGGGCGACGCGGGCGGTGGGGAGGACCAGGCGGTCGCCGCAGCGGCCGGGGATCGCGGGGGACGGGGCGCGGCCCAGGACCAGGTCCGCCGAGCCGCGGACGAAGGCCGCCGGGGTGCCGAGGTCCAGCCAGTAGGTGGAGTCGACCAGGCCCTGGAGGTGCGCGCCCGCGGCCAGGAGGCCGGGGAAGGTCTCGCGTTCCACCGACACCGGGCGGCCCGACGGGATCGTGTCGATGACCGAGCGGCGGAAGACGTACGCCCCCGCGTTGATCTGGTCGGTGACGATCTCCTCGGGGGTCTGGGGCTTCTCCAGGAAGGCCAGGACGCGGCCTGTGTCGTCGGTGGGGACGAGGCCGTAGGCGCGTGGGTCCGTCACCTTCGTGAGGTGGAGGGAGACGTCCGCGCCCGTCGTCTCGTGGGTGTCCACCAGTGCCCTGATGTTCAGGCCCGTCAGGATGTCGCCGTTGAAGATCAGGACCGGGTCCTCGGGGCCCGAGTGCAGCCGCGAGGCCACGTTGCGGATCGCGCCGCCCGTGCCGAGGGGCTCGTCCTCCGTGACGTACTCGATGTGGAGGCCGAGGGACGAGCCGTCGCCGAAGTACGGTTCGAACACGTCCGCCAGATAGGAAGTGGCCAGGACGATGTGGTCCACGCCCGCCGCTCTCGCTCTCGCCAACTGATGCGTGAGGAACGGCACCCCCGCCGCCCTGACCATCGGCTTCGGGGTGTGCACCGTGAGGGGGCGCAGCCGGGTGCCCTTGCCGCCGACCAGGAGGATCGCTTCTGTCACCTGTCGTCTCTGCTTCCTGCCGGGACCGGCCGAACTGTGCTTTTCGGCCGGCCAGTGTATGCAGACCGTGCACGTGTCCCGCGGATCCTCCCCGGCTCCCCTGTCAGCGGCCCTGGTACCGGGCCGACGTGGAGCGGGCCGAGCCGAGTTTGCCGTAGAGCTGCCGTCCTGGGCAGTCCGTGGCGAATCCGTCCCGATGTCCGGAGATCACGTTGAGTCGTACGTTCTTTCCTTTTCGGTAGAGATTGCCACCCCCGGACTTCAGGTATGTCTTGCCGCGCGGATTGACCCCGTAGAGTCCGAGCTTCCATGCGGTGAGCCGGGCGATGGCCGTCACTGCCGCCGAGGACGGTTTGGCGCTGCCGAAGGTTCCGAGGACCGCGATCCCCATGCTGTTCGTGTTGAAACCGAGGGTGTGGGCGCCCAGGACCGCCTTGGCCACTCCCCCGGCGCGGCCCTCGTAGATGGTTCCGCACTTGTCGACGAGGAAGTTGTAGCCGATGTCGCGCCAGCCACTGCTCCTGACGTGGTAGCGGTAGATACCGCGAATGACTGAAGGCGCTTGCGAGCAGCGGTAGTTGTTGCCGGTGGCGGTGTGGTGCACGAAGGCCGCCTTGACCTTCTTCGTGTACACGAAGCCCTTCTCCCGCAGCTTCTCGTCGGCGCCCCAGCCGCGCCGGGTGACGATACGCGGGCGCGGGCCGATGTACGGCTGCGCCTTGAAGCGCAGGGCGACCAGTTCGCGTTCCGTGGCCCGCTTGCTCAGTGCCGGGACCTCGGTGGCGCCGAGCGGGACCAGGTCGCTGTTGGCCGCGGACGCTTCGGTCGTCTCCGCGGTGAGCGGTGCGGCGGCGCGGTCGGTGGCCGCCCGGGCGCCCGCGGGCGGGGGGTCCGCGCCCGGGTCGACGAGTTCGAGGTGCAGGCCTGCTGGCAGCGCCGCCTCATTCCCTACGGCCCGTGTCGCTCCCGCGTCCGCTCGTACGCGTACGTCCACTCCGTCCGAGTCGCCCACCCACAGCGGGGCCGTGGAGCCGTGGACGTGGCCCGAGTCGCGCTCGGCGGTGCCGGGGTCGGCGCCGTGGTCCTCGTTGTGGGTGTCGACGTCCTGCCAGCCGGACCACTCGCCGGTACCGGTGGCACGGGTGCGGACCTGGACCCGGCCGCGGAGTTCGGTGTCCGGGTCGTCCCAGATGACGCCGACGAGGGAGAAGCGGTGGACGTCGTCGCGGGTGAGGCCCTGTTCGGGGGCCGCGCCCAGGGTGCGGTCGCGGGTCCGGGGGGCGAGGGGCAGCGACTGGGTGCTGCCGGGGAGGTCCGGTGCGACGGTCGTCGACGCGGATCTCGCGCCGTTCGCCGGCTGTGCCACTGGGGCCGCCGGTGCCGCCGGTGCCGCGACCGCGGGCAGGGTGAGCGGGAGGGCCAGTGCGGCCGCGCACGTGACGCCGATCGAGGAAGCAAGGAATCCACGCATGCCCCTGACTCTGGACATAGTCATACATATCTGTCCATCCGGGAATTGACGGACCGTCGGCTGCCGTTCCTCCGAACCGGTGGTCCGGCGCCCGGTGCGGAGGCGGGCCGCGCCGGGAGCCCGCGTACCCTTGCGCGGGTGAACGCCACCGATCGCACCCCTGCCGACCTGCTGACTTCCGCGCTCGCCGCGGATCCCGGCCGCCCCCTGGTGACCTTCTACGACGACGCCACGGGGGAACGTGTCGAATTGTCCGTGGCCACCTTCGCCAATTGGGTGGCCAAGACGGCGAACCTGCTCCAGGGGGACCTCGGCGCGGGGCCCGGTGACCGGGTCGCGCTGCTGCTTCCCGCGCACTGGCAGACGGCGGTGTGGTTGCTGGCGTGCTCGTCCGTGGGGGTCGTCGCCGACGTGGGAGGCGAGGCGGCTTCGGCGGACCTGGTCGTGAGTGGACCCGAGTCGCTGGAGGCGGCGCGCGCCTGTGGCGGGGAGCGGGTCGCCCTTGCCCTGCGGCCGCTCGGGGGGCGGTTTCCGCAGACTCCGGCCGGGTTCGTCGACTACGCGGTGGAGGTGCCGAGCCAGGGGGACCGGTTCGCGGCGTTCTCGCCGGTCGGTCCCCAGGAGCCGGCGCTGATCGTGGGCGGGATGGAACTGACGGGGGCACAGGTCGTCGAGCGGGCCCGGGCCGACGCGGACGCGGAGGCCCGGGTGCTGTCCGGGTTGTCGTACGACACGTGGGACGGGCTGAGCGCGGGGTTGTACGGGCCGCTCGCCACCGGGGGCTCCGTCGTCCTGTGCCGGAACCTGTCAGAGCTGAGCGAGGAGTCACTGGCCAAGCGGGTCGAGAGTGAGCGGGTGAGCGTTACGCGCCGCTGAGGAAGGGGGTGGTGACGGGCGTTTGGCGAGTGCGGGCACGCTGGGGCCGGCCGCGCCCACGCGGCGGAGCCGCACATCGATACAGCCCCGCCCCTGGGGCATCGCAGTCACCCGAGTGGAGTAGCACCAGCCGCCTCCCCACCCCATCCACGCCATGGTCGTAGAAGTAGTGGAACCCGGCCATGAGGGGTGGACCGCACGTGTTCGACGACACCGCAGGAGGCGTTCTCGGGCCGGGTGCGGGGGCCTCCGCGTCCGGGCCGGGGCTCATACGTCGGCGGCGTCGGCGGTGGGTGCGGTGGGCCGGGGTCGGGGTCGCAGTCGTCGTCGCGGCGGCGGCCGGGGGTGCGTGGGCCGTGTACGCGAAGCTCGACTCGAACATCACGCCGGACAACGCCGCCGCCGCGGAACTGGCCCGCTACGACAAGGAGCGGCCGACCTCGCTGGTGAAGGGGGCGCAGAACATTCTGCTGATCGGGTCCGACTCCCGGTCGGGGGACGGGAACGCGGAGTACGGGCGGGACTCGGGGACCGAGCGGTCGGACACCACGATCCTGCTGCACCTGGCGGCCGACCGGCGCAGCGCGACCGCCGTCTCGTTGCCGAGGGACCTGATGGTGGATGTGCCGGGGTGTCTGCGGCCGGACGGGACGCGGAGCGAGCCGATGTTCGCGATGTTCAACTACGCGTTCCAGGTGGGCGGTTCGGGGTGCACGATCCGAACGGTCGAGAAACTGACGGACGTTCGGATCGACCATCACATGGTGGTGGACTTCCACGGGTTCAAGGACATGGTGGATGCCGTCGACGGGGTGCAGGTGTGCCTCAAGGAGCCGATCCGCGACAAGGCGGCCAAGTTGAGGCTGCCGGCGGGGCGGGTGACCCTCGACGGGGAGCAGGCGCTCGGGTACGTGCGGGCGCGGAAGTCGCTCGGGAACGGCAGTGACACCGATCGGATGGACCGTCAGCAGCGGTTCCTGGGCGCCCTCGTCAACAAGGTGCGGAGCGATGACGTGCTGTTCAATCCGGCGAAGTTGTATCCGGTGTTGGACGCGGCCACCTCGTCGCTGACCACCGATCCGGATCTCGCGAATCTGCGCGGCCTGTACGAACTGGTGCGCGGCTTGCGGAACATCCCCACCGAACATGTGCAATTCCTCACCGTTCCACGGGAGTCGTACCTCTACAACGCGAATCGCGACCAACTCGTGGAGCCCGAGGCCGAAAAGCTGTTCGCCCGGCTGCGGGAGGACGCGCCGGTCGCGGTGACGCGGGAAGTTCCACAGGATTACGGCACAAACACCCGTAATACGACGTCTGGTTCGGGGGCCACGCCCGCACCGACGTTTCGGGGGAACACCGCCGACGAGGACACCTGCGGGTAAAGCGCGCACCAAGTCGACGAACTTTTGTTCCGAAAAATAGGACGGATTGACCGGTTGTAGGGACGTGCAATTTGTCACCGCCGTCACTTGACGCTCAACTGGACGGATAGTGTGAGCGACCCGGTGTGCTTGCGCACCGGATGAACGAGACCCGAGCGCCTGGAGGGGGAAGGCGCCGCGTGGCCCCGACGGAGGATTCGGTAAACCGTGGACGCGCAAGGCCGTGGGCGGGCGGACAACATCGACCCCGCAGACCAGTGGGTACTCAATCCGAACACTGGTGAATACGAACTGCGACTGACTCCTTCCACACCGCAGTCAGCGGTGCCGGGGCCCCGTAGAGCCACCGCGCGCAACCGCAGTGTGGCGCCGGGGCGGGAGACGGCGCCCCGGATCCCGGAGCCGGAGGTTCCGGGGCCGCGCAGACGGCGGGGCGCGCCCGAGGAGCCGCCGGCGCGGCGCGGGCGCCGGCCGGTGAAGAAGAAGGCCAAGGGCAAGAAGGTCCTGATGTGGACCGGCGGCGGTCTGGCCTTCGTGCTGGTCGCCGTGGCCGGAGGCGGCTACCTCTACATCAAGCACCTCAACGACAACATCACGGCCGTCTCCGACGACGGCGCGAGCACCGGTGGCTTCAGCAAGGGCAAGGCCATCAACCTGCTGGTGATCGGCACCGACAAGCGCACCGGCTCGGGCAACGAGGGCTACGGCGACGCCGGCAGCGTCGGCCACGCGGACACCACGATCCTGCTGCACGTGTCCAAGGACCGCTCGAACGCGACCGCGCTCAGCATCCCCCGTGACCTGATCACCGACGTCCCGGACTGCCAGACGGCCCAGTCGGACGGCACGTCCAAGATCATTCCGGGCACGACGGGCGTCCGCTTCAACACCAGCCTCGGCCAGGACGGCCGTACGGCCAGCTGCACCGTGCGGACGGTCACCGAGCTGACCGGGATCCAGGCCGACGACTTCATGGTGGCCGACTTCAACGCCGTGAAGACGCTGACCGACGCGGTCGGCGGGGTCGAGGTGTGTCTGGCCAAGGACATCGACGACTCGGACTCGCATCTGAAGCTGTCCAAGGGCACGCACAACCTCTCGGGCGAGCAGGCGCTGGCCTTCGTGCGGACCCGGCACTCGGTGGGCTTCGGCGGTGACCTGAGCCGGATCACGCTCCAGCAGCAGTTCCTCAGCGCGCTGATGCGGAAGCTGAAGTCCAACTCCACGCTCACCAACCCCTCGAAGATGCTGAAGCTGGCGGAGGCCGGCACCAAGGCGCTGACCGTCGACGACAACCTCGACTCCATCGGCAAGCTGAAGGACCTCGGTCTGGAGCTGGGCAAGCTCAACCCGAAGAACCTGACCTTCACCACCGTGCCGGTCGTCGACAACCCGGCGGAGAAGACCCCGGTGACCGTCGTCCTCAACAACACGACCGCCCCACAGGTCTTCTCGTTGATCAAGAGCGACACCTCCTTCACCGCGGTCAAGCAGAAGGCCGCCAAGGAGAAGGCCGCCGTGGCCGCCCGGCTCAAGGGCACCAAGTCCGCCGCCTCCGCGGTGCGGGTCCGGATCCTCAACGGAGGGGCCGACGCCGGCAGCGCACAGGAAACTCTTACGTGGCTGCAGAATGATGAGGGCGTGCTCAAGTCCGAGAACGCGGGCAACGCTCCGGCGGCGCTCGCGAAGACGACCCTTGAGTACGCACCCGACCAGGCGGACCAGGCTCGTAGGCTCGCCGCCATCATGGGCCTCTCGGGGTCCGCGTTGAAGCCGGGCAAGAGTGTGCTGAACTCCCAGGGTCTGCCGGCGATGACGCTGACCCTGGGCAAGGACTTCAAGGGAGCCGGCGTCCCGCTCACCTCGACCGCGGGATCGACGCCGGCAGGGGTGCAGAAGTCCACCGCGGACAAGGTTGAGTGCGCCAAGTAGGTGACCACACGGGTCCGTTCCGCGTCTAACAGGGCGCGGGGCGGACCCGTGCGTCAGCAGGGCGCGGTGTGGGAGGGGTGGGGACTTGACTCAGAGCGTGCGTGGGGAGGTGCCGGCGGTTGAGGACACGATGTCTCTCACGCCGGCCGACGGGAAGAGACCGCCGGGCGATGCCGGGGGCGGTCGCAAGGGCCGTAGACGCCGGGCGTTGCGCTGGTCGGCGATCGTCCTCGCGGTGGTCATAACCGGGACGGCCGGCGCCGGATACCTGTACTACGAGCACCTCAACCACAACATCAAGAAGGACCCCCTGAACATCGGGGACGAGAAGGACAGGGCGGCCGAGTCCAAGGCCAACGCGGCCGGGCAGAAGCCGTTGAACATCCTGCTGATCGGTTCGGACGCGCGGGACTCCGCGGAGAACCAGGAGCTCGGCGGCGCGAAGGACACCTTCAACACCGCGCCCCGAGCCGACGTACAGATGCTGCTGCACGTCTCGGCGGACCGCACCAACATGTCGGTGGTGAGCATGCCGCGCGACACCCTGACGGACATCCCCAAGTGCACGGACCCGGACACCGGCAAGACGTACGCGGCCCAGACCGACGTCATCACGAACGACTCGCTGGGCCGCGGCGGCCCCGGCTGCACGGTGGCGACCTGGGAGAAGCTGACCGACATCCACATCGACCACTTCATGATGGTCGACTTCGCGGGTGTGGTGTCGATGGCGGACGCGATCGGCGGGGTGCCGGTCTGTGTGGACGCCAACATCTACTCGCACACCTCCTCCGGCAAGGGCTCCGGCCTGAAGCTGAAGAAGGGCACGACGGCCGTGAAGGGCAAGCAGGCCCTCCAGTGGCTGCGCACGCGCTACGGCTTCGAGGACGACACGGACATCGCCCGGACCAAGGCGCAGCACCAGTACATGAACTCGATGGTCCGCCAGCTGCGCGAGAACGCCACGCTGAGCAATCCGGCGAAGCTGCGCAGCCTCGCCGAGACGGCCACCAAGGCGCTCACGGTCGACAACGGTCTCGGGACCGTGGCCAAGCTCTACGACCTGAGCAAGGAACTGAAGAAGGTTCCGACCAGCCGCATCACCATGACGACGATGCCCTGGGAGTACTCGACGAGCAGCAGCGGCCGGGTGGTGCCCAAACCGGCCGACGCGGCGAAGCTGTTCCGGCTGGTCCGCGAGGACATCGCGCTGGACGGCAAGGACAAGAAGAAGACGACCGCCACCTCCACGGCGACGGCGTCCACCGATCCGGCCGCCGCCGACGACAAGATCGCCGTCCAGGTGGAGAACGGCACCCGCACCGACACCACGAGCGCGGTACGGGGACGGGCTACCGCGGTGGCCCAACTCCTCGTCGGCAAGGGCTTCAAGGAGGCGGTGGCGGACTCGTCGACGACCCCCAGCCAGGCCACGACGGTCGTCCGCTATCCGAGCGCCGACCTGGAGGGCGACGCCCAGCGGGTCGCCAAGGCCCTCGGTATCCCGACGAGCGCGGTGAAGAAGTCGACGAGCGTCTCGGGGGTCACCCTGGTCGTCGGCGCGGACTGGAGCACGGGCACGAAGTACAAGGCACCGGCCGAGGACGACACGACCCCGACGTCGGCCGACGCCCTCAACGGCTCGGACACCACGGCCTGCATGCACGTCGACCCGAACTACGTCTGGTCGTAGTCCGGGTCGTGGCGGGCGGCGGTGCTCAGTTGTTGGACGGGCTGAGCACCGCGGGCCTGCGGGACGCGATGACCCTGCGCGCAAGGGACTTGGGGCTGGTGAGGAAGCCGTAGCCCCACGACATGTGCATGGTGGCGAGGGCGACGGGGATCTGGAGGCGGGCCTTGAGGGACAGTCCCCTGCCCGCCGGCAGTGAGCCGAGCGCGATCGCCGCGAGGTAGCCGCCCGGGATCAGGAAACCCCAGGGCGTCAGTGCCGCGCCGACCACGATCCCGGCCGCGATCGCGCACACGGCGGTCGGCGGGGCGAGGTAGCGCAGGTTGATGGAGCCCTCGTGGTAGCGGGCGACGACGTGCCGCCAGCGGCCGTAGTCCTTGTACTGCTTGGCCAGCGCCTTCACGCTCGGCCTCGGGCGGTACGACACCTTCAGTTCCGGCGAGAACCAGATGAGGCCGCCCGCCTCCCGGATGCGGAAGTTCAGCTCCCAGTCCTGGGCGCGGATGAACTCCTCGTTGTAGCCGCCCTGTTGCTCAAGCGCCTCGCGCCGGAACACCCCGAGGTAGACCGTCTCGGCGGACCCGGCCTGGCCTCCCGTGTGGAAGGCCGCGTTCCCGACGCCGATCTTCGAGGTCATCGCGGCGGCGACCGCGTCCTCCCAGGCGTTCTCGCCCTCGGCGTGCATGATGCCGCCGACGTTCTGCGCGCCGGTCTCCTCCAGGAGCCGTACGGCGGTGGCGATGTAGTTCGGCGAGAGCATGCCGTGGCCGTCGACGCGGACGACGATCGGATGGCGCGAGGCCTTGATCGCGGCGTTGAGGGCGGCGGGCGTGCGGCCGGCCGGGTTCGGGACGGTGTGCACACGCTTGCTTTTAAAAGATGCAGTTTCGGCGACCAGCTCGGCCGCGATCTCGTCCGTGCGGTCCTTCGAGGGACCGAGGGCGAGCACGACCTCCATCTCGCCGGCGTACTCCTGCGCGAGGATCGCTTGGACGGCTCCGCGCAGATGCCGCTCCTCGTCGAGGACGGGCATGATCACAGAAACGGCGGGGAGTCGCACGTCGGGCTTGGCGTTCATAGGGGGCTCACGTTACCGCGAACGGGGGACACCGCTGCGCCCGCCCGGGGCGGCGGCCGTGGTCGCAGATCGTATGGGCCTACGGTGCTCAAGATCCCACGTTCGGCCCTCGCGGAGGTGTCCCCCATGCCCACGCCGCCCCGCCGCTCCCCCGCCGCCCGCCCACCTCAGCGCCGCCCACGGCCCCCCGTACGGCCGAAAAAGCCGCGTTGGGCCATGCGGGCGGCGACGACGCTGTCCGTGGTCGTCCTCGCCGCCGCCGGGATCGGGCACGCGGTGGTCACCAGCCTCGACGCGGACATCGCCCGCGTCGACCCCTTCAAGGACATGAAGAACCGGCCGCGGGCGGGCAACGGCATGAACGTCCTGCTGGTCGGCACCGACGGCCGGGACCAGATCACCGAGGAGGAGCGGCACAAGTACCACCTGGGCGGCGCGCCCTGCCACTGCACCGACACGATCATGATCGTGCACATCTCGGAGGACCGGGAGCGGGCCAGCGTGGTCAGCCTGCCGCGCGACTCGTACGCCGAGGTGCCCGGGGGCGCGGGCCGTTCCGCGCACCCCATCAAGATCAACGCGGCGTACGCCGAGGGCGGTCCCAACCTCACGGTCCAGACCGTCGAGAACATGACCCACGTGAAGATCGACCACTACCTGGAGGTCGACTTCACCAGCTTCATGCGCACGGTCGACGTCCTCGGCGGCGTGAAGATCTGCACCGCGGAACCCCTGAAGGACTCGTACACAGGTCTCGATCTCCCCGCCGGCACGCACACGCTGATGGGCGGACAGGCGTTGCAGTACGTCCGCTCCCGGCACGTCGACGGCGCCTCCGACCTGGGCCGGATGAAGCGCCAGCAACGCTTCCTGGCCGCCCTGATCGACCAGGCCACCTCCTCCGGGGTGCTGCTGAACCCGCTGAAGTTCCGTGACGTGACCCGGGCCGTGCTCGGCTCGGTCCGCGCGGACAAGGGCTTCGGCACCGACGAACTCCTCGACCTGGGGCGGGCGATGCGCACCTTCTCCCCGTCCTCCTCCGAGTTCACCACGGTGCCGATCGGGCAGATGGGATACGTCGTCAAGGGCATCGGTTCCACCCTGAAATGGGACGAGTCCAAGGCGGCCAAGCTCTTCCAGACCCTGCGCGACGACAAGCCCCTGACCGTGCACCGGGCGCCGCGCGCGGGCGCCGTGAAGGTGGACGTGGCCCCGCAGCAGATCCAGGTCCAGGTGGAGAACGGCACGTCGACGGGCGGTCTCGGCAAGCGCGTGGACGCGGCCCTGGCGGCAACCGGCTTCCGCACGACACACCTGCCGGTGAGCGCGCCGGACCACTCCGTACGACGGACGGTCGTCGCCTACGACCCCCGCTGGGACCGTTCCGCGAAGTCCCTCGCGGCGGCGCTGCCCGGGAGCGAGCTGCGGGCGGTGAAAGGGCAGGGGCCGGTACTGAAGGTGATCGCCGGGAGCGACTTCAAGCAGGTCACTCGGGTGCGGGCGACGGATGTGCAGCAGGGGGAGTTCGGGGTGGTGACGGGGGATGAGGTGGGGTGTTCGTGAGCGTTGGATATGGCTGGGGGCGGGGGCGCGGTCGGGTGTCCGTGAGCGTTGGATGCGGCTGGGGGCCGGGGGCGGCGGATTGCTCCCTATGCGAGGGGTGGCCGGTGATGCGGGGCGCAGCCGGTTGTCCGTGACCGGACGCTGCAGGTGACGGGGCACGGCCGGTAGTCCTGACGGGACGCGGCTGGTGACGGGGTGCGGTCTGCTGTCCGTGACCGGAGGCGGCTGAGGGCGGGGCACGGCCGACTGCTACCCACCGGACGCGGCCAGTGAGGGAGGCGCGGTCGGCTGTTCGTGACCAGACGCGGCAGGTGACGGGGCACGGCCGGTAGTCCGTAGCCGGAGGCGGCCGGTGGCGGAGGCGCGGCCGACTGCTACCGGCCGCACGCAGCCGGCGACGGAGCCACGACCGGCTGCCCCGACCACACGCGACCCGCGACGCAGGCGTAGCCCGTTGCCCCCCGACCACACGCAGCCGGCGACCGGGTCAGTCGTCCAACCCCTCCGCCGCCCGCTTCTCGCGCAGTGCCATGATGGCGCGGCGGCGGGACAGGCGGTGGGTGCGGCGGATCTGGGCCTCCTGGTAGCGGCGCTCGTCGCGCTCGGTCTCCGGGATCACCGGGGGCACCGCGCGCGGCTTGCCGTCGGCGTCGACGGCGGCGAAGACCAGGTACGCCGAGCCGACCTGGGTCGCGGGGGTCGACTCGTTCCACCGCTCGGCCAGGACCCGTACGCCGACCTCCATGGAGGTCCGCCCGGTCCAGTTGACCTGGGCCTTCACATGGACGAGGTCGCCGACGCGGACCGGTTCGAGGAACGCCATCTCGTCCATGGACGCGGTGACGGCCGGTCCGCCGCTGTGCCGCCCGGCGACGGCGCCCGCCGCGTCGTCGACCAATTTCATGATCACACCGCCGTGCACCGTGCCCAGAAGGTTCGTGTCGTTGTGGGTCATGATGTGGCTGAGCGTGGTCCGGGAGGCGGACACCGGCTTGCCCGGCAGGTCTGTCATGGACTTCACCTTATGCCGGGCGGACATCTGCGGACTTTGTGTTGGCTTCGCAACAGCAGTGCCCTGATTTTCCTACGACCCTTGTAAAGGACATGGTCGCAACCTGCACACTGGGGCCCATGAACGATTGGCCCGAGGGATGGTCCGGCGACAACCGCGGCGGTAACCAGTACGGACGCGGCAGCGCGAACGCACAGCCGGAGAGCGCACGTGTGATGCGCCAGGTACGACGCGGCCCGCAGGCCCCGCCGTACGGCGCCGGGGTCCCGCCGCAGCCGTCGTACACGGGCGGCCAGGGCTATGACGACGGCCAGAACGGCTACGGCCAGGGCGGCTACGACAACGGTTACGACAGCGGCTACAACACCGGCCAGGTCTACGGCGGTGGCGGTCCCGGCGGACCGGAGGGGCCGGACGACGGCCGGGGTCCCCGGCGCGCGCCGAACTGGCGCCGCCGTATCAAGTGGACCGCGATCACCCTGGTCACCCTGTTCGTCGTGACCTCCGTGGCGACCTACTTCTGGGCCGACTCCAAGCTGAACCGCGACGTCGACCTCTCGAAGGTGATCGACCGGCCGGAGGCGGGCGACGGCACGAACTACCTGATCGTCGGTTCCGACAGCCGCGAGGGGCTGACCGCCGCCGAGAAGAAGAAGCTGCACACCGGCTCCGCCGAGGGCAAGCGCACGGACTCGATGATGATCCTGCACGTGGGCGACAGCGGCGACACCCTGATCTCGCTGCCGCGCGACTCGAACGTCACGATCCCGTCGTACGTGGGCTCCACCTCGGGCAAGACGTACCAGAACACGGGCCGCCAGACGAAGCTCAACGCGGCGTACGCGGAGGACGGGCCGACGCTGCTGGTCCGCACCGTCGAGTACAACATGGGCCTGCACATCGACCACTACGTCGAGATCGGCTTCAACGGCTTCGCGGACATCGTGGACGCGGTCGGCGGTGTCACCATCGACATCGACAAGGGCTTCAAGGACTCGTACTCGGGCGCCGACTTCAAGGCGGGCAAGCAGACGCTGAACGGCGAGGAGGCCCTGGCCTTCGTCCGCACCCGCCACGCGTTCGCGGCCTCCGACCTCCAGCGCACGAAGAACCAGCAGAAGTTCCTGTCGGCCCTGGCCCACCAGGTGGCCACCCCCGGCACCCTCATGAACCCCTTCAAGCTCTACCCGACCCTCGGGGCCGGCCTGGACTCCCTCTCCGTCGACAAGGACATGTCGCTCTGGGACCTGGCGTCCATGTTCTGGGCGATGAAGGGCGTCAGCGGCGGCGACGGCACATCGATGAACATGCCGATCTCGGGCTCCACCGGCGGCAACCTCGTCTGGGACAAGGCGAAGGTCAAGACGCTGGTGAACGAGCTGAACAACGACCAGAAGGTCACGGTCTCGGGCAACTGATCGCGACGAGTCCGCCGACCGACCATCGCGGCTTCCGACCCGTAAACGGCCGGAAGCCGCGATGACGTGTGGCGCGGTGCCCCGGTTCCATGGCGGCATGTTGTTACGACGATGTCCTCACGGAACCTGGGAAATCGCCCACGAGTTACCCCACCCCGCGCTGCGCACCTCGGTCAGGCACTACCGCGGCTACCGGATCTCGACCGGCCTCCCGCGCTCGCGCCGGGAACTTCCGCACGGCGAGGTGACCCTTGTCCTCGGGTTCACCGGAGAGCTGCGGATCTGGACCCCGGACCGCGGCCCGGCCGAGCCGACCCGGCACGGCTCCCTGCTGACCGGGCTGCGCACCGACACCGTCATCGGCCGGCACGACGGCGGGGTGAGCGGGGTGGAGATCGTGATGTCCCCCTGGTCTGCCTTCACGATGTTCGGTGTCGACATGCACGAACTCGCCTTCACCCACACCGACCCGTTCACCCTGCCGGGCCGCTCCCTACGGCCGTTGGCCGACGCCCTCGCGAACACTCCCGGCTGGGCGGCCCGGTTCGCCCTCCTCGACCGGGAGTTGACGCACAGACTGGCGGCGGGGAGCGGGTGCGCGCCGCAGGCCCTGCGCGCCTGGCGGCTGCTGCTCGGGTCCGGCGGGACGACACCGGTATCCGTTCTCGCGGCCGAGGTCGGCTGGAGCAGACGCAGGCTCTCCGACGCGTTCAAGGAGCAACTCGGGCTGATGCCCAAGGCGATCGGGCGGGTGATCCGGCTCCAGCACTCGCTGCGGCTGCTGACCTCGGGGGTGGCTCCGGCCCGGGTCGCCGCCGAGTGCGGGTTCTACGACCAGTCGCATCTGGCCCAGGAGTTCCAGCGGATGGTGGGCTGCACGCCGGGCGGCTTCCTCGCCGCTCGGCGCGCGGACGCGGCCGGGCCGCCGGTCGAGGACCGCTCACGGGGGAAGGTCACCAGCGTGTTGGCCGGAGCGCTCTGACCGAGGACGATTCTCGGCCGGTATCGAGCCTCGCGCACTTTTTTCCAATAGCCGTGGCACACCCCCCTGGCACGCTTCTCACGCACAACGGCATGTCCGCACGGCAATGACATGCCCACGTCACGGCACTTCACAGTACGTCGCAGTTGTGATGCCCCGGCCCACGGGACCGGGGTCACCGACGCAAGGGGGAAGAAATGAAAGCACTACGCGGAACCGGGATGACCAAGTTCGCGGTGGCGTCCGCCTTCGCGCTCGCCGTCGCGGCCGGGGCCGGCACCACGGCGCACGCGGCGACCGACTCGGCGGCGGCGCCCACCGCGCAGACCCAGTTCTGTCCGTACCAGACCGGGTACGCGTGCTTCTGGGTCGACAACTACAAGGGCGGCACCATGGGGAAGGTCGCCGGCAACAACACGAACTACATGAACCTCACCAACAGCAGCGGCTGCACCAAGTACCCCGGCACCTGGAACGACTGCATCAGTTCCCTGGAGAACCAGGGCACCCAGTGCACGGTCTACTTCTGGACCGCCGCCGGCTACAGCGGCTACTGGCACAGCGTGGCGCGCTACGACTCGATCTACGACTTCGGCGTGGACTACGGCGACGCCGCGTTCAACGACACGATCAGCTCCAACCACTGGTGCACGTCTTCGTGACCGAGGTGAAACGACTCCTCTGCGGGCTCCTCACCGGGCTCGTGGTCATGGCGGGCCCGGCCGGCTGCACCTCCCGGCCGGCCGGGTCCGGCCCCACGACGGCACCTGCCGCGCCGACCGTGTCGATGACCGACCTGGCCACCCGCTCCGGCGGCTGGCCCGCGGGGGCGGGCGCGCTGCAGACGGCCACCGACGTGCTCGAACAGAGCTGCATGAAGGCCGCGGGCTTCGCCTTCCCCGCCCGCCCGGCGGTACGACTCCCGGTTCCCGAGGACGAGTCGGCGGCGATCGGACTCACCAAGCGCAGGACCCAGGGCTACGGACTGGCCGTGCGGAACGACGCCGACGCCCGCGAGCCCGTGAACCACTCCTACGAAGCGCTCTCCACCGTCGCCAAGAAGCGGTACCAGGACGCCGACGTGGGCGCGGGCGCCCCGCACACCACCGTGCGGCTGTACGGCAGGGCGACGGCATCCGTGCCGACGGACGGCTGCGTGGCCGAGAGCCGGGCACGGCTGGCCGGCGACGTGAAGACCTGGGCCCGCCTCACATACATCCCCGAACAACTCGACGAACGCCTGACCCAGGAGGCCGCGCGGGACCCCCGCTACCTGCGCGCGCTGGACGCGTGGCGATCCTGCATGACCACACACGGCCTCCACTACACCTCCCCCACCGAGGCCGTCACCGCCCTGCGCGAGCGGTACGCGAAGGAGGGCGTGACCGAGCGGCTCAAGCGCGACGAGATCAACGTCGCGGTGACGGACGGCAGTTGCGCCACCCGAACCCACCTGCCGACCACCCTCCTTCACGTCCGCCGAGCCCACGTCACCCAACTCCCGCCCACGGACCGGGCCTTGCTCGCGACGCTGGACCACAGCAACAGGGTCGCGGTGGCACGGGCGGGGGTGGTGCTGAAGAGGAACAGGTGAGGTCAGCGAGTGACGGGCCGGGCCGTGCCCCACCCGAGCAGCGCCCGGTGCGGAAGCGCCAACTCCCCTCCCCCACCATCGAATTCAGCACTCAGCGACTCGTAGTGCCGCCTGATCCGTACGACCGCCTCGGGCTCCTGCGAGCCGACGATCCACCCGATGGTGGCGACCCCGCCGGCCGCGCCGCCCCACCACTCGTCGACGGTGGCGCCGTGGTCCCACTCCAGTTCAGCGACCCGACCGTCATGGAAACCGGCCTCCGTGAGCAGCGCCGCAAGCCCGTCCGCCGTACGGTCGAAGTCCTCATCCGGATCGAGCCGCGGCAGGTCCGCGGGCACCACGGCGCCCGCCGCCGCGAGGGCCCGTCCGAACAACTCCTGCCCGGCACCGCGCCGAGCGCCCCACAGCGTCAGCGCGACCCGCCCACCGGGCTTGAGCACCCGCCGCAACTCGGCGAGGGCGGCGCGGGGACGGCCGACGTGATTGATGACGAAGTTGCCCACAACGGCATCGAACTCGCCGTCGGGGAAGGGCAGTTCGGGCAGTACGGCAACCCTCGCCTCAACTCCCCCGGCCCGCGCCGCGTCCACCATCCCGGCATCGGCGTCCACGGCACACACCCGGGCGCCCCGCGCCAGCGCGGCCATGGCCGCTGTACCGGTTCCGGTGCCGACGTCGAGGACGTATGTGCCCTCCTCGACCCCGGCCGCGTCGAGCAACTCCCCTACGGGGTGGGCGCAGAGGCGCGCGAAGCTTGCCGCGTAGGCGTTGGCGCGGCCGGTCCACATGGCGCGTTCCGCGGTGTCGAAGGCGTTCGTCGAATCGGCTGCATCGATCAGGCTCATGGGGCTCAGCCTGCCCCAAAGGATTGAGGGGTGCCCGCCTTGGGTGCCCCAGCCGCAGGGCAGGTGGCCACCGGCTCGCCGCCAGGCGAACCGGAACACCTGCGACGCACGGGATCGGGGACTTCTCTATGGTGGTGCGGACGTCCTGACATCATGGATTGCGGAGTCGAAGTAGATGAGCTGGAGGCCGAGTTGCGCGAAGTCGTCTACCTTTCGGTCGGGAAGTTGCAGCAGTTCCTGCCGACGTCGCGCCGTGTGTCGAGGGTAGGTGCGCTGCGGCTGACCACGCCGCTGGGCGGTGTCGACCTCGACGCGCCTGCTCCCGATGACGCCCGCAGCCGCTTGCGGCACCTCCAACAGGTGGACAACTACCTGTCGACGGTGGCCCGGTGGTTCGGCGAGCCTGGCGTGCGGCCAGGCCAGTGGGTCCGGTTCGAGGCACCATTGCGTTGCGTGACACTCAAGGGCGAGTACCAGCACCTGGTGCTCTTCGCCGACCCGAGCCCCAGCGAAGAGCCGGAGTATGAGCGCACGACCGGCTTCAGACTCTTGATGCACGGCTCGGTACGCCACCTGGTTGGCCAGGCGCCAGTGCCGGTCGCCGGACCGCCGCTGGAGGAACTCGGCGGAGGAGCTGACAGCGCTGGCACGATGTTCATGACCAACGCGGGTCATGTCGTCAGGACGCTGGCAGAGGAGTCCGGTCAGACAGCGGCTGCTTCCTCAGCGGACGCGTCGCCCGATCGAAACGGCGTACACGATCTGCTCCAGGCAATCGACAAGCGGACGCCGGCAGGAACCGCAGCCTGGATGCGCGGATATGCACGCGTAACGGCCCTCCTCCCAGCCAGCAACGCCTACGCCCAGTGCCTCGTCGCCAGCCCGCTCGCCGTGGAATACGCACACGAGCTGTCGTGACCGCCAGAAGCCCCTGCGGCTTCACCCGCCCACCTCGAACCAGAGCAGCTTCCCCCCGCGACGCTCGAACAGGCCCTCTCCCAGCGACCAACCTCCCCAGCAGTTGGCGTACTCCTGGACGAGAAACAGGCCACGCCCACCGTGGACGTCCGCCGGAGGGAGCGGGACCCGGCCACAGGGCGGCTCGCCAAAAGGTGCGGGGATCCGGGGGTGACTGTCCCAGACGCCCACCCGCAGGCGCCCGTCCGCGAGCGCACTCAGGCGGAGGGAGGCGGGGCCGCTGGTGTGGAGGTAGGCGTTGGTGACCATCTCGGACGTCAGCAGTTCGACGGCGTCCAGGAGTTCACCCCTTCCGTGTCCGGTCAGGGCGGCACGCACTGTCATACGCGCGACACGTGCCGCACGGGGGTCGCGGGGCAGGCGGAGGGCATACGCCCAGGTGTCGTGCGGGGATACGGTGACCATGAATGGCTCCTACGGTGGAGAGCTTGGTTCGCTCGAAGACCCGGTCGGGCGGTGGCAGTGCCGCGCGCGGGCAGGATGGCGCGGTGCGCTTCCGGCTTATGGGCCGGGGGTTGAGCGGCTTGGGTTTCACCATAGACTTCAACTGCTGAAGGTTTTGCAGAATCCAGCAAATACTTCAGCAATACGCCTCGTGTGGGTGACCACCACGTCAGGTGCAGGAAACGGAGTGAGTACATGGCCCCGAGGCCCGCCCCCACGGCACGCCGCCTCCGGATCGGCGTAGAACTGCGCCGACTACGGGAGCGCGCCGGCATGACCGCTGCCGCAGCCGCCACGTCCCTGGGTACGACCCAGGCCCAGATCAGCAACATCGAGGCCAATCGCTTCGGCATCAGCGCGGATCGCGTACGCACGCTCGCCCATATCTACGGCTGCACGGACCAACCCCTGGTAGACGCCCTCGCTGTCATGGCCGCGGACCGTACGCGTGGCTGGTGGGAGGAGTACCGCGACACGCTGCCGCCCCGTCTCCTCGACCTGGCCGAGCTGGAACACCACGCCACGGCACTCCGCGTGACCCAGGTCATCAACATCCCCGGCCTGCTCCAGACACCCGAACACGCCCGCGCTCTGTTCCGCGAAGCGGTTCCCGCCCTGCGCCCCCACGAGATCGAGTACCGCATCTCCCACCGCATCAAGCGTCAGGCCATCCTCTACCGCGAGCAACCACCGCCGTACACGGCGATCGTCCACGAAGCGGCCCTGCGCATGCAGTTCGGCGGGCGGGAGGTGGCCAGGGCCCAGTTGCGTCACCTCACCGAAGTCAGCGAGCAGCCCGCCGTCATCCTCCGCGTCATCCCCTTCAACGGCACCTCGTTTCCCACCACCGGCCACGCCGTCGACTACTTCCACGGCCCGGTCCCCGCCCTCGACACCGTCGAGGTGGACACCGCACATGGCAGCGAACTCATCGATGGGGCAGGACGACTGGAGATGTACGGGCTCGTCCTGGATCGCATGGAGGCCGTCGCCCTGAAGCCCGCGCCTTCGCTCGACCTCATCCGCCGCATCGCCCAAGACATCTGAGAGACGGACCATGACCGAACCGACTTGGCAGAAATCGACCTACAGCGAACAAGGCTCCGCCTGCGTCGAGATAGCCCCCACCCCGACGGGCATCCACATACGCGACTCCAAGAATCCCACCGGCCCCCACCTCACCCTCCGGCCCACGGCCTGGGCGGACTTCCTCTCGCAACTCCGCCGCTGAGTCCGCCCACCCGGCGCGCAAGTTCTCGCAAGTTCCTGGCTTCCGTTCGGCGTTGGACACAAGATCGAGCACGGAGGCCCAACTGCCCCAGCTACAAGGGAGACAGCGATGGCTCTGATCAAACTTGGCCAGGATCCCGAGAGCCCGGACGGCAAGTCGCCCACGATTTACCTCGACGACGAGAAGGACACGTATCTGGTGCAGGGCTGGAAGGTGGTCGACGAGGACCGGCGTTCGCGGCTGGACCTTCCCGGACACGAGGACGTGATCGAGATCCCGAAGCGCATGGTGCGGTTTTTTCCGGAGGTGACGAACGGTGGCGGTGCCAACTCTTGAGGACCGGCTGAGGAACTGCACCCGTTCCGCCGTCCATCTGGAGATGCGCGACGAGTACATGCCCTCCGACCCGCGGTTCGCCGCCTGGCGGGACGGGGCGCGAAACGATCCCGCCGACAGCGATCCAGAACGTCGTCCGTGGCTACGGCTCATCGTCGGCCTCGTTGCCCAGGGGGTTGAGGTGCGCAGGGCTCGGATCGTCTCCGAGCCGGTGTCGGACTACATCCGGTTCGAACACCATCTGACCGGACCCACCTTGCAAGCAGGCGAGCAAGTGCGCTGGCTGCCCCGGCGTCGCGCATCCGGGCTGGCCCTTCCCGGCAATGACTTCTGGCTCTTCGACGACACCTCGGTCGTCTTCCACCACTTCGCAGGTGATGGCGAACTCGCGCCAGACGACGAGGAGTTCACCGATGATCCGGCCGTCGTGAAGTTGTGCGCCAATGCCTTCGAGGCGGTCTGGGCCCAGGCGGTACCACACGCGGACTACAAGCTCGCCTGATCCACGACCTCAGCGTGACTTCATCCGGCGTTCAGCAGGCACGGCAGGCCCTTGGCCGGCGTCTTCGCGAGATCCGTAAGGACGCCGGTCTCACGGCACGGGAGCTGGCCAGGCTGGCCGGCTGGCACGAGTCCAAGTGCTCACGGCTTGAGAACGGGCACGCACACCCGTCCGACGCCGACATCCGGACGTACACGACGCTCTGCGCCGCCCAGGATCAGACCGCCGACCTTGTGGCTACGGCACGCGGCATAGAAGGCGCCTACGTCCAGTGGCGGCGCATGGAACGTGCGGGCCTGCGGCGCGTCCAACAGTCCGTGGCGCCTCTCTTCGAGCGCACCCGCCGCTTCCGTGTCTACCAGTCCTGGGTGATCCCCGGCCTGCTTCAGTCGGCCGCCTACACCCGCGCCGTACTGAGCACCGTGGCCCAACTCCGAGACGTGCCCGACGACATCGACGACGCGGTGGCGGTCCGGATGGACCGGCAGCAGGTCCTGTACACCGGCGACCACCGGTTCGCCATGCTCGTCGAGGAATGGGTACTGCGCACGGTCATCGGCAGCGACGAGACCATGGCCGGAGCACTGGGCCACCTGATCTCTGTCGCGTCGCTCCCTTCCGTCAGCCTGGGGGTCATCCCGCTGGGCACACCACGCGGCGCTGGATGGCCTGTCGAGTCGTTCACCATGTACGACGAGGCACAGGTCAACGTGGAACTCGTCTCCGCACACCTGACGGTCACCCAACCCGGCGAGATCGCGGAGTACGGGATGGCGTTCGCCGAGCTATCCACCATCGCCGTGTACGGCACAGCGGCCAGGTCGCTCATCACCTCCGCCATCGACGCCATCGGGTGATCGCCGCGCAAGCTCTTGCAAGTTCGTAGAGCCCGGCACTCGCCCCTTCCTACGGTCGGCACATCGACGCGGAGCGGATCGAGAGGGTGCGGGTGCGATGAGCGAGACCACGGCGCAGGACACCGAATCGGCTGACCGTCTGGGCAGCAGTGAGGCCCGACAGTTCCTCTCCCGTCTGTCCGGAGCATTCGGAATGGACGGCGTGCTCGTGGTGCGGAAGACCGGCCCCGGCCCCGAGGGCGCCGATCTGGCGCCCAGTTCGGCTTTGTGCTGGCCCCGTTGCGAGTGCGGGAGCCCCAAGTGCCCCGACCACAAGCCCCGCCCGGCAGGGGCGGAGGCGGCCACCTATGGCCGCGATCAGTTGAGCAGGAAGGTGCAGTGATGCTGGACGGAACCGACTTGTACGCACTCGACATCGACGCGGCCTCCTTCGTGAAGGCCTGCGGCGGACCGTGCACGGAGGGGTGCGTGACCCTGGCCCGGATCGGCGCGGACGCCTGGGCGTTGGGCGACAGCAAACGGCCGGGGGCACAGCCGCTGAGGTTCACCACGGCGGAGTTGGCTACGGCCGGCATCGACCCGACGCGGTTCGGCCTGAACGTCTGACCCTCTGCTTCAGCCGGGCCGGAACCATCCACGTCCGGCCCGGCTGGCACCTCTCGAAACGGGAACGACTGGTGCACCACCACGGCTACCTGTGGACCGGCCCGAAAGAGCGCTTCGACAACGAGGCCCTGCGGCGGCCGCCGCATCCTAATCTGCCCCCGGACGGGAGCAGGCCCGAACTGATCCAGCGCTATCGCGAGGTGGCGGCCGAGTTTCCAACCGTAGATCTGCCTCCGCTGGAAACGGCGTACTGGCTCGTCAAGCCACGCTCCTTGGTTCGCGGCACCTGGGAAGAGCCCAAGGAGGCCGCGGCCTGGCTCGGGGAGCGACTCGCGGAGTACGCATCCCGGTTCGCCTCCGGGTACGACCGTGACGTCGAGCGTCGGACTGCCTTGGTCAACTCCGTTGCGGAGCAGCTCGGTTGGGGTGCGGATGTCTCACTCGGGTACTACCTGGAGCGCCCCTCGTATCTGTCCCTGGCTGTCGTGACCTGCTCGCCGAACCGGTCGATGCCCCAACTGGTGTGTCCTGGAAGGTAAGCGAACAGCCCCCGGCATCACGCCAGGGGCTGTGCTTTCTCTACCGAGCGGAAAACACCGCGCTACGGCAGGTTCCGCGCCATGACGATCCGCTGAACCTGGTTCGTCCCCTCGTAGATCTGCGTGATCTTCGCGTCCCGCATCATCCGCTCGACCGGATAGTCACGCGTGTAGCCGTACCCCCCGAGCAGCTGGACCGCGTCGACGGTGACCTCCATGGCCACGTCCGAGGCGTAGCACTTGGCGGCCGCGCCCTGGAAGGTGAGGTTCTTGTCGCCGCGTTCGGAGGCGGCCGCGGCCTGGTAGGTCAGGGCGCGGGCGGCCTCGATCTTCATGGCCATGTCGGCGAGCATGAACTGGATGCCCTGGAAGTCGGCGATCGGCTTGCCGAACTGCTTGCGCTCCTTGACGTAGCCCTTGGCGTAGTCGAGGGCGCCCTGGGCGATGCCGAGGGCCTGGGCCGCGATGGTGATGCGGGTGTGGTCCAGGGTCTTCATCGCCGTGGCGAAGCCGGTGCCCTCCGCGCCGATCATGCGGTCGGCCGGGATGCGGACGTTGTCGAGGTAGACCTCGCGGGTCGGGGAGCCCTTGATGCCGAGCTTCTTCTCCGGGGCGCCGAAGGAGACCCCGGGGTCGGACTTCTCCACGACGAAGGCCGAGATGCCCTTCGACCGCTTCTCCGGGTCCGTCACCGCCATCACCGTGTAGTACTCGCTGACGCCGGCGTTGGTGATCCAGCGCTTCACGCCGTTCAGCACGTAGTGGTCGCCGTCGCGGACCGCCTTCGTCTTCATGCCGGCCGCGTCCGAGCCCGCGTCCGGCTCGGAGAGGGCGTACGAGAACATCGCGTCGCCCTTGGCGAGCGGGGTCATGTAGCGCTTCTTCAGGTCCTCCGAGCCCGAGAGGATCACCGGGAGCGAGCCCAGCTTGTTGACCGCGGGGATGAGGGAGGAGGAGGCACAGACGCGGGCCACCTCCTCGATCACGATGACCGTGGCCAGGGCGTCGGCGCCGGTGCCGCCGTACTCCTCGGGTACGTGGACGGCGTGCAGGTCGTTCGCGACGAGCGCGTCGAGGGCCTCCTGCGGGAAGCGGGACTCCTCGTCCACCGCTGCGGCGTACGGCGCGATCTTCGCCTCGGCCAGCGAGCGGATCGCGTCGCGGAGCATGTCGTGCTCCTCGGACGGGCGGTACAGGTCGAAGTCAGCCGATCCGGCCAAGGTCTCTCACGCTCCAAGGACGCTGTGATCACAGTGCTAATTACTGTTAAGTAACCCAAATTTTAGGGGCCTGCCCACAGGAGTGATACGTGAGCTTGGCGACAGGGGGAAAGGTGCCCGTCAGAGCGTCCGACTATGCTCGGGCGCGCATCGCCCGCGTTCACCTTCTGGAGCACTCATGGCCCTCAAGATCACCGTGATCGGCACCGGCTATCTCGGCGCCACGCACGCCGCGGCCATGGCCGAGCTGGGCTACGAGGTGCTCGGTCTGGACATCGTCCCCGAGAAGATCGCGATGCTCCAGCGGGGCGAGGTCCCGATGTACGAGCCGGGGCTTGAGGATCTGCTGCGCAAGCATGTCGCCGGGATCGAGGGGTCCACCGGGCGGCTGCGCTTCACCATGGACTGGGCCGAGGTCGCGGAGTTCGGCGACGTCCACTTCATGTGCACCAACACCCCGCAGAAGCACGGTGAGTACGCCTGCGACATGTCGTACGTCGACCGCGCCTTCGAACTGCTCGCCCCGCACCTCACCCGCCCCGCCCTCGTCGTCGGCAAGTCCACGGTGCCGGTCGGCTCGGCGGACCGGCTGGCCGACTACCTCGCCGCGCACGCGCCCGTCGGCGCGGACGCCGAGCTGGCCTGGAACCCGGAGTTCCTGCGGGAGGGCTTCGCCGTCGAGGACACGCTGCGGCCGGACCGGATCGTGGTCGGTGTGCGCAGCGAGCGGGCCGAGAAGCTGCTGCGCGAGGTCTACGCCGTACCGGTCGGGGCCGGGTCGCCGTTCGTCGTGACGGACTTCCCGACCGCCGAGCTGGTGAAGACGGCCGCGAACTCCTTCCTCGCCACCAAGATCTCCTTCATCAACGCCATGGCCGAGGTCTGCGAGGCCGCGGACGGGGATGTGGTGAAGCTGGCCGAGGCGATCGGGCACGACGACCGGATCGGGAAGAAGTACCTGCGGCCCGGGATCGGGTTCGGCGGGGGCTGCCTGCCCAAGGACATTCGTGCCTTCATGGCGCGCGCCGGTGAGCTGGGCGCGGACCAGGCGCTGACCTTCCTGCGCGAGATCGACTCCATCAACATGCGGCGGCGCGGTCAGATGGTGGAGATGGCGCGCGAGGCGCTCGGCGGCGGGTCCTTCCTGGGCAAGCGGGTCGCCGTGCTCGGCGCGACCTTCAAGCCGGACTCGGACGACGTCCGCGACTCCCCCGCGCTGAACGTGGCCGGCCAGATACACCTCCAGGGCGGCCAGGTCACGGTCTACGACCCGAAGGGCATGGACAACGCCCGGCGGCTCTTCCCGACGCTCGGGTACGCCGACACCGCCGTGGCGGCCGTACGGGGCGCCGATGTCGTCCTGCACCTGACCGAGTGGCGGGAGTTCCGTGAGCTGGACCCGGCGACGCTCGGCGAGGCCGTCCGCGCCCGGGTCGTCCTGGACGGGCGCAACGCGCTCGACCCGGCGCTGTGGCGGAAGGCCGGCTGGACGTTCCGCGCGATGGGCCGACCGACCGCGTAACGCGTTATCGGCAAATCCGGGAGCGAGGTTTTCGGAATTCCGGTGCGGCGGGTCCCGTCGGAATTCCGGGCGGGGGCGGGACGGGTCCGGCTGGGCTTGGCCCCGGGGCGGACGTGCGACCTGTCGCGCAGTCTGCCGCGCCTCGCCGTGCTGTCCGCCCCGGAGCCCGCCCCGGGGCCCGCTCCTGAGCCCGCCCTGCAGGGGCGCACCAAGTGGCATATACCAACTCTGCGATTCCGTGGACCGAGTTCGAATTCAATTCGAGTAATGTGTGGGAATAGCCCTGCCGTCTACCCGCATTCTTCACAGTCGCATTGTGTGGAATAGCGTCGGTGTCGTCCGTTCTCACAGTCGGGCGCCCCCCGAAAGAGAGCTAGGCAACAGACGGTTAACTGACCCGTAGTCACGGGGAATCCGCACACCACTCCACTGGTTCGCGTTCGCCGCATTCCGCGGTCGGATTGACCTGAGCATGCCAGGAGTGTGTGATCATGCCCTTGTTCCGCCGGGCGGAGTGGCCGAGAGATCACCGTGACGAGCTGGTCGCGGGCGCGCTGGTCGGTGCCGTGGTGATCGTGCTCGGGTACGCGTCGGGCATCGGCGCCCCGAGCGCCTCCGGCGAGGCCGCCGCCCCCGCCGCCACTCCCCCCGCCGTCACGGCACCGGCGGCCACCATGCCGGTTCCGGGCGCCTCCGACGCGCAGGGCTCGGGGGCTCAAGTCCCGGGCGACACAGGGGTGTTCCCGGTGTCCGAGGGCGGGACCGGCACGGGCTCCGGCCTCGGTACGGGCCTGGGAACCGGACCGGGCCAGGGCACCTTGCCCACCGCCACCACCCCCACTTCCCCGTCCCCTGCCTCCCCGTCCCCCACGTCCTCCCCGTCCGGTTCGCCGACCGCGGCGCCCCCCGCCGACAGTTGCGCGGACGGTGAGGTGCACCTCGTGCAACCGCTGCTCGGCGGGCTGACTCAGACCCTCTTCGGCGTCCTCGACGGCGCGGACGCCGAAGAGCCCACCGCGCAGGCCTCCCCGTGCATCGGACTCGCCCCGCTCGGCAGCCTCCTGGGCGCATCCGCATCCACCCCCACCTCCACCTCCGCCACCGCGTCCCCGTCGCCGGAGGCCACCCCGTGACGACCGTCCACCGCTCTCTGCTGGTCCTGCTCTCCGCCCTCCTCCTCGGCCTGCTCGGCACGACCCCGGCCGCCGCCCACACCGAACTGGTCAGCTCCACGCCGAAGGACGGCGCCCGGTCGGCGAAGGCCCCGGACCGTCTCACCCTCGTCTTCGACGAGCCCGTCGACCTGGCCGACGTACGCGTCATGACCCCCGACGGCGATCGGCTCCCCGTGAGCCGGGTGCCGGGCAGGGGAAGCGCCACGGTGCGCGTCGCCCTCCCCCGCGCCACCGGGGACACCCTCTCCGTCACCTGGTCCGTGATCGACGAGGAGGACGGCCACGCCACCTCCGGCCGGCTCACCTTCGGTATCGGCGCGCGGGCCACCCAGGACCGCGGCGACGAGGCCACGGCCGCTCCCGCACCGTCCCCCTCGGTGCGCAGGGGCCTCGTCGCCGCTCGCTGGGCCGGCTATCTCTCGCTGGCCCTGTTCGTGGGCGGGCTCGCCTTCGTCGCGCTGCTCTGGCCGCGCGGCGCGGGCGAGCCGCGGGCCCGGGTGCTGCTCGGGCTGGCCTGGACATGCGGGCTGCTGTCGGCCGTCGCGGGGCTCGGACTGCAGGGCGCGTACGCCGATCTCGGCGGCCTGCGGGACGCGCTGCGCCCGGCGACGTACGCCGACGTCCTGACCACCGGGCCCGGTCTCGCGCTCGCGGCCCGAGGCCTGCTGTGGGTGCTCGCAGCCGTGGTGCTGGCGGCGCTGTTGCAGGGCGGTGCGCGTACGGCCCGGTCGCCCGGCTGGCGGGTGGGCGCCGTCGCGGTGGGCCTCGGGCTGCTCCGGTCGACCGGCATGGCGGGCCACAACTCGGAGGGCAGCGAGCCCAGTTGGGGCGCCGTCGCCGACCTCGTCCACCTGCTCGGCGTCTCCCTCTGGATCGGCGGCCTGGCCATGCTCACGGTGGCCGTGCTGCCGCGCCGCGAGGCCGGCGAACTGGCTGCCGTGGTGCCCGGCTACTCGAAGCTGGCCGCCGTGAGCGTCACGGCGATCGTGGCCGCCGGTCTGGTGCTCGCCTGGCAGATCGTGGGGTCGTTCAACGCCCTGCTGCACACCTCGTACGGGCATCTGCTGCTGCTCAAGACGGGCGTCCTCGCCGTCGTGCTCGTGGCTGCCTGGTGCAGCCGCCAGTGGACGCGGACGCGTCTCGATCTCGCCGTGCTGCTGCGCGGCGACGCCGCCACCGTGCGGCCCTTCGGTTACTCGGTCGCGGCCGAGACGGGGCTCGTCCTCGTCGTGCTGGCCGTCACGAGTCTGCTGGTCACGGCCGATCCCGGCCGCTGAACTCCCGTAAAATACAAAGGAGTTGCATTGAAACGCACTGAAGAGACCGGTGACCGGCGGCGCAGCCGACCGGTCGGCAACCGGGCCCTGCTGGTCGCCGGGCTCGGCGCGGCCCTCGCGGCCGTCCTCAGCCTGGGGCTGCTGCAGGCGGCCACCGGCAGCACCACCACCTCGGACACGGCGGCGGGCGCGGCTCAGGCGCCCGCGGCGGCCGAGGTGCAGAACGCGGCAGCCGCCACGCCGGACTACCAGGTGAACATCTCCAACTACCAGTTCGGCGACGGCAAGCAGCTCGTCGTCAAGGTCGGCGACACGGTCCAGTGGACCAACAAGGACAGCGCGCCGCACACGGTCACCACGACCAGCGCACCGGTGAAGTTCGACTCCGGCACCCTGAACCAGGGCGACTCGTGGTCGTACACGTTCACCAAGGCCGGGACGTACGAGTACTACTGCGCCGTGCACCCGGACATGGTGGCCTCCGTGAAGGTCGTCGCCGACGACAGCGGCGGCACGGGCGGCGGTACGACGCCCACCGCCACGCCGACCACGGCACCGAGCGGCACGCCCACGGCCACCCCCACGGCCTCGCCGACCGGTATGCCGATGCCCACCGACACGGCGACCGCCAGCCCCGCCCCCACCGCCACGTCGACCGGGTCCAGTGGCGGCAGCACCCAGTGCACCAGCGTCCAGGACGTGCTGCTGCCGATCCTCCAGCACATCAACACGGCGCACCTGGAACGGTCTCCGGCCCAGCAGGTGCAGGACGCGCTCGCGCTCGACTCCTACATCAAGATGCACACGGTGTGGGTCGAGACCATCCTCAAGCCCGTCACCGACGGCGGGGGCACGGTCCTCGACAACACGCTCAGTGTGCTGCTCAACCACATCAACAAGGCACACCTGGAGGAGTCGCTCGGACAGCAGATCACCGATCTGCTCGACGTCGACAGCTACGTGAAGATGCACACGGTCTGGGCCGAGCAACTGCTCACGCCCACCGAGGACTTCGTCACCGGCAGCTGCTGACGCGGTCCGCGACGGGACAAGGACGCCGGTCCGGCCGAGGCTCAGTCGGCCGGACCGGCGCCCGCTCATTCTCCACGCTTTCGCCTCCGCTCCGGACCTGATTTCCAAGGAGACCAGGATGACAACCGTCACCCTCCCCGCCGTCCCGCCCCCGCCCGAGGCGCGCGCCGGGGCCCGCCGACTGCCCCTGCCCGGCGAGTACACCGTGGCGCCCGGCCGCTCGCTCGTCGAACTCACCGCCTGGTACGGCCCGTTGCCCACCCTGCGCCGCCGCATCGCCCTCGCCGACGCTTCCCTCACCGTGCCCGAGGACACCGAACTCCCCTTGTTCCGCTTCGAGTTCGACGACCCGCGGCTCACAGCCACGCTGGCCTCCGAGCAGGTGGAGTCCTTCGCCGGAGGTCGCCGACTGCAATTGTCCGGCGACCTCGGTATCGACGGGACCGCCTTCCCCGTACTGCTGCGGCTGCGCGTCGTCGAGCACACGGACGACCGGCTCCTCGTCGTGGGTACGGCCGCTCTGCCGTACCGGCTGCTGCGGCGCGCCACGGGTTTCCGGGCCGCCCGCCCCGCCACGCGGCTACGGCTGCTGGTCGCCGCGGAGTTCGCATGAGGGCGGCCGGGCGGGCGGCGCTCGGCGCCGTACTCGCCCTCCTCGGCCTGTCGGCTCTGCTGGTGCTGCCCGCCGGGCAGGCGTCGGCCGCGTCGTACCACGTGCTGATGAAGGGGTACGCCTTCTCGCCCGCGGCTCTGACGATCACCGCCGGCACCACGGTGACCTGGACCAACGAGGACACCGCCCCACACGACGTGAAGACCACCTCGGGTCCGGTCGCGATCCACTCACCCATGCTGAGCAAGGGCCAGAGCTGGAGCTTCACGTTCACGACGGCCGGGTCGTACGGCTATGTCTGCACCGTCCATCCGAACATGACGGCCCAGGTGGCGGTGAAGGCGGTGGCGGCGCCGACCCCGGCGGCCCCCACGACGCACGAGCAGCAGCACCAGCACACGACCGTGCCGAGCCGGACCGCCACGGCGAGGACGCCCTCGCACACCTCCTCCTCGTCTCCCCCTCCCGCGATGTCGATGCCCGCCTCCTCACCGACCCCCGCCGCCGCGGCGGCCGCACCGGCGTCACCCACCGCCGCACCGCAGACCGGACAGCTCCAGCAGGCCGCGTCGACGTCCCGTCCGCTGGATCCGTTGCTGGTGCTGGCCGGGCTGGTGGCGGGAGTGGCCGTGATGTGTCTGCTGCTGGTGGGGTCACGGGCCGCTCAGGCGAGCGGGGGTGAGACGACGAACTAGGCCGTTTCTCCGGCCTGCCGGGCGCGGTACGTCCGCATCTTCGCGCGCGCCCCGCACACCGCCATCGAGCACCAGCGGCCCCGGCCCGCCGGGCTGCGGTCGTAGTACGCCCAGTGGCAGGTCGGGGCCTCGCAGGCCTTGAGGCGGGGCCAGGTGCCGGCGACGAGGGACCCGGCCACTGCCACCGCGACGCGGGAGAGCAGGGGTTCCCCGTCGGCGGGGGTGAGGTGCGCGGCGCCGTCGTGGGCGTCGACCGTGACCAACAGCGGGGCGTGCGCGAGGAGTTCGCCGAGCGGGGTGGTCTCCCGGTGCGGGGGGTGGCCCGCGTGGGCGAGGAGGGCGGCGCGCAGGGACTCGCGGAGTTCGCGGGCGGGCGGCACCTGGTGTGCCGTGAGTCCGAAGCGCGCCCGGCCGTCCTCGGTGTCGAGTTCGTCGGCGCCCGACTCGATGTCCAGCGTGTTGACCAGGGCCTCGATCAGGGCCAGATCGCCGGGCGCGGGAACTCTCTCACTCATGCTTGCGACGTTACCCCCAATGCGGGAGCATGCAGTAACCGTTACCTCTTCATCACACCTATAGGTAACAGCGAGGAGTTCGTCATGGCCATCGCCAAGCTGGGCCAGGTCGTCCTGGACTGCCCCGACCCGCGCGCGCTCGCCGCCTTCTACGCCGAGATCCTGGGCGGCGCGGTGGAAGAGGAGGGCGAGGGCGACTGGGCGGACCTGAACATCCCCGGCGGACAGTCGCTCGGCTTCCAGAAGGCCCCGGGACACGTACCGCCGAAGTGGCCGGCGCCCGGCGACTCGCAGCAGTTCCATCTCGACCTGACCGTCGAGGACCTGGACGCGGCCGAGAAGGGCATCCTGGCGCTGGGCGCGCGACCGCTGGACACCGAAGACCGCGCCCGTACCTGGCGTGTGTACGCCGACCCGGCCGGGCACCCGTTCTGTCTCTGCGCCTGCTGACCCGATCCTGGAGGACCCCATGTCTGCCGTCGCACGTTTCCGCTCGACCGTGATCGACTGCCCGGACCCGCACGCGCTGGCCGAGTTCTACGCCGGTGTCCTGGGCGGCACGCCCCACGCCGCCGACGACGAGTGGGTCGTACTCGACATCCCTGACGGGCCGCGGATCGCCTTCCAGCGGGTGGCGGAGTACACCCCGCCCCAGTGGCCGCGCGCGGACCGGCCGCAGCAGTTCCACCTCGACTTCGACGCCGGGTCGACGTGGGAGGAGATCGAGGCGGCCGAACAGAAGGTACTGGCGCTCGGCGCGCGGGAGTTGCACCGGGAGGACAAGGAGGACTTCCGGGTGTACGCCGATCCGGCGGGGCATCCCTTCTGCCTCTGCCGGATCGACCACCCGTAGCCGGGGTGGTCAACCGTCCAGCTCGGCGATCTTCGCCGTCGACGGCTCGCGGCGCTGCTGGGCGGCGCGGGCCGTGAAGTCGGCGCTGCGCAGGACGCGTTGGACGTTGCCCCAGCTCAGCAGGGCGAGGTCGGGCTCGGGCCAGCCGCGGTGGAGGAGTTCGGCGAAGAGGCTCGGGTAGCAGGAGGCGTCGGCGAGTTCCCGCGGGTGGGCGGTGCCGGCGTCGTACGTACCGGACAGGGCGACGCACTCCGGGCCCGCGAGCTTGCGCACATGGTCGAGGTGGTCGGCGACGTCCCGGACGGACGGGCCGGTCTGCTCGGCGGTGAGCGGCACCATGCACAGACCCCTGGCGGCGCCGACCGCGGCGAGGAGCGCGTCGGAGAGGTTGGCCGGGTGCGGGCGCAGGGTGCGGGCGGCGGAACGGGTGAACAGGACCGGTGCCTTCGAGGCCGCGAGGGCACGGCGGATCGTCTCCTCGGAGGCGCCGGAGAGGTCGGCGAGCACACCGAGCCGGTTCATCTCGCGGACGACCTCCTCCCCGAACCGGGTCAGCCCGGCCTCGCTCGCCCAGGACACCCCCGACAGCGTGAGGACCCGTAGACCCAGCGCGTGCAGGGAGCGCAGGATGCCCAGCGAGTCGCCGAGCGCCGGGGCTCCGGCGGGGCCGAGCAGCACGGCGATACGGCCGCAGTTGCGCACGTCGGTGGTCTGGCCCGCGGTGTACGCCAGGCGCAGGCCCTCGGGGTGGGCACGGACCACCGTGTTCACCAGGTCGAGCTGCTCCAGGGTGGCGCCGACCGCCCGGTCCCCGGCGAGCCCCTCGGGCAGGTGCAGGGACCAGAACAGCGCGCCGACATGGCCCTCACGCAGCCGAGGCACATCGGTGTCCACGGAATTCTCCCCCAGCTCCAGGTCGAACCACGGCAGGTGGCGCAACGCCCACGGCAGCCCGCTGTAGCCGTCGGCGACCGGGTGCGCGGCGAGGATGGCGTGGGCGCGCTCCAGCGGGGCCGCGGCCGGGTCGGAGACGGGGTCGTACGGTTCCGCGGTGTCCGGCGGGAAGGGCCCGGCGGGAAAGGGCTCATGGACCAAGTCGTCGAGCTCGCCGACCTCGGTCGTCGCGTGCGGGTGGTCCTGGAGGTCGGCCATGGCGGG
Source organism: Streptomyces sp. NPDC051576 (assembly GCF_040681835.1). NCBI lineage: Bacteria > Bacillati > Actinomycetota > Actinomycetes > Kitasatosporales > Streptomycetaceae > Streptomyces > Streptomyces sp. NPDC051576. The sequence continues at coordinate 55,693 of NZ_JBFAZO010000004.1, forward strand.
CTCCGTACGTCGTTACGGCAGTACGGTCACCGTCGCACGCCGACGAGGGGGCTTCCTGGTGGGCGGGGCGTTCGGGGTACGGGGCGGGGCAGCGCTCGCGCGCCGGTCGCACCGACCGCCCCGCCCCGGATCCACCGTCCCGTCAGCCGTCCAGCGACTCGATCGTCGCGTTCGACGGCCCCCGCGTCACCCGAAGCTCCCGCGCCACGTCCTCCGCCGCGCCCAGCACCCGCACCGCGTTCCCCCAAGTCACCTTGGACAGATCGGACTTGGACCAGCCGCGGTCCAGCAGTTCGGCGATCAGGTTCGGGTAGCCGGAGACGTCGTTCAGGCCGTCGGGGGTGAAGGCCGTGCCGTCGTAGTCGCCGCCGATGCCGAGGTGGTCGACGCCCGCGGCCTCGCGCATGTGGTCGAGGTGGTCGGCGACCGTGGCGACGGTGGCGACCGGGCGCGGGTTGAGTTCCTCGAAGGCGCGGTGCACCTTCATCGCCTCGGTGGTGGTGTCGAGGTGGTGCAGACCGTGCGCGCGCATGTTCTCGTCGGCCGCGGCCGTCCAGTCCACGGCCGCCTGGAGCACGAACTTCGGCACGAACGTCACCATCGCCATGCCGCCGTTGGCGGGGAGGCGTTCCAGCACGTCGTCGGGGATGTTGCGGGGGTGGTCGCACACTGCCCGGGACGAGGAGTGCGAGAAGATCACCGGGGCCGTCGACGTGTCGAGCGCGTCGCGCATCGTCGTCGCCGCCACGTGCGAGAGGTCGACGAGCATGCCCTCGCGGTTCATCTCCCGCACGACCTCACGGCCGAACGCCGACAGTCCGCCGACCCCCGGTTCGTCCGTCGCCGAGTCCGCCCACGCCACGTTGTCGTTGTGGGTGAGCGTCATGTAGCGGACGCCGAGGGCGTACAACTGCCGCAGCGTGCCGAGGGAGCCCGCGATCGAGTGCCCGCCCTCCGCGCCCATGAGGGAGGCGATACGGCCCTCCGCGCGCGCCGACTCCATGTCCGCCGCCGTCCGCGCGGGCGCCAGGTCCTGCGGGTAGCGGGCCAGCAACTGCCGTACGCAGTCGATCTGTTCGAGCGTCGTCGGCACCGGGTCGGGCAGGTCCGAGCGGACGTACACCGACCAGTACTGCGCGCCGACGCCGCCCTCGCGCAGGCGCGGGATGTCGGTGTGCAGATGGGCGTTCTGGTGGACGGCGATGTCGCGGGCGTCGAGGTCGTAGCGGACCTGCTCGCGCAGCGCCCACGGCAGGTCGTTGTGACCGTCGACGACCGGGAACTCGCGGAGCAGGTCCCGGGCTTGCTCCAGAGAGGTCATCGGGGTCACTTCCCGAAGCCGAAGCCGGTGGCGCCTTCGGTCTTGGCGCGCAGCCGCCTGCCCTTCTCCGTGGCCTGGTCGTTCAGCTCGCGCTGGAACTCCCGCATACGGGCCCGGAGTTCCTCGTCGTGCGTGGCCAGGACGCGGGCCGCGAGCAGCCCCGCGTTGCGCGCGCCGGCGACCGAGACGGTGGCGACGGGGACACCGGCCGGCATCTGCACGATGGAGAGGAGGGAGTCCATGCCGTCCAGGTACTTCAGGGGCACGGGAACGCCGATGACGGGGAGGGGCGTGACCGAGGCGAGCATGCCGGGGAGGTGAGCGGCGCCCCCGGCCCCCGCGATGATCACCTTGAGCCCGCGGCCGTCGGCCTGCTCGCCGTAGGTGATCATCTCGCGCGGCATCCGGTGCGCGGAGACGACATCGACCTCGTACCGGATCTCGAACTCGTCGAGCGCCTGCGCGGCGGCCTCCATGACGGGCCAGTCGGAGTCCGACCCCATGACGATTCCTACGACCGGTCCGGCGACGGGTCCTGTGGCGGAGCTCATTCGGTGATCGTGCCTCTCAGATAGCCGGCCGCGTGGCGAGCCCGGTCCAGGACGTCGGCCAGGTCGGTGCCGTAGGTGTTGACGTGGCCCACCTTGCGGCCGGGTTTCACGTCCTTGCCATACATGTGGATCTTCAGTTGGGGGTCGCGGGCCATGCAGTGCAGGTACGCGGAGTACATGTCCGGGTAGTCGCCGCCCAGGACGTTGCACATGACGGTCCAGGGGGCGCGGGCCCGGGGGTCGCCCAGCGGGAGGTCGAGGACCGCGCGGAGGTGGTTGGCGAACTGGCTGGTGATCGCGCCGTCCTGGGTCCAGTGGCCGGAGTTGTGGGGGCGCATGGCGAGTTCGTTGACGAGGATGCGGCCGTCGCGGGTCTGGAACAGCTCGACAGCGAGGTGGCCGACGACGCCGAGTTCCTTGGCGATACGCAGTGCCATCTCCTCGGCCTGGAGGGCGAGGGCCTCGTCCAGGTCGGGGGCGGGGGCGATCACCGTGTCGCAGACGCCGTTCACCTGCTGGGACTCGACGACCGGGTAGGCGACGGCCTGGCCGTGCGGGGAGCGGACGACGTTCGCCGCCAGCTCCCGGACGAAGTCGACCTTCTCCTCCGCGAGCACCGGGACACCGGCCCGGAAGGGGTCTGCTGCCTCCTCCGCCGACTCGACTACCCACACGCCCTTGCCGTCGTAGCCGCCGCGGACCGTCTTGAGGACGACCGGGAAGCCGTCGCCCTCCGCCGCGAACGCGACCACGTCCGCCGGGTCGGTCACGATGCGGTGCCTCGGGCACGGCACGCCGATCCCGTCGAGCTTCGCGCGCATCACGCCCTTGTCCTGGGCGTGCACCAGCGCGTCCGGGCCGGGGCGCACGGGGATGCCGTCCGCCTCCAGGGCCCGTAGATGCTCGGTGGGTACGTGTTCGTGATCGAAGGTGATCACATCGCAGCCCCGCGCGAAGTCACGCAGCGTGTCGAGGTCGCGGTAGTCGCCGATGACGACATCGCCGACGACCTGCGCCGCGGAATCCTGAGGGGTGTCACTGAGGAGCTTGAATCTGATGCCGAGCGGGATGCCCGCCTCGTGTGTCATACGAGCGAGCTGCCCCCCGCCGACCATGCCGACTACCGGGAACGTCACTCCCCCAGGGTATCGGTCACGCCGAGGCGCCTGATTTCCGTACCTCTTACCGTTCTATTCCGGGTCTCTTCCCAACCTGTGAGCGGCTTCATGGGCGGCGGGGGAAAGCGGTGGTTAGCATGGCTGGGTCGACTTATCCGTGATGACGTCCTAGATGACAGGGGCCTGCACACCCATGGAACGTGGTTCCGAAGGGCCTTTCAAACGGCTCGCGGGCGAGATCGCCAAGTTCGGCGCGGTGGGCGTGGTCGGCACCGTGGTGAACTTCGCGGTCTCCAACCTGCTGTGGCATCTGACCAGCCTGCAGGCCGTGCGCGCCAACGTGATCGCCACCATCGTCGCCATCGCGTGCAACTACGTCGGCTTCCGGTACTTCGCCTACCGTGACCGCGACAAGAGCGCCCGCACCAAGGAACTCACCCTGTTCCTGGTGTTCAGCCTGGTCGGCCTGGTGATCGAGAACGGCGTCCTGTTCGCCGCGATCTACGGCCTCGGCTGGGACAGCTCGCTGCAGCGCAACGTCTTCAAGGTGCTCGGCATGGGCATCGCGACGCTGTTCCGCTTCTGGTCGTACCGCACCTGGGTCTTCAAGGCCCTGCCGGTCGAGGAGGCCGTAGAACTGGCCGTTGCCCCGGAGGCCGTCCTGGCCCCGCAGCCGAAGCCGCAGCCGCGCCCCAAGCAGCACGTGAGCTGACCGGCACCTTTTTCACCGGGCTCAGCGGACCGTGGGCTCGTCCTCGTCCACCGGCGGCCGCTTCGCAGGCGGCGTACGGGACAGGAACAGGCCGAACACCGGCGGCTGTGCCTGCAGCATCTCCAGCCGGCCGCCGTCGGCCTCCGCGAGGTCACGCGCGACCGCCAGGCCGATCCCCGTGGAGTTGCGCCCGCTGATGGTGCGCTCGAAGATCCGGGCGCCGAGGTCGGTGGGCACACCCGGCCCTTCGTCCGTGACCTCTACGACGGACTGGTTGCCGGTGACACGGGTGCGCAGGGCGACGGTGCCGCCGCCGTGCATCAGGGAGTTCTCGATCAGCGCGGCCAGCACCTGGGCGACCGCGCCCGGGGTGCCGACGGCCTGGAGATGCCGCTTGCCCGAGCTGACGATGGCGCGGCCGGCGCTGCGGTAGGCGGGCCGCCACTCGGCGAGCTGCTGCTGGATGACCTCGTCGAGGTCGAAGGAGACGGCGGAGCCGGTACGGGGGTCACGCGCGTTCGTCAGCAGCCGCTCCACGACGTCGGTGAGCCGCTCGACCTGCGTCAGCGCGATCGTCGCCTCCTCCTTCACCGTGTCCGGGTCATCCGTGAGGGTGATTTCCTCAAGGCGCATGGACAGCGCGGTCAGGGGTGTCCGCAGTTGGTGCGAGGCGTCGGCGGCGAGCCTGCGCTCGGCGGTGAGCATGCGGGCGATGCGCTCGGCGGAGGAGTCCAGGACGTCGGCGACCCGGTCCAGCTCCGGGACGCTGTACCGCTTGTGGCGGGGGCGCGGGTCGCCGGAGCCGAGCCGCTCGGCGGTCTCCGCGAGGTCGGTCAGCGGCGAGGCGAGCCGGTTGGCCTGCCGTACCGCGAGCAGTACGGCGGCCACCACGGCGAGCAGCGCCACGGCGCCGATGATCAGCAGGGTCCGCCCGACCTCGCGGGTGACGGTCGAGCGCGGCTCCTCCACGGTGACGATCTCGCCCTGCTCGCCCTTGGCGGTGGAGCGGATGACGTCGCCCGTCGACTTGGTGCCGACCTCGATCACCGGGTCGCCGGGGATGCGGATGATGGCGTAGCGGTCCTCGGTGACCTGGGTGTGCAGCACCTCCGCGTCGACGATCTCCGCGCCGCTGATGCGGCTGTCCACGATGCTGGCCAGCCGCAGCGCCTCGGAGTCCACGCGTTCCTGGGCGCTGTTGCTGATCGTGCGCGTCTCGACGATGACGAGGGACACACCGAACACGGCGATGACCACGAGCACCACGGCGAGCGTGGACTGGATGAGCCGACGACGCACGGGGTGTTAGCTCTTCTCGAAGCGGAAGCCCACACCGCGCACGGTAGCGATGTACCGAGGGTTGGCCGCGTCGTCGCCGAGCTTCTTGCGCAGCCAGGAGATGTGCATGTCGAGGGTCTTGGTCGACGACCACCAGGTGGTGTCCCAGACCTCGCGCATCAACTGGTCGCGGGTGACGACCCGTCCGGCGTCCCGCACCAGCACCCGCAGCAGGTCGAACTCCTTGGCGGTGAGCTGGAGTTCCTCGTCGCCCATCCACGCGCGGTGCGACTCGACGTCGATCCGGACGCCGTGTGTGGCGGGCGGCTGCGCGGGCTCGGCGGCGCCGCGCCGCAGCAGGGCCCGGACGCGGGCGAGCAGTTCGGCGAGCCGGAAGGGCTTGGTGACGTAGTCGTCGGCGCCCGCGTCGAGGCCGACGACGGTGTCCACCTCGTCGGCGCGCGCGGTCAGGATGAGGATCGGGACGGTGTGGCCCTCGGCACGCAGTCGGCGGGCCACTTCCAGGCCGTCCATGCCGGGCAGGCCCAGGTCCAGGACACACAGGTCGATGCCGCCCTGGATGCCGGCGTCGAGCGCTGTCGGTCCGTCCTCGCGCACCTCGACCTCGTAACCTTCCCGTCGCAAAGCGCGGGCCAGCGGCTCCGAGATGGACGCGTCGTCCTCGGCGAGCAGTACACGGGTCATGAGGTGATGGTAGTCCGCCTCGGACAGCGTCAGAGGTGTGATCGTCACCGATGATTTCTTACCCTGGGGCAAGCCGGGTGCACCGAGGTGGAGATCTTGGCGCGAACCTGTGACTTTGGGGTGCGATCCTGATATTCGCCTTAGAAAAGGCGACTACGGTTCCATCATTCCCTGTGATCCATATCTCAATCTCTTCCATATCCGGTGGTGTCCTGCCGTATGGTGACGTGAACGTCTGTAGCAACACCGGGGACCTTTAGTGGGCATTTGACACTGAGGGTCTCTTTTGTGTGCGGGCTGGCCGCTGCCAGCCCCTGAAGGAATGGCCCGGCGTGAACCCCGGCGGTCGCCGTCCACCGCCCCGTGACCCGGGGCGGACTCCCCGAAGGCGTGGGGAAGGACGTACCGATCCCGCCGGTGCCGGCCGCCCCCACCGGGCGCGCATCCGCTCACGCAGCGCGTCCCGACCAGCAAGGAACAACCATGGCGTCCAGCCTGACGAAGGACTCGGTGACTCCGGGCACCCCCGGTTCCGAGAAGACCTTCTTCGGCCACCCCCGCGGACTGGCCACACTCTTCATGACCGAGATGTGGGAGCGTTTCTCCTACTACGGCATGAGGGCTCTGCTCCCGCTGTACCTGGTCGCCCCGGGCGGCCTCCACCTGAGTGCGGCCACCGCGACCGCGATCTACTCGGTGTACCTGTCGCTCGTGTACCTGCTCGCGCTGCCCGGCGGCTGGTTCGCGGACCGTGTCCTCGGCCCCCGTAAGACGGTCGCGGTCGCGGGCGTGATCATCATGCTCGGCCACCTGACGCTGGCGCTGCCCACCGCGGGCACGTTCTTCGCGGGCCTGGGCCTGGTGGCGATCGGCTCGGGTCTCCTCAAGGCCAACATCTCGACGATGGTCGGGCACCTCTACGAGGGCCCGGACGACCCGCGCCGCGACGGTGGCTTCACCCTCTTCTACATCGGCATCAACGTCGGCGCGTTCGCCGCGCCGCTGGTCATCGGCACGGTCGGCGAGAACGTCGACTGGCACCTCGGCTTCGCGCTCGCCGCGGTCGGCATGGCCATCGGTCTCGCCCAGTACCTGCTCGGCACGCGTCACCTCAGCTCCCGCTCGGACGTCGTCCCCACGCCGCTGTCCGCCGAGGAGAAGGCGGCCACGCTGCGCAAGTCCGCGCTGTGGGCGGCCGTCGCCGTCGTGTTCTACGCGATCGTCGGCTTCTCCGGCCACTACACCCTCAACTGGCTGCTGGTCCCGATCACCGTCGCCGGTCTGCTGATCCCGGTGCTGGTCATCGCCCGCATCAAGCGCGACAAGACCCTCGACCGCGCCGAACAGTCGAAGATGAGCGCGTACATATGGTTCTTCGTCGCAGCGGCCGTGTTCTGGATGATCTACGACCAGGGTGGCTCGACGGTGTCCCTGTTCGCCGACTCCTCGGCGAAGAACAGCGTCTTCGGCTGGGACTTCCCGGTCTCCTGGTACCAGTCGGTCAACCCGGTCCTCATCATGGCCCTCGCCCCGGTCTTCGCCTGGGCCTGGCTGGCCATGGCCCGCCGCGGCAAGGAGCCGAGCACCGCGACGAAGTTCGCGATGGGCCTGATCCTGATCGGCGCGTCCTTCTTCCTCTTCCTGGCTCCGCTCGCCATCGCCGACGGCGGTCACAAGGCGGCGGCGATGTGGCTGGTGGCGATCTACTTCGTCCAGACGGTGGGCGAGTTGACCCTCTCCCCGGTCGGGCTGTCCGTCACCACGAAGATGGCCCCGGCCAAGTACGCCTCCCAGATGATGGGCGTCTGGTTCCTCGCGGTGACCGCGGGCGACGCCACGACGGGCCTCCTCTCCATCGCCGGAGTCGACCTCAACAAGACGGGCATCGTCGCGTTGCAGGCGGTGCTCGCGGTGCTGGCGGGGGCGGCGGTCTGGATGTACCGGAAGCGGGTGCGGGAGCTCATGGGGGACGTGCACTGAGCCCTGGCCGGCCTGGCTGAAGCGTCGAAGGGCCGCCGTACCCATGAGGGTGCGGCGGCCTTTCGGGTTTTCCCGCACCCTTCGGTATTCAGCGGCATGAGCACGCGCGCCTACGTCGAACGTGTCGTCGCCGCGACCCCGACCGAGGAGGAGCGCGCGCAGGATGGCGTGCTCTCGCTCTGTGCCGGGGCCACCGGCTCTTGTCCGGCCTTGCCGTCGTCGAGGTCGCCGAGCCCGACCGGCGTGCACACATTCCGGCGCTGTGCCTGGTGGCCGCGAGCCTCCGATTCCCGGGTGCGACAGCGCATGTCGGCGCGTCACCGGGTCTGGAGTCCCTGCCACTCGACTTCGCGGCCGGCGCCACGGTCGAGCAGACGGTGGCAGCCGGACTGGAGTGGGCCCAGTGTCCACGACGGTACGGGGGTGTGGGCTGTGGACATCGGCAAGCCGCGCCGACCCGGCCCAACCCGGTCTACCTCAGGCGCCTCCGTCCCGGCATGAACGTGAACACCGCCACGCCCAGCAGGATCGCCGTGCCGGAGACCAGGCCCAGGGCCTTCAGGCCGCCGTGGCTGTCGGAGCCTGTTTCCGCAAGGCCGCCGGACGTGGACGACGACGTGTCGCCGCCGGATGTGGACGACGAGCCGCCGGACGCGCCGCTCGCCTGTTCCGTGGTGTCCAGGGTCAGGGAGACCAGGGACTTGGTCGGGGTGCACGTCGTCGTCGTGCCGAGGGCCTTGACCGTCAGGACGCCCGGAGCCAGCGTCGATGTGCCGCTCGCGCCCGGCTTGTACGTGCCCGTCAGGTCCGGGATCTCTATCGGGTCACCGGACTTGATCGCGGACGAGTTCGTCGGGCCCTCCACGTGGACCGTGCCCTTGTCGGCGCCGCCGAGGACCACCTCCATCGACGGGCTGACGGAGTTCGCCGGGATGTCGGCGGGGCTGTCCATCACCGAGCCGTTGAACTGCACGGTGAGGTCGTAACTCCCGCCGTCCTTCTTGGCGTTGATCTGCACGGGCGAGGTCGCGCTCTTGTCACCGATCGGCGTCTTGCACGCGTAGGGGACCGAGACCTCCTTGCCGGTGAAGTCCGTCTGGCCGGTTCCGGTGCCGTCGCTCGCGGACGCGGACGCGGATGCGGACGGCGAGTCGCTCGGGGTGCTGGACTCCGACGCCGATGCGGACGCCGAGTCCGACGTGGTGGGTGACGCGCTGGGCGACGTACTCGACGAACCGCCGTCCCCCGCCGTCACCTCGATCGTCGCCGACGGCTGCACTGTCTGCGTCGGAGTGCACACGGTGTCGGTCGAGAACGCGTTGACCTTGTAGCCGTCCGGAGTCAGCGTCACCGACCCCGGCGTCGTCAGCTTCAGCGTGCCCTTCATGTCGGACAGCGTCATCGCGCCGCCCTTGGGGATCGCCGGGTTCTCGCGCGGGCCGACCATCGCGATGTCGGCGGTCTGCGCACCGCCCGCCTTCAACGTCCCTGACGGCTGAACCGAGTTGGCGGGCAGATCGATGATGTCCGGGTTCTTGGACGCGGCCTGGGTGAACTTCCAGACCACGTCGACCGTGTCGCCGACCTTCGCCGTGGCGGGCGCGGTGATCTCGACCTTCGTGGTGCCGTCGACCGGGTCGATGCCCGCGGGTGGCACGCAGTGGGTGGCGTAGGACACCTCGGCGGCCTGCGCGGTCCCGGCGGTCAGGCCGAGCGCGAGGCCGGCGCCGCCGAGGACCAGCGCGAACGTCGCCGCGCCCGCTCTCCGTACACCGCCTCCACCGGCCGGTATGACTCTCCTTCGCTTGCTCACGTAAGTCCCTTTCTGGTGGGAGCCGTTGGGCTCGACGGACTCGTGGGAGTCGTCGAACTCGCCTGGCTCGTCGGGCTGTCGTCGTGCGGTGCGGAGAGCCGACCGGCCGTGCCCGGATCGGAGTCCGGGGTGAACCACGGCAGGGTCGAAGTCGCGGGGGCCGCTTCCCGGTCGGCCGTCGAGCCGAACTTCGGCATGCGCAGGGTGAGTTGTTCGGGCATGCGGATGCTCCGGTGCCGGGCCGGGCCCGTGCTGCGGCCCGCCCTGCGCGGCCGTATCCGGTCCACCACGGCCATCCCGACGCGGAACACCGCCGCCGGTACGACCACGCAGACCAGGATCCAGAACAGGGTCACGCCCCAGGGGCGGCCGACGCCCCACGGCTGTTCGGCGAGCACCCGGCCGCCGTACTTCATCGAGACGGTGTAGTCGCCGTGCGCCCCGGCGGACAGTTCGACCGGGAGTTTGATCTCCGCCTTTCCGCCGGGCGCGATCGTGCCGCTGAACTGCTGGTCGTCCCACTGCGGTGCGAACACCCCGTGAGAGGTGCCGACTTGGAACACGGGGTTCTTGACGGGGGACGAACCGGCGTTGCCGACGGTGAAGACGAGCGTGCGGGACGGTGGCGCCCCGAACCAGGTCAGCAGCCCGCTCGAACCGTCCAGCCGGGTGTCGGACAGGACCGACAGGCGTCCGGCGGACGACTCCGCGGGCAGCGGTTCGACCGCGTGTCCGGCCACCTGGAACACCGCGTCCGCGTCCGCGCTCGCCCCCGTCACGGTCGCCACATGCACCACGCACGGGCACGGCACCGGCGGCTCGGCCACCGGCAGCTTCTTGCTGAAGACGCCCTTGGCGTCGGTCGTGACGGCCCGACCGTCCGCGTTGGCACAGGAGTTGGTCCCGCCGATCACCCCGCGCGCGGGCGTGGCCCGTCCGCAGATCAGCATCATCAGCAGGGCGCGCGGCCGCCAGCCGCTGCCGGACACCGTGGTCGAACCCCCGGTCCCGGCCTGGGACTTGGAGAGCTTCACCGTCGGCCCGCCCGCCGCCACGGCGGGCACCGCCCCCGCCAACGGCAACAGCAACAACGCGAGCACCGCCACCAGCGCCGAAATCCGCACCTTGCCGCTCCCGACACCGCTCACGACACCGCTCCCGTCAACTCGGCTTCCGTACACGGGTGTTCGGCCATCGCGCTGCCCTCGTCACCCGCTCGACGCCGACGACCTCGCAGTCGTACGAGAAGCAGTGCGCCCCCGGCCGCCAGCGCACCGCCCGCTCCCGCCACCGCACCCCACGGCACGAACCGTGCCGACGTGCTCGCCGTGTCGTGTGCGCCGCCCGTCGCCGTGACCGTCAGACGGACCTCGACCGCGTCGAAGGCGGGCCGGCCGGGCCAGGGCTCGGTGAGCTTCAGGCGCCGGCCGGGCGGGAGTCGGACGGGGAGGGTGCGCGCGGTGCGGTCGAGGAGGGTGCCGCCGAGGACGCCGGTGGCGTGGACGGCGAGGCTCGGCGTGAGGGGTGTGGTGCCGCGGTTGACCAGTTCGTAGGTGATGCGGTCGCCGTGGACGGCGATGTGCTCGACGGTCAACGCCTCCAACTTCGGTCCGCCGACGCGGAGTCGGAGCCGTACGGTCGCCTCCCGGCCCTCGGTGTCGCGGGCCACGAGTGTGCCGGTGCGGTCGCCGGGGGGCGCGGTCGCCGGGACGGTCGCCGTGAACGGGACGTCGGCGCGGGTGCGGGCCGGGACCCGAACTCCCGTGTCGGCGAAGGTGATCGGGATGCCGGTACCGCGCAGCCGTACGGTGACCGGGTGTCCGGTGGGGTTGGTCACGGACACCGTGTCCTGGAGGGTCGTGCCGGGCTCGCCCTCGGCGTAGAACGTCGGGCGTCCGCCGCCCGCGGGCGTGAGGGACCATCCCTCGGCGGCCGTCGCGGTCGGCGTGGCCGCCAGGAGGGCGAGGAGGGACAGACACAGGACGCGGGCGGTCGACGGCATGGGCGGCTCCACGGCGGTGCTACGGGGCTGTCAACGGCGGGCGCGGGCCGTCTGGTTGCGGCGGGTCAGCCACAGGGTGCCCGCGGCGCCCGCGAGCAGCACCGTGCCGCCGAGGGTGCCGAGGGCGATGACCGAGTCGTCGGGGCCGGTCTTCGGGAGCGTGCCGCTGGAGTCCGTACCCGTGCCGGTGCCGGTGTCACCACTGGAACCGGTGGAGCCGCCGGACGATCCGCTCGCCGCCGTGACGTCCAACGTGAGGGACGGGCCCGGGCTGTTGGTCGGCGTGCACGTCGTCGTCGTACCGAGGGCCTTGATGGTGAGGATGGCCGCCGTGAAGGTGACCTTGCCGCTGGCCTTGGGGGTGTAGGTGCCCGTCAAGTCGTTGATCTTGATGGGGGTGTTGGCGGGGATCGCGGCCTGGTTCGCGGGGCCCGACACCGAGACCGTGCCGCTGTCGGCGCCGCCCACCTTGATGGTGGCGCTCGGGCTCATCGCGCCCTTGCCGAGTTCGACGGGGCTGGAAGAAACGCCCTTCTGCCAGGACATGGTGAGCTTGTAGCCGCTGCCGCTCTTGACGCCCTTGATGTCGATCGGCGAGACGGCGGTCTTGACGCCGATCGGCGTCTGGCACTTGTAGTTGACGTCGACCACGTCGGCCCGGGCTGCGGGGGCGGCCATGAATACCGCCGAGCCGGCCAGGGCCGCGACGGACGCGAGCGCTGCGGTTCGTTTCTGGTACGACACGGTCCCCTCATTCCCGACCGCCATTCCTGACGGCACATCAGATCGGCCGTCAAGGTACGCCCGGGGTCGTGAGGAGGGAAGACAAGGCGCACGCCGGAGTTGTGACGATCCGGCGTGCGCGAGGAGAGGGTCGGGTGGACGGGGTGACCGGAGGTAACCCGAGGTGGGCGTCAGCCGAGCAGGTCGGGGACACCCCAGCGGCGCAGCGCCTCGGGCACCATGACCGTGCCGTCCGGGCGTTGGTGCTGTTCGAGGATCGCGGGCAGGAGGCGGCTGGTGGCGAGGCCCGAGGCGTTGAGCGTGTGGACGTAGGCCGCCTTGCCGCCGCCCTCCGGGCGGTAGCGGATGCCGCCGCGCCGGGCCTGGTACTCGCGGGCGTTCGACACCGAGCTGACCTCCGTGTACGCGCCGAGGCTGGGCAGCCAGACCTCCACGTCGTACGTCTTGGCCTGGGCGGGGCTGATGTCACCGGCGGCCAGCTTGGTGACCCGGTAGTGCAGCCCCAGCCCCGCGACCAACTCCTCGGCACGGGCGAGGAGTTCGAACTGGGCGGCGTCCGAGTCCTCGGGCCGGGCGAACTGGAACAGCTCGACCTTGTTGAACTGGTGGCCGCGCAGGGTGCCACGGTCGGCGGTGCGGTGGCTGCCGCTCTCCTTGCGGTAACAGGGCGTGTACGCCACGTACTTGAGCGGCAGCTCGCGCTCGTCGAGGGTCTCGCCCCTGTGCAGGTTGACCAGCGCGGTCTCGGCGGTGGGCAGCAGGAACCGCTCCGGGCGCCCGTCCTCACCCGCCTCCACCACGAACACCTCGTCGGCGAACTTCGGGAACTGGCCCGCCGTGTACCCGGCTTCATAGGTGAGCAGATGCGGCGGCAGCACGAACTCGTAGCCCGCCCGGCGGTGGCTGTCCAGGAAGTGGTTGAGCAGGGCCCATTCCAGCGCGGCCCCGTCGCCCCGGTAGATCCAGTGCCCGTTGCCGGCGAGGGCGGTGCCGCGCCGGTGGTCCACGAGCCCGAGATCCTGGGCGAGTTGGACATGATCCCGGCCCGTGAAGCCGGGCTGCGGGGTACCGACGACCCGTACGACCTCGTTGTGCTCCTTGCCGCCCGCGACCACGTCGTCGTCGGGGAGGTTGGGGAGGGCGTCGAGGAACCGCTGGTGTTCGCCGGCCAGTTGGGCGAGTTCGGCCTCGGCCTCCGTGACCTGGTCGGCGAGGGCGGTGGCGGTGGCCCGGAGGTCGTCGTCGGCAGCGGTACCCGCCCGCCGCCGTAGGGCGATCTCGGCCGAGATCCGCCTGCGCTCGCCGCGCAGCCGCTCCACGACGGTACGGGCCTCGCGGAATCGGGTGTCCAGCGCCAGGAACGCCGGCAGGTCGGCGTCCACGGCGCGCTTGCGCAGCGCCTCGCGGACCCGCTCGGGCTGCTGTCGGATGAGGGTGACGTCGAGCATGGCGTGTGCTCCGTCCGGTCGGCCGGGGCACCTGATCGCCCCGGGGGTGATCCCTCGGGGCGTGGGCGAGAGGGTGCTCGCGGTGCCACCACGCCTTCACCGCCCCACGTCAGCGGAACGGTCTCGTTCGAGCCCGATGACGGGGGCCGGCCGGCGGGGCATGGGACCCGTCCGTACGACAGGCCGTTCCTCCCCGCACTCGGGAGTGGATTCCCCCGGAGCGCGAGGCCGCCTTCACAGCAACGACGACTCTCTCGGCTCGCGGGACCCGGGGTACTTGTCTCCGTCAGCGCGTTGGGGATGAGCGTAGGGGTGGGTGGGGGCGCGGGGAAACGAATTTCGAGGGCGGGGTTGGTGGGGTTTGCCTGCGGGGGCCGGTCCGGTTTGGCTGCGGGGCCGGTTCGCTTTCCCGGACGGGGCCGGTCCGGCGGTGGCGCAGGTCGCAGGGAATCGGCGGTGGCTGACCGGCCCCGGCGAGGGGGCCTGGCACGTGCGGCCACAAGGCGGACGAGGGTTGATCAGCGGCTGCTGCGGCGGGGGAGGGAAGGCGCCCCGGGGTCCCCTACGCCCGTGAGGCAATCGAGCTGCTCCGAAACTCCGCCACACGTGGCGGAGCGTCCCCCACACCCGTGGGCAGTCGGGAGCGCGGTCAGGCCCTGGGTCTGCGGCCCGGCCCGCCGGACAGGCCCAAGCGGGTACGCCCAGTTCCGCGCGAAACGGCGCCGAGGTCCCCCACGCCCGTAGGCGTTCGGGAGCGCGGTCAGGCCCGGGTCTACGGCCCGCCCCGCCGGACAGGCCCAAGCGGGCACGCCCCGCTCCGCACGAAAAAACGCGGGGGTGCCACACCCGTAGACACTCGAAAGCACGGTCAGACCCGGGTCCGCAGCCCCGCCCCGCCAGACAGACTCAAGCGAGCGCGCCCAGCTCCGCACGGGAGAGCACCGGCGCCCCCACACCCGTAGGCACTCGGGAGCGCAGTCAGCCCCCGCGTCTGCGGCCCGCCCCCTCCGAATACGCCTAGGCCGGCGCGCCCAGCTCCGCCCATACCGTCTTGCCCGTGACGCCCGGTGTGCGTACCACGCCCCAGTCCAGGCACAGGCGCTGCACGATGAACATGCCGTGGCCGCCGGGGCGGCCCGCGCGGTGTGGGGTTCTGGGGGCCGGCTGGCCCGTGCCGCGGTCGGCGACCTCGACGCGGATCACCTTCTTGTCGCAGCTGATCCACATCTCGTCCGGCCCTTCGGCGTGCAGACAGGCGTTGGTGACCAGTTCGGAGACGACGAGGAGCACGTCCTCGGCGGCGGCGCGCCGGTCGGCGCCGTCGGCGGGCAGCCAGCCCCAGGCGTAGAGGGCCTGGCGGGCGAAGTCGCGGGCGAGCGGGACGACCCCGCTCTCGCCCGCGAACCCGAGCCTGCGGGCATCCCGGCCCGTGGAGGGTTCGGCGTCGTCCCCGGCGGGCGGCGCGGAATCGCCACCGGGCTCCGGGCGGTCGCCCGGCGGGTAGGGCCGGGTGGTGCTCATCAGCGCTTCACCTCACCGATTCACCGGTTCACGATTCAAGAGTCGGTACGTGTTCAAGGGTCAGTTCAGTACAGGTTCAAGAGGCGGTACGGGGGTCATACGTGTTCAACAGTCATTACGCGGATCACGAGCATTTTCGTCGCTCTGGTTCCCGACAGGTTCAGATGTTCTCCTGCCCGAGCGAACCGGCAAAACACCCCTTACTCGGCACGGAAGCCGAGGCGCGGTGAAACCGCCGGTCACGCAGGGGCGAGCGGGGCTCAGTCGGACTCGTCGGCGAGGGCGGCCCCGAGGGTGTCATGGACGGTGAAGACCGCATCCGCCCCGGTGATCTCGAACACGCGCGCCACCGCGGGTGTCATCCCCGCGAGATGCACCCCGCCGCCCGCGGCATCCGCCTTCAGTCGCGCGCCGAGCAGTACGTTCAGGCCCGTGGAGTCGCAGAACTCCAGCCGTGAGCAGTCCACGACGAGCCGTGCGTATCCATGGGCGAGCAGATCCTCCAGCGGTTCGCGCAACAGATCGGCGGTGTGGTGATCCAACTCACCCGCCGGTGTCACAACGGCGCTGGGGCCCTCTTTCCGCACCTCGACCAGAAGCCGGCCAGACTGTGCGCTGCCGACCGTCCCGCGGTCCATGCCGTCTCTCTCTCCCGAGGTCGTGGCTGTTGACGTTCGCCCTGGAACACTACGCCTTCCTCACACTCTCCAACACCCGAACAAGCGCCCATAAAGGGACATATGCCCGCACAGCGCACTTGCGGCGGGCTCCGGAAACCGGGTAGGGCTAGTAGAGACAAATATTTGGACATTCGATACGACCGATTAGACCGGCTATCGATACGACCGATACGACAGCCCGACCGACCGACACGACCGGCTTTGGAGGCGCCGCACTCCGCAGTGCACGCACCGGCTTCGGCAGCCATATGCCGAGAACGATGGAGGACGCCATGTCACCCCGGCTCGACGCATCGCCTACCCCGACAGCGACGTCGACACCCCCACCGGCACAACTGGATCCCAATGCCATCGAGGGGCTCCCCGAGATCCCCCCGTACGACGAGGTCGGAGCCGTCGACGCACGCGCTCTGTCCAAGACGCTCTTCGCGCGGCTGGAGTCGCTCGAAGAAGGGACGCACGAATATTCGTACGTCCGCAACACGCTCGTCGAACTCAACCTCGCGCTGGTCAAGTTCGCCGCCTCCCGCTTCCGCTCGCGCAGCGAGCCGATGGAGGACATCATCCAGGTCGGCACCATCGGCCTGATCAAGGCGATCGACCGCTTCGAACTCAGCCGCGGTGTCGAGTTCCCCACCTTCGCGATGCCAACCATCGTCGGTGAGATCAAGCGCTTCTTCCGCGACACCTCGTGGTCCGTGCGCGTCCCGCGCCGACTGCAGGAACTCCGGCTCGACCTGGCCAAGGCCGGCGACGAACTGGCCCAGCAACTCGACCGCGCCCCCACCGTGGCCGAACTGGCGGAACGCCTGAAGCTCTCCCGCGACGAGGTCGTGGAAGGCATGGCGGCGTCGAACGCCTACACGGCCAGCTCACTCGACGCACAGCCCGAGGAGGACGACTCCGAGGGCGCGCTCGCGGACCGTATCGGCTACGAGGACCACGGACTCGAAGGCATCGAGTACGTCGAGTCGTTGAAGCCGCTGATCGCCGAACTCCCGTCCCGGGACCGGCAGATCCTCTCCCTGCGCTTCGTCGCCAACATGACGCAGTCGGAGATCGGCGACGAACTGGGCATCTCGCAGATGCATGTGTCGCGACTGCTGTCGCGGACACTGGTACGCCTGCGAAAGGGACTCACGGTCGAGGAGTGACCCCTCCCTCTTCCCCCCGGTCCCCTGCCTGTGCTGAGCGCGGCGCGCGTGTGTGCGCCGCGCTCAGGCGTTCCCGGACTCCCACCCGCCGCGCCCTCGCGGATTCCGGTTCCGTCAGCCCCGCCGCCGACTGGCGCTCGGTGTCTCGCCGAACCGCTTCCGGTACGCCTTGACGAAGTGGCTGCCGTCGGCGAAGTGCCAGCGGGCGGCCAGTTCGGACATGGTCAGACGGGTGGCGAGCAGCTCCGTCCGGGCCCGTTCGAGGCGTCGTGCGCGGACGTACGCCATGACCGACGACGTGGCCTCCTGGTCGAACACACGGTAGAGCGTGCGGACCGACACATGGAGCGCGTCCGCGATGTCCCGGGGGTTCAGGTCGGCGTCGTGGAGCAGCCGGCCCTCGATGTACTCCTTCGCCGCCGCGAGCAGCGTCGAGGTGACGCACGCGTCGTCGATGACCTGGTCGTTCAGCAGCCCCTGGAACAGCTCGACGGTCGCGTTGCGTGCCGTCACGGCGGCCGCGGGGCCGAGCCGGTCCGCCGTCTCCCCGAAGAGACGGAGATGGGCGAGCAGCAACCGGGCGGCGGGGGACGTCTGTTGGGCGGTGACGGAGAGGGTGTTCGCCGGGAAGCGGAGCGCACTCGCGGGCAGGTGCACGGCGAGCGCCCGCGTACCCCGGGCGACCTCGAAGTCCCAGGGTCCCTCGTTCCTACGGACGCACAGGGTCCCGGCGGTAGTCCTGGACCGTCGGTTCCGCGAGGCGAACCGCCACTCGCCGCTGAACGTGATGTGCGTGACGATCCCGTCCCCGTGGTGCCCGACCGGGCCGCCGGTGCTTCCGGAGATGGCGTGGCTGTACTGGTCCTCGACGTGGAGATCGAGCATCTTCTGGGCCCGGATGCGGACCCGGTACGCCCCTTCGCTGTGCCGCGGCAGCAACAGCGGAGGGGCCGGCACCGACTCGCCGCCCTGGTGCCGCCAGGCGCTGAGCAGCACATGGTTGCGGTTCTCGTCGGCGTAGGGCACTCCGATGTCGACCACGGGAGGCGCGTCACCGCCCACCCGCCAGGCGGCTATGCCGTCGTTGCTGTCCACCGGGACAGCGTAGGAGCGGGGACCGCGACGACGGGAAGGGGCGCGCCCGTGAACCTTGGGCATCGGGACGTCCGGCCGTCGGGGTGGCAGAGAAGTACAAGACGGGCGGCGGAGAGGGACAAGCCCCGGACGACCGGGGCGGGCGAGAGTGGCCGTAACGGCCCCTCGCTGTGGGTCCGTCATCGCGCATTCGTCTCCGCGCGTTCTCACCGCGCGTTCCTCCTCCACCAACCGGAGCAAGTTCATGACCGAGTCCGTGGTCTCCCTCTTCGAGAAGCTCGTCCAGGCCGAGCCGCCCGCCGACGCACCCGTGCTGTTCGACACGGCATGCGTGCTCGGCGGCAGCGTCGCGGGGCTGCTGGCCGCACGGGTGCTGTCCGACCGTGCGCGCCGGGTCGTCGTCATCGAGTCCGACGACCTCTCGGCGGAGACCGGGCCGCGCCCCGGTGTGCCCCAGAACCGGCAGGTGCACACGCTGCTCCCGGGCGGTCAGCAGTGGGTGGAGCGGTGGCTTCCGGGGATCACGGAGGAAGCGCAGGCCCGCGGCGCCTCCTTCGCCGGGTCGGACAAGGCGGTCACCGCCGTCAACGGCATACCGCTGGCACCGGACGGCGTGGACCACCACCTGCTCGCGATCGGCCGCCCCCTGCTGGAGGCCCTGATCCGCGACCGGGTCACGGCCCTCCCCAACGTGTCCGTCCTGCGCGGGCAGGCGACCGGACTGGACTACCGCGACGACGCCGTCCGCGCCGTCCGCTACGTCGGCGCGGACCAGGCCGACAGGAGCGCGAACTCGCTGGCGGCGGACTTCGTCGTGGACGCGATGGGCCGCTCAAGCAGGCTGTCCACCTGGCTCAAGGAGAGCGGCTACGACCACCCCCGGCTGGAGCGGCTGCCGGCCCCGATCAACTACGCCACGGCGTTGTTCGAGCGACCGGAGAAGTTCGCCGACCTGGAGACGGCCTGCGCGCTGGGGCTGTTCACGCCGGACCACCCCTCGGGCGGGGTGTCCGTCGCGGCGGCGAACGCGATCGAGGACGGGCAGTGGCTCGTCATGCTGATGGGGTACGGCGACAGCCGCCCCGGCCGGACGATCGACGAGTTCCGCGAGGCCTGCGCGAAACTGCCCCCGATCTTCACCGCCGTCACGGCCGGTGCCGCGATCGGCGACGTGATGACCTACCACCAGGCCGAGAGCCGACGGCGCCACTTCACCGACCTGGGCCGCTTCCCCGCCCGCCTGGTCAGCGTGGGCGACGCCGTGGCGTCCTTCAACCCCATCCACGGCCAGGGCATGAGCTCCGCCAGTCTGCACGCCTCCTGCCTGGCCTCGTACCTCGCCGACACCCCCGAACTCGCCGCGCCCGCAAGGGAGTTCTTCCGCCTCCAGCAGGTGGTCGTGGACGCCGCCTGGGGAGTCTCCGCCGGGAGCGACGCCGCCCGCCTCGACGCGCAGAACGGTACCGAGGTGCCGGACGACGTACGGCAGCAGCGCTGGGCCATGGCCCAGATCGCGGCCGCCACCCTCGCGGACGGCGAGGTCACCCGCGCGTTCCGCTACGTCTCGTACATGCTGCGCCACCCCGCGACGCTGGCCGACCCGACCCTGCTGGCGAAGGCGGTAGCCGCCAACGAGGGAGCGGAGGCCAAGTGACCGACACCGCGATCGACCGCTACATCCGCCTGGCCGACCTGGCGGTGCACGACGAGTCGGCGCTCACCGAGCTCCTGACACTGTTCGCCCCCGACGCGACCGTGAGGCTGGGCTCGGACCCGGTCCGCGGCCACGCGTCGGTCACCGCCTTCTACCGCGCGCACTTCGCTGCTTTCGCCGACACCAAGCACTACTGGAACACCACGGTGCTCGACGACGGCACCCTGCGGGCCGAGTGGGTGTGCGCGGCACGTACGGCGGACGACCAGCTCATGACGGTTGCGGGGGTGGAGCACGCTCGACTCGACGAGGACGGCCTGATCACCGACCTGCGCAACGAGTTCACACAGCGCCCCTGAGGGGGTTTCACCGACGCCTCCAAGGGGGGATGTGAAGCAGCGACGACGGGCGGGGAGACCTTCGACTCCCGCTATTGACAAGGGAGTTGGGCATGGCGGCACAGAACATCGACGAGGTCGTGGACGGGCTTGCCGACATCGTGCGGGAGGCGGCCCGGACCGGTGACCGGATCGGGTACTTCGCGGCGCTGTACCGGCAGGTGACCGTCGAGATCCGTACGGCCATCCACGAGGGCCGGTTCGAGGACGGCCCCCGCATGGACCGTTTCGACACCCTCTTCGGCAACCGCTACTTCGAGGCGTACGACGCCTGGCGCCGCGACCGGAGCGGGCCGCGCTGCTGGCGCGAGACCTTCGGCCTGCTGGACGACTCCGACACCGTCATCGTCCAGCACCTGATACTCGGCGTGAACGCCCACATCAACCTCGACCTGGCCGTCGCCACCGCACGAACCAGCCCCGGCGAGGACATCCAGGCCCTACGGCACGACTTCCTGCTCATCAACGACATCCTGGCGCGGGTGGTGCTGGCGGTACAGGACTCGGTCGACGCCGTATCACCGCTGCTGTCTCTCCTGGACCGGGTCGGCGGCCGCACCGACGAACAGATCCTCGACTTCAGCATCGTCCAGTCCCGCGCGGAGGCCTGGCACAACGCCGTGGTCCTGTCCGCCCAGACCGAACAGCAACAGACGGCCACGATCGAACGCCTCGACGTCCGCGCCGCCGTCCTCGCCCGGCTGATAGCCCGGCCGGGCGCGCTGGTGCGGCCTGCTCTGGAGCTGATCCGGCATACGGAGAGTGGTGATGTCGCGGCGGTCATCGCTCACTTGGACGGCGCGATGGAGGGTGCCGAGTGACATGGCTCAGGGGCCCTCGATGAACAACTCCGATGCGCTGGCGACCTCGTAGGAACGGTCGAGCCAGGTGCCGAGTTCGTCGATGTCGGTGGAGGAAACGATGCGGGCACGGGCGTCGTCGGGTACGTCGATCTGACGCCACTGGAGGGTGCGCAGAATGATCGCGGCTCGCTCCTGAATCAGCGCTTCCTCGCGCCCTTCTTCCCGGCCTTCTTCCCGCACCTGCTCAGCCAGCGGGTGCCGCCAGAAGTACTGCATCTGCGTCATCAGATCCCTCCACATCTGCTGCGCCCGGGGGTCAGCCAGGCATGAATCGACGAACTGCACGAAGACCGCGGCACTGTCCGGGTCGATCGTCCGCAGAGCGGCTGCCAGCGATTCCAGTATGACGGCGGCCCGCGGCCCCCGCCCATGCGTCATCGCCGAAAGCACCGCAAGCGGCACGTCCCGCTCGGCCTCCCGCTCGTCCGCGATCACCGGCACGTTCTCCGGCCCCAGCACGAACGGCGACACCGTCAACGAAGGACACCCCCGCACCCCCAGATGAATAGGCTCCGCCGCCCAACGAGCCGTCGCCAGGCTCTGGGTAATGACGATCAGCACCGGCTCACAGCGGTACTTCTCATGCAGATAACTGAGGTAATACGGCCAACTGCCCCGCTTCCTCTCGTCGGGCTTGCCCTGCGACTCCACGACCAGGAGATACACCCCCTCGTCGGTCTCCGCCCGCAGCAACGTGTCCACCCGCCGCTCGACCGGCTCGATCTCCGTGAGATCCACATTCATGGCCGCGAACTCACGCGGCTCGGGAAACGGGACACGTAACACATCCTGCCCGTACTTGCCCCGATGGCCGTTCCTCGGCAAGGGCTGCCAACCCCAGCCGTCGGCACAGGCTGGCACCAGGGCGAGGCCTCTCCCCGCCTCGGCGTCCAACAGGTTCGCCAACTGGCCCGGCGGCTCAGGAGGCCACGGTGAGGACGAGGCGCAGGGTGCGGCGGCAGACGGTGACGGCGCGGGGGTCGTGCGGGATGGAGAGGGAGTACTCCCAGGGTTCGGGCATGCGGCAGCTCCAAACCGGCCAAGGAAGTGGCCGCACTCCTCGGGGCGAGTTCGGCCCACATGAGCCAGATCGAAGCGGGCAGTTCGGCGATCAGCGAGGAGCGGCTCCGCAGGCTGGCGGCCCACTGCGCCTGCACGGACGAGGAGTTGATCGAGGCCCTCGTGGCGATGGCGACCGAACGCACACGCGGATGGTGGGACGAGTACCGGGGAATCCTGCCCCAGGTGAACCTGGACGTGGCCGAGGCGGAGCACCACGCGACGTTCCTGCACGAGATCGTCATCACCTACGTTCCCGGGCTGCTCCAGACCCCCGACTATGCCCGAGCGGTGTTCCACTACATGCGTCCAGACCTGCCGGAGAGTGAGCTGGCTCCCCGAGTGGAGCACCGGATGCAGCGGCGTGCGGTTGTCGGCGAGGAAAGTCACACCCCGTACGAGACGATCGTCCACGAGTTCGCGCTGCACATCCGCGTCGCCGACCGCCAGACATCCCGCCTCCAACTCCGGCGGATTCTCGACCAGATCGAACAGGGTCACACCGTCGTGCGAGTCATCCCGACCGACCAGGACGGCTTCGGTGGCGCCGACGCGTCGATGATGTACCTGGGAGGCCCACTGCCCCAGCTGGACACCGGACTCCTTGATGCTCCCACCGGAACCGTATTCATCGATGCGCAGGCGGAGTTGAATCGGCTCCGAACGCTCTTCCGTAAGGTGAAGACGGCGTCGCTGGACCCCACAGCGTCACGAGACCTCATTCACCGCCTGGCCAAGGAGTTGTGAAGCGCGCCATGACCGTGCCCTGCGCTGGCAGAAGTCCACGTTCTCAGGTGGCGGCGAGGGCAACACCTGCGTCGAACTCGCCGCCACCCCCACCACCGTCCACCTCCGCGAAAGCGACACCCTCGACGCCCAACTCACCACCACCGCAACCCCGTTGGCCCACTTCATACGCAACCTGAAGTCGACCCCGCTCAGGCCAGAGTGATCGGGTTGGTCAGCGCCCCCATGCGCCCGCCGGGGTGGCGGACCTCAACCCGGATGAATGCCGACTCCGCCGCGCTTGTACGCCACTCCACCGCGCCCTCTCCCGCAGCAGGCAGCGAAGCGACGTAGCCCTCCCCCTGCACGGTATGGAAACTGACCTCCCCTGACGGCACACCGCGTACGGCAACCCGGGCAACGACCGGTTCATTACCGCTCTCCAACCGCCCACCGATACCAACCCGATGAGCACCGGCGGAGACAGTGAACGACAGCTCGACGGCGGCCGATTCAGCGATCCAACTCCGCCCGGCGCGGATACCGGCGAGCACCGCGTCCGCACCCAGCTCCTCGGCTCGCACGACGGTGTGCGGAATACCGATCTGGCCCGGCAGATGGGTATCACTGTTCCCCATCGCCGGCCGCCACCCTCCCTGGTGGACGTCCGCGACGAGGCTGCGACCCCACTCCGCCAGTGCCGCCTCGTTGTCGGCCTGCCAGGGCAGGTCCGAGTTCCAGGGCCCGTTCCAGACCTCCACCGCGTCGAACCCCTGGTACGGGTACATGAACGTGCCCGAGTCGTACGGAGCGTATGGATGGGCCGCCACGCACAGGCCACCGACCCGATGGACTTCGTCGAGATGTCGGTCGACCATCCCGTGCCGCCAGTCGACCAGTTGCCCCGGCCTGATGCCCAGCGCGAGCCAGTGCCCGGATGTGGTGACGACCTCCTGGCCCATGACGACCAACAGATCGTCGGCTGCCTGCCGACGCCAAGTGTCATGCGTATCGGCGTTGTTGTGCTCCGTGGCCGCGAGGAAGTCCAGCCCCGCAGCCCGTGCATCGACAGCAAGCTGCTCCGGCGTCAGCTCTCCGCCGTTCGAGCAGACCGAATGCACGTGACAGTCACCTCGGTACCAACCGCCTTCAAGACCGGCCACGTCGGTCAGCCTGTCCAGGTTCTCCATCGCCACACCCCCTGACCAACGGCACTCGCCTCCTGGCCGGTATGCACTGGCGAGGCATCTACAACCGGCGGCGGATGTGGGCCGCGCGGCAAGGGCGATTACGATCTGGCGATCTCTTGCCGGAGCCGGTGAGTGAAGCGACGCAGGAGGTCCAACGTCTCCCGGAACTCGGCCCGGCGGTCCTCCCTGCCGTCGGTGGGGCGCGTGCTCCAGACCCGACGCGCGAGAGCATCGGCGAGATCGACGGTGTCGCTGGCGCAGAGCAGGTAGAGGGCTGAGCGTGCTTCCTGCATCCGGTTCGCCAACTCGTTGGCTCCGGGACCATCGTCACTCAGCTGTGTTTCCTTCAGGTGGTCCAGCAGCTGAACTACGGCCGTGTTGAAGCCGATACCGGCTTTGAGCTTCTGTTCGCGGAGCCACATCCGGTCCTGCCGGCGCGCGGTGAACCACGAACCGAATACCGCCCCTATGAGACCGATAGCGGCCCCGATGGCCACGGACAACATGTTCTCCACGGTCACCTCCCCCGTCGTACAGCGACGCCAGGCTACAGAGACCGCCGGAAGCGCCGCACTCGATCTTCTCGGACGGTGGCGACGGCAACACCCGCGTCGAACTCGCCGCCACCGCACCCTCGTTGACCAACCTTGTACACGCGTGGAACCCGCCCGGATCACACGGCGTCAAGCGCCCCGGTGATCTTGCGGACCATCTCCCCCATGACGGGGCTCGGCTCGCCCTTCTTGGGGCGGACGGCCGCCTCGACGGCGACCAGGACAGTGCTGCGGAAGTTGTCGGCCTCGGTCGGGTCCTGGTTCTTGAGGAGGGTCATGGCCTCGGTCAGGGCCGGCAGGACGTGGTCGGCGATCTCGGCCACGGACTTGCCGTTCAGGTTCGGGATCTTGGAGTTCTCGGCGAGGACATAGCCCGCCGGGCCGGTCGCCGAGGTGAGGGCGAGGCTGCCCTGGGTGGCGATCCGGTGGGGGGAGCCGGCGACCGCGCCGGCGGCGGACAGGAGTGTGACGGCGCCGTACGCGGCGGTGCGCAGGGTGTTCTTGTCCTGGTCGGTGAGGGTGATGGCCATGGTGGTGTGCTCCTTGGAGTCGGGCGCGGCCCCCGGTCGGGGCTCGCTTCGCCTTCCTTCTGGAACAGAGCCTGCGCCCACCCGGTTTCAGTACGGCCTCAGCGCGCTTTCAGCGCACGCTCTGCCGCGGTGGGCCGGAGTGGCAGCCGTCGCCGACGCCGTGACCGGTGGGCCGCGACGTCAGGATGCCGGTCCGGGCTTCCAGTCGGGGTGGCCCGGCATCGGGGGCGTGGTCGAGCCGTACAGCCAGCCGTCGAAGTAGGCCGTCAGATTCCTGCCGGAGACCCTGTTGGCCACGTCGATGTAGTCCTGGGTGCTTGCCGACCGGCCTTGGTACGTGGCGAAGAACGTCCGCTCGATCCGCTGGAAGGTGTCCTGCCCGACGATGTTCCGCAGGCCGTACAGCATGAGCGCGCCCGGTTGATCCGTGCTGAACAGCACACCGGTGGATTCCTTGAGCCGTCCGGCCGGACCGTCCTCGGCACGTGACCGTGCATCGGCGACGTAGTCCTCGTGCATGGCGGCGTCGAGTTTCTCGTACCCCTGGTCCGCCGCGTATCGGGCCTGGTAGAAGCGGGCGTGCCCCTCACTCAGCCACATGTCGTCCCAGGTGTGCACCGACACGGCATCGCCGAAGAACTGGTGCGTCAACTCGTGCACCATGATGGGTATTTCGGCCGAAGCCGGCTGTGCCAGCCCCTGCGCACCGAAGGTGGACAGGGTGCCGGTCTCCAGGGCCACACCGTCGTAGTCACTGTTCACAGCGAGCACGCCGTAGCGTTCGAACGGGTAGCGGAGGCCGAGGGTCTTCTCCAACCAGGCGATCTGGTCGGGGGTCTTGCTCACCACCGGCTTGAGTTTCGCGTACTGGTCGGCGGGGACGTAGCTCTTCACCGGCAGTCCGTGCGGTCCGCGCTGGGTGACCGTCCTGAAGTGACCGACCGCCACCTGTGTGATGTCCGTGGGGAGCGGCTGCCGGGTGCGGTACGTGTACGTGGTGCGGCCGTGCCCGGCCGGCCGGGCCGCGACGAGGTCGCCGTTGGCCACGGCCTTCACGTCCTTGGGCGTCGTCACCGAGAAGGTGAACCGGGCCTTGTCGGACGGTACGTCGTTGGACGGGAAGAACAAGTGAGCACGGTCCGGCTGGCCGAGCAAGGCGAATCCGTCGCTGGTTTCGACCCAGTACTTCATCGGCCAGGGGACGCCGGGCGGCAGGGAGATCTCAGGTGGCACCGGGTTCTTCGAGCGGTCCGCCGTGTAGTCGACGCGAACGACGAAACCGCGGCCCCTGTTCACCCCGTTCGGCGGGGTGATGACCAGCTTCTCGGTCCTGGGGTTCGTCTTGAACGTGGCGGGGCGGCCGTCGACGGTCACCTTGTGGATGGTCTGTCCCACGGAGTCCAGGCTGAACCGGGAGAGGGACTGGGTCGCCGTGGCCCGCATCACGACCTGGGACCGCATGAGGGACGTGCCCGGCCGGTAGTCGAAGGACACGTGGTAGGAGCGGGCGTCGTAGCCACCGTTGCCGAGGGTGGGGAACAGCCGCTCACCCGCGCTCTGGGCGCCCGGCCGGCCGGTGTCCGCGTAGGCGTTCGTCGTGGCGGCGAGTGCCGGGAACAGGGCCAGTGCCGCCACCGTCGCTGTCAGGGGACTGTGCTGGAGCTTCCATGTGCGCGCGAGCATCGCGAGGTACATCTCCACGGGTCGACGGACGATCGGGCGCCAAGAACGCCCAGGTCCCAAGCTATGGTCGAGTTCGTGGCGCGTCGTCGAACCGCGGCAGGACCCTGTGTCCCAGGGGTCACTCCATGGTCGTACCCCTCAGGTCGCACGTCCCCGCGGACGGCTCACGCCGACCGTCCGCGTTCCTCGCCGCCATACCTCCGACACCAGCGGCACCCCGGGCCGGTAGGCCAGGTGCACATGGCTCGGCGCGTCCAGCAGGATCAGGTCGGCGCGCGCGCCCGCCGCGACCCGTCCCACGTCGTCGCGTCGTAGCGCCGCCGCACCGCCCGCCGTGGCCGACCACACCGCCTCGTCCGGCGTCATCCCCATGTCCCGCACCGCCAGCGCGATGCAGAAGGGGACGGAGGACGTGAAGGACGAGCCCGGGTTGCAGTCCGTCGACAGGGCGACCGTGACGCCCGCGTCCAACAGGCGGCGCGCGTCCGGCCATTGGGCGCGCGTCGAGAACTCCGCGCCGGGGAGCAGCGTCGCGACCGTACGGCCGCTCGCCAGGGCGTCCACGTCCGCGTCCGTGAGGTGGGTGCAGTGGTCGGCGCTCGCCGCGTCCAGTTCTACGGCGAGTTGGACGCCGGGGCCGTAGGAGAGCTGGTTGGCGTGGACGCGGGGGTGGAGGCCCTTCGCCTGGCCGGCGGTCAGGATCGCGCGGGCCTGGTCGCCGTCGAAGGCGCCCTTCTCGCAGAAGACGTCGATCCAACGGGCGTGCGGGGCGCAGGCGTCGAGCATCTCGCCGGTGACCAGGGCTACGTATGCGGCGGGGTCGTCGGCGTAGTCCGGGGAGACGATGTGCGCGCCGAGGTACGTCACCTCGTCGGTGTGCGCGGCGGCGATGCGGAGGGCGCGGGACTCGTCGGCGACCGTCAGGCCGTAGCCGGATTTCGTCTCGAAGGTGGTGGTGCCCTGGCGGAGGGCCTCGGACAGGTAACGGGTGAGGTTCGCCTCCAGTTCCCCGTCGCTCGCCGCGCGCGTCGCCGCCACCGTCGTACGGATGCCACCCGCCGTGTAGCTACGGCCGGACATGCGGGCGTTGAACTCCTGTGTGCGGTCGCCCGCGAAGACGAGGTGCGAGTGGGAGTCCACGAAGCCCGGCAGGACCGCTCGGCCGGCTGCGTCGACCCGATTGTCAGTGGCGGGTGCTTTGCTTGAATCACCGGTCCAGACGACGCGGTCGCCTTCGATGACGACGGCCGCGTCCTGGATCAGACCGAGGGGGGATCCGTCGCCCAGGGAGGGGTCGTTGGTGACGAGTGTGGCGATGTTGGTGATGACAGTGCTGGCTGTGTTGCTCATGGCGTCCTCGTGGGTGGTCGTCAGGCGCGCAGGGCTTCGACGGCCCGCGCGAGCGCTCCGGGCACGTCCGGTACGAGCGCGTGCACGCCGTCGCGTACGACGTGCCGCCCGCCCACGACGGTGTGCCGTACGTCCGCAGCCGTGGCCGCGAATACGGCCGTCTCGGCGCCGAGCCTGGGCAGCGGCCCCGCTGTCCTGACCGAGTCGAGCGCGATCGTCGTGAAGTCGGCGAGGGCGCCCGGTTCGAGGGTGCCCGCGTCGTCCCAGCCCAGGGCCGTGTGACCGTCGGCGGAGGCCGCGCGGAGCAGGGACGCCGCCGTCCAGTGGCCCCGGGTGCGGGTGCGCAGGCGCTCGTTCAGCTCCATCGCGCGGGCCTCTTCGAGGACGTCGATGACCGCGTGGCTGTCGGAGCCGAGGGAGAGGGGGGAGCCGGCTCGTTGGAGGGCGACCGCCGGGCCGATGCCGTCGGCCAGGTCGCGTTCCGTCGTCGGGCACATGCAGGTGCCCGTCCCGGTCGAGCCCAGCAGCGCGATGTCCTCGTCCGTGAGGTGCGTGTTGTGGACGCCCGTGGTGCGCGGGCCCAACACCCCGTGGTCGGCGAGGAGTTGGGTGGGGGTACGGCCGTGGGCCTGGCGGCAGGCGTCGTTCTCGGCGGTCTGCTCGGACAGGTGCACATGGAGCGGGGCCCGCCGCTCCTCGGCCCAGCGGGCCACGGTCGCCAACTCCCGTGCGGGCACGGCCCGTACGGAGTGGATGGCGGCGCCGATCCTTGCGTGATCCCGTTCCTTGAGAAGTGAAGAGCGTTCCGCCCAGGCGTCCGCGTTTCCGTCGGAGAAGCGGAGCTGGTGGTGGTTGGGGGGCTGTCCGAAGCCGGAGGAGAAGTAGGCGGTGTCGAGGAGGGTGATGCGGATACCGGCTTCGGAGGCGGCGGCGATGAGGGCCTCGCCCATGGCGTTGGGGTCGGCGTAGGGGGTGCCGTCGTGCGCGTGGTGCACGTAGTGGAACTCGCCGACCGCCGTGATCCCGGCCAGCGCCATCTCCGCGTACACCGCGCGGGCCAGTGCGTGGTAGGTGTCCGGGGTGAGCTGGTCGGCGAAGGAGTACATCAGCTCCCGCCAGGTCCAGAAGGTGCCGGAGCCGACCTGGACGGTGCCGCGCAGGGCGCGGTGGAAGGCGTGGCTGTGGGCGTTGGCGAGCCCGGGGAGGGTGAGTCCGCGCAGGATCTCGGCGCCGGGGGGCGGGGTGTCGACCTCGGTGCGGACGGCGGTGATCCGTCCGTCGGTCCCTGCGGCGGAGCCGCTGATCGACACAGTCAGGGCGACGCCCGGCTCGACATGGGTGTCGAGCCAGGCGTGTTCCAGCCAGTACGTCCGTGTGAGGGGGTGCGTCACTTGCAGGCCAGCCCTTCCAGTACGTCGGCGAGTGCGCTCACCCCGGCCACGCAGTCGTCCTCGGCCGCGAACTCGGCCGGGGAGTGCGAGACGCCCGTGGGGTTGCGCACGAACAGCATGGCGGTCGGGATGCTCCCGGAGAGGATTCCGGCGTCGTGTCCGGCGCCGGTGCCCAGGACGGGGACGGTCAGTTCCGTTCCGGTGCCCAGGACGCGGGCGAGTTCGTCGCGCAGGGCGTGGTCGAACTCGACGACCGGGGTGAAGGACTCACGGACGATGTCGAGGTCGACGCCGTGTGCCTCCGCGTACTCGCGGGCCGCCTTCTCGACGCCGGTGACCACCGTGTCCAGGGTGTCCTGGTCGGCGGCGCGGGAGTCGAGCCAGCCGCGCACCAGGGAGGGGATGGCGTTGACGCCGTTCGGTTCCACGGCGATCTTCCCGAACGTGGCCACGGCACCGGCGAGTTGGGCCTCGCGGCGGGCGGCGAGAACGGTCTCGGCGTACGACAGCATCGGGTCGCGGCGGTCCACCAGCCGGGTGGTGCCGGCGTGGTTGGCCTCGCCCCGGAAGTCGAAGCGCCAACGCCCGTGCGGCCAGATGGCGCTGGCGATGCCGACCCGGTCGCCGGAGAGGTCGAGGGCGCGGCCCTGTTCGACGTGGAGTTCGACGAACGCGCCGATGCGGGCGAGTCGTTCGGGGTCGGGGCCGATGGCGTCGGCGTCGTGGCCGGCGGCCGCCATGGCCTGCGGCAGGGTGATCCCGTCGCCGTCGGTCAGCCGGTGTGCCTGCTCGACGGTGAGCTGTCCGGCGGTCAGTCGCGAGCCGACGCAGGCGAGTCCGAAGCGGGCGCCCTCCTCGTCACCGAAGTTGACGAGGGCGAGCGGCTTGGTGAACCGCGCTCCCCTGCGGCGCAGCTCGTCGAGCGCGGCGAAGGACGACACGACGCCGAGGGGGCCGTCGAAGGCGCCGCCGTCCGGCACCGAGTCGAGATGTGATCCGGTGACTACGGCGTCCCCGGCCTCGGGATCACCCAGCCAGGCCCACTGGTTGCCGTTGCGGTCGAGTTCGTAGGCCAGACCCCGGGCCCGGGCCTGCTCCTCGAACCAGGCCCGGCAGTCGGCGTCGGCGGCCGTCCAGGCGAAGCGGCGGTAGCCGCCGGAGTCGGGATGCCGGCCGATGGGGAGCAGGTCGCGCCACATCTCGTGGAAGGAGGTGGGGGTGGGGGCCGCGCCGGTGGGCCGCCCGGGCCGGCCCCGGCCGTCACCCACCGCCGCGCCCGGCCGCCCCGCGCCCGCCGCGGGCTGCGCCTGGGGGCCACCGGCCACGGGCGGCGTGGTGTCGTTGCCCGCCGCAGGCGCTGGACCACGGTCACCCGCGACGGACCGTGCGGCATCGTCGCCCGCCACAGACCGCGAGCCACCGTCGCCCGCCGCAGGCCATGGGCCACCGTCGCTCACGGCCGGACCCGCACCCGGCGACGAAGGACCCGCCCCCGCCGGGGACTTGCCGCCCCGCTCGTCTCCCGGAAGGGTCACGCCTCGTCACCCTCGCGCATCGGCACCCGCACACCGCGCTCGGCGGCGACGGACTCCGCGATGTCGTAACCGGCGTCGACGTGCCGGATGACGCCCATGCCGGGGTCGTTGGTGAGCACGCGGCGGATCTTCTCGCCGGCGAGCTTCGTGCCGTCGGCCACGGAGACCTGGCCTGCGTGGATGGAGCGGCCCATGCCGACGCCGCCGCCGTGGTGGATGGAGACCCAGGAGGCGCCGGAGGCGACGTTCACCATGGCGTTCAGGAGCGGCCAGTCGGCGATCGCGTCGGAGCCGTCGAGCATGGCCTCGGTCTCGCGGTACGGGGAGGCGACGGAGCCGGAGTCGAGGTGGTCGCGGCCGATGACCAGGGGGGCGGCCAGTTCGCCGGACGCCACCATGTCGTTGAAGCGCTCGCCCGCCTTGTCGCGCTCGCCGTAGCCGAGCCAGCAGATACGGGCGGGCAGGCCCTGGAACTGGACGCGCTCGCCGGCCATCTTGATCCAGCGGTGCAGGGACTCGTTCTCCGGGAAGAGGTCGAGGATCGCCTTGTCGGTCTTGTGGATGTCGGAGGCCTCGCCGGAGAGAGCGGCCCAGCGGAAGGGGCCCTTGCCCTCGGAGAAGAGGGGGCGGATGTAGGCGGGGACGAAGCCGGGGAAGGCGAACGCCCGCTCGTATCCGGCGAGTTGGGCCTCGCCGCGGATCGAGTTGCCGTAGTCGAAGACCTCGGCGCCGGCATCCATGAAGCCGACCATGGCCTCCACGTGCTTGGCCATGGACTCGCGGGCGCGGACGGTGAAGCCCGCCGGGTCCTTGGCTGCCGCGTCGGCCATGTCGTCGAACTCGACGCCGACGGGGAGGTACGACAGCGGGTCGTGGGCCGAGGTCTGGTCGGTCACGATGTCGATGGGGGCGCCCTCGGCGAGCATCCGCGGGAGCAGGTCGGCCGCGTTGCCCAGCAGGCCGATGGAGAGCGGGCGGCGGGCGTCACGGGCCTCGACGGCGAGCTGGAGGGCGTGCGCGAGGGAGTCGGCGCGGACGTCGAGGTAGCGGTGCTCGATGCGGCGCTCGATGGCGCGCGGGTCGACGTCGATGCAGATCGCGACGCCGTCGTTCATGGTGACGGCGAGTGGCTGGGCGCCGCCCATGCCGCCGAGGCCGGCGGTGAGGGTGATGGTCCCGGCGAGGGTGCCGCCGAACTTCTTGGCGGCGACGGCGGCGAAGGTCTCGTAGGTGCCCTGGAGGATGCCCTGGGTGCCGATGTAGATCCACGAACCGGCGGTCATCTGGCCGTACATGGTGAGGCCGAGGGCCTCAAGGCGGCGGAACTCCTCCCAGTTGGCCCAGTCACCGACCAGGTTGGAGTTGGCGATGAGCACGCGGGGCGCCCACTCGTGGGTCTGCATCACGCCGACGGGGCGGCCGGACTGGACGAGCATCGTCTCGTCCTGCTTGAGGGTGCGCAGGGTGCGGACCATGGCGTCGAAGGAGCGCCAGTCGCGGGCGGCCTTGCCGGTGCCGCCGTAGACGACGAGCTTGTCGGGGTGTTCGGCGACCTCGGGGTCCAGGTTGTTCTGCAGCATCCGCAGGGCGGCTTCCTGCTGCCATCCCAGGGCGCTCAGTTCCGTACCGCGCGGTGCTCGTACGGGGCGGGGTCCTGACATGGTCTGCCTCCTAGCGGACTGCGGTCTCTACTGCGTTCTTTACGTGGTTATTCACATCCTGGCGCTCTGAATAGAACTAGTCAATACATCGTGGCGCCGATGTGGGCAGGCTCCGGGTGTTTGGCTGGATGTACGGACACGGCTACGACACGACGGGGGATCCAGTGAGCGACGGAATCCAGGGTCACACGGACGGCACCGACAGCGGCGCCGAGCGGATCGCGCGCCGGGACCAGGCGGTGCGGGCCGCGGTGGAGCAGGGGCTGCTGGGGCCGGACGCGCCGATCGTGGCGTTGCTGGACGTCACCGGCATCCGGGAGTCGGCGGCGGCGCTGCGGGCGGCGTTCGACGCGGCGGTGGCGCCCGGGACTCCGGTGCTGCACGCGTTCGCGGTGAAGGCGAGCCCGCTGGTGCCGGTGCTGCGGCTGCTGCACGAGGAGGGCATCGGCGCCGAGGTGGCGAGCCCCGGCGAGCTGGCGCTGGCGCGGGCGGCGGGGGTACGGCCGGAGCGGACCGTGCTCGACGCGCCCGCGAAGACACCGGCCGAGCTGCGGGAGGCACTGGCGCTGGGTATCGCGGTGAACGCCGACAGCCCTCAGGAGCTGGACCGGATCGACGGGCTGATGCGGTCGGCGAGCAGTCGTTCGCCGCTCGGGATCCGGGTCAATCCGCAGATCGGCGGGGGCTCCATCGCGGCCCTCTCCACGGCCACGGCGACCTCGAAGTTCGGGGTGGCGCTGCGCGACGAGGGGGCGCGGGAGTGGGTGGTGCGGGCGTACACGGAGCGGCCGTGGCTGTCCCGGTTGCACGCGCACGTCGGGTCGCAGGGCATCCCGCTGGCGCTGCTCGCGCGGGGCGTCGCGGAGACGTACGAGCTGGCGGAGGAGATCAACGCGCGGATCGGGCGGCGGCAGATCGACACGCTCGACATCGGCGGCGGGCTGGGCGTGAACTTCGGCTCGGACGCGACGACTCCGACGTACGCGCAGTACGCGCGGCTGCTGAAGGAGGCGGTGCCGGGGCTGTTCGACGGGCGGTACGGGCTGGTGACCGAGTTCGGGCGGTCGATGCTGGCCAAGCAGGGCACGGTGGTGGCCCGGGTCGAGTACGCCAAGAGCGCCGGCGGGCGGCCGATCGCGATCACGCACGCGGGTGTGCAGGTGGCGACGCGGACGGTGTACGCGCCGCAGTCCTGGCCGCTGCGGATCGCCGCGTACGACGCGAAGGGGCGGCCCAAGTCGGGGCCCGAGGTGGTGCAGGACGTCGCCGGTCCGGCCTGTTTCGCGGGCGATCTGCTGGCCGAGGGGCAGGCGCTGCCGTTGCTGGAGCAGGGTGACCACGCGGCGGCGCTGGACACCGGGGCGTACTACTTCGGGGCCCACTACGCCTACAACTCCCTTGCCAGGCCCGGTGTTTACGGCTTCGTGCCGGACGGTTCCGGGGGCGTGGCGTTCGCGACCGTGCGGAGGCCGCAGACGGTGGCGGAGATCGTGGCCGAATCCGGAGGGGCGCACGCCGCCGCGCTCACCACCCTGCGCGCCCCCGGGCGCCGTTGACGCACCCCTGTGAACATGCGGTTGAACTGGTGGGGAAACAGGGTCAGTTGACCCACCTTAGTCACTCCGGGCATGTTCCACCGGAAAATGCCAGAACCCTCACCCCTCGGCCACACGGTGCGTAGCTTCGTCGTCACTCAGCCGAACCGCAGGCGGGAGGGGAGCCACGGTGCCCGGAATCGACGAGTGCTTACTGGAGGCCATGCGACTGCCCGGTGCCCGGGGCGCCGCGCTGGTCGACTGGACGAGCGGGCTGGCCCTGGGCGTCGTAGGAGAGTCGCCCGGGGGTGACCAGGAGGCCAGTGCGGCCGAGGCCGCGGAGCTGGCGCGGCTCGCGGCCGAGCACCGGGCGTTCGCGTCCGACGGGGAGGAGGGCGCGGAGGCGGACGATCCTCCGTTGGAGGATCTGATCGTCAGCAACCGGGACAGCTATCACGTGCTGCGGTTCGTGCGGACGTCGTTCGAGAGCAGTGTGTTCCTGCATCTGTGGCTGGCCCGCACGGAGGGGAATCTCGCACTGGCCCGGATCCGGCTCGGCGAGATGGCCGGACGGCTGGTGCTGGGATGACCGCGGTCAAGGCCACGCCGACGACCCCGCCGCCGCGGCTGCCCGTACGGGACAAGGTCGCCGCCGGTGACCGGGGCTGGGGCGGGGTCTCGCCGATGCTGACGCGGCTCGCCGCCGAGGAGGCCACCGGAGTCCTTGTGCGCGAGCGCGGCAGCCTCCACCTGGTCGGGGGCCGGGTGGTGCACGCCGAGAGCCCGTCCGCTCCCGGTCTCGACCTGCTCCTCACCGCGCGCGGCACCCTGCGCACCGAGGCCTGGCAGGCCGCCGCCGAGGCGACCGACGAACGGCACGCCACCACCCGACTGCTGCTGGACGGCGGCCTGTTGAGCCCGGGCGCGCTGGAGTTGTGCCATCTGGGGGCGCTGTACGACGCGGCGTACTTCGTGCTCGCGCCGAGCAGTACCCCGGGGCGTTTCCGGTACGGGGTCACGCATCCGATCGGCGGGGTGCGGCCGGTGCCGGTGGCCGCGTTGGAACGGGAGACGCTGCGCCGGCGCGATCTGCTGCACCGCGTCTGGCCGGACGCGGCGACGGACGGCGCGCCGCTGGTGCGGGCCGAGGCCGTCGCGCCCCCGGCGATCACCGCTCGGCAGGCGGCGGTGCTGGACCGGGTGGACGGCGTCCGGACGGCGCCGGACATCGCGCGGCTGCTGGGCCGGCGGGCGTACCCCACGCTGTTGGACGTGCGACGGCTGGTGTCGGCGGGCCTCGTGTCGCCCCGGCCGCCCGCGCCCGCCGCCGCGCCGCTGCCCGACGTCACCGATCCCACCGCCGTCGACCCCGACATCACATTGCTGAAGAGGCTCAGGGATGCGCTGGAGGCCCTTTGAGTGGCAGCGAGCACGCGCCGAGAGGAGAGAGCCGATGGCCTCCGAGGCCGAAGTCCTCGACGAGCTGCGCCGGTTGAGAGCCCGCGTGCCCCAACTGACCGGGGCGCTGGCGGCGGGCGTCGACGGTCTCGTCCTGGCGCAGGACACCCCGGGCGTCGAGCCGGAGCGCGTGGCGGCGCTCACCGTGACGGCGCTCGGCGTGGCCGTACGGATGGCGGACGCGACCGGGCAGGGCGAGTTCCGCGAGCTGCTCGTGCGCGGGGTCTACGGCTATGTCGCGACCTACGCGGCGGGCTCGGGCGCCGTGCTGACCGTGCTCGCCCAGGACCGCGTCAACCTCGGCCGGCTGCTGCTGGAGGGCCGCCGGGCCGGGGCCCGGATCGGGGAACTGGTCGACGCCGAGGCGGCGGCCGCTGCCGAGGAGCAGGCCGCAGCGGCGCCCGCCGGGGCGCCACCGAAAACCATCACCGCACGAACGAGAACGGCGCGCGCACCACGCACCACCGCAACGACCAACGCGCGCACCACCACGGAAAGTTGAACGGACCCAAGGGAGCACTGTCATGGCCAACACCGAAACCTCGCTCAAAGAGGCGCTGACCTCCATCGAGGGCGCGACCGGAGTCGCGCTGGTCGACTACACCAGCGGTATGGCGCTCGGCACGATGGGCGGCAGCAAGACCTTCGACCTCGGCGTCGCCGCCGCCGGGAACACCGACGTGGTGCGCGCCAAGATGCGCACCATGGAGCACCTCGGGCTGAAGGGCGAGATCGAGGACATCCTGATCACCCTGTCGAACCAGTACCACCTGATCCGGCTGCTCAAGGGACGCGGCGGCAACGGCCTCTTCATCTACCTGGTGCTGGACGCCAACCGGAGCAACCTGGCGATGGCCCGCCACCAGTTGAAGAAGATCGAGGCGGACCTGGAGGTCTAGAAACCCGGCTACGCGAACACGTCGCCGCGGCGGCGCGCCCCACCCGGGGTGGCGTCGCCCGCGGCGATGCCGGTGGAGCGGAAGCCCTTGACCGGCTTGCCCACGGGCGCGCCGTCACGCTTGTCCAGCCAGTCCACCCGGATCCACAGCAGTACGTCGTCGGCCCGCTCCCGGCGGCCCAGCCAGGCGGCCTTCAGGCGCAGCCCGGCACCGGTGCCGGCGAGCAGCATGCCGCCCGCCGCGGGCACCGCGAACGCGCTGCCCAGCGCGAGCACGAAGGCGAGCACGATCCACCAGCGGTGGGCGCGGCGCCAGTTCCGTACGCTCACCGCGCGGTCCTGGAGCACATCGTGCTTGCCGGCCCGGGCGGCACCGCGCGCGAGGGCCGTGTAGCGCTTGCGGCGCGCGTACGACACCACGGCCGCCGCGACGATGAACAGCGCGGCCCCGGCCATCACCCCGATCCGGCGCCCGGTGATCCCCTCCGGCAACACCCCGACACCCGCCGCCAGCACCCCGAACCACCACAGCGGCGCGGCTCCGGCACGTACGACGACCGCCACTCGGGCCAGCCCCTGGACTCTCCGATCTCCGCGTGCCACGTCCCGCCTCCTGGTCGTCCCGGCACAGTTCCGTAGTGCGGGGAGACTAGTGAGCGAACGTGAGACGAATCTGAGAACACCCCAGATGGGACGGGGCCCCTGCTCCACGGGGGCCTTTACTCCACGAACAACCCCCGCGCCGCAGCCCGAGCGTCGAACTCCTCCAACCGCGCCTGTGCGTCCGGAAGGTCGTCGCACATCGCCTCCAACAGCACCCGGCCGAGCAGCATCGGGGCGCAGGCCGTGTCGAAGGCGAGGCCGGTGCCGACGGCGGCCGGGATCAGGAGGTCGGAGACCTTGGCGACCGGCGCGAAGGCCGAGTCGGCGACGGTGACGACGGTCAGGCCCGCCTCCCTCGCGTACGTCAGGGTGTCCACGACCTCGCGGGGGTGCCGGGGCAGCGCGAAGCACAGCAGGGCGGTGGCGCCGGCGCGGACGGCCGCGTCGATGCGGTCGTGGATCATCGTGCCGCCCTCGTTGAGCAGCCGTACGTCCGGATGGACCTTGGCGGCGAAGTACGCGAAGCCGTACGCCTGGGAGGCCGCCGCGCGCAGGCCGAGGACGGGCAGCGGGCGCGAGGCGGCGAGGAGGCGGCCCGCCTTGGCGACCGGGCGGGGGTCGGCCAGTATCTCGGAGAGGTGCTTCAGGTTCTCGATCTCGGCCGCCACGGCCTGCTGGTACTCGTTGTACGACGCCGAATCCGGCGCCGACTCGGCGGGCGCGACCTCGCGGAGGTGTTTGCGCAGCGCCGGGTAGCCGTCGAAGCCGAGGGCGACCGCGAAGCGGGTCACGGAGGGCTGGCTGACGCCGGCGAGTTCGGCCAGTTCCACACTGGACAGGAACGGCACGTCGGCGGCGCGCCGCACCATGCTGTGCGCGATCCGCCGCTGGGTCGGCGTGAGCCGGTGCCCCTCGAAGAGCGCCTGCAGCCGCCCGGCCGGGCTGTCCGTCACATCCGTACTCCCGTCCACAGTCCCGTCCACGCTCATGACGTGCTTCCCCTCCAGATGTCCGTGAACCGGTCGAGCAGTCCGGCCGCCGCCGTCACATCGTCCGTGAGCGGCCGGTCCGCCGGGTCCTCGTCGAGCACCGACTCGGCGAGTTCCAGCGCGCGGCCGACCGGCAGGTCCGGTTCGGGCCGCAGGTCGCGCTGGCGCAACGCCCGTACGGCGGCGACGAGTTCGCAGCCCACGACGAGACGGTACGCGCGGCAGGCGCGCAGTGTCTGACGGGCGGCGAGCGAGGCGAAGCTGGCCTGCTCCTCGACGCCCCGGGAGAGTACAGCGTGCCCGAGCGAGGCGGGAGCCGAGAACGCGCGCAGGTCACCGAGCGCGGCCGCGGCGGCGTACTCCAGGATCATGATGCCGGAGGAGGCTGGTTCCTGGTCCGCCAGGAACGGCTTGAGGCGGGTGAACGCGGGCTCGTTGAGCGAGGACAGCCGGGACGTCGACAGCCGCGCGACCTGGGTGATCGCGAGCCTGAAGTGGTCCAGGGCGAGGGCGAGTTGGGCCTGGTAGAAGCCGCCGTGGTGGTAGGCGGCCATGTCCTCGGGTGAGATGAAGGGGTTCTCGGCGGCGGCGTTGATCTCGATCGCGAGAACGTCCTCCAGCGCGTCCGCCGCGTCGTGCGCAGGGCCGTGGATCTGCGGCAGGCAGCGGAAGCCGTACGGGTCCTGGATACGGCCGAGGGGAGGCGTGGGCCGGTCGGCGGCGCCGATCAACTCCCGCATCCGCCGGGCGACTTCGGTCGACCCGCGGTGCGGGCGGGCGGCGTGCACGGGCGCGGCGAACGGCTCGTGCGAACCGTCGACGGCGAGCAGCGAGAGCGCGCCGACGACCTGGGTCGCGCCGATGAGCCCGCGCAACTCGTGCAGCGCGAGGGCCGATTGACCAAGAGTGAGCGCGTTGCTGCTGATCATCGCCAACGCGTCGTTGTTGTCGAGGGGTTGGGGTTCGGGGACGCCCACAGGACTGTGCTCCCCCGAGGCGCTCCGCCAGGGATGCTCCCCCACCAACGCCAGCCCCACCTGCGCCAGCGCCGCGATGTCCCCCGTCCCCACCGACCCGAACTCGTTGACGACCGGGTACACCCCGTTCTCCAACGCCTCGCACAGCGCTCCGACGACTGTGGGCCGCAGTCCCGCACCGCCCGCGAGCAGTTGGTTGGCCCGGACGGCGAGCATGGCCCGCACCTCGCGGGCCGGGAGTTCGTCGCCGATCGCGCCGGCATGGCTGCGCAGCAGCCGCAGACCGTGTTCGGCGGCGGCCTCGGTGGGCACGTCCTCGTTCCGGTTGGCGCCGACGCCGGTCGAACGGCCGTAGACGCGGCCGGTCGCGGCGATCCGGCGGGCCGCGTCCCAGGAGTCGGTCGCGCGCTTCATCGCGTCGGTGCCGGGGACCGGCCGGGCGTCCCCGTCGGCGAGCCGGACGACATCGACGATCCCGAGCCCGACCCCGTCGAGGACGACGAGATCGGAGCCACCGGACACCATCGCATCGGTGGAGTCCACGATCCGAGACGACATAAGGCGCCAAACTCCCCTCAATCAGGACACTCGATCTTGCCTGCCGGGCATCCGTTACCTCGGATTAACGCGGAGACATTGACAAACTATTCAGACACCGAGAACTCTGCATGACGTTATACAGCCGGGCAAGGGACAACTCATGATCCAGTTCGACGCGGTCCACAAGCGCTTCCCCAACGGCACGACAGCGGTTCACGATCTCTCCCTGGAGATGCCGGAAGGCGGGGTCACCGTACTGGTCGGTTCCTCCGGTTGCGGCAAGACGACCACCCTTCGGATGATCAACCGGATGATCGAACCGACCTCGGGCGTCATCAAGGTCGGCGGCAAGGACGTCACCCAGCAGGACGCGGCCGAACTGCGCCGCTCCATCGGGTACGTCATCCA
The DNA here is from genome assembly GCF_040681835.1 of Streptomyces sp. NPDC051576. Lineage (NCBI taxonomy): Bacteria > Bacillati > Actinomycetota > Actinomycetes > Kitasatosporales > Streptomycetaceae > Streptomyces > Streptomyces sp. NPDC051576. Next base: position 95,817 of record NZ_JBFAZO010000004.1, read on the forward strand.
GCAGTCGGGGCTCTTCCCGCACCGCACGGTCCTCGACAACATCGCCACCGTGCCGCTCCTGCTGGGCCACGGCCGGAAGAAGGCGCGGAGTCGGGCGGCCGAGCTCCTTGAGACCGTCGGCCTCGCCGCCGACGCCGGCAAGCGGTACCCGCACCAGCTCTCCGGCGGCCAGCAGCAGCGCGTCGGCGTGGCCCGCGCGCTCGCCGCCGACCCGCCGGTGCTGCTGATGGACGAGCCCTTCGGCGCCGTCGACCCGGTGGTCCGCAGCCAGCTCCAGGACGAACTCCTGCGCCTGCAGAAGGAGTTGAACAAGACCATCGTCTTCGTCACGCACGACGTCGACGAGGCCGTGCGGCTCGGTGACCGCATCGCGATCTTCCGCACCGGCGGCCATCTCGTCCAGTGCGCGGCCCCCGCCGAACTCCTCGCCCGCCCGGCCGACGACTTCGTGGCCGACTTCCTCGGCGCCGAGCGCGGCCTCAAGCTGCTCTCGCTGAAGACCCTCGCCGACGTCCCGCAGGCTCCGGCCCCCGAGGGCGGCACCTGGACCCTGGTCCTGGACGCGGCGCGCAAGCCCCTGCACTGGACGTCCAAGGACGCCGAGATCCCCGTACGACCGCTCCAGGACGGCGACTCGCTGCTCGCCGCCCTCGACGAGTCGATCGCGTCCCCCACCGGCCTGATAGCCCGCGTCGATGCCGCAGGCGTCCTCACCGGCGTCTCGTCCCGCGACGACATCCACACCCACGCGGGCCTGGCCCACGCCGAAGCCCGGGTGGCGGCATGACCGTCGACTGGTCGTGGATAGGCGACCACACCGACGACCTCACCAGCTTGACCCTCTCCCACCTCCAGGCCGCGATGACCGCCGTCCTCCTCGGACTCGTCATCTCGCTCCCGCTGGCCGTGGTCGCCCACCGAGTCCGCCCGCTGCGCGGCTTCCTGCTCGGCCTCTCGAACGTGCTGTTCACGATCCCGTCGATCGCGATCTTCGTACTCCTCCTCCCGATCAGCGGCCTGACCCGCACCACGACCGTGATCGGCCTGACGGTCTACACGCTGGTCGTGCTGCTGCGGAACACGGTCGAGGGCCTCGACTCGGTCCCGACGAAGACCAAGGAGGCGGCGAAAGCGATGGGCACGCGCCCCCTGCGCACGCTCCTCACCGTCGAACTCCCCCTGGCGCTCCCGGTGATCATGGCCGGTGTCCGTATCGCCACGGTCATGTCGATCTCGCTCGTCTCGGTCGCCACCTACATCGGCGACGGAGGCCTCGGCCAGCTCTTCACCGACGGATTCCAGCGCGACTTCCCGACGCCGGTGATCGTGGGCGTGGTCCTCACCCTGCTGCTCGCCGTGGTCGCGGACGCGGCCCTGGTCGCCCTCCAGTACGTACTCACCCCGTGGAAGAGGCGGCGAGCCTGATGTTCGAACTCTTCAAGAACCTCGCCAAGTGGCTGACCAGCGGCTCCCAGTGGGCCGGTTCGGACGGCATCGCGCACCGCCTCGCCGAGCACCTCCAGTACTCGCTGCTCGCGACCCTCATCGCGGCCGCGATCGGCCTCCCGCTGGGCCTGTTGATCGGGCACACCGGCAAGGGCGCGTTCCTCGCGATCAACCTCGCCTCCTTCGGCCGCGCGCTGCCGACCGTGGGCCTGGTCGTCCTCGTCTTCCTGGCCAGCGGCCTGTCCATGTGGCCGGTGTACATCGCGCTGGTCGCCCTGGCGGTCCCCTCCATCGTCACGAACACCTACGCCGGCATGACGGCCGTGGACCCGGATGTGAAGGACGCGGCGCGCGGCCAGGGCATGCGCGGCCACCAGGTGCTGTTCCAGGTCGAGTTGCCCCTCGCGCTCCCCCTGATCATGACCGGCCTGCGCCTCGCCCTCATCCAGGTCGTCGCCACCGCCACGATCGCCGCCTACGTCTCCTTCGGGGGCCTGGGCCGCTACGTCTTCGACGGCCTCGCCCAGCGCGACCTCGTGCAGGTGCTCGGCGGGGCGGTGCTCGTCGCCGTCGTGGCGATCGTCCTGGACCTGGGCCTCTCCACCCTCCAGCGCTTCCTCTTCCGCCACCGCACCGCCTAGGGAACTCCGAAATGAATCGTCGTACCGTCCTCGGCGGCCTCTTCGCGGTCGCCTCCGTCCCCGTCCTCTCGGCCTGCGCGAGCGGTGTCACCTCGCTCGACGGCGGGGGCTCGGCCGGCGGTGGCAGCGCCTCCAGCAAGAACGGCGTCACCATCGGCACCGCCAACTTCACCGAGAACCAGGTGCTGGGCTACCTCTACGCCGCCGTCCTGGAAACGGCCGGCGTGAAGGTCAAGGTCCGCCCCAACCTCGGCACCCGCGAGATCGTCTTCCCCGCCCTCAAGAGCGGCGACATCGACCTCCTGCCCGAGTACCAGGGCTCGCTGCTCACCTACCTCCAGCCCAAGTCCGAGGTCGCGGACGCGGGCGAGATGCAGAACGCCCTCACCCTCGCCCTTCCCTCCGGCCTCCAGGTCCTGCCCTACGGCGTGGCGGAGGACGCGGACTGCTTCGTCGTCACCCGCGCGACCGCGCAGAAGTACGGCCTGGTCTCGCTGGCCGACCTGGCAAAGGTGAACGGCAAGCTGGTCATCGGCGCCTCCGCCGAGGTGAAGACCCGTCAGGTGGGCGTCGTAGGGCTGAAGGACGTGTACGGCGTGGAGTTCAAGGAGTTCAAGTCCCTTGATTCCGACGGGCCGTTGGTGAAGGGCGCGCTGAAGAAGGGCGATGTGGACGTGGCGAACCTGTTCACCACCGACACCGACATCAAGGCCAACGACTGGGTCGTCCTGACCGACCCGAAGACCCTGATCCCCAGTCAGCACATCGTCCCGCTCATCGCCGACCGGGTGGCCGACCCGACGGTCCGCAAGGCGCTGGCCCGGCTCGGCAACGTCCTCACCACCGCCCAGCTCACCGAGCTGAACCGCCAGGTGGACAAGGACAAGAAGGACCCGGAGGACGTGGCGAACGCGTATGCGAAGCAGCACGGGCTGACCAAGGGGTGATCGTCGGCGAGGAACCCGACCTCCGACAGGGGGGCTATCCCCAGTGCAGCGGGCGCCGTGGCTCCCTAATCTGAGTCGCATGACGGGAATGGACTCGCACGACGCCGAACTCAAGAAGGAACTCAACGCCACCTTGCAGGCACGCAGGGAACTGGGCGACGAGTACGAGTCGGCGCTGGTCGACTCGTTCCTGGAGAAGGTCGACCAGCGTATCGACGGCGCGGTGGAGCGCCGGGTGCGCCGGCAGATGGCCGAGCAGCAGATGGTGGTCGCCCGCGGCTCGCGGGGGCCGAAGCCCACCGACTCCTGGGGCGAGCGCTTCGGCTTCGGCATCGTCTCGATGGTCCTGGCGATCCCGCTCTCCGCGATCGGCGGCGGCATCGCCAACCTCCCTGGCCTGCTGGTGGCCTGGTTCGGCATCGTCGGCGTGAACGCCGTCCAGGCCGCCCGCACCAACCCGGGGCTGTTCGGCGGCCGCCGGCACCACAAGTCGGGCCAGGACAGCGAGTGGGAGGGGTAGCCCGTTGGAGAAGGGGCTGTAGGCAAACGGGCTGTAGAAAAGTCTTGCGCGGGGACCGCCGCACCCCCCGTTGCCGGGAGGGCGGGACGACGGCGGTCCCCGCGAGGGACGCGTGCCGGGTCAGGGCCGGGCGTGCGCGTCCAAGGCGTCGGTGGAGGTCCGGGAGCCGCTCCGGAGGTCCGTGACGCCGTTTCTGTGTCGGCGAGGCGGGGAGCCGCTCCCGCCTGCCGACATCCCCTAATCTGCACGATCCGTGTTAAGCGGGTGCTGCGTGGACGTGACGCGCTCGTACCACTTCCGCGAAGTCCACCATCCGGACCGGCGACCGCAAAGTTGCCGTCGCCACGGCCCGTTCACCGGACGTTCGCTACTGCTTCCCGCCCTTGGCGAGGAAGGACAGCAGGTCCTGCCGGCTGATGACCCCGGTCGGTTTGCCCTCGACCAGGACGATCGCCGCGTCGGCCGCGCCCAGCACGGTCATCAGATCGCCCACCGGCTCACCGGAACCGACCTGCGGCAGCGGGGCCGACATGTGCTTCTCCAGCGGGTCGGAGAGGGAGGCGCGCTGGGTGAACAGGGCGTCCAGCAGCTCCCGTTCGACGACGGACCCGACGACCTCGGCCGCCATGACGTCCGGGTGACCGGCGCCCGGCTTCACGATCGGCATCTGCGAGACGCCGTACTCACGCAGCACGTCGATGGCCTCGCCGACCGTCTCGTCCGGGTGCATGTGGACGAGGGAGGGGATGGCGCCGTGCACCTTGTCGTTGAGGACGTCGGCGACGCGGGCGCTGGGGCCCTCGTCCTCCAGGAAGCCGTAGTCCGCCATCCACTCGTCGTTGAAGATCTTGCTCAGGTACCCGCGCCCGCTGTCGGGCAGCAGCACGACCACGACGTCGTCCGGCCCGAGCCGCTCCGCGACCCGCAGCGCGGCGACGACGGCCATCCCGCAGGAGCCGCCGACGAGCAGCCCCTCCTCCTTCGCCAGCCGGCGGGTCATCTGGAAGGAGTCCTTGTCGGACACGGCGACGATCTCGTCCGCGACGGTCCGGTCGTAGGCGGTCGGCCAGAAGTCCTCACCGACCCCCTCGACGAGATACGGCCGCCCGGAGCCGCCGGAGTAGACCGAGCCCTCGGGGTCGGCGCCCACGACCTGCACCCGGCCCTCGCTGGCGTCCTTCAGATAGCGCCCGGTGCCGGAGATGGTCCCGCCCGTCCCGACGCCCGCCACGAAGTGGGTGATCCGCCCCTCCGTCTGCTCCCACAGCTCGGGGCCGGTCGAGTGGTAGTGGGAGAGCGGGTTGTTGGGGTTGGAGTACTGGTCGGGCTTCCAGGCGCCCGGCGTCTCACGGACCAGCCGGTCGGAGACGTTGTAGTACGAGTCCGGGTGCTCGGGGTCCACGGCGGTGGGGCACACGACCACCTCGGCGCCGTAGGCCCGCAGCACGTTGATCTTGTCGGTGGACACCTTGTCGGGGCACACGAAGATGCAGTGGTACCCCTTCTGCTGGGCGACGATGGCCAGGCCGACGCCGGTGTTGCCGCTGGTCGGCTCGACGATGGTGCCGCCGGGCTTGAGCGCGCCGCTCTGCTCGGCCGCCTCGATCATGCGCAGGGCGATGCGGTCCTTCACACTCCCGCCGGGGTTGAAGTACTCCACCTTGGCCAGAACGGTCGCCTGGATGCCCTCGGTCACGCTGTTGAGCCTCACCAGCGGGGTGTTGCCGACGAGGCTGATCATCGAGTCGTGGAATTGCACCGTTGTCTCCGGTCGCTGCAAAAGAAGTGGTCTTGATGGGTCCCGTCAGCCTAAGGCCCGGAAATGACGTTCACCGCCCGTTGAGATTGGGCGACGTGCTGTTCGGGGCAAGGAGTGGGTGACGGCTCAGAGGAGGTGGCGGCGACGTATGACGAGGATGTCGAGGGCACGGGTGGCCCGACGGATCGCGGCCGGTGCGGCGTACGGCGGCGGCGGGGTGGGACTGGTGGGCGCGGCGGCCGTCGGGCTGGTGCTGGCCGAGGTCCGCTTCGTGAAACGGCATGTGGGCAACGGCCATGGTCCGGGCAGCAACCATGTGCCCAGCGCCGATGGCCGCTACGGCCATGTCTACGACACCCCGGGTGAACCCCCGCTCCGGCTGACCATGCTCGGCGACTCCACGGCGGCCGGGCAGGGCGTGCACCGGGCGGCCCAGACCCCGGGCGCCCTGCTGGCCTCGGGCCTCGCGGCGGTCGCGGAACGCCCGGTCGAGCTGCACAACGTGGCCCTCCCGGGCGCCCAGTCCGACGACCTGGACCGTCAGGTCGCGCTGGCCCTCGCGGACACCTCCCGGGTGCCCGACGTCTGCGTGATCATGATCGGCGCGAACGACGTCACCCACCGCATGCACCCGACCAGATCGGTCCGCCACCTCTCGGCGACGGTACGACGGCTGCGCACGGCCGGCGCCGAGGTGGTCGTCGGCACCTGTCCCGACCTCGGGACGGTGGAGCAGGTCCAGCAGCCGCTGCGCTGGCTGGCCCGCCGGGCCTCCCGGCAGCTGGCGGCGGCCCAGACGATCGGCACGGTCGAACAGGGCGGACGCACGGTGTCCCTGGGCGACCTGCTGGGCCCCGAGTTCGCGGCGAACCCGCGCGAGCTGTTCGGCCCGGACAACTTCCACCCCTCGGCGGAGGGCTACGCGACAGCGGCGATGGCGGTCCTGCCGACCGTCTGCGCCGCCCTGGGCCTCTGGCCGGCGGAAGAGGACCGCCCGGACGCCTCCCGCCGCGAGGGCTTCCTCCCGGTGGCACGAGCGGCCGCGGAGGCCGCTTCGGAGGCGGGCACGGAGGTCACGGCGGCGATGCCGACAGGGCCCAGGGGTCCCTGGGCGCTGCTGAAGCGCCGGAAGCGGCGCAGGGTGCCGGAGCCGGAGACGACCCCTTCGGCCCCCTCCAACTCGTCCAGTGTCTGAGGCCCAAGCAAGCGCTTAGACAATTGCGGTCAGGGTCACACAGCGATGCCCGTGACCTGTGCCATACGTACGGGTAACTTCCCAAGGAGCCGTGCCAGTCAGTCCCCGTACGAACGCCAATGGAGCCGTGATGCCCGAAGCCGTCATCGTCTCGACCGCCCGCTCCCCCATCGGCCGCGCCGTCAAGGGCTCCCTCAAGGACCTGCGCCCCGACGACCTCACCGCCACGATCATCCAGGCCGCCCTCGCGAAGATCCCCGAGCTGGACCCGAAGCTCATCGAGGACCTGATGCTCGGCTGCGGCCTCCCCGGCGGCGAGCAGGGTTACAACCTCGGCCGGATCGTCGCCGTACAGATGGGCATGGACCACCTGCCCGGCTGCACGATCACCCGTTACTGTTCCTCGTCCCTCCAGACCAGCCGCATGGCCCTGCACGCCATCAAGGCCGGCGAGGGCGACATCTTCATCTCGGCCGGTGTCGAGATGGTCTCCCGTTACGCCAAGGGCAGCTCGGACGGCCTCCCGGACACCACGAACCCGATCTTCGCCGAGGCACAGGAGCGCACCGCCGCCACGGCCGCGTCCGAGGGCTCCACCTGGCACGACCCGCGCGAGGACGGCCTGCTCCCCGACCCGTACATCGCGATGGGCCAGACCGCGGAGAACCTCGCCCGGATCAAGGGCGTCACCCGCCAGGACATGGACGAGTTCGGCGTCCGCTCGCAGAACCTCGCCGAGGAGGCCCTGAAGAACGGCTTCTGGCAGCGCGAGATCACCCCGGTCACGCTGCCGGACGGCACGGTCGTGTCGAAGGACGACGGCCCGCGCGCCGGCGTCACCCTGGAGGGCGTCTCCGGCCTCAAGCCGGTCTTCCGCCCCGACGGCCTGGTCACGGCCGGCAACTGCTGCCCGCTGAACGACGGCGCCGCCGCGGTCGTCATCATGAGCGACACCAAGGCCCGCGAGCTGGGCCTCACGCCGCTGGCCCGGATCGTGTCGACCGGTGTCTCCGGCCTCTCCCCCGAGATCATGGGCCTCGGCCCGGTCGAGGCGTCGAAGCAGGCGCTGGGCCGCGCCGGTCTGACCGTCGACGACATCGACCTGTTCGAGATCAACGAGGCGTTCGCCGCCCAGGTGATCCCGTCCTACCGCGACCTGAACATCCCGCTGGACAAGCTGAACGTGAACGGCGGCGCGATCGCCGTGGGCCACCCCTTCGGCATGACCGGCGCCCGCATCACCGGCACGCTGATCAACTCCCTCCAGTTCCACGACAAGCAGTTCGGTCTGGAGACGATGTGCGTGGGCGGCGGCCAGGGCATGGCGATGGTCATCGAGCGCCTCAGCTAGTCAACTCCCCGTAGTCGTAGGGGAACTTTGCGTCACCATCAGGCCCGGAACCCAGTAACCACCTGGGTTCCGGGCCGATTTGTGATCCAATCTCCCCCAGGATGTGACCTATCTCCCTTCGAAAAGGGATTTCCCCAGGTCAGGACCGTTTCACCACCAAACATCGGGCCCAAAGTCCTGCCCGTTTCGTGACGTTACGCACTGACAGTTGGTTAGTCCGCCCTTCAAGCTGATGTAGGAAGTCGGGGGTCGACTTTGAACCGGGAGTACGTCAGTGAGCGCCATGCCGATCGCTTTGCTGCTCACCACGGCCGCCACAGGCGCCGTGGGCGTCGCCGTCCTGCGCACCCTCTTGGTGCTCCGTCGCCAGGTAGCAGCCCTGCACACCGAACTCGCCGAGAGCCGGGCCGCCGCGCTGCGGCCGCTCGTGCCCGCCGCCCGCACCCACACCGACGCGGATGAGATACGCGCCGCCGTGGCCGAGGCACTGGCCGAGGAGCGAGAGCGGGAGCTGGCCGAGGCGCGGGCCTTCTGGGCCGCCCAGGAAGCCAGCGACACCGAGGTGCCGACCCTGCTGGGTCTGCCGGACAGCGAGCTGTTCATGCCCCGCCAGAGCGACTTCGTGGGCCTCGAACCGCTGGAGCCGGTGACCGAGCCGTTCGCGGAGGCCGACGAGTTCGCCGGGGAGTCCCCCGAACTGGCCGCCGCCCGCCGCCGCCACCCCTCGCACCCGGACTTCGTACCGGTCCAGTCACCCGTGGCGAACGACCACGAACGCACGGTGGCAACCCTTGAGGAACTCGCCGAGGCCGCGGTCGAACTGGCCGACGTCCGCCCCGGCCCTCTCGGCACCCTCGACGTCTACGTCTTCGTCGACGGCACCACCCTCTGCATGACCCCGGGCCACCGCGAAACCGCCGAACGCCTCGCAGCCGCCCTCCGCGCCGGCGAGACCCCGTTCCTCCTGGGCGGCTCCGGCGTCTCGGGCGCGTACACCCTGACGTTCGCGTGCGGCGAGGAGAACGTCTACATCCTGGCGGACAGGGTCATAGCGTCGCTGTAAGGGGTTCGACTTCGGGGGTCCGACTCAGACCCCCGCCCGCTTCTGCGCCTCCGCGACCAACTCCAGCCCCTCCGAGACCTCCGCCTCGCTCACCAGCACCAGCGCGAAGTCATGGACAGCCACGGTGATTTGGTCGGCCACGGCGAACATCCCCGCATCGGGCATCTCCCGAGGCTCCACCCCGGGCTCCTCCGCCAACTGCGCCCGCCGGGTCATCTCCCTGGCCAGCGCCAGCGCTTCCGCGGCGGCCCCCCGTTGCAACCGGCTCTGCGGCGCGGCTCGAAGCCGGTCGGCAAAGTGATCCACCGCTTGAGTCAACCGCGTCGTATCCACCACGCCGCGAGACTACGCGCCGCACCGGGACTGTTGCCAACGGGCGAACGCTCAGGCACGGTGACTTGAAGGACCGGCTTACACCCCATGCGTCCGGAGGCGCCGATGTCCCAAGTGTTCTCCCAGGAGACCCACCGCAACCTGCTCGCCCGCATCCCCCACTGCACCGGTCGTGAAGTGTCCGACTGGCTGCGCACCGTCGACGAAGGCCCCGCCCTCTTCCGTTTCGAGGAGAAGGTCAGCTGGCTCCGCGCCGAGCACGACCTCGCGTACGGCCACGCCAAGGCGATCATTCACGAGTACGACCTGAGGAGGGCCGCGCGCAAACTGCTCTAGGCGCGCACCGCGGACACGACCACAAGACGACGAAGGGCCCCGGGACGAACCCGGGGCCCTTTCACGTGCGTCGGCCAAGCAGCTAGTCGTTGCTGTTGAGGATCGCGATGATCCGCAGGAACTCCATGTAGATCCACACCAGCGTCAGCGTGAGCCCGAAGGCCGCCAGCCACGCCTCTTCCTTCGGGGCGCCGTACGCGATGCCGTCCTCGACCTGCTTGAAGTCGAGGGCGAGGAAGCACGCGCCGAGGATGATGCCGACGACACCGAAGAAGATGCCGAGCGGACCGCTGCGGAAGCCGAGGCCGTCACCGCCGCCGAACACCGCGAACAGCAGGTTGACCGCCATCAGCAGCACGAAGCCGAGCGCGGCCGCCATCACGAAGCCGTAGAAACGGCGGTTGACGCGGATCCAGCCCGCGCGGTACGCGATGAGCACACCGGCGAAGACCGCCATCGTGCCGATCACGGCCTGCATGGCCGCGCCGCTCGCGATGCGGTTGTCGACGACGCTGGAGACGACGCCGAGGAAGACGCCCTCCAGGGCGGCGTACGACAGGATCAGCGCGGGGACGGGCTTGCGCTTGAAGGACTGGACGAACGCCAGCACCATCGCGACCAGCGCGGCGCCGATCCCGATGCCGTACGAACGGCTGATGTTGGCGTCGTCGACCGGGAGCAGCGCCCAGGCGAGCGCGGCCGTGACGATCAGCGTGCCGAGGGTGGTGCCGGTGCGCAGGACGACGTCGTCCATGGTCATCCGGCCGGTGGTGGCCGGGGCCTGGGGCGGTGCGCCCTGCTGGAGGTCCTGCTGGGCGTAAGGGTTCTGCGCGTACGGGTTGCCCCCCGCGTAGGGGTTGCCCTGCGTGCCCACGGCGGGGCCCCCGGCCTGCGGCGCGGTGTTGAAGCCCGCGTAGCCGTTGTCGCGGCTGAACCCCCGTCGCGAGAAGACCGGGTTTCTGCTCCTCATTTCACTCCTCCATGGCCGCCTCGCGCGGCCTTGGCCTCAAGAGTAATAGGTAGGCAAAGGATTGACCCTACCCCTTGGGGAGGATCTTCCCCTCGTCCTGTCACGGTACGCGGTGGACCGTATGCCCCGAGCACACTGGTACCAAGCCGTGACGCCCCTCTTAGAGGCCTCTTATCCCTGCTCATCCAGGGGAAACCCGGTGTACGCCTCCGCGAGGTCCGTCTCGGCCGCCCGGGAGGACGTGATCCGCTCCAGCCGGGCCAGTTGGAGCCGCCCGTCGAAGGGCGTCGCGTCGGGCGCGCGGTGCAGGAGGCTCGTCATGTCGTAGGAGAACCGCTCGGCCTGCCAGACCCGCCGGAGGCAGGTGGCGGAGTACGCGTCGAGCCGGTCCTCGCTCCCCGTCTCCTTCTTGTACGTCAGTGCCCTCGCGAAGGTGACGACGTCGCCGACGGCGAGGTTGAGGCCCTTGGCACCGGTCGGCGGGACGATGTGCGCGGCGTCGCCGGCGAGGAAGAGCCGGCCGTGCCGCATGGGCTCGTGGACGTAGGAGCGCATGGGGGTGACGGACTTCTGGGTGATGGGGCCGCGGTCGAGGGTCCAGTCGTCGTCGGTCTCGAACCGGCGCTCCAGTTCGTCCCAGATCGCCTCGTCGCTCCAGCTCTCGGCGTCCGCGTCCGTCGGCACCTGGAGGTAGAGCCGGGAGACGGCCGGGGAGCGCATCGAGAGGAGGGCGAAGCCGCGGTCGTGGCGGGCGTAGACGAGTTCGTCGTGGGAGGGGGCGACGTCGGCGAGGATGCCGAGCCAGGCGTAGGGGTACGACCGCTCGAAGACGCGGGTCAGTTCGGCGGGGATCGCGGTGCGGGCGATGCCCCAGAAGCCGTCGCAGCCGACGACGTAGTCGCAGTCGAGTACGTCCTCGCGGCCCTGGTGCCGGAAGCGGACGCGCGGGCTGTCGGTGTCGGCGTCCTCCACCGCCAGCGCCTCGGCCTCGAACAGCAGCGGGCCGCCGTCCTTGAGTTGAAGCGCGATGAGGTCCTTGCAGACCTCGGTCTGGGCGTAGACCGTCACGCTACGACCGCCGGTGAGGGCCGGGAAGTCCACGCGGTGCCGCTTGCGGTCGTAGCGCAGCTCGATGCCGTCGTGCCGCAGCCCCTCCCGGTCCAGCCGGCCGCCGGCCCCGGCCGCGCGCAGCACGTCGACCGTGCCCTGCTCCAGGATTCCGGCCCGCTGGCGGTGCTCGACGTAGGCGCGGTCCCTGCTCTCCAGGACGACCGAGTCGATACCGGCGTTGTGCAGCAGCCGGGCGAGGAGGAGTCCGGCGGGGCCGGCTCCGATGATGCCGACGGTGGTGCGCATCGGTCGTTCCCTTCGAATGGAGCGAATGCCGTTTGTTCGTGTGGTGAAATTTCCTTCACTGTCTCGTCAAGCCTTAAGTTTCCGGCCCCATGGGCCCTCTGTCAACGGTCGGGGCGTTCGCGAAAAAGGGTCGGAGGTGCCCGGAACCGGACTTGAACCGGTACGCCCGCGAAGGGGCAGCGAGGTTTAAGCTCGCCGTGTCTGCATTCCACCATCCGGGCAGGCCGTGGGCTCCGCATCGAGATTCGAGCCTATCGGGGCGCGCCTTCCCAACAGCGGGCGGGCGGACCGATGTTGTCTTATTTTATTGATGTCTGAGGGTCCATCAGACCATGGAAAGAGCCATCAGCACTTGCCAATAGCCTTGCGTGCGGTCTGGGGGCTCGTATGCGGAATGACGGAATTTCACCGCCCGAACGAGGGTGCTCCACCGGTTCTTGACGTGTGCGCTCTTGATCGGTCTCAGGGACTGTCCTCATCCCCAGGTATGACAGCGCCGCGCACAGTCCGACTGGAGGCTGCCCCCGGAACCGGAACAGCGGGTGACTCCACGGCGGAATGCGGCCGGAAGGATGGGACGCGTCCCCAGCAACACCGTCGTCCCGACAGGAGCGCCCTCCGTGACCACCACCCCCATCGCCGACCGGACCACCTCCGTGGCCGCGCGCGCCACGGATCTTTCCAAGATCTACGGACAGGGCGAGACCCAGGTGGTCGCCCTCGACCGGGTCTCGATCGCCTTCCGGCAGGCCGAGTTCACCGCGATCATGGGCCCTTCGGGGTCCGGCAAGTCCACTCTGATGCACTGTGTGGCCGGCCTGGACACGTTCTCGTCCGGTTCCGTGCGCATCGGTGACACCGAACTGGGCTCCCTGAAGGACAAGCAGCTCACCAGGTTGCGCCGGGACAAGATCGGTTTCATCTTCCAGGCGTTCAACCTGCTGCCGACGCTGACGGCCCTGGAGAACATCACGCTCCCGATGGACATCGCGGGCCGCAAGCCGGACAAGCAGTGGCTGGACTCGGTGATCACCATGATCGGTCTCGCCGACCGGCTCAAGCACCGGCCCTCACAGCTCTCCGGCGGACAGCAGCAACGCGTCGCCGTGGCAAGGGCGTTGGCCTCCCGCCCCGACATCATCTTCGGCGACGAGCCGACCGGAAACCTCGACTCGCGCTCCGGCGCGGAGGTGCTGGGCTTTCTGCGCAACTCCGTACGGGAGCTGGGCCAGACGGTGGTCATGGTGACCCACGACCCGGTGGCGGCGGCGTACGCGGACCGGGTGGTGTTCCTCGCGGACGGCCGGATCGTCGACGAGGTGTACGAGCCGTCGGCCGACTCGGTGCTCGACAGGATGAAGCAGTTCGACGCCAAGGGCCGTACCAGCTAGGTCTCCTGACGCACCCTCACTTCTTGTACGCCTGGACCGACTGGACTGAGTAGACCCATGTTCCGTACCGCCTTGCGCAACGTACTCGCGCACAAGGCCCGGCTCCTCATGACCGTGCTCGCCGTGATGCTCGGCGTCGCGTTCGTGTCGGGGACCCTGGTCTTCACCAACACCATCTCGAACGCCTTCCAGAACAGCTCGGCCAAGGGCTTCGACCAGGTCGACGTCGCCGTGCGGGCCAAGAGCCAGGACGACAAGGGCGACACGGTCGGCAAGACGCCCGAGCTGACCCAGGCCATGCTGGACACCAGCGCGAAGGTGCCGGGCGCCGCGTCCGCGACCGGGGTCGTCAACGGCTTCACCGCCATCGCCGACAAGAAGGGCAAGCTCATCGGCGGCGGCTTCCAGTCGGAGGGCGGCAACTACTGGGGGGACAAGGACGCCCGCTATCCCCTCAAGTCCGGTGCGGCACCGCATGGTTCGGGCGAGGTCGCGATCGACTCCGAGACCGCGAAGCGCGCCGGGTACAAGGTCGGCGACACCGTGCGCATCTCGGTCGACGGCCCGGTGCTGACGCCGAGGATCACCGGCGTCTTCACCACCGACGACGGCAATGTCGCCGCCGGCGGCAGCCTCGCCCTCTTCGACACGGCGACCGCGCAGAAGCTGTTCGGCAAGGCGGGGACGTACGACGAGATCGATGTGAAGGCGGCTGCCGGGACGACTCAGGCGGCGCTCAAGGCGCGGTTGGACCAGGCGCTGCCGCAGGGGCGGACCGAGACCACCACCGCTCAGCAACTCGCCGACGACCAGGCCGAGTTGATCTCCTCGTCGATGAGCGGGCTGAAGTCGGGTCTGCTGGTCTTCGCCGGCATCGCGCTCTTCGTCGGCACCTTCATCATCGCCAACACCTTCACCATGCTGGTCGCCCAGCGCACCAAGGAACTGGCGCTGCTGCGCGCGGTCGGCGCCTCCCGTCGGCAGGTCACGCGGTCGGTGCTGATCGAGGCGTTCGTGGTCGGCGCGGTCGCCGCGGTGGCCGGGCTGGTCGCCGGTATCGGTATCGGCGCCGGGCTGCGCGCCCTGATGGGCACGATTGGCGCGACCGTCCCGGACGGCCCGCTGATCATCACCTCGGGCACGGTCCTCAGCGCGCTCGCGGTCGGCATCCTCATCACCATGCTCGCCGCCTGGCTGCCCGGCCGCCGGGCGGCGAAGATCCCGCCGGTCGCCGCGATGAGCAGCCTGCACGCACAGGCCACCACCAAGTCGCTGGTGCTTCGCAACACGATCGGCGCGCTGTTCTCCGGCGCGGGTGTCGCGGTCGTCATCGCGGCCACCACGATGAGCGGTTCGGACGGCCAGGCCCCCATGGGTTTCGGCGCGGTCCTCCTCATCATCGGGGTGTTCATCCTGACCCCGTTGCTGTCCCGCCCGCTGATCGCGGCGGCGGCTCCGGTCCTGCGGATCTTCGGGGTCTCCGGCAAGCTGGCCCGCCAGAACTCGGTGCGCAACCCGCGCCGTACGGCCGCGACCGCCTCCGCGCTGATGATCGGCCTCACCCTCATCACCGGTATGACGGTGATGGCGGGCAGCCTCCAGCAGGGGATCGACAAGATGGCCTCGTCGGCGATCAGCGCCGACTACATCGTCTCGATGGCCAACGGCAACGAACTCTCCGCGAACGTCGACAAGACGCTCACCACCACCTCCGGCGTCACCGCCACCAGCCCGCTGCGCAACTCCCCTTCGCGCATCGACGGCAAGACCGAGTACCTGACCGGCGTCACCGGCTCCACCATCGGCAAGCTCACCGACCTCAAGGTCGACAGCGGCACCTTCAAGGTCGCCGGCACCCAGGTGGTCGTGGACGATGACACGGCCAAGTCCCATGGCTGGAAGGCCGGTTCGACCTTCACCACGCACTACGAGGACGGCAAGGCCCAGCAGCTCACGGTCGCCGCGGTCTACGAGGGCAACGCGCTGATCCACGGCATCATGCTCGACAACTCGACGCTCTCCCCGCACCAGACCGACCCGGCCGACATGCAGATCCTGGTCAAGACCGCGGACGGCGCGTCGAGTTCGACCAAGGACAGGCTGGAGAAGGCCCTCGGCTCCAACCCGGCCGTCAAGGTCCAGGACAAGAAGGACCTCTCCGACAGCATCGCGCAGGTCTTCACCCTGATCCTCAACATGGTCTACGGCCTGCTCGCCATGGCGGTGATCGTCGCGGTCCTCGGGGTCATCAACACCCTGGCCATGTCGGTCTTCGAGCGCTCGCAGGAGATCGGGATGCTGCGCGCGATCGGCCTGGACCGCAAGGGCATCAAGCGGATGGTCCGCCTGGAGTCCCTGGTGATCTCGCTCTTCGGCGGGGTGCTCGGCATCGGTCTCGGGGTGTTCTTCGGCTGGGCGGCCGGTGAGTTGCTCGGTGCGAAGATGGCGACCTACGAACTGGTCCTGCCGTGGGCCCGGATGGCGGTCTTCCTGCTGCTGGCAGGCACGGTCGGCGTCCTGGCGGCGCTGTGGCCGGCTCGGCGGGCGGCGAAGCTGAACATGCTGTCGGCGATCAAGTCCGAGTAACGGGAGACGAGTCGGGGCCCCGTTCCATCGCGGAACGGGGCCCTCGCTGTTGGCCTGAAGGCGCGCTCAGTTCCAGGTGCGGGCGCGCAACGGCATTCCGGAGCCGCCCGGTTCGGGGGTCCGGACGGCCAACACCTGGTTGACTCCTATGCGGTTGTGCTCGAAGCCGAGCGCGGAGGCCGCCATGTAGAGGCGCCACACCCGGGCCCGCCCGGCGCCGACGAGTCCGACCGCGCGCCGCCACTCGGACTCCAGGTTGGCGACCCAGCGGCGCAGGGTGAGCGCGTAGTGCTCGCGGATCGCCTCGACGTCCCGCACCTCGAACCCGGCGCTCTCCAACTGGGTCACGGTGGTGCCGACGGGGGCGAGTTCGCCGTCGGGGAAGACGTACGCGTCGATGAACTCGTCGATGTCGTAGGCCGATTCGTCCTGCCAGGGGCGGCGGGCGATCTGGTGGTTGAGCAGCCGTCCGCCCGGTGCGAGCAGTGCGAAGAGGACTCTCGCGTACTCCAGGTACCGTGCGGAGCCCACGTGTTCGGCCATGCCGATGGAGGAGATGGCGTCATAGGGGCCGTCGGCGACATCGCGGTAGTCCTGGACGCGGATCTCGACCTTGTCGGTGAGCCCCTCCTCGGCGACGCGTTTGCGGGCGTAGGCCGCCTGTTCCTGCGAGAGGGTCACGCCGACGACGCTCACGCCGTACTCGCGGGCCGCGTGGATCGCCATCGAACCCCAGCCGCAGCCGACGTCGAGGAGGCGCTGACCAGGCGTCAACTCAAGTTTGCGGCAGATGAGTTCGAGCTTGTCGCGCTGGGCGTCCTCCAGGGTGCCGTCCGGGGATTCCCAGTAGGCGCACGAGTAGACCATGGACGGGCCGAGGACGATCTCGTAGAAGTCGTTGCCCACGTCGTAGTGGTGGCTGATGGCGCGTTTGTCGGTGCGTTTGGTGTGGAGGTGGGCGCGGCTGCGGCGGACCTCCTCCGGGGGCGGGGCGGGCGGCAGCGGGAGTCCGCCGAGCTTGACCAGTCCGCGCAGGGCGGACCGCACCTCGGGGTCGCGCAGCGCCTGGGCGAGGCCGCGGGCGTCCTCGCCGCGCTCCCACACCAGCGAGGACATCGCGTCGAGGGCGGCGTACAGGTCGCCCTCGATGGTCAGGTCCCCGGCGACCCAGGCACGTGCCATGCCCAGTTCGCCGGGTTTCCACAGGAGTCGGCGCAGGGCACGGCGATTGCGTACGACCAGGGCCGGCGCGTCCGGCGGCCCGGCCTCGGAACCGTCCCAGGCGCGGATGCGCACCGGGATGGGGGTCCCCAGTAGCTGTTCGAAGAGGGATTTGAGCCGCAGCGCGGCATCAGCCATGGCGCACACCTCCGTGACGCGGATCCCGGAATTGTCCATCACTACGTAAACACCGGCCAGGCTCTGTTGCAGTCCCGCTTGAGCGTTACGAGTAGGCAAAACAGATGTAGCCGCCATGTACACGGATGTCCAGCAACGCCGAAGGGGCCGTCCGCACCACGGATGGCGGACGGCCCCTTCGGGCGTGCTTCAGAGGCGACCGGAGGCCGGGCCAGAGGTCAGGAGGCCTTGGCCTTCTCCTCGGTCTTCGCGGCGGCGGCCGGGGCCGGCGCCGGCTTGGCGGCCTCGTAGAACTCCTCGCGGGGGTTCTCCATGGCGCCGAGCGACACGACCTCGCGCTTGAGGAACATCGCGAGCGTCCAGTCGGCGAAGACGCGGATCTTGCGGTTCCAGGTCGGCATCGCCAGACCGTGGTAGCCACGGTGCATGTACCAGGCGAGACGGCCCTTGACCTTGATCTTCACCTTGCCCATGACGATCATGGCGACGCCCTTGTGGAGGCCGAGACCGGCCACGGCGCCCTTGTTGGCGTGCGAGTACTCCTTCTGCGGGAAGCCCCGCATACCGGAGATCACGTTGTCGCCGAGGACCTTCGCCTGGCGCAGCGCGTGCTGGGCGTTCGGCGGGCACCAGGCGTTCTCGACGCCGGCCTTGCGGGCGGCGATGTCGGGCACCTGGGCGTTGTCGCCGGCGGTCCAGATGTAGTCGGTGCCGGTGACCTGGAGGGTCGGCTGGGCGTCGACGTGACCGCGCGGGCCGAGCGGCAGGCCGAAGCGGGACAGGACCGGGTTGGGCTTGACGCCGGCCGTCCACACGATCGTGTTGGAGTCGACCTCAAGGCCGTTCTTCAGCACGACGTGGCCGTCGACGCAGGAGTCCATGGAGGTCGAGAGGTAGATCTCGATCCCGCGGCTCTCCAGGTGCTCCTTGCCGTAGAGGCCGAGCTTGGGGCCGACCTCCGGGAGGATCTTGTCGGCGGCGTCGACGAGGACGAAGCGCATGTCCTCGCGGGAGACGTTGGTGTAGTACTTGGCCGCGTCCCGGGCCATGTCCTCGACCTCGCCGATGGTCTCCGCGCCGGCGAAACCGCCGCCGACGAAGACGAAGGTGAGCGCCTTGCGGCGGATCTCCTCGTCGGTGGTGGAGTCGGCCTTGTCGAGCTGCTCAAGGACGTGGTTGCGCAGACCGATGGACTCCTCGATGCCCTTCATGCCGATGCCCTGCTCGGCGAGGCCGGGGATCGGGAAGGTGCGGGAGACCGCGCCCATCGCGATGACGAGGTAGTCGAAGGGCAGCTCGTACGCCTCACCCACGAGGGGGGCGATCGTGGCGACCTTGCGGTCCTGGTCGATGGTGGTGACCCGGCCGGTGAGGACCTCCGCCTTCGGCAGCACGCGTCGCAACGGGACGACGACGTGCCGAGGGGAGATGCTGCCGGCGGCGGCTTCGGGGAGGAAGGGCTGGTAGGTCATGTACGACCGGGGGTCGACGACCGTGACGGTCGCCTCGCCGTAGCGCATCTTCTTGAGAATGCGCCGAGCTGCGTACAGGCCTACGTACCCACCGCCTACTACGAGGATCCTGGGACGCTCCGTGGTGCTCATGCCATCGAGTATCCACCTGCCCCTGGGGGGTCGCTCGTGCGCCCCTTCACAAGCTTCACCAGGGGCTGTGTTATCCTCCGCGACTCGCATGATCCAGGTCACGTCATGGGGGTGGAACCACGGTGCGGTTCGCCCCGTTGTCAAGGCCGCGTGAGCTGCTCCTCTTACCTTTCGGACCCCCTGGACCACACCTCCACGACACCCTCCCGAAACGCCCCCGAACCACTCCCCCGCGACCCCGCCGAGCAGGCTTCCAGGCCCACCGAGCCCCCGGAAGGGCCAACCGGGGCAGTCTCGTCGCCCAACGGGACAGAATTCCTTGTGAAGAACTTCACGAACTTTCTTACGGACGCGTTCCGGAGGGGGTGGTGAGCGCCCCCCTGCACCCGCTCATACGTTATACGGGCTGCTCAGGAGTTTACTACCGGCCGGTAATAAACAGGGTGGATCGGCCGTCGGATCGACCGGGAATGAAGCCGGACCTGTCACATGTTCTGCGCGCATGACGTCCTCGCCGAGCACCCTCACGATGCGCGCCGTCCAGCTCTCCGCCCCCGGCCCCGTGGACAACCTGCGGCCGGTCACGCTCCCTCTCCCGCCCGAACGCGACGGCTGGGTCCGCATCCGCGTCGAGGCGTTCGGCCTCAACCGCTCGGAGCTGAAGCTCCGGCTGGGAGTGAGCGTGGGCGTCAGCTTCCCCCGGGTGCCGGGCATCGAGGCCGCGGGCACGGTCGACGCGGCCCCGCCCGGCAGCGGACTGCTCCCCGGTCAGAAGGTCGTCGCGATGATGGGGGACATGGGCCGCACCTACGACGGCGGCTATGCCGAGTACACGTCGGTGCCGCTGGCCCAGGTCATCCCCGTCGACACCGAGCTGCCCTGGGAGGTGCTGGGCGCCCTGCCGGAGATGGTGCAGACCGCCTACGGCTCGCTCACCGTCGGCCTGGACCTGAAGCCCGGTCAGTCCCTGCTGATCCGCGGCGGCACCTCCTCGGTGGGCCTCGCGGCCGCCGCGCTGGCCCGCTGGCGCGGCGCCACGGTGCTGTCCACCACCCGCCGCCCCGACCGCCTCGCCTCCCTGAAGGAGCGCGGCGTCGACCACCCTCTCCTGGACACCGGCGAAGTCGCCCCCGCCGTACGCGAGTTGTACCCGGGCGGCGTCGACGCCGCCCTCGACCTCGTCGGCACCCCGACCCTGCCCGACACCCTGCGCGCGGTACGCGTCCACGGCACGGCCTGCTTCAGCGGCAGCCTCTCCAACCAGTGGACGGTCCGGGACTTCTCCCCGAACGAGTACCTCCCCCGGGGCGTCCGCCTCGCCGGCTACTTCGGCGACGCCACCGACCTCCCCCGGGAAACCTTCCAAGAGATCCTCGACGCGATCGCCACCGGCCGGCTGTCCTTCCCCGTGGACCGCGTCTACGACGGCCTCGACCAGGTACCGCGGGCCCACGACGACATGGAGCACGACCGGGCGACGGGGAAGCTGGTGGTGCGGGTGCGGCACGGCCGTCCGCCCGCTTAGCCCGCCGCCACCTGGAAGGCGATCCCGTCGAGGATGTCCCACGAACCCGAGCATCCAGGTCGCGTGTACACACATGCGCGTACACTGATGTCATGACCGAGGAGACCGTGACCATAAGGGAAGCCCGCGCCCATCTCGCGGAGCGCATCAACCTGGCCGAGGAAGGCACCCCGACGGTCATCACTCGCAACGGCACTCCGGTGGCGGCCGTGGTACCGATCGCGGACTTCGAAGCCCTGGAAGAGGCGGCCGACGTCATGTTGGCCCGAGAGGCTGAAGCCGTCCTGGCCGAGAACGGCCCCACCGTGACCATGGCCGAACTGCTGGCGGATCTGTTCACCGAGCGCGGTGAAGGCGTCGCGTGAAGTACGCGTTCCGGTTCACCACGGCGGCCCAGCGGCAGCTGAGGGACATCGCCCGGCTCGACGCCATGCGCATCCTGACCGCACTGACCGCTCTCGGCGACGACCCGTACCGTGAGGGTGCCGACGTCAAGAAACTCAGCGGCACATCGGGGCTCTACCGGCTCCGGGTCGGCAACTACCGGGTCGCTTACCAGGTGGACGACGGTGAACTCGTCATCCTCGTCGTCAAGCTGGGCAACCGGCGTGACATCTACCGCAGCCTGTGAGGCACGCGGGTCCTCACGGGCCCGCGTGCCTTGAGCCACCCGACTCCACCGAGGATCGCCACTTTCCGCATCAGCAGGAATCGAGCGCCGCGTGGAAAGCGATCCCGTCCAGGATGTCGTGCTCGCTCACCACGACCTCCTCCGCGCCGATCCGCTCCATGATCGAGAGCAGTACGAGGGCGCCCGCGCCGATGACGTCGACGCGGCCCGGGTGCATCGAGGGGATGGTCGCGCGTTCGGCGTGGGTGGAGTGGAGGAGGGAGTCCGTGATCTCGCGGACGCGGTCGTGGGAGACGCGCGAGTGGTGGATGGCCTCCGTGTCGTAGGCCGGGAGGTTCTGGGCGATCGCCGAGATGGTGGTGACCGAGCCGGCCAGGCCCACCAGGGTGCGGGCCTCGCGGAGCGGGACCGTCTTCTCGGCGAGGTCGAGGGCCGCCTCGATGTCCGCGCGCATCGCCGTGATCTCGTCCGGGGTGGGCGGGTCGGACACCTTGCCGTCGTGCACGAGGTGGCGCTCGGTCAGGCGGACGCAGCCGATGTCCACGGAGCGGGCCGCGCCGACCTGGCCGTCGCCGACGACGAACTCGGTCGAGCCGCCGCCGATGTCGACGACGAGGTAGGGCTTGGCGAGGTCGTCGCGGCCGGTCAACTCCTTGGTGGCGCCGGTGAAGGAGAGTTCCGCCTCCTGGTCGCCGGTGATCACCTCCGGTTCGACGCCGAGGATGTCCATGACCCCGCAGACGAAGTCGTCGCGGTTCGAGGCGTCGCGGGAGGCGGACGTGGCCACGAAGCGCAGGCGCTCGGCGCCGTGCTCCTTGATGATCGCCGCGTAGTCGCGGCAGGCCGCGAAGGTGCGCTCCAGCGCCTCGGGGGCGAGCCGGCCGGTGCGGTCGACGCCCTGTCCGAGCCGGACGATCGTCATCCGCCGGTCCAGGTCCACGAGTTGACCGGTCGCCGGGTCTACGTCGGCGACGAGGAGGCGGATCGAGTTCGTACCGCAGTCGATGGCGGCGACACGGCGGGTCACTGGTCGTCCTCCTTCGTGGCCGTCACGCACGGCCCCTTGGCCCACCACTCCGGCAGCATGGCGAGGGCCTCGTCGCCCAGCGGGTTGACGCCCGGGCCCGCGGCCAGGGAGTGGCCCACCAGGACATGCAGGCACTTCACCCGGTCCGGCATGCCGCCCGCGCTCGGGAAGCCCTCCAGGACCTCGATGGCGTCGCGGCGCGCGATGTAGTCCTCGTGCGCGGCGCGGTACGCGGCGGCCAGCTCGGGGTCGGTCTCCAGCCGGGCCGTCATCTCCTTCATGACGCCGTTCGCCTCCAACGTGCCGATCGCCGAGGCGGCGCGCGGGCACGTCAGGTAGTACGTCGTCGGGAAGGGCGTGCCGTCGGGCAGGCGCGGGGCCGTCTCCACCACGTCCGGCTGTCCGCACGGACAGCGGTGCGCGATCGCGCGCAGGCCGCGCGGCGGACGCCCGAGCTGCTGCTTGAAGGCCTCGACGTCCGCGTCGGTGGGCTCGGTGCGCGGAGTGGACGGCGGGGGCGTTTCCATGCGGGTACGAAAGTCTCTCTGTCAGTTCGCTGTCGCCGGTAGTCGCTGATGGCTACCGGCTGGTTATTGGTCGGAGGCGTCGGACTTGTCCACGCCGTCCCACACGTTCGCGTACCAGGGGCGGTCGGCCGCGCCCAGCTCGGCGCGCGACTGCTTCGCCGCGTCCGGGTCGATCACGATGTAGCCGGTCTCGCCGGGCATCACATAGTGCAGCCGCTGCCGGATCTGCTGTTCCGCGTACGAGTCGTCCTGCCAGCGTGCCTTGAGGTCGCGCAGTTGCTCGACGCGCTGCCGCGCCTGCGCCTGCTGCCGCTGAAGGTCGGAGATCTCGGCGCGCTGGGAGACGTACTGCCTTATCGGGTACGCGAGCGCCACGATCAGCGAGCACAGCACCAGGGCGAGGAGGGCCGCCCGGCCGGTGAGCCGGGAGCGGCGGGCCTGCCGCTTGGTCTGGGAGCGGTAGACCCGGGCCGCCGTCTGCTCGCCGAGCAGCTTCAGCCTGGTCGCGGTGGAGAACCGGTCCCGGTCCTTCACGGCCATCTTCCCCGCCTCCCGTTCACACGCGCGTACGTCCCCGCACACGGTACGGGACCGGTACGGGGACGTACGTACGACTGGCTAAGGATTGACCCTGGTGGGGTCAGCCCTTGAAGCGAGGGAAGGCCGAACGGCCCGCGTACTCCGCCGCGTCGTCGAGGATCTCCTCGATGCGCAGGAGCTGGTTGTACTTGGCGACGCGGTCCGAGCGGGCCGGGGCGCCGGTCTTGATCTGGCCGCAGTTCACCGCGACGGCGAGGTCGGCGATGGTGACGTCCTCGGTCTCGCCGGAGCGGTGGGACATCATGCACTTGAAGCCGTTGCGCTGGGCCATCTCGACGGCGTCCAGGGTCTCGGTCAGCGAGCCGATCTGGTTCACCTTGACGAGCAGGGCGTTGGCGATGCCCTCCTCGATGCCGCGGGCGAGGCGCTCGGGGTTGGTGACGAAGAGGTCGTCGCCGACGATCTGGACCTTCTCGCCCAGCTTGTCGGTGATGACCTTCCAGCCGGCCCAGTCGTCCTCGTACAGCGGGTCCTCGATGGAGACGAGCGGGTACGCGGAGACCAGATCCTCGTAGTACTCGGTCATCTCGGCGGCCGAGCGGGACTTGCCCTCGAACTCGTACTTGCCGTCCTTGTAGAACTCGGAGGCGGCTACATCAAGGGCCAGGGCAATCTGCTCGCCGGGGATGTAACCGGCCTGCTGGATGGCCTCGATGATGAGGTCGAGGGCGGCGCGGTTGGACTCCAGGTTCGGGGCGAAGCCGCCCTCGTCGCCGAGGCCGGTGGACAGGCCCTTGGTCTTCAGCACCTTCTTGAGGGTGTGGTAGACCTCGGCGCCCCAGCGCAGCGCCTCGGAGAAGGACTCCGCGCCGATGGGGGCGATCATGAACTCCTGGATGTCCACGTTCGAGTCGGCGTGCGAGCCGCCGTTCAGGATGTTCATCATCGGAACGGGCAGCAGGTGCGCGTTCGGGCCGCCCAGGTAGCGGAAGAGCGGGAGGTCACTGGCCTCGGACGCGGCGTGGGCGACGGCGAGGGAGACGCCGAGGATGGCGTTGGCGCCGAGCGAGCCCTTGTTGTCGGTGGCGTCCAGGTCGAACATCGCCTGGTCGATCAGGCGCTGCTCGGTGGCGTCGTAGCCGACGAGCTCCGGGCCGATCTGCTCGATGACGGCGAGGACGGCCTTCTCGACACCCTTGCCGCCGTAGCGGTTGGGGTCACCGTCACGCAGCTCGATGGCCTCGAAGGCACCCGTGGAGGCGCCGGACGGAACGGCGGCACGACCCGTGCTGCCGTCGTCGAGGCCGACCTCGACCTCGACCGTGGGGTTGCCTCGGGAGTCCAGGATTTCCCGGGCTACGACGACGTCGATGGACGGCACGAGCATCTCCTTCTTCAATGTGACGCGGCTACGCAGTACCGCGGTGGGCTCTGCGAGACGAGCCTAACCGGCTCCGGGCGATCGGCCAGTCTGTCGACCATCCCTTGAGCAGAACCGAGAGTAAATTGTTTCCGAACGGAACAAAAACCGGCACGGAAGCGGGCGCAAAAAAAGCCCCGCCCCGGTGCGTACGGGGGAACACGCACCGGAGCGGGGAGCCCGTGGGGGACGGGGGCGACCCTCACGAGGTCTCCATGGTGCAGTCCACGGATGTGAGGGCGCTGTGGTTCAGCTGAGTACTACTTAAGGTGGAGCTGCTGACCCGGGTAGATGAAGTCGGCGTCGTCGATGATGTCCTTGTTCAGCTTGAACAGCTTCTGCCAGCCGCCCTTCACCTTGTGCTTCTCGGCGATGGAGCTGAGGGTGTCACCCTTGACGACCTTGTACTCGCCGTCACCCTTCTTGACCTTCTTGCCGGTCGGGGTGGTGACGGTCTTCTTGGCGGCCGGGCGCTCGGCGGAGCGGGAGGCCGTCGTGTCGGAGGTGGAGCGCTCGCTGGTGCTGCTGCTCGACGAGCTGCCGCTGGAGGAGCTGGAGCTGCCGCCGGAGTAGGTGGCGCTCGACAGGCCGGTGCCGCAGACGGGCCAGGCGCCCTTGCCCTGGGAGGCGAGAACCTTCTCCGCCACGGCTATCTGCTGGGACTTGGAGGCCTGGTTCGCGGTGGAGGCGTAGGCGGTGCCGCCGTACGCGGCCCACGTCGAGGCGGAGAACTGGAGACCGCCGTAGTAGCCGTTGCCGGTGTTGATGGACCAGTTGCCGCCGGACTCGCACTGGGCGACCGTGTCCCACTCGGAGGCTGTGGCGGCGGAGGCGTTGCCGGCCGCCATGAGCGGGGCGGCGATGGCGACACCGGTCACGCCGGCGAGCGTGGCGACACGGGTGGCCTTGGACGGACGACGGTGCTTGCCCTTGCCGGAAAACAGCATGGAAGATCCCCTCACCGACGCCTGCGAGGTGAGCTGTCGGGTTCGGGCCGTGTGAGTTGCCCGGCCACGCACCTTGCGGTGCGCGACTTAACCCCAAGCCGGATCCAGCAGCCTCAACTGCCGGGCCCGGCACTTACCTTGGGTCCCCCGCTCCTGCCTACGGCGCTTGACGCGACGACTGTTCCCGGAAGCCGCTGGCAGGACTCGGCGTGTGCGGCAGCCGGGGCTCGTGGTGACGAGCGGCCTTGACCGTAGACAGGGAATCGGCGGAATTTCAAAGACGATCAGGGCTTCTGAGACTCATCCCACACTTTCACCAAAGCGGACATTCGGCGCGAAGTGTGACGTGAACTCCCGCTGTTTTCCTGCTACTTTCCGCCCGTTTCAGTGCTCACGTCCAAGGTCTGACCGGCGGCGATCCGGGTCGGATCGGCGCCTATCACCTTTTTGTTCTCGGCGTACAGCGCGCGCCATCCGCCGTCGAAGTCAAGGGAGTCGGCGATGGACGCGAGGGAGTCGCCGGCGCGGACGGTGTACGTCTTCGCCGTCACACCCTCCTCGGCGCTCGCCCCGCGATGCTTCCCGGTGCTCACCTGGTCGCTGCTTCCCTGATCGGTCGCACCACCGAGCGCGCCGGTGTCGACGAGGCTCCACTTCCCCACCGCCTGCTCCGAGTTGTCCGATTCGTCGAGTTTCGGAGAAGCGGAGGCCGAGTCGTCACTCTTCGAAGGAGTGGTGGACTTGTCGGACTTGGTGGAGTTGTCCGTCGGGGAGGATGAGGGACTGCTCGACGGGTCGGTGGCGGAGGAGTCGGACGAATCCGATG
Source organism: Streptomyces sp. NPDC051576 (assembly GCF_040681835.1). Taxonomy (NCBI): domain Bacteria; kingdom Bacillati; phylum Actinomycetota; class Actinomycetes; order Kitasatosporales; family Streptomycetaceae; genus Streptomyces; species Streptomyces sp. NPDC051576. Next base: position 122,117 of record NZ_JBFAZO010000004.1, read on the forward strand.
AATCCGATGAATTCGAGCCCGTACTGCCGGAGTCGGACAGGCCGGACGAGTCCGAGGTGCCGGAGGAGTCGGTGGAGTCCGTCTCACTGGCCGACGGCGAGTCGCTCGCGACGCCCGTGTCGACGTTCGTCGAACCCGAGGTCGTGGTGAGGCCGGAGAGCAGGGCGCAGGTGGTCCACGCGGAGGTGCCCTTGGCGTCGAGGATCTTCTCGGCGACGGCTATCTGCTGGGAGCGGCTGGCCAGGTCGGCGCTCGGGGCGTAGGCGAGGCCGCCGTACTTGTCCCAGTCGTCCTGGGTCATCTGGAGCCCGCCGTAATAGCCGTTGCCGCTGTTCTCGCTCCAGGAGCCGCCGCTCTCGCACTCGGCCACCTTGTCCCAGGTGGTGCCGTCGGCGGCGTTCGCGGCGGCGGCGCCGAGCAGGGGGATGGCGATGGCGGAGCCGGTCACCCCGGCCGCGACGAGCAGAGCCGGAGCCTGACGGGGGCGACGGTGACGACCGTTCCCGGAGAGCATGCGGAGGCCTTTCGCGTGACAGCGGGGGGACCGCGCGACGGATGGTGCGGGGCGCCGCGCTGGTACGTGAACGTAGCCGCAGTCGATCACTTGTCACAAGTTAATGCCACGCAGATCACGTGAAGATCACAGAGTTGAAGAAGTGTCATCTTCGGGTTTGGGGGCCCGAATCACCCGTTCCGGGGTGAACTCCACGGGCAGGGTGCGCAGTCCGCGCATGATGAGCCCCCCACGCCAGCGCAAGTCGGCGGGGTCCGCCGCGAGTTGGAGGTCCGGGAGGCGGGTGAGGAGGGTGGCCAGCGCGGTCTGGCCCTCCAGGCGGGCGAGCGGGGCACCGAGGCAGTAGTGGATGCCGTGGCCGTAACCGAGGTGTTGATTGTCACGCCGTCCGAGATCGAGGACGTCGGGATCGGCGAACCGTTCCGGATCGCGGTCCGCGGCGGCCAGGACGACGAGCACGGGATCGCCGGCCGCGATGTGCTGCCCGCCGAGCGTGAGGGGCCCGGTGGCGAAGCGCCAGGTCGCCAGCTCCACCGGGCCGTCGTAGCGCAGGAGTTCCTCCACGCCGGTTTCGAGGAGTCCGTGTTCGCCCGCGGCCAGGGACTTCTCCAGGCGAGTGCGCTGGTCGGGGTGGGTGAGGAGGGCGTAGGTGCCGTTGCCGATGAGATTCACGGTCGTCTCGAAACCGGCGAACAGCAGGATGAAGGCCATCGCCGCGGCCTCGTTCTCGGTGAGGTGCTCGCCGTGGTCGGAGGCGCGGATGAGGCCGGAGATGAGGTCCTCGCCGGGGAGGGGGTCCGGGGTGTCGGGGAGGGCCTCGCGCTTGCGGTGGATGAGGTCGGCGAGATAGCCGCGCATCTTCTTCACGGACCGCGCGACTCCGCCCCTCGGGCCTCCCCCGTGCCGGATCATCATGCCCGCCCAGTCCCTGAAGTCGTCCTGGTCCTCGCGGGGGACGCCGAGCAGGTCGCAGATGGCGTAGATGGGGAGCGGGAACGCGAAGTCGTGGATGAGGTCGGCGGAGCCGCTCCGCGCGAACCTGTCGATGAGATCGTCCGTCAACTCCTGCACCCGGGGCGCGAATTCGGCCACCCGGCGCGGGGTGAACGCCTTGCTGACCAGTCGGCGCAGGCGGGTGTGGTCCGGCGGGTCGATGTTGAGCAGATGCGTCATCAACTCGGCCTTGCGCTCACCCGGGATCCCGGTCTTGCCCTTGGCGTGGGCCGGTTCGTCATGGTGCGCGGGATTCTTGGAGAGCCGCGGCTCGGCGAGGGCCTGCTTGGCGTCGGCGTAACGGGTGACCAGCCAGGCCTCCACGCCGCTGGGGAGCCGCGTCCGGTGCACGGGGGCCTGCTCGCGGAGCCAGGCGTAGGCGGGGTAGGGGTTGGTGGCGAACTCCCAGGTGAAGAGTTCGGGGGCGGGGTGGTCGGGGATGGGGTGCGGCTGGTCTGTCACTCCTTGACGGTATCCGGGGTGGCGGGGTGCTCGGCGAGGGCCTTCAGGGCGGCGGGGTGATCCATGTCGGCGGCTTTGCGGTACCAGAGCTTGGCTTCTTCGGGGTTGCCCTGTTTTTCGAGGAGGAGGGCGAGGCGGTAGGCGGCGTAGGGGTCGCCGGCCGCGTGGCCCTTCTCGTAGTCCTTACGGGCCTCCCGCGGGCGTCCTTCCTCCTCCATGACGACGCCGTGGTGGGCGTTGTCCAAGGGGTAGGTGGCGGTGGACGAGAAATAGTCCGCGACCTCCTTCGAGGTCTGCGGATCTCCCCGCATGTCCGCCAAGAGCGTGACCGCGGGCTCATCACCCGCCTCCACGGCTCGGGTCAACAACACGTGAGCCTTTCCCGGCTCGTTCGCCAGGAGGTGGAGCATTCCGGTACTCCTGGCGGCCTCGGCGTATCCGCTCCGCTCCGCCGCCAGATACCGGTCGCCCGCCCCTTCGAAATCACCGTCGGCGAGCAGTAGGTCCCCCAGCCGGTGCGCCGCCTCCGGATTCCCCAAGTCGGCCGCCGCACCGAACCACTTGGCCGCCCGCTCCCGGAGCAGCGTGCCCAGCAGGGTGGCCGCCTCGTCGTCCCCGGCCTCGGCGGCCGTCTCCAGATAGGGCTCCGCCTGCCTGCTCTCGCCGCGCTCCACGAGCAACCGCCCGACATGCCCGGCGGACTCGGGCCAACCGGTGTCCGCGGCCCGCCGGAACCACGACTCGGCCTCCTCCCACGCCCCGAAGGCCTCGTCGAGCACGCCCAGGCTGTGCATGGCCCGAGCGTCCCCCGCCTCGGCCTCCCTCAGAAACGCCTGCCGAGCCCCGGCGGTCACCTCGAAGTCGTGCGCCGGGTTTCCCGACACCGCCGCCAGCGCGTGTCTCCACACCCAACCGGCGACAGGCGGGAACCCCTCGTCCTGCTCCGCCGTATGCACCAGATACGGCAGCACTTCCCAGACAGGTCGGTCGTCCCGCATACCGCGTGCCAGCATCCGCAGCACCCCGTACCGCCTCCGGCCGGCCCACTCCAAGGCGTCCTCCAGGGACTCCTTCTCCAGCCCCGCGATGCCGTACCCCTCGTGCACGGTCACCAACAGGTCTTGCGGCACCGGTCCCTTGAACCCGCACCGCGCCAGATCCAAGGCGGCCCGCACCAGCGCGTGCGCCCGAGGATGCCTCGCCGCGTTCCGGGCGCGCTGCCAGTCCTTCCAGAGGCGGGGGCCGATGGCGAGGTAGGTGGCGACCCCCGACGTGCCACTCTCGCGGGCGGCCTCGACGAGCCGGGGGTCCGCCATGTCCTTCGCGCGCGCCAGCTCTGCCGCTTCCCAGGTCGCGGGGAGGTCGACGAGCTCCGCCAGGTCCAGCAGGCGTCCATGCGCGGACGTCCCGACGCACTTGTCGTACGCCTCCTCCCGCATCGTGGCCAGTACGACTGCCTCCAGGGCGGTCAGCCGGGCCAGCAACCGGGGCTCCAGACCGCACTCCCCCAGATGGCCGTCGAGATCGTCGAGCCAGACGACACACGGTTCCGCCCCGCCGTGCAGCAAGGCGGGCAGCTTCCGCAGATCCTCGTGCTGGGCAGGCGCGAACACCCGGCGACGGGGGAACACTTCGGCGATTGCCGCCAGGGCGGTACGCGACTTGCCCACGTACGCCTGCCCCTGGACGACCACCAACCCGCTGCGCGAACTCGCCCGCTTCAGAGCCGAGTTGACCGCGGCGTCCTGCTCTCGGCCCACGTACGGCGGCAGCGCGGGCAGGTCCTTGACGCGTCGGGTCGGCCGCACCCCGTGCGTGAGCGGCTCGATGTCCTTCGCCAACGGCCAGTTCACCGGGCCGGGTTGAGCATCACCCGGGGGTGGAGCACCGTAGGTGTTGCGGACGTGCTGAACTCCTACGACCTGTCCGTTGAAGGTGCCGCTGCGAAAGTCGAAGAGGTCTCCGCCAGTGGACTCGGGCAGCGGGGGCGGGCTGATCGATGGGCCGGTGTCGAGAAGAACTCCGGACTCGGGGGGCGCCAGCACAGTCGGGATCAACCACTTGACGAGGGCGCGGAGTTCGCCGGCCGCCGCGATGTCGGACGGCCTTCCGATCCCCTCGCGCAACTGACGATGCCACAGTGCCGGCAGCTCCTGGTCGGATGACCGTCCCCTACCCCATTCGACGGCGCCGAGGTCCTGTGCGTACGCGTCCAGGTCACGTCGTCCGAACCAAGCCATGAAATCGCGCCGGACCGCCTCCCAGACCGCCCGGTCGGGCAGGCCCAGTCCCAGCTCCAGCACTTCGGCCGCCTCGTCGGCCAGCCGGTCCAACTCCCCGTCGTCCACGCGCTCCCCCACACCCGAAACCGTCCCTGCCCCAACGGTACTGAGCCCATGCCCCCGCTTCCGCCCCTGGGCCCAGGATCAGCCCTCCCCTTTCTCCACCCCCCTGATCGCATCCCGATAAGCCCGCCCCGCCGCCCGCAACGCCGCCTCCGGATCCACGCCCTCCGCCTCGGCCCGCACGGCCAGCGCCAGCAGCTCGTACCCGATGCCGTCGATGTCGGTGGTCTTCGGCAGCGGTACCTCAAGTCCCGCCGTACGCACGCGTGATGCCAGTTTCGCGGCGAGGGCCAGGCCGGGCTGGCCCATCGGGACGCCTTCGGTGACCGAGGTGCGCTGTTTCTCTATCGCCTTGGTGCGCAGCCAGTGCTCCTTGACCTCCTCCGGTGTCGACGCCGTCTCGTCGCCGAAGACGTGCGGGTGGCGGTGGATCAGCTTGGTGACGATGCCGCCGGCCACGTCGTCGATGGAGAAGGGGGTATCGGGGTCCTCCTCGGCGATACGGGCGTGGAAGACGACCTGGAGGAGGACGTCGCCCAGCTCCTCGCGCAGTTCGTCGCGGTCGCCCTCCTCGATCGCCTCGACGAGTTCGTACGCCTCCTCGATGCCGTACTTCGCCAGGCCCTGGTGGGTCTGCTGGGAGGACCACGGGCACTCGGCGCGGATGCGGTCCATGACCTGGACGAGGTCGAGGAGGCGGGCGCCCGGCAGGTCGTAGGAGGCGGGGAGCAGTTCCAACTCGGGCATCCGGACGCGGCCGGAGCCGGCGAGGCGGGCCAGGCCGTCGGTCAGCGCCGGTTCGCCCTCGCCCGACGCGATCACGACCACCGTGTGTCCACCGGCGCAGGCGGCGACCAGTTCCTCGGCGGTCGGGGCCGCCTCGTCCACCCGGATCCCGGCCTCGCCCAGATACGGCACCTGCGGATGCGTACCGTCCGCGCACAGCACGCGGTCGGCGGTGCGCAGCGCCTCCCAGGCGGGCCAGGACAGCAGGCCGGGGGCGACGCGGTGGCTGGTGGTGAGCAGGACGATACGGCCGGGGGCGGGTGCGTCCTCAGAGTTGGGGCTGGGGCTGGAGCTGGGTGCGTTCACCCTCCGAACGTAACTCACGGCGCCGACAGCCCCACGAGTTATCCACAGGCCGGCCGTGCGGGTGTGGGCGCCGTACCGTTACGCCGACTGCTGGGTCTGCGTCGCGGTGACCTCGCGGACCCACGGTGTCTTGGCGTCGACCCGGCTGCTCTTCTCCACGTCCCAGGTGCCGTAGCGCGGGTTGAGGTCGACGTGGAGTTCCTTGGACGCCTGCGAGAGGGCCTTCCAGAAGGCGGGCTGCGTGGTGTCGGTGCCCAGTTCGGCGGCGAGTTTGCGGCCCTCGACCTGGAGGCGGAGGTTGTCGTCGAGGCGCTTCGGCGGGACGCCGTACTGGGCGAGCCAGGTCGCCTCCAGCGCCTTGGAGCCGCCCGCCTGCTGGGCGAGGCCGGCTCGCAGGTCCTGGATGTCCTTGCGGGTGACGGTGACCCCGGCGTCCTGCGCGGCGCGGTGCACGACCCGGTCGAAGACCATGCCGTAGAGCGTCTCGCGGGTCAGGCCGCCGGTGGTGGCGATGGCCCGCTCGTACTGCGCCTCGTTCTGTACGGCCCCCCGCTGGGCCGTGCGGACCTCGTCGACCCTGCTCTGCAGTTGCGCGACGGTGATGCGCTGCCCGCCCACGACGGCCGCGGCGCCCGGATGCGCGTCGTTGCCGCAGGCGGTCAGGGCGGGGGCCGCGGCGGCGATCACGGCGGTGAGGACGAGCGCGGTGCGACGGCGGCGGTGCAAGGGAGCCTCCCGTTGGAGATTGTGCGACGGTGCACAAAGTCTTGCGGTGATCGATGTTAGGCAGTGGGTCGGCTGTGGCCAACCCATTCGACCAACGATTCACCGGGACTTCGGGCACCGGCACGCACGCGTGCGGCTCGGCCGGCTCCCCCGGGCTCAGCCCTGCGCGTCCACCGCCCGCTTCACCGCGGCGGCGACACCCGCGCGCAGTCCGTCGCCGGCCGGCACCCAGGCGACGTTGGTGGCGGCCTTGGACGCGCTGCCGTCGCCCACGAGCACGAACCCCAGTTTCGCGTGGCTCCCCGTCGCCTCCCGCGCCGCCGTCACCTCGGGGCCGCCCACCGCGAGGACGATCTCGCAGGAACCCTGAAGCATGGCGTTGAGGAAGGGGCGGGCGCCCGCCGCGCTCTGCTCGCCGACCACGGAGGTGTACGTCACGCGCGCGTGCGTCGTGAGGGAGGCGTCCTGCATGCCCTGCCAGACCGTGGCGGCGGCGGTCTTGCCGGTGATGCCGTGCCGGTCCGTGAGCAGGCAGGCGTCGGTCTCCGTGTAGTGCCGGGCCCGGGTGGCGGGGATCGGCGGGCGGCTGGTGTCGTGCCGGGAGAGGACGATCCCGGTCACGATCAGCGCGAGGGCCACGGCGGCCGCCCCCGCGATCATGGCGAGGGTGCGTCCGCCGAGCGAACGAAGCCCGTTCACCGCGGCGCGTCCCACAGCGGTGAGCCGCCCCTCGCCCTCGGCCCGGACCGGACGTGTCCGCGTGACCTGCCGGACCTGCTTGACCATGTACTGCTACTCCTCCACCCGCTCGACCACCGGGTCGCCCGCCTCATCGGTCACCAGGCCGCCCGTCCGCTCCGTCGCCCGCTCGACCGCGAGGCCCCCGCCGCCGGACCGTGCGCCGATCCACCGCCACTCGCGCCGCCCCGCCGGCCGGGGCCACGCCGCCCACGCGTGCGCGGAGGCACCCGCCATGGACAGCGCGATCAGCAGCAGGTCCGTCCCGAACAGCACACCGTGCGTGTCGTCCGGCGTCAGCGCGAGCTCCGTGATCCAGGCCACCAGGACCGCGCTGAAGCCGGCGAAGACCAGCCAGTCGGCGCGGGTGCGGCGGCGCAGGGCGAGGACGAGGGAGGGGACGGGACACAGCAGCCCCAGGGTGACGAGGGGCAGGACGGCGAAGCCCGCCCGTACGGCGGGCAGCCGTAGCGCCGGTGTGGCGGACACCCTCAACAGCCGCCGCAGCGTCTTCATCGCCCTCACCCCTCGACTCCCGTGAAACAGTCCGTCGGTACTGCCGTGGAACAGTCCCCCGGCAGGCCCCTGTACCGCTCAGCCCGTGATGGCGACGGGCGCGTCCCACGTGTCACGGTCCACGGTGATCGTGTAACCGCCGCGGGTCTCCTTGCTGTTGACCATGTACTGGTGGGCGCGGCTGTGGTTGGTGAACTGGGTGGAGCCCCACGGCCAGTCCGAGGTCGTCGTGTAGACCTTGTCCCACAGCGCGTACCAGAGGTTGCCCGGCAGATCCGTCTTGTCGGTCGCCGTGGCGATCGCCTTGGCGCTGGAGCTGCTGAAGCCGTAGTAGCCGGTGCGGTAGATCTTGACGTGCAGTTCCTTGTCGAAGGCGCGGACATACGTGAGCACGGCGTTGTTGCACGCCGTGTTCGTGATGTCGTACGACTCCATGTCCAGGTAGATCGGGCTGCCGGCCTTCATGCCGAGCGCCGAGGCCTTGGCCACCGCGTCGTCCGCCTCGCTCTTGCCGACGGCCGCGGCGGTGGAGGCGCTGATCTTCACCGAGCCGCCGGAACCGCAGGACGGCTGCGAGCCGACGTAGAGCGGGATGAACTTCCAGCCGACCGTGCTGAGGGACTTGACCCAGGAGGCGGTGAGGTTGGGCTGGCTGCAGCCGCGGTTCTTGCCGCCGATGTAGACGGCGGCGGCGCCGTAGGCCCCGTCGGTGTGCCAGGCCTTCATCGCGGCGAGGGAGGGCGCCGCGCAGGTGTCGAAGGCACGGCCGGTGTAGGTCTTCTGCGCGGGCCATGTCGTGGCCGCCATCGAGTTCGTCGCGAAGATCCCGCCGCCCGCGACGACGGCCGCGCCGGCCACGCCCCACGCGATGTATCTGCGCTTCTTCGACTGCCGATGGTCTGACATCCCCACCCCTGTTCATGACAAGCGGACGTCAACGACGTCCGCCGGAAGTTGCCGAGCCCCGAAGGCCCCCTTGGAGCGGCGCGGATCCGGCGCGGCGGTGCCGTACGGAATCTCGCCGTACGACCTTCTTCCGAACTGTCCGCTTTTCTACGGAAGTGCCGGAACTTTTCCTGCGCGCGCGGGACTTGGGCGCCCTGATCGCATCGCACCGTAACCGACGGCGTCTCGGCGTCCGGGAAACACAGCCTCTTGATAGCCACAAGATTCCCTCATGGCACGGCAAAAACTCCTGCCCCGGGGAACGCGGACCGGCCGAACGCCGTACCCGGGCGCGAGGGCCGGCCACCCGGGATTCCGCATGGCTCCCCCACGCGACGGCCGTTGCCCTAGCCTTGCCCGGACTTTGGGGGTCGACATGGAAAGACGGCTGGAAGCCGGCTGGTGGCAGCGGATCGCCTGGACGGTGCTCGCCGTGGGATCGTTCGGGATGCTGATATGGGTGCCCTTCCTGTACGTGGCGATCCGCCGCCGCCGGGGCTCCGACTGGGGCGCCTTCGCCGCCTTCGCGCTCTACGAGTGCATCAGCCTGCCGTGGGCGATCGTCACCAGCGACGGAGACGGCGACCCCCTGCTGGGCCTGACAGTCGCACTGACCATGCTCGTGGCCGCCGGGCTGCTGCTGTTCGCGCTGTTCGACCGCCCGACCCCGAAGCAGCCGCGCTACGGCGCCATGCCGTTCCCCGCGCAACCGCAACCACACCCGCAGCCTCAGGGAAACCCGTACCTGCGGTAGAGGTGGATCACGCCCGCCGGGTGCGCCGCAGGATCCGTACCGCGGGCCAGACCAGCAACCCGGTGACGACCCACAGGAAGCCCGAGAGGCCGATCCATTCGCCGGTACTGGTCTCGGGGTCGCTGCCACTGAAGACGGTCACAGCGAGCGCGCAGAAGGCGAACAGCGCACCGAAGAGGCCGAGTACGACCAGCCCCGCGGTCTGCGCGCCGGTGCGCCGGGCGGGCGCGGGGCCGCCCTGAGCGACGGGAGCCGTCGGCGCGTCCGCGCGCGGGGCGCTCTGCCGGGGCGGCAACTCCACGCGCGCGTGCGGCGGTACGGCCGCGTCGAGCGTCGCCATGGTGTGCGCGTCGACGCCGTAGAGACCCGGTTCCACGGCGACGGCGAGCCCGTCGGTGCCGATGAGCCGTCGGCCGCCGTCGGGCCAGCTCAGCACGGCGGCGCAGGCGCGGTACGGCACGGTGACCGCGAGGTCGCCGCCGTCCCGCCCGCGTGCCGTCACGCTGACCCCGTCGTCGCCCACGACCAGCGCGGACCCGTCCTTGGTCACCGCCTCGAAGCGCCGCCCGGTGACGGCGTACGTCGACCGGGTCGGCGCCTCCGCGTACCCGGCCCAGTCGGCACTGTGCCCCGAGGGCACCTGGAGCAGCGCGGTGCCGGCGGCCTCCAGGGCAACCGCGTGCAGATGGCCGGGCGTCACCGACCACAGCTCGTGGCGCAACTCGTCGAAACTCCTGGGCATCCGCCCCGCGAGCAGATCCTCCGCCGCGCCCGGCAGCCGTCGTACGGCCGCGTCGGCCGCCGTCAGTCCCGCGTCGGCACGCGCGCGTACGGCGTCCAGACCGGCCTGCTCGATGTGGCCCGCCTGGAGCGCGGCGAGGACGTCGACGAAGCCGCCGAGCACAGCGTCCTGTTTGGCGGGCAGGGCGTCGGCGAAGGCGGTGAGCAGGCCGTGCCCGTCGCGGCGGGAGGTGTAGTCGGTGGCGGCCGTGTAGGAGTAACCGCCCTCCTGGCGCAGGGCGCGGGAGAGTTCGCGCTCCAGGACACCCGCGTACAGCCGCGCGGCGGTGGTGTCGGTGACGACGGCGTCGAGCAGGACACCGCCCTTGCCATCGGAGAAGTGGGCGGGCGTGGTGGGGAGGGCGGAGGTGACGGCGGGGAGTGGGTGACGGTGCCCCTGGGGCAGCTTGGGTGCGAGCCCTGCCGGGATCCGCTCCCCGGCGATCCACAACACCGCGTTGCCGCCCGTGAACCAGGTCTGCGCCCAGTGCCGCACGTCCTCCGGGCGCAGGCCCCTGACACCCCACTCCGGGTAGCTGACCAGGCCGTAGCCCTGGGCGCCGTAGCGCCAGAGCGGGAGTTGGCCGGGCTCGCGGCGGGACTCCTCGGTGCGCAGGATCTCCTTCTCCGTCTCCAGGCGCTCCATGGGGAGGTCGGCGAGGGAGGCGCACACGCCGTGCAGGTAGGCGACGATCTCGTGTTCGGCGCCCTCCACGTGGAAGTGGGTGAAGGCGGCCTTGGTCGCGCCGTTGTAGTGGTAGTCGGCGAGGCCGTGGCGGAAGAGGGCGAGATGCTCGACGAGGTGCGTGACACCGGACCGGGCGAGGATCTCGTCGGCGATGCCGACACGGAAGACGAGCCCGGCACGCGTCTGGCCGGGGGCGGGCGCGAAGAGGGTGGGTATGCCGGCGACTTCGGTGAGGTGGATGGTGGGCGCGGCGGCGGTGAAGTGGGACTGACCGTCCTGGGGATTCATCTTCGGCCTCTCAGGGCGGTGTCGCGGTGCTGGACGTACATCTCGGCGGGCTTGCCGAGGTAACCCCACGGATATTCGGAGGCGAGGTTGCCGAGGGCACGGAAGTGCGCGGCGGCCTGGGCGGTGTCGCCGATCAGGGAGAACAGCGCGGCGAAACTGCCCTGGACGGTGACCCAGCCGTACGGACGCCTGAATTCCGGGTGGAACACGGACCGTTGGGCGGCCTCGACGAGTTCGGCGTGGACGTGCGGCTGGCGCAGGTACTCGGCACGTTTGTCGTCGGCGCCGAGGTCGAGCCAGTGCTCCATGTGCGCCTCGGCGACCAGCCCACCGTTCAACGCCCCCTCGGGGGCGGAGAGTAGACACTCCCGGGCGAACCCGTGGGCCTCTTCCCAAGTGCCGCTCCACTTGGGGCAGAGCTGTTGAAGCAGACGCGCCTGCCCGGTGAAGTGGTGCGGGTGGTAGCGGGCCAGCCGGTCGTAGCGTCGGCGGGCTTCGTTTTTCCCGAGGGACAGCCCGCGAGCGGTGTTGAGGCGGGCGGCCCAGGCGGCGTCGTACGAGGGATCGATGGCGGTGGCCCGGATGAGCAACTGCTCGGCGTCCCGCAGGTGTTCGTGAAACGCCTTGAACTGCTCGCGGCTGACGTCCTTGGCCCGTGCCCCTGTGCGTATCTCCCACCCTGCCTCGATGAGCCGGGATCCGAGCACGGTGAGGGCGAGAACATCGTTCGGTACAGCGGCCAACTGTTGCCGCAGTGCGTACTCGACACCGTCCACATCGGCCAACACCCCGATGGCGAAAGCCCTGTCGGTACCGGGCGGCAGGCTGTCGTGGTACTGCCGTACGGCGGCCCAGTCCCCGGCGGCAGCGGCCTGGTGCAGCCAGGTGGCCTCGGGGAAGGCGGAGGCGATTTCGAAGTCGGGCTCGGGGTAGGGGCTGGGATTCGGGTTGGGGTCGGGTGACATGCGGCGGATCATAAGCGAGAGCTGTGAAATCGCCAGGAGTGAGGGATGTGCAGGTCAGGCATGGGATGAGCGATACCCGGGCTTGACTGTTGGCGGACCTTCCGTCCAACTCCCGTTCACTGGAACCTCATAGCGTCTCCGCTTTTCCGTACGTCTCCTCTACCCGCGCCCCCCTTGGAGTGCCCCTCATGTCCCTGAACGCCCGTCGCAGCCGCCAACTCCTCGAAGCAGCGGCCCCGTTGCTCCTCCAGGGCGAGCGGGTCGAGTTCACTTCCCTGGCCGCGATCGGCTCGGTCTCCGTCCGCAAGCAGGCCCTGACGGCGGCCGTGGTCGGCGTCCTGAGCGCCGGCACGGTGATGGCCACGGTCACTCCACGGCCCATGTACATAGCCCTGACCGACCAGAGAGTGCTGTTCTTCGACGGCAACCGGGGTGGCAGACCGGGCAAGTTGGTGCTGAACCTGCCGCGGCCGTATGTCTCGGCGGGCGGTTCGAAGAAGGCGTTCCTGGGGTTGCAGTTCACGACGCGGTTGTCGGTGGCGGGACAGGAGCAGGGGCTGAAGGTGACGTTTCCGGTGCAGCATCGGGGGGATGGGGCGCGGTTTGTCGGGGCGTTGCCGGTTACGCGGTGAGGCAACACCTGCTGACCGGCTCACGCGGCGCTGGACATGGGTCAGCCCCGGCGGGATGTCCGGCCGGGGCTGCTCGCGGTGCTCTTCGGATCAGGATGCACCGTGTGCCGGGGCAGCTGCCTCGATGCGCCGGGCCAGTTCGATGTCGTGCTCGGCGACGTATCCACCGAGGTCACTCGAACTGATCGAGATGTGCACGGTCTTGTAGCCGAGCGTCGCGTCCGAGTGGTGCCCAAGGTCATCCTGAATGGCCGCGATGTGGACGACGAACGCCGCGCCCTGGATGTGCGGAACCGAGTATGAGCGTTCGATCCTGCGACCGTCCGTCGACCAGCCGTCCAGGTCTTTGATGCGCTCTTCGATCTCTTCGGTTGACAGAGCCTCAGCCACGGTCAAGCCCCCTTGCCGATGGGTGCCAGCACCTCCGCCAGGTCCTGGCCGATCGGCTCAGCTTGCCACGGAGCCATGGCAGCCGCTACGGCGGCCAGTTCGCGCCGTGCCCGCTCCGAACCCGTCTCCACGACGATTCCGGCGGAGCGCCGCGCAAGCTCCACCGCACGCTCCGGTTCGCGCATCGCGGCAGCGGCCACCGCCTGACGGCCCGCCCACACACCGACATCCCGCCGTGACGTCGACGGAGCCGACGGGATGACCTGCTGCCACAACCGGTCAGCCTCCTGGGCAAGGCCGAGCCTCCCGTAACAGGTGGCACGCTGTACCTCGACGTAGTTCGGCGTACGCAGACATGCCGTGCCCCACACCTCGACGTCAACCCTGTTGAGCAGCCGCCCAGCTCTGTCGAGCAGGTCGTCCACCTGACGGCGGTCACCGAGCAGCGAGGCACCGTGCGCCTGCTGTTGCAGTGCGAACACCTGGACTTCCGGCGACAGATGCGGCGCGTCCATCAACGCCCCCTCACAGAGGTCCGCTACGGCCCTCCCCATGCCCTGATCGGTGCGCGCCATGGCGCGGTCGGCCAGAGCGCAGGCCACCGCTTCCCGGTTTCGGGACCGATGTGCCAGTTCCTGGGCGACGTCGTGCCAACGCAGCGCCGTCGCAGGGTCCCCCGCGTCCAGGTGGAGCCAGGCGGCAAACGCGGCGTAAGCCACACCCACTTGGGCCATCCGCTGTCGTACGAGCCCGTCCGCCGTTTCCATGAGCTGACCGATGAGATTGCACTGGGCGGTGACCGTACCGATGAGGGCACGCGGGCCGAGCAGCATGTCCGCGCGGTAGTGCCCCGCCAACTGCTGTTCAAAGTACGGCACCAACGCCGGATCGACGTGCCGGGGCACGGCCATGGCGGTGGTGAGCGCCACAGCTGCGACGGTGCCGACGAACGTCCTGCGGTCCACGCCGGCCACCTCCACGAGGGACGGCGTGCTCTCCTTGCCGAGTTCCGCCCGCCGCGCCTGCCGGGCGACGGCTGCTGCCCGGTCCAGTAAGGCCACCGGCACCCCGAACACCACCGCCAGATATCTACGGGTCTCGGGTGTCGGGATGCGCTTGCCGCGCTCCCAGCGTGCTAGTTCGCGCGCGTCCTTCGTGACCGAGCCGGAGATCCGGCAGTACTCGTCGGCGGTCTGCTGCTGTGTCCAACCGCGCTCGACACGAAGCCGCCTGAGCACTTCGCCAAGGGTGTCCATCGACATGGCGCCTCCCGTTCTGGCCCCCATTCTGGCCCCCCGAATGGCCCGTGGGCGGGCCCCTCCGAAGAACCGAGCACCACGCTTCCATTGATGAACGGACTACCGCCCGCAGGACCCCGGCGACCGCTGTCACGGCCCCGGGGCATGGCCACCAACCGCACGGAGGTTGACGACGTGATCCAAGCTATCGGGCCCCAGATGCGCACCGCGGGGCAACGGCATGACTGAACACAAGGACCTGGCACGACTGCTCCCGTGGGCGGGCCCGGAGGGCAAACCGTGTTATCTCGCCGGGAGTTCCGGCGGCTACCTCTCGCGCCTCGCGGACAACATGGAGGCGGTACAACTCGGCCTCGCCGCCGACCTGATCAAGGAAGCCAGAGAGATTCTCGACGGGCGCAAGTGGACTCCCGGTGAACTCCACCTGCTCACCGTCCAGTTGGCCGAGGCCCTTACCGACGTGCACCGCGTGGCGGAGAGCCGCGGCGCACGCTTGCCTGATCCGTCATGGGGTGATCCCGAAGTGATCGACGACGAGGCCGACGAAAACGATCGCCCTGCGCCCGCCGAGGCGGTTGGGTGACCACGGCCCCGGCGTCCGCCCCTAAGCCGAAAGCAGCCAAGTCCACGCTCGTGGGCGCGCCCACGGAGGAGCTTGCGAGGTACTGCCCACGGTGCATCGGGCACGGCACGGTGTGGTGTCCCTGGTGCTGCGGGTTCGCTGGATGCGAGACCTGCCAGCAGACAGGGATGCTGCCGTGCCCCGCGTGCACGGGCGGCCCCGACGTGCCCGTGATCATGTGGTGACTCCGGTCCGCTGAGCGGCGGCGGACAACATGGCTCAGCGGGTCGGCTGCCTCGTCCGCGCGTCCTCCCTCAGGGCGCTGGGCGGGGCTTCAATCTGTTGACCTGAGCTGGGGTAGTGGTGCGCTGTTGGCACGCCGCCGGCCATTGATCGAGAGAATTCCAATCGACTCCCGAAGTGTCGGCGGAACTCTCGATACCATCCCAGGAGCGCTACGGGAAAAATAGGGAGACAGCCACTGCACCACTGACTCGCCATCAAGTTTGAAGACCCGATATTGCGCCCCGCCCCAGCATCCCGGCGCATGTCGGCGGGCTATCTCTGGTTTCTCCGAGAAGCTCGGATAACATACTTCGAAAATACCGGCTCTTCGCCGGGGAAGCTGTCTGGAAAAACTTCGCAGCGGTAACGCCTGGAAAGCGTCGCCACCAGAAATTGAACGATCCCACCGTCGAACTCCGGCCACTTAGTGTTGCGAGCGGCGTTGACCACGATTCGCCACCGGCCCGGGTCGAATCCTGGTCGCCTGACCCAGTAGATGGTGTCCCCGTTGTCCGTAGTGCCGACCGGCAGCAGTTCCTCAGTTGGATAGGGGATGTTCTCCCCGCTCCCGCGAAGCTGGTCCAAAATCTCTGATACTCGATTCGCCGAATTCTCCAGTCTAATCGGCGCGAAACTTGTGACAGGCTGAAGGATATGAAGGAAATCGGCGAACTTACCAGGTCCGTAAAACTCGACCAGCCATTTGTAATCCCTGGGAAGGCACACACCGAGACGCTCTTCCAATGTTTCCCAGTCGATATCGGCAGTAATGTCGATGGGGGGTGGAATCAGTCGAAGGAGTTCATCTTCGTCATTCACGGTTTTCTCCCCATGCGGTTGCGGCTCTACGCTTCAAACCGGTGTATCCGCATGAGCGCGCAACCCATGCCTCAGTCCTCGACCGGCTCCACCCGAATGGGCTCAGCACCGCCCAGATAGAGCATGCATCCCGCGTCCTCCAGGTCCGACTTCCCCAGCGGGACCACATAGATCCCAGCAGTGGGCGCGGGAACCCAGCCCAGATTGCGCGGGGGGTCATATTCCTCAAAGTACCCGACATGACAGCGCGTCGGCGGAATGTAAATGGCACATACGTCTCCCGCACGAAGCTCGGAAGCCGCCGGTTCCAGCCGATACGGAACCCATTCCGGATTAAGTTCTCCATGCGGCAGCGAGAACGTCCCGTCCCACCGGAAATTCGTAGAGCTGTCGGCCAGCCCCCATGGCCACTCCAGCGCAATGTACCGGGAATCTAGCGACCTGACCCGGGCTTTCGCCGACTCACAGGAGACGATCACTTCACCGCCAACCCGAGGAATCATATTCCGTCACCACTCATCCCGAATCCGAGCAGGGGCGATACCCCTCAAGATCTTCGTGCGATTTTCCAGCCATTTACTACGAAAGGCCGTCCCAGTCGATCACCGGATCTTCGACGATGTCCGCTACAGGAGCTCTGTCAAACCGCTGGCCGTTCGCTTCCCCTGACACCCAGCCGATGCAGCTCGGACGATCTCCACACCCTGAAAGACAGAACTCTTCGAGAGCGGCGCGCACCCGATCGAGTGGAATCGCACTAGCTGGGTCATGAAAAAGAGGGTAGCCCGGGTCTGATACGACACGCGGGTCCACAGAAGACGGATGGGGATTATCGGAAATCCAAACAGATCCATAAACATCACCCACTTTGGAACTGCCGTCGTCGACGAACCAGATGAGACTCCCGTATCCCGTCCGCCTGTTGACTGCCACACGTAGATGATTGTCTGCCGCTCGACTTTCATTTCCTTGCCGCTCGCTTGCCATGGAGAACCACGCGTCACTTCCCGGAGTATAGCTGCGCCCCTCTCCATCCTCTCCGCGAAGATTCTCCATGACGTTCAAAATTACGCGGCCCATCTCCTCCGCAGTCTCACCATAGGTCCAACTTCCATTAAAGAAAGCACTCAGTATCACAGCACCCCTCATTTTAGAGGATCTGCGAGGCCGTCCAGTGGAACATTTCGCATGGACCCCGCCCTGGGAGAGAGGAAAAAGGCAGCCACTGCACCCCTGTCATCGCACCAGCCACCGACTGGGCCATCGCCATGAGCTCGATGAGCCGTACAGCAGGTCAACGCCCTGACCGGCCGCCAGAGTGGGTCCATAGGGCCTCCACCGATCCCGGTCACAAGAAGGTCGCCGACCGTCTGAACTCATGGGGCTCGGTGGGAAACTTTGACCAAAGAATCTCAGATTCCACGGCTCTGGAGAGAATCCCGTTCAGGAAGGCGACACACCCAGAGGGAAAGAACTCCCAGTCAGAACCGCGAGCCTCGTTCACGGCAATCGTCCAGCCGTCTGCCGAAACCCCCGGCTGAACAAACCAGTACAGGCACTCTCCGTTGTCGGTCACTGCCCACGGAAACAACTGTGCTCCGGAGTTCACTAGTTCGGCAGGTCGCTCTTCCCCGGCCTCCCATAGTTCAGCCAGAATTTCAGCCTGATCCCTGCCAGTCGTGACCAGATCATAGTTTTGGTTAGGGCAGTCAGGCTCAAGCAGCCACAAGTACCCGTCGATCCTTCCGCCACCCAACTCGCCAATCAAATTCTGATAGTCCCTGGGGAGGGCATGCCCGAGCCGGGATTCCACCTGACCCCAATCTGTCACCTGGCGGCCGACAAAGGGTTCACCCACTCCAAGGAGGGCGATTAGGCCTTCGAGTTCAGGATTCATTGTAATTCCACTTCTTTTCGACCGAACGACATCACAACCAATCCGCCTTGGATCTATTCATGACCACCTTTGCTATCGATAGACCTTGATCCCCCGTCGCTCTGATGATGACAGCCAGAGGAAGCGGATTGTCTCCTTCATAGATGGGTCGAACACTGTAGTCGACTATTTCGCCCCCCTTCACCGCCGCCGCAACCCTATTCTCGACGCCTCTCATTATCGGAGAGTTCGCATAAGCGTGCATGGTAACGAAATTCTCCGGAAGCTTATTCGAGCCACCCAACTGCGCACCGAGCAAGTGTGCCCGGTTGTAGCCCTTACCGCTCTCCCATCCAGCCGGATCAACCTGAGGGTCGGTCTTTCCACCGATATTGTCCTTGGTTAGACGCGCCCTTACGCCGGTCGCCCGACCGTGTTCGTCAAGTTCGCCGTATTCAGGGTCATCACCACAGTTGTGGACCAGGACAGGGGTGTTCCCGGCTTCCACATAGTACGTATGGAGGCTTCCAATGGTCAGGTCGTAGGTAGTGGTGTTCGCGTGGTACAGCCGAACCCCGGTGACCTCGGCCGTGCCGGTCGGGGTCTGGAGGACGTCGCCGGCCTTCAGGTCCTTGCCCTCGACGAAGGCCGACTGGGTCTCGTCGTAGAAGGGGTGGTGGAAGGTGGTCGTCAGGTGTGCGCCCTGCGCGTCCGACGCACGACCGGCAGTCGCCCTGGCATCCTGTCCGGCTACCGCCGAGGAGACCGCCGCGACCGTCTTGGCCACCGGCGCCGGGTCGGAACCATGACCGTGGCTCGCTCCCAGCGCGCCCAGCACCGCCGCCGAGGCCGCCAGCCCGAACGCCGCCTTGCGGGCGACCTTCTTGGCCAGGGACTTCGTAGCCGCCTTCGCGCCCGCCTTCGCTCCCTGCTTTGCGGCTGCCTCAGCCGTTGCCTTGATCGTCAAGTCCACGAAGTCGTGGTCCGTGTGCGTCACGATCACCGCGGTGACCGCGTGTGCCTCCGTACCTGCAACCCCCGGCACCGAGTTGGCGATCGTGTCACCCACCCGTACCTGGTCGATCGCCTTCGTCGAACCGTCAGCCATCAACACTCGCGTCGAGCCGGTGAAACTGTGTGTCCGGGGTTTGCCGATCTTGCAGGACGACCCCGACTCGCTCTCGCCTGCCTCCTCCGACTGGGACTGGGAATGTGACCCCGCCCCCTCAGATTCCGCCGCAGAAGCCGCCTCATCCGTGGCATCCGCCGCCCCGGACTCCCCAGCCTCAGTCGCCCCCTTGCCGAACAGCCCCCCGACGACCTCCATCGCCTTGGGCGCCGCCTTCGCCAGCAGCTTGCCGCCCAGCGAACCGAGCGCGCCGCCCAGGGCGCCAGTGACCGCGCCCTCGACCGCCGAGCCCGCGAACGCCCCCGCGCTGCAGTCCCCGCCGCCGTTCTGCGCGCACTTGAAGCCCTGCTCCACCAGGGAGCCGGCCGCGCCCGCCAGTGCCGCGCAGCCGATCGTGCCTACGCCCCACGTCGCCGCCTCGCAGCCGGCGAAGACCGCCGTGGAGACCACGATCGATGTGATCGCCGCCGCGTGGTTCTTGACGAACTTCGCGGTCGTCTTCACCGCCTTGACCGTTGCGTGGTAGGCGGTTCGGGTCGCGTGGGCTACCGCCTTCGCCGCCTTCTTCACTGTGTGGGCGACCTTGTGGGCCGCCTTCTTCACCGCGTGGACTACGCGATGCGCCACCTTCGAGACCTTGTGGTACGCCGTATGCACCGCATGAACTGCCGCGTGATAGACGCGTTTTACGTGTCTGACCGTGTAGTGGTAGACCCGCCTCGTTACTCGGACCGTCGCCCGGTACACGTCGTGCACCTGGTGCACGACCTTGTGGGCCGCGTGCTTCACCGCGTGGACGACCTTGCGGGCCACCTTCTTGGCCGCGTGGTAGACCTTGTGGACCGCGTGCTTGACCTTCTTGGCAACGTGCTTGACGGCCTTCGCCTCGCACGAACCGGTCCACCAGGAGCAGTGGCCCGACGGGTCGTTGCCCACCAGCGGGTTGTCGTCGACGTAGGCGAAGGGGTTCGCCGCCACCGAGTCCGGGGTCGCGTCCTGCGAGGAGCTGTCCTTGTTCAGGAACTGGCCCGTGTCCGGGTTGTACCAGCGGGATGCCGTGCCGACGTCGCCCGTGCCCGGTTCCGTCCAGCCCGACTGGAAGCCCAGGTGGCCGATCAGGGACGCGATCGCCGTCACCTTGCCGAGGGGGTCGTACGTCGCCGAGCCCGAGAGGGAGGTCGCGCCTGAGGTGAAGGTTCCCACCACGTCGTCGTGCAGGTCCGTCAGGGCCAAGGCACCCGACGACGAGCCCGTCTGTTTGATGCCTACCAGGCCGCCGCCCGGGTCGTACGTGTACGCCGCGTCCCCGTCCGTCGCGATCGTGTTGTCCGCGCCCGAGTAGGCGAAGGTACGGGTCGACGTCGTGCCCGTGTCCGTGTCCGTGATGTTCCGGCCCAGCGCGTCCAGCGTGTACGACTGGGTGCCCGCCACGATCTGGTCGCCGAACGCGTCCGCCTTGAAGGCGCCCGTGCCGGACGTCGATGACTCCTGGGTCATCGTGCCTCGTGCCGAGTAGGCATAGGAGTTGGTGCCGTCCGAGGTCAACTGGTCTCGGGCGTCGTATGTGTAGACGTCCGCTCCGGACCGCACCCGGTTGCCCGAGGCGTCGTAGGCGTATGCCGTCGTGGTGGTGCCGTTGTTCCACGAGGTGAGGCGGTCCGACCAGTCGTACGCGTATGTGTTCGCGGACGCGCCCGTCACGCCCGTCGTCGTCTTCGACGTCAGGTTGCCGTTGTTGTCGTAGCCGTAGGCGAAACTCGACAGGGTCGTGGTGCCCTGTGCCAGGACGTCGTTCGACAGTTCGTGGGCGCTGTTGTAGCTGAACGTGCGGGTCTGGCCGGTGCTGCCGTACTTGATGGTCTTGATGTCGTTCAACTGGTCGTAGGTGTAGGTGAGATGGGTGCCGCTTGCCGCGTCGTCCAGGGAGGACAGGCGGCCCGCCGTGTCGTAGCCGTACGACTGGGTGCCGGCCGCGTCCGTGCGGCTCAGCATCGAACCGTCGTCGTTGTAGGTGAAGTTGGACGAGCCCGCCGAACCCGAGGCGGTCAGGACGTCGCCGCGGTCGTCGTAGGTGAACGCGTCGTGCGTGGAGGCCTGGTGGTCGACGGCACCCGTGGTGCCCGACTCGTCCGTGTCCGCCGAGGTGACCCGGCCGTCCGCGTCGTAGTTGAAGCTGTGTTTCGCCGTGGCCGCTTCCGCGCCCGCGCCGGACAGCGTCTTCAACTGGTCGTTGTCGTCGTACGTCATCGACGTCGTGACTCCGCCGGGCGCGGTGGCCGAGGTGACGTTGCCGTCGGCGTCGTAGGCGAAGGTCGTCGTCGAGTCGGCGTCCGACGAGTACTGGGACGTGGTCGGCTCGATCACCTTCTCCTGCTGGCCCCAGGGGGTGTAGCCGTAGCGCCAGGAGTTGCCCCGGCCGTCCGTGAAGCGGGTGCGGTTGCCCGCCGCGTCGTAGCCGAAGGACGTGGTGATCGACGTCGTCGCGTCGACCGGCTCCACTTGCTGGGTGATCGTGCCCGCCGCGTCGTAGGTCCAGCGCGTGGTGTGCTGGTTGGCGTCGGTGGCCGAGGTGAGGTTGCCGTTGCCGTCGTACTGCTGCGAAGTGCCGTACAGGTAGGTGCCGATGGGGTCGTAGCTGCGGGTCGCCGTCGGGTTGTCGTTCGCGTCGTAGTCGGTGGTGGTGTAACTGCCGTCCGACAGCGTCGTCTTGGTGTTGTTGTCCTCGAAGTCGTAGGCGTAGGACGTGGAGTTGCCCGCGCCGTCCGTCGTCGAGGTGACGTCGCCCGCTCGGTTGTAGGCGTACGACGTGGTCACACCGCCCGGAGTTTTCACCGAGGACACGTGCGCGCCGTACGGGTTGCCGCTCGTGACGTCGTAGAGGTACTGCGTCGTCAGGGTGCGGGTGGACGGGTAGCGCTCCAGAGTCGTCGACGTGGCCTGGCGGCCCAAGTAGTCGTACGTCGCCTGGGTCTGTGCGCCCGTGCCGTCCGTCGCCGTGCGCTGCTCGCCGTTCGTGTCGTACGTGGCGTGGGTCTTGGTGCCGTCGGGCTCGGTGATCTGGGCCAGGTCGCCGGTCTGGTCGTATAGGTACGACGTCGTCTTGCCGCCAGGCGTGGTCTCGCTGGTCTGGTTGCCCTCGCTGTCGTACGTCCAGACCGACGTGCCCGCGTTGGGAGTTGAGGCCCCTGCCGGGGTGTACGACGGGAGGGTCTCGCTGACCTTGTTGCCGACCGCGTCGTAGGCCGTGTCGGTGACCAGGCCGGTCGGGTCCTTCTCCCCGACCGCCTCGCCGAAGGTGTTGAAGCCGCTGGTGGTTGCCGGGCGGACGGTCGTCGCGTTGGCGGCGATGCCGTCCTGCTCGGCCTGGACCGCCGGTGCCGTGGTGACCGCGAGGTTGCCGGCCTGGTCGTACTCGTAGTTGGTGGTGTTCTGCTCCGGGTCCGTCATGGACGTGGGCAGGCCGCGCTTGTCGTACGTGTACTTGGTGGTCTGCTGGTCCGAGGAGCCGACCGTGCCGCCGGTGCGGCCCTTGCCGTAGAGCGAGGACACCTCGGAGGAGGACAGGGCCCGCTGGTAGGTCTGGACGTCGCCGGTCGATCCGTTGACGACGTTGCTGACGGCACCGCCCGCGGTCTTCGCGCCGCCGATGGACAGCGGGCCCGAACCGGTCCACGGGGAGGGGTTGTTGGCGGTGCCCGCGAGGGCGCCGTTGACGTACAGGTTCATGGTGCCGGTGGACGCGTCGAAGACACCGACCAGGTGGGTCCAGGTGTTCAGGGCCGGGGCGCTGGACGCGTAGGCGTTGTAGTACGTCGGGGTCCCGGAGGTGTCCGTGTTGGGGGAGATGAGGCGGAACACGCCCTGAGAGGAGGCGTATTGGAGGTAGAAGGAGGAGCGGTTGGTGCCGCCCTGGGCGACGAAGGTCCGGAAGGTGGAGGTGTCGGACAGCTTCACCCACGCCGAGACCGAGTAGGAGGCGCTGGTGTCCAGGACCGGGCCGTTGGTGGCGACGATGTCGCCGTTGCCGGAGGTGTCGCCGCTGAACTGCGCGGCGTCGTCCGACCAGGTCACACCGCTGCCTGCGGTGGCCGTGTTGCCGGTACCGGAGGAGTCGGTGACCGACCGGCCTGAGGTCTGGTTCAACTTCCACCAGCCGGCGGGGTGTCCGGAGGCGTCGC
Organism: Streptomyces sp. NPDC051576; assembly: GCF_040681835.1. Taxonomy (NCBI): domain Bacteria; kingdom Bacillati; phylum Actinomycetota; class Actinomycetes; order Kitasatosporales; family Streptomycetaceae; genus Streptomyces; species Streptomyces sp. NPDC051576. The sequence goes on from NZ_JBFAZO010000004.1 coordinate 145,053, forward strand.
CGTACAGGGTCTCGCTGAGCAGGTTGCCCATGTCGTCGTACGTGTCGGTGGTGGTGCGGTCGTAACCGGTCGCGTCGTGGTCGTTCTCCGTCGCGACCTGGTCGTCCGGGGTGTACGACACGGTCGACACGCGGTCGACACCGGTCGGGTCGACGGTCGTCGACGTGGTGCGGTCGGAGGCGTCGACCGTGTACTGCGTGACGTTCTCGCCGTTGTCGGTGGTCTGCGTCAGCAGATTGCCGGCCGCGTCGTAGGAGTCCGACTCCAGGACGTAGGTGCTGGTGGCGTCCGAGCTGGTCTTCTTCACCGTCGCGGTGAGGCCGTCGTCGGTGTAGGTGTACGACGTCTTGTTGCCCATCGCGTCCGTGATCGACGCCAGCCGTCCGGCCGGGTCGTAGGCCCGCGAGGACTCGACGAGGAGCGCGGCCGTCTGCGGGGCGACCGGGTCGCCGGTGTACATCAAGCCCTGGGTGAGCAGGTTGCCGTTGTCGTCGTAGGTGTAGTCGGTCTCGTTGCCTGCGCTCGTCACCTCCTTCGTCTTGTTGCCGGAGGTGTCGTACGTGTACGTCGTCGTGTTGCCGTACGACGTGCCCGCCGCGACGTTGGCGTCGGACTCGGTGAGCAGCCGGTCGTAGGCGTCGTAGGTCTGGGTCTCGGTGCGTGAGGCGTCGCCGCCCTGCGCGTCGGCGACGGTCTGGGAGAGGACGTCGCCGTCGTCGTCGTAGACCGTGCTGGAGACGGCGGCGTGGTCGGCGCCGTGGACGCGGTCGGTGATCCGCGGGTCCTGCTCGGTGACCACCTGGCCGTTCTTGTCGTACGTGTAGGAGGTGGTCAGGCCGTCCGGGTAGGTGTCGGAGACGACGTTCTGGCTCAGGACCTGGCCGACACCGTCGTAGGTGTACGACGTGACCAGGCCGATGGCGTCCGTGGTGGAGGCGACGTCGCCGTTGGCGAAGTAGGACACGGAGTTGACCGCGCCACCGGGGCTGACGGTCTTCACCGGCAGGCCCTTGGGCACGACCCCGCCGTCGGCGGACGGATAGGTGCTCGTTCCGTCGCTGTACACGGTGGTCGTGGCGCGGCCGCCCGGTGAGCCGGGCACGGCCGGACCGGTGACGACGGTCTGGTTGCCCGCCGAGTCGTAGGTGTACGACGTCAGGTAGGTGGTGTCGGTCGCGGACGCGGAGCGGCCGTCGCGTTCCGTCAGGAGCTGGTCGTTGCGCGGGTCCGCGGTCGTCAACTGGGCGGTCGTGTCGTCCGGGTAGTACGTGTAGTACTCGGTGTCGCACTTGTTCGCGACCTGGTCCTGGCAGGACGTGGAGGAGACGATGTTGCCGCGGACGTCGTGGCCGGTGGTGGTGACCGCGCCGTTGGGGTCGGTGACCGTGTGCTCGAAGCCGGCCGTGTCGTAGCCGAAGCTGGTCTTGTTGCCGAGGCCGTCGGTCTCGGTCAGCGCGCGGTCGCCGTTGGTGACGTCGTAGGTGTAGGTCAGCGTGGACGTCGTCGGCGAGGTCACCTTGACCGTCTCGACCGGGAGCAGGCCGCTGGAGTTCTTGGCGGCCTCGACGTGTGCGGCCACGTCGGCCGCGGTGAGCGCCGAGTGGTAGAAGGCCGCGTCGGCGATCGAACCGGTGAAGTGGCTGACGTCCGCCGGGGAGTCGAGCCAGCTCTTGGCGAAGCCGGCGCCGAGGTAGACGTGGCTGTTCGACTGGTCGTTGGGGGCGCCGGAGTAGGTGCCCTGGGAGACGCCGTCGACGTACAGCGTCTGGGTGGATCCGGAGACGCTGAGCGCCACATGGTGCCAGGTGTTGTCGGTGACCGTGGCGGTGGAGCCGAACGCGGCGGAGCCACTTCCGCTGCCGGCCCAGAAGTGGCCGTGCAGTTTGTTGTCGGTGCCGACGTAGAGGAGCGGGGTCCAGCTGCCGGAGGCGGCCGTCGCTCCGGAGATCGGCACCGACTGGTCGCCGAGGATGACGCCCTGGGCGGCGGTCTTGAACCACAGTTCGTAGCTGCGGTCGTTGGTGCCGTGCAGCACGGAGGCGGGCACTTCGACGTACGAGGTGCTGCCGTTGAACGTCGTCGCCTTGGCGTCGCTGAACGGGCCCGTCGCCCCGAGCGTCGCCCCGCTGTACGTGCCGTTGCCGCCGTGCACCTCGTTGAGGGCCGCGGTCGCGCCCGCCGCCTCGCCGAGCCGGTAGTAGCCGGCCGGGGCGGCCCCGAGCACCGCGCCCCGGTAGGTCTGGCTGGAGCCGGTGACGGTGGGCGCGGCGAGCTTCCAGACGCCGCCGTTCTCGTCGGTGAGCTGGGTCAGCGTGGTGGTGGCCGGGTCGTACGTCATCGTGGCGAAGGACTTGCCCGACGGGCGCTTGACCGAGGTGAGCAGGCTCGTGGCGTGAGTGCCGTACTGGTACAGGGAGTTGACGTCGGCGGCGACCAACGGCCGTCCGTACCAGGCCGCGTCGGCGATCGAGCCGTTGAAGTACGTCGCGTACCCGGTGGCGTCGCTGGTGCTGCTGTGCGCCTCGTCGGGCCAACTGCCGCCGAGGAAGCCGGTGCCGAGGTAGTTGAAGACCTGGTTCTTGCCGAAGGCCACCGCGCTCTTGATGGAGACGGTGCCGGTGCGCGAGCCGACCTTCGCGTTGTCCAGGAACAGGGTCTGCGAGTTGCCGGCCGCGCTCAGCACCACGTGGTGCCACTTGCCGTCGGCGACGGACGCCGAGGACACGATCGGGTTGATGCCGCCGCTGTACCAGAACTCGGCGTTCAGCTTGCCGTCCGTACCGACGTAGACCGACGGCGTGTAGAAGCCCGCGGCCTTGCCCGAGCCGATCGGCTGGGAGGCGTAGGAGTAGAGCACGCCGGGTCCGGCCGAGGTCTTGAACCACAGGGACAGCGCGCCCGAGTCGGTGTCGTTGCCGGTGTTCTTCGGCAGCGCGACGTCGGAGGTGGTGCCGTTGAAGGAGGCCGCGGTGGAGGAGGAGCCGGTGAGCGGGCCGGCCGCGCCGAGCGTCACGTTCTCGTACGTGGCGTTCTTGGTGCCCTCGTTGGCGAGGACCGCGTCCTTCGCGGTGGTGCCCGAGCTCTCGTTCAGCGGCCACACCTCGCTCGGGTCGAGGTCGAGGGAGGCGTTCTGGTACTGCGAGCCGGTCGTGTACCCGTACGTCGTGCACTTCGTCGTCGACAGCGGGGCGCACACGGTCGTCAACTGGTCGCCCGTGTAACCGTAGTTCCAGGTCAGTACGGTCGTGGAGTCGCCCTTGGTGACCGCGTCGGTGGTGACGGTCGCGACGTGCGCGGCGAGGGCGCCGCTCGGGGTGGACCAGGTGAGGTTGAGGGAGCGCTGGGAGACGGCGGACTGCATCTTCGTGACATGACCGCTGGTCCAAGTGAGCGCGACAGCGCGCCCGTTGGCGTCCGTGACGGAGGTGAGTCCGTAACTGCCCGTACTCAACAGCGTGGTGAAGACGTAGACCGTGTCGTCCTTGTCGGTCAGCCTGTAACCGCCGCCGCTGACCGTGGCGAACGTGGCCCAGCGGCCGGTCCCCGGCGCGAAGGTGCCGTCGCTGTTCTTGCCGTAGCCGACCTGCGAGCCGTCCGGATAGGTGACGTTGACGCTGGTGACCGCGCCGGACGCGCTGTACTGCTCGGTGGCACGCGAGTCGAAGATGGACGACCAGCCGGCGCCGAAGGCTCCACTCCAGCGCGGGTCACGGGAGTTGTAGTCGCGCTCGACGTCCAGGGACGGGCCGACGGTCGAGATCGAGGCGTCCGTGTCGGAGGTCGTGTAGTTGCCGATGGACGCGTCGAAGCCGTGGTCGCTGCTGTTCTGCGACAGCCCCGAGGTGATGGCGGGTTGGGGCACCTGGACGGACAACTCGTAGGGATCGGCGGGCGAATAGAGCCCGGTCGTCGCGTCGTACGCCTGTACTTCCCAGTTGTAGCTCTTGCCCCAGGCGAGCTTTCCGGCCGGCACGGTCCAGTCGCCGGTGGTGAGCAGGCCCGAGTCGGCGACGAGGGCGTTGTTCGCGTCGTAGACCTTGAACTGGTACTTGTTGCCGCTGCCGCTGGTGGAGTTGGCGCCGCCCGCCCACGCGGTGAGTTCCGGGGTCGTCGTGCCGACGACCGCGTTGTCGGCGGGGAACTGCTCGTAGAGCTGCGGGGCGGTGTTCCCGGTGTAGGTGACGATGAGCTTCGGGCCCAGCGAGGGGTCGTTGAAGGAGCCGAACTGCTTCCAGTGCAGGGCGTCGGTGGTGGACGCGTAGAGCGCGAGGCCGTAGTCGGCCGTCGTCCCGCTGAACCAGCCCTGGATCGCCGAGGTCGACAGCGTCACGTCCACCGTGTCGCCCACGCTCCGGTCGGCGGCGGTGTTCGCGCAGGCATTCGGCACGGTCGGGGTCAGGTTGCCGATGGAGGAACCGTAGGTCGGTCCGGGGTAGCTGGTGACGCCCTCGGGCGTCCAGGCGTGGGTGACGAGGGCGACGTCGAAACGCTCGGCGGTGCAGGTCGCGGCCCAGGTGTCGAACAGCTCCAGCTTCGCCGCGGTGACCGTCAGACCGCTGTCGTCCCAGGCGGTGTCCCAGTGGTTGACATAGCTCGCCGCGGAGTGCGTGCCCGAGTCGTACGAACCGACCTTGATCGTCTGCTCGTAGGAGTGGTCGCCCGTCGCGTCCGAGCCCGACTCCGCGTAGGTGGTGGTCCAGCCGTCGGTGACGGTCGGGTCGACGGTCACCGGGAAGACGCGGTGCGCGTCCTTCAGCCAGGCGTCGTCGAGCGTGATCCTGAGCGCGTAGCCACTGCCGTCCCGCACGAGGGTCGTCGTGACGTCGTGCGTGGTGGTCGGGTCACCGGAGCGCGGATCGACCTTCGAGTCGTAGGCGTACGACGAAGGGACGCGCTCTACGGTCTTGCCCGCGGCGTCGCGCAGGACGATCGAGCCGTCCTTGTTCTGGACGGGGGTGAGTCCCTTGAGGTGGAGCGGGAAGGTCCAGGAGTTCCCGGCGTCCGCCGAGTGCAGGACGACCGCTTCCTTCACGCCGGTGGCGGTGGGGGCGACCTGGAGATCGGTGTCGGTGAGGACGCCGGCGTAGGTGAGGAGCGAACCGTCGGCGGTGCCCTCGACCGCCTGGGCGCCCTTCAGCGCGTAGGAGACGGAGTGCTGTGCGTCCGGGGCGAGCGAGACGAGCGTGGAGTCGTCGGCCTTGGCCGCGAAGTCGACGTCGACGGAGTTGGCCTTCTCCTGCCAGCGCCCGTCGGGCCCGGCCCGCACATCCACGTCGATGGGCGCCCATTTGCCCTTGCCGACCTGGTAGTTGACGGGCGTGGGCGAGATCTGTCTGGTGACGGAGCCGTCGGCGTTGTCGAACACCGTGTCGGTCCGCGAGGACTTGCCCGCGTCCCGCTTGCTCGTCCTGGCGTTGAAACCTGTCCCACCCGCTGCGCTCTTCCCCCGCTTCACCGACGCCTGGTGCGCGTGGTACGCGGCGAGTTCGCCCTTGCCCTTTCCGGGCTTACGGCCCGCGCCCTGGTGTGCCTCGGTGACCGAGGCGGGGACGTGGTGCCGCTTCCCCGCCGCCGTACCCGACTTCTCCCCCGGCAGCCTGCCCCAGTGCGGGTCCTTCAGCCAGGCCGTGAGCGAGGACAGGCTCGGCAACGAGACGTCCACGGCGTGCAGTTCGACCCCTTCGGCCAGCGCCTGCTGCGTGGTCAGCATCAGGGCGAGCGCGGTCAGCAGCAGTACGGCGACACCGCGACGGGCGCGCCGCGTACGGCGGGGGGAGCGGACACGGCGAGCAGGCCGAATGCGCACGGCGGGGACTCCAACGGTCGGTGGGCGAGGGCACAACTGAGCGGACCTCGCCGTCAGTTGCCGGTTGACCAGGCCCTGACAGAGGAGTCACAGAAACGCACAGATCTTGCCCATCACTCACAGAGATCGAACAGACCCAAGGAGCGATCATGGTTCGATCTTGACCATTACCCGGTAAACCCACCCGAGTTGCCACACATATCCGTTTGCCGCTTGTGTATTCCTTTGCTGATACATCGACTTGAGCGGGGAAGAACTTCACATCCCGTACGTGGTATTCACCGGGACACGCCCGGGACACGCCGGGCGATCAACTTGCGTGGAACCTCGCCGGTGCGTTCGTCGGGTTGCCCCCGGTCGGAAGAGCCTGCTTGGAGCAGGTGGAGAGGACCTTCACCATCGCGGCCTTCTCCGCCGAGGTGACCCACAGCCCGTACTTCTTCTTCACGGCGACCTGCGCGGCGACATAGGTGCACCGGTACGCCTTGTTGGACGGCACCCAGGTCGCCGTGTCGCCGTCCCCCTTGCTGCGGTTGGCGCTCGCGTCGACGGTGAGGAGGTTGAGGGGGTCGTTGGCGAGGGCTATGCGCTTGCTGGCATCCCAGTACTTGGCCCCCTTCTGCCAGGCGTCGGAGAGGGCGACAAGGTGGTCGATGTCGACGAGGCTGCGACCGCGGCGGTAGGTGACCTCCTTGCCCGAGTACGGGTCGGACTGGAGGACGCCGTACGACACCTTGCAGTCGCCGTCGGTGAACTTCACCTGCTTCAGGTCCCGTTTGAGGATGTCGTCCCTGGTGTCGCAACTGTTGGAGTCCGTGTCCGCCCAGGCGGTGCCGAACCGCTCGCGGGAGTAACCGGTCTTCGGCGCCCGGCCCTTCACCGTCAGGGACTCGGCGGCGGTCAGGGCCGCGCCCCCGCCGGAACCCGTGGTGGCCGGCGCCTCGGGCCCGGAGGTTCCCGTGGTGTCCTGCTTGCATCCGGCGACGGACAACATGACCAAAGCGGCGACTGCCGCCCCACCCCTCAGACGCATCACGTGCGCCCCTCCCCTTGCTCACCCGGCCCCCGCCCCTATGGGGGCGGACAGTGACCTGGTGCCCACGTTAGCGACGGAGATGCCACGACCATATGGGGCCTATAGGGCGCATGGCATGCAACCAGGGCGCATCCTCGCCGTCGGGCCGAGAGAGACACCTCCTCTCCACGCCCCCTCCTCCCCCCGGCTCCTCCCTCGGACTTCCCGGGCCCCCGGACTCCCCTGGACTCCCCCGGACTCCTCGTCAGACCTTCCCGATGCCCAGTGTCGACTCCGAGGGCAGCAGCCCGGAACCGAGTGCGGCGACCCAGAACTCGCCCAGCAGGTCGGCGAGTCGGTCGGTGCCGGCCTTGCCGAGCAACTGCCAGGGTGCGGCGGCCAGTTGGTCGGTGTGGCGCTCGACCTCCTGGCGCAGGTCTCGGCCCGCCCTCGTCGCCGTGCCGGTGTCGTCCATCAGCCCCCGGGCTACGAGGCGTCGGCGTGCCGCCGTCCACTCCTCCGGGCTCCAGCCCCGGCTCTCGAAGCGCTGGACGGAGGCGGCACCGATCGCGGCGAAGGAGACCAGGGATTCGACGGGGTCGAGGCCTGCGACGAGAAGGGCGGCGAGGTGGCCGTCGCCCCGGTGTTCGCGCAGGATCGTCGCCGCCTGCCACAACTGGAGGTGGGGCTCCGCGGGCCAGTCCAACTCGGCGTTGGCCGCGGCGAGGGGGCGGCCCGCGGTAGTGGCCGCCTCGGCGGCGCGGCGGGCGAGGGCGGCGGCCTCCGCCGGCTCGGGGCTGTCGACGCGGTCGCCGAATATCGCGCGGTAGGCCCGGTCCATTCCGCGCAGCCTCGCCTTCAGCACGGCGTCCGGGCTCGCGATGCTCCACGCCGGGTCGATGTGCTCGGCGACCATGCGGGGGCTGAAGCTGTAGAAGGCGGAGGTCACGCGCTCGGCACCGACCGGGCCCAACGGGGCGGCGCGCAGCGGGAAGTAGCTCGGCCAGCGCTCCTCGGTGCCGTATCCGAGTGCGGCGGCCTCCTCGAAGACCTCCGGCGCGTAATACAGCAGCGCGTGCAGGGGTTCCAGCAGGTGCCAGAGCTGGCGCACACGGCCCAGCTCCATCGCTTCCCCCACTGCCCCAGCCTCGCCAGCCTCCCCCGCTTCGATCGGCGTCTCGACTCCACGAACCTTTTCCGACATGAGCAGACTCCCGTTCGCATCCCGGCCGTCGCACAACTTGACACTGACAAGATTGCCCGACCGACTCCAACTTGTCAATGCCTAGATTCGGCGTAGGCTGCTGGGCATGAGTACGACCAAGTCCGCCAAGAGCCCCTACCACCACGGCGATCTGCGCCGCGCCGTCCTCACCGCCGCGCTCGACGTCATCGCCGCCGACGGTCCCTCCGCGCTGAGCCTGCGTGACCTCGCCCGCCGTGCCGGTGTCTCGCACGCGGCGCCGGCGCATCACTTCAAGGACCGCACCGGGCTGTTGACGGCGATCGCGGCGGAGGGATTCGGGCTGCTGGCGGGTGCGGTCGGGGAGGCGGAGGATCTGAAGGACGCGGGCGTGCGATATGTGCGCTTCGCACGCGAGCATCCGGCGCACTTCCAGGTGATGTTCGCCCCCGAGCTGCTGCGCGAGGGCGACCTCGAACTCACCACGGCCCGCGCCCTCGCCACCGACGCCCTGCGCCATGCCGTGTCCGCCGTACCGCCGGAAGGCCGCGGCCCGGACGCCCGCCTCGCCGGTGTCGCCGCGTGGTCCCTGGCCCACGGCTTCGCGACGCTGCTGCTCGGCCACAACCTGGACGGCGCGGTGGGTGAGCGGGATCCGGAGGAGGTGTTCCGGGGGCTGGCGTCGATGCTGTTCCGCGCGGCGGAGTGAGGAGGCTCAGGCGGGGTCGCGTACTGGCCGCTCCTGGAACTTACGGTGGCGGGACCGGGCGGCGGAACCGGGTCGCAAAGCCGGGTCGCAAAGCCGGGTCGCAGAACCTGACGGCAGAACCGGGCGGCAGAGCCGGGTCGCGGAACCGGGCGGCGGAACTGGGTCGCGGAACCGGTGGCAGAACCGGGTCGCGGAACCGGGCGGCAGAGCCAGGTCGCAGAACCGGGTCGCGGAACCGGGTCGCAGAACCGGGCGGCAGAACCGGGTCGCGGAACCGGGTCGCGGAACCGGGGTCGCGGAACCGGATCGCGGAACCCGGGTCGCGGAACCGGGCGGCAGAACCGGGCCGCAGAACCGGTACGTGGCGCCCGAGGCGCGCACCAGGCCCGTGACGACGGAACCGGGCAGCAGAGCCAGGTCGCAGAACCGAGCGGCAGAACCAGGTCGCAGAACCGGACGGCAAAGCCAGGTCGCAAAGCCAGGCGGCACAACCAGTACGTGACGCCCGAGGTGCGCGCCAGGCCCGTGACGACGGACCAGGCGCGCGACCTGGGTTTCCGCGACAGGGCCTACGACCCCAGGATCGACGCCAGGAACTCCCCGACCCATCCCAGCAACTCCCGCCCGACCAACGGCTTCCCGCCCACCTTCGCCGTCTTCGGGCGGGGTACCAGTACCTGGTGGGCGGCCGGCTTGATGACGGTGCCGGGGTAGAGGCGCTTGAGGCGGAGTTCCTGGGACTCGCGCAACTCCACCGGGGCGAAGCGGATGTTGGTGCCCTGGAGGACGATGTCGCCGACGCCGCAGGCGCGGGCGAGCATGCGCAGGCCCGCCACGAGCAGCAGGTTCTCCACCGGTTCGGGCAACTTGCCGTAGCGGTCGGTGAGTTCCTCGCGTACGGCCTTGATGTCCTCCTCCGTGTTGGCGGAGGCGATGGAGCGGTAGGCCGCCAGGCGCAGGCGCTCGCCGGGGGCGTAGTCGTGCGGGACGTGGGCGTCGACCGGGAGCTCGATCTTGACCTCCAGGGGCGGCTCCTCCTCGACACCGCCCTCCAGGGAGGCGCGGTAGTCGGCGACCGCCTCGCCGACCATGCGGACGTACAGGTCGAAGCCGACGCCCGCGATGTGGCCGGACTGCTCGCCGCCCAACAGGTTGCCCGCGCCCCGGATTTCGAGGTCCTTCATGGCCACGTACATGCCCGCGCCCATCTCCGTGTGCTGGGCGATGGTGGCCAGGCGCTCGTGGGCCGTCTCCGTGAGGGGCTTCTCCGGGGGGTAGAGGAAGTACGCGTAGCCGCGTTCGCGGCCTCGGCCCACCCGGCCGCGGAGCTGGTGGAGTTGGGAGAGGCCGAAGTTGTCGCCTCGTTCGACGATCAGCGTGTTCGCGTTGGAGATGTCGATGCCGGACTCGACGATCGTCGTCGACACCAGGACGTCGAACTTCTTCTCCCAGAAGTCGACGACCACCTGCTCCAGCGACTGCTCCGACATCTGGCCGTGGGCCGTGGCGATGCGCGCCTCCGGGACGATCTCGCGCAGCCGGGCCGCCGCGCGGTCGATCGACTCGACCCGGTTGTGGATGTAGAAGACCTGGCCCTCGCGCAGGAGTTCACGGCGGATCGCGGCGCCGATCTGCTTCTCCTCGTAGGGACCGACGAACGTCAGCACCGGGTGACGCTCCTCCGGGGGCGTCGTGATCGTGGACATCTCGCGGATGCCCGTCACCGCCATCTCCAGGGTTCGGGGGATCGGGGTGGCGGACATCGTCAGCACGTCGACGTTGGCGCGCAGCTTCTTCAGCTGCTCCTTGTGCTCGACGCCGAAGCGCTGCTCCTCGTCGACGATGACCAGACCGAGATCCTTGAACTTGGTCTCGGAGGAGAAGAGTCGGTGCGTACCGATGACGACGTCGACCGCGCCCTCCCGCAGGCCCTCCAGAGTCGCCTTCGCCTCGGTGTCGGTCTGGAAGCGCGACAATGCCCTTACGTTGACCGGGAATTGCGAGTACCGCTCGCTGAACGTCCCGAAGTGCTGCTGCACAAGGAGGGTGGTCGGGACCAGGACCGCGACCTGCTTGCCGTCCTGGACCGCCTTGAAGGCGGCCCGGACCGCGATCTCGGTCTTGCCGTAGCCGACGTCGCCGCAGACCAGCCGGTCCATCGGGACCGACTTCTCCATGTCGTCCTTGACCTCGGCGATGGTGGTCAGCTGGTCGGGCGTCTCCGCGTACGGGAAGGCGTCCTCCAGCTCGCGCTGCCAGGGCGTGTCCGGGCCGAAGGTGTGCCCCGGGGCCGCCATCCGGGCCGAGTACAGCTTGATGAGGTCGGCCGCGATCTCCTTGACGGCCTTCTTGGCGCGCGCCTTGGTCTTCGTCCAGTCGGCGCCGCCCAGCCGGTGCAGGGTGGGGGCCTCGCCGCCGACGTACTTGGTGATCTGCTCCAGTTGGTCGGTGGGGATGTACAGGCGGTCGCCGGGCTGGCCGCGCTTGGCGGGGGCGTACTCGACGACCAGGTACTCGCGGGTGGCGCCCTGCACCGTGCGCTGCACCATCTCGATGTAGCGGCCCACACCGTGCTGCTCGTGGACGATGTAGTCGCCCGCCTCCAGGGTGAGCGGGTCGATGGTCTTGCGGCGGCGGGCCGGCATCCGGGCGCCGTCCTTGCCGGCGGCCTTCTGCCCGGAGAGGTCGGTCTCCGTGAGGACGGCGAGCTTCAGCGCCGTGTCGACGAAGCCGTAGTCGATCGAGCCGGTCGCCACGTGCACCACGGAGGGGGCGATCTCGCCGAGGTCCGTCTCCAGGCGGGCCGCGACGCCCTCCGTGCCGAGGACCTCGACCGTGCGCGCGGCGGGGCCGTGGGCCTCGGTCACGAAGACCGTGCGCCAGCCGTCCGCGAGCCAGCCCTTGGTGTCCGCGAGGGCCTTCGCGGTGTCGCCGCGGTAGGTCTCCGGGGCGTGCATGCCCAGCTTGAGGGTGTCGGCGGACAGCTCCTCGTCCGCGGCGAACGGCGACACCGACCACCACATCATGTCCAGCTCGCGCGCCCGCTCCCGGACGTCGGCGATGGACCACAGGGAGGCCGCGTCGACGTCGATGGGCGCCTCGCCGCCGCCCGCGGTGGCCGCCCAGGAGGCCTGGAGGAACTCCTGGGACGTCGCTACGAGGTCGGCGGCACGCGTGCGTACCCGCTCGGGATCGCAGACGACGGCCATCGCGCCCTTGGGCAGGATGTCGAGCAGCAGCTCCATGTCGTCGACGAGGACGGGGGCGAGAGACTCCATGCCCTCGACCGCGATCCCCTCGGCGATCTTGCCCAGCAGCTCGCCCAGCTCGGGGTGCGCCTCGGCGAGGGCACGCGCACGCGTGCGGACGTCTTCCGTCAACAGGAGTTCACGGCAGGGGGGTGCCCACAGGCCGTGTTCGGCGACCTCCAGGGAGCGCTGGTCGGCGACCTTGAAGTAGCGGATCTCCTCGACGTCGTCGCCCCAGAACTCGACGCGCAGCGGGTGTTCCTCGGTGGGCGGGAACACGTCCAGGATGCCGCCGCGCACGGCGAACTCGCCGCGTCTCTCGACCAGCTCCACGCGCGCGTAGGCGGCGGCACCGAGGGCGTCCACCACCGCGTTCAGGTCGGCGGTCCTGCCGGTCTTCAGGGCGACCGGCTCCAGCTCTCCAAGTCCCTTGACCTGCGGTTGCAGCACCGACCGCACGGGCGCTACGACGACGGAGACCGGGCCCGTCTCCGGGTCGTCGGCGGTGGGGTGGGCCAGGCGGCGCAGCACGGCGAGGCGGCGGCCCACGGTGTCGCTGCGCGGGCTCAGGCGCTCGTGCGGAAGCGTCTCCCAGGAGGGGTACTCCACGACGCCGTCCGGCGGGAGCAGCGAGCGCAGGGCAGCGGCGAGGTCCTCCGCCTCGCGGCCGGTCGCGGTCACCGCGAGGACGGTACGGCCGGTCTCGCGGGCCAGCGCGGCGACGGCGAAGGGGCGGGTCGCCGGGGGCCCGACCAGGTCGACGTGCATGCGGTTGCCGTCTGTCGCCGCCTTGGTCGCTTCCGCGAGGGCGGGGTCCTTGACTACGGCGTCGAGCAGACCGTGCAGGCTCATGGAGGGGCGCTTCCATCCGGGGGTGGGCAACACGAAGGGCCCGACGCGGGTGGCGGCCGGGGGGTATCCAGCGTACGTCGGCGCGCTGCCGAACGCCGGGCCTGTGGACAACCCCCGCTTTCCCGGCGCCCTGTGCTGCAGAAAAACGCCCACCCGCCCGTTTACCGACACCGAAAGACCCCGGCGCCGAGAAGTCCCCCGTGACTTCTCGGCGCCGGGGCCGGTCCCCCGTAGGCGGTGGCTATTCGGTCGCGATCGCGTTCAGGACGTTCATCCGGCCCGCCCGGAACGCCGGGATCAGAGCCGCGAACAGTCCCACGAACGCGGACCCGATGAAGACCGCGATGATCGTGCCCCAGGGGATCTCCAGGACCTTCAGCCCCTCCAGCGCGAGGAGCTGCTGGGCCGTGGCGCCCCAGCCCATCCCCAGCCCCAGGCCGAGCAGCGCTCCGAAGAGGGCGATCACGACCGACTCCATGCGGATCATCCGGCGGAGCTGGCGGCGGGACATGCCGATCGCTCGCATGAGGCCGATCTCGCGGGTGCGTTCGACCACCGAGAGGGCCAGGGTGTTCACGACACCCAGGACCGCGACGATGATCGCGAGGGCGAGCAGGCCGTAGACCATGTTCAGGAGCTGGCCGATCTGGTCCTTCAGTTCCTGCTTGTAGTCGGTCTGGTCGCGCACCTGGTACTGCGGGTACGGGTCCATGGCCTTCTTCAGGGCCGCGTACGCCTGCTTCTCCTGGCCGTCCTTGGCCTTGGCGAACATGATCTCGTTCGGCGGGACCTTGTCGGCCGGGAGGTACTTCTGCATGGTCGCGATGCTGGTGTAGCGGGCGCCCTGGTCGATGGCGACGTCGTCGTCCGTGATGGCCGCGACCTTGAGCTTGGCCGTCGAGCCGCCCTTGAAGGCGACGGAGATGGTGTCGCCGACGTGGACGCCGTGCTTCTTGGCGTACTTGGAGCCGACCGACATCGCGTTGGTGCCGTAGGCGGCGGACAGGTCGCCGGCCGTGGTGGCGCGGCGCAGGTCCTGGGCGTAGGACGGGTCGGCGGCAGTGAGGCCGTCGGTGTCCTGCTGGCCGTCGGGCGAGGTGAGCGTGGCGTCGATGTCCTTGTAGCGGGTGACGTGGACGAGGTCCGGCGACTGTTCCATCGCCTTCTCCGCCTGCGGCACGATCCGCTGGTTGCCCTGGACGATGAAGTCGGCGCCCACGGACTTGTCGAGTTCGCTGGTCGCCGAGGCGACCATCGAGGAGCCGACCACCGAGAGGCAGGCGACCAGTGCGAGGCCGATCATCAGGGCCGCACCCGTGGCACCCGTACGACGGGGGTTGCGGAGCGCGTTGCGTTCGGCCAGGCGTCCCACCGGTCCGAAGGCCCGCAGGAGTACGACGCTGATCACCCGGACCACGCCGTTGGCGAGCAGCGGGCCGATGATGACGAAGCCGATCAGGGAGAGCACGACACCTGCGCCGAGGACCAGCGAACCGTCCGTCGCCTTCTTGGCGGAGGCCGCCGCGAACAGGGCGGCGATGCCGGCGCTCGTCAGGACGAGACCGATCAGGCCGCGCACCCAGCCGGCCCTGCCGTCGGCCGGGGTACCGGCGTCGCGCAGCGCGGCCATCGGGGAGACCTTGCCGGCCCGGCGGGCCGGGAGGTAGGCGGCGAGGACGGTGACGATCACGCCGAGGAGCAGGCCGAGCACCGGAGTGGTCCACTTCACGGTCAGGTCCCGTGTCGACAGGTCCATGCCCGCCGCGCTCATCAGCTTCATCAGGCCTACGGCGATCCCGACACCGGCGCCGACACCGAGGACGGATCCGACGATCCCGAGCAGGGTCGCCTCGACCAGCACCGAACCGTTGACCTGCCTGCGGGAGGAGCCGATCGCCCGCATCAGGCCGATCTCGCGGGTCCGCTGGGCGACCAGCATCGAGAAGGTGTTGATGATCAGGAAGATGCCCACCAGGAACGCGATCCCGGCGAAGCCGAGCATGGCGTACTTGATGACGTTCATGAACTGGCCGACGCCCTGACGGTTCTCGTCGGCGTTCTCCTTGGCCGTCTGGATCTTGTACGACCCCGACGCGGCGAGGGTCTGGGCCACGTTCTGCTTGAGCTGGGTGTCGGAGACGCCGGCCTCGGCGGTGACGCCGAGCTGGGTGAACCGGCCGGTGGCGCCGAGGAGTTCGCGCTGGGCGGTGGCGGTGTCGAAGTAGACGACGGCCGCACCGGGGTTGGTCACCTTGAAGGTGGCGATGCCGACGATCTTCGCGGTGAAGTCACCGGTCTGCGAGATGGTGCGCAGCGAGTCGCCCATCTTCAGGTGGTGCTTGTCGGCGGTGTCGGCGTCGACCATCGTCTCGGTCGGGCCGCGCGGGGCGTGTCCGGAGGTGATCTCCATCGAACGCAGGTCGTTCTTCGTCCAGTTGCCCGCGATGGTGGGCGCGCCGGTCGACGAGCCCATGTTCTTGTTGGCGCTGTTGACGACCGTCACGTTCATCGAACTGACGCCGCCCTCGACGGACTTGACGCCCTGGGCCTTCTTCGCCTGCGCCAGCACGGAGGCCGGCAGCGACTCGGGCAGTCCGTTCTGCGGGGTGCTGCCGTCGCTCTTGGCCGCCTTCGGCATCACCGTCACGTCGGAGGCGGTGGCCGCGAAGAGCTTGTCGAAGGTCGTGTTCATCGTGTCGGTGAACACCAGCGTCCCGCACACGAACGCCACCGACAGCAGCACGGCTATCGCCGAGAGCGCCATCCGCCCTTTGTGCGCGAAGAAGTTACGCCTCGATGTCTTGAGGACGGTCATGACGTACGCCCCCGCGCGTCGAAGTCCTTCATACGGTCGAGGACGGTGTCGGCGGTCGGCTTGAACATCTCGTCGACGATCCGGCCGTCCGCGAGGTACAGCACACGGTCCGCGTACGAGGCGGCCACCGGGTCGTGGGTGACCATCACGATGGTCTGGCCCAGCTCGTCCACGGAGCGCCGCAGGAAGCCCAACACCTCGGCGCCCGCACGGGAGTCGAGGTTTCCGGTCGGCTCGTCGCCGAAGATGATCTCGGGGCGGGCCGCCAACGCCCGTGCCACGGCGACGCGTTGCTGCTGACCGCCGGAGAGCTGGCCCGGCCGGTGCTTGAGCCGGCTGGACAGCCCGACCGTCTCCACGACCTGCGCCAGCCAGCCCTTGTCGGGCTTGCGGCCGGCTATGTCCATGGGGAGGGTGATGTTCTCCAGCGCGTTCAGCGTCGGCAGCAGGTTGTACGCCTGGAAGATGAAGCCGATCCGGTCCCGGCGCAGTTGGGTGAGCTTCTTGTCCTTGAGGCCGGTGATCTCGGTCTCGTCGAGGTAGATCTGCCCGGAGGTCACGGTGTCGAGCCCGGCGAGGCAGTGCATGAGGGTGGACTTGCCGGACCCCGAGGGGCCCATGATCGCGGTGAACTGGCCGCGGGCGATGTCCACGTCGACATGGTCGAGGGCGACGACGCGGGTTTCCCCGGCCCCGTAGGCCTTGACGACCTGCCGCGCTCGCGCGGCAACGGCCGTACGCCCTCCAGCGCCCCCGTGCCTGGGAATGGTCACAGCCGATGTCACGGTATGTCTCCTAAGTCGCTCAGCGGGTGAAACGTAGGAAGTTCTTACGTCGACGAGTCTGGTGGCGGGAGGGGGTCCTGCGCGCTGGTGCTCAGCGCAGTCTTTTCCTGGGGAAAACCCCACCCCCGCCGGTTCGGTATGCCGCCCCCCAGCGGCATAAAGCCAGGTTAAGGACGCCCCGCGCCCATCTCGTCCTCCGGCAGCACGAGCCGAACCCGGGCCGTAGTGGGGAGGCACCCCTAAGGGATGTCCACCTCCGGGTGGAGCTGATCTCGGGGTCCGGTCCACCCTGCCGCCATGTGCGGGTCAAGTGGGAGAGTGTCGTACGGCAGATAGATGCAGGGGGAAGTAGATGCAGGGGGGAAGGAATCCGCGTGAGCGACACGGAACCCGCGATACGTGAGGCCGCGCAGCGCCCCGCACCCGACCGGCGCGGTGCCGTCGTGGCCGCCCTGATGCTCGCGATGGCGCTGGCCGCCCTCGACGCCACCATCGTGTCGACCGCCGTACCGCAGATCGTCGGTGACCTCGGCGGCTTCTCCGTCTTCTCCTGGCTGTTCTCCGGCTATCTGCTCGCGGTGACGGTCACCCTGCCCGTCTACGGCAAGCTCTCCGACACCTTCGGCCGCAAGCCGGTGCTGATCACGGGCGCGGCGGTGTTCCTCGCCGGTTCGCTGCTGTGCGCGGTGGCCTGGAACATGGGCGCGCTGATCGCGTTCCGGGTCGTGCAGGGGCTGGGCGGCGGGGCGTTGCAGGGCACGGTGCAGACGCTGGCCGCCGACCTGTATCCGCTGAAGGAGCGGCCGAAGATCCAGTCCAAGCTGTCCACGGTGTGGGCGGTGTCGGCGGTCGCGGGCCCGGGGATCGGCGGACTGCTCGCCGCGTACGCGGGCTGGCGGTGGATCTTCCTGGTCAACCTGCCGGTCGGGGCGGTGGCGTTGTGGCTGATCGTCCGCCACCTGCACGAACCGGAGCGGACCCGCGCCTCCCGCCCCCGCGTCGACTGGGCGGGCGCGCTGGCCGTGTTCGCCTGCGGGGGCGTGCTGATCACCGCGCTGGTGCAGGGCGGGGTGGCGTGGGACTGGCTGTCGGTACCCTCAATCGCCTTGTTCGGCACGGGACTTGCGCTGGCCGGGGTGGTCGTGGCGATCGAACGCCGGGCGGCGGAGCCGATCATCCCGGGGTGGGTGTGGCGGCGCCGTACGATCGCGGCCGTCAATCTGGCGCTCGGTGCACTGGGGTTGCTGATGGTGGCGCCGAGCGTGTTCCTGCCGACGTACGCGCAGTCGGTGCTGGGCCTGGCACCGGTGGCGGCCGGATTCGTGCTCTCCGTATGGACGTTGACCTGGCCGGTGGCGGCCGCGCTGAGCCAGCATGTGTACCGGCGGATCGGTTTCCGCAACACGGCGATGCTCGGGATCGGGACGGCGACGCTGATCCTGTTCGCGTTCCCGTTCCTGCCGTATCCGGGGTCGGCCTGGCAGCCGACGGCGCTGATGCTGCTGCTCGGCGCGGCCCTCGGACTCTTCCAACTCCCGCTGATCGTCGGGGTGCAGTCGACGGTCGAATGGGAGGAGCGGGGTGTGACGACCGCGTCCGTCCTGTTCTGCCGGCAGACCGGCCAGACGATCGGCGCGTCCGTCTTCGGCGCGGTCGCCAACGGCGTCCTCGCGTCCCGGCTGGGCGGCGCGAGCGACCTGGACTCGGTGACACGCGGCCTGGACGCGGGAGCCGTGCCCGAGACCACCCGGCGAGCCATCGCCGACGCGGTGCACGCCGTGTACATCGGCGCGGGCTGTGCGGCGGCCGTGGCCTTCCTGGTGCTGCTGTTCCTGGCACCGCGCAGGTTCCCGGTCCTCAAGGAGCAGTGACCGTAGGGCGCTTACGACACTGTCGCGGCCGGCGGGCTCCAACGGCGGGTGCGGGGCACCGTGTTGGGGACGCCGTACTCCTTCCTGAGCTGTTCGGGGATGGCGTAGTGCATGACGCGTCCGCGGGTGAGGGAGGACAGTTCCAGGACGGTGGTGAGGTGGCCGAGGCGGTCCAACGCCCAGGCGCCGAGCGGGGAGTTGTCCTCGATGGTCTCCAGGACGCCGAGGAGGTGCGGGGCGGCCTTGACGAGGGTGTCCCAGGGGGTGCGCGGGACCTGGAGCCAGTCGGCGCAGGTGTCGCCGACGAGGAAGCGGATCAGCGCGGAGACGACCGGGTCGAAGAAGGTGCCGGGGACGACCTCCTCGTAGAGGTCGATGAGTTGGCGGGTCAGCTGCGCGCCCTCCTCGGACGGACCCATGTGCCGGATCATGTAGAGGTCGAGGAACTGGCGTGCCTCGTCGAGGGACTTGGGTACGGCGTCCTGGTCGACGCCGAGCATGGCTCCGACCACGCGCCAGGCGTAGTAGTAGGCCTCCGCGCCCTCCGTCGACATATGGATGCCGAGGCGGTGCAGGCTGTCCAGCACGAGCAGGGAGAAGAACATCTGCCCGCCGATCATGTCCTCCTGACAGATCGGCGTTCCCGACTCGCCGGTGTCCCAACGGTTTTCGCGGACGAGGTGGTGACGGATGGAGGCGTGCAGCAGCCGGACCTTCTGGGCGGCGGGGATGAAGCGGCTGCCCGCCTCGAACGCGTCGGGCCGCATGAGCAGGACGGTGAACTGGCCGGTCTCCGCCATCCGTTTGGACGGGTACTTCAGCCCGTGGGTGGCCGACAGGAGCTTCGCCACGGTCGGGACGACGTAACAGGCGGGCATGGAGGCGAAGGACAGGGCGGTCGAGATGTGCACGTTGTTGTCGATGAAGAACAGCCGGGCCTTCTCCATCTCACCCCAGTCGACCCAACTCGGCGGCGCGCTGGTCGCGTTGAGGTACTCCCTCGCCACTTCCGGCAGCCCGTCCGGCAGCGGGGCGCCCGCGACGGACACGTACCGCATGAGCGTGTTGAACTTGCCCACCTCGCCGCGCTCGAACAGGGCGGCGACGGTGGCGTCGGCGAGTTCGTCACCGGCCTCGCGCAGGCCGGCCATGGATGTCTCGGTGTAGGTCACAGGGGACTCCTTGTCGCGCACGGGGATCAGGACAGTCGGACCGATGCCGAATACGCCAGGGCGCTGAGGGCGGCCTCCGCGGGTGCCGGGGCGTTCAGCTCCTGGAGGGCGTCGAGCGCCTCCTCGACCCGGGCGGTGATCATGGCCTCGACGCGGTCGGGCGCCTTCAGCCGGAGCATCAGCTCGCGCACCGCGCGCAGCCCCTCCCCGTCCGGGTCGGGTCGGCCCAACAGGGCGCGGAGCCGGTCCCGTTGCTCGGCTCCGGCGCTGCGCCAGGTCTCCGCCAGCAGGGCCGTGGGACGGTGGCCGCGTACGTCGTCGGCGTTGGCCTTGCCGGTGTGCTCCGGCTGTCCGAACAGGCCGAGGAGGTCGTCCCGCAACTGGAACGCCTCGCCGAGCGGCAGCCCGTACGCGGAGTAGCCCTCCCGCAGCCGTCCGCCCGCGCCGGCCAGTGCGCCACCGATCAACAGGGGTTGTTCGACCGTGTACTTGGCGGTCTTGTACCGGATCACCTTCAGGGACGCGGCGGTGTCCGGCTCGGCTCCGGTGCGCAGGATCTCCAGGCACTCCCCCGCGATCAGTTCCCGGGCCAGCACCGACCACAGCGGGCGGGCGCGGGCGAGATACGCGGCGGGCAGACCGCTGGTGGTGAACAGCTGCCCGGCCATTCCCATGAGCAGGTCCCCCACCAGCATCGCCAGCGATCTGGCGGCGGCCACCGCGCGCGGGCGACGGCGTACGGCGGCGCGCAGCGCGATGTGCGCGGTGGGACGGCCGTGCCGTAGCGGACTGTCGTCGATGAGGTCGTCGTGCACGACGGCGGCGGCGTGCACCAGCTCCATCGAGGCCGCCGCCCTCACCAGCGCGTCGCTGTCGGGCTGCCCCGCCGCGCGCCAGCCCCAGTAACAGAACGCCGCCCGCAGCCGTTTGCCGTCCGCGACCGCGTTCTCCAGCTCCCCGGCGACCGGGCTCAGGGCCGGGTCGATCTCCGCGAACCGCTCGGCCTCCTCGGCCACGAACCGGCGCAGTACCCGGTCGACGCGGTCCTTGAAGGCGGCCGGCTCCCACCGCTCAGACGTCATCGACGGCCCGTCGGGCGAGAGCGTGCCGGGCGAGTGTCTCCAGATGGGCCGGCGGCGGGGACTGGTACCGGTCCAGCAACAGGCGTCCGCGCGCGGCCAGTTCGTGCTCGGCGTCCGCCGCCAGCTCCGCCGCGTCCGAGCGGCGTAGCAGTCCCCGTACCGTCCCCAGCGCCGAACTCGCCGTGCTCACCGCCAGTTCGGCCAGCCCGGCCACCAGCAGGACCGCCCGCTCGTCCAGACCTTCAGGTCGTTTTGCCGCTCGCGTCATTCCGCTCCCGTCCCCAGCCGATCACCCGCCGTTCTGTCAGGATCGCGACACATCGGGCACGCGGGAGCGGAAACTCACGATCGAGTGATCACCTCGCTCGACCGTGCGGACGGCGTTCCTGGTGAAAACCGCCCACATACCCCAACCGGCGAGTAACGTGCGTCGCCCGCACCGCCCAACTCCCTGCGGTCCGCCGCCACGGACCCGAGCCACGCAAGGAGCACGGGATGTCCTACGACCCGTACCCTCCGCATGATTCGTACGCCCCGCACGACCCGTCCCCGCCCCGTCTCACCTACCCCTGGCAGCCGCCCCCGCCGCCGCCCGAACGCCGCCGCACACCACGCCGTCCCGCCCTCGGCAACCACCGCGATCTGCGCGTCCTGCGCGGCGCCTACCGCCGTCAGCGGCGCGTGGCGAGCCTCACCGCGCTCGGCTACTTCAGCCTCTTCCTCGCGCTCTCCGCGTTCGCGCCGTCGCTGATGTCGAGCACGGCCGCCGGCGGTGTGCCCACCGGGCTGCTGCTCGCGCTGGTCCAACTGCCCGTCACCTGGCTGGCGATAGCGCTCTACGAGCACACGGCCCGGCGGCGCGTGGACCCCCTCGCGGACCGCATCCGCAAGCAGGCGGAGCTGGACGCCCGGCGGGAGGCGGCGCGTTGAACGACTCCTCGCAGACCATGTCGCTGGTCGCCTTCACGTCCGTCGCCACGATCACGCTGCTGCTGTGTGTGATGACGGGACCGGACCGCGACGACCTCGACGAGTTCTACACGGGGTACGGCTCCCTCTCCCCGCTGCGCAACGGCCTTGCCATCGCCGGTGATTACATCTCCGCGGCGAGCGTGCTGGGCACCGGCGGCGTGATCGCGCTGTGCGGCTACGACGGGGTGGTGCTCGCGCTGAGCACGGCCCTGTCGCTGATGCTGCTGATGTTCCTGCTGGCCGAACCGCTGCGCAACGCGGGCCGGTTCACCATGGGCGACGCGCTCGCCCGCCGGATGCCCGGGCGGTCGGTCCGTGTCGTCGCGTGCGCGGTGACCGTCATCGCGCTGCTGCCGCTGATGGTGGTCCAACTCGCGGGCGCGGGACAGTTGTTGGCGTTCATCCTCGGCTTCTCCGGGGAGTCGCTCCAGACCGGCTGCATCATCGGCCTGGGCGCGCTGATGATCAGCTACGCGGCGATCGGCGGCATGAAGGGCACCGCCCTCATCCAGATCCTGAAGATCGTGATGCTGCTCGGCTCGGGAGCCGTGATCGCCGTTCTCCTGCTCAACCGGTTCCACTGGGACCTGGGCGCCTTCTTCGACACGGCGGCGCGGCGGAGCGGGGTCGGACCGGCCTTCCTGCGCTCGGGACTCGAGTTCGCGGGTGGGCCGAGTCCCCGGCTGGACATGATCAGTTCACAGCTCACGGTGGTCCTCGGCGGCGCCTGTCTGCCGCACATCACGATGCGGATGTACACCGCGTCCAGCGCGCGGCAGGTGCGGCGGTCGATGTCGTGGGCGGTGTCGAGCGTGGCGCTGTTCGTGGTGATCGTGACGGTCGTCGGGTTCGGTGCCACGGCGCTGGTCGGACGTGCCGCGATCGCGCGGGCGGACCCACAGGGCAACACGGCGTATCTGCTGGGCTCGCGGGCGGTGTTCGGGGCGGACCTGTCGCCGACGGAGACCCTCCTGCTCACCACCGTCACCACGGCCGTCTTCCTGACCCTGCTCGCCTCGGTCGCCGGGATGATCCTCGCCTGCGCCAACTCCCTTGCGCACGACGTCTTCGCGACCCGCGTCCAGGAGATGCCGGTGCGCCGCGAGATGACGCTGGCCCGCTACTCGGCACTGGCGGTGGGCGTCCCGGCGATCGTGCTCGCCACCCTGGTCCAGCACCGGGGCCTGCAACCCCTGGTGACCCTGTCCTTCTGTCTGGGCGCCTCGGCCATAGCGCCCGCCCTCGTCTACAGCCTCTTCTGGCGCCGGTACACCCGAACAGGCCTGCTCAGCACCCTGATCGGCGGCACCCTGGCCGTGCTGGTGCTGATGCCGGGCACGAACCTGGTCTCCGGCTCGGCCACCGCCGCCTTCCCGGACGCCGACTTCAACTGGTTCCCGTTCACCACCACCGGGCTCGTCACGATCCCGCTCGGCTTCGCCTTCGGCTGGCTCGGCACGATCGCCTCGGGCCGCCGCACGGAGGAGGAACAGCGCAGGCGCTACGAGGCGATGGAGGGCTGGATCCTGGCCGGGGCGGTCCGCAGGGAGCCGGACGACCGAAGGAAGAGCCTCGCGTGACCGAGGGAAAAGCCTCGCATGACCGGCGTCATAGCCGTGCATGACTCGTTCTTTGCCACACCACCACCTCGACTCCCGCTGTTCACCGCCCCTTTTCAGACTCTGCACGTCCGAGCGTGAAGGTCCCTGCATGTCAGCGGGAGTTGAGCATGAGCCACGGCCACAGTCACGGCGACCACGGTCACCACCATCACCACCACGGGGACGGGGACACCTCCTCGCTGCCGCCCGCCCTCGACACGTCCGTCCCCGACTCGGAGTTGACGCCCAGTCAGCTCTCCCGGCGGGGCATGCTGCGCCGTACCGGACTGCTCGGCGCGGGACTCGCCGCGGGCAGTGTGCTGGCCGGCGCGGGGGAGGCGGCCGCGTCGGTGCAGGAGCACACGGCCAAGTCCTCGAAGGGCAACGGCGGTTACCTGTGGCTGGCGGGCGACCACCACATCCACACGCAGTACAGCAGTGACGCCAAGTACCGGGTCATCGACCACGTACGGCAGGCCAACGCGCACGGTCTGGACTGGATGGTCATCACCGACCACGGCAGCGTCGCGCACGCCAAGATCGGTGTGGAGAAGGTCAATCCGGACATCGTGGCCGCCCGTGACCAGACCGACGACACCCTCGTCTTCCAGGGCCTGGAGTGGAACATCCCGGGCGCCGAGCACGGCACGGTCTTCGTGCACCCGGGCTCCAACGAGGTCGCCGTACTCAAGGAGTTCGAGAACTCCTTCGACGGCAGTGTGAAAAACGCGAGCGGCAACTCGCCCGCCAACGAGGCCCTCGCCATCGCGGGCGTCAACTTCCTCGCCGACCAGGTCCGCCGCCGCAAGGTCAAGGACGCGCTCTTCCTCGCCAACCACCCGGCGCGCAAGGGCATCGACTCCCCGCACGAGATCCGCGGCTGGCGCGACGCACAGCCCACCATCGCCGTCGGCATGGAGGGCGCCCCCGGCCACCAGGCGGGCGGCATCCCCAAGCCGAACGGCCCGGGCAGCGGGCGCGGCATCTACGACAACAGCCCCAGCGCGGACTCCTTCGCCGCCTACCCGCTGGAGAGTTACCGCACCTGGGGCGGCTTCGACTGGATGACGGCCACGGTCGGCGGCCTGTGGGACAGCCTCCTCGCCGAGGGCAAGCCCTGGTGGATCACCGCCAACTCCGACTCCCACAACGTCTACGCGGACACCGCCGTGCGCGGCCCGGGCGGCGACTTCAACGCCAACGGCCGCTACGAGGACCCGGTCTACGGCACCGGCATCAGCCTCACCGACACCGACTTCTGGCCCGGCCAGTACTCCCGCACGCACGTCGGCGCGACCTCCTTCGCGTACAAGGCGGTCATGGACGGCATCCGCGCGGGCCGCGTCTGGGTCGACCACGGCGGCCTGATCAGCGGCCTCGACGCCCGCCTGGTCTCCGGCGGCCGTGAGGTCACCCTCGGCGACTCGCTGCACGTCCGGCGCGGCGCCCAGGTCGACCTGGTCATCCGGATCAGCCTCGCCAACGGCCCCAACTGGGCGCAGTTCCAGCCCTCGTTGGCCCGTGTCGACGTCATCCAGGGCGACGTGACCGGCCCGGTGGCGGACAAGGACACCTTCGCCACCCCGCACACGAAGGTCGTCAAGTCCTTCGAGGTCGACAAGGCCAGCGGCACCGTCCGTCTCACGTACTCCCTCGGCCGCCTCGACAAGCCGGTCTACGTCCGCCTGCGCGGCACCGACGGCAACCGCTCCGCCGTGGGCGCGGGCGGCGCCGCCATCGACCCCGCGGGCCCCGCGATGGACGTCCTCGGCGACGCCGACCCGTGGAAGGACCTCTGGTTCTACTCCAACCCGATGTGGGTCCTGCCCGCATGAGCACGTCCTACGACCCGTCCGGCGTCCACCCCGTCATCGGGGTGGACGCCGGCACGACGACCCTCCGCGAGGCCGACCACCTGATCCGCGACCTCACCACCGCCCTCGCGCTCCCCGCGGCCACGGTCGCCTGCACCCACCTGATCCGCACGGACGCGCGCCGGGGGACGGTCGTATCGCTGGAGTTGCCGGACCCCGAATCGGCGGAGGAAGCCTGGCAACGGCTGCTCGCCGACCCGGAGTTGAGCGCGCTCCCGGGCGACCCCGAAGCCGCCGCCCAGGCCTCCGCCGAGCACACCGCCCGCCGCTCGGGCCGCGCGGTCCTGTTCCCCGGCGCCGAGCACCTCACCGGGACGGTCCCCCTGTCGGACCTGCTCCAACTGACGGCGATCGACCGGGTGTTCGTGGTGGGCGCCACCGCGGGCGAGGCCCCCGACCCCGCGACTCCCGTACGGACCCAGGACCACGTACGACCCGAGTGGCGCGCGGGCGAGTTGGTACTGGCGCTGGTCCCGGCGGTGGGCAACACCCTGGCCCCGTTCGAGGTCCCCAACCCGACACCCTGCTGCGCGGATCACGGCTGAGCCACCGGCCACCGCGCTCACTCGGCGGCGGCCCGCCCCGTGAGCGCCGCCAGACTGCTCTGCACATGATCCATGTGCGTCCGCACGTCGTCCCATGTCTCCCCGTGCTCGCGCAGCACCCGCTCCGTGTCCCGGGCGATCCGCTCCTCCCGCACCCGGGCCTCCGCGAGCACCTCGGCGGCCCGCTCCGCCGCCTCCTCCTGAAACCGCCGATCCGACAACTCGGCCTCGGCGAGAGCCTGTTCGGCCTCGACCAGCGCGGCCTCCGCACGAGCCACCCGCTCCGCGTAGTGCGCGTCCACCGCGGCCGCCCGCTCCTCCGCCTCCCGCTCGACCCCGGCCCACCGCTCCGCGTGCTCCTTGGCCTGCTCGCCGAGCATCGCGGCGGTGCGCTGCCGCACCTCGCGCAGCGCGGAGAGCACCTCGGTGCGCTCCTCCTTCACCTCGCGCCGGGCGCCGATGCGGATGTCGTCGGCCTCGGCGCGGGCCACGAGGAGCCGCTGCCGGGCCCGTTCCTCGGCCTCCGCGCGGACCGCGTCCGCGTGTTCGCGCGCCGCCTGGAGCACCCCCTCGGCGTGCGCCTCGGCCTGCGCGACCTGGTCCCGTGCCGCACGCCGCGCGGACTCCCGTACCGCCGCGGCCTCCTCCTCGCCGAGTTGGAAGAGCCGCCGGGCGCGCTCGCCGAGCGTCTCGTACGTCTGCGGGGCGAGCCCGGCGACGGCCTCCCGCAGCCGCTGGGCGTCCGCCTCCATGTCCTTGGCCAGTACGGTCAGCCGCGCGGCCCGCTCCCAGGCGGCGTCCCGGTGCCGGGAGAGGGCCTCGCCGTACGCGTCCACCTGGTCGGGGCGGTAGCCGCGCCCCCGTACTGCCACGAAGCCACGTGGCTGCGCCGTTGCGCTGCTCATCCTGGAACCCCTCTCCACCCGACGGACACGAAATGATGATTTCGCGCATATCTTGATGGATCGGACGTAAGTGTTCATAACGCGACACTCCGCAGCCAGGTCACGGGCATCGCCCGAACGTGGACGCACACAGAAGGGCCGGGCCCGGTCACACGACCGGGCCCGGCCCTTTCCGCTCGGCTCAGAATCCGATGGCTACAACAGCCCGTCCCACATCTGCTCCAGCAGCACCGACCACCAGCTCTCCGGCGAGCCGAGCGCCGCCGGGTCCAGCGAGGCGAGCTGCGCCTGGAAGTCGACGGTCCAGCGGCCGGCCTGTTCCTGGTTGAGCCCGTACCGCAGCCGCCACATCCGGCCCAGCAGCGCCAGACAGCGCGCGAACTCGGGCAGCCCAGTGTTCACGAACTGCGGCGGTACGGAAGCACCGCCGGGCCCCGCCTCCACGGGCACCGCGACGATGTTCGCCGTGCCGTACTGGACGCAGATCGCCCGGCCGAAGTCGCTGCCCATGACGAGGTAGGAGCCCGCGTCGGCGGACGGCCGCACCCCGCGCTCCTGCGCGAGTTCGGCCAACGTCGGTACCGGGCGGCCCGGTTGGGCCTGTGCCCAGAAGAACGGGCCCATGTCCATCGGCAGCCCCGCCGCGACCAGTGTGTGCGCCACGACCGGCGGCACGCCCTGCCGGGACACCGCCGCCTGCTCGAACCGGAACACTCCCGGACCGAACGCACCCGCCAGCTCCTGCGCGATCGCCTCCGGCGGGATCGGCGGTGTCGACTGCACCGGTGGCAACGGCGCCCGCACCGGGGCGAGTCGGGCCGGTCCGTCGGCCACCTGGTGCAACTCGCCCTGGTGGGCGAGGAGTTCACGCATGCCCTGCTGCCGGCTCGCGTGATCCGTGCCGTACGGCGCGATGCTCGCGATCCGTGCCTGGGGCCACTGTTCGCGGATCATCCGCGCGCAGTACGCGCCCGGCAGCTCGCAGGACTCCAACTCCGTGTGCAGTTCCAGCACTTGGTCCGGCGGGATGTTCATGCCCCGCAGCTCGTGGAAGATCTGCCACTCCGGGTGCGGTGTCCCCGGCGCGGAACGCCGGATCAACTGCTGCTCGGAACCGTCCGGCGCGCGGTAGCGCAACACGGCCTGATAACCCGGTCCGACGGTCGGCTGCCCCTGCTGCGGATAGCCGTAGGCGGGCTGCTGCTGACCGGGGAAGGGCTGCTGCTGTCCCGGGGGCGGCGGCATGGCACCGGGCGGTACGGCCCCGGGCGCCATCGGCTGCGGCGGAGCGCCCGGAGGCATACCGGGGGCGCCCAACGCACCGGGTGCGCCCGGGAATTGCGGCGGCGGAGGCGCACCGGGGCCGCCCGGCGGGGGGCCGGCGAGCATGGTCTGGGCGTGGTGCACGGCACCGGGGGTGCCGGGGGTGTTCGGCGGAGGGGGCGTACCGGGTCCGCCAGGGCTGCCAGGAGTACCGGGCGCGTGCGGTGCGCCAGGGACACCGGGGGCACCCGGCTGCTGCGGAGCCCCCGGCCCGGCGGGGCCGCCCTGGCCCGGGTCGGCGAGCATCGTCGCGGCATGGTGCACCCCGCCCCCGCTCGGAGGCGGACCACCGGGAGTGTTCGGCGCGCCGGGCGCACCTGGTCCCTCCGGGCCGAGCGACGAGACCATCTGCGTCGGCACATACCCGCCGGGCGGAGGCGGCGGGGGCGAGGCGGACGCACCGCCCGGCCGCGCACCCGGTGTCCCCGGCGCACCCGGCGGCGGAGGCGTGGTCGCACCGCCACCCCGAGCCCGGCGCGGCGGAGGCGCCGCCTTGCTGGTGGCGGCGTCGGCGATGTCCCCGGCATTGGGCGCGAGCCCCGGCGCACCGGGACCGGCGGGAGGAGGCGGCACGTTTCCGGCACCGCCCGGCCCCTGCGGGTACCCGTAGGCGGACGGACCGGGCGAGGACACACCCTGCGGGGCGCCC
Organism: Streptomyces sp. NPDC051576; assembly: GCF_040681835.1. Taxonomy (NCBI): domain Bacteria; kingdom Bacillati; phylum Actinomycetota; class Actinomycetes; order Kitasatosporales; family Streptomycetaceae; genus Streptomyces; species Streptomyces sp. NPDC051576. Next base: position 173,460 of record NZ_JBFAZO010000004.1, read on the forward strand.
GGGGGTGGCGGGGTACCGGGTGCCCCCGGCCCTTGCGGATAGGCGGGCGCCGCCTGACCGGACGACGACGCACTCTGCGGACCGCCCGGGGGTGGCGGGGTACCCGGCCCCTGCGGATACCCGTACGGCGCCGGACCGGACGGAGATGCACCCTGCGGAGCACCCGGGGGCGGCGGCGGAGTACCGGGCGCCCCCGCCCCTTGCGGATAGGCGGGCGCCGAAGGACCGGACGACGCCCCACCCTGCGGCCCACCCGGAGGCGGCGGAGTACCCGGAGCACCCGGCCCCTGCGGATATCCGTATGACGAGGGAGCCGATGCAGGACCACCCGGCCCACCCGGCGCGCCCTGCGCACCCGGCCCCTGCGGATACCCGTACGACGGCGGCGCGGGCGGCGGCGGTGTGCTGGCGGCCGGCGCGCCCGCCGCCGGTCCCTGGCCCTGCGGATAGCCGTACGGAGGTGGCGTGTTGCCCTGCGGCGCGCCGGGCGTACCGCCTGGTCCGCTCGCTCCCTGCTGTGAACTCCCCGCCCCACGACCCGAGTTGGGCTCGTCCATCGACGGGGTCACGGCTGTGCGCGGGAGTTGGCTGCCGCCGGACATCAGGGCGGTCTTGGCGTCGGGCGGGGTGTCGTCGCGACGGTCGTTCAGGGGCGGGGCGAACACGGTCGCGGGCAGCGGTACCGAACGGTCCTCGCCGGCATCCGCGTTGGTGTCGGTCCCGGCCCAGGGAGTGGCCCCGGCTGGCGCCCCGGAGCCCCCGGCGTCCGGCCACGCCGAGGCAGTCGGCGCCCCGGCCTGTGTCTCCGGCAGCGCGGCCGAGGGCGCGGGTGTCGCGGGCTCCGACCGACGGTCCGGAATGCCCAGCTTGTCCGCCGCCTCCTGCAACCACTCCGGCGGACTCAGCAGGAACGAGGTCTGGTTGAGGTCCACCCGGGCGGGGGCCGCCGGTACCGCGTCGGCGACCTCGTCGGGGCGGCCGTACTCCTCCTCGTAGCGGCGGATGACCTCACCCACCGGCAGCGCGGGCCACAGCGTGGCCTCGCCGCTGTCCCGGGCGAGCACCAGCCGCTGCGCGCCGCCGTCCGAACGCGGTCCGTCGGCGCGGTCCTCGGCCCAGACCACGAAGCCGAGGTCGAACTCCCGCACCCGCACCTCGCGATGCTGGTACGACGGCACATCGCCGTTGATCCACTCCTCGGCGCGCTCCTGCGCCTGCGCGAAGGTCACCATGGTCCTGCTCACTCCCCCACCGAGGCTGCCGAGGCCGCCGCGGGCACCGGCACCGATCGCGCGAACCCGCCGTCCACCATCAGATTCGCCACCGTCTCCAACTCCGGCGGATTTCCCGCGAGTCGGCTCAGAAACTGGTCGAAGTCGTCCCCGGCGGGCAGCAGCAGCCGCTCCACGCGGGCGGGCGGCGCCCAGGACGGGTCGACGTCGCGGGCGTCGTCGTAGGCGCAGAACCAGACCGAGCCGATCGCCTGGCCCTTCACCTTCACGGCGAGCAGGCCGCCCTGGACGAAGCCGACGCCGAGGTAGTCCTTGGTGAGATGGTCACGCAGGCATTTGTTGACGTAGACGAGGTCGTTGACCGCCGCCTCGTCACGCACCGTGAAGAACGGCTGGTCGATCAGGAGCCCCAGCTCGGCGTCCAGCGCGGTGCCGATGGGCGCGCAGCCGCCGGCCGCCTTGAGGAACGACCGGTAGGCGCCCGGGAGTCGGTAGCCGAGGTCCTCCTCGACGCCCTGCACCTGTGCCTCGGTGACCGCGACCGACGACTTCTGGAGTCCGAAGTGCGCGGGGCGGGTCTCCTGGAGCGGGCGGGTGCCGCGCTTGTCGTGGTCGACGGCCGCCGTGGCGATCCCGCCGTGGTGGCGCAGCAGCGCCTTCACCTCGACGGGGACGAGTTCGAGGCGCCGGGTGCCGACCACGTGGTGCCAGGTCCAGCCGTGCGGGGTGGCCACCGCGGGCACCGTGTCCCACAGTTCGTGGCCGGTCGCGGCGAGGGCCGCGTTCGCCGACACGTAGTCCGTCAGGCGCAGTTCGTCGACACCGAAGCCCTCCGGCGGCTCGGCGATCTCCGCGACCGCGCGGGCGTACGGCGAGAACTCGGGGTAGCCGTGCTCGTCCATCCGTACCCCTCTGGGGTGACGGGCCGCCCGGACCGGATCCGGGAAGTGCACGACCTGCCCGGCGTAGGCCGCGTTCGGTGGCGCGGCTTGTTGCCCGAGCCGACCTGTCGTCATGGCGGTTGCCCCCTGCGGCATTCAGTACGACCCACAACGGCCAAATATCCAGCTTGACCTGCTGTGCCCCGTATCGACTGTCTCCACGCTTGGACCGCGTGGATCGCGGTGCGGACAGCCTATGCGGTACGGCGACAGGGGTCACCGGCAGCGGTCCGCCGGGCGCCCGCTTCCGTGACCTGCCGTCACCCTGCCGTGACAGCCCGCCGAAGCCCGGGCGTGTCGCAGCGCCCCAGCTTCCCCACCAGGCACGGCATTTGGCACTCTGTGTCCTTCCGGGGGATGCTCGGGAGGGGATGACGATCATGAACGCGACACAGACGGGACCGCACGCCGGGGCGCACACCGGGCCGTCCGGTGACCCCAGGGTCGGCTGGAGCGCCAGCGAGGCGCCGCACGCGCCGGCCCTCAACCACCGCCGTGACGGCATACTTCCGACCGTCGCCGCCGCCCTCTCCGTGCGCGGCGCCACCCTCACCGGCACCGCCGCCCGCGGCGACCAGGCGCCCGCGCTGCACCCGCTCGTGCAGGACTTCCTCGACACCCTCACCAGCACCCAGCGCGACCGGTTCACCGGCCGCTGCGCCGAGGCGATCCTCATCTCCCGCCACATCTCCGCCGCGGACGCCGACCGCAGCAAGCGCGCCGCGCGCAAGCCGATGACCAACGGCGAGGCCCGCAAGACCCTCAAGCAGGCCAAGCTCACCGCCCGCCGCATCCGCGAGGACGGCGACCCGCTGCACGGCAGCTTCGCCGCGCCCTGCCGGGCCTGCACAGCCCTGAGCGCCCATTTCGGCGTCCGAGTCGTGGACCCCGCGACGGAATCGGGCTGACCCCACCCCTGTCTCCACCTCGTTTCTCCCATGCCACCGACGATCGAAGGGCAGATGCACGCCGACCGCCACTCCTCCACGCGCTTCTCCGTACCCGTCGACGCCGCTCTGCGCGCCGCGGGCTGGCAGCCCGGCCGCTGGGACATAAAGCAGGCCGAGATCTGGGCGGACACCCTGCGCGAACACACCTCGCCCGCCGGCCACCAGCACGCCGTCTCCCCGGCGGCGGTGGAGGTCTGGGCCGAGTTCGGCGGCCTGCACATCACCCCTTCCGGCCCCGGCCGCCAGATCTCCCCGGTGGCACTCCACCTGGACCCCCTCCACGGCCTCCACATGGCCCGCACCCTCGGCGACCTCGGCCGCGCCCTCGACACCGACGTCAGCCCCCTCGGCGAGGAGCCCGACACCCAGTCCCTCCTGGCCATCGACACCGAGGGCCGCGTCTACGCCCTGGACCACACCGGCGACTGGTACCTCGGCCCCGACATCGACCAGGCCCTCACCACCCTGATCTCGGGCACGGAGCCGGTACGCCTGGCAGCGGGCTGACCCGACAGGCTTCATTACTACTGAGACGGCGGAGACGACCAAGGTGTAAGTGGCACCCCCACGGTCCGCAGGCCGCGTACGGCACGAAGGTGTCGTGTCGGGGGGGGGTGTCCGCCCGCAGCGGTTGGCGCGTCAACACGGCCCCCTTCTCGAGATACCGATTCCGCGCCGTTCCGAGGACGGACACCCCCCGGCGCGGCACCGACCCACAACGAAACGACGGGCGAACCACCCACACACCCACAGCCCGCAGCCTCAAGCCGCCGGAATAACCGCCGACACCCGAAAACCCCCCGCATCCGTGGGCCCGGACACAAACACCCCGCCCAGCGCGAGCACCCGCTCCCGCATCCCCACCAACCCGTTGCCCCCGGACGGCAGTCGAGCCGCCGAGGCGGACGCCGGCTCGGGGGGCGGTTCGTTCTCCACCTGCATCGCGATCTCCGACACCCGGTGCGCGAGACGTACGTGCGTCTTCGCGCCCGCCGCGTGCTTGTGGACGTTGGTCAACGCCTCCTGGACGACCCGGTACGCGGTCTGTTCGATCTCCGCCGTGTACAGGCGGATCTCGCCCTCCACCGACAGGTCGACGGCCATCCCGGCCGCCGCCGACTGGCCGAGCAGTTCGTCGACGTCCGACAGACAGGGGCCGTCGGCCGTGCTCTCGTCGTCGACCGCGCGGGAAGCGGCCGCCGCCGCTGCCACGCCCACCGCGACGAGAGGTACGGCCGCGCGTTCACGCGCGTCCCGGCCGTCTCCGCTACGCAGTACGCCGAGCATCTCGCGCAGTTCGGTGAGGGCTTGGCGGCCCATGTCGCCCACGAGCGCGGCGTTCTTGACCGCCTTCTCCGGGTCCTTGCGGGCCACGGCCTGCAAGGCCGCCGCGTGGACGACCATCAGGCTCACCCGGTGCGCGACGACATCGTGCATCTCCCGCGCGATCCGGGTCCGCTCCTCGCCCCGCGCCCACTCGGCCCGCTCCTCGGCCCGCTCCGCGAGGAGCTGCAACTCCCGCTCCAGGCTGTCCGCGCGCTCCCTGAGGCTCTCCATCAGCCGGCGCCGCGCGCCCACGTACAGCCCGAGCAGTACGGGCGGCGCGGTCATCCCGACCGCGGTGGTGATCGAGGCGAACGGGACGAACCAGTCCCCCAGTTCCCACGTCCCCCGCTGCATGTCCTGCCGTACCCGCACGAACATGACGATGAGCATCCCGACGAACGACATCCCGGCCAGCGACCCGATGATCCGGCGCGGCAGCTCGGACGCGGCGAGGGTGTAGAGGCCGACGATGCCCATCAGGTAGCCCATCTGGGCCGGGGTGATGGCGATGGACACGAGGACGACGGCGATCGGCCACTTCCGCCGGACGATCAGGGCCGAGCCGGCCAGCACCCCGAAGACCACGCCCACCGCGGCCGGAACCCCCGCGTCCCGCGCGAACCGGATCCCCTCCGCCCCGCACTCCGCCGCGGAGACCGCCGCCAGCACCGCGTCCAGCACCGCACTGCGCCACCTGGTCCACCACCACGGCCCTCCCCGGGCCGCGGCATGGTCTTCCCCCGTCGTGGTCATGCCTCCAGCCTACGGGCGCCGGGGCGCGCTTTTCCGGTGAGTTTCCACCCGCCTCCGGCAAGTACCGTCTCGCACGGAGGGCGTCGGGTACGGCATAGTGTTGCGTGCCCACTCGGCGACCAGACTAAATGTCCGGTTAAAACGAGTTTGATCCCCCGTGGTGTAATTGGCAGCACCGTGGCTTTTGGTGCCATTTGTCCGGGTTCGAGTCCTGGCGGGGGAGCACCTTCCTTCCGCGGCACCTCCGCGATACGTCTGCGGCACCCCCTCAAGTGCCCCTCCGAACACCCTTGCCCAGGCCCTGACAGCACTGTCAGGGCCCACTCTCATGTCCCCCATGAAACGCCCCGGTATCCTGCGAATGTCCACCCCCCAGCATTCCGAAGCCGAAGGGCAAACCCGTGAGCGCCATTCGCCCGGCAGCCGTCGTCGTACTCGCAGCGGGTGAGGGCACCCGTATGAAGTCGGCCACACCCAAGGTCCTGCACGAGATCTGCGGCCGGACCCTGGTCGGTCATGTGCTGGCCGCCGCCCGCGAGTTGGAGCCGGAGAACCTGGTCGTCGTCGTGGGCCACGCCCGCGAGAAGGTGACCGCCCACCTCGGCGAGACCGACCCCGGCGTGCGCACCGCGATCCAGGCCGAGCAGAACGGCACCGGGCACGCCGTCCGCATGGCGCTGGAGGAGCTCGGCAGCGTGGACGGGACCGTCGTGGTCGTCTGCGGCGACACCCCGCTGCTGCGCGGTGAGACGCTGCGCGCCCTCGCCGCCGACCACACCGCCGACGGCAACGCGGTGACCGTGCTCACCTCCGAGGTCCCGGACGCCACCGGCTACGGCCGGATCGTCCGCGACGGCGCCTCCGATGCCGTCACCGCGATCGTCGAGCACAAGGACGCCTCCGACTCGCAGCGCGCGATCCGCGAGATCAACTCCGGGGTCTTCGCCTTCGACGGCCAGCTGCTCGCGGACGCCCTCGGCAAGGTGCGCACCGACAACAGCCAGGGCGAGGAGTACCTCACCGACGTCCTCGGCATCCTGCGCGAGGCCGGGCACCGGGTCGGCGCCTCCGTCGCGGACGACCACCGCGAGATCGCCGGCATCAACAACCGCGTGCAGCTCTCCGAGGCCCGCCGCATCCTCAACGACCGGCTGCTGACCGGGGCCATGCTCGGCGGCGTCACCGTCATCGACCCGGCGACGACCTGGATCGACGTCACCGTCACCTTCGGCCAGGACGCGACCGTCCAGCCGGGCACGCAGCTGCACGGCACCACGCACATCGGCGAGGGCGCCGACGTCGGCCCCAACTGCCGTCTGACGGACACCGTCGTCGAGGCAGGCGCCCGCGTCGACAACACCGTCGCCTTCGACTCGCACATCGGCCCCGGGGCGAGCGTCGGGCCGTTCGCCTATCTCCGCCCCGGCACCCGACTGGGCGCGAAGGGCAAGATCGGGACGTACGTCGAGACGAAGAACGCGACGATCGGGGAGGGGACGAAGGTCCCGCACCTCTCCTACGTCGGTGACGCGACGATCGGCGAGTACACGAACATCGGTGCCGCCAGCGTCTTCGTCAACTACGACGGACAGGCCAAACATCACACCACCGTCGGATCGCATTGCCGTACGGGTTCGGACAATATGTTTGTGGCACCCGTCACGGTCGGGGACGGCGCGTACACCGCCGCCGGGTCCGTGATCACGAAGGACGTACCGCCCGGTTCGCTGGCCGTGGCCCGTGGCCAGCAGCGGAATATCGAGGGTTGGGTGGCCCGCAAGCGTCCGGGGAGCGCGGCGGCGAAGGCCGCGGAAACGGCTTCCCGCCAGGGCGAAAGCGAAGACTGACCGGAAACGGGTGCGTTGAGGACGGCGTACCGTGATAAACGCACACCCAGTTGAATGACCTCTGAGGAGACAGTGCTGTGACCGGGATCAAGACGACCGGCGAGAAGAAGATGATGTTCTTCTCCGGCCGCGCCCACCCCGAGCTTGCCAAGGAGGTCGCCCACCAGCTGGGTGTCGGGGTCGTCCCGACCAAGGCCTTCGACTTCGCGAACGGCGAGATCTACGTCCGCTTCGAGGAGTCGGTGCGCGGCGCGGACTGTTTCGTGATCCAGAGCCACACGGCTCCGATCAACCAGTGGATCATGGAGCAGCTCATCATGATCGACGCGCTCAAGCGCGCGTCGGCCCGCTCCATCACGGTGATCGTGCCGTTCTACGGCTACGCGCGACAGGACAAGAAGCACCGCGGCCGTGAGCCGATCTCGGCGCGGCTGGTGGCGGACCTGATGAAGACGGCGGGTGCGCACCGCATCCTCACCGTCGACCTGCACACCGACCAGATCCAGGGCTTCTTCGACGGCCCCGTGGACCACCTCTTCGCCCTCCCGCTCCTCGCGGACTACGTGGGTGGCAAGGTCGACCGCGACAAGCTGACCGTCGTCTCCCCCGACGCCGGCCGCGTCCGGGTCGCCGACCGCTGGTGCGACCGCCTCGGCGCGCCCCTCGCGATCGTGCACAAGCGGCGCGACAAGGACGTGGCGAACCAGGTGACCGTCCACGAGGTCGTGGGTGAGGTCAAGGGCCGTGTCTGTGTCCTGGTCGACGACATGATCGACACCGGCGGCACCATCTGCGCCGCCGCCGACGCCCTGTTCGCGCACGGCGCGGAGGACGTCATCGTGACGGCCACCCACGGCGTGCTCTCCGGCCCCGCCGCCGACCGCCTGAAGAACTCCCGCGTCAGCGAGTTCGTCCTCACCGACACCCTGCCGACGCCGGGCGAGGTGGGCGCCGACCTCGACAAGATCACGGTCCTGTCGATCGCCCCGACCATCGCCAGCGCGGTCCGCGAGGTCTTCGAGGACGGCTCGGTGACGAGCCTCTTCGACGAGCACTGACCCCCGCGGTCGTAGATCGATTTCTGGTACGGCCTTCCCGCCGAGTAAGCTGCTCAAGTTGCTCGGCGAGGGAGGCCGTACCTGTTCTCAGGTGTGGCTGTCCGTTATCGACGCGCTCTTCGTAGCAGGCCGATGTCCGGCCGGGTGACCACCTTCCCCGACTGTTCTACGAGGAGTGACCATGGCCGACGTCAAGCTCACCGCCGAGACCCGCACCGAGTTCGGCAAGGGTGCCGCCCGCCGTATCCGCCGTGACAAGAAGGTTCCCGCCGTGGTCTACGGCCACGGTGTGGACCCGCTGCACGTCACGCTGCCGGGCCACGAGCTGCAGCTCGCCCTGCGTACCCCGAACGTCCTGCTCACCCTGGACATCGAAGGCAAGACCCAGCTCGCGATCCCGAAGGCCGTCCAGCGTGACGCCATCAAGGGCTTCCTGGAGCACGTCGACCTGCTCACCGTGAAGAGCGGCGAGAAGGTCACCGTCGAGGTCTACGTGCACACCGAGGGCGAGCTGGCCCCGGGCTCCTTCCTGCTGGAGCACGTGCTGAGCACGATCACCGTCGAGGCCGAGGCCACGCACATCCCCGAGTCGGTCACCGTGTCCATCGCGGGCCTGGAGGCCGGTGCCTCCATCGCCGCCAAGGACATCCCGCTGCCCAAGGGCACCACGCTGGCCATCGACGAGGACGCGGTCGTCCTCCAGGTGCTGGCCGCCCAGGCAGAAGAGGCGCCCGCCGAGGAAGAGGCCGAGACCACCGAGGCCTGATCCTCACCCTTCACCGCTGCGTCAGCCGCTGTTCCCTCCGGGAGCGGCGGCTGGCGCGTATCGAGGAGACATGGACGTGACGACCGACGCCAACGCCCCCTGGCTGATCGTGGGGCTCGGGAATCCCGGCCCCGAGTACGCGAACAACCGGCACAACGTGGGCTTCATGGTGGCCGATCTGCTGGCCGAGCGGATCGGCGGGAAGTTCAAGCGGGCCGGGAAGGCGCAGGCGCAGGTCCTTGAGGGCCGGATCGGTGCGCCGGGTCCGGCGAGCCGCCGGGTCGTGCTGGTGAAGCCGATGTCGTACATGAACCTGTCGGGCGGTCCGGTCAACGCGCTGCGCGACTTCTACAAGGTGCCAGTGGCGAACATCGTCGCCGTGCACGACGAGCTGGACATCGACTACGGCACCCTGCGGATCAAGCTGGGCGGCGGGGACAACGGCCACAACGGGCTGAAGTCGATGACGAAGGCGATGGGCGCGGACTACCACCGGGTGCGGTTCGGGATCGGGCGTCCGCCGGGCCGGATGCAGGTGGCGGACTTCGTGCTGAAGGACTTCTCCTCGACGGAGCGCAAGGAACTCGACTTCATGGTGGACCGGGCGACGGACGCGGTGGAGTGTCTGGTGAGCGAGGGCCTGGAGCGGGCGCAGAGCGCGTACAACTCCTGACTTGACCGCACTGGTCCGGCTTGTCACCCGCGGGAGTTGACCGGGTGTGCGGGTATGGCCAATGATCCCGGCCATGTCTCCCGCCGCTTCCGCCTCCCCCGGCGCCTTCGCCGCACTGAACTTCGGACGGCTCGCGGCGATGGGCACGGTCACCGTGCTGATCCTGATCGCCGGGGTGTGGGGTTCCTGGCCGACCGCGCACAACGTGATGCTGACCAAGGGGCGCGAGAGCGGCACGATCGAGGTGACCGCGTGCGGTGACGACACCTGCACCGGGCCGTACACACCGATCTCCGAGGGGTCGAAGGCCCGCGCCGAGGTCGTCATCGACAACACGGTCGCGGTGAAGAAGGGCCGGACGTACACCGTGGTCGTGAAGCCGGGCACCGATGAGGTCATGCGCTCCGGCCCCGCCGGCATCCTCTACGCCTGGGTCCCCCTCGGCGGCGCCCTCCTGCTGGCCTCGGTGGTGGTCGCGGGCGGCCTGCGGCTGACCCGGGCCGCGTGGGTGCTCGCCGGGTCGGGGATCGCCTTGCTGACGGCGGCGTTCGTGGCGCTCTGAGCGGTCGTAGGAGAGTCGTAGGAAATGGGGATGCCCCCGTGCCCGCACCGGGCACGGGGGCATCCCCATTTCGGTCAGCCGGTGTTGCGCAGGCCCGCCGCCACACCGTTGACGGTGAGGAGCAGGGCCCGGCTCAGCAGCGGGTCGGGCTCCGCGCCGGCCGCCGCCTCGTCGCGCTGGCGCTTGAGGAGGGCGACCTGGAGATAGGAGATCGGGTCGAGGTAGGCGTCGCGGATGGTGAACGTCTGCTTCAACACCGGGGTGGCGTCGAGGAGTTCGGCCTCGCCGGTGACGCGGAGGACCTCGGCGACGGTCAGTTCGTGCTCGGCCCGGATGGTGGCGAAGACGTGCTTCAACTCGTCCGGGACGAGGGTGTCGACGTAGTGCTGGGCGATCCGCAGGTCCGTCTTCGCGAGGGTCATCTCCACGTTGGAGATGAAGTTGCGGAAGAAGTGCCACTGTTCGTGCATCTCGTCGAGCACGGTGTCGAGGCCCGCCTCGCGCAGCGCCTTCAGGCCTGAGCCGACGCCGAACCAGCCGGGCACGATCTGCCGGGACTGGGTCCAGCCGAAGACCCACGGGATGGCGCGCAGTCCGTCGAGGGAGACGCCCGAGCCGGGGCGGCGGGAGGGCCGTGAGCCGAGGTGCAGGTCGGCGAGCTGGTCCACCGGCGTCGAGGCGAGGAAGTACGTCGGCAGGTCCGGGTCCTCGACGAGCCTGCGGTACGCGGCGTGCGCGGCGTCCGACACGACGTCCATCGCCGCGTCCCAGCGGGCGAGGGCCTCGTCGGACTGGCGGGGTGCGGTGTGCAGGGCGGAGGCCTGGAGAGTGGCGGCGACCGTCAGCTCCAGGTTCTCCCGCGCCAGCGACGGCACCAGGTACTTGTCGGAGATGACCTCGCCCTGCTCGGTCACCTTGATCTCGCCCTCCAGGGTGCCCCAGGGCTGGGCGAGGATCGCGTCGTGGGACGGGCCGCCACCGCGGCCGACGGTTCCGCCCCGGCCGTGGAAGAGCCGCAGGCGTACGCCGTACCGGTGGGCGACATCGCGCAACCGCCGCTGCGCCCGGTGGATCTCCCACTGACTCGTCGTAATACCACCGAACTTGGAGGAGTCCGAGTACCCGAGCATGACCTCCTGGACATCGCCCCGCAGCGCGACCAGGCGCCGGTAGGACGGGTCGGAGAGCATGTCCTCCAGGATGGTGTCGGCGGCCTTCAGCTCGTCCGTGGTCTCCAGGAGCGGCACGATGCCGATCTTGGCCCAGCCGGCGTGCAGGTCGATGAGACCGGCCTCGCGGGCGAGGACGGCGGCGGCGAACACGTCGTCGGCGCCCTGGCACATCGAGATGATGTACGACTCGATGACCTCGGGCCCGAACACGGCGAGAGCCTTCTTGACGGTCTCGAACACGCCGAGGGTCTTCTCACCGGCCGCGTCGACGGGCGCCGGGGTGGGCGCGAGCGGACGGCGGGACCGCAGCTCCTTGGCGAGCAGCTTGCCGCGGTACTCGCGGGGCATGTCGGCGTACCGCCAGGACTCCTCGCCGAGCCGGTCGAAGAGCTGGCCGAGCGCGTGGTGGTGGGCGTCCGCGTGCTCGCGTACGTCCATGGTGGCGAGCTGGAGGCCGAACGCGCCGAGCGTGCGGATCGTACGGTCCATGCGGCCGTCGGCGAAGAGGCCGCCGCGGTGGGCGCGCAGCGAGGTCTGGATCAGGGTGAGGTCGTGCAGCAGCTCGGCGGTGCCGAGGTAGTCGCGGCCGGGCTGGTGCGGGGTGCCCTTGGCCAGGCGGCTCTTGGTGTTCTCCAGCTTCTGCCGGATGCAGGTGGCCTTGAGCCGGTAGGGCTCCTCGGCGTTGAGCCGCTTGTAGCGGGGGCTGATCTCGGGCAGCCGCTCCAGGTCGGCCTGGAGGGACTCCAGCAACTCCTCGGTCGCGCCCGTGTAGCGGATGGAGTTGGAGAGGAAGCCGCGCAGCTCGTCGATCGTCTCCAGCGCGTCGTTGATGCCGTGCTCGTGCTGGAGGATCAGGACGTCCCAGGTGACCTGCGGGGTCACGTTCGGGTTGCCGTCGCGGTCGCCGCCGATCCAGGTGCCGAAGGTGAGCGGGCGGGTGTCGTCGGGGAGCTTGACGCCGACGCGCTCCAGCTCGGCGGTGAGGTCCTCCAGGACGTCTCCGACGGCGCCCGCGTGCAGCTCGTCGAGGTAGTAGATGGCGTTACGGGCCTCGTCGGCGGGCTCCGGCCGTACGACCCTCAGCTCGTCCGTCTGCCAGACCAGGTCGATGTTCTCGGCCAGCCGGGTGTCGTAGCGGCGGCGGTCGGACTCGATGACCGGGGTCTCCAGGAGCGTGGCGATGCGCCGGAGCTTGTTGAGGACCGACCGGCGCGCGGCCTCGGTGGGGTGGGCGGTGAAGACCGGGCGGACGTTGAGGTTCTTCACCGTCTCGCGCAGGTGCTCGGGGTCGGCGTCCTTGAGGCGGTCGGCCGTACGGGCGAGGAGGCCGCCCTCGGCGGCGCGCTTGGCGCGCAGCTCGCGGCCGCGGTGCACCTGCTCGGTGACGTTGGCCAGGTGGAAGTAGGTGGAGAAGGCGCGGACCAGCTTGGCGGCGGTCTCCAGCTCGGTGCCGCGCAGCAGCTCGGCGGCGGCCTCGCCGTCCTCCCGGGTGAGGCGGCGGACCTTCTCGACCAGGTCGAGCAGCTCGGGGCCCTCCTGCCGGACGAGGGTCTCGCCGAGGAGGTCGCCCAGTCGCCGGATGTCGGCGCGCAGCTCACTGCTGGTGGTGGTGGTCTGGTCGTCGGCACTGCTCACAGGTGCGGCTCCTTGCAGTGTTTGAAGCTCGTCTGGAGGGAACCCGGACGCCGGTCGCACGGCGGCTGCCGATTGGCGGACGGACATCCGGGAAGAAATCAGAGCGGACCGCGCTGTCCGACCAGCACAAGGATAGGTGTCCACTCTGACGCGCGGTCTCACGGGCTTCGTCCACCGGTCGACGCGCTGCCATACTTACGTCGCCGTAGGTTACGGAACCGTAGGGAAGTCCATGGTGAACTCATTCTCGGCTCCCGCAGTCCGACGCTCCGCCTCCACCTCCGAACCCCACAGGGGACGCCCATGACCACGAGCTCCGAAGTGATCGACGACGCCCCGCGGGCGAACGGCGACGGCACTCCGCTCCCCGCCGCCACCCTCGGCGGCGAGAAGAAGGGGTCGCTGGAACAGCTCACTCTCCTCCTCTTCATCACCGTCCCGTTCCTGGCGCTGGTCGCGGCGGTGCCGCTGGCCTGGAGCTGGGGCGGGGTGAGCTGGCTGGATCTCGGCCTGCTGGTGTTCTTCTACTACCTCGGCTGCCACGGCGTGACGATCGGCTACCACCGGTACTTCACTCACGGCTCCTTCAAGGCGAAGCGGCCGCTGCGGATCGCCGTCGCCATCGCCGGGTCGATGGCGGTCGAGGGGCCGCTGGTGCGCTGGGTGGCCGACCACCGCAAGCACCACAAGTTCTCCGACGCCGAAGGCGACCCGCATTCGCCGTGGCGCTACGGCGAGACGGTGCCGGCGCTGATCAAGGGGCTGTGGTGGGCGCACATCGCCTGGATGTTCGACGAGGAGCGCACCCCGCAGGAGAAGTACGCGCCGGATCTGATCAAGGACCGTACGATCCGGGCGATCTCCCGCCAGTTCATCTTCTGGACGATGCTGTCGCTGGCGCTGCCGGCGCTGATCGGCGGGCTGGCGACGATGTCGTGGTGGGGCGCGTTCACCGGCTTCTTCTGGGGTTCGCTCGTCCGGGTGGCGTTGCTGCACCACGTCACGTGGTCGATCAACTCGATCTGCCACGCGGTCGGCAAGCGTCCCTTCAAGTCGCGGGACCGCTCGGGCAACGTGTGGTGGCTGGCGATCCTGTCCTGCGGCGAGTCCTGGCACAACCTGCACCATGCCGACCCGACCTCCGCGCGGCACGGTGTGATGCGCGGCCAGCTCGACTCCTCGGCGCGGATCATCCGCTGGTGCGAGCAGCTCGGCTGGGCCTATGACGTGCGCTGGCCGTCACGCTCGCGTATCGATTCGCGCCGTATCTCCGGTACGGACGGCTCCGAGCCCCGGAAGGAGTCGGCGGAGGCGGCATGATTGACGCCGTGGCGACCGATCCCAGCAGTACCCCGAGCAACGAGAAGCCCCGGCGCGCGCGCCGCACCCGGATGACGGGGGCCGAACGCCGGGCCCAACTGCTCGAGGTCGGTCGCACGCTCTTCGCGACGAAGGGCTTCGAGGCCACGTCGGTGGAGGAGATCGCGGCGAAGGCCGGGGTGTCCAAGCCGGTGGTGTACGAGCACTTCGGCGGCAAGGAGGGCCTGTACGCGGTGGTCGTGGACCGCGAGATGCGCCGCCTCCTGGACATGGTGACCAGCTCGCTGACGGCCGGACATCCTCGCGAACTCTGCGAACAGGCGGCCTTCGCCCTCCTCGACTACATCGAGGAGTACACGGACGGCTTCCGCATCCTGGTCCGCGATTCCCCCATCCCCCAGTCGACCGGCTCCTTCGCGTCCCTGATCTCGGACATCGCGACACAGGTCGAGGACATCCTGGGCCGCGAGTTCAAGAGCCGCGGCTTCGACGCGAAGCTCGCCCCGCTGTACGCCCAGGCCCTGGTCGGCATGGTCGCGCTGACCGGCCAGTGGTGGCTGGACGTCCGCCGCCCGAAGAAGGCGGAGGTGGCGGCGCATCTGGTGAACCTGGCCTGGCACGGCCTGGACGGGCTGGAGGCGAAGCCTCGCCTGATAGGTCACCGGAAAAGCTGAACTCCCGGTCACAGAACGGACGGTGGCGGGCCCCTGCTCTCCAGCAGGGGCCCGCCACCGTTTCCTCCCCGGCGTCGGTCAGCGCTTGAAGGCGTCCTTCGCCTTCTCCTTGGCCTGGCGGGCGTCACCCTTGGTCTTCTCCGCCCTGCCCTTGGCCGCCATGCTCTCGTTGCCCACGGCACGGCCCAACGTCTCCTTGGCCTTGCCCTTGGCCTGTTCCTTCTTGGCCTTGGCCTTCTGGTCTTTCGCCACCGCGCATCACTCCCGGTCGAACGGTCGGAATCGGACCTCGGCTTCACCCTGCGGGTAGCCGTGATCGCGGCGGACAAACACCGGTCAGGCTTCCGGTTCGAGGAACTCCAGGCGGTTGCCGACCGGGTCCTCGGAGTAGAAGCGCTTGTGCCCTGGCAGGTCGTCGTCCCAGGTGACTTCGGCTCCCCGGGCCTCCAGCCGGGCCGCGTACGCCTCGATGCCGGTGACCCGCAGCCCCGGGTGCGCCTTCTTGGCCGGCCGGAAATCGGCCTCGACACCCAGGTGGAGCTGGACCGCCCCCGCCCCGAACCAGCACCCGCCCCGCGCCGCGAGCACCGGCGGCTTGGGGATCTCGGTCATGCCGAGGGTGTCGACGTAGTACCTCCGCAGCGCGTCCTCCGAGCCCGGAGGGGCGGCGAGTTGGACATGGTCCACGGCGGTCAGCATCGGCTTCACGCCCCCTTGCGGGCCACCGCGAACAGCCGCCGGAAGGGGAGCACCGTGCCGTACTCCGCCGTCGGATACGCCTCGCGGAGCAGGTCGCGGTACTCGGCGACGAAGGCGCCCCGCGCCTCCGGATCGTCCGCGAGGGCGGTGAGGGCCGGGCGCAGGCCGGTGCCCTTGACCCAGTCGAGGACGGGGTCGGCGCCGGGCAGGATGTGCTGGTACGTCGTCTGCCAGACGTCGGTGTGGCAGCCCAGTCGGGCCAGCCGGTCGAGGTAGACGCCGGGCGCGTGCACCGAGTCCTCGCGGCGCAGTACCTCACCGAGCCGGCCCTTCCAGCGGGCGGTGGCGGCGAGTTCGCGCATCAGGGAGTGCAGGGGCGCGTCGATGTTGTCCGGCACCTGGAAGGCGAAGGTGCCACCGGGGGCCAGCGCGCCCAGCCAGTCGCCGAACCGCTCCAGGTGTCCCGGCACCCACTGCAGCGCCGCGTTCGACACGATCAGGTCGTACGTCTCGGTCGGCGTCCAGGTCGTGGCGTCCGCGGCGGCGAAGTCGAGCCGGCCGCCACCGGCCGTGGGGCCCGCGTAGGGCTCGGTCTTCGCGAGCATCTCGGGTGAGTTGTCGTAGCCGGTGATGTGCGCGGTGGGCCAGCGGTCGGCGAGGACGGCGGTCATGTTGCCGGGGCCGCAGCCGAGGTCGGCGACGCGGGGGCGCTCCGCGGGCAGCGCGGGGACCCGGGCCAGCAGGTCGGCGAACGGGCGGGCGCGGTGGTCGGCGTGGCGGAGGTACTGGGCGGGGTCCCACACGGGCGAGGCGGAAGTCATGGCATACACCTTCCCGCCCCAACTCTCTTGATGTCAAGAGACTTGGAATCGAGCTAGTTGATATCAAGAGACTTCATGTCGACACAACCACTACACTGATCGTCATGGAGGACGAGGTCGATCGGCTTGTCGCAGCGTGGCGCCGGGAGCGCCCGGACCTCGACGTGGAGCCACTTGAGGTGCTCAGCCGGGTGAGCAGGCTGGCCCGGCATCTGGACCGGGCCCGCCGGCTGGCGTTCGCCGAGCACAGCCTGGAGCCCTGGGAGTTCGACGTGCTGACGGCGCTCAGGCGCGCGGGCAGCCCTTATCAGCTCTCCCCCGGCCAGTTGCTGACGCAGACCCTGGTCACCTCCGGCACGATGACGAACCGTATCGACCGGCTGGCGAAGAAGGGTCTGGTCGAGCGGCTCCCCGACCCCAGCGACCGCCGGGGCGTGCTGGTCCGGCTCACCGAGGAGGGCCAGGACCGCGCGGACCAGGCCCTGGCCGGCCTGCTGGCCCAGGAGCGCGCGATCCTCGCGGAGCTCTCCCGCGCCCAGCGGGGCGAACTGGCGGGACTGCTACGCCAGTTGACCGCCCCGTTCGACAACATCCCCGGCTAGGTCGACGGGGCCGACCCCCGCGCGGCGGGCCAGCGCGACCGCCGCGAGGGTGGAGTGGACGCCCAGCTTGCCGAGGACGTTCTGCATATGCGTCCGGACGGTGTGCGGGGAGAGGAACAGCCGCTCGGCGACCGCCTTCCGCCCCAGACCGGCCACCATGCAGCGCAGTACTTCGCGCTCCCTCGGCGTGAGGGACTCCACCAGGCGCTCGCTCTCGGTGCGGTGCTTGCGGGCGGCCGTCAGCTCACGCAGGACTCCGGTCAACAGGGCGGGTGGCAGGTGCGTCTCGTCGCGCAGCACCCCTCGGATGACGGTTAAAAGCCTGGACAGCGAGCAGTCCTTGGCGACCCAGCCGGACGCACCGGCCTGGAGGGCCAGCGCGGCCCGGCGCGGATCGTCCTTCTCGGCGAGTACGACCATCCGTACGCTCGGCTGGGCGGAACGGACCCCGGCGACCAGGGAGATCCCGTCCACCAGCCCGTCCTCATTGCCCGCCTGCACCGGCACGGCGGGCCGGACGCCCGGCACATTGCCGCCCAGGTCGGCGTCCACGAGCAGGACGTCGAATCTGCGGCCCTCGGCGGACGCGCGCTCCATGCAGCGCAGCGCGGCGGGACCACTGCCGGCCGCGGACACGTCGACATCGGGCTCGGCCGCCAGTGCCGCGGCGAGCGACTCGGCGAAGATGCGATGGTCGTCGACGACCAGGACTCGGATGCGAACCACGAAACCCCCTTCCCCAGGCTCCTGGTGGAGCAGGGGATACCTCATCGTCGGGAGACGAAGCGATGATTGCGGGTACGACGCCCGGGAGCGGCCTGCGCCGCACGGCCGCCGCCGTGCTGACACTGCTACCCCCACATCGGGCGTCGTACCCGACTTGTCTCGCCCCCTGATCAGCACCGGCCCCCACCGGTGCTGTTCACAGCGTACGGCCGGGGCGCGGCAGCGGAAGCTAATTTGCAGAACTGACTGTCCGGCCCGTTTATGGTGAGCCGCATGTTTCGTATTGAGACGGAAGTCGACAAAGAGCGACGCGATCTGCTCCGCTCCCGGCTGCTCGAAACCAACACGGCCGCGTCGCCGGTCCTTCGCGCGCTGCGCGGAACCCCTCGCGAACGTGAAGTTCCGCTTCACGTCTGGGCGTTGGACACCGCCGGCGACCTCGCGGGCGGAGCCGTCTGCCACACCTGGGCGGACTGGCTCCACGTGACATATCTCTGGGTGGACGGCCGCCATCGGGGGGCGGGCCTCGGGAGCCGACTGCTGGCCACCGCCGAGCGCGTCGCACGCGAGGAACGCGCCTGTGCGGCGGTCCGGCTGGAGACCTGGGACTTCCAGGCGCCGGAGTTCTACCAGAAGCAGGGCTACGACGTGGTGTGCGTGATCGCGGACTATCCGCCGGGGCTCACCGAATACACCCTGACCAAGAACCTGGGGTGAACGAACAGCGACATCGGAGGGGTGAAAAATACGCTCAGCCCAGTCTCATACTCCCCCCTTACCGTGCCCGCCATGAGCATGCTGCGGAAGCTGAACTCCAAGCTCGCCGAGACGACCGGCTACCAGATACGCCGGGTGCCGACGCCGCCCTCGGCCACGACGGTGGGCTCCCTCGGGGCCGTGCCCTCCCCGCGCGGTTCGCGCCCCGCGCGCCCCGACGCCGTACCCGAGCCGACGACGGTGGACCCGGCCGTCGACCGGCTGCTGGACCGACCGGTGTTCATCCTGACCTCGGTGCGTTCCGGGTCGACGCTGCTGCGCATGATGCTGGGGGCGCACTCCCGGCTGCACGCCGCGCATGAACTCCATCTGACCGGTATCGAGGTCTACTTCAAGTCGGGCACCCCCACGGAACGCTCGCTGCGCACCCTGGGCCTGGGCCACGAGGAACTGGAGGGCCTGCTCTGGGACCGCGCCCTGCACCGTGAACTGGTCAAGTCCGGCAAGCAGTTCATCGTGGAGAAGACCCCCGGCAACGCCTTCCAGTGGCAGCGCATCGCCGAGACCTGGCCCGACGCCCGGTTCGTGTTCCTGCGCAGACACCCGGGCGCGGTGGCCCGCTCCTGGCACGAGGCCGTACCGGACCGCACCCGCGAGGAGGCGGCGGAGCGGGTCCTCAAGTACATGGAGTCCATGGAGGAGGCCCATGCCGAGGTCGGCGGCCACATCCTGCGCTACGAGGACCTCACCGCCGATCCGGCCACCGAACTCGGCGGCATCTGCGACTACTTGGGCCTGCCCTACGAACCCGGAATGCTGGACTACGGCAGCAGCCTGGAGGGCGCCGTCCTGGGCGGCGGCTTCGGCGACTGGAACGAAAAGATCCGCTCGGGCCGCGTCCAGCCGGACCGGCCGGCACCGGAGCTGGAGGAGATCTCGGAGGTGCTGCGACCGATGTGCCGAGCGTGGGGTTACCTCTGAGCCCTCATCGCTGAGTCAATGAAGTGGCCGGTTGCCGACGGGCGTTGACGTGCGCCCTCTACAGTCCATGGCCGTGACCATCACTTCAGCGCAGGGCGCCGGAAAGTCATCGCTGTGGCGTGAGCGGCCGTTCGTGCTGCTCGCCTCCGCCCGTACCGTGTCCGTACTCGGCAACGGCTTCGCCCGAGTGGCCCTCGCCTTCGCGGTGTTGGCGCTGCCCGGCGCCGGTCCGGGCCGGCTGTCGCTCGTGCTGGCCTGCCAGGCGTTGCCGCAGTTGGCGCTGGTCCTGGTGGGCGGGGTCATCGCGGACCGGATGTCACGCGCCCGGCTGATGGCGCTGGCGGATCTGCTGGGGGCCGGGGCGTACACGGGTCTGGCCGTGATGGTGCTGAGCGGACACGCGCCGCTGCCCCTGATGTGCCTGCTGGCAGCGTTGGCCGGTACCGCGACGGCCCTGTTCGGACCGGCGATGGACGGCATGGTGCCACTGGTCGTCCCCGCGAACCGCATCCAACGGGCCAACGGCCTGCTGCGGGTGAGCACGAACAGCGCGAGTCTGCTGGGTCTGGCGCTCTCCGGTGTGACGGTGGCACTGCTCGGCGCCGGCTGGGCGCTGGCCGTGAACGCCGCGTCCTTCGTCGTCAGCGCGGCCCTGACCGCCCGCCTCCCGGTCGCGGCACGTCCGCCGAAGAAGTCCTCCGGCTGGGCCGATCTCCGGGAAGGCTGGCGGGAGTTCGCGTCCCGCCAGTGGCTGTGGGTCGTCGTGGCGCAGTGGTCGGTCGTGGTGGCGGCGCTCAACGCGAACGCCGGAGTCCTGGGCCCCCTGACCGCCGACCGCTACCTCGGCGGCGCCCGCGCCTGGTCACTCATCGTCGGCGCACAGGCCCTGGGCACGATCGCCGGCGCGGGCCTGGCCTCCCGGGTCCGGGTCCGCCGCCCGATCCTGGTGGCGGTCCTCGCCACGTTCCCAACGGCGGCACCGATCGCCCTCCTCGCCGTACGGGCCCCCGTCTGGCTGATCGCCACCGCGATGTTCACGGCCGGAGTCTCCAGCGACGTCTTCGGCGTCCTGTGGTCCACCACGGTCCACCGGGAGATCCCGGAGGAGTCCCTCTCCCGAGTCAGCTCCTACGACTGGTTCGGCTCCCTGACCTTCGCCCCACTGGGCCTGCTGATCGCGGGCCCGCTGGCTTCGACCGTGGGCCTGGGGCGGACCCTCGCGGGGTGCGCGGGGCTGGTGGTGGTGGCTACGGGGGCGGCGTTGCTGGCACCGGGGGTACGGAACCTGCGCGGCGGAGGGGAGGGCGAGGCGGTCTTGGCTTCCTGAGGTCCTGGCCGCATGACGATCTGCCGGCCGGCACGCGGGACGCCCCGGTCACCCCGAGGCGTCGTAGCACCATGACCGACCGTTCAGACCACCCGCCGCGCCCCCGCCGAAGGCACCCCCGGAAACACCCGGGGCGCGGTGTAACCCGCTGCCGCGAAGGCCTCCTCGATCGCCTTCGTGACCGTGTCCGTGTCCGCCGCCTCCACCAACACGACCGCCGAGCCGCCGAAGCCGCCGCCCGTCATACGCGCGCCGAGCGCGCCCGCGCCGACCGCGGTGTCGACCACGAGGTCCAACTCCGGGCAGGAGATGCGCAGATCGTCGCGGAGGGAGATGTGACCCTCGGTCAGGATCGGGCCGATCGCGCGGACCTCGCCCGCGTCCAGCAGGGCGATGACCTGGTCGACGCGGTGGTCGTCGGAGACGACGTGGCGGACGTAGCGCTGGAGGCGTTCGTCCGAGAGGCGGGACAGGGAGGAGGCAAGTTCCTCGTAGGCCACGTCCCGCAGGAACGGGACGCCCAGTTGGCGCGCGCCCTCCTCGCAGCCTTCCCGGCGTTCCGCGTACTCGCCGTCGCCGAGGGCGTGCTTCACGCGACTGTCGACGACAAGGAGCGACAGGCCCTCCGACGCCAGGTCGAACGGGATCTGACGGATCGACAGGTCTCGGCAGTCCAGGTGGAGGGCGTGGCCCTCCTCGGCGCAGGCCGAGGCCGTCTGGTCCATGATGCCGCAGGGGACGCCGACGAAGTCGTTCTCCGCGCGCTGCGAGAGCCTCGCCAACTCCGGTGCCGTGAGGCCCAGTTCGAAGAGGTCGTTCAGGGCGAAGGCCGTGACCACCTCAAGCGCCGCCGAGGACGACAGGCCCGCGCCCGTCGGGACGGTGGAGGAGAGGTGGATGTCCGCGCCTGTCACCTCGTGGCCCGCCTCGCGCAGTACCCACACCACGCCCGCCGGGTACGCGGCCCAGCTCGTGTTGGTGCGCGGGGCGAGGTCCGCCACGTGCAGTTCCACGACCGGGCCCTCGATGTCCGCCGAGTGGATCCGGAGGATTCCGTCGTCCCGGCGGGACACCGCCGCCACCGCCGTGTGCGGCAGCGCGAGCGGCATCACGAAGCCCTCGTTGAAGTCGGTGTACTCGCCGATCAGGTTGACCCGGCCCGGCGCGGCCCAGACACCCTCGGGAGCCGTCCCGTACAGCTCCTCGAAGCCCTCGCGTACACCCACGTGCGATCCCTAGCCCTTCGATACGTTCTGCGCGAACGCCCACGCGTCCGCGACGATGCCCGCGAGATCCGCGCGGGACGGGTTCCAGCCGAGGCGCTCCTTGGCCAGGTCCGCGGAGGCGACCAGGCTCGCCGGGTCGCCGCCGCGGCGCGGGGCGACGACCTCGGGGATCGGGTGCCCGGTGACCTGGCGGACCGTCTCGATCACCTGGCGGACGGAGAAGCCCTCTCCGTTGCCGAGGTTGCAGATCAGGTGCTCGCCCGGGGTGGCCGCCTTCAGCGCCAGCAGGTGCGCGTCGGCCAGGTCCGCGACGTGGATGTAGTCACGGACGCAGGTGCCGTCCGGCGTCGGGTAGTCGTCGCCGTAGACGGAGATCGCGTCCCGCCTGCCCTGCGCGACCTGGAGGACGAGCGGGATGAGGTGCGACTCGGGGTCGTGCCGCTCGCCGCAACTGCCGTACGCGCCCGCGACGTTGAAGTAACGGAGCGAGACCGCGCCGAGGCCGTGGGCCTGCGCCTCACTCGTGATCATGAAGTCGACGGACAGCTTGGAGGCGCCGTAGGGGTTGGTCGGGGAGGTGCGCGCGGTCTCGACGATCGGGACCTCCTCCGGCTCGCCGTACGTGGCCGCCGTGGAGGAGAAGACGAGCTTGCGGACGCCGGCCTCGCGCATCGCGGCGAGCAGGGCCATCGAGCCGCCGACGTTGTTCTCCCAGTACTTCTCGGGCTTCACGACCGACTCGCCGACCTGCGAGAACGCGGCGAAGTGGAGCACGGCGTCGTACGAGGAGTCGAGCCACTTGGCAGCGTCGCGGATGTCGCCCTCGATGAAGGTGGCGCCCGCCGGGACGCCCTCGCGGAAACCGGTGGAGAGGTTGTCGAGTACGACGACCTCGTGGCCCGCCTCCAGCAGATGCTGGGCGACCACGCTGCCGACGTAACCCGCCCCGCCCGTCACCAGGTACTTACCGCTCATCAACTCGCTACCTCTCGCAGTCGCTCGGCCGCGCGCTCCGGCGGCACGTCGTTGATGAACACACTCATGCCGGACTCGGAACCCGCGAGGAACTTCAGCTTGCCGGAAGTGCGGCGGATGGTGAAAAGCTCAAGGTGGAGCGCGAAGTCGTCGCGGCTCACACCCTCGAACTCCTCCAGCGTGCCGAACGGCGCCTGGTGCCAGGCGGAGATGTACGGAGTCGGAGGCTCACCCTCACCGAAGATCCGGTCGAAGCGCCTCAAGAGTTCCAGATAGACCTTGGGGAACTCTGTGCGGGCCGCCTCGTCCAGACCGAGCAGATCGGGCACGCGGCGCTTCGGGTACAGGTGGACCTCGTAGGGCCAGTGCGCCGAGTACGGCACGAAGGCGACCCAGTGTTCACCCTCAAGGACGACCCGCTCGCCGGCGAGTTCACGCTCAAGGACCGAGTCGAAGAGGTTCTCACCGCCGGTCGCCTCCTTATGAGTTGCGAGAGAACGCAACATCAGGGCGGTGCGCGGGGTGGTGAACGGGTAGGCGTAGATCTGGCCGTGGGGATGACCGAGGGTCACACCGATCTCTTCGCCGCGGTTCTCGAAACAGAAGACCTGCTCGACGGAGGGTAGATGCGACAGTTCCGACGTGCGGTCGGTCCACGCGTCGAGGACGAGGGCCGCCTGCTCCTCGGTCAGCGCGGCGAAGGACGCGTCGTGGTCGGAGGTGAAGCAGACCACCTCACAGCGTCCGGAGTCGCCGGCCAGCGAGGGGAAACGGTTCTCGAACACGACGACGTCGTACGACGAGTCCGGGATCTCGCTCAGCCGGTCGCCGGTGGTCGGGCAGAGCGGGCACTGGTCCACCGGCGGGTGGTAGATGCGGCCCTGGCGGTGCGAGGCGATCGCCACCGAGTCGCCGAGCAGCACGTCCCGCCGTACCTCCGAAGTGGTGACCGTGCGCTCCAGCGGGCGACGGTCCACCGCGTCGCGCACGGCGTCGTCCCGCAGGTCGTAGTAGATGAGCTCACGACCGTCGGCCAACCGGGTCGAGGTCTTCTTCACGCCGGGCTCTCCATCCGTACGTACATCCTCGCTTCACACAGAACCAAACACATCAAACCACAATTCCCCCCAGTCGTCACCATCAAGAACGAACAAAAAACAACATCAAACAGAGAACATCCGAACAAGGTGAGCGCTTGATGCAGACTCTGCAGACCCCCACCTACCTCGCCGCCGAGCTCCGGCTCCCCACCAACGGGCTCGACTACACGATCCTGGCGATCTACTTCGCCGTCGTCCTGGGCATCGGCTTCGCCGCCCGCAGATCGGTGAAGACCAGCCTCGACTTCTTCCTCTCCGGGCGCTCACTGCCCGCCTGGATCACCGGCCTCGCCTTCATCTCGGCCAACCTGGCCGCCACCGAGATCCTGGGCATGGCCGCCAACAGCGCGCAGTACGGCGCCTACACCGTGCACTGGTACTGGATCGGCGCCATCCCGGCCATGGTCTTCCTCGGCCTGGTGATGATGCCCTTCTACTACGGCTCGAAGGTGCGCTCGGTCCCCGAGTTCCTGCTGCTGCGCTTCGACAAGTGGGCACACCTGCTGAGTTCGATCCTGTTCGCCTTCGCCGCGATCCTGATCGCCGGTGTGAACCTCTACGCCCTCGCGATCGTCGTCGAGGCGCTGCTGGGCTGGCCGCAGTGGGTGGCGATCGTGGTCGCCGGCGCCTTCGTGCTCGCCTACATCACGCTCGGCGGCCTCTCCTCCGCCATCTACAACGAAGTGCTCCAGTTCTTCGTGATCCTCGCGGCCCTCATCCCCATCTCCTACCTCGGCCTGAAGAAGGTCGGCGGCTGGGACGGCCTGACCCACAAGCTGGACGCGACCCACGGCCACAACTTCACCACCGCGTGGGGCGGCACCGGCATCGGCAGCGTCAACCCGCTCGGCGCCAACTGGCTGACCATCGTCCTGGGCCTCGGCTTCGTCCTGTCCTTCGGCTACTGGACGACGAACTTCGCCGAGGTGCAGCGCGCCCTCTCCGCGAAGAACCTCTCGGCCGCCCAGCGCACCCCGCTGATCGCCGCGTACCCGAAGGTCTTCATCGTCTTCCTGGTGATGATCCCGGGCCTGGTGGCCGCCGCCCTGGTCCCGAAGATCGGCACCAGCGGCTCGGACCTCCAATACAACGACGCGATCCCCTACCTGATGCAGGAGCTGCTGCCCAACGGCGTCCTGGGCATCGCGGTAACAGGCCTATTGGCCGCATTCATGGCGGGCATGGCGGCCAACGTCTCGTCCTTCAACACGGTGTTCACCAACGACATCTGGGCGAAGTACGTCGTCACGGACCGCGAGGACGACTACTACGTCCGCTTCGGCCGCCTGATCACGGTCATCGGCGTGGCGGCGTCGGTCGGCACGGCCTTCCTGGCCTCGTCCTTCTCGAACATCATGAGCTACCTCCAGACGTTGTTCTCCTTCTTCAACGTCCCGATGTTCGTCGTCTTCATCGTCGGCATGTTCTGGAAGAGGGCCACCCCGAAGTCCGGCTTCTGGGGCCTGCTCGCGGGCACGGTCACCGCGATGGTGAACTACTTCTGGATCTACAAGCAGGGCATCATCGACATCCCCTCCGACCAGGGCGCCAACTTCGTCTCCGCGATCGCCGGCTTCGTCGCCGGCGCGGTCGTCATGTTCGCCGTCTCCCTGTTCACCCGGCCCAAGCCGACCGAGGACCTCCAGGGCCTGGTCTACGGCACCACCTCCCCCGGCATGACCGAGGCCCCCGCCGAGGGCGACGACGCGTGGTACCGGCGTCCGGCCCTGCTCGGCTGGGGCTCGGTGGTCCTCGCCGCCGTCTGCTACATCCCGTTCTCGTTCTAGCCGCGGGAGGATTGAGAAACCATGCCTGAAAACCCCGGACACCCCGGACACCCCGACCACTCCGGACACTCAGGGCGCGACGTCCAGCGCGAGGTCAGCGAACTGGAGGGCAAGTCCACGACGGCGTCCCGCCTGTTCGACCTCCGCCTGATCATCGGCGGGCTCTTCGTCGTCTACGGCGTCATCGTCACGATCGCCGGCATCAACCCGTCGGACTCCTCGCTCGACAAGTCCGAGGGCGTGAACATCAACCTGTGGACCGGGATCGCGATGCTGATCCTGGGGGTCTTCTTCCTGGGGTGGGTGAAGCTGCGGCCCACGCCGCCGCTCCCGACCACCGAGCCGGAGGAGACGCCGACGGGGGAGTAACCGCCTTGCGTGGGGCCCGAGTTCGCTCAGGCCCCACGCGGGCCTGAATCGTGACTCGGCTTTTCAATGAAGTCGGACTTGCCGAGTTGATGGATGTAGATAATGCAGTCTTCAGGCCCAAGGAACTTTTCGTTGTGGAACTGCCAGGCCGGCTGAAAAACATACGACCCCGGTGTCAGTTCCTTCGGGGCGCTGTCGTCGCCTTCGACTGTGTGGATCCACGTCCCCTGCACCAACACCGCGTGGTAGTCCGTCGCGTGAGTGTGCGTGCCCGCCTCGAACCCGCCGCCCGGCTGCTTCAGCAGCATGCCGAACGGACCCTTTTCGGCGTCGCCCCACAAGACCGAGAACTGAACGGGTGAGCCGGGATGCATATCCTCCCACTTGAGGTCGGCGGTCGGCACGGTGATCTCTTGCTCGGCTTTCTCCATTTGCCTCACCCCTTCATCAAGTTGACCGTCACGGCCTTACGGTGCCACTCTGGAGAAATAAGCACAACTTAGTTGTTCTTATTCAATAGCTAAGCGCTATTTACTGAAGAGGCACCTCGTGATCGACGTTCGAAAGCTTCGGATGCTCGCCGAACTTCAGCGGCTCGGCACGATCGCCGCCGTGGCCGGCGAACTCCACCTGACCGCTCCCGGCGTCTCCATGCAGCTCGCCGCGTTCGAGAAGGAACTCGGCATCCAGATCACGCAGCGCCAAGGGCGCCGCGTGGTCCTCACCCCAGCCGGCCGCGTCCTCGCCGCACACGGGCACGACATTCTCGACCGCGTCTCCCTCGCCGAGCTCGAAGTGGCCGCGCTGCGCGCCGGAACCATCGGGCACTACGCCGTGACGGCTTTCCCCTCCGCCGCCCGGACCTTCGTCGCCGACGCCTGCCGCAGCATCGTCCACGGCGACGACCCGGCGCTTGAGGTCCATCTGACAACGTCCGAGCCCGAAGCGGCTCTCGACGCCCTCTCCCGCGGCACCACCGACCTCGCCGTGATCCACTCGTACTCGAACGTGCCCCGGGACATCACGCGCGACCTCGCGACCCGCGCGATCGGCACCGAGCCCGTCCGGCTGGCCACCGGAACCCTCGGACAGCCGACCGACGCAGGCCCCTCCACTCGCCTGGAGGACTACGCCGACTGCCCGTGGATCGTCCCGACCGAGGGCTACACCTGCTTCGACATGGTCGAACGCGCCTGCGGGCTGGCCGGGTTCCGCCCCCGCATCGTCGCGCAGTCGATGGACTTCTCCGTTCAGCTCGAACTCGTCGCCGCGGGTCTCGGCGTCGCCCTGATCCCCGACCTGGCCGTCGAGACCATCCCGGAAGGAGTGACACTCCTCAGGCCCACCACCCCGATCGAACGCCACATCTTCCTCGCGGCCCGCGCGCCCCGCTACTCCGACCCGGGCATCCGGAACCTCGCCGAGATCATGGAGAAATCGGCGGCAGCGCGACTCCAAGTCCGACAGGGTCGAACAGGCCATCCCCACCAGCCGGAACAAGATGTTCCCAGATGAAAGCCCGGCAGTTGTCACTCGCCCGGTCGGCGACGGTGAGCTCGTGCGGGCGGGCAATGGCCACCTCGGCAACTGCACGTAGGCTGCCCCTGGCTCGGCCTAGTCACTGGGGCAGGCTCGCCTGGGGGTGATTCGCCTGATAGTTCGTCATTGGTCGTCGAGTGCGGCGTCCGTGGCCCGCCGGGTGGGCAGAGTTCTGGGCCTGGTCGCCGCTGCGGCGGCGGTGCTGGCGGTGCTGTTCTTGTCGCCTTTCGCCCTTGAGGAGATCTCCGGCTCCAAGAGCGTGGACTGGAACAGGCTGAGTCAGGTCGGCGCGGCGTACGGCTTCACGTCGGCGATCGTCTCTGCCCTCGCGTTGGCCGGCGTCGCCGCTTCGCTGTTCGTTCAGAACCGGCAGGCCAGGGCAGAGCAGGTTCAGGGGATTCGCAGCTTCTACCTTGAGCTGGTTCGCCTGGAACTTGACGACATGGAGCTCTACCAGCCCGTCTGGGGTGCCACGGACATCGTCGATCCCCATGAGCGGAAGCGGCATGTGTATGCCGATCTCCTGATGAACTATGCGTGGATGGGCTTCGAGATCGGGACCATTCCCGAGCCGCTTCTGCGGGACATGCTGACCGGGATGTTCGCCGGGGAGTCCGGACGGCACTACTGGAGCAGGGCCCAGACCTCGTGGATCGCCAGTTCGGCCGGGAGCCGTGCCGGTCGCCGTTTCCTGGCCCTCGTAGGTGAGGAACACGCCCGAGCGGTTGCTGCCGGACCCCCGACGCGCTCGACCGTCACACCCGGTCCGCCTGGCGCGCCCGCCGCGGGATCGGCCCCCGCATGGCGGACCTTGGCCGGCGCCCTGGTTGGCCTGGGGACCGGCCTGGCGCTCGGATCATTTCTGCGCAGTCGCCGCTGAGGGCCGTCCCGGTCACGGCTTGGACGATCACGCTGCGACTGGCGTGACTACGGACAGCTCCGTTCTCCGCGTTGAGCGGGCCGCACCGAGGTCACACCACACGCACTTGCCCCGGTGGCCGTTTCTGGTCATGGGCTGCCAACCCCAGCAGTCGGCGCGGGCCTTGACGAAGGCGAGCCCCCGGCCCTTCTCCAGGTTCACGGCGAGGTGCTCCAACTGCCATGGCGGGTCCGGGGGTTCGAGGTTCGCGTCCCGCGGGGTTGTTGACGCGGCGCCGGGATGTGATCGTTCGTAGCGTCGGGTGACTGGACCTATTCGGCCCAGGCGCGCTCCAGTTGGGTGCGGAAGGTGGCCGGCTTCCGCCCGATCAGCTCGGCCAGCGTCGAGTCGACGCTGGCGAACTCACCTATCCGTGCTGCCGCGAAGATGCTCAGCATCAGGTCGGCGATCGGGGTGGGGACGCCGTGCGCCAGGACCTGTTCGCGGAAGGCGTCGTCGGGAACGACGGTGCGGGTGAAGGACCGTCCGGTGACCTGGGACGCGATCTCGGCGACGGTGTCGAAGTCGAGCGCGGCCGGGCCGGTGAGCGGCGGGGTGGGCCCCTCGAAGCGGGCCTCCTCGGCGAGGATCAACGCGGTGGCCTCGGCGAGGTCGTCATGGCCGGTCCAGGCGACGGGGCCGTCGGCGGGGAGGGCGATGTCGCCCGTGTGGCGGGCGGCCTCCAGGAACTGCACAGCGCTGGCGGCGTAGAAGCCGTTGCGCAGGGCGGTCCAGGGCAGGCCGGTGGCGCGCAGCAGGTCCTCGGTCTCGGCGTGGTCGCGGCATGCCTGGAAGCGGGAGTCGTGGGCGGCGCCCATCTGGCTGGTGTAGAGGATGCGGCGGACGCCGGCCTTCACGGCGGCGTCAATGGCGGCGCGGTGGCCGCTGACGCACTCCTGGCCCGTGCGGTCGAGGGAGACGAGGAGCAGTTGCTCGGCGCCCTCGAAAGCGTGCACGAGGGAGGCGGGATCGTCGAAGCTGCCCTGCCGGACGCGGACGCCGCGGTCGGCGAGGCCCTGGGCCTTGCGGGGGTCGCGGACGCTGACGCCGACGCGGTCGGCGGGGACGCGCCTCAGGAGGCACTCGACGGTACGACGGCCGAGCTTCCCGGTGGCTCCGGTAACGATGATCATTGGGTTCTCCCGACACTGTTTCCACTGGAATCACTTCAACGTTATCACTGGAATTTCCGATGGAAACAGATCCCCGATATCATCGATTCATGGCTCTGCGAGACTCAACCGACAGTCCTCGGCAACGCATCGTCGAGGCGGCCGTCGAGCTGCTGGAGAACGGCGGCCCTGACGCGGTGAGCACCCGGGCGGTCGCCGCCGCGGCCGGAATGCAGCCGCCGGCGATCTACCGCCTCTTCGGCGACAAGGAGGGGCTCCTCGAAGCCGTCGCCGAGCACGGCTACGCGCAGTTCCTGGAGCGAAAGCGCGCGCAGCTCGACCCCTCCCCCCAGGACCCGGTGCAGGAGCTGCGCCGCGGCTGGGACATGGTGGTCGAGTTCGGGGTCTGCCGCCCCGAGTTGTTCGCGGTGATGAACCGGGCCACCGGCCGGGGCTCGGACGCGGCACACCGCGCGGGCTTGGAGATCCTCCATGGACGGGTGCGTCGGCTGGCGGCCGGGGGGTGGTTGCGGGTCGACGAGGAGCTTGCCGCCCAGATCATCCAGGCAACCGGCCAGGGCGCGGTCACGACCTGGCACTCCACCCCCGCAGACCGCCGCGATCCGGCGTTGTTGACCGTCCTGCGCGAGTCCATGGTCGCGGCCGTCACTCACGCGGAGCCGGCGATCCCCGCCGCGGAGCCCGGCCCCGCCGCCGCGGCCCGCGCGCTGCGCGCCGCCCTCCCCGACGACGCCGATGTCCTGAGCGAGGCCGAGCAGCGCCTGCTGCGCGAGTGGCTCACGCGGTTGGCGGCTGACGGTGGCGCCGCCAGGCACGGCTAGGCCGCGCCGAGGTCACACCACACGTACTTGCCCCGGTGGCCGTTCCTGGCCAGGGGCTGCCAGCCCCAGAGGTCGGCGCAGGCTTTGACAAGCGCGAGGCCCCGGCCCTCCTCTAGATCCTCGGCGATGTGCTCCAACTGCCTTGGCGGGTCCGGGGGTTCGGGGTTCGCGTCCCAGGCACCGAGCCGGAGGACTCCGTCGGTCCACTGGACGCGGAGGGCGGTGGGTCCCTTGGTGTGGCGCAACGCGTTGGAGACCAGCTCGGTGGCCAGGAGTTCAGCGGTGTCTACCACACCGATGAGGCCGTGCATCGTCAGGATCAGCCGGAGGGTACGGCGACAGACCGTGACGGCGCGGAGGTCCTGGGGGACGTACAGCATGTATTCCCAGGGTGTGGTTTCCGTTTCGGGCATGCGTGAACTCCGTTCTGGGGGTAGGGAGTTGGGCTTTTGCGGTGGCAGTGCCGCAGCCGTCATGGCAGGACGGGGCGGTGCGCTTCCGGGGGCCCGGGTTTCGCAGGGTGTGCGTCGCATCACTGACGGTAGGTCTGAAAGTTGCGACCGCGCAAGTCGTTCCCGTAATCTCGCACCCGAACGGGGCACCCCGGACGGCGAGTTGGACGACGGAGCTGCACATGGCAACACGGCGACACCCCACGGCACGCCAGATGCGCCTGGGCGCCGAGCTGCGCAGGCTGCGGGACGCGGCTGGGCTGAAGGCCACCGAAGCGGCGACCCTGCTCGGGGTGAACTCCACCCAGATGAGCCAGATCGAGTCCGGGGTCGCGGGCGTGAGCGAAGAACGCGCACGGCGCCTGGCCGCCAACTACGCCTGTTCGGACGGCGAGTTGATCGACGCCCTGGTAGCAATGGCCACCGATCGGACCCGGGGCTGGTGGGAGGAGTACCGCGGGGTTCTTCCCGCTGCGTACCTGGACCTCGCCGAGTTGGATCACAACGCGACGTTCCGTCATGACGTGGCGGTCATCCACGTGCCGGGGTTGTTCCAGACCGAGGAATACGCCCGCGCCCTCTTCACCTACATGAACCCGGAGTTCCCGGAGAGCGAGGTGACGCGCCGGGTGAGTCACAGGATGAAGCGGAAGGTCATCATCGAGGGTCCGGACCCCATCCCGTACGAGACCGTGATCCACGAAGCGGCGCTACGTATCGGAGTGGCCGGACGCGTCGCCTTCCGGACTCAGTTGAACCGCATCCTCGACATGTCCGAGGGCCATCACATCACCGTGCGGGTGATCCCCTTCGGCCTGGACGACTTCGCCGGCGCCGGAGGCGCGATGGTGTACCTGGGTGGAGCCGTACCCCGCCTCGACACCGTGGTGCGCGACGCCCCACACGGCACAGCCTTCATCGACTCCGAGGCCCAACTGGAGCATTTTCGAAAGCTCTTCCGTAGGCTGAAGGAAGCGTCGCTCACCCCCGAGCGGTCACGCGACCTCATCCACAGGCTGGCCAAGGAACTGTGAGGAACCGCCATGACCACCCCCGCCAACTGGCAGAAGTCGTCCTTCTCCGGCGGGGGTGAGGGCAACGACTGCGTCGAACTCGCCTCCACCTGGCAGAAGTCGTCCTTCTCTGGGGGCGCCGACAGCAACAACTGCATCGAACTAGCCACCACTCCCCCCACCACCCTCCACCTCCGCGAAAGCGAAACCCCCACCACCACCCTCACCACCACCCCCGCAGCCCTCGCCGCCCTCCTCCAAGGCATACGCTCAGGAAAGCTGGCCACCGACCCCGTCGAGAGGTAACGCCGAGCGGAACACCGTTCAGGCGGCTGCCTTCTGGCGAGCAAGCTCCCGCGCTCGCTCGTTCAGCTCCCGAACCTTCGGGTTGGTCCGGTATCGGGCGATGCTCCGCCGCATGGTGCCGAAGTGCTCGTCGGCGCGGGCGGAGGAGAGCTGTTCGTAGTCGTCGAGGAACACGTGCCAGGTGGCGCACGCCGCTTCGAGGTGACCGATTTCAAGCTGACGTTGCGCCAGGAGGCCGTTCGCGTGAGCATTGCCCTGCTTCTCCATGGGGGGCCGCGCACGGTTGGAAGCCTTCATCGCCTCGATCGATCCGGGGACGTCACCGAGGGCGTACAGCACGCTCGACACGTGGAACTCGTAGGCGGCCCGGTCGTAACCACCAATGGCATCACGGCGGTTGTCCGCTTGGGAGAGGGCGGCTTCGGTTTCCCGAAGCCTCGTGTGGGCCTGTCGCCGGTCGCCCACCAGGGCGGCTCCGTGTGCTTGCTGCCCGCGTAGGAAGGCCTGAAGCCTCGGGCCGGACTGCGGGGCGGCTCCCGCTGCCGAGTCGGCGAGTTCGAGTGCCTTGTTCGCGTGCTTCAGGTTGGCGGCCTGAAGGGCCATTCCTCG
Organism: Streptomyces sp. NPDC051576; assembly: GCF_040681835.1. NCBI lineage: Bacteria > Bacillati > Actinomycetota > Actinomycetes > Kitasatosporales > Streptomycetaceae > Streptomyces > Streptomyces sp. NPDC051576. The sequence goes on from NZ_JBFAZO010000004.1 coordinate 206,491, forward strand.
CAGTGTGCGGCAGTAGGTGACTTCGTCGCCGCCCGCTTTGGCGAGTCCGAGGGCCTGGCGGTAGTACCGCTGCCCCAGCCCATGGGCCTTCTCGTACATGGCCATCCAGCCGGTCAGGTACACGAGATCGGATGCGGCGGCTCGCATGTCGTTCTTGACAGTCTCGGAGCCGTCTGCCCGGAGGTAGGAGGAGACCGAGTTGACGATAAAGGCGGCCGCCATCGGCCTGGCGTGCGCTCCGCCCAACTCGTCGAGGATGTCGGCGATCTTGTCCGTCATGCTGCGGACCACGGCCACATCTCCGGGGCCGATCCGGACGGTTCGGCCTGCGGCCTGATGCTCCAGCCGGTCCAGTGTCTCGTCGGCATCGTCGAAGCGCGGTACAGCGAGCGTTGCCGAGTAGAGCGCGGTCGTGAGAACCGCTCGGCGCGATGGGTCCATGTCTGCCCTTCCGGTATCGACCAGACCCTCAATAGAGATCAGCGCGTGTTCAGGCGCAACCTCCGATCCGGACAGGATCGGCGAAGCCCCAAGTCCCGCTTCCTCGTGGGTGATCGGGCGGCCGATGCGTCGTGCGAGAGCTTCGACGACGGCCGGCCGGACGGGCTTGCGGGGCATCGCTCCGTTCAGCCAGTGCTTCACTGCCGACTCGTCGTAGCTGAGCAGTAGACCACGCTCGGCGCCAACACGGTTGACGTTCAAGGCCAGTTGCTTGTACGTCCACCTGGCTTCGTCGAGAAGCTGGGCAAGACCCTCGTTCGGCTCTCGGTTCGGCAGGTCACCACTCCCGCGAAGTCCGATATTCAAGTCGTTCAAGTTCTTGGACCTCCTTAACGGTACCGCTGAGCGCGTTCCCTTGGTTGCTTAGAGCGACAGGTCAGCGAGAGGTGAACCCATGCAAGCCGAACAGCAGAAGCGGGGAGAGAGATATGCGGGCCCCGTCGTGGTCACGGTCGAGATGGGCGAATGGCGCGGCTTCGTGCACCACGCCCCGGCCTGGTGGCCGAGAACCTGGGTGACGCCAAGTCGCGCTGTGGTCGAACGCGTTGACCAGGCCCTCCGCAAGTTGCTGGCAGCATGAGCGCGCCAGGAATCGCTTCTACCGCCCCGGCCGTGCTGGTGTCCGGACTTGAACCTGCCGCGGTCGAGGGGTGCGACGTGTGCGGAGCCCTGGTGGCGCAGCGCGAAGCGGCTCGGAGGGTCACGAATGCGGCGAAGGTCAAGAGGTCGAACGACGAGATCGCGCGTCACCCGCATGTGGGCGCATCGGAGACCGGAGCGCGAGCGTGACCGCTCCGGGCGTTATGGATCCCCAACGACAATCCACGCAGGGGCGCTTGAGGCTAAGCCCGCTCACCCCGGTACGCACCCCGCCCCTGCGTTACATCCTGAACGAGATGGGTGACCTGTGCGGCCCGTGCGCGGGTTGGCGCCGAGTCTGGTGCCCTCACTGTTGCGGCTTCGCAGGATGCGCCGGCTGCGCCTACCTGAACAAGGTTCCTTGCCCGTCATGCGCGGGTGGCAGTGCCGAGCCGATCAGGTGGTGAAGTCGATCATCGCCCTTGCCGTCACCGGCGGCATCTGAGCCCCCGCCCCGACAGGTTCGAGAACCCTTGGACAGGTCGCCTGCCGGGGCGGGTTCCACCCCCACAACAAGGAAGGGGTAAGTCCAGTATGACCGTCACACTCGAAGCCCCGAGCGGTACGACCCACCGCGACCCGCGGGCACTGCTGAACGCGGCAGCACCGTACGTCACCGAGAAGACGTACAACATCTTCGAGGCCCCCGGAGCGCAGGGCATCGACCTGTGGGAGCGCGAGGTTCGCCTCTTGCTCCGTGACAGCGTCGCCGTGCGCAGCCTCGCGGAGCGCATCCTGGGTCAGTCCGTGGCGTATCTGATCACAGCCATGGAGAACCCCGGAGTGGACATCGGACCGGGCTACACGGTCGACATCGGGATTCACCAGATCATCCTCGACACCCCCGTCTACTTCGCGTTCTGCGCGTTGTACAACGGCGGGAAGTACAAGCATCACGCTCCGCTCGTCGAGCGCCGACGGGACGGCACAGTGATGCGTACGGCCGACGTCATCGCGCAGCACGGTTTCGAAATCGACGCCGAGCTGTGGGAGGTCGACGCGGCGGAGTGCGGGCCGTGCGACGACAAGGTGCCCGACAGCCACTGACCAACCGACAGGGTGCCCCGCCTCAAGCCACTCCCCCGAGGGGCGGGGCGCCCACCCGCTCAACTCACCTTTAAGGAAAGCAAGTTGACCGCGCAGCACAACGCAGAGCACAACTTCGACAACGAGCGCGCCGTATGGGACACCTACGCACAGTCGGCATGGAAAAACCTCGCCGCCGAAGGACCCTCGTTCCGCTGGACCCAGTACAAGGACCACGGCCCAGGGCCAGAACTCCTCGGTGAACCGGAGTCCGCTCTGGAGATCGGATGCGGGACCGGCCGCGCACTCGCTTCCCTCGCTCAGGCGGGCGTCAAGGTCCGTGGGCTCGACATGTCTCCCGTGATGGTGGCGAAGGCGTCCGAGCGGTGGGGGTCGCTAGGGGCCGAGTTCGTCTGCGGGGAAGTGCTCGACTTTCTGGAGCGGGACGCCCGCGGCTACGACGCCGTGTACTCGATCTTCGGTGCCGCCTGGTTCAGCGACCCCACGAAGCTCTTCCCCCTAGTCCGCCAACGGCTCAACCCCGGCGGCGTCTTCGCCTTCTCCCAACCACCGGCCATCCCCGGGGCATACGGCCCGCAGGGCATGTACAAGGGTGGCTTCGCCGGACCGGCTACGTACACCTACCGCTACAGCTACACACCCGCGATGTGGCGGGAGCACCTCCTCTCAGCGGGCTTCGAAGAAGCCGTATCCCGAGTCCATGAAGCTCCCGAGCCCGGTCACATCGGAACCCTGATCGTGCGCGCCGTAGCCTCGTAGGGCCCCGCGCCGCTACGCGTCCAGCCCCGCCGAGTTGTTCACCGGCCCCGCCCGATCCAGCAGCCCCGTCCGCGCCGCCAGCGCCGCCGCCTCCAGCCTCGACCCCACCCCCAGCTTCATCAGCACTCGCTGGACATGGGTGCGCGCCGTGGACGGGGCTATGCCCATACCTGCCGCGATCAGCCGGGTGTCCTCGCCGTCGGCTACGCGGACCAGTACCTCGACCTCCCTCGGCGTGAGCATCTGCAGCAGGCGTTGGCCCTCGTCGTCGGGCTGGGCGGCCGGATTGAGCAGCTCGCTGAAGGCTCCTTGCAGCAACTGCGGTGCCACCGCCGCCTCGCCCGACCTCGCCTTCATGATCGCTCGCTCTACGCCCTCGATGCGCTCGTCGTGGCGGACGTAGCCCGAGGCGCCCGCGGCGAAGGCGGCCGCGATGCCTCGGGGGCTGGGGACCGGGCCCAGGACCAGGACCGCCACCTGCGGGCGCTCGCGCTTGATCTTCACCACCGGGTCGAAGATGCCCGGTTCGGCCGGTGTCGCCGTGCCCAGCAGGCACACCTCCGGTGCGCGGGTGATCACCAGCTCCGCCGCGCCCGCGGCCGGCGCCGCCGCCGCGAGCACGCGGTGTCCCCGCAGCTTCAGCGCCGAGGCCAAGGCCTCGGCCAGCAGGCGGTGGTCGTCGACCACCATCAGCCGCACTCCCATCGAGCAACCCCCCAGTCCCCCCAATGGATGCCCACTATGGGTGCCCACCGGTCCCCGAGAACAGAGGGCCCCCAGCACCCCCGTCCTTCATGCCCCCGGAAGCTACACGCTTGTTCGACGTTGCGCTGCCCCTACCGGTGAGAAGTGCCCCGGATCGACGGACTTTTTCGCATTCCTCGCTTTCGAGGGTGTTGGGAGTGGTTCAGCCGGAGGTGCCGAAGGCGATCGCCAGGTCCTTGTCGTCGGTGGAGGACGACGAGGGCTTGTCCGCGTAGACCGCCGACATGTACAGGTGGCCCTGCGAGTAGAGGATCTCCGCGTAGTCCGGCAGGAAGCTGGTCTCCATGTCCCGTACCGTCTCCGTGCCCGGGTTCTCCAACAGGGTGGTCGCCTTGAAGGAGTTGCCGTCGATGCTGACGATCTGGCCGCCCTTGTCGTAGGGCGGGGACTTGTACGCCAGCAGGTTGTCGCCGTCCATGCGCAGGGGGGTGATCGTGTAGCCGTCGCCCGCGTCGGCTCGCTGGCCGGTCTGCTTGCCGGTGGCGAGGTCGAAGGCGACGATCTCGTTGGTCTGGCTGTAGGAGTCGCCGGAGCCGTCGTGTTCCTCGGTCGGGACGTACAACCGGTCGTTCCCTACGGCGAGTTCGGTGCAGTACTCGACGCGGGTGATGCCGTCGCAGCGGGCCGCGTACTGCTTGCCGGGCGCCGAGATGTGGGCGCGCAGCGAGCCCGTCTTGTTGTCGATGGAGAAGAAGTCGGAGATGCCGGAGCCGTCGCCCGCGCTGTCGCCGACGTCCGCCGCGACGACCAGCGGGTCGGTCGATACGATGCTCGCGTACTCGATGCCCTGGGCCATCTTGTAGTCCGAGATCACCTTCCCGGAGACCGGGTCGATGGTCTGGATGTGGAGCACGGGCGAGTCGTACGTCCCGCAGCGGCGCACCGCGACCAGCTTCGCGCCGCCGCCGTAGCCCGCGTCGTAGCAGTCGCCGGTCTTCGGGCTCCACAGGACCTTGCCGGTGGTGATGTCGAAGGCGGCGCCGCCGTCGGTGCTGCCCACGGCGACCGTGTTCGCGCTGACGGTGACGTTCTCGAAACTGATCGCCTGGTCACCGGAGTTGGCGGTCTTCGTCCACAGCTTGGTGCCCGCGTTCAGGTCGATCGCGGCGATCTGGCTGCAACCGTGCGAGGGCTTCTCCTTGGTCGGCATGGCGGGCTCGTAGAGGATCGCCGTCCTGCCGTCGGTGGTGGTGTTCTTCGTGGCCTGGCACACCGGGCCGGGGAGCTTGATCGTCCACAGCTTGGTGCCCTTGTCGCGGTCGTAGCCGTCGATCTCGGCGCTGCCGCTCTTGGCGTACACCTTGTCGGTGAGCCAGGAGCCCGAGGTCACCATGGTGTCGCTGACCTTGGGCATCGGGACCTGGAAGAGGACCTTGGAGGCGGTGTCGGCGGGCACCTTCTCCTTGCCGTCGGAGGTGGTGCCGCCCGTCCCGCCCTTGCTGTCCGTGGGCGTGGAGTCGGCGGTGTTCTTCTTGTCGTCGTTCTTGCCGGAGGAGGACGAGTACCAGATGCCGCCGCCCACGATCAGCGCGATCGCCACCACGGCGGCAGTGATGATCACCGCGGTCGCCCCGAACTTCCGTCCGCCGCCGCCCGGTTGGCCCGGCTGCGGGTGCAGGGGCACGGTCGGCTGGCCCGGGTAGCCGTAACCGGGCTGCTGCGGATAGCCGTAGACAGGCGGCTGTTGGGCGTACGGGTTGGGCTGCTGGCCGGGGTAGCCGTAGCCCGGCTGCTGGGGTGGAGGCGGGGGCGGCGCCTGCGGGTAGCCGTAGCCCGGCGGGGGCGGCGGCTGCTGCGGGGGCTGGTCCTGGGGCGGGCCGAAACCGGGCTGCTGCGGGGGTTGGTTCGGGGGCTGGTTCGGTGGGGGCGGGGGCGGCTGGGTCATGACGAGTACCTCAACAGGAGCGGTGGGGACGGGGAGAAGTCGGTCTCAGTTGCCGTAGGCGAGCATCAACTTCTCCTTCGTGTCGTCATTGCCGTTCAGCCGGGTCGACGAGATGTAGAAGCGTCCGTCGACGTAGTCGATGTCCCGGGAGTAGAAGCTCGACTCGATCTGCGCGGTGCCGGCGGGCATTTGGAGCAGCTTTGTCGTGGGGTGCGAGGAGCCGGTCGTCGGTACGGTCACGACCTGGCCGCCCGAGTCGTAGCCGGCCCCGACATAGGCGAGGAGCTTGCCGCCCTCGACCCTGATCGGCACCATCGACTCGTCCACGGGGGACTTGACGCGCCACTTCTCCTTGCCGGTGGCCAGGTCGATCGCGACGATCTGGTTGGCGCCGGTCGTCGCCTCGGTCGGCAGGTACAGGGTGCTCGCGTCGACCGCGACACTCTCGCAGCCCTGGAGGTCCTGGTCGAGGATGCTCAGACCGCAGCCGGGCGCGAAGGCGGCCTTGCTGTCGACCTGCGAGCGGACGGTGCCGTCGTCCTTCAGCGTGGAGATGTTCCAGTGCTTGTCGTCCGAGTCGGTCAGGTAGAGGACGACCGGGTCGACGGAGAACGCGTGCGACACCGACCAGCCCTTGGGGATCGACTTGGTCCACTTGGCCTTGCCGGTCGCCGGGTCCAGCTCCTGTACCTCGTCGTGCTCGTTGGACGTGCTCGCCCCGCAGGACGAGACCACGATCAGCTTGGTGCCGCCCGCGAACGCGGACGGGAAGCAGGCCGAGCCGTACTTCTTCTTCTCGTAGAGCTTCTTGCCGCTGTCGAGGTCGTAGGCGATCCCGGACTCGGAGCGGCCCACCATCAGCGTCTTGCCGGTGATGGACAGTCCCACGGAGATCGCGCTGTCGAACAGGGCGCCGTCCGGGACGGTCCCGCTCCAGCCCTTCGCGCCGGTGTTCAGGTCGATCTGCTGGAGCTGGTTGCACTTGGCGTTGTCGCTGACACCGCTCTCGTACGCCACGACGATCTTGTCGTCGGCCGACTTCTGCGGGGTGACCGCGCAGATCTTCTGCGGGAAGGTGATCGTGGCCCAGGTCGGTTTGCCGTCAGCGACGTCGTAGGCGACGAGTTCCTTGTACGCGGCCTTCACCGCCGCCTTGTCGGTGATCCACATGCCGGGGGCGTCGGCGCCGGAACCGGGCGCGTCCGGCGCCTCCTTGTACCAGAGCACCTTCGCCTCGCCGGACTTGCGGCCCTCGTTGAGGTCCTCGGAGCCCTGGGCGCCGTCGCCGCTGCCGTCACCGGGGTTGGCGGGGTCGTCGGTGGCGGCGGTGGAGGGGGTGGGGCTGTCGCTCTGCTGTGCCACCGGCTTCTTGTCGTCGCCGCCGCTCGTGACCGCCCACACCGTGCCGCCCACGACCAGCAGGCCCGCGACCGCTGCCGCGATCAGGAGGGCGGGCTTGCCCTTGAAGGGGCCTTTGCCCGGGGGCGGGGCCGGGGTGAACTGCGGGGGTGGGGGCGGCGGGTAGCCGTAGCCGCCGTAGGGAGTCTGGGGCTGCTGGCCGTAGGGGCCGGGCTGCCCGCCGTACGGTCCCGGCTGCTGCTGCGGGTAGCCGTAACCCGGCGTCGGGGGGACCGGCGGTCCGAAGCCGCCCGATGGTGGCTGTGGCGGCTGGTTCGGCGGCGCTCCGTAACCACCGGACGGCGGCTGGTCGGGCGGCTGAGTCATCAGCGGCTCCCCCTCGTTCACTGATTTTTAGCCACGCCCCGAGGTTCTCGAAGGACCCGGAGTCGTATTCAGACAGTTCTCAGACGGCTCTTTCTATCACTGAGCTGTCCATGAACAGCGGGCCGGTTCCCCCCTGTTCCCAAGGGAGGACCGGCCCGTGATGCCGCCGTTATGCGCCTTCACGCACCCTTCACGCGTCCTCGGCGAGTTCCAGCCACCGCATCTCCAGCTCATCCCGCTCGGTGCCCAAGTCGCGCAGCTGGGCGTCCAGTTCGGCCACCTTCGCGAAGTCCGTGGCGTTGTCGGCGATCTGGGTGTGCAGCTTGGCCTCCTTCTCGGAGACCTTGTCCAACTGCCGCTCGATCTTCTGGAGTTCCTTCTTCGCGGCGCGCTGGTCAGCGGCGCTCACGGCGGGCGCGGCCTTCTCCACGACGGGGGCCGCGGCGGCGGCCGCCTCCTCCATACGGTGGCGGCGCTCCAGGTACTCGTCGATACCGCGCGGCAGCATCCGCAGCGTGGCGTCGCCGAGGAGGGCGTACACCTTGTCGGTGGTGCGCTCGACGAAGAACCGGTCGTGCGAGATCACGATCATCGAGCCGGGCCAGCCGTCGAGGACGTCCTCCAACTGGGTCAGGGTCTCGATGTCGAGGTCGTTGGTGGGCTCGTCGAGGAAGAGGACGTTCGGCTCGTCCATGAGGAGGCGGAGGAGCTGGAGCCGGCGCCGCTCACCACCGGACAGGTCTCCGACCGGCGTCCACTGCTTCTCCTTGTTGAAGCCGAACGTCTCGCACAGCTGCCCGGCGGTCATCTCCCGCCCCTTGCCGAGGTCGACGCGCTCCCGCACCTGCTGCACGGCCTCCAACACCCGCAGGGTGGGCTTGAGTTCGGCCACCTCCTGGGAGAGGTAGGCGAGCTTCACCGTCTTTCCCACGACGACCTTGCCGGCCGCGGGCTGGGTCTCGCCGTCGCTGCGGGAGGCGTCCGCCAGGGCGCGCAGCAGGGAGGTTTTTCCGGCACCGTTGACGCCGACCAGGCCGACTCGGTCGCCGGGGCCGAGGTGCCAGGTGATGTGCTTGAGGAGCACCTTCGGGCCGGCCTGGACGGTGACGTCCTCCAGGTCGAACACGGTCCGGCCCAGGCGGGAGGAGGCGAACTTCATCAGCTCGCTGGTGTCGCGCGGGGGCGGCACGTCCGCGATCAGTTCGTTGGCGGCCTCGACGCGGAACCGCGGCTTGGACGTACGGGCGGGGGCGCCCCGGCGCAGCCAGGCCAGCTCCTTGCGGACCAGGTTCTGCCGCTTGGTCTCCTCGGTGGCGGCGATGCGCTCGCGCTCGGCGCGGGCGAAGACGTAGTCGGAGTAGCCGCCCTCGTACTCGTAGACGTCGCCCTTCTGCACGTCCCACATGCGGGTGCAGACCTGGTCCAGGAACCAGCGGTCGTGGGTCACGCAGACGAGCGCGGAGCGGCGCTCGCGCAGGTGCTGGGCGAGCCAGGCGATGCCCTCGACGTCGAGGTGGTTGGTCGGCTCGTCGAGTACGACCAGGTCCTGGTCCTCGATGAGCAGCTTCGCGAGTGCGATACGGCGCCGCTCGCCGCCGGAGAGCGGCGCGATCACGGTGTCGAGCCCCTGCGGGAAACCGGGCAGATCGAGCCCGCCGAACAGTCCGGTCAGAACATCCCGGATCTTGGCGTTGCCGGCCCACTCGTGGTCGGCCATGTCCCGGATGACCTCGTGGCGGACGGTCGCCTCGGGGTCGAGGGAGTCGTGCTGGGTGAGGACACCGAGGCGCAGTCCACCGGAGTGGGTCACGCGTCCGGTGTCGGACTCCTCCAGCTTGGCGAGCATCCGGATCAGCGTGGTCTTGCCGTCACCGTTACGGCCCACGACCCCGATCCGGTCCCCTTCGGAGACACCGAGCGAGACACCGTCAAGCAGGGCACGGGTGCCGTACACCTTGCTGACGTTCTCGACATTGACCAGGTTGACGGCCATTTCTCTCCTGACAGGGGGGACGGTCAGCCTCCCAGCGTAATGGGCGCGGGGAGGGTGACGATCCGCGCAGGTCAGCGGGTTGCCGCTGCCGTCCTGACCTCGTCGAGGAGGTCGTACATCGTCTGGCCGGGGCAGTCGGTCTGGAGCCAGTCGCGGTGGCCGCTGACTGTTTCGTTGTCCTTCTTCACGCCGTTGACCGGGTTGGTGTAGGTGATCTTCGCCTGGGGGTCGAGGCCCTTGAAGCGGGCGATGACCTTGATGAGGCGGATCAGGGAGGACTTGGCCGCGTCGGTCGGGGCCTGGGTGACGAGGTTGCCGATCAGGGCGATGCCGAGGTTGCCGGAGTTGAAGCCGGCGGTGTGGAAGGCGGTGACGAGGTTGCCGTCCGGGTCGAAGGCCGGGATCGGGTCCTCGCCGGAGTAGCGGCCCTCGTAGACGACGCCCGCCTCGTCGATGAGGAAGTGGTAGCCGATGTCGCCCCAGTCGAGGGTGACCGCGTGGTACTCGTAGATCCCGCGGACGGTCGCGGCCGGGTCCGGGTCGGCGTTCGGGGTGTCCGTGTGGTGGACCGTGATCGACTGCAACGGGTAGTACGCCTCAGGCGTGTTGACCTTGCCGTCCTTGTACCGCTTCGACTCGTCGGCGCCCCAGGCCGGGCGCGAGAGGTAGCGGACGCCGCGCACGCGGGTCGCCTCGGACGGCACGTGGAAGGTGCGGTCGGGGCCGCGGGTGCAGTCGATCGCGAGCGAGCGTACGTCCGTCGCCCCCGCCGGTGCCTTCACCTCGTAGGCCGTGGCCTCGTCGGCCGCGACGAACGCCGTTCCGCCGCCGTCCACCGTCGCGCAGCCGGTGCCGGTCCGCTGCCAGTCGCCGTCCGCGAAGCGGATCCCGGCGCCGGTGCCGTCGCCGCTCCAGCGCACGCCGACGTAGGACGCGGCGAAGGCCGTGGTGGCCGGCTCGGTGCCGGTGGCGGCGGCGGTGCGGGTGGCCGGGAAGGTCTCCGGCTTCGTGCCCGAGGGGGCGGTGGTGTCGGTGGTGGAGTCGGAGTCGGTCGCCGCGAAGACCACCGGGGTCAGGGCGGCTCCGGCCGCTACGGCTCCGGCGGCCCCTATCGCGCCGCGACGCGACAGGGACCGCTTTCTGCGGTGGGACGGCGTGGCAGAGGACGGTGTGGGGGATTCGGACACGGAAGTGACCCTTCCAGCAGTGCACTTGACGGGGCGCGCGCCCCAGCGCGCGCTTGAAGATCAAACGACCCTATCCGTCCCACCCGCCCCACCCGTACCACGATTGCGGTACATCTGTGTGGAGATGGCGCGAAGAGTGCCTCAGGCACCCGCCCCGCCCAGCCGCGGCCGCTGGATCAGGGCCGACGCGGGCGCCAACCCCCGCCCGCCCGAGGCCTGTTGCTGTTCGCCCACCGGCATGTCGTCGCGCATCAGCCCCTCGGGGATGAGCACCGCGGCCGTGACCCCGCCGCTCGGCGAGTGCCGGATCTCCACCCGCAGGCCCTGCCGTTCGCGCAGCCGGTTGACCACGAACAGGCCGATCTGCTTGGCGTCGAGGAGGTCGACCTTCTCCGACTGGATCTTGCGGTTGGCGTCGGCCAGCGCGTCCTCGTTCATGCCGAAGCCGCTGTCCTCGACCTCGATGAGGACGCCCTCGCGCATCCGCGCGGCACGCAACTGCACCTGGGTGCTGGGCGGTGAGAACGCCGTCGCGTTCTCGACGAGTTCGGCGAGCAGATGGATCACGTCGGCGACGGAACCGCCGGTCAGTGACACCTTCGGTACGGCCCAGAGCCGCACCCGGGCCGAGTTCTCGATCTCGGCGACGGCCGCGCGCAGGACGTCGGTCAGCGGGATCGGGTCCCGCCAGCCGCGGCCGGGCGCGATCCCGGACAGGATCAGCAGGCTCTCGGAGTGCCGGCGCATCCGGGTGGCCAGGTAGTCGACGCGGTACAGCTCCTGGAGTTCGGCCGGGTCCCGCTGCCTGCGCACCATCGCGTCGAGGAGGTCGAGTTGGCGGTGGAGCAGGACCTGGCTCCGGCGGGCGAGGCTGACGTAGACGCCGGAGATCCCGCTGAGGAGTTCGGCGCGTTCGGAGGCCGCCTTGAGGGCGGCGCGCTGGACGGCGGTCAACGCGGTGCCGACCTGGGCCAGTTCGTCACCGGCGAGGCGGCGCAGCGGGGCCTCGGCGTCGATGTCGACGCCCTGGCCGGCGTGCAGCCTGCGCATCGCCTGCGGGAGGCGGCGGCCCGCGACTTCGAGGGCGGAGTTGCGCAGGTCGAGGAGTTCGACGATGAGGCCGCGGCCGACGAGCACGGAGACGAGCAGCGACAGCAGCACACCGACCAGACCGAGCACGACGGCGACCCCGGAGGCGCCGAGGGTGTCCCAGCCGAACGGGTCGGCCGCGGCCGTGGCTCCCGTACCGGCCTTGGTCTCCGCCGCGTCGAGCCCGGTGAGTACGGCGCTCGCGGCGGAGTCCCAGCCGCCGAGGAAGCCGGTGGAGACGGCCGAGGTGCCGGGGCCCGCGCTGCGGACCCGGTTCTCGATCGCCTGGAGCCGGGTGTAGCCGCTGCCGTCGAGGACCGTGCGGTACGCGCGCCGGTGCTCGGCCTTGAGGTCGGCGACCGCGGGTTCGAGCAGCTCGCGCTGGGTGGCGACGGCGCCGACGAACAGCGCGTACTGCTCCTTGGTCAGCGTGCCCCCGGTGCGGGCGGCACCGAGCAGCGCCTGCTCCTGGGCGAGGGCCTCGCGGGCCCGGGACAGTTCGAGCACCACGCGGGCGTCGGAGGCGTCGGCCGCGGTCTTGTCGCCGGTGAGCGCACCGGTGACCAGGAAGCCGTGCTCGACGATCGCCGAGTAACCGCCGTACGTGTCCGTCGACTTGGCGCCCTTGGCGGTGGCGCCCGAGCGCAGCGCCGCCAGCGCGCTGACGTCGGCCTCCAGTTTGTCGATACGGCCCGGCAGCGCGGAGTCGATGAGCGCCGCGTCCGAGCTGGAGTCGTCGACGCCCGCGCGCAGCGCGGCGGCGGCCGTGTCGGTGGCCTTCGTCGCGCTCTTGAAGGCGCCCGGAGCGTCCGCATAGCGCAGGGCGGCGGTCCGCTCGCCCTGCACCGCGGTGACGAACTCGGCCACGGGGGTGAGGAGTTCGGAGTTGACGTCCTTGGCGGTCTCGGTGTCGGCGATGCTCGACGCGGTGGTCACCGCGGCGAAGCCCCACAGGGCCATCAGGGACACGATGGGCAGCATCAACAGGGCGACGATCTTCGCGCGGACCGATCTGGGGCGCAGTCGGGCCGACGTGCGGAGAACACGCATGGGAGACCTCGTTCAGGGAAGTGCGGGGTGGTTCGAACGGCTGTGGCCGCCGGGGGAGTTGGCGGGCCGGAGCCGTGAGGAGAGCCGAAGTGGGCTCAGACCGTGGCGAGTTCGATCTCGCGCAGTGATTCGGCGCCTGCGGCCCGGGGAGTCGGGGCCGGTGCCGGGTGGAGAGCCGTGGACGGCTCGGACCGTGGCGGGTCCGACGCCGCCCGGCGCGTGGTGCCGACGCCCCGGGGAGCGGGGGCGGTTGGCACCGGATCGGTCGAAACCGGTCTGGACGGCGGCTGGTTCGGGCTCGCGCGGCGGTCGGGGCCGACCGCCCGGGGCGTGGGCGACATCGTCGTGGGTACGGTCGAAGTCGGGTCAGACGGTGGCGAGTTCGACCTCGCGGAGCAGCTCCGCGGCGACGGCCGACTCGTGGTGCTTGCCCGTCGGGGAGAGGGCGACGTAGGCAGAGGCCAGGAAGAGGAAGGAGCCGAGCACCACGGCGAGCGGGAAGATGAACTCCGTGGCGGGGGCGCCGGACAGGGCCGCGCCGCTGGGTGCGAGGGCGACGCTCACGGCGTACATCCCGGTGTAGTGCATGGTGCTGACCGCGAGCCCCATGACGAGGGCGGCGATCGTGGCGAGGACGGGCCCGCGCACGATCAGGGTGAGGGTGAGCGCGGCGGTCGCGGCGACGACGGCGATCACGACGGAGGCGATGACGAGCCCGGGGTCGTATTCGATCTCGCCGTGCAGGTCGAGCGCGGCCATACCGGTGTAGTGCATGGCGGCGACACCGAGGCCGGTGCCGAGTCCGCCGAAGGCGACCGAGGTGACGCGGGAGCGGCCGTATCCGGCGGTGAAGACACCGGCGGCGACCACGCCGATGGACATCAGCAGGCTGAGGACGGTGAGCGGGACGTCGTAGCGGATGGGGGTGCCTTCGACGCTGAAGCCGAGCATGGCCACGAAGTGCATGGTCCAGATGCCGGAGCCGATGGCGACGGAGGCGAGGGTCAGCCAGTTCCGCTTGGAGGCGCCGTCCGCCTCAAGTGCTCTTACGGTGCAGCGCAGTCCGAGCGCGGCGCCGACGCAGGCCATCGCGTAGGACAGGACCGGGGTGACCCAGCCCGCACTGAAGTGATCCATGTGGCCCATGGGGAGGTTCCTCTCGGGCGTGGCGCGGCGAGACCGCGCGCGCAGGGAGTACCACCGGTAACGAGGACCGGGGTCGGCTGATCATGCCAGCCGCACCTCTGGGACAGAGGGCGCGAAAGGGGCCATGGGGACTATTGGTGAACATTAAATCAGTGTGGTTTGGATAACACTCCACACGTACATTTGTGCAGGTCAGGCGGGTGATTCATGGACCTCGCGTGAAGGTCGGTCAATCAGGGTCGCCCCCGCCGCCGGACCCGCCGCCGTACGCACCGTCCGGCACGTCCCGGAGGCCGCCAGCACCTCGGCCACCTTCGCCGCCGACTCCGGGTCGCGGGTGAGGAACGCGGTCGTCGGGCCCGAGCCGGAGACGAGCGCCGCGAGGGCGCCCGCGGCGCGGCCCGCGGCGAGGGTGTCGGCCAGTTCCGGGAAGAGCGAAAGGGCCGCCGGTTGAAGGTCGTTGGAGACGGCTAGGGCGAGCGCGTCCGGGTCGCCCTTCGCGAGCGCGGCCAACAGCGCCTGGGAGGCCACCGGTTCGGGGATGTCGGTGCCCTCGCCCAGCCGGTCGAACTCCCGGAACACCGCCGGTGTCGACAGCCCCCGCTCGGCCATCGCGAACACCCAGTGGAAGGTGCCCCCGACCTCCAGGGCCGTGAGCCGCTCCCCCCGCCCGACGCCCAGTGCCGCCCCACCTACCAGGCTGAACGGCACATCGCTGCCCAACTCGGCGCAGATGTCGAGGAGTTCGGCCCGCGAGGCACCGGTGCCCCACAACGCGTCGCACGCCACCAGCGCACCCGCGCCGTCCGCACTGCCGCCCGCCATGCCCCCGGCGACGGGGATGTCCTTGTCGATGTGGAGGTGCACCGCGGGGTCGCGACCGTACCGCTCGGCCAACGCTACGGCCGCCCGCGCCGCCAAGTTGCTTCGGTCCAGCGGCACTTGGGCCGCGTCCGGGCCCGCGCAGGTGACCCGGAGCTCGTCGGCCGGGGTCACGGTGACCTCGTCGTACAGGCCCACCGCGAGGAAGACGTTGGCCAGGTCGTGGAAGCCGTCGGGGCGCGCGGCGCCCACCGCGAGCTGGACGTTGACCTTGGCGGGGACGCGGACCGTCACGCTCACTTACTCGGACTCCTTGTGCTCAGCCTTGTGTTCGGCGGCTTCAGCCTTGTGTTCGGCGATGCGCGCGAACTCCTCGACCGTCAGCGACTCCCCGCGCGCCTGCGGCGACACCCCGGCCGCCACCAGCGCAGCCTCGGCCGCCGCCGCCGATCCCGCCCAGCCGGCCAGCGCGGCCCGCAGCGTCTTGCGGCGCTGCGCGAAGGCCGCGTCGACCACGGCGAACACCTCGCGCCGGTCGGCGGTGGTCTTCAACGGCTCGGCCCTGCGGGTGAGCGCCACCAGTCCGCTGTCCACGTTCGGCGCGGGCCAGAAGACGGTACGGCCGATGGAACCGGCCCGCTTGACCTCGGCGTACCAGTTCGCCTTCACGGACGGGACGCCGTACACCTTCGAACCGGGCGGCGCGGCCAGCCGGTCGGCGACCTCCGCCTGGACCATCACCAGGGTGCGCTCGATGCTCGGGAAGTGCTCCAGCATGTGCAGCAGGACCGGTACGGCCACGTTGTACGGCAGGTTGGCGACCAGCGCGGTCGGGGGCGGGCCCGGCAACTCGGTCACCTGCATCGCGTCGGAGTGCACCAGCGCGAAACGCTCGGCCCGCTGGGGCATGCGGGCGGCCACCGTCGCCGGCAGCGCGCCGGCGAGGGTGTCGTCGATCTCCACGGCTGTGACGCGGTCGGCTACTTCCAGCAGCGCGAGGGTGAGCGAGCCGAGGCCCGGGCCTACCTCCACGACCACGTCGTCGTCGCGGACGTCTGCGGTGCGGACGATGCGGCGGACGGTGTTGGCGTCGATGACGAAGTTCTGGCCGCGTTGCTTTGTGGGGCGGACGTTCAGGGCTGCCGCTAGTTCACGGACTTCGGCGGGGCCCAGGAGGGCGTCGGGGTTGCTGCTCACGGGACTAAGGGTACGGGGCCGGATTTCAGGTGCGGGTCCGCTGTAGCTGGGTGCGCCCACGCGGCGGAGCCGCATATCGACACAGCCCCGCGCCCCTAGGGCATCCAGGTCAGCCGTGTAGTCGCGTCCCGCAGTGCGGCCATGGGCTCGACCCCCGTCGTACGTACAGCCTCTTCGCCCGGAACGTCTGTTCCTCCGCGCTCGCGTCCTGGGGACGGCCCGTGCCGCCGAGGCTGTGCCAGGTGTGGGTGTCGAACTGGTAGAGGCCGCCGTAGGTGCCGGAGGGGTCGACCGCGCCCGGGCGGCCGCCGGACTCGCAGGTCGCCAGGCCGTGCCAGTTGAGGTGGTCGGCGCCCTGTACCGAGGTCGGCCTGGGTTTTGTGCCGACCTTGACTAGCTCGGAGCGGGGTTCGCGCACCAGTCGGTCGTCGACCCGGCGAGGCTTCTCCTTGACGCCGTTGACCGTGCGCAGGGCGTAGGTGACCCGGCGCAGGCCGGGCTGTCCGGGGCGTTCGACGACCTCCGTGCCCTTGAAGAGGGTGGGGTCGTCGGTGCGTTCCACCTTGAAGGGGATGGCCTCCTCGCGGACCTCACGGGTACCGGTGACCCGCAGCACGGTGATCGTCTGGCCGTCGCGCGGGAAGCTGTCCGCCGGGACCGAGGTGGTGTCCTCGCCGTGCAGACCGATCCCGGCCTCCTCGACCACCTCGCCGACCGTGGCCGCGTTGGTGCGGATCGTGCGGGCGCGGCCGTCGGCCATGATCGTGACGGAACGCTCGGTGCGCACGTCGAGCGCGAGCCCGGCACGGCCGATGGGCTGGGAGCGCGAGGTCGACACGTACGCGCCCTCCGCACGCACCCCGAGCTGTTCGAGCGCCCCGTCGACCGTGCGCGCCGTGGTCCACACCTCGCGCCGGTGCCCGTCGATGGTGAGCCGCACCGGGCGGCCGTAGCGGACCGCGACCTCGTCGCCGCTGGCGAGGGGCGCGTCCCGGCCGGGTGCCACCACGTCGTGCGCGCCGACGTCCACGCCCTGCTGGGCGAGGAGTTCGGTGACGTCGTCGGCGAAGGTGTGCAGGGTGCGCGGTTTGCCGTCGACGCTCAGCTCGATCGCCTTGTCCTTGGCGACGAACGCGGTGGTGCCGCCGGCGAGGAACGCGACGACCAGCGCCTGCGGCACCAGCCGCCGCATGCCGGCGCCCGTCGGGCCCGGGCGCTCGGCTCTGCGTCTGCGCTCCGCCCGGCCCGGCGCGGGGCTCACCGCCTGGCGCGGGAACACGGGCTCCGTCGCCTCGTAGGCGGGCCGGTAGGTGTCCTCGTAGCCACCGCCGTAGAAATCGGCGCGCAGGCCGCGGTCGTACGTCTCGTACGTTTCGTAGGGCTCGTACGTCTCGTAGGTCTCGGAGTTGCTCACGCGACACGCTCCAGAGGGCCAGAGGGGTCCGGATCGGGCCACCAGAACCTAGCGGAGCGACTGTCACTCTCCAAAGCGGCGCGGCTACTCAGAGTTGTGTTCGGGTGGTTCGGGTGCCTCAGTACGCGAACGCTCGGGCCGTGTTGGCGGCGATCGCCGACGCCAGCGCGTCCTCGTCGAGGTCCCGGACCGCTGCCATCGCCCGGACCGTGACCGGAACGAGATAGGGGGCGTTGGGCCGTCCGCGGTACGGGGCGGGGGTCAGGAAGGGGGCGTCCGTCTCCACCAGGACCAGTTCGAGGGGGGCCACGGCGAGCGCCTCCCGCAGGTTCTGGGCGTTCTTGAAGGTGACGGTGCCGGCGAAGGACATGAAGTACCCGGCGCTGGCGCAGAGTTCGGCCATCTCGGCGTCGCCGGAGTAGCAGTGGAAGACGGTCCGCTCGGGGGCGCCCTCCTCCTTGAGGACCCGCAGGACGTCGGCGTGGGCGTCGCGGTCGTGGATGACCAGGGCCTTGCCGTGCCGCTTGGCGATCTCGATGTGCGCGCGGAACGACTGCTCCTGCGCCGCCTTGCCCTCGGGCCCGGTGCGGAAGTAGTCGAGGCCGGTCTCGCCGACGCCCTTGACCTGCGGGAGCCCGGCCAGCCGGTCGATCTCGGCGAGTGCCTCGTCCAGGGCGGCTTGCCCTCCTGGCACGCGCGCCCCCTGCCGGGACCAGCCGTCGGGGTCGCCGTGGACTATGCGCGGGGCCTCGTTCGGGTGCAGGGCGACCGTCGCGTGGACGGCCTCGTGGCGGGCGGCCGTCTCGGCGGCCCAGCGGGAGCCCTTCAGGTCGCAGCCGACCTGTACGACCGTGGTGACACCGACGGACGCGGCCTTCGCGAGCGCCTCCTCCACCGTGCCGGACTGCATGTCGAGGTGGGTGTGGGAGTCGGCGACGGGCACCCGGAGGGGTTCCGGGAGCGGCGGCGCCGCGTTCTTCTCGACGGTCTTCTCACTGGAGGCAGGCATGCCCCGATCCTACGAAAGGGGCATGCCCACCCGGTCGTCGGAGCCGGTCCGGCTCTAGCTCGCCTTGCGGTGGTGGAAGGGGTGCAGGAGATCGGACAGGTGCCAGTGGTGTTCCCTGGGCTCCGGCAGCGGGGTCACGGAGTCGTCCGCCGCACCGTCCTCCTCCGTCGCCGCCGCCCGGGCCCTCGGCGCCTGGTACTGCCGCTGCGCCGCGTCCCGCACCGACGACACCTGGCCCGCCCGCATGATGCGCACGACATGCCCGTCACAGTTGAGGCACGCGGGACGGCTCAGGGGCGACGGCACGACCTGGCCGTCCGCCACGTACATCACGAACTGGTGGCCGTCGTTGTCGACGTGGTGCTCTATCTCGTACGACTGCTCCCAGCCGTGCCCGCACCGCATGCAGGCGAAGGAGTACGACTCGTTCACCACGGCGGTCGCACCGCCACGGAGGCCGGTCTGCCCTGCGATCTCACTCATGCCAGCTCCTGCTTGCTGTCCGCTGGACAAGCGCCTCCGGCGAGGGGTTCCCCCCGGAATCCCGTTGGAGGCGAGGGACGGGTGCGTCCCTTCATCCAGTGGACGCCTCCGGCAGGGCGAACGCATCAGTCCTGTCGACTGTTGGAGGCGATTTGGACTTTCCTTGTCGAATCGCCCCGGCGACCCGGTCGGGACTTTGCATTCGGCGACCCCGCTTTGCTCCGCCATGGGGCGCACGCTCATGGGAGGAGCGCCCTGCTCAGAAGGGGTTTCCGCCCAGCTCAGAAGGGATTTCGCGGACGCTCGGAGCGCACGCTCAGAGGGGTTTTTGCGCACTCTTCGCCGCCACCACGGCATCGAACACCTCGCGCTTGGGAACGCCCGCCTCCACCGCGACCGCGGCGATCGCTTCCTTTCGCCGCTCCCCCGCCTCCTCGCGCACCCGCACCCGCCGAACCAGTTCGTCGGCGCCGAGTTCCTCGGTCTTCTCCGGCGCCCCTTCCACCACGACGGTGATCTCCCCGCGCACACCCTCGGCCGCCCACTCGGCCAGCTCTCCGACCGGGCCGCGCTTGATCTCCTCATACGTCTTGGTCAGCTCCCGGCAGACGGCGGCCCGCCGCTCGGCGCCGAACACCTCGGCCATCGCGGCGAGGGTGTCGTCGAGCCGGTGCGGCGCCTCGAAGTAGACGAGGGTCCGCCGCTCGGCCGCCACCTCGCGCAGCCGCGACAGCCGCTCGCCGGCCTTCCTCGGCAGGAACCCCTCGAAGCAGAACCGGTCCACCGGCAGCCCCGACAGCGCGAGCGCGGTGAGCACGGCGGACGGTCCCGGTACGGCGGTCACCTTGATGTCCCGCTCCACGGCGGCGGCGACCAGCCGGTACCCCGGGTCCGACACCGACGGCATCCCGGCGTCGGTCACCAGCAGCACCCGCGCCCCGCCGAGCAGGGCCTCGACCAGCTCGGGCGTCCGCGCGGCCTCGTTGCCCTCGAAGTACGACACGACGCGCCCCTTGGGCTGCACCCCGAGCGCCTGCGTCAGCCGCCGCAGCCGCCGCGTGTCCTCGGCGGCGACGACATCGGCCCCCGCCAACTCCTCGGCGAGCCGCGGCGGGGCGTCCGCGATGTCGCCGATGGGAGTGCCGGCAAGGACCAGAGTTCCGGGAGCAACTGTCACGTTTCCATCCTCTCAGGAGCAAGGAACGGGACTCACACAGATGGGTTCCCTACGATGGCGCGGTGACCAGTACCGCGTCCTCCACGGACACCCTGCAAGGGCAGGCCCCGCAAGACCAGCGGCCGTCGTGGCAGCAGCGGCTGCGCCGATTCGGATATTCGGCGGGGCCCAGAGGCGACGTACGCGACCGGCTGGTGCCGGCGTACGCGGAGCCCAGCCCCCGGCTGTGGTCGGCGCTCGGCCTCTCCCCGACGCTCACCGACCGCATCACCCGCTGGTCGGCATGGGGCGGCCCGCTGCTGGTCACACTGCTGGCGGGCGCGCTGCGCTTCTACCACCTGGGCAGCCCCAAGGCGGTGATATTCGACGAGACGTACTACGCCAAGGACGCGTGGGCCCTCGTCCACCACGGCTTCGAGGTCAACTGGGACAAGAACGCCAACGACCTGATCCTCCAGCACAACGGTCACATCGCCATCCCGTCGGACGCGGCCTACGTCGTGCACCCGCCGGTCGGCAAGTACGTCATCGGCCTCGGCGAGCTGATCTTCGGCTTCAACCCGTTCGGCTGGCGCTTCATGACGGCGCTGCTCGGCACGCTGGCCGTCCTGATGCTGTGCCGGATCGGCCGCCGCCTGTTCCGCTCCACGTTCCTGGGCTGTGTGGCGGGCGTCCTGATGTCGCTCGACGGCCTGGCCTTCGTGATGGCCCGCACCTCGCTGCTCGACGGCGTGCTGATGTTCTTCGTGGTGGGCGCGTTCGGCTGCCTGCTGATCGACAGGGACCGGGCCAGAGCGAAACTAGCGGCAGCACTCCCGGTCGACGCCGACGGCCGGGTCCGCCCCGACGCGCACACCGCCGACACCCTGTTCCTCGGCTGGCGCCCCTGGCGCTGGCTTGCGGGCCTGATGCTCGGCCTCGCGATCGGCACCAAGTGGAACGGCCTCTACATCATGGCCGCCTTCCTCGTGATGACCCTGCTGTGGGACGTCGGCGCCCGCAAGGTCGCGGGCGCCCGCAACGCGTACGTGGCGGTCCTGAAGTACGACCTCGGTCTCGCCTTCGTCGCCACGGTCCCGGTGGCCGTCACGGTCTACCTCACGTCCTGGATCGGCTGGATCGTCTCGCCGACCAACGGCAAGGGCGGCTACTTCCGCAACTGGGCGGCGACCGACGGCAAGGGCGGCTTCTGGAGCCACTTCCTGCCGGACTGGGTGCGCAGCCTGTGGCACTACGAGCACGAGGTCTACGAGTTCAACGTCGGCCTGCACTCGCCGCACACGTACATGTCCAACCCCTGGAGCTGGCTCGTCGACGGCCGCCCGGTCTCGTACTTCTACGAGTCCCCCTCCCCCGGCTCGGACGGCTGCCCGGTGAACGCCGGCGAGAAGTGCGCCCGCGAGGTCCTCGCCATCGGCACCCCGATGCTGTGGTGGGCGGCCTGCTTCGCGCTCCTGTACGTCCTGTGGCGCTGGGCGTTCCGCCGCGACTGGCGCGCGGGCGCGATCGCCTGCGGCGTCGCGGCCGGCTACCTCCCCTGGTTCCTGTACCAGGACCGCACGATCTTCTTCTTCTACTCCATCGTCTTCCTCCCCTTCCTCTGCCTCGCCGTCGCGATGCTGATCGGCGCGATCATCGGCCCACCGGGTTCCAGCGACACCCGCCGGGTGACGGGCGCGGTCGGCGCGGGCGTCCTCGTCCTCCTGATCACCTGGAACTTCATCTACTTCTGGCCGCTGTACACGGGCACGGCCCTGCCGATCGACCAGTGGCGGTCACGGATGTGGCTGGACACCTGGGTCTAGCGAGGCCGTCAGTCCTGGTGGACGACGTCATCGGCGGGCCCGCCGTCCAGCTTGTCCGTGCCGGGTCCGCCGTACAGCTTGTCCTTGCCCCCGTCGAACCGGCCGCCGTCGGGGTTGTCGCCCCACAGCATGTCGTCGCCGCTGTTGCCGTGGAGGACGTCGTCACCGATGCCGCCGTACAGCCGGTCGTCGCCCGGGCCGCCGTAGATCGTGTCGTCGCCCTGTTCGCCATGCAGGCCCTCGTCGCCGGCGCCGCCGTAGAGGATGTCGTCGCCCGGGCCGCCGTCGGCGCCGCCACCGCCGTCGACGTGGATCGTGTCGTCGCCCTTGCCGCCCGAGGCGTCCGCGCCACCGCTCACCGTGAGGGTGTCGTCGCCGTTGTCGCCCCAGACGACCTGGGCCGCTTGAGCGGGGCCGGTCCAGGTGTCCTTGCCCGCGCCCAGGCGTACCTCGTTGTAGCCGAAGGTGGAGGAGGCGTGATTGTGGATGACGGCGGAGTCGTTGGCGTCGCCGAGGCTCATGTGGAATGACGGGACAGGGTCCGTCGTCATCTCGTCGATCACGGCCGTGCAGGCGACCTTGGTGTGGTCCTTGGGGTCGGGATAGACGCAGCCGGGCGCCACCGCGTTGATCCGGACCACGTCGTCGATCACATAGCGCAGGGTCATCCCGCCGTCGTCCAACGCCGTCTCGGTGACGACCACATGGTTGGCCTGGTGACGGCCGGCCGTGTACTGGACCGTTTGGCCGCCCCCTCTGGCAACGGCGGGCGGCCCGTCGAGAGCCCCGGACTCCGCCCGAATCCCGATCCGCACGGCGACACCGATCGCGAGCAGCACCACCAGCACCACCCCCGCGCCGAGCGCCCGCTTGCCGGTGAGTCGAAAGAGCATGGTGCTACCCCCATAGGCCGTCACGGAATGCGGCGGCTCAGACGACTCCCGGTCGGCGTCACCGGTTGCCCGGTCCCGCCGAGGGTTCACCCGGCGTTCACGTATGTGGCCATGTTTGGGGGTCAGATTCAGACACCTGATCTCCGTTAGGACAACAAAAGGCAACACCCCTCACAGGTTTCCCCCACGCCACCTACAGTTCGGAGGACTGATCCGGGGAGGGACTGCGTCATGCGCAAGGGGGTAAAGGCCACCGTCATCGGCAGCGTGTTCGCCGTGATGGTGGGAGGGGCGGGGTACGGGGCGTACAACGTCGTGTCCGCGTTGGGCGGCAGTTCGGGTGTGGGGGGTTCCAGCGGGTCCGAGGCCGTGAAGACCGGGCCGCCGAGTGGCTCCGAGGTCAAGGAGACGACGGCGAAGTTCTTCGCGGCCTGGGAGAAGGGGCAGGCGGTGACGGCGGCGTCGTACACGAACAACGACGCGGCGGCCGACACCGTGCTGGAGTCCTACAGCGGGGCCGCGCACATCACCGGCGTGAAGATCACCCCCGGTACGGCCACCGGCACCGGCGGCGCCACCGTGCCGTTCACCGTGAAGGCGACGGTGTCGTACGACGGGAAGTCCAAGCCGCTGTCGTACGAGAGTCGACTGACCGTCGTGCGGGGGAAGACCACCGGGCGGGCCCTCGTCGACTGGCAACCCACCGTCGTGCACCCGGAGTTGAAGACCGGCGACACACTCGTCACCGGGGAGTCCGCGAGCCCGGCGATCGAGGCCGTGGACCGGAACGGGACCGTGCTGACCAAGGAGAAGTACCCGTCGCTGGGGCCGATCCTGGACGAGCTGCGCGCCAAGTACGGCGACAAGGCGGGCGGTACGCCCGGTATCGAGCTGTCGATCAAGCACCAGGCGGAGGACGCGGCGGAGACCACGCTGGTGACCCTGGAGAAGGGCAGGGCCGGCAAGCTGCGGACGACGCTCAGCGCCACCGCGCAGGCCGCCGCCGAGAAGGCCGTGACGAAGTACACGGAGTCGTCCGTCGTGGCCGTGCAGCCCAGCACCGGGCAGGTGCTGGCGGTCGCCAACAACCGTGTCGACGGCTTCAACGCCGCGTTCCTGGGCAAGTTGGCGCCCGGCTCGACGATGAAGATCATCAGTGCCGCCACGCTCATCGACAACGACATCACGACGATGAGCGGTGCGGCGCCCTGTCCCGCCACCGCGACCTGGCAGAGCCAGACCTTCCACAACCTGACGGGGCTGGCCCCGGACGAGGGCGCGACGCTCGCCGACAGTTTCGCCCGCTCCTGCAACACGGCGTTCGTGAAGTTCGCCGACTCGGTCAAGGTGGACTCCCTGACCAAGGAGGCCGAGGACCGCTTCGGACTCGGCCGGGACAACTGGAAGACCGGCATCCCGTCCTTCGACGGCTCGGTGCCCGCGTCCGGCGGCCCGGACACCGCGGCCAACCTGATCGGCCAGGGCCAGGTGCAGCTCAGCCCGCTGAACATGGCGTCGGTGACGGCGACCGCGAAGACGGGCACGTTCCGGCAGCCGGTGCTCGTCGCGCAGAGCCTCGACGACCGTCAACTGGCCACCGCGAAGGGCCTGTCGGCCAGTACGTCGGCCCAGTTGCGGGCGATGATGAACCGCACCGCGACCAGCGGCACCGCGGCCGGCATCATGTCGGGGCTCGGCGGGAACATCGGCGCGAAGACGGGTTCCGCCGAGGTGGACGGGCAGTCCAAGTCGAACAGTTGGTTCGCCGGCTACCGCGACGACGTGGCGGCGGCGGCCATGACCCAGGACGGCGGCCACGGCATCGACGCCGCCGGACCGATCGTCCGCGCGGTACTGGCGGCGAGTGGCTGAACTCACGCCCGCAGGACGGGAACTCACCCGCACAGGACGGGACTCTAGGCTGGGCCCCGTCGTTGGGGTGTGTGAGGGCTGAGGGCCGATATCGACGGGGGCCCAGAGGGATTCGCGGAGGATCGGGAACGTGGGCACGAGGGGCAAGAGAAGGCGCGTCGCCGAGCGGCGGAAGGCGAGACCCGCCGTGGTCGGCGGAGTGATCGCGGTGGCCGTCGTCGGCGCGGGCGTCGGCGCCTACGCGCTGTACGACGGCGGGGCGTCGGCCGAGGCGCGCACGTCGAACACCGCGGACCACAAGGCCATCAAGAAGGGCCCGCTGTCGGCGACCGAGGTGCAGACGACCGCGAAACGGTTCCTCACCGACTGGCAGCAGGGCAAGGTCGCCCAGGCCGCAGCCACCACCGACAAGTCGACGGCGGCCACCGCACTGCTCACCGGCTACACGAAGAACGCCCACATGACGGGCATCACCGTCACCGAGGGCACCCGCACCGGCGCCAAGGTCCCCTTCTCCGTGAAGTGCACGGTGTCGTACAAGGGCATCACCAAGCCGATGTCGTACACCACTTCGCTCACCGTCGTCCGCAGCGCCAAGGACGGCAAGCCGTACGTCGCCTGGCACGCCTCCGTCGTCCACCCGGACCTCGCGGACGGCGACACTCTGGTCACCGGCGAGTCCGGCACCCCGCCGATCAAGGCCTACGACCGTGACGGCGGCGAGCTGACGACGGCCAAGTACCCGTCCCTGGGGCCGGTGTTGGACGGGCTGCGGGAGAAGTTCGGCAAGAAGGCGGGCGGCAAGGCGGGCATCGAGCTGCGGGTGGTCCGGGGCAAGACGTCCAAGGAGTCCGACAAGACGCTGGTCGAGCTGAGCAAGGGCACGCCGGGCAAGGTGAAGACGACGCTCAGCCCGACGCTCCAGGCGGCGGCCGAGCAGCAGGTCGACAAGCAGAAGAACTCCTCGGTCGTGATGATGCGCGCGTCGACCGGCGAGATCCTGGCCGTGGCGAACGCCTCGCACGGCTTCAACGTGGCCTTCCAGGGCTCCCTGGCCCCCGGTTCCACGATGAAGATCGTGACGTCGACGATGCTCTTCGAGAAGAACCTGATCACCCCGGACGCGTCGCATCCCTGCCCCAAGACGTACAAGCTCGCGGGCTGGACCTTCCACAACGACGACGACTCGGAGATCAAGAAGGGCACGTTCAAGATGGCCTTCGGGGCCTCCTGCAACAACGCCTTCATCAACTTCGCGCCCAAGCTGTCGAACAGCGACCTGACGACGGAGGCCCAGCAGGTCTACGGCCTCGGCATGAACAACTGGGCCATCGGCGTCCCCACCTTCGACGGCTCGATCCCGGTGCAGAGCGGCGCGCAGATGGGCGCCTCGCTGATCGGCCAGGGCGGGGTCCGGATGAACCCGCTGAACATGGCGTCGGTCGCGTCGACGGTCGACACGGGCGTCTTCCACCAGCCGTATCTGGTCTCCGCGAAGGTCGACGGCCGCACGCTGGCGAAGGCTTCGCGCACGATGTCGTCGACGACGCAGGCCGAGCTGAAGGACGTCATGAAGTACACGGCGGACTACGGCACGGCGACCAAGGCGATGGCCGGTCTCGGTCCGGACTACGGCGCGAAGACCGGCTCGGCGGAGGTCGACGGCCAGAAGAAGCCCAACGGCTGGTTCACCGCGTACAAGGGCGATCTCGTCGGCGCGGGCGTGGTCCAGGCGGGCGGCCACGGCGGCGACACCGCGGGCCCGATGGTGGCGGCGCTGCTGAAGCTGGGCAGCAGCCTCGGGGGCTGACCCGCCGGGGGCTCAGCTCCCGACGGGCGCGGTGGCCATATAGGTCCGCCGCAGGAACCGCATGATCGTCTTCGTCTCGAACTGGACGACGGAGACGCCCTGTTCGGAGTGGAACTCCACCACGGCCTGCACCCGCCCGCACGGCCACACCCGCACCTCGCCGCTGCCGGCCGGGGCACGCAGCCCCTGTTCGAGCAGCGCGCGGGAGAAGGTCCACTCGTGCGCTCCGGGCAGGCCGATCCGGACGGCTCGCGGATCGGAATCGGGGTCGTACCGCAGGACCACAGGGACGGAGTCAGCATCCAGCCGGTCCACGTCCTCGTCGGTGACGATATGGGCTCGCGCGTACTGTTCGACTACGGACATCGGGCGGCCCCTTACGCTGAGTGACCTGTGTGAAAGCTATGCATCCGCTTCCACTACCCCAATGTCGCATATTTTCCCGGGAGCGCCTTCCGAGGCGACAGATCTCACATCCGCGGCCTGCGATTTTTGCCCTCTTGCAAAGCACTCGCAATAACCATCTAAAATCATCCCGTGCATGTGCCTGACGGATTCATCGACGCCCCCGTATCCGCCGCGACCGGAGTGGTCGCGGCTGCCGCCATCGCCGTGAGCCTGCGCGGCGCGCGCCGCGAACAGGGGGGCACCTCCCGCGCGAGCGAAGTCGAGCGTGGGGGAGAGCGCACGGCACCGCTGGCGGGTCTGGTCGCCGCCTTCATCTTCGCCGTGCAGATGCTCAACTTCCCGGTCGCGGCCGGCACCAGCGGCCATCTGCTGGGCGGCGCCCTGGCCGCGATCCTGGTCGGCCCCTACACCGGCGTGCTCTGTGTCTCCGTGGTCCTGCTCATGCAGGGCATCCTCTTCGCGGACGGCGGCCTGACCGCGCTCGGCGTGAACATCACCGACATGGCACTCACCACGACGGTCGTGGCGTACGCCGTCTTCCGCGTCCTGGTGAAGGTGCTGCCGCGAAGCCGCCGCTCGATCACCGTCGCGTCCTTCGTCGCGGCCCTGCTCTCCGTCCCCGCCGCCGCCCTCGTCTTCACCCTCGTCTACGCGCTCGGCGGCACCACCGACGTCTCCATCGGCAAGGTCGCCACCGCGATGATCGGCGTGCACGTCCTCATCGGCGTCGGCGAGGCGGCGATCACCGCGCTGACCGTGGGCGCCGTGATCGCCGTACGCCCGGATCTCGTGTACGGCGCGCGCGGCCTGGAGCAGCGGCTCAAGCTGCGGGTGAACGGCGAACTGGTGGACGCGCCCGCGGCCGAACCGGTGCCCGTCGCCGCCCGTTCGCACCGCAAGGTGTGGATCACCGGCCTGGCCGCCTCCCTCCTGCTCGCCGGATTCGTCAGCTTCTACGCCTCCTCGAACCCCGACGGCCTGGAGAAGGTCGCCGCCGACCAGGGCATCGACCAGAAGGCGAAGGAACACGCCTCCGCCGACTCCCCACTCGCCGACTACGGCGTCAAGGACGTCGAGGACGCCCGGCTCTCCGGCGGCCTCGCGGGCGTGATCGGCGTCGGCGTCACGGTCGTCGCGGGCAGCGGGGTCTTCTGGGTTGTCCGCAGGCGCCGTAGCGCCGACGTGTCCTCGTCGCAGGCGGCCTGAGATGGGCGCGGGCCACGCCCACCGGCTCTACCGGCACGGCCACTCCCCCGTCCACACGCTGCCGCCGCACACCAAACTGGCCGCCGTGTTCGCCTTCGTGGTGGTCGTGGTGTCGACCCCGAGGGAGGCGATGTGGGCGTTCGGCCTCTACGCCGTCCTCCTCGCCTGCGTCGCGTACGCGGCCCGCGTGCCCGCCGCCTTCCTGCTCCGCCGTCTGCTGATCGAGGTCCCCTTCGTCGCGTTCGCGGTGCTCATGCCGTTCGTGGCGGAGGGCGATCAAGTGCACGTCCTGGGGCTGGAGTTGAGCGTCAACG
Organism: Streptomyces sp. NPDC051576; assembly: GCF_040681835.1. Lineage (NCBI taxonomy): Bacteria > Bacillati > Actinomycetota > Actinomycetes > Kitasatosporales > Streptomycetaceae > Streptomyces > Streptomyces sp. NPDC051576. The sequence goes on from NZ_JBFAZO010000004.1 coordinate 234,687, forward strand.
GCCTGTGGGGCGCGTGGAACGTCCTCGCCAAGGGCACCCTGGGCGTCGCCGCCTCGGTCCTCCTCGCCGCCACCACCGAACTCCGCGAACTCCTCCTTGGCCTACAGCGGTTGAAACTCCCGCCCCTCCTCGTCCAGATCGCGTCCTTCATGATCCGCTACGGCGATGTCATCACCGACGAGATGCGCCGGATGCGGATCGCCCGCGAGTCACGGGGCTTCGAGGCCCGGGGCATCCGGCACTGGGGCGTGCTCGCGAAGTCGGCGGGCGCGCTGTTCATCCGCTCCTACGAACGCGGGGAACGTGTCCATCTGGCCATGGTGAGCCGGGGTTACACCGGTTCGATGCCGGTGATCGACGAGGTGACCGCGTCCCGGGCGCAGTGGTCGTACGCCCTCGCCCTGCCCTGTGCCGCCCTCGTCGTATGCCTGTTGGGATGGACCCTGTGACCGTTTCCCCCGCCTCCCTGGAGGTCTCCGGCCTCGCCTTCGCCTACCCCGACGGCCATCAGGCCCTGTTCGGCGTCGACTTCGCCGTGGCGCGCGGCGAACGGGTCGCCCTGCTCGGCCCGAACGGCGCCGGCAAGACCACCCTCGTGCTGCACCTCAACGGCATCCTCACCGGCGGCGCGGGCACGGTGACGGTCGCCGGACTCCCGGTCGGCAAGCGGCACATGGCGGAGATCAGGCGCCGGGTCGGCATCGTCTTCCAGGACCCCGACGACCAGCTCTTCATGCCGACGGTCCGCGAGGACGTGGCGTTCGGCCCGGCGGCGGCCGGCCTGAAGGGCGCCGAGCTGGCCGAACGGGTACGTACGGCACTGGAGTTGGTCGGCATGGCGGACTTCGCCGACCGTCCCCCGCACCATCTGTCGTTCGGCCAGCGCCGCCGGGTGGCGGTGGCCACGGTGCTGGCGATGGAACCGGAGATCCTCGTCCTGGACGAGCCCTCCTCCAACCTCGACCCCGCCTCCCGGCGCGAACTGGCGGACATCCTGCGGTCGTTGGACGTGACCGTCCTCATGGTCACGCACGACCTGCCGTACGCCCTGGAGCTGTGCCCGCGCTCGCTGATCCTCAGCGACGGGGTGATCGCGGCGGACGGGAAGACCGGCGCACTCCTCGCCGACGACGAGCTGATGCGGGCCCATCGGCTGGAGCTGCCCTTCGGGTTCGACCCGCGATCGGTGACGCGGTCCGTGACAATGGGCGCGTGACGAACGAGGACCATACGGTTGCCGGGTCGCTGCTTCTCGACGAGCAGCTCTGCTTCGCGCTGTACGCGGCCCAGCGCGCACTGACGGCCGCGTACCGCCCGCTCCTCGAAGAGCTGGAGCTGACCTACCCGCAGTACCTCGTCCTCCTCGTCCTGTGGGAGCGCGGCGAGACCCCGATCAAGGAACTGGCGACCGCGCTGCGCCTCGACTACGGCACGGTGTCACCGCTGCTGAAGCGCCTGGAGACGGCGGGACTCGTGCGCCGGGAGCGCGCGGCCCACGACGAGCGCTCGGTCCTGGTCACCTGCACGGAGCGCGGCAGCGCCCTCAGGGAGCGCGCGGCCCGGGTGCCCGGCGCGCTGCTCGCGGCGACGGAGCTGGAGATGCCGGAGGTGGTGCGGCTGCGCGCGGAGCTGTGGCGGCTGGCGGAGCGCGCGGAGGCGGCGGCAGCCGAGCGGACCCGCTGACCACGGGTTACCGGCGGTTCCCACCCCCTGGCCGAGAGAGCGGACCTACCCGTCAGTATCTTGTGCACGATGTAGTTGCCCACTCTCGTGTTCCCGTTCTCTCGCTCCGTCCTGGGGAGGTCCCGCCATGGCCGACGACACCGCAGTCGACACCCGCCCGACGAAGATCATGTACGTCGCCGAGGCCACCGCCCACGGCGGCCGGGACGGCTATGTCAGCAGCCTGGACGGACAGCTCGCCCTCCAGGTCGCGATGCCCCCGGCGCTGGGCGGCGACGGCAACGGCACCAACCCCGAGCAGCTCTTCGCGGCCGGCTACAGCTCCTGTTTCCACAACGCGCTGGTCCTGGTGGGCCGCCGGGCCGGCTTCGACCTGACCGGCTCCACGGTCGCCGCGAAGGTCGGCATCGGCCCCAACAAGCAACGCGGCTACGGCCTCGCGGTCGCCCTGAGCGTGTCCCTTCCGATCCTCGACCCGGACATCGCGGCGAAGCTGGTGGACGCGGCCCACGAGGTCTGCCCGTACTCGAACGCGACCCGCGGGAACATCGACGTGACGATCCTGCTTGGTTGACAGAGGGCCTGACGGCGGAACAAGGAGCGCGGACGTGGACGTGAACGGCGTGGTGGCCGAGGGCTTCGAGCCGGTCAGGGAGGCGTTCGTACGCAACTTCGAGCTGCTCGGGGACCGGGGCGCGGCGGTGACGGTGTACCGCGACGGGCACCGGGTCGTGGACCTGTGGGCCGGCACGAAGGACATCGACGGCACCGCGCCCTGGCAGCGGGACACCGCCCAGATAGTCCGCTCGGCGACGAAGGGCGTGGCCGCCGCCGCACTGCTCCTGCTCGCACAGCGCGGGGAACTGGACCTGGACGCCCCGGTGGGCGAGTACTGGCCGGAGTACAAGGCGGCCGGCAAAGAGCGGACCCTGGTGTGGCACCTGCTCGCCCACCGCGCGGGCGTGCCCGTCCTGGACCGCCCGCTGACACCGGACCAGGCCGCCGACCCGGTACTCGGTGCGAAGGCGGTGGCGACGCAGGCGCCGGTGTGGGAGCCGGGCACGGATCACGGCTATCACGCGCAGACGTACAGCTGGCTGACCTGCGAACTCGTCCGCCGAGTGACCGGCCGGTCGATCGGCGAGTGGATCGCGGACGAGATCGCCGGTCCCCTCGGAGCGGACCTGTGGGTGGGCCTGCCGGAGGCCGAGGCAGGCCGGGTGGGTCGGGTGGCCCAGCTGGAGGCCGCCCAGGCGGAAGCGGGCGCGCTCCGCGTCCGCCCCAAGCGGTCGGTGTCCGAGGCGTACGCGAACCCCGACTCCCTCACCCGGCGCGCGTTCGGGGCGATCACCCCGATGCCGGACGAGAACGACCCAGCGTACCGGGCGGCCGTACTCCCCGCCTCGAACGGCATCGCGACGGCGGACGGACTGGCCCGTTTCTACGCCTCGCTGATCGGCGAACTGGACGGCGGGACAAGGCTGTTCACCCCGGAGACGGTCGACCTGGCCCGCACTGAACGCTCATCGGGCCCGGACCGCGTCCTGGTGGTGGGCACCCGTTTCGGCCTGGGCTACATGCTGCACGGCAGCGCGTCCCCGCTCCTCTCCGACCGCTCCTTCGGCCACCCGGGCCGGGGCGGCGCACTCGGCTTCGCCGACCCGGAGTCGGGCATCGCCATGGGATATGTCACAAACGGCTTCCGCAAGAGCGTGACGGCGGACCCGAGGGCGCAGGCGCTGGTCAGGGCGGTGCGCACCGCCCTGTCGTAGCGCATTGGTAGGGATACGGCTTTCGGCACCATTACTGCCGTTCACGGCCGATGGGCAACACTGGGGTATGCGCTGCTGCATCTCCGCTCCCCTCGCGGCACTCGCCGCGCTCCCCACGCCCTACGACGTCCTGCGCTCCGGCGCCCTCCTCGTCCCCGCCCTGCTGCGCGCCGTCCCCTCGCGCGGCCGGGACAACTCCCTGGTGGCCGTCCATCTGGAACTGGTCACGCTCACCGAGGACCGCGCCATCATCACCTGGCACACCGGCATACGGGGAACCGACGACGCACGCGGCCATCTCCTCCCCGTGCTCACCGAGGGCGAGGTCGTCTACGGCACCCACCCGGCCCGGCTCAACCGCGTCGCCGCCGAGGACCGGCCGACCGCGCACCACCAGGTGGAGCTGACCGGTCTCGAACCCGGGCAGACGTACTACTACCGGGCACGTTCGCGGGGTGTGACCGCGCTGCCGACGCCGCTGCACCATGTGCGGGGCAACGCGGTCGGCACCTCCGGGCACGGGCTCGGCGCCCGGACCGGCACCTACTCCTTCACCACGCCCCAACCCCCGCCCGGCAGGCACCTGTTGTCGATCGCGCTCTGCAACGACCTGCACCTCGGCGAGACCACAGCGGGCCTGGTGGCCGGCTTCCCCATCGTGCGCGGGGTGTCCCAGACGGCGGGCCTCGCCGCCTACCCGGAGATCATGAGCCGGGCCCTGGTCGAGGAGGCCAGGCTGCGCGGCGCGGACGTGCTGCTGGCCGCCGGGGACCTCTCGGCGGGCGGATCACCGCGGGACGTGGCCGAGGCGAGGCGCATCCTGGACGGCTTCGGCACCCTCGGCCGGGACTACTTGGTCGTCCGCGGCAACCACGACCGCGCCGGACTCTCGACCGACTCCTTCAGCGAGACCTTCGGCACCGGCACGGGCCCCGGCTACTTCGCGCACGACCTCGGCGGCCTGCGGATCATCGGCCTCGACACCTACCACAAGGCCGGCAACGGCGGCGACGCGGGCGGCCTCGGCGACGAGCAACTGTCGTGGTTCCGGGCCCGGTTGAGGTCCGAGCCGGACCGGCCGACCCTCGTCTTCGGCCACCACCCGCTGACGGTACGGGACTCCGTGTTCCCGGTGACGCGGGGCCAGCAGCTCGACCGCCGCCAGGCCCGCGCGATCGTCGACGCCTACGCCTCGGCGCCGGGCGTCTTCCTCCACCACGCGGGCCACACCCACCGCAACAAGCGCACCCTCCTGACCCGCGCCCCGCACGTGATCCAGCAGGAGGTCACCGCGGCCAAGGACTACCCGGGTGGCTTCAGCCTGCTCCGCATCCACACCGGCGGCTACGCCCTCAACCACTACAAGTCCAGCGCCCCCGAGGCCCGCGAGTGGACCGAACGGGCCCGACGCATGGCAGGCGGCCTCTGGCCCCACCACGCCCTGGGCCGCTCGGCCACGGACCGCAACAGCGTCCGCGCCCACGACCTCTCCGGCATCACCGCACTCCCCGTCCCCGCCTGAGGCGAGCCGCCCGTCACCCCGCCCGCAGCATCAGCCCGATCCCGGCGACGAGCAACACCGCGGCGGCGATACGAGGCGCCCCGAACCGCTCCTTGAAGAAGAGCGCCCCGATGGCCGCACCGACAATGATCGACGACTCGCGCAGAGCGGCGATGGGAGCGAGGTCCGCCCGGGTCTGCGCCCACACCACGAGCGCGTACGCCACGAAGGACAGAGCGGCGCCGAGGAAGCCCACCGCGGCGAACGGCCGTAGATCAGACAGCAGTTGACGGCGTCGCAGATACAGCGCGTAGGCCGGGACCATCCACCCCTGGACGGCCATCAGCCAGCCGATGTACCCGAGCGAGGACCCCGAGGCCCGTACGCCGAGCCCGTCGACGACGGTGTACGCGGCGATCGTCAGCCCCGTCGCCAACGCGGCGCCGATCGCGGCCCAGTTGGGCCGCCGCCCCCGAAGTCCCCACAGCGCGACGCCGGTCAGCCCCACACACGAAAGGACGATCCCAGCGGCCGCCCACCCGTCCGGCACCTCGTGCGCGAAGACGGCGGCGAGGACGGTGACGACGAGAGGCGCGGTACCGCGCGCGATCGGATAGGCCTGCCCGAAGTCCCCGAGCCGGAAGGACTTCATCAGCAACAAGTAGTAAGCGAGATGGATGACCGCGGAGCATCCGAGATACGGCCATGCCCCGGCCGCCGGAAAGGCGGCGAACGGCACGAGCGCCAGCCCGATGACCATCCCGCCGCCCGAGATCAGCGTGAACCCGACCAGCTTGTCGGTGATGCGGTGGGCGAGGGCGTTCCAGCAGGCGTGCGCGACCGCGGCGAGCAGAACGGCGGCGGCGACCCCCGGGGTCACGAGGTCAGCTCGCGCACATCCACGAGAGTCGCACCGGCGTGTGCGACAAGTTCCTTCGGCTCCATCGGAAACACGGCATGCGGATTGCCGGCGGCGGCCCACACGACACCGTGCGCGAGCAGCGACCGATCAGCGAGCACCCGTGTCTTCGTACGGTGCCCGAAGGGAGGCACACCCCCGATGGCATACCCGGTCGCCTCCCGCACGACGTCGGCCTTGGCCCGGGTCACCTTCTCGGCCCCGAGTTCCTCCCTCACCCGCTCCACATCCACCCGGGACGCCCCGTCCATCAGCACCAGCACGGGCACCCCGTCCGCCGCGAAGATCAGCGACTTGCAGATCTCACTCAACTCGCACCCGATCGCGGCGGCGGCCTCGGCGGCGGTACGGGTGGCATCGGGGAAGCGCCGGACACGGGGCAACACCTCGCCGAGCCCAACTCCCGCAGGGCTTCGGCGAAACGGGGGTTGGCACCGGACTCTTCGCTGTCGTTCGTGGTCGTCATGTGAGGCACGGTAGCGGCGCTGCCCGGGACCTGCGACCGAGTTCCAACCGCCGGAAAGCAACCTCGCCACCAGGGATCAGCTTCCGAACGTCACCGCCTTCGCCTCGGCGACCTCCGCCGTGCGCCCCGGTGCCGTGTGGTACTTCCAGTACAGGTTCGTGTGGGCGATGACCTGCTCCGGGGGCGGCGCGCCCCACCTGCTGAGGTCCGACGTGGTGTGGGCGTCGCCGACGAGTGTGACGTCGTAGCCGCGGACGAACGCGCCGTGGATCGTGGAGCGGATGCAGGCGTCGGTGGACGCGCCCGCCACCACCAGGTGGCCGACCCGGGCAGCCGCCAGCACCTCCTCCAGGGAGGTGTCGTCGAAGGAGTCGGGGAAGGTCTTGCGGACCAGGGACTCCCGCTCGCGGCGGGTCAGCTCGGGGACGAGCTGCCAGGCGTCGCTGCCCTCCGTGACGTTCTCGTCGGAGTGCTGGACCCAGACGACCGGGACGCCTTCCTCGCGCGCCCGGTCGACGAGTGCGGCGATGGTGGCGACGACCCGGTCCCGCTCGTACGCCTCGGCCACGACGGCGACCTGGACGTCGATCACCAGCAACGCGGTGCGGGGACGTTCGGACAAAGTGGTCATGCCCACACGCTAGCCCGCCCCACTGACAACGACTCCGCTCAGATCGGACGAAAGCTCGGCTCCACCGGCCCGATCTCCCCGCGCTCCGCGAGTTCCGCCAGGTCCTCCGGCTCCAGGAACTCCAGTACCTCCGGATCGAGTCCGTGGTGCGGGTCCACGTCCCGCGACTGTTCGACGAAGTCGAGGACGAACGCGGTGAACGAGCCCTCGAAGACCTCCGGTTCCGTCCCGTGGCTGTGGGTGACGACCTTCCACCGGCCCGGGTCCGGGTCGCAGGGCCAGAAGAAGTGTTCGTCGCCGGAGTGGTCGTAGCCCCAGGAGATCAGGCCACCGGGCTCGGGATGGTAGGGGAAGGGGTGGAAGTCCGGGTTGCGGCGCCGGGACGCGCCGAACCTCTCGTGGATCTGCCGCATCCGGTCCAGCAGCGGGCTGGTGCCCCGGGGGTGGAAGACCACGAGTTCGTCGCAGATCACACCCGTGCCGTAGGTGTCGAGGAACCGCTTGAAGTCGGCGGGGAGCGCCGAGACCGCGTACGCCTCGACCTCCGTCCAGTCATCGGCGGACGAGGCCCTTGCCGCCGCCGGCCCGAGCAGCCGTACCAGATCATCCAGTGCAGTCACGCCGGTCACCCTGCCACCGACGCGATCTGCCGCGCCACCAGAACCCGGTGACGCGGCAGATCAGTTGCCCGGTGCCTCAGTGCCTCGCGGCAGCCGCCTCAGGCCCGGACCAACTCCCGGTCCCCATCGGGGTCCGAGTTCTCGGAGTCCAGCTTCCGCAGACCCTCGCCCTCCACATCCACGTTGGGCAGGATCCGGTCGAGCCACTTCGGCAGCCACCACGCCCGCTTCCCGAGCAGGGCCAGCACCGCCGGGACGATCGCCATGCGGACGACGAACGCGTCGAAGAGGACCGCGACCGCCAGCCCGAAGCCGATCATCTTGACCATGGACTCGCTGGAGGTGATGAAGCCGGAGAAGACGGCCATCATGATCACCGCCGCCGCCGTGACCACCCGCGCGCCGTGCTTGAAGCCGGTGACCACGGCCTGGCTGGGCTTCTCGCCGTGGACGTAGGCCTCGCGCATCCGGGTCACGAGGAACACCTCGTAGTCCATCGCCAGGCCGAAGACCACGCCGACCAGGAAGATCGGCATCATCGACATGATCGGGCCGGTCTCCTCGACACCGATCAGGCTCGCCAGCCAGCCCCACTGGAAGACCGCGACGACCGCGCCGAGCGAGGCGAGCACGCTGAGCAGGAAGCCGAGGGCCGCCTTCAGCGGGACCAGGATCGAGCGGAAGACCACGATCAGGAGGAGGAAGGCGAGGCCGACCACCAGGCCCAGGTACGGGATCAGCGCGTCGTTGAGCTTCTGCGAGAAGTCGATGTTCATGGCCGTGGTGCCGGTGACCAGCACCTGCGCGTCCGTGTCGGCCTTGATGCCGGCGCCCTCGTCCCGGATCGTGTGCACCAGGTCCTCGGTGGTGACCGACGACGGCTTGGAGTCCGGTATGACGGTGATCGTGGCGGTGTCACCGGCCTTGTTGAAGGCGGCCGGGCTGACCGTCACCACGTCGTCGAGGGTCTTGATCTTGTCGGTCACCGTGCTGACGGCGGCCTTCGGGGCGTCGCTGTTCTTGGCGTCGACGACGATCATCAGCGGGCCGTTGAAGCCGGGCCCGAAGCCCTCCGCGAGGAGGTCGTAGGCCCGTCGCTGGGTGGTGGACGTCGGCTGCGAGCTGTCGTCGGGCAGGCCCAGTTGGAGCTGGCTGGCCGGCAGGGCGATCGCGCCGAGGCCGAGCACGCTGAGAATCAGGACGGCAGCGGGACGCCGTACGACGAAGCTCGCCCAGCGGGTGCCCATGTTCGGCTTCGCCGACTTGGCGGCCTCCTTGGCGCTGCCGCCACCGAGCCACTTGGCCTTCTCGCCGGTGGGCTTGATCCTGCGGCCCGCGTAGCCGAGCAGCGCGGGGATCATGGTGAGCGCGATGAGGACCGCGACGACGACCGTGCCGGCCGCGGCGACGCCCATCTTGGTCAGCATCGGCACGTTGACGACGGCGAGGCCGGCCAGCGCGATGACGACCGTGAGTCCGGCGAAGACGACCGCGGAGCCCGCGGTGCCGACGGCCCGGCCGGCCGCGTCCTCGCGTTCGCGGCCCTCGGCCAGTTCGGCGCGGTAGCGGGACACGATGAACAGCGCGTAGTCGATGCCGACTGCGAGGCCGATCATCATCGCCAGCGTGGAGGTCGTCGAGCCCAGGTCCAGGGTCTTGGCGAGGGCGGTGATCGTCGAGACGCCGATGCCCACCCCGATGATCGCCGTCAGCAGCGGCAGTCCGGCCGAGACCAGCGAGCCCAGGGTGATGAGGAGGACGACGGCGGCGAGGGCGATGCCGATGATCTCGCCGATGCCCATCTCGGCGGCGGCCTGGAGCGCGTCACCGCCGACGTCGACGGTCAGCCCGGTGGCGCGTGCCTGGGCCGCGGTGTCCTCCAGGGCGTCCTTGCTGGAGTCCTTGAGTTCCATGCCGGCGACGTCGTACTTCACCGAGGTGTAGGCGACCGTCCCGTCCTTGCTCACGGCGTTCGTGGTGAACGGGTCGGTGACGGAGACGACCTCGGAGCCGTCGGCCAGTTCCTTCACGGTCTTCTCGACGGTCGCCTTGTTGGCGGCGTCGGTCATCTTCTCGCCGCTCGGCGCCTTGAAGACGACCCGCGCGGTGGCGCCGTCCGAACTGGAGCCGGGGAAGCGCTGGTCCAGCAGGTCAAAGGCCTTCTGGGCCTCGGTCCCCGGGATGGAGAAGGAGGTGGTGCCGGCGGCGGGCGCGCTGGCCGCGCCGATGCCCGCGAGGGTCAGCAGGGCGATCCATATGAGGGCGACGAAGTGCCGTCGCCTGAAGGCGAGCCGGCCTACTTTGTAGAGGAACGTGGCCACGAGGGCGTACTCCCGGTCAGGTCGTGGGGTTCTTCGGGGCAGGGGTGATCGACCGGTTGGGGACACGGCTGATCTGCCCGACGACGTGAGCGGTTACGTCAGGTGGGCGTGCTGTGGGTCGGTCAGGTGGTGGGTGCGCCCAGTGCGGGGAGCACCACGGCGTCGATGTACGACAGCAGGAACGCCTGGGTGGGCGGCTGCTCGTCGATCAGTGTGCGGGCGGCGAAGGCACCGATCATCATGTGCACGATGAACTCCTTCGCCGGGTTGTCGGCGCGGATCTCATCCCGGTCGACCGCCCGCTGGAGCACCTTCTGGAACTCCTGCATCTCGGGCTCGACGAGATGTTCCCGGAACGCCTTGAGGAGGTCCGGGCTGCCGTGCATCGCCATGGCCAGGCCCCGCATGAGCGCGGAGTTCTGTTCCATCTCGCAGTCGTCCGAGCGCATCGTGAGGGCGTGCAGATCGCCCTTGAGCGACCCGGTGTCGACGGCGGCGGCCAAGGCCCCCGGCTTGTTGTGCCGCACCGCTTTGGCCACCAGCTCGGCCTTGCCGCCCCACTGGCGGTAGAGGGTCGCCTTGCTGGAACGGGTGCGGGCCGCCACGGCGTCCATGGTCAGGGCGTCGTAGCCGACTTCGCGGAGCAGGTCGAGCACGGCCTCGTACAACTCGGCCTCGCGCTCGGGTGTGATGCGACTGCGACGCGCCGTTGCGACCTCAGTCATGCCACTCACCTTCCCAGCTCCGAACGACACGGTGTCGTACACGACGAATGTAGCGCACCCTTCTTCGAAACGAAACCGTTTCGTACGTGTGCTGACTCACCATGGCGTCGGGCTCCGGCGATTTTTCACAAGTTGCTCCGGTCCGTCCCGCGGAAAAGCATAGGGAGGTGAGCTATCTGCGCCTGCCGCACCTCAGTGGCGATCTCCTGAGCTTCGTGGCCGAGGACGACCTCTGGCTGGCCCCTCTCGACGGCAGGGGCCGCGCCTGGCGGCTCACCGTCGACCGTACGAAGGTGGGTCACCCCCGCTTCTCGCCGGACGGCCGCCATATCGCGTACACGACCTGGCGGAGCCTGGTGCCGGAGATCCATCTGGTGCCGGTGGACGGGGGGCCGGGCCGCAGACTGACCTACTGGGGCAGCCCCGACACCCAGGTCTGCGGCTGGACCCCCGAGGGCGACATCCTCGCGGTGGCGTCCCACGGCGAGCCGTTCTCCTATTTCACCTGGGCCTACAAGGTCCCCACCGACGGCGACCCCGGCGGACGGCTGCCCTGGGGCCCGGTCTCCGACATCCAGCTCGCCGACGTCCACGGCGAACGCCGGACCCTGCTGCTGACCGGCACGCCACCGCACGAACCGGCCGCCTGGAAGCGCTACCGGGGCGGCGCCATGGGCCGCCTCTGGCTGCACGGCCGCCGTCTGCTCGCCGACCTCGAAGGCCACCTCCACTCCCCGATGTTCGTCGACGGCCGCATCGCCTTCCTCTCCGACCACGAGGGCGTCGGCAACCTCTACTCCTGCGCCTACGACGGCTCCGACCTGCGCCGGCACACCGACCACGACGCGTTCTACGCCCGGCACGCGGCGAGCGACGGCACCCGGGTCGTGTACCAGTGCGCCGGTGACCTGTGGATGGTCGACGACCTGTCCCCGGGCGCCGTTCCGCGCCGCCTCGACGTGCGCCTCGACGGCCCGCGCGCCGGCCGCCGTACGTACCAGGTGCCGGCCGCGCAGCACGTCGACGGCATCTCGGTCGACGAGACGGGCCGGGCCAGCGCCGTCGTCGTACGCGGCAGCCTGTACTGGCTGACGCACCGCGACGGCCCGGCCCGCACGATCACCGACACCCCGGGCGTACGGGTCCGGCTCCCCGAGATGCTCGGCTCGGGCGGGCAGGTCGCCTACGTCACGGACGCGGACGGCGAGGACGCGGTCGAGATCGCCTATCTGCCCCGCGCCACCGGCGAACGCGAGCCCCGCCGGCTCGCCTCCGGAGAGGTGGGCCGCGTACTGGAGCTGCTGTCGGACCCGGCCGGCGAGCGCCTCGCGATCGCCGCGCACGACGGACGGCTCCTGCTGCTGGACGCCACGGAGGACTCCAACGGCGAGGTCACCGAGCTGATCCGCTCGATCAACGGGCCGGTCCGCGACCTCGCCTTCTCCCCGGACGGCACCTGGCTGACCTGGTCCCACCCGGGCATCGGGCGCAGCCTGCGCCAGATCAAGATGGCCCGGATAAAGGACCGGTTGATCGTCGACGTCACCAACGGCCGCTTCGAGGACGAGAATCCGGTCTTCACCAGGGACGGCCGCTATCTCGCCTTCCTCTCCTGGCGCGGCTTCGACCCGGTCTACGACGTCCACACCGGCGACCTGTCCTTCCCGCTCGGCTGCCGCCCCTACCTCGTCCCCCTCTCCTCGGCCACGCCGTCCCCCTTCGCGCTGACCCCGGAGGGCCGCCCGGCCGCCGGGGGCCTGGACCCGGCGGAGGACGAGAGCGCGGACGGCGCGGTGACGGTGGAGGTGGAGGGCCTGGAGAACAGGGTGACGCCCTTCCCCGTCTCCGCCTCCAAGTACTCGGCGCTGTACCCGGTTTCGGGCGGCGGGCTGGTCTGGCTGCGCTGGCCGATCTCCGGCGCGCTGGGCGAGACCTTCGCCAACCCGGACGACACCAGCGGGCGGCCGACCCTCGAGTACTTCAACATCAGCAAGGCGAAGAAGTCCGAACTCGTGGACCACCTCGACTGGTTCGCGGTGAGCGGCGACGGCTCACGGCTCGTCGTGGTGGACGAGGACGAGCTGCGCGCGGTCCCCTCCACGGAGTCCGGCGACGGCGACTCGACCGTCTGGATCGACCTGCGCCGCATCCTGCACGAGGTCGACCCGCCCGCCGAGTGGCGCCAGTCGTACGAGGAGGCGGCCCGTCTGATCCGCGCCTACTACTGGGACCCGCACATGTGCGGCATCGACTGGGACGCGGTGGTGGAGCAGTACCGCCCACTGGTCGAACGGGTCGCGTCCCCCGACGACTTCGCCGATCTCCTGCGGGAGGTCCTGGGCGAGCTGGGCACCTCGCACGCCTACGTCTCCCCGTCCCGCCGCAACGAGGGGCCGCCCCACTATCAGCGCCGCCAGGGCCTGCTGGGCGCCAACCTGGTCCGCAGGGAGGGGGGTTGGACCGTCGCCCGGATCCTCCCCGGCGAGTCCTCCGACTCCAAGGCCCGCTCCCCGCTGGCCGGCACCGGCATCCGCGAGGGCGCCGTCCTGACCCATGTGGACGGCCGCCCGGTGGACCAACTCACCGGCCCCTACCCGCTGTTGGCGGGCGCGGGCGGTACGACGGTGGAGCTGACGTTCACCCCGGCGGAGGGCGAGGGCAGGGCCCGCCGGGTGGCGGTCGTCCCCCTCGTCGACGAGCGTCCGCTGCGCTACCAGGACTGGGTGGCCAAACGCCGGGCGGTGGTACGGGAGTTGAGCGGCGGCCACTGCGGCTATCTGCACATCCCCGACATGGGCGGCTCCGGCTGGGCCCAGTTCAACCGCGATCTGCGCCTGGAGGTGTCCCGCCCCGCGCTCATCGTGGATGTGCGCGGCAACGCGGGCGGCCACATCAGCGAACTGGTCGTGGAGAAGCTCACCCGCACGATCCTCGGCTGGGACCTGACCCGCAACGCCCAGCCGGTGTCGTACGCCTCGAACGCCCCCCGTGGTCCGGTGGTCGCCCTCGCCGACGAGGCGACCTCCTCGGACGGCGACATGATCACGGCCGCCTTCAAACTGCTGAAGCTCGGCCCGGTGGTCGGCCAGCGCACCTGGGGCGGAGTGGTCGGCATGACCGGCCGCCACCAGCTCGGCGACGGCACGGTGATCACGATCCCCATGAACGCGGCCTGGTTCGACGCGTACGGCTGGTCGGTGGAGAACCGGGGCGTGACACCGGACTTGGAGATCCTGCGGACACCCCTGGACTGGGCGGAGGGCCGCCACGCCCAACTGGACGACGCGATCAGGCTGGCCCTGGACCTGCTGGCCATCCACCCGGCGGCGACTCCGCCGGACTACAGCGCGGTACCGGACCGCTCACGGCCGAAGCTCCCGCCGCGTTCCTGAGGGGGCGGCTACATGATCGCGGGTACATGAGAAAGGGTGCCCCTCGTCAGGGGCACCCTTTGCTCAGGAAAAGACGTCAGACGTCGTAGTCCTGGTCCATGCGGTCCTGCTGCTCCTGCGCGTCCCGGGACGTACGCTCGACGTCCTCGTCACGCCGCTGACCGCGCTCGCGCTCCTGCTCACGACCCTCGCGACCCTGGCCCTGACTCTGGCCACGCTCCCGGCCCATCTTCTCCTTGGCCTTGTTCGCGAGGTCTTCGCCCTTGTCCTGGAACTGGTCCTTCATACCCATGTGGGTTCACTCCCGTAAACGGAGGGGATTGGCCCTTGGTCGGGCCTCGACCAGATTCACACGGGCGGACACACTTCGCATTTCGATCAACTACGGTCCGTAGCGCGCGCCTGTTCATCAGCCGCCCCACCTGCACCGACGAGCCCGGATCGCATCCCCTCCAACCGGGATCCGAACCGCCGCATCTCCCGCTGCCCCACCGACCCGATGATCCCCGGCAGATACCCGCGCACGCCCTGCGTCCCCCGCAGCCACCACTGTCCGTACACATGACTGGACCGCCGCTCGATGCCGGCGACGATCCGGTCCACGGCAGGGCCCAGCGGATAGGTCTTGTTGGCCGGCCACGGCAACCGCTGTCGCAGCTCCCGCATGACCTCGTCCTGGTCGGCCCCGCGCACCATGTCCGTGTCGGTCCACGACAGATAGCCGACGCCGACGCGCACGCCCTTGTAGCCGACCTCGGCGCGCAGGCTGTGCGCGTACGCCTCGACGCCGGACTTGGAGGCGCAGTACGCGGTCATCATCGGCGCGGGTGTGATCGCGGCGAGGGAGGCGATCTGCAGCAGATAGCCGCGGCTCTCCATCAGTACGGGCAGGAACGCCCGCGCGGTCACGGCGGATCCGATGAGGTTGACCTCGATCACCCGCCGCCAGGCCACCGGGTCGGAGTCGAGGAACGGCCCGCCGTTGGCGACGCCCGCGTTGGCGACGACGATGTCGACCTTCCCGAACCGCTCCTTGACCTCGGCGGCGACCCGCGCCATCGCCTCGTGGTCCGTCACGTCGGCGTACCAGTGGCCGCTGTCGGTGTGCAGCCGCTCGGCGACCTGCTTGAGCGCGTCCGGCTCCAGGCCGACCAGCGCCACCTTGGCGCCGCGCGCGGAGAGCTTGCGGGCGAGCAGTTCACCGACGCCCCGCGCGGCCCCGGTCACGACCGCGACCTGACCCTCCAGGCTCACCCTGCTGCTCATGTGCCCTCCTTGACCTGCTCGGCCTGGTCGAACTCCAGGTAGGTGACGGCCAGTTCGCGGATCTTCGCGCTGACCAGCTCGGGCGCCTCGACGGGCGTCATGTGGCCGAGCCCCGCCAGCTCGGTGATTCCGACGCACTGCGGCAGCGCGGCGACCAGCGCCCGCGCGTGCACCGGCGGTGTCATCCGGTCCGCCGTACCGACGACGACGGCGGTGGGCACCGCCAACTCCCGTACGCCGTGGTCGAGATCGAGGGAGTCGAGGACCCGCGACCACGCGTACCGCACCGCTCGCGGACACGCGTGCACGATCCGCGCGCACGCCTCGACCATGTGCGGCGCCGAACCGGGGCCCATCGTCCCGTACTTGAGGATCCGCCGCGCGGCCGGTGTGACCGGCCCGAGCGGCGCCCGGGTCCCGAGGACCTTCCGGGTCAGCCAGGTCCGCGTCCGCCCGGCCCGCAACGGCACGACGAGCGACTCGTCGACCAGCCGCGAACTCCCGGTGCTGCACAGCAGAACGGCCACCGCGTGCTCCCGGAACCGGGCCCGCCCGGCAGCCGCAAGCACGGCCATCCCGCCCATGGAGTGCCCCACGACCACGGCCTTCTCGCCGGGCGCGAGCGCCTTCTCCAGTACGGCTTCCAGGTCGTCGGCGAGCGCGTCGGTGCTGTGCGCGACGCTCACCGGGCTGCGCCCGTGGCCCCGTTGGTCGTAGGCGATGACGCGGTGGTCGGCGGACAGGTCCCGGATCTGCGCCGCCCAGAAGGCAGTTGAGCAGGACCAGCCATGCGCGAGGACGACGGCGGGCGCGTGCTCGGGGCCGTGCACCTCGACGTGCAGCCGGGAGCCGTCGGCCGAGGTGACGGTGAGTTCACGGGTGGGGGCGGGTGGGGCGTAGGGCCCGGACGAGACGTGCATGAGCCGGCTCACGCGTCCACCACCTCCGCCTTCTCCGCCTGCTCCGTCTTCTTGTCGGCCCGCGCTCGGACGACTTCGTACTCCGCGAGATCCACGCGGCGGGTCGCGCGCCTGAACTCGGTCGTCGTACCGGGCCAGATGGTGGTGTTGCGGCCGTTCGCGTCGAGGTACCAGCTGGTGCAGCCGCCGGTGTTCCACACGGTCCGCTTCATCCGTTCCTGCACCCGCCGGTTCCAGGCGCTCACGGCGGCGGGCCGGGCGTCGAGGGCAACGCGTCCGCCCAGCACGTCCAACTGCCGTACGTAGTCGGCGAGATAGTTCAACTGGGACTCGATCATGAGGATCATCGAGGAGTTCCCGAGGCCGGTGTTGGGCCCGATGACGGTCATCCAGTTGGGGAATCCGGCGGCGGAGGCGCCGCGCAGTGCCTGCATGCCGTCCTTCCATGCCTCGGCCAGGGTGCGGCCGTCCGCGCCGACGACCCGGTCGGCGATCGGCATGTCCGTGACGTGGAAGCCGGTGCCGAAGACGATCGCGTCGACCTCGGCCGTACTGCCGTCGGCGGCGACGACCGTAGAACCGCGGACTTCGCTCAACCCGCTGGTCACGACGTCGACATTGGGCTGGGTGAGGGCGGGATAGTAGGCGCTGGAGAGCAGGATGCGCTTGCAGCCGATGCGGTAGTCCGGGGTGAGTCTGGCGCGCAGCGCCGGGTCCTTGATGGAGCGGGCCATGTTCCGCTTGGCCAACTGCTCCACCAGGCCCAGCTCGTTGGGCCTTTTGGTGAACGCCTGGACCTGCAACTCCCTGAGGCCCCACAGGAGTCCGCGGCGGGCCTGGGTGGTGAAGGGCAGTGCGCGGTGCAGGGCGCGTTCGGCGCCGCTGATGGCGCGGTCGACGCGGGGCATGACCCAGGGCGGGGTGCGCTGGAAGAGGGTGAGGCGCTCCACCTCGGGCTGGATCGACGGCACGATCTGGATCGCGGAGGCGCCGGTGCCGACCATGGCGACGCGCTTGCCGCGCAGGTCGTAGTCGTGGTCCCAGCGGGCCGAGTGGAAGACCTTGCCGGGGAAGGATTCGAGCCCCGGGATGTCCGGGATCCTGGGGTCGGACAGCGGCCCGGTGGCGGAGACGACGAGGTCGGCGGAGTACGAACCGCTGCTGGTCTCGATGTCCCAGCGCAGTCGCTCCGCGTCCCACGTCATCATCTTCACTTCGGAGTTGAAGCGGAGGTGCGGCCGGAGCCCGAAGACGTCCGCGACGTTCTCCAGATAGGCGCGGATGTGCCCCTGCCCTGAGAAGGTGCGCGGCCAGTCGGCGTTCGGCGCGAAGGAGAACGAGTACAGATGGGACGGTACGTCGCAGGCGCACCCCGGATAGCTGTTGTCCCGCCAGGTCCCGCCCACGCTGTCGGCGCGCTCCAGGACGACGAAGTCGGTGACGCCCTCGCGCCGCAGCCGCACCGCGGCCCCCAGCCCACCGAATCCGGACCCGATCACCGCCACCCGCACATGCTCGTGTTCGGTCATCCCGTGCCCTTCCCTACGACCATGCGACCACGCCAGTGAACACTGGCGCAATCGGAGCGTAGAGCAGCTCCGTACTCATGGGTAGGGGGCGGGACAAGGAAAGTTACCCGGAGTACGACGTAGGGTGCGGGCGTGGCGGAGAACACCGAGAAGCGCGAATACCGCATGGAGGAGCTGGCCGAGGAGGCCGGCATCACGGTGCGCACGCTGCGCTTCTACCGCGAGCGCAAACTCATCCACCCGCCCCGCCGGGAGGGCCGTATCGCCTGGTACGACGAGACCCACCTGGCCCGGCTGCGCACCATCTCGGCGCTGCTCGAACGCGGCCACACCCTCAACGGCATCGCGGAACTGGCCGAGGCCTTCGACCACGGCCGCAACGTGGGCGAGCTGCTGGGTCTCGGCGCGCCCACCGAGGAGACCCCGGTCCGGCTCACCCCGGAGGCCCTCGCCGACTACTTCGGCGACCAGGCCACCCCGGAGAACTTCGCCGCCTCGCTCGAACTCGGCTACCTCGGCACCGACGGCGGCGAGATCGTCCACATCAGCCGCCGCCTCCTGGACGTCACGGCCGCGCTGGTGCGCGAGGGCATCCCGCTCGCCGACGTGCTCAGCGCGGGCCGCCGCGTCCGCGAGCACACGGAGTCCCTCGCGGAACTCTTCGCCGACCTGGTGCTCACGCGGGGCGGCACCACGGAGGATCTGCAACGACTGCGGCCACTGGCGAAGAGCGTGGTGGAGGCGGAGCTGTCGCTGGCGATGGACCGGCGACTGCAACAGGGCGCCCAAGGGCCTCAGAGGTCGTAGACCACCGTGACCGGCGCGTGGTCCGACCAGCGCTCCTCGTGCGTGGCGGCGCGCTCGACGTACCCCTTGACCGCCTTGGCGGCGAGCCCGGGCGTCGTCACGTGGTAGTCGATGCGCCAGCCGCTGTCGTTGTCGAAGGCCCGCCCCCGGTAGGACCACCACGAGTACGGCCCGTCCACGTCCGGATGCAGGGACCGTACGACGTCGACGTACCCGCCGTTCCCAGCCGCGAGGACACCGCTGAGCCACTCGCGCTCCTCCGGCAGGAACCCGGAGTTCTTCTGGTTGGCCCGCCAGTTCTTGAGGTCGGCGGGCTGGTGGGCGATGTTCCAGTCGCCGCAGACGAGGACCTCGCGGCCGTCGGCGGCGGCCCGTTCGCGCAGGTCCTTCAGGTGGGCGAGGAACTCGCCCATGAAGCGGACCTTCTCGTCCTGCCGCTCGGTGCCGACCTCGCCGGAGGGCAGGTACAGGCTCGCGACCGTGACACCGGGCAGGTCGGCCTCGACGTACCGGCCGCTGCCGTCGAACTCGGCCGACCCGAAGCCGATCTGTACGCGGTCCGGCTCGCGGCGGGTGTAGAGGGAGACGCCCGCGCGCCCCTTGGCGGCGGCCGGCGCGTGCACGACATGCCAGCCCTCGGGGGCGCGGACCTGCTCCGGCAACTGCTGCGGCTCGGCTCGCACCTCCTGGAGGCAGAGCACATCGGCGGAGGTCCCGGCGAGCCACTCCACGAAGCCCTTCTTCGCGGCGGCCCGCAGTCCGTTCACATTGGCAGTAGTCACAGTGAGCACTCCGGCACGATACCGGCACTCTGGACGGAGCCCTGGGTCCCTCCTTCCGCATAGAAGTACGCTTCTCTGCGTGAATATTCGACCCGTCCCGTTCGACCACCCCGACGCCGTCAAGCTGAACGACCAGGTCCAGGCGGAGTACCACGTCCGCTACGGCGACGGCGGCGACGCCACCACCCTGGAACCGTCGGACTTCCAACCCCCGAACGGGGTCTACCTGATCGCGTACGACGAGCAGGACGCCCCCGTCGCCACCGGCGGCTGGCGCGCCCAGGACGCGAACGGCGAGGGCAACGAGGACGGCGACGCCGAACTCAAGCGGATGTACGTCGTCGAGCGGGCACGCGGTCTGGGCCTCGCCCGCCGCATACTGGCCGCCCTGGAGGCGGACGCCCGCGCGGCCGGCCGTACCCGCATGGTCCTGGAGACGGGCACCAAGCAGCCGGAGGCCATCGCCCTCTACATGTCCAGCGGCTACGAGCCCTGCGTGCGGTTCGGCTACTACCGCTTCCACGAGGACAGCCGGTGCTTCGCGAAGGCGTTGTGACCGCGCGTACGGCTCAACTCCTCAGGTAGGTGAGCACGGCCAGCACCCGGCGGTGCACGTCGTCGGCCGGCGGCAGGTCCAGCTTGGCGAGGATGCTGCCTATGTGCTTGCCGACGGCGGCCTCGGTGACCACCAGCTCGCGGGCTATCGCGCCGTTCGACCGGCCCTGGGCGACCAGACTCAGCACCTCCCGCTCGCGCGGGGTCAGCCGCGCCAGCGGATCACGGCGCCGGCGCAGCAACTGCCGTACGACTTCCGGGTCCACGACCGTGCCGCCGGCCGCGACCTCGCGCAGGGCGTCCACGAACTCCTCGACCTGGCCGACCCGGTCCTTGAGCAGATAGCCGACGCCGGTCCCGTCACCGGAGTCGAGCAGCTCGGCCGCGTACGCGCGCTGCACGTACTGGCTGAGCACCAGCACCGGCAGCCCGGGCCGCCCCGCCCGCAGCCGCACGGCCGCGTGCAGTCCCTCGTCCTGGAATCCGGGCGGCATCCGCACATCCGTCACCACGATGTCGGGCACGTGCTCGGCGACGGCGGCCACCAGCGCGTCCGCGTCCCCTACGGCAGCCACCACCTCGTGCCCGAACCGGGCGAGCAGCGCGACGATCCCGTCCCGCAGCAGCACGCTGTCCTCGGCCAGCACGACCCGCAGCGCCATCAGTCCCCCCTCCCCTCGGCCGCCACGCAGGGAATGTCCACGCGCAGGACCGTCGGACCCCCCACCGGGCTCGACACCGAAAGTCTCCCATCCAGCACTGACACCCGGTCCCCGAGCCCGGTCAGCCCGCTCCCCCGCCCGGCGTCCGCGCCCCCGCACCCGTCGTCCCGCACCTCCAACACCAGCCGCCCGTCCCGGTGTTCGCCCCGCACCCCGGCCCGCGCGGCCCCGCTGTGCCGGTCGACGTTGGCGAGGGCCTCGCAGACGACGAAGTAGGCGGTGGCCTCGACGGCGGGCGAAAGCCGCCCGGGCAGCTCCATTTCCAGATCCACGGGTACGGCACTCCGGTCGGCCGCGTCGGCGACGGCGGCTTCGAGGCCGTAGTCGACCAGTACTTGGGGGTGGATGCCGTGGATCAGTTCGCGCAGCTCGGCGAGTGCGCGCCCGGCCTCGTCGTGGGCCTTGGCGAGCTGGTCGGCGAGGGGGCCGGGCGGGGCGTCCAGCCGGGCCAGACCGAGCGTCACGGTGAGCGCGACGAGCCGCTGCTGGGCGCCGTCGTGCAGATCGCGCTCGATCCGCCGCCGCTCGGCCTCGAAGGCGTCCACCAACCGCCCGCGGGAGCGGGCGAGTTCGACCACCCGAAGCCCCAACTCCTCGCGATCGGGCCCCAGCAGCAGCCGCGTCAGGGCGCCCCGCGCCCCGGCGACGACCCCGAGGGCGTAGAGCCCGGGCGCCAGCAGCACGAGCCCGAGCAGGGCGACCCCGGTTGCGGCCGGCCAGGTGGTGACCGTCCACACCTTGAGCACCTTCACCTCGCCGTCCCCCATCAGCGCGGGCGTGGCCAGCACGGCCAGCGGGGCGCCGAGCCCGAGTCCGACCGCGAGCGCGTCGAGCGGCCACAGCACCAGTGCGAACAGCAGCGTGTACGCCAACTCCCGCCAGGTCGCCCGCTCCCGCAAGCGTGTCGTCAGCCAGCCGCGCAACCCCGGCTCGCCCGGCACCCGGTGCGGCCCCGGCACCGGCTCCCGGTCCACGAGCCGCAGCCGGTACCGCTCGGCCACGGCCACGGGTATCCCGGCGAGCGCGGTGAGCACGAGCAACGGCACCCCCACGAGCACGACGGCCAGCACACCCCCACCGACCACCCCGGCCGACAGCACCACCAGCACGACGACCCCGCCCACCGCCCCGCTCCCGAGATACAGCACGGCCCGCCATGGCCACACCGACCACAGAAACCGACGCGTCACCAGGGCCTGCCACACGGTTCGCATGCCGATCACCGTAGAAGGAGGGACGGTTGCGGGGACATGGGCGCAGGGGGTAGGGCCGGCCATACCTGAGCGCCGAGGAGAACCGGGTTCGGCCGCTCGACGGTCAGGCGGGCAGGAGCGCGGCGGCCGGGGCTGTCACCTGGACCGCGTCCAGGAGGCCGGGGAAGCGGGTGTCGATGTCGTCGCGGCGGAGGGTGATGACGCGGGTGGTGCCGCGGACCTCGGTGTGCATGACGCCGGACTCGCGGAGCACCTTCAGATGGTGGGAGAGCGTGGACTTCGCAATGGGGTACTCAAGTTGCCCGCAGACCCGCGAGCCCTCCTCGTGCAGCACCCGGGCGATGTCCCGGCGGATCGGATCGCTCAGCGCGTGCAGCACCCGGTCCAGGGAGATCTCGTCCCGGTCGGGGTGGAAGAGTCCCGTGCGCATGACCACCCTCCTCATCTGCGTCCGTGCGGCCCGATGCACCTTCTTTCAAGGTTCCACGATGATAGAACATGGGTTGGAGCACTGGAAGCGATCTCCCGGTGCTCCGTCCGGTCACCCGCGTAGCGCCGCCCGCAGCACGGTGATCCGTTCCTCCGCCCTCCTGAGCGACACCTTCGCCGTCGGCATCAGGTACGCCAGGTGGTACGCGCCGGAGAAGACGTGCGTCTCCACCGGTACCCCCGCCGCGAAGAGGTTCTCCGCATAGGCCACCGCCTCGTCCCGGCAGGGGTCGTACTCCAGCGCCGTCACATACGCCGGCGGCAGCCCCGACAGGTCCTTGGCCCGGCCGGGCGCCGCGTAGACGGGTACGTCGTCGCCGCCCGCCCGCTCGCCGAGGTAGTGCCGCCAGCTGATCTCGGCGTTCGGGGTGTTCCAGCCGGGTGTGTCGGTGAACCGGGCCATGCTCAGGGTGTCCCGCCGGTCGTCGAGTTCGGGCAGGTCGAGGTACTGGAAAGCGAGTTCGGGACCGCTCCGGTCACGGGCCAGCAGGGCCACCCCTGCCGACAGTCCGCCGCCGGCGCTGATGCCGTGCACCGCGATCCGGGCGGCGTCCACCCGCAGTTCTCCGGCGTTCGCGGCCAGCCACTCCAGTGCCGCGTAGCAGTCCTCCAACCCTGCCGGGTACGGGTGTTCGGGTGCGAGCCGATAGCCGACGGAGACGACGACCGCGTTCACCCGGCGGGCGATGTCCAGGCAGGTGTGGTCGTCGACCTCGATCCGGCCGATGACGAACCCGCCGCCGTGGATGTTGAGGACCGCCGGCAGGTCCTCCGCCATGTCCGCGGGCCGGTAGACCCGCACCGGCACCCCGGGATTGTCCTGGGGACCGGGCACCTCCAGGTCGGTCACCTCGACTCCGGTGGTGTCGGGTGCGGGCTTGCCGACACTGGCCGCGATGAGCGAGGCACGGGTCTTCCGGGGGTCGGTCAGGTCGAAGACCCCGAAGTTCCCGGCGGCCGCGACGAGGTCGGCGTCATAGCGATACGTCATGTTCCGCGTCCTGTTCAGAGTGTGGGGGTCAGTGGGCGGGGGGAAGGAGCACGATCTTGCCGCCGAGCCCGCCCTTCTCCCCCAGCGCCAGCGCCTCGGCGGCGCTGGAGAGGGGAAGGCCGGCGGCGACAGGCAGTTCGAAGGGGCTGTGGCCGATCAGGTCGAGGGTGGAGGCCAGTTCGAGGGGGACGTGGTCCACATAGGGCACGCCGAGCGCCTGTACGGCCGTATCGGCGACGATGGTGACGCGGCGGGCCGCGTCGGGCACCAGCCCTACGGTGGCCTCGGCGGCCTCGATGCCGCCCGCGCAGTCGACGGACGCGTCGAACGGGCCCAGTTCCGCGAGCCGTTCGAGCTGCCCGTCGCCGTACTCGACGGGGACGGCCCCGAGCCCGCGCAGCAGGTCGTGGTGGCGGGCCGAACCGGTACCGACGACCTCGGCCGCCCCGGTGAGGAGGGCGAGTTGGACGAGAGCGAGGCCGACCCCGCCGGACGCCCCGTGCACCAGCAGCCGTTCGCCCGCGCGCAGCCCCACCTGGCGCAGCGCCGAGTACGCGGTGCCGGCGGCCACGGGCAGCACCGCGGCCTGCTCGGCACTGAACCGGTCGGGCCAGGCGGTGAGTTCGTCGGCCTCCTGCGACGCCGGGACCACTTCGTGGACCCGGTAGGTGCCGGGCCGCCCGTGCCGAATCACCCGGTCGCCGGACCTGAACCGCCGTACGCCGGCGCCCACTTCCACGACCACGCCGGCCGCCTCGACGCCCAGACAGGCGCCCGGCATGTCCAGTGGGACGCGTGCCCTCAGGTCACCGCGCAGGATCTTCCAGTCGATCGGGTTCACGCCGATCGCCTGGTAGCGGACCACCACCTCGCCGGGGCCGGCCGAGGGCACCGGCAGATCGGTGGCGTACAACTCGTCCGGAGTGCCGTACCTGTCGAACAGGACGGCCGTGCTCATACGGTGGCCTCCTGCCGACGGAACGCCCCGGCCGCGGTGTACACGCCCAGCGAGACCAGGTAGGCGGCGACAGTGAACGCGGCGACGCCCCAGAATCCGTCGGCCTTGGCGAGCAGGACTCCGCCGACCGCGCCGCCGATGGTCGTGCCGACGTACATGGCCGCGTTGGCCAGGGAGGAGACGGTGCCGCGGGCGGTCTCGGTCTCCTGCTGGAGGATGCTCATGAACACGGGGAAGACGAACCCGGCGACCATCATCACCAGAGCCAGCAGGACGAGCGCGGTGGCGAGGTTCGGGGAGAGCGGCACCACACAGTACAGGGCGCCCATGGTCAGGACGGCGGCGAGCAACGACCGGTACAGGCCCAGCCGTTGGATGAGCCTGCTGCCGAACAGAGAGCCGACGACGTTGCCCGCGCCGACGGCCATCATCGCGGTGCCGACGGAGCCGACGCTCAGCGCGAAGTCCTTGGTGAACCAGGAGCCGAAGAAGGAGATGGCCTCGAAGTTGCCGGTCTGGAAGACCAGGTAGCCGAGCAGGTACCAGCGCAGCCGGCCGGAGCCGAGGACGGTGCCGTAGGTGTGCAGGATGTGGCGCGCCCCCGAGCCCGCCGTGCCGGGGCGGCCCGGCACCGACGGGAAGAACCGAGCGAGCAGCAGCCACAGCAGGGCTGAGACGCTGCCGATCACCCAGAACGGCAGGTGCCAGGAGACGGCCGCGAGCCAGCTGCCCAGCGGGATGCCGGCGAACTGCGCGATGGACAGGCCGGCGGTGGCGAAGCCCATGGTTCGCACGATCAGCTCCGGCCGGACCAGTACCGGGATGGAGGCCCAGATCTGCGGCGAGACGAACGCAGCGCTCACGCCGGCCAGGAACCGGAAGAGGATCATCGTCCAGAAGCCCTGGGCGAAGCCGCACAGCGCGGTCGTCACGGTGAAGGCGACGAGTCCGCCGAGCAGCACCCGGCGCCGGTCCCGGCCGTCGGACAGCGGTCCGGCGACGAGGGCGAACAGGGCGTAGCCGAGGGCGTAGGCGCTGACCATCCAGCCGGAGACGTCGGCGGAGACGTCGAAGGTGTGGGCCAGGGTGGGCAGCAGCGGAGCGACGAGGAAGGTGTCCGTGCCGATCACGAACATGGTGGCGAAGGCCAGCAGGGAGACAGTGCGGGGCGTGGGCCCCGCGGTCTCGGTGACGGCGGCCGGAGTGGAGGAGACACTGGTCATGTCATCATCACCGCCCAGGAGCGGTTCAGTTTCCCTTCGAGCATGTGAAGGGCCTGGACCGCGATGAACCCTTCGTCGGTGGTTTCGGATGGCCCGCCGGGTGTCCGGGAGAAGCCGCCGTCGGCGCTCTGCCGGACCGCGATCCACCGCACGCAGGCGTCGGTGTCGACAGGGCCTTCATGGAGCGCGCCCAGCATGTAGAGCGCCCCGATGGCGTGGTAGGAGCCGACGAAGCTCTCCACCGCGTCGTCCCGGTAGCGGAAGCCGCCGGCCCCGGTCTGGAGGCCGTGCAGCCACGCCACCGTCCGCTCGGCGTGCGGCGGGCGCAGACCGAGCGCGGTCAACGCGCCCACCACCCGGAAGGTGGCGAAGGTGTCGGAGGGCGAGCCGGGCAGGTTGCCGTAGCCCCCGTCGGGGTTCTGGCAGGCCAGGAGGAACGCCACGAGGTCGTCGGGGCGCTCCGGCCGGGCGTCGAGCGCGACCAGGGTGAGGGTCGCGAGATGGGAGTGCCAGGCGTCGCAGGGGAATCCGGGCGCGTTGCCGAAGCCGCCCTCGGGGCGCTGGCAGTCCTTCAGGAACCGCACGCAGGCGTCGCGGTCGAAGTCGGGATGGTCCCCGCCGCCGAGAACCACGGCCGTCAGGACGGCGCAGTAGGTGGTGAACGTCTCGGACGGCAGGGAGGGTTGCTCGCCGAAGCCGCCGTCGGGGTTCTGGGTGGCGAAGACACCGCGGAGCACGCCGGGCACGTCCGGCACCTCTTCGCCGAGGGCCAGCAGGTCGGAGACGACGTGCAGCACGGAGAAGGTCTGCGCGGTGCGGTCCGAGCGCAGGCCGAGGGGTGCGCGGTAGGGGGTCAGTCCGTAGCCGAGGCCGGACCGGGTGGACCTGAGCCAGCGCAGATAGGCCGCGAAGTCGACCGGACCGTCGGAGAGGGGTGCGCTGGTGACATGGCTCAGGTCGTTGTCGAACGGCTCCGGTTCGGGCGGCTCGGCGAGCGCGGGCGCGGCGGGCGTGGACGGTAACCGGTCGCCGAGCGCCCACAGGGTGAGGAGCTGGGTGTGGGCGTGCTTGCCGTGGAAGGGCACGTAGGTGGTGTTGCCGACGGCGAACGAGCCGGTACTGCGCGGCGGGACCATGACGTGCCGGGCCAGCGGGACGGTGGGGTCGACAGGGGTGGAGAACCAGCTGCCCTGGCCCTGGAAGACCCCGCCGACCCGGACGTCGGTGTACCGCTCGACCTCGGCGGCGGCGTCCGCGGCCAGCGCTTTCAGGCGTACGGCGGTGTCGTCGTCGAGGGGGACGCCGGAGCCCTCGCCGGTGCCGAGCGCCGCGGTACGGCGGGCGGCCAGGACGAGCAGGGCGTGGTCGGCGACGAGTTTGGCGGGGAAGGGCGAGTCGGGCCGGCCGTGCAGGGCGGCGATCGGGTCGACGCGGACCACGGAGGAGGCGTCGCTCCGGTCCCAGTAGCCGCGGGCGCCGGTGTGGCCGTGGTGGGCCTGGACGTGCAGCAGGGTCCGGCGGGCCCGGTCGGCCGCGTCGGCGTGGCCGCGCCGGTGCAGTGCGGTCCAGGCGAGGGCGGCCAGGGCGCTCGCCCGGGTGCGGTGGCCGTGGAGGGTGTCCGGTTCGCCGCGCGGGGTGAGGCAGGCCAGGACGCCGTCACCGTGGACGTACCGCTCCAGGTGGCGGGCGGCCTCGTCGAAGAACGCCGAGTGGTCCGGAGTCACGGCCTCGGCGGCCAGGATCAGGACCGCGGTCTCCTCCAACGGGCTCGCCCCGTCCAGGACGGTGGACCAGGAGCGGTCGAGGCGGGCGGGCCGGCTGTGGGCGCGGACCGCCTCGGTGACGCGGTTCAGGTGGTCGCGAGCCTCGGCGGTGAGCGCGGCGTCGTAGAGCAGGGTGCCCGCCCGGTGCAGGGCCCAGGCGGCGAGGGCCTGCCAGGAGGGGGTACGGACGTCGCCGACCGGGTGCGGTACGCCGGTGACGTCGAGGAGTTCGTGGAAGCCGGGGTGCTCGGGGTCGGTGAACTCCCGCAGGGCGGCAAGGAGTCGGGCGGCGAGGTCACTGTCGTCGGGGCCGGGCAGCACCACGAGGGCGAGGGCCGCGTCGCGCAGGGTGCGGTCGGGGGTGATCACGTCGGCGGAGTCGCGGCCGACGACGGCCGGGACACGGGCGTCGGCGTCCAGGAGCTGTTCCAGGACGAAGGTGCGCAAGGAATGAGGGGTGCTCATGCAGGGGACTCCTCGTCGTCACACGGCACATTCGTTGTTCGTGAAACATCGAACATGCTGGATGCTAGCAGGGCGGAAGCCGTTGGACCAGGGAGGGTTCAGCCGGTGCGGGGCAGTGGGCCGGGCCGCCGCGCGTGAGGCAGCGGGCGGATGCGATCGGGACTGAAGCGCTCGTGGACGTAGAGCCGGGCGCCGTCATCACAGGTGATGACGTACTCCTTGTACGCGCACGGGCGTGCCCGTGCGCCCTCCTGCCACTGAGCGGTCCCCGAGGAAAGGATCTCCCGGTGCTGCCGGGTACGCCCTTCGCGCAACCGCGTGCCCAGCGGCGCCATGTCCTCGGCGGAACCGGACCAGCCGGCCGGCGGGGCTGTGAAGACCACGGTGTTGCGGCTGACCACGACAGCGGCCGGGGTGAGCAGGGCGGAACTGCGCCGCACCGCCGTGCCGTCGGCGGCGAGGCCGAGCGCGGAGACGGCCACCGCGCTCAACTGCCGTACGGGGACCCGCTCCTGACGGTCGACGTGCACGGTGAGCCGGGTGTCGAGGAGGGCCTCCAGGAGCAGGGTGGTCGAGCCGTCCCCGGCGAGCAGCATCCGGGTGGCTCCGGCGATCAAGGAGACATCGCCGTGCGGGAGTTCGCTCACCGGACGGGCTCCTCTACCCGGAGGGGGGTGGTCTGCGGGGGCCGGCCGGCCGGCGGGACCCCGTCGACACCCAGGGGCTCGGCATGCGGGACTTCCTCGATCTGCGTGGCCCCTTCGACCCGTGAGGCCGCTGCGCCTCGGGCCCCGGCACCCCGCGAAGCGCGGTCGCCGCGAGCACCGCGGGCCGCCTCGGCGAGCAGCCCCGCGGCCCGCGCGGTACCCGAGCCCTCGGGGGCGATGGCGAGGTGCGCCGGGCTTGGACCGGCACCCCGAGCTCCGATGAACGGCCGTACCGCGTCGGCGAGTTGGTCGACCGCGGGGGCGATCAGGGAGGGGAAGCCGAGGCGACCGAGCCGGTCCGAGGCCTCGACCTCGTGGTACTCCGCCAGGCTGCTGAGCACGAACACCGTCGGCACCCGAAGGGCGGCCACCTCGGTCACGGTGATCCAGCCCGGCGCCGACAGCAGTACGTCGGCCTCCTGGAGCAGCGGCATCCAGTCGGGCAGGTAGGTGAGGACCACCACGTCGTCCGGGGCCTCCACCCATTCCCGGCCCAGCAGCACGAGCTGAAGGTCGGGGTGGGTGTGCTTCAGACGCCGGTGGGCGAGGATGTACGACTCGATGACCCGCTGCTTGTTCTCCCAGAACATGCTGGTACCGCCGACCGAGCCGACCATCACGGGCCCGGGGCCCAGACCGAGGGAGGCGCGCACGTCCTCGCCGTCGCCTCGCTCGGGTATCTCGCGGATCATGGGCCCGGTGAAGACGGCCCGGCCGGCGTCGAGGGCGGCGGCGACCGAGGTGCCGGCGTCGAGCTCGGGGACGTACGGCTTGTCGGTCAGTACGATCTCGGCGGTGGAGACGATCCAGTCGAAGACCGCGTGCAGGGAGTTGCGGCCGCGCCTGAGGTCCTCGCGGTCGACCTTGAAGCCGCCCGCTTCCAGGGTGGAGTCGTCGATCTGGAGGAGCGTGAAGTCGTATCGCTCGGTGACCAGGGCGTGCGGGACACCGGCGATGGCGGCGGCCATGCTGGCGGAGATGTTGTAGTCGCTGACCACCAGGTCGGGGGCGAGGTCCTGGTAGTGGGACAGATAGCCCAGCACCCGCTCGCCGTTGACAAAGGCCGGGGCGGCATAGTCCTTGATGTACGTCTGCCAGCCCAGCTCGCGGGTGAGGTTGGAGCGGGTCGCGTGGTCGACGTGGTCGCCCGCGATGTCGATGACCTTGACACCGGCCGCGTCGAAGAGCGGGCCGAAGGTGGGCTGCAACGAGCCGAGCAGGACGGTGACTTCGGCGTCCGGCGACTGACGGCGCAGCTCGCGGGCGAGGGCGAGGGAGCGCATGTTGTGCCCCGAACCGGTCGGGGCGGGGGCGAAGACGATCCTCATGACGGGTTCCTCTCAAGGACTCCGGAGGTGGTGTGCCGGGCGGGGACGTTCCCGACGACGACGGCCCCCTCGGTCACCTCGGCGCCGTCGCCGAGGACACAGGGGCCGACGAGGGTGGCGTCGGCGCCGATGCGGACGCCCGCCCCGATGGAGACCGGCCCGCCCTGCCAGGGCAGGGAGCGCCGGGTGAGGTCGTGGCCGCTGGAGACGACGAGGACGCCGGCGCCGAGTTCGGCTTCGGCGCCGATGTCGATGCCGTCGGAGGCCTCCAGGACGGCCCGGTCGCCGATCCGCACGCCAGGGCCGCAGCGCAGTCCGCCGCGGGGCGAGGGGCCGTCGGCCCGGCCCATGGCGATCACTCCGGCACCCAGGCGGACGTCAGGCCCGCCGGACAGGTCGGCGTCGAGGACACCGCCGACGCAGGCCCAACCGGTGGGCAGCGGCCTGCGGTTGGAGTCGAGGCGGGCCCGGACCCGGCCGATGATGGCGCCGAACTCGGGGAGACCGTCCTCGGTCACCTCGCGTCGGCGCAGCACCCGGGCCGGCCGGCCCACCACGATCATGTCCTCCGGCACGTCGGCGGTGACGTGCGCGCCAGCCGCCACGACCGCGCCGGGGCCGATCCTGACGCCCGGTTCGACCACAGCCCGGGCGCCGATCCAGGCGGCGGCCCCGACCAGGACGGGCGCGGCGCCGGGCCGGCCGATCCGGGCCAGGGAGGCGATCTGACAGCCGGAGACGATCCGTGCGGAACCGATCCTGCAGCGGAATCCGACAAAGACCCCGCCCTCGACGGCACAGTCGTGCAGCGCCGTTCCGTGCCGGATCCAGGCACCGGGCCCGACGGTCGTACCGGCGATCAGCTCGGTGTCGGCCTCGACGAGCGCGGTGGGATCGACCGTGGATAAAACGGGGTCGGTTCCATGTTCCACGAAATACTCCATGGCCATGGAAAGTAAGCCTCTTTCGTTCAAGTCCGCAACCCCTTCCCGAAACTCGCAAGGGAAGACGTGGCAGAGTTTTTCGGTAACGCAGAATTCACATTCAACAGCGCCCAACGGAACGTAAAGTTCCGCTTGTTCGGCTGAAGTGGGGCTCTTGGGGAATCCATTACCGCAAGATGAGTTACGCCCGAATGAACGCCGAGGCCCAGCTCACCACTCCCCACGATCACCCCATTGCGCAACAATGTTCGATGTTCTACGATGTTTGAACGTCCAGGTTCGGAATAACCGCCAGTATTTTTCACCGAAGGACGTTTCGCCATGCATATTTTAGTCACCGGCGGCGCCGGATTCATCGGCAGCAATTACGTGCGCCGCCTACTGAACGGCCATTCGGACATCACAGCCGACCAGGTCACCGTTCTCGACAAGCTCACCTATGCGGGAAATCCCGCCAATCTGGACCCGGTTTCCGCACATCCGGCCCTGCGCTTCGTCGAGGGCGACATCGGTGACCCGGTACTGGTCCCGGAGCTGCTCGCCGGCGTGGACGCGGTCGTCAACTTCGCCGCCGAGACCCATGTCGACCGCTCCATCCACAGCTCCGCCGAGTTCGTCACCACCAACGTGCTCGGCACCCAGAACCTCCTCCAGGCCGCCCTGCACACCGGCGTCCCCCGGTTCGTGCACGTCTCCACGGACGAGGTGTACGGCTCCATCGACGCGGGATCCTGGACCGAGGACTGGCCGCTGTCCCCCAACTCCCCCTACGCCGCCGCCAAGGCGGGCGCCGACCTGCTCGTGCACGCCTACGCCCGCACCCACGGGCTGAACGTCGGCATCACCCGCTGCAGCAACAACTACGGCCCCTACCAGCACCCCGAGAAGCTCGTCCCACACTTCGTGACCACCCTCGCCCGCGGAGGCATGGTCCCGTTGTACGGCGACGGGCTCAACGTCCGCGACTGGCTGCACGTCGACGACCACTGCCGCGGCATCGACC
The DNA here is from genome assembly GCF_040681835.1 of Streptomyces sp. NPDC051576. Lineage (NCBI taxonomy): Bacteria > Bacillati > Actinomycetota > Actinomycetes > Kitasatosporales > Streptomycetaceae > Streptomyces > Streptomyces sp. NPDC051576. Next base: position 266,383 of record NZ_JBFAZO010000004.1, read on the forward strand.
TGGTGCTCGCCAAGGGCGCGCCCGGGGAGGTCTACAACATCGGCGGGGGCACAGAGTTGACGAACCGTCGGCTGACCGGGCTGATCCTCGAAACGTGCGGCGCCGACTGGTCGTCCGTGCGCCGGGTGCCCGACCGGAAGGGCCACGACCGCCGCTACTCCCTCGACGACACCAAGCTGCGCGCCCTCGGCTACCGGCCCGAAGTCGACTTCGTCCAGGGGCTCGCGGCGACGATCGCCTGGTACCGGGACAACCCCGCCTGGTGGGAGCCGCTGACGGCGACGGCCGCGTGAGGCCCGGATCCCGGCGTCACCTTCCCGGCGTCCGCCCGCTGGACGGGCCCGGCGGCGACGGGGCCAGCGCGAGCTCACACGGGGACCGCTCGCCGGGCGCCGGAACACCCCTGCACACCGCGCGAAGCCCCCGTTCACCGGAACCCCGGCAGGCCGGACCAGCGGCCCGGACCCCGCCGGCAGAGCCCCGTGCACACCCCCCACCCTCCACAACCCGGAAGGACATCCCCATGCGCGGCATCATCCTCGCCGGCGGTTCCGGAACCCGGCTGCGCCCGCTGACCAGCGTGCACTCCAAGCAGTTGCTGCCCGTCTACGACAAACCGATGATCTACTACCCGCTGTCCGTCCTGATGCACACCGGTATCCGCGAGATCCTCCTCATCTCCGGCCCCGAGCACCTCGACGCCTACCGCTCGCTCCTCGGCGACGGCAGCCGCCTGGGCATCCGTCTGCGATACGCCGTCCAGGACGAGCCCCGCGGCATCGCCGAAGCCCTCATCCTGGGCGGCTCCTTCGCCCGCGAGGAACCGGTCTGCCTCATCCTCGGCGACAACATCTTCTATGGGCACCGGCTGCCCGACCTGCTGCGCCGGGAGTCCCAACTCCTCGACGGCTGCACCCTGTTCGGCTACCCGGTCAGCGACCCCGAGCGCTACGGCGTGGCGACGGTCGACGACTCGGGCACCATCATGACCCTCGTGGAGAAGCCGGCCCGCCCCACCTCCAACCTCGCCGTCACCGGCCTCTACATGTACGACGGCACCGCCGCGGAACGCGCCGCCGGGCTCACCCCGTCCCGGCGCGGCGAGTTGGAGGTCACCGACCTCAACCTCAGCTATGTGCGCGAGGGCCGGGCCCGCCTGGTCAACCTGGGCCGCGGCTCGGCCTGGTTCGACACCGGCACGCACGACAGCCTGCTGGAGGCCGCGATGTTCGTCCAGGTGCTGGAGAAGCGCCAGGGCATCCGCATCTCCTGCCTGGAGGAGATCGCCTACCGCATGGGATACGTCGACAAGGAACGGCTCGCCCTGCTCGGCAAGGAGCTCTCGGCGTCCTCCAGTTACGGCCGGTACGTGATGGAACTGGCCGAGGCCTGAGGCGTGATGCCCAAGGCCCGAGGCCTGAGGCCCAAGGTCTGAGGGCGAACTCCCGTACCCGCACCTGCACTTCACCCATTCTCACCTCCCCACCTGCGGACGACGGTGTCCTGCCAGGCGGCTCACCGCAGGCTCTCAGCCCGAACCAGCCAGTCAGGAGAGGCAGTGGACACCCTTCTTCCCGGCACTTCGCCCACCTCTGCACCCCTCAGCGCCTGGCGCGCCAGACCGGCCGCCCAGCAGCCCCCATGGCCGGATGCGGCCACGCTCGACGACGTCACCCGTCAACTCGCCGCGCTGCCGCCCCTGGTGCTGGGGGGCGAATGCGCCCGGCTGCGCGACCGGCTGGCCGACGTGGCCCGCGGCGAGGCGTTCCTGCTCCAGGGCGGCGACTGCGCCGAGACCCTGGCGGGCGTCACCGAGGACGCCGTCCGCGGCAAGCTGAACACCCTGCTTCAGATGTCCGCCGTCCTCACCTACGCGGCCGCCCTGCCGGTGGTGAAGGTGGGCCGGCTCGCGGGCCAGTACGCCAAGCCCCGCTCCCAGCCGACCGAGACCCGCGACGGCGTCACCCTGCCCGTCTACCGCGGTGACGCGGTCAACGGCTTCGCCTTCACCCCCGAGTCCCGCACCCCGGACCCCGAACGCCTGCTGCGGGTCTACCAGTCCTCCGCCAACACCCTCAATCTGATCCGGGCGTTCATGGCGGGCGGGTACGCGGGGCTCGGCCAAGTACACGAGTGGAACCGGGACTTCGTCGCGAGCTCGCCCCTGCGGGCCACGTACGAACGGCTGGCCGACCGCATCGACCACGCCCTCGACTTCATGCGCGCCACCGGCGGTCGCCCCGAGGACTTCGACAGCGCGGAGTTCTTCGTCTCCCACGAAGGACTTCTGCTCGACTACGAGTCCGCCCTGACCCGCGAGGACGACCGCACCGGGCTCCCCTACGCCGCCTCCGGCCACCTGCTGTGGATCGGCGAACGCACCCGCGACCTGGACGGCGCCCACGTCGAGTACTTCTCCCGCATCGCCAACCCGATCGCGGTCAAACTGGGCCCCACCACGGCCGCCGACACGGCCCTGCGACTCATCGACCACCTCGACCCCGAACGCGTCCCCGGCCGGCTCACGTTCATCACCCGCATGGGCAAGAACAAGCTCCGGGAGGCGCTGCCGCCGCTCATCGAGAAGGTCACCGCCTCCGGCGCCCAGGTCGCCTGGATCTGCGACCCGATGCACGGCAACACCATCGAGGCCCCCTCCGGCCACAAGACCCGCCGCTTCGACGACATCCTCGACGAGGTCAGGGGCTTCTTCGAGGTCCACCGCGAGCTCGGCACCCACCCCGGCGGCATCCACGTGGAGTTGACCGGCAACGACGTCACCGAGTGCGTCGGCGGCGGCCACGAGATCGCCTTCACCGACCTCTCCTCCCGCTACGAGTCCACCTGCGACCCCCGCCTCAACCGCCGCCAGTCCCTCGATCTCGCCTTCCTGGTCGCCGAGTTCCTCACGGACACCGTCCGCAGCCGCCGAGGCCGCGGGTGAGTACGGTGCGCTGGCTGACCGCTGGGGAGTCCCACGGTCCCGCACTCGTGGCGACGCTGGAGGGGCTTCCCGCCGGTGTGCCGATCACCACGGAGATGGTGGCGGATCATCTGGCGCGGCGGCGGCTGGGTTATGGGCGCGGTGCGCGGATGAGGTTCGAGCGCGACGAGGTCACCTTCCTCGGTGGTGTCCGGCACGGCCTCACGCTCGGTTCGCCGGTCGCGATCATGGTGGGCAATACCGAGTGGCCCAAGTGGGAGCAGGTGATGGCGGCCGACCCGATCGATCCGGAGATCCTGGCCGGGCTGGCCCGTAACGCCCCGCTGACCCGCCCGCGTCCCGGTCACGCGGATCTGGCGGGGATGCAGAAGTACGGTTTCGAGGAGGCCCGTCCGATCCTGGAGCGTGCCTCGGCGCGGGAGACGGCGGCCCGGGTGGCGCTGGGTGCGGTGGCGCGGTCGTATCTGAAGGAGACGGCCGGTATCGAGATCGTCTCGCACGTCGTGGAGTTGGCCTCGGCGAAGGCGCCGCAGGGTGTCCTGCCCACGCCCGCCGATGTCGACAAGCTGGACGCCGACCCGGTGCGCTGCCTGGACGCCGACGCCTCGAAGGCGATGGTCGCGGAGATCGACCAGGCCCACAAGGACGGCGACACCCTCGGCGGCGTGGTGGAGGTCCTCGCCTACGGTGTACCGGTGGGCCTGGGCTCGCACGTGCACTGGGACCGCAAGCTGGACGCCCGCCTCGCCGGAGCACTCATGGGTATCCAGGCGATCAAGGGTGTCGAGATCGGCGACGGTTTCGAGCTGGCCCGGGTGCCGGGCTCCAAGGCGCACGACGAGATCGTAAAGACCGACGAGGGCATCCGGCGCGTGTCCGGGCGCTCCGGTGGTACCGAGGGCGGCCTGTCCACCGGTGAACTGCTGCGCGTACGGGCCGCGATGAAGCCGATCGCGACCGTGCCTCGTGCCCTGCAGACCGTGGACGTGGTGACGGGTGAGGCCACACAGGCCCACCATCAGCGTTCGGACGTGTCCGCGGTGCCGGCCGCCGGGATCGTCGCCGAGGCGATGGTCGCCCTCGTTCTCGCGGATGCGGTGGCGGAGAAGTTCGGCGGCGACTCGGTGCCCGAGACCCGCCGCAACGTCCGCTCCTACCTTGAGAACCTGGTCATCCGATGAGTACCGCACCGCTGGTCGTCCTGGTCGGTCCGATGGGTGTGGGCAAGTCGACGGTCAGGCAGCAGCTGGCCGGGCGGCTCGGTGTCGGCTACCGGGACACCGACGACGACATCGTGGCCGCCGAGGGCCGCACCATCGCCGAGATCTTCGTCGACGAGGGCGAGCCCGTCTTCCGGGCGATCGAGAAGCGCGCCGTGGCCCAGGCGCTCGCCGGGCACGAGGGTGTCCTCGCGCTCGGCGGCGGCTCGGTCCTCGACGCCGACACGCGCGCACTGCTCGCCGGGCAGCGGGTCGTCTACCTCTCGATGGACGTGGACGAAGCGGTCAAGCGCACCGGTCTCAACGCGGCCCGCCCGCTGCTGGCCATCAACCCGCGCAAGCAGTGGCGTGAACTGATGGAAGCCAGGCGCCACTTGTACGCCGAGGTCGCACAGGCCGTCGTAGCCACCGACGGGCGTACCCCCGAAGAGGTCACCCAAGCCGTCCTGGACGCACTGGAGTTGAAGGAAGTATGAGCAGCGAGTCAGCGACGCGGATCCAGGTCGGCGGCACGGCGGGCAGGCCTCCCGGACAGCCCAGAAACACAGAAATCCCGTCCGACCGGAGTGGTCGGACGGGATTTCGTGAACCGCCTACGAGCTAACTCGTGAACGGCGCTGCGGTGGACCTGTGGGGATTTGAACCCCAGACCCCCTCGATGCGAACGAGGTGCGCTACCAGACTGCGCCACAGGCCCTTGCAACGAGTGAAACTCTAGCATCCCCCTCAGGGTGCTTGGAAATCCGTTCCTTGCCTGGTCACTCGTTGGCCGCGCGGGGCCGTTCGCCGTCCTCGTACTGGTCGAACAAGGGGGTGCGGCCCCGCTCGCGGGCCCGGCGGGCGGACGCGGCGCGGCGGGCGTCGGTGCGGCCGTCCGCCGACGGTTTGTCGTCCGACGGGTCCTCCGCGTCCTCGTCGTGGGCCACCGGCTGTGCCTCCTGCTCCGGGGCCACCGCGCTGGAGCGCGCGGAGCTCCACGCGTCGGGCGCCCCGAGGTCCACGTCGGACGTGGCGCGCGGCGCGACCGGTGCGGTGACGTACGTCGGCAGGGGTACGGGTACCGGGTCCCAACTGTCACCCTGGCCCGGCCGGTGCTGCCGCTCGCGCTGCTGGTCGACCCACTCGGCGTGGTCGGTCTGTTCGACGAGGGCACGGCGGTCTGCGGCGAGCGCGGACATCCCGGGGTCCGTGTCCGCGTCGGGTCCCTCGTCGGCGTCGTCGATCCCGGCGTCCACGGAGGCACGCCGGCGCGGCTGACGCTCCCGCAGTCGCTGCGCGGCGACCTCTGCCTGGCGCCGGTCCATCTGGTAGGCGAAGCGGCGGCGTTCCTGGGAACGCAGGTAGGCGATGTACCCGCTGAGCAGTACCGCCGGCACGCCGGGCGCCCACAGGAGGGTGAGCCCACCGACCGCCGCGACGACCGCGCCGAGCGTGAAGGCGAGGAAGAGCATCACGGTGGTACGCCGGCGGCGCGCGAGCACCTTCACACGCCGGGCGCGCGCCGCGGCGGCTTCCTCGGCGGGGGTGCGTCGTGCGCCGGGGACGCGCTTGCGTGCGGGCGCGGGCTTGGGCGCGGATGCGGACGATTTGGGCGCGGGTGCGGATTTGGGCGCTTGGGCAGGGACAGGGGTCTGCTGGGCTGCCGGTTTGGCCGCTTGTTCGCGCGCCGGTTCACGAACCGGCGCGTGCACCTGGGGACGGGCCGGGGGCATGGCGAAGGCCCGGACGTCCACCGAGTCGGTGACGGCGTCCGGCACGACGGCGCTGGGCTCCCCCTCCTCGGTGGAGCGCGCCCGCAGGTCCTTGGCGTACCGGCGCTCCATTCCCGCCCGTCCGGACAGCAGCCGGATGGCGGTGCTGAAGCGTTCCGTCGGACGGGCCTCGTTCAGCTCGTCCTGCCTACGGAGCCACATCGGCACCAAGTAGGCGGCCCAGGCCCCGACAATGACTGCGTAGATGAGGCCGCTGCTGCTCACGCCTCACACGGTAGAGGGGTTTGCGTGAGGCCATCTGCCAATTGAGCCGGTGTGTCGCACGATCTGGCTGATATTTCGAGCTTTTTTTGTGACCGATGCGATCAACAGGCCGCCGAGTTGGCGAATTCATCGCCCCAAGGCGGTCATCCGCCGATCACATTCGAACATCTATTCCATTTCCGTGCTATGCGGGATTGTCGTGCGGGGTGCTCCGGGAGCGTGCCCGCTGCCAGCGGCTCAGCAACCCCTCGGGCACCTCTTCCGCGGTGAGCGCGAAGACGAGATGGTCGCGCCAGGCGCCGTCGATGTGGAGATAACGGGGCCTGAGCCCCTCCTCACGGAATCCGAGTTTCTCGACGACCCGACGGCTCGGGCCGTTCTCCGGGCGAATGCAGACCTCGATGCGGTGCAGTCCGATGGCCCGGAAACAGTGGTCCACCGCAAGTGCCACGGACGTCGGCATCACTCCGCGCCCGGCCACCGACTCGTCCACCCAGTAACCGATATGGCCCGAGCACATCGAACCCCAGGTGATCCCGGCGACCGTCAACTGCCCGACCAGGCGCCCCTGGTATTCGATGACGAAGGGCAGCATCCGGCCCGAGTTGGCCTCGGAGCGCAGATGCCGGACCATCTGCCGGTACGTCGGCCGGTGCGCGATCGGCCCGCTGGGCGTGGGCGGCGGAATGGTCGCCTCCCAGGGGCGCAGCCAGTCCCGGTTGCGCCGGTTGACCTCGCGCCAGGCCCGCTGGTCACGGAGTTTTATCGGCCGCAGGACGATGTCGCCGTCCACCAGCACGGCGGGCCAGGATGGGCTGTTCAGCTCGCACCCCCACTGGTGTCGGCGGGTCTGGGGTGATCGCCGCCGCGGATCTGGTCCACGGCGTGCGCCAGCAGGGGCTCCAGGACGGCGAGGCCGTCCTTCACCCCGCCGGTGGAACCCGGCAGGTTGACGATCAGTGTGCGCCCGGCGACTCCGGCCAGGCCCCGGGAGAGCGCCGCGGTCGGCACCTTCTCCCGTCCGAACGCCCGGATGGCCTCGGCGATGCCCGGCACCTCGTAGTCGATCACCGCACGGGTCGCCTCCGGGGTGCGGTCGGTGGGTGAGACGCCGGTGCCGCCGGTGGTGACGACGGCGTCGTAACCGGCTGCCACGGCGGCCCGCAAGGCGGCCTCTACGGGGTCACCGTCGGGGACCACCTGCGGCCCGTCGACAGTGAAGCCGAAGCCCTTGAGGCCGTCGGCGATCAAGGGGCCGCCCTTGTCCTCGTAGACCCCGGCGGCGGCCCGGTTGGAGGCGGTGAGCACCAGCGCGCGGTACGTCATGTCCGGCTCCAGTCGCCCGACTTGCCGCCCGTCTTCTCCTCGACCCTCACGTCCGTGATGACCGCTCCCTTGTCGACAGCCTTGACCATGTCGATCACGGTGAGCGCGGCGACGGAGACCGCGGTGAGGGCCTCCATCTCGACGCCCGTGCGGTCCGTCGTCTTCACGGTGGCGCGGATTCGTACGGCGTCGTCCGCGACCGACAGATCCAGTTTCACACCCGACACCGACAACGGGTGGCAGAGCGGGATCAGATCCGGGGTGCGCTTGGCACCCATGATCCCCGCGATGCGGGCGGTGGCCAGGGCGTCGCCCTTGGGGACCCCCTCGCCGCGCAGCAGTTCGACCACGCGGGGCGAGACGAGGACGCGTCCGCTGGCGGTGGCAGTGCGCGCGGTCACGTCCTTCCCGGACACGTCGACCATCCGGGCGGCGCCCGCGTCGTCGATGTGCGTCAGCCGGTCTTGCTCAGGGGGTCCGGGGGTGTCCCCCCGGAAAGGCTCAGTCATGCTGTGTGGCGCTCCCGGTCCGGGCGTGTTGTGCGCGACACGGTACCGCCAACCGCGCCTGCTCAGCGGAGCAGGACCACCTGGACCTCGGTGCCGGGCTCGACGGACTCGACGTCCTCGGGGACGACGATCAGCGAATCAGCAAGCGCGAGGGCCGCGACCAGGTGCGATCCGGCGCCGCCGACCGGGGTCACCTCGCCGTCGGCGTACGTCCCGCGCAAGAACTGTCTGCGGCCCTTGGGCGAGGTCAGCGCCTTGTCGCTGGTGAGGACGGCCCGGGTCGTCGGGCGGTGTACGTCGTCCAGGCCCATCAGGGTGCGGATCGCGGGGCGGACGAACAGTTCGAAGGAGACGTACGACGACACCGGGTTGCCGGGGAGGGCCAGCAGCGGGATGTGGTCGGGGCCGATGGAGCCGAAGCCCTGGGGTTTGCCGGGCTGCATGGCGAGCTTGCGGAAGTCGATCCCGGCGCCCTCCTCGTCCTCGTCGCCCACGGAGGAGAGGGCTTCCTTGACGACGTCGTACGCCCCGACGCTCACGCCGCCGGTGGTGACCAGGAGGTCGGCGCGGACGAGCTGGTCCTCGATGGTGGAGCGGAGGGTCTCGGCGTCGTCGGCGACGGCGCCGACCCGGTAGGCGATGGCGCCGGCGTCGCGGGCGGCGGCGGTGAGGGCGAAGCTGTTGGAGTCGTAGATCTGGCCGCTGCCCAACTGCTCGTCGGGCTGGACGAGTTCGCTGCCGGTGGACATGACGACCACGCGCGGGCGGGGGCGGACGCGGACCGTGCCGCGGCCGATCGCGGCGAGCAGGGCGATCTGCGGCGGGCCGAGGATCGTACCGGCGTCCAGGGCGCGGTCGCCGGCCTTCACGTCGCTGCCCTTCGCGCGTACGTGCGCGCGTGCCTCGGCCGAGCGGTACACCTGCACGTGCCCGCCGGCCGCCTCGGGGTCCTGGCCGCGGGCCCGCATGCCGGTGACCGGGCCCTCGCCGAGGCCTCCGTCGGTCCACTCCACGGGGACCACGGCCTCGGCGCCGGGCGGGAGGGGGGCGCCGGTCATGATGCGGGCGGCCTGGCCGGGGCCCACATGGAGCGGTTCGGCCTGGCCCGCCGCGACATCGCCGACGACCGTCAGGACGGCCGGGTACTCCTCGCTCGCGCCCGCCACGTCCGTGACCCGCACCGCGTATCCGTCCATCGAGCTGTTGTCGAAGGGCGGGAGCGAGACCGGCACCGTGATGTCCTCGACCAGGACGCATCCCTGGGCGTCGAGCAGTTGCAGCTCGATGGGTTCCAGGGGGCGGACGGTCGCGAGGATGTCCTCCAGGTGCTCGTCCACCGACCAGAGGTGGTCCGGTCCTGGGGTGCGGGTCGCGGCGGTGCTCAACGTTGCTACATCTCCTCGGCTACGTAACTGCGAAGCCAGGCACGGAAGTCCGGGCCCAGGTCTTCACGTTCGCACGCGAGTCTGACAATGGCACGCAGATAGTCGCCCCGGTCGCCGGTGTCATAGCGGCGGCCCTTGAAGACGACGCCGTGCACGGGGCCGCCGATCTTCTCGTCGGTGGCGAGTTGCTGGAGGGCGTCGGTGAGCTGGATCTCGCCGCCGCGGCCGGGCTCGGTCTTGCGCAGTATGTCGAAGATGGTGGGGTCGAGGACATAGCGGCCGATGACCGCGTAGTTCGACGGGGCGTCGGCCGCGTCCGGCTTCTCGACGAGACCGGTGACCTTGACGACGTCGGCGTCCCCGGTGACCTCGACGGCCGCGGAGCCGTAGAGGTGGATCTGCTCGGGCGCGACCTCCATGAGGGCGATGACGCTGCCGCCGTGCTGCTCCTGGACCTCGACCATGCGCGCGAGGAGGGGGTCGCGGGGGTCGATCAGGTCGTCCCCGAGGAGGACGGCGAAGGGCTCGTGGCCGACGTGCGGGGCCGCGCACAGGACGGCGTGGCCGAGGCCCCTGGGGTCGCCCTGGCGGACGTAGTGCATGGTCGCGAGGTCGCTCGACTCCTGGACCTTGGCGAGGCGGCTCGCGTCGCCCTTCTTCTGGAGGGCGGATTCGAGTTCGTAGTTGCGGTCGAAGTGGTCCTCAAGAGGGCGCTTGTTGCGTCCGGTGATCATGAGGACGTCGTCGAGCCCAGCCGACACGGCCTCTTCGACCACGTACTGGATCGCGGGCTTGTCCACGACCGGCAGCATCTCCTTGGGAGTTGCTTTCGTGGCCGGCAGGAACCTGGTGCCGAGACCGGCTGCGGGAATGACAGCCTTACTGATCCTGGGGTGCGACTGAGTCATGCCCGAACCTTATCCGGTGCCTTTGTGCTGAATCTGTGGCTCCGGTTAAAACGCTCTCATATGAGCACATAAGGAAGGATGCGGGTGGGACCTGTGCGTCACCTAGGACATGAAGCCGAGCCTGACAAGCGAATGTTGCGACAAGAGCTCCTCGCGGTGAGGAACAGGTTGACGGCCGATGACGTGCGGGCGGCCGGCCGCGCGCTCGCCGATCGCGCGCTGGAACTGCCCGAGTTGGCACGGGCGCGCACGGTCGCCGCGTACGTCTCCGTCGGGAGCGAACCCGGAACGCTCGCGCTCCTGGACGCCCTCCGCGCGCGGGACGTCGAGGTCCTGCTCCCCGTGCTGCTTCCGGACAACGACCTGGACTGGGGCGCCTACGACGGCGAGGGCTCGCTCGCGCGGGTCCAACACGGCGGAAGGATGGCCCTGTTCGAGCCGTCCGGGGAGCGGCTCGGCCCGGACGCCGTGGCCGCCGCCGACGTCGTCCTGCTGCCCGGCCTGGCGGTCGACGGGCGCGGGATGCGCCTGGGGCGCGGCGGGGGGTCGTACGACCGCGTGCTGGCGCGGCTGGAGCGGGCGGGCGCGCATCCCGCACTGGTGGTGCTGCTGTACGACTCCGAGGTCGTCGGACGCGTCCCCGCGGAGGCGCACGACCGGCCGGTGCGGGCGGCGGTGACACCGAGCGGGGTGCACCGGTTCCCGGGGAACTGAAAACGGAGAGCTGAAAATGGCCCTCCACGCGTGCGTGGAGGGCCATTTCAGATGTCAGCGGCTCACGGTTTCAGCACCAGGGTGTCGCTCGTGCTGTCATCGACCGCCTTGGAGGAGAACGACCAGGACAGCAGCTCGCCGTTGACCCACTTGCTGGTCTGGTCGGTGTAGTGCGCGCTGTAGGCGTGTCCGGAGGCTCCGGTGAGGTTGATCCACTTGGACTTGTCGAAGTCGTCGAGGTTGACCACCATGCGCATCGACGGCACCCAGACGACTCCGTAGCCGCCGGCCGCGTTCCAGCCGGTCGCGTTGACCGTGGCCTCGCCGCCGCTGAGCTTCCAGGGGCCGCGGTTGAGGACGTACTGGACGATGCCGGGGCCGTCGGTGCCCAGGGTCTGGTTCTTCAGGAACAGGCGGTGCAGCCGGCCCCAGCTCCAGGTGTCGAGGTCCTTGCCGAGCTTCGCGGTCAGCTCCCAGCGGGCGTCGATCATGGCGCGCTTGAACAACTGGTTCATGTTGTTCGCCGCCGGACGGGTGCCCGAGGCGGGCGTCTTCCACCAGTCGCTGTTCGGGTCGTCCATGAGCTTGCGGACGACCTCGAACCAGCGGTCGCCGCCGTCCGGCTGCGCCTGGTCCGCGTCGCGCTCGCCGCACTCGCGCACCTTCTGGTTGTCCTCGTCGGCGGGACCGGTGGTGTCGACCGGCGAGACCAGCAGGCACTGGCCCTTGACCCGCAGCTCCTTGGGCAGCTTGTTGCCGAAGGCGAGCTTGAGGACGTTGCGCCAGACCGAGTTGAAGTAGGCGGCCGCCGCCGAGTCGGCGTCCTGGGTGTAGTCCCAGCCCTCCAGGAGCTTCTGCGCCTCGCGCACGTCCGGGTCGGGCTCGTCGATCTTCAGCAGCTTGGGCACGAGCAGCTTGGCGATCTCGCTGCTGTCGTCGAGCTGCATCTGCCGCATGTCGTCGGTGGAGATCTTGCCGCCGCCGTCGATCTTCGACTGGATCAGGTCGGTGATGCGCTGGCTGCGGGTGCCGTAGCCCCAGTCCGTGGTGAGCGTGTAGGGGTACTTGTCCTTGTCGATCACGGCTTGGTTGGCGGTGACGATGTAGCCGCGTTTCGGGTTGTACTCGTACGGCAGCGCGGCCTGTGGGATGTAGCCGGTCCAGTCGTACTTGGAGTCCCAGCCGGGCACCGGCAGCGAGCCGTCGCCCTTCCCGCGCGTGGGGATCTTGCCGGGCAGGGTGTAGCCGATGTTGTTCTTGGTGTCGGCGTAGACGAGGTTCTGCGAGGGCACGTCGAACTTCGTGGAGGCGGCGCGGAAGTCGCTCCAGTCGGACGCCTTGTCCATGGCGAAGACGGCGTCCATGGTGGTGCCCGGGTCCTCGGCGGTCCAGCGCAGGGCGATGCCGTAGCCGTCGCCTCTGTCGGGTGCCGCGGTGTCGACGGTGGCCTTCTTGCCGACCTTCACCAGTTCGTCGTCGCGGTCGGACAGCAGCGGGCCGTTGTTGGTCTCCCGGACGACGATCTTCTTGGAGGTGCCGCCGGCGACCTTGATGGTCTCCGTGCGGGTCGTGAAGGGCTTCGTCGTGCCGTCGTACAGGTAGCCGTCGCCGGAGAGCTTCTCCAGGTAGAGGTCGGTGGTGTCGACCCCGGAGTTGGTCATGCCCCAGGCGATGTCCTGGTTGTGGCCGATGACGACGCCGGGCATGCCCGCGAAGGTGTAGCCGGTGACGTCGTACTGGCACTTGCTGGAGATCGCGCGACAGTGCAGGCCCATCTGGTACCAGACGGACGGCAGCGAGGCTTCCAGGTGGGGGTCGTTGGCCAGGAGCGGCTTGCCGGTGATGGTGTACTTCCCGGCGACGACCCAGGAGTTGGAGCCGATGCCCTGGCCGTTCACGCCGACGGCCGTCGGGATGTCGTCCAGGACGTCCGAGAGGCCCGAGAGCTGGCTCGTGAGGGCCGAGCCGGACGAGGACGACGAGGAGCCCGTGGTGCCGCTCGTGGACGTGCCGCTGGAGCTGTCGCCGCCGTCGAAGGTCTTGGTGTACTCGTCGTACTCGCCCTCGGTGACGATCGGCTGGTTGCGGCTGTACGGATACTCCGGGTACAGGTCGGAGATCTGCTTCGGGCCGAGGCGGGTGGTCATCAGGGCGCGGTCGATCTCGTCCTGCATGTTGCCGCGCAGGTCCCAGGCCATCGCCTTGAGCCACGCGACGGAGTCGACCGGGGTCCACTTCTCGGGCTTGTAGTCGTTGGTGAAGCCGAGGGCCGCGTACTCCAGGGAGATGTCCTTGCCGTCCTTGCCCTGGAGGTAGGCGTTGACCCCCTTGGCGTAGGCCTGGAGATACTTCTTGGTGGAGGACGACAGCGTGGTGTCGTACTCCTTCTTCGCCACCCGGTCCCAGCCCAGGGTGCGCAGGAACTCGTCGTTCTTGACCTGGCTCTTGCCGAACATCTCCGACAGCCGCCCGGCGGTCATGTGCCGGCGCACGTCCATCTCGTAGAACCGGTCCTGCGCCTGGACGTAGCCCTGCGCCATGAACAGGTCCGCGTCGGAGGACGCGTAGATCTGCGGGATGCCGTAGCTGTCACGCTTGACGTCGACGGGCCCGGACAGGCCGTCGAGCGTGATCGAGCCCGTGGTCTGCGGCAGGGACGCGCGGACCGTGCTCACGGACCAGTACCCGCCGTAGGCGATGCCTCCGATGACGGCCATGACCAGGACGAGAACCAATAGACGGGCTTTGCGCCCCTTTTTCCTGCCGGACTTGCCGGGCTTATGACCCGATGAGGCGGTGGTATTGGGGGGCATCGCTGTCCTTGCTGTCCTAACGCGAGCGGCAGGGCGGGCTGTGCTTTTGACTGAGCGCTGGAGCAACCATAGGCGCAGGGTCCCGAGCGACTTGACGCGGAGTCGGGTACCGACGCGGACGGGCGTTCGATCTTGCCTCGGGAAGTGTCAAGAAAGCGTCAAGAGTTAGGTAAGGTAACGAAGTACTTGGATGCATGGCGCCGCCGCCTCGCGTCCCCTGTACGTGTGCTGTCGCCCGAGACGCGCGCCAGCCGAGGAAGGGAAGGCCACTGACTGTCCACCACCTCGACCAGCTTCTGCTCGTCTGCTCGCTCGTCCTGCTCGTCGCCGTCGCGGCGGTCCGGATCTCCTCGCGCAGCGGGCTCCCCAGCCTGCTCGTGTACCTGGGGATCGGCATCGCCATGGGCCAGGACGGCATCGGCGACATCCACTTCGACAACGCCGAGCTGACCCAGGTCATCGGGTACGCGGCCCTGGTCGTGATCCTGGCCGAGGGCGGCCTCGGCACGAAGTGGAAGGAGGTCGAGCCGGTCCTGTCGTCCGCCGCGACGCTGGCCCTGGTGGGAGTGGCGGTGAGCGTCGGCGTCACCGCCGCGGGCGCGCACTACCTGGTCGGTCTGGAGTGGCGGCAGGCGCTGATCATCGGGGCGGTGGTGTCCTCGACGGACGCGGCGGCGGTCTTCTCCGTGCTGCGCAGAATCCCCCTGCCCGCGCGCGTGACGGGCACTTTGGAGGCCGAGTCCGGGTTCAACGACGCCCCGGTGGTCATCCTGGTCGTCGCCTTCTCCACGGCGGGCCCCGTCGAGCACTGGTACGCGCTGGTGGGCGAGATAGCCCTGGAGCTGGCCATCGGCGCGGCCATCGGCCTCGCGGTGGGCTGGCTCGGCTCCTGGGGGCTGCGGCACGTGGCGCTGCCAGCCTCCGGCCTCTACCCCATCGCCGTCCTGGCGATAGCCGTCACCGCGTACGCCGCGGGCGCCCTGGCGCACGGCAGCGGCTTCCTCGCGGTCTATCTCGCCTCGATGATGCTGGGCAACGCCAAGCTGCCCCACTGGCCCGCGACGCGCGGCTTCGCCGACGGGCTCGGCTGGATCGCCCAGATCGGCATGTTCGTCCTGCTCGGCCTCCTGGTCACCCCGCACGAGCTGGGCGACGACGTCTGGCCGGCGCTGATCATCGGCCTGGTGCTGACGATGGTGGCCCGGCCGCTCAGCGTGGTGGTCAGCCTCACGCCGTTCCGGGTGCCGTGGCAGGAGCAGACCCTCATGTCCTGGGCCGGGCTGCGCGGCGCCGTACCCATCATCCTGGCGACGATCCCCATGGTGAACGGCGTCGGCGGCAGCCGCCGGATCTTCAACATCGTGTTCGTCCTGGTCGTCGTCTACACCCTCGTCCAGGGTCCGACGCTGCCCTGGCTGGCCCGCACGCTGAAGCTGGGCGAGGGGCCGGAGGCCGCCGACCTGGGGGTCGAATCGGCGCCCCTGGAGCGGCTGCGCGGGCATCTGCTGTCCGTCGCGATCCCCGCGGAGTCGAAGATGCACGGCGTCGAGGTCAACGAGCTGAGGCTGCCGGCCGGGGCCGCGGTCACCCTCGTCGTACGCGACGGAAAATCGTTTGTCCCGCTGCCCACGACGGTCCTGCGGCGCGGCGACGAACTCCTCGTGGTCACCACGGACCCCGTCCGGGACGCGGCGGAAGCGCGGCTGCGCGCGGTGGGCCACGGCGGCAAGCTGGCCGGGTGGCTGGGCACGGACACCAGCGGCGCCGGCCGTTAAGGGCATGTTTCATACGGTTCACACCTGCGCCAATCACAGGTGAACGCGCGCGTGGTGCCCCTTTTCACAGGCTGACCAGGTCATGCCCCCTGTAGGATGAAGGCACATTCTGATCGAACCAGCATCGAACCAACCCTGCCTGACGCAGTGCTGGCGCGACCGTATGGCGGCCGAATCCCTCTCCGCGTGGGCACCGGTATCTACCGCAGTTCCGCGCAAGAGGACAGTGCTCGGCGCCCCCGCACAGGGCGCGCTACCAGGTGGCAGAAAGGCACGGGCCGTGGCATCCACGGTCACCTCCCGCCCCGGTTACGGGCAGTTGCTGCGCACACGCGGCGCCTGGACGTTCCTGCTCCCCGGCTTCGCGGCACGCCAGCCGTTCGCGATGCTCACCATCTCCATCGTGCTGCTGGTGCGGCACACCACCGGCTCCTACGGCGCGGCGGGCGCCGCCGCGGCCGTCACCGGCGTCTCCATGGCCCTGTTCGCGCCCTACAGCGGACGGCTGGCCGACCGCCACGGACAGCGGGCCGTACTGCTCCCCGGCGTCCTGGCGCACACCCTGTCCGGCCTGACGTTCACGGCGCTGGCGCTCGGACACGCGCCGCTGTGGGCACTGTTCGTGGCCGCCGTGCCGACCGGCGCCTCGGTGCCGCAGATCGGGCCCATGGTGCGCGCCCGCTGGGGCGTGAGGCTCCAGGACTCCCCCCTCATGACGACCGCCGCCGCCTTCGAGTCCGTCACCGACGAACTGACCTTCGTCTTCGGCCCGTTGCTCGCGACCGCCCTGTGCACCGCCGTGAACCCGGCCGCCGGCCTGGTCACCGAGTCGGCGCTCACCCTCGTCGGCGGTCTGCTGTTCGCCGCGCAGAGGAGCACCCAGCCGAAGGCGACCGCCACCGGGCACGCACGCGTGGAGCACGTTTCCGCACTGGGCGTCCCCGGAGTGCGCGTTCTGATCGTGACCTTCCTGGGCATCGGTTCCGTCTTCGGCGGGATGCAGGTCTCCCTGGCCGCCTTCACCGAGTCGATCGGCGAACCGGGCCTGAACGGTGTCCTGTACGGCACCTTCGCGGCCGGCAACATGCTCTCCGGCGTGGTCTGCGGTGCCGTTGCCTGGAAGGTCGCCCCGCAGCGCCGTCTCCTCGTCGGCTACGCCGCGCTCGCGCTGACCGCGTCCGCCCTGTGGACCGCCCACTCGGTGCTGCTCCTGGCCGCCCTCGGCCTCCTGGTCGGCATGTGCATCGCGCCCGCCCTGATCACCGGCTACACCCTGGTCGAGGGGCTCGTCCCGGCCGGCGCCCGCACCGAGGCCTTCACCTGGCTGACCGGCGCGGTCGCCCTCGGCCAGGCCGCCGCCGTCACGGTCGCCGGACAACTGGAGGACCGCCTGTGGGGCGGCGCCGGTTTCCTGGTCCCGATGGCCGGTACGGTGCTCGCCCTGGGGACACTGGTGGCCCTGCGGTCGCGCCTCGCGACCCGGCCCCACAGCCGCACCGTGGCACGTGGCGTCGGTCACCGCGTGCCGGTGGCAGTGGACTGATCCCCGGGAATACGTCACTATGGACGCTCGTTAGCACTCATTGAGTGAGAGTGCCAGGAGGAAGACACAGTGCCGACCTACCAGTATCAGTGCACCGAGTGCGGCGAGGGCCTCGAGGCGGTGCAGAAGTTCACCGACGACGCCCTGACCGAGTGCCCCAACTGCGGTGGCCGCCTGAAGAAGGTGTTCTCCGCGGTCGGCATTGTCTTCAAGGGCTCCGGTTTCTACCGGAACGACAGCCGCGGCTCCTCGTCGAGCAGCTCGCCGGCGACCCCGAAGCCGTCGACGTCCTCGGACTCGAAGCCGTCCACCCCCTCGACCACTTCCTCGTCCTCGGACGCGAAGTCGAAGTCGTCGAGCTCGGGCTCCTCGTCCAGCAGCAGCTCCGCCGCGTAGGACTCTTCGTCGCGGGACCCTGTCGTCGTCGACGACAGGGTCCTCGGCGTTTCCGGAGCCGCCTCCTACGGGCTCGTCGGCGGCGGCTAGGGTGCTGGTCATGGTGAACGCAGAGATCGGCGTAATCGGCGGCTCCGGCTTCTACTCGTTCCTCGACGACGTGACCGAGATCCAGGTCGACACCCCCTACGGGCCACCCAGCGACTCCCTCTTCCTCGGCGAGATCGCCGGCCGGCGGGTCGCCTTCCTGCCCCGGCACGGACGCGGCCACCATCTGCCGCCGCACCGCATCAACTACCGCGCCAACCTCTGGGCGTTGCGCTCCGTCGGGGTCCGCCAGGTCCTCGGCCCGTGCGCGGTGGGCGGGCTGCGCCCCGAGTACGGGCCGGGCACGCTGCTGGTGCCGGACCAACTGGTGGACCGTACGAAGTCCCGGGCGGGGTCGTACTTCGACGGGCTGCCGCTGCCCGACGGCGGAGTGCCGAACGTGGTGCATGTGTCCCTGGCCGACCCCTACTGCCCGACCGGCCGGGCGGCCGCGCTGAAGGCGGCGCAGGGGCGGGACTGGGAGGCGGTCGACGGCGGCACGCTCGTGGTGATCGAGGGGCCGCGCTTCTCGACCCGCGCCGAATCCCTGTGGCACCGGGCACAGGGCTGGTCGGTGGTCGGCATGACCGGCCACCCCGAGGCCGCGCTCGCCCGTGAACTGGAGCTCTGCTACTCCTCGTTGACCCTGGTCACCGACCTCGACGCGGGCGCCGAGACCGGCGAGGGCGTCTCCCACGACGAGGTGCTGCGGGTGTTCGCGGCGAACGTGGACCGGCTGCGGGGCGTGCTGTTCGACGCGGTGGCCGCGCTGCCGGAGAGCGGGGCACGGGACTGCCTGTGCGTGAACGCGCTGGGCGGGATGGATCCGGGGTTCGAACTGCCGTAGTAGAGGGAGCGGGGAGGGCTTCCGGGGCGCGGAACGTCCCGTTCGGGTGAGGGAGTTGTCCACAACCGGCGGGTGACACACGGGCTCCGGCGGGCGGCGGCGCGGTGCCTCATCGTGGGACCGCAAGCCGATCCCTCGTCGCAGGTGGTGGTCCACATGTCCCTCTCCCCCTCCCCTTCGTCCGTTCCGAGCGCGCTGGGCACTGATTTCTCTCCGCGCCCGTTGGGCACCGACGCTCCGGCCACGTGCGAGGTGCCGCACTTCGCGCCCGTGCGGGTGCGCGGCGGGTGGTATCAACTGCGCCGGTTGCTACGGCATCGCAGGCGGGCCGTGGCGGCCGGGCTCGCGGTGACCGCGGCCGCCCTCGTGGCGGCGGGCCCGCGCGAGGCGGTGGAGGCGCGGCACAGCGAGCGGCCCCGCGGGCACCCGGTGGCCGATCCGGTACGGCAGCACCGGGCGGTCGAGTGGGTGTCGGCGGCGGTGCGGATCGCCGATGCCGGCACGGTCCGGCTGCTGCGGTCCGGCGACCGGGTCGATGTGATCGCCGCCGAGGAGTCGGCGGCGGGCGGTGACGCCCGGGTGGTAGCGCGCGGTGCGCGGGTGACGAAGGTGCCCGAGCCGCTTCAAGAGGCGGACGGCGGCGGGGCGTTGGTGGTGCTCTCGGTGCCGCGTGCCACGGCGGCCCGGCTGGCCGGTGCGAGTGCCACGGCACGGCTGGCGGTGACGATGTGTTGAACCGTGCTCTCCGTATCGTGAGCCGCGCCTTCAGCCGCCTGTGCGAATTCGTGTCAAGTCCCTCGTTCGAGTTACTGAATTGGACAGGATGGCCGGGCATTGACGTAGGTTGCGGAGCTGTTCGTTCCACACCGTGCGCGTGCGAGAAGAGGCTCCGAGTTGAGCGAGAAGAAGAAGGAACCGGGCGTCTGGCAGGGCTTCAAGACCTTCCTGATGCGCGGGAACGTCGTCGACCTGGCAGTCGCGGTGGTCATCGGCGCCGCCTTCACGAACATCGTCAACTCGGTGGTGAAGGGGCTCATCAACCCGGTCGTCGGCGCGATCGGCACCCAGAACCTGGACACCTACAGCTCGTGTCTGAGCGACTCCTGCTCGGGCGACAAGGGCATCCAGTTGATGTGGGGCTCCGTCCTGGGAGCCACCCTCAGCTTCGTGATCACCGCGGCGGTCGTCTACTTCCTGATGGTGCTGCCGATGTCGAAGTACCTGGCCCGGGTGGAGGCCCAGCGCAGGGCCAAGGAGGGCACGCACGAGGTCATCGAGATCACCGAGCTGGAGGTGCTCAAGGAGATCCGCGACGCGCTCGTCGCACAGCGCGGCGACGGGCACCGGGAGCAGTAGCCGACGGCTCAGATGTGGTGGGGCGGCTTCTCGTCGAGGAAGCGCTTGAGATCGGCGGCGCCGTCGCCCTCGGCCCGCTCGCCCCACCCGCGATCCGTGTCGTCCGAGGAGGGCCGGCTCAACGGATCGTCGAAGACCAGCGCGGGCTTCGGATCGCGCGGCTCGGGGGCGGGGGCGGTACTCATGCCTCCAGGGTACGGCCCCGGGTGGACGTCATCTGCTGTGCTTGGCCTCATGACGTCCGAAATTCAAAGACCCCTGCGTCCGCTCACCGCCCGCGGCCGGGACGAGTCGCACCGGGTCGCCTCGCCACTGGAGCTCTTCTTCGACCTGTGCTTCGTCGTGGCCATCGCGCAGGTGGGCATCCAACTGGCGCACGCCGTCGCCGAGGGGCATGCGGGCGAGGGCATCCTCAACTACGCGATGCAGTTCTTCTCGATCTGGTGGGCCTGGATGAACTTCTCCTGGTTCGCGTCGGCGTACGACAACGACGACGTGCTGTACCGGATCGTCACGCTGGTGCAGATCGCCGGCGTCCTGGTCCTCGCGGCCGGGGTCGCGCGAGCCTTCGAGCAACACGACTACCTGGTGGTCTGGCTCGGCTACGTGATCATGCGGCTGGCTATGGCCACTCAGTGGCTGCGGGCGGCACGGAGCGCCACCGGGCCGGAGCGGACGATGGCATTGCGGTACGCGGGCGGCGTGCTGCTCTGCATGGTCGGCTGGACGGGACTGGTCGTCCTGCCGGAGCCGGCCCGGGGCTGGGTGTTCCTCGTGATGGTGATCGCCGAGCTGTGCGTGCCGCGCTTCGCGGAGAAAAACTTCCCTACGCCGTGGCATCCGCACCACATCTCCGAGCGGTACGGGCTGTTCACGATCATCGTGCTGGGCGAGACGATCGCCGCGGCCACGGTCGCCGTGAAGTCGGGGGTGGACGAGCACGACGCGCTGGGCGAGCTGCTGCCCATCGCGGCGGGCGGGCTGCTGATCGTGTTCGCCGCGTGGTGGATCTACTTCGTGGTGCCGATCCACGGACACCTCCGGTCCAACCAGCAGGCATTCCTGTGGGGCTACGGCCACTATCTGATCTTCGCCTCGGCGGCCATGATCGGCGCCGGCCTGGAGGTGGCGGTCACCCAGGCGGTCGGCAAGGCACACATCTCCACCCTGTCCGCCTCCGCCGCGGTGACGCTGCCGACGGCCCTGTACCTGCTCAGCGTCTGGGCCCTGCACGCCCGCCACTACAAGGTGGGCATCACCCAGCAACTGGTGCTCCCGCTGGCCGCGTTGCTGGTGATCTGCTGCACGTTCCTGGGCTCCTGGGCGGTACTCGCGGCGGGCCTGGTGTCGGCGCTGACGGTCGCGGCCGGGGTGACACTGACAGCACGCACGGCAGCCGGGCAGCGCAGGGAAGAGGCGACGGCACCGGCGAGCTGACGACGAACACCAAGCCGACCGCCCCCGGATCCGACCCTCGTTGGGCAAGACTGAACCCCATGACAGTTGACGCGTTGACGGACGTGGCCGGCGTGCGGGTGGGGCATGCGACGCGGTCGGGAGGTGGGTGGCTTACCGGTACCACCGTTGTGCTCGCGCCGGAGGGTGGGGCGGTGGCTGCCGTGGATGTGCGGGGCGGGGGGCCCGGGACCAAGGAGACCGACGCGCTCGACCCGCGCAATCTGGTGCAGCGGGTCGAGGCGATCGTGCTGACCGGTGGGAGTGCGTACGGGCTTGATTCCGCGTCCGGGGTGATGGGCTGGCTGGAGGAGCAGGGGCGCGGGGTGCGGGTCGGGGTCGATCCGCTGCATGTCGTGCCGGTGGTGCCCGCGGCCTGTGTCTTCGATCTGGGGCGGGGCGGCGACTTCAGGGCCAGGCCGGACGCGGCCACAGGGCGGGCCGCGGTCGAAGCGGCCGCGATCAGCGGGCCCGGGGTGCGGGTGCGTGAGGGGTGCGTGGGGGCCGGTACGGGCGCCGTGGTCGGGGCGATGAAGGGCGGGGTCGGGACCGCGAGCATCGTGCTGGAGTCCGGGATCACGGTGGCCGCGCTGGTGGTGGCCAACGCGGCGGGGTCGGTGATGGATCCCGAAACGGGTGTCCTGTACGGGGAGTTGTTCCAGGGACGCGTGACCTGCCCGGAAGCGCAGGTTCACGAGGCCGCGCGTCGGCGCCTCGCCGAGACCGCCGCGAAGAACACGCCTCCGCCGCTGAACACCACGCTCGCAGTGGTCGCCACGGACGCCGAACTCACCAAGGCGCAGGCGCAGAAGCTGGCCGGCACGGCGCACGACGGCATCGCGCGCGCCGTACGGCCGGTGCACCTGCTGCACGACGGGGACACGGTGTTCACCCTTGCCACCGGAGCCCGCCCGCTCGACGCCGAGAACCCCCTCGCCCTCAACGACATTCTCGCGGCCGGCGCGGACGTGGTGACCCGCGCGATCGTGCGCGCGGTGCGGGCCGCCGAGTCGGTGGACGGGCCGGGCGGGGCGTGGCCGTCGTACGAGGAGTTGTACGGGAGGCGGTAGGCGCCCGGTGTTTGTCGCGGTTCTGTCACCGGATGGCGTCCGTGGGGAACGGCGGGAACCCGTGCGGGGGTGTGGCCCCTCTTTGTCCACGCATCACAGCGGATCACGCACACCACACGAACCTGGAGCAGCCCGTGACAACGCCGGACATAGCAGCGCGGCGCGTACTGGGGGCCATCGCCGCCCTGGTGGTCGGCACCCTCACCCTCAGCGCGTGCGGCGGCAACGCCAGCGCGGACACCGACACCAACAGCAAGGGTGGCGGCGGGACGTCCGCCAAGACGTCCACCGCGAAGATCGTCATCTCGGCGAAGGACGGTTCGACGAACGCGTCCATCAACGCCACCGGCGTGCGGGTCAGCGACGGCACGCTGACGGACGTGAAGATGACGGTCGCGGGGTCGGGGCAGGCCGTGGACGGCGCGATCTCCGCGAACGGCTCGAGCTGGAAGCCGAAGGAGCAGCTGGAGCGCGGTACGAAGTACCAGATATCGGCGACCGCGAAGGACTCCAGCGGCAAGACCTCGGCCGCCAACTCCATCTTCACCACGGTCACTTCGAGCAACAGCTTCATCGGGACGTACACGCCGGACAACGGGACGACGGTCGGTGTCGGGATGCCGGTGTCGTTCAATTTCGACAAGGCGATCAGCGACCAGAAGTCCGTGCAGTCGCACATCACGGTCACGTCCAGCAGCGGGCAGCAGGTCGTGGGGCACTGGTTCGGGGCGCAGCGGCTCGACTTCCGGCCCCAGGACTACTGGAAGGCCGGTTCCAAGGTCACGATGAAGATCGACCTGGACGGCGTGGAGGGCGCGAACGGCGTCTACGGCGTGCAGAAGAAGACGGTGACCTTCACCATCGGCCGTTCGCAGGTCTCCACGGTCGACGTCAACACGCAGACCATGACGGTCGTGCGGGACGGGCAGACCCTCAAGTCGCTGCCGATCTCCTCGGGCAGCCCCGAACACACCACGTACAACGGGCAGATGGTGATCTCCGAGAAGTTCACCCAGACCCGGATGAACAGCCAGACGGTCGGCCTGGGCGGCGAGTACGACATCCCGGACGTGCCGCACGCGATGCGCCTGACGTCGTCGGGGACGTTCATCCACGGCAACTACTGGTACAGCAGGTCGAACCCGCCCTTCGGGCAGACCGGCACCAGCCACGGCTGCGTCGGACTCGCGGACGTACAGGGCGCGCAGGGCGCCACGAACGCCAAGTGGTTCTACGACAACTCCCTCATCGGGGACGTCGTGATCGTGAAGAACTCCCCCGACAAGACGGTCGCCCCGGACAACGGGCTCAACGGCTGGAACATGGCGTGGAGCGAGTGGACCGCCGGAAGTGCCGCCTGACCGGCGGGTTTTGACGGATCTTCGGGCCGCGCGGGAACATCTCGCGCGGCCCGCGCGTTTTCCGGGCATACGTTTTCTCGGTTCCCGGACATGATGTCCGACCGAGGGGCTACGGTATGCACCCACAAGGTGACATGCAGCAACGCCGGGAGAAGCCTTGAGCGTTCCGTACGACACGGCAGCGTACGAACCACCCGAGTCGCCCGAGTCTCCGGAGGAGCACCTCGCGCGGCTCCTCGGTCGTGCCCTGAACTCCTTCGAGCTGCCGGACGAGACGATACGGCGTCTCGACTGCGCGCTGGCGCACGACAGTTCGCTGCACTCCGCGCACCACAGCGCCGGCCTGCACCGGGAGACGTACCGGCACACATGGCTGCTCGCCGACGGTTCGGCCCTGACCCTGTGGGAGCTAGTCCACAACACCGTGCTCGGCCGTGAGGCTCAGCACGAGGTGTATGT
Source organism: Streptomyces sp. NPDC051576 (assembly GCF_040681835.1). Lineage (NCBI taxonomy): Bacteria > Bacillati > Actinomycetota > Actinomycetes > Kitasatosporales > Streptomycetaceae > Streptomyces > Streptomyces sp. NPDC051576. Next base: position 290,527 of record NZ_JBFAZO010000004.1, read on the forward strand.
CGACGAGGAGGAGGTGCGGGCCGCGACCGCGCGCCTGCCGCTGCCGCCGGACGCACCGGACTTCGAACTGCCGGTGCTGGTGCACCTGTCGACGGTCCCCGAGCCCCGGCACGCGTATCTGGCGGACCACTCCGCCGACCACGCGCGCCGTTTACTGCGCCGGGCGGAGAACCCGGACCGGCCGGACGACGAGACCGCCGCGCTGCTGGCGACGGCCTTCGCGCACCAGATCACCCAGGCCTTCGGCCGCCCCTACCGCGCGGGCCGTCCCGCGCTGTCCTTCTCGCTCTACGAGCACGCGTTCCTGCTGCGCGACGGCGCGGAGATCTCCCTGTGGGAGGTCGAGCACACGGCGACACCCGACGGCCGCCACATGTGCGAGGTGTACGCCGACGAGGACGCGGCCCGCGACGCGATGGAGCGGCGGGCGGCGCAGGTCTCCTAGGACCTGGCCCTGGCCCCGACCTTCGGGCCGCTGCCTCAACGCCCGTCGCTGAGCTGTCGTACCAGGCCCGCGAAGGCGTCGCGCTCGGCCGGGGTCAGGTCGACGGACTCCAGGTGGGGCGCGGTGGCGCGCTGGTTCGGAAGGCCGTACAGCGGGTGGGCCGCGTGCCACACGGTGGGCTCCGCGAGGGAGCGGCGCAGGATGCGCGTCAGGCCGAACACCCAGGCGACGGTCGCCAGGGCGAGAACGGCCACACCGGTCAGCTGGAGGATCGAGACGTGCTCAGGCATGCGTTCCAGTAGACACCACGGTCCGGGACTGTGGTCCCGGACCGTGACGTATCTCGCAGTTGCCGTGAACACCTCACAGCGGCCCAAAAGAGGCTAGGCGGCGACCGGCTGCTTCGCGTCCGCCGTGGGTGCCGCCATGTCGTCCGGCGTCCCGGCGGCCGTACCGCCTGCGGCCGGCTTGCGCATGCCCTTCAGTGCGACGACCAGGCTCGCCGTGACGCACATGCCGATCGCGATGGCGATCAGGTAGAGGAACGCGTTGCCGATCAGCGGGACCACGAAGATGCCGCCGTGCGGGGCGCGCAGGGTCGCGCCGAAGGCCATCGACAGGGCGCCGGTGATCGCGCCGCCCACCATCGAGGACGGGATGACACGCAGCGGGTCGGCCGCCGCGAACGGGATCGCGCCCTCGGAGATGAAGGAGGCGCCCAGCACCCAGGCGGCCTTGCCGTTCTCGCGCTCGGTCTCGGTGAAGAGCCTGCCGCGCACGGTGGTGGCCAGGGCCATCGCCAGCGGCGGGACCATGCCGGCCGCCATGACCGCGGCCATGATCTTCATCGCCGAGTCGCTGGGGCTGGAGACCGCGATGCCCGCCGTGGCGAAGGTGTACGCGACCTTGTTGACCGGGCCGCCGAGGTCGAAGCACATCATCAGGCCGAGCAGGGCGCCCAGCAGGATGGCGTTCGAGCCGCTGAGGCCGTTCAGCCAGTCGGTCATGCCCTTCTGCGCGGAGGCGATCGGCTTGCCGATGACCACGAACATCAGGAACCCGACGATCGCCGTGGAGATCAGCGGGATCACCACCACCGGCATGATCCCGCGGACCACCGCCGGGATCTTCACCTTCTGGATCGCCAGCACCACACCACCGGCGATCAGACCGGCCGCGAGGCCGCCGAGGAAGCCGGCGTTGATGGTGGAGGCGATCATGCCGCCGACGAAGCCGGGCACCAGGCCGGGCCGGTCCGCCATGCCGTAGGCGATGTAACCCGCGAGCACCGGGACAAGGAAGCCGAAGGCGACGGCGCCGATCTGGAACATCAGCGCGGCCCAGCTGTCGGTCTGCGTCCACACGAAGTGCTGCATGACCGAGGGCGCGGACTTGATCTCGTAGCCGCCGATCGCGAAGCCGAGGGCGATCAGCAGACCGCCGGCCGCGACGAACGGGACCATGTAACTGACGCCGGACATCAGCCACTTGCGCAGCTTGGAGCCGTAGCCCTCGCCCGGCTCGCCGCCGCGCTCGACGGGGGTCGCGGCGCCGGAACCGGCCGTCACCTCACCCCGTTCCGCCTTGCCGCGGACCTCGGTGATCAGCTCGGCGGGGCGGTTGATGCCCGCCTTGACGCCGACGTCGACGGTCGGCTTGCCGGCGAAGCGGTCCTTCTCCCGTACGGGCACGTCGTGGGCGAAGATCACGCCGTCCGCCGCCGCGATCACCGCCGGGTCGAGCCGGGTGAAACCGGCCGAGCCCTGCGGCTCGACGACGAGTTCGACGCCCGCGTCCCGGCCGGCGTTCTCCAGTGACTCGGCCGCCATGTAGGTGTGCGCGATACCGGTCGGGCAGGAGGTGACGGCGACGATACGGAACGGGCGGTCGTCGTCGGACTCCGGTGCCGCCGGTGTCGTGGTGCCCGTGGCGGCGTCGGCGGAGGCCGCCGCCGACGTCGCCACGGAGTCTGTGGTGCCCGCAGCCCCGGACTCGGACTCGGGCTCGTCCCCACGGATCAGCGCCGCCGCCGACTCCGCGTCGCCCGCCGACCGCAGCGCGGACGTGAACTCGGCGTTCATGAGCTGCCGGGCCAGCGCGGACAGGATCGTCAGATGGGCGTCGTCGGCCCCGGCGGGCGCGGCGATCAGGAAGATCAGGTCGGCGGGGCCGTCGGGGGCGCCGAAGTCGACACCCTCGGCGCTGCGGCCGAAGGCGAGCGTCGGCTCGGTGACGTACTCGCTGCGGCAGTGCGGGATGCCGATGCCGCCGTCGAGGCCGGTCGGCATCTGCGCCTCGCGGGCCGCCACGTCGGCGAGGAAGCCGTCGAGGTCGGTGACCCGGCCCTGGGCGACCATGCGCTCGGCGAGGGCACGCGCCGCCGCCTCTTTGGTATCGGCGGACAGGTCGAGGTCGACCAGGTCCGCGGTGATCATCTCGCTCATCGCGGGCTCCTTCGCACGCGTATCGCCCGGGAACTGCCGTGGGCGGGGGTGGGGACGGGGGTACAGCTGGGTGTCGCGGTGGTGCGGGTGGTGGCGGAGGCGGAGGCGGGGCCGGGGAGACCCCGCCTCCCCCGGGTCGCGGCGAGTAACGGGGAGTGTCGCCGCTTGAGGGTCGGTTCGAGGGGCGCCGGGATGGTCGTAGCGGAATCGGCCGTGACGGTCGTCGCCGTAGAAACGTTCATGCCACCGGCTCCGTCAGTACGAGGTCCACCGGGACGTCGGCCGTGACCGTGACCGCGGCCGGGTCCAGGTCCGCGGGGGTGGGCATCACGCTGCCCGGGAGCTGGACGGCCGCGGCGCCGTGGGCGACGGCCGAGGCGAGGGCCTCCGGGCCGCTGCCGCCGGCGATCAGGAAGCCGGCCAGCGAGGAGTCGCCCGCGCCGACATTGCTGCGTACGACGTCGACGCGCGCGCTGCCGTACCAGGCGCCCGAGGCGTCCACGAGCAACTGGCCGTCGGCGCCGAGGCTCGCGAGGACGGCGCCCGCGCCCAGCTCGCGGAGTTCCTCGGCGGCCTTGACCGCGTCGCCGACGGTGGCCAGGGGGCGGGAGACGGCCTCGGCGAGTTCCTCGGCGTTGGGCTTGACGACGTCGGGGCGTTCGCGCAGGGCCTCGATGAGCGCGGGGCCGGAGGTGTCCAGTGCGATGCGGACGCCGGCGGCGTGCGCGCGGGCGACCAGCTCGGCGTACCAGGACGGCGCGAGGCCGCGCGGGAGGCTGCCGCAGCAGGCGATCCAGTCGGCGTCGCGGGACTGCCGCCGGACGGTGTCCAGGAGCAACTCCTGTTCGGCGGCGGTCAGTTCGGGGCCGGGGGCGTTGATCTTCGTGAGCACGCCGTCCGCCTCGGCGAGGGCGATGTTCGAGCGGGTGGCCCCGGCGACCGGGACCGGCGCGACCTCGATGCCCTGCGCGTCGAGCAGGTCCGCGACCAGCGCGCCCGGTGCGCCGCCCAGGGGCAGCACGGCGACCGTGCGCCGGCCGGCGGCGGCGACGGCGCGCGAGACGTTGACGCCCTTGCCGCCCGGGTCCATGCGCTCGCCGGTGGCCCGTATGACCTCACCTCGGTCCAGGGAGGGGACCTCGTAGGTGCGGTCGAGGGACGGGTTCGGGGTGACCGTGAGGATCATGCGCGCACTACTTCCATGCCGCCGCGCTCCATGGCGGTGGCGTCTTCTGGGCTCAGCCCGGTGTCGGTGATCAGGAGGTCCACATCGCTCAGGGCACCGAAGCGGGCGAAGTGCTCCTGGCCGTGCTTGGCGGAGTCGGCGAGCAGCACCACCCGGCGGGCGGCGCCCATCGCCGCGTGCTTGACCGCGGCCTCGGCGAGGTCGGGTGTGGTCAGCCCGTGCTGGGCGGAGAAGCCGTTGGCCGCCACGAACACGACGTCGGCGCGGATCTCGCCGTAGGCCCGCAGCGCCCAGGCGTCCACGGCGGCGCGCGTACGGTGCCGCACGCGCCCCCCGACGAGGTGGAGCTGCATGCCCGGGTGGTCCGCGAGGCGGGCCGCGATGGGCAGCGAGTGGGTGACGACGGTCAGTTCGGCCTCCAGCGGGACGATGCCCGCGAGGCGGGCCACCGTCGTGCCGGCGTCGAGGATCACCGTGCCGTGGAGGGGCAGTTCGGCGAGGGCCGCCTTGGCGATGCGGTCCTTCTCGTCGGCCGCCGTGGACTCGCGCTCGGCGAGATCCGGCTCGAAGTCGAGCCGTCCGGCCGGTATGGCACCGCCGTGCACCCGGCGGAGCAGGCCCGCGCGGTCCAGAGCCTTCAGATCCCGGCGGATCGTCTCCGCCGTGACCTGGAACTCCTCGGCCAGCGACACCACGTCCACCCGGCCGCCGTCACGGGCCAGCCGGAGGATCTCCTGCTGCCGCTCCGGTGCGTACATGTCCGTTCGCCTCCGTCCAGTGCCCGAACTTGTGGTTTCGCTCGGAGGCTACGCCCGCATTTCCGGAAAGTAAACAGGTTCGGGCATTAGATGGACATGAACGGGCAGGGCGCTCCCTGTCGGGAACGCCCTGCCGGTGTCTCGTCAGCTGTGCCGTCGCGTCGTGATCTTCTGCTGGGCCGCGATGATGGCGTGCGCCAGTTCGTCGCGGGCGGCCTCCTGCCGCATCGCCCTGACGAGCAGACCGCGGTGCTCCGGGAGGGGGACTCCCCGCACGGCCGGGCCCGGCTCCGGCAGCGCGGTGGCGACGTATTCGCCGACGCGCTCGACGACCTTCGTCAGCTCGGGGCGAATGGCCTCGACGTGGTCGGCGATCCCCTTGATCATGGTGCCGGTCTGGGCGATGTCCTCGAAGTCGTCGGCGCGACAGGGCTTCTGGGCGAGGCGGCACTGGGCCTTGTAGAGGTCGGCGAGCCACTCGGAGGGCTTGTCGAACGCGGTGTTGGTCTCGTCCTTGCGGCGGATCCGCCGCGTCCAGGCGAAGACCCGTCTGTGGTGGACGAGGGTGTACGCACCGAGGGCGCCCATCACCAGAAAGGACAGGGCACCCAGCACGAGGGAGCCGGCGCCGGTCGTCATGCCGGGCTCCCGGCGTGGAAGTGCCGCAGTTCATCGATGTCGTGGACGACGAACTGGCGGTACCTGGCTTCGATGACGCCCTGGTAGCGCAGGGTCCGGACCGCGTTCTCCACCGTGGAGACGGCGACCTGGAGGGAGGCGGCGATGTCCTTCTGCCCCGGGCCGGTGATGACGGTCCAGCCCGTCCGCGGATCGGGCACGCCCGTGGTGTCGGCGAGGTGCGCCAGGAGTCGGCTCACGCGCTCGACGGGCGGCCGGGTGGCCATGGTGTAGACGAGTTCGTCGCTACGGCTGCGGTCCTCCAGGCTGCACAGGAGCGCGACCTGGATGTCCTGCCGCCTGCGCAGCAGGACGTTGAGATGGCGCGCGCGGCAGGGGATGGCCACGGTCGGGGTCAGGCACTTGGTGACGACGGCGGAGTCGGGCGTGATCAGCTTGGCCTCGCCGACGAGCTGGCCCCGGCCCCGGAACCGCGTGACGGTGGGCACGTGCTCCCCGCGGCCGAGCGGGAAGCGGTCCTGCCGGACGACGCCGTCCCAGATGAGGTAGACGTCCCGGCCGTCCGGCCCCAGGGGCAGGCACTCGTCGCGGACGAAGCCGCTGCCGTCCAGCTCCGACTGGAGCAGGGCGAGCAGCGCCGGCCAGTCCTCGGCCTTCAGGCGGTGCAGGAAGCTTCCCTCAGGCTTGTTCTCATGGCCGAGGAGAAGGTCGGCCGGCCGGGGGATGTCGACGGTCGAGGGCATGCTCACTCCCCCGCTCCGGCGGCCGTGGTGGCGCGTGTCCCGGCGTACGCGCCCCGGGGAGTGTGATGGTGACGATGTGTCACGGGTGAGATACCGCGGGGTCCGCGGCACGACGGCGGAATGACGCCGTCGGCGGTGACGGTGCGCATTGACCTGATCCCTTGTTCCGTTGACGCTGTGGAACCCCACTGGCCAGCGGGGTTCCGGTGGTGGGTCCTGCTCCCTCTCCGGGAGGTGCGACAGCGCCCGGGTGGTGAGGCCGGGCGGGTGGAGACAGTTGAGCGAGAGAAACCGTACCGCTCACCGTGAGCGAAGAGCCAGTCGCCATTTCCAAGGGGGTCGCGAAGAATGGTGATCATGCGGGAAACCCCTCGCGGTGGGGCTTTGTTACAGAAGATCGCGCGTAATCATGACGGGAAAGTCGCCGCTCTTTTCACGCAATTACCGATCCCGGTTATCCACACGGCCTCGCAGTGGGCGGTAGGACCCTTCTCGGATGAGCAACATATGACGTCCGCACAAACCCCCGGCAAAAACGAGAGGCCCCGGGGCACCACCCCCAGGACCTCCCGGAAAGGTCCGGACCCACCAGGGATCAGACCGGTGCCCAGTAAACACCACGGATGGCCTTTAGGTCACTCCCCGTCAGGCAAACGGCAGCCCTCAGTACCCGGCGGCCAGCCGGAACCCCGGCCGCGGGGCAGACGCGAGGAACGTCACGCCACCCCGCGCACACCGCCGGAACATCCTGCCCCGCGGCACGTTTTACCCCCTTTATGCACGCAGGGGCGAGACGATCCCGACCTCACAGGGCACTGACAGCGTTATCAAGCGAAGGCCATCGATCAAGAGTCAACAGATCCGGCCAATACGGCTCAGCCCGACCGGCGACACCGTCGACCGGAACCCCACCCGCCGGAACAGGTGGAGGGGGCCGCTCCGGTCCGCCGAATTAGGCCGCCACAGCTTCGGGAATTTCTTTTCGAGAGGCAATCGAAGGCAACAGGAAATGCGGTGGTTCCGGGCGGCGGCGGAATCCCGTACGGGAATGCACAGTTCGCCGCCGCACATCACAAATTGTCGACTAAGGAACAAGGTAACCAACACCCGGTCCAGGGCCGGCACTCCCGTCGAACCCGGCCGTCCCGCGTGCCCCACCGTGAACTTCCGTCCAGTCAGTTTTGTTACAGGGCAGGTGGGTTGGGGTGCGTCCGACCCGGAGGCCGACCTCGGATCCTCCCGCCGCACGCCCCGCTCCGGCCACCGGCGTACGCCACCGTCCGGCCGACTGCGTCGAGCGCCCCGCCCCCGGTACGGCCTCGGGGCGGGGCGCTGTCCTGCGGTGCCGAGCGGCATCAACTCCCGCTCGGCTCGGCCCCCTTGACCGCCTGACCGGCGCCCCGCCCCGGCAGCGCGAACATCAGCAGGAAGATCGCGACCATCACCGCGGCGACCCAACCCAGCGCGTGCTGGAACGCGTTCACGAAGGCCGGGCCCACCTCGCTGGGAGTCAGCCGGTCGCCGATCACACCGAAGAAGACGACGGACACCAGCCCGAGCCCGAGCGCGTTGCCCATCTGCTGCACGGTGTTGATGAGCCCGGACGCGGAACCCGCGTGCTCACGCGGTACCTCGGAGAGGATCGTGTCGGTCAGCGGGGCGAAGATCAGGCCCATGCCGACGCCCATCACGACCAGCGGCAGCGCCATCTGCCAGGAGGCGATGGCCAGTTGGTACCGGTCGGCCTCCCAGAGGTAGAGCAGCACGCCCGCGACCATCACCAGCGCGCCCGTCTGGAGGACGTTGCGTCCACCCAGGCGCGGCACCAGTTTCTGCACGGACATGCCGGCCGCCGCCGAGCAGGCGATCGAGAACGGTACGCCGGTCAGCCCGGCCCGCAGCGGGCTCCAGCCCAGGCCGATCTGCATGTACAGGGTCCAGACGAGGAAGAAGATGCCGAGTCCGACGCCGAACACGGTCTGCACGGCGATGCCGGCCGCGAAGCTCTTCACCCGGAACAGGGACAGCTCGACGAGCGGGGAACCGTCCTGCTCGGCCTTCCGCCTCTCGTACGCCACCAGGCCGACGAAGACGCCGATCGAGCCGGACATCGACACGAACCCCCAGGCGGGCCAGCCCAGTTCGTCGCCCCGGGTGAGGGGGTAGAGCAGCATCAGCAGGCCGAGGGTGACCAGGGCGACGCCGACGAGGTCGAGCTTGAGGGCGCGCGGGGCCCTGGACTCGGTGATGAAGCGGCTGCCGAGGAGCAGGCCCGCGATGCCGACGGGCAGGTTGATCAGGAAGATCGGGCGCCATTCGAGGCCGAAGAGGTTCCACTCGGTCAGCAGGGCGCCGAGCAGCGGCCCGGAGACCGCGCCCAGGCCGACGATCGCGCCGAACAGCCCGAACACCTTGCCCCGCTCGTGCGCCGGGAAGGTGGCGTGCACGATCGACAGCACCTGCGGCACCATCATCGCGGCCATCCCGCCCTGGAGGATGCGCGAGGCGACCAGCATCTCCGGGTTCGCGGCGAAGCCGCACAGCGCGGAGGCGAGCGTGAAGCCGCCGATCCCGAGGAGGAACAGCCGCTTGCGGCCGTAGATGTCGCCGAGCCGCCCGCCGGTGATGAGTCCGGCGGCGAAGGCGAGCGCGTACCCGGCCGTTATCCACTGGATCTGGCTGAAGGAGGCCCCCGCGTCCCGCTGGATCGAGGGGATCGCGACATTGACGATCGTGACGTCGACGAGGTCCATGAAGGCCGCGGTCATCACGATCGCGAGGGCGAACCAGCGCCGCCGGTCGGCCGCCCCGGACGCCGTCACTACGGGGGCCGGGCTTTCCACAAGGGTTTCGGTGGAGGTCATGTCCTGAAACTACGACCCCACTAGGTCAGATCGTGTCCTAGTTCTACGGCATCCTCGAACCCATGACGACGGACACCCCGGCACGGCTGCTCCAACTCCTCTCCCTCCTCCAGACGCCCCGCGAGTGGCCCGGCGGCGAATTGGCCGAGCGGCTCCGGGTCTCCCGGCGCACGGTCCGGCGGGACATCGACCGGCTGCGCGAACTCGGTTACCCGGTACAGGCGACGCTCGGCGCCGACGGCGGCTACCGGCTGGTCGCGGGCAAGGCGATGCCGCCCCTGGTGCTGGACGACGAGGAGGCGGTGGCCATCGCGGTCGGGCTGCGGGCGGGCGCCGGGCACGCGGTGGAGGGCGTGGACGAGGCGTCGGTGCGGGCCCTGGCCAAGCTCGAACAGGTACTGCCCTCGCGGCTGCGGCACCGGGTCGCCACCCTCCAGGCCGCCACCACCCCGCTGACCAGCGGGGACGGGGCGAGCATCGCCCCCGAGACACTGACCGTGATGGCCTCGACGGTCGCCGGCCACGAGCGGCTGCGCTTCGCCTACCGCGCCAAGGACGGCACCGAGTCGCGCCGCGTGACGGAGCCGTACCGGCTCGTCTCGACCGGACGGCGTTGGTATCTCGTCGCCTACGACCTCGACCGCGAGGACTGGCGGACCTTCCGGGTGGACCGGGTGAGCAGGCCGCTGGCGACGGGGGCGCGGTTCACCCCGCGTGAGCTGCCCACGGGAAACGCGGCGGAGTTCCTGCGGCAGTCGATGTACCGGCGGCAGGAGACGTACGAGTACACCGTGACCTTCGCCGCCCCCGCCGAGATGATCGCCGCCCGCATCCCCGCCTGGCTCGGCACCCCCGAGCCGCTCGACGAGCAGAGCTGCCGGCTGCGCGCCACGACCGGCGACGCGGTGTCCTGGCTCGCCGTACGGCTGGCCATGCTGGAGTGCGAGTTCACGGTCCAGGAACCGGAGGAACTGGTGCGGTGCGTACGGGAGTTGGGAGAACGGCTGAGCCGGGCCGGGAGCGCGTGACCCCGACCGCCTACCGGGCCGCCCCGCCGATCTCCGTCCACGGAAAGTGCCGCAGCACCCGCAGGTTCCGCAGCGCCAGGTCCGCGGGTCCCGCCTGCGCGGCCGCCCCGGTCGGCTCCTCCCCGAAGGCCCAGCCCTCAACGGCCGTGCGGACGGCGGCACTTGCGACGGCGGCGGCGAAGCGCAGTTCCGGTGAGGTCACGGACGGGATCCGCGCGGTGCCGATGTCGTCGGCCTGGGCCATCCGTTCCGCGAGCACTTCCGCGAGGGTGTGCTCTCCCGCCTGGCAGACCTCCGCCCACACCCTGCGCAGGCCGGAGCTGGACTCCGCCATGCGGATCAGCGGGCGGACCCAGGTCCAGGAGGAGTGGGAGACCCCCACCCCGGGGGTCAGGGTGTGGAGCGCCCCGTGTTCCAGCGCCTCCGGTACCGAGAGCGCGGGCGGGGCCGTGCGCACCGCGTCCGCCCAGCGCTCGTTGCCGGCCGCGTAGAGCGGGGCGACGGCCTCTTCCTTGGTGGCGAAGTAGCGGTAGAAGGTGCGGGGGGCGATGCCGGCGGTCTGGGCGATGTCCTCGGCGCGGGTGGCGCGCAGCCCCTGTCTCACGAAGAGTCCGGCCGCCGCCCGGGCGATCTCCATCCGGGTCTCGGCCTTGCGCCGCTCGGTCAGCGAGAGCGGTGCGGAGGGGGAGGCGGTAGGGGAGTCCGGTGCTGGGGTGGGGCTGCTCACACCGGCAGGCTATGCCGCTGTGGCAGAATCTGCCATTCGGCGGGCCACCCCGGGGTTCAGGTACGGGGTGCCCCGCCGTCCTGGCATGCCCGCACGCCGTCCGCCCCGCGCGTGAAAAGAGCCGGGCCCCGACGCCCGGGGGGACAGGCGCCGGAGCCCGGCTCGGGAGAGTCCCGGCGCCGGGGGGGTTGCGTCGGGACTTGGCTCAGGGGGTCTCGGGGCGTGGCCCCGGACGCGAACTCCTGGGCCCTGAAGTCTTGTTCCCAGGGCCCCGTAGGTTGAAGCGGCTTTCCCGGCCATGTTTGCGCGGGCTCCCGCCACCCGGCGTACGCGGCCCGGCGTGCGCCACATGTGTACGCGCCCCAGCGGGCCGCCGCAGACGCCGGGCGGGAGGCCGGAGGCTCACGCCCCCGGCACACCTCCCGCCGCGCTCACGGCCGCTACGCCGCCGCGTCGAAGCCGGTCTGGCTGGCCAGCTTCTTCAGTTCCAGCAGTGCGTGCTTCTCGATCTGGCGGATGCGCTCGCGGGTCAGGCCGTGCTCCTTGCCGACCTCGGTCAGCGTGCGCTCCCGGCCGTCCTCGATGCCGTAGCGCATCTTGATGATGGAGGCCGTGCGCTGGTCGAGGCGGCCGATCAGGTCGTCCAGCTCCTCGCTGCGCAGCAGCGTCATCACGGACTGCTCGGGCGAGACCGCGGAGGTGTCCTCCAGGAGGTCACCGAACTGCGTGTCCCCGTCGTCGTCCACCGACATGTTCAGCGAGACCGGGTCACGGGCCCAGTCCAGGACGTCCGTCACGCGCTCGGGGGTCGAGTCCAGCTCGGCGGCGATCTCCGCGTGCTCGGGCTCCCGGCCGTTCTTCCGGTTGAACTCGCGCTGCACGCGGCGGATCCGGCCCAGCTCCTCCACGAGGTGGACGGGGAGCCGGATGGTCCGGGACTGGTCGGCGATCGACCGGGTGATGGCCTGGCGGATCCACCAGGTCGCGTACGTCGAGAACTTGAAGCCCTTGCGGTAGTCGAACTTCTCCACCGCGCGGACCAGGCCCGCGTTCCCCTCCTGGATCAGGTCGAGCAGGGGCAGGCCGCTACGGGGGTAGCGGCGGGCCACGGCCACGACCAGACGGAGGTTGGACCGGATGAAGACGTCCTTGGCACGCTCCCCTTCGGCGACCAGGGCCTCCAGCTCGGCGCGGCTGGCGTCCGCCTGGGACTCCTCCTCGCCTTCGAGGACCTGGCGCGCGAACACGCCCGCTTCGATGGTCTGTGACAGCTCGACTTCCTTGGCGGCGTCGAGCAGCGGTGTGCGCGCGATTTCGTCGAGATACATGCCGACCAGGTCGCGGTCGGCGATCTCGCCGCCATGGGCGCGAACACTGCGCGCACCGTCGGAGGTCTCGCCGGTGGCGGACTTACGACGGGCGACGGCACGGGTTGCCATGCGTGCTCCCTTGCGATGGTGGGTCAGCAGGTGTTCGTCGGATGCTCTTGCTTCGGCACTCTTCTCGTGTGCCCTGCATCTGATGGAAACAACGACTGGAATCCGGACAGAATTCCCGACCCGCTCCCCTATTTTTCTGATCTTGCAGTACCCTGTCCGGCCACAAAGGGAGGCATGATGCCGTCGGAACGTACAGAGGTGCAGGTCAGGCCAGGAGTCGAGAGCGACCTCGATGCCCTCACCGACATCTACAACCACTACGTACGCGAGACCCCGATCACCTTCGACACCGCCGCCTTCACACCGGAGGAGCGCCGCCCTTGGCTGCTCTCCCACCCTGAAGACGGCCCATACCGGCTGAAGGTTGCCGTCGACGGGACCTTCCAAGGAAACACGCAGCGAATCCTCGGGTACGCCACATCCAGCCCTTACCGGCCCAAGCCCGCCTACTCGACCTCGGTCGAGGTCACCGTCTACCTCGCCCCGGACGCGGGCGGCCGGGGCGTCGGAACACTGCTCTACAAGGCCTTGTTCGCGGATCTGGCGACCGAGGACGTCCACCGGGCGTACGCGGGCATCGCACAGCCCAACGAAGCGTCCACGCGGCTGCACGAACGCTTCGGCTTCCGGCCCGTCGGCACCTACCGGGAGGTGGGCCGCAAGTTCGGCCGCTACTGGGATGTCGCCTGGTACGAGAAGGAGTTGTAGGCCCCGCGGGCCCTGCGGCCGTCAGCCGAACTGCACCGACCGCTTCGCCATCCCCATCCAGAACCCGTCGATCACGGAGTGCTGCGCGTCCAGCTCGCCGCCCGCCTCCGCCGCGCCCATGGCGACGAACAGCGGGGCGAAGTGCTCGGTGCGCGGGTGGGCGTAGCGCCCGGCCGGTGCCTTGTGGAGGAAGTCCAGCAGGCCGTCCCAGTCGCGGGCCTCCAGCGCGCGCCGGCCCCAGTCGTCGAACTCGGAGGACCAGGTGGGCACTCCCCCGCCGGTGTGGCGCAGGGCGGCCAGGTTGTGGGTGAAGAAGCCGGAGCCGACGATCAGGACGCCCTCGTCGCGCAGGGGGGCGAGCCTGCGCCCGATGTCCATCAGCTTCGCCGGGTCGAGGGTCGGCATGGAGACCTGGAGGACCGGGATGTCGGCGGCCGGGAACATCTCGACGAGCGGGACGTACGCCCCGTGGTCGAGGCCGCGGTCCGGCACGTCCTGCACGGGTATGCCCGGGGCGCGCAGCAACTTCCGCACGGACGCGGCGAGTTCGGGGGCGCCCGGGGCGTCGTAGCGGACCTGGTAGTAGTGCTCTGGGAAGCCCCAGAAGTCGTAGACCAGGGGGACCGGTTCGGTGGCGCCGAGGGCGAGGGGGGCCTCCTCCCAGTGGGCGGAGACCATGAGGATCGCCTTGGGGCGGGGGAGGTCGGCGGACCAGGCGGCGAGCTCGCCGGGCCAGATCGGGTCGTCCGCGAGGGGCGGCGCGCCGTGGCTCAGATAGAGGGCGGGCATGCGCTCCGGTGCGGCGGTGGACATGACGGTCACTCCCCATGCTTGAAGTCTCAAACTTCCCGGTACGACCTTACGCCCGATTTGTTTAACCTTCAAGGAGAGCTCTCGTACAGTGGATCCATGAATACGGCATCCACCTCCGCTGAAACCCCTTGGCTGACCGACGAGGAGCAGCGCGTCTGGCGCTTCTACATGCACGCCAGCACCCTCCTGGAGGACCATCTGGACCGTCAGCTCCAGCGGGACGCGGGCATGCCGCACATCTACTACGGCCTCCTCGTCAAGCTCGCCGAGACCCCGGGCCGGCGGCTGCGGATGACCGAGCTGGCCATGAACGCGAAGATCACCCGCTCCCGGCTCTCGCACGCGATCGCGCGGCTGGAAAAGAACGGGTGGGTGCGCCGCGAGGACTGCCCCTCCGACAAGCGCGGCCAGTTCGCGGTGCTGACCGACGAGGGGTACGAGGTGCTGCGCCGCACCGCGCCGGGCCATGTGGCCGCCGTACGGCAGGCGCTGTTCGAGCGGCTGAGCCCACAACAGCAGAAGTCCCTCGGCGAGATCATGGAGATCGTCGCCGAGGGACTTCAGCCGAACGAAGCGGGCGCGGACCTGCCCTGGCTCCGCTGAGCCGCTCAACTCAGCCGGAGACCAGGGCAGTTCCTGGGAGTCGTACGTACGGGGCGTCCCCTTCCCCGTACGTACGGATGGTGCGAAGGGGGTACGACCGGGCCGGGCGCCGTCAGTGCGCGACCACCGGCACCTTGAACTCGTCCTCGACGCCGTCACCGGAGGCGACCGGGTCGGAACCCTGCTTGCCCGCGTTGACGAGGACCGAGACGATCGCGGCGGCCGCGACCAGCATGCCCACGGCGAACCAGATGGCGTTGGTGTAGCCGTGCACCTGACCCTGCAACTGGACGAGCTGCTGCTGGGTCTTGGAGGTACCGGCGCCGGCGATGTGGTCCTTGATGTACGCGGTCGTCGCGGAGGCGGCGATCGTGTTCAGCAGGGCCGTACCGATCGCGCCGCCCACCTGCTGCGAGGTGTTGACCATCGCGGAGGCGACACCCGCGTCCCGGGGCTCGACGCCCAGGGTGGCCAGGGACATGGCCGGCATGAACGCCGTACCCATGCCGAGACCGAGCAGCAGCATCGCGGGCAGGATGATCGAGGCGTACGACGAGCCGATCTCCAGCCGGGTCATCAGCAGCATGCCGACCGCGGCGACCAGGAAGCCGGGACCCATCAGCAGACGGGCCGGCAGACGGGTCATCAGGCGGGTGCCGATCTGGGTCGAGCCGACCATCATGCCGACGATCATCGGCATGAAGGCGAAGCCGGTCTTGATCGGCGAGAAGCCCTTGACGACCTGGAGGTAGTAGGTGAGGAACAGGAAGGTGCCGAACATCGCGATGATGGCGATGCCGAGCGAGAGGTAGATACCGCCGCGGTTGCGGTCGGTGATGACGCGCAGCGGCAGCAGCGGGGCCTTGACCTTCGACTCCACGATCACGAACGAGATCAGCAGGACCGCGGAGGCGATGAACAGGCCGACGGTCGTGGTGTCGCCCCAGCCGTCGGACTCGGCGCGGGTGAAGCCGTAGACGAGCGAGACCAGGCCGAGGGTGGAGAGCAGGACACCCGGGATGTCGAGCGGGTTGCGGTTGCGGCCGCCCTCCGGCTCACGGATGACGAAGTACGCGCCGAGCGCGGCCACGATGGCGAACGGGATGTTCACGAAGAACGTCCAGCGCCAGTCCAGGTACTCGGTCAGCACACCGCCGAGGATGAAGCCGACGGCGCCGCCGCCACCGGCGATCGCGCCGTAGATGCCGAACGCCTTGGCGCGCTCCTTGGCGTCCGTGAACATCACGGCGAGCAGGGAGAGCGCGGCGGGCGCGAGCAGTGCGCCGAACGCGCCCTGGAGGGCGCGGGCACCGAACATCATGGCGCCGGAGGTGGCGAGACCGCCGAGCGCGGACGCGGCGGCGAAGCCGGTCAGGCCGATGACGAAGGCGCGCTTGCGCCCCCACAGGTCGGCTATGCGGCCGCCGAAGAGGAGGAGTCCGCCGAAGGCGAGGGCGTAGGCCGTGACGACCCACTGCCGGTTGCCGTCGGAGATGCCCAGGTCGGTCTGGGCGGACGGGAGGGCGATGTTCACGATGGTCGCGTCGAGCACGACCATCAGCTGGGCGAGCGCGATGAACGCGAGCGCCTTCCAGCGGTTGGAATGGGCTTCGTGCTCGGCGGCCTCGGCCGCCTTGTCGAGGGCGCTTGGCGCGCCGCTTCGAGCTGTTTCAGACATGGTGGTACCCACTTCGGGACTTCGTGACGGAAAAATTCGGAAGAAGGACGTCGAAGACGTGGTCGGGGACGCTTGTGGTTGAGACAGGCGAGACGCGCTGAACTAATCGGTCAGGGCTGCCGGAGATCCTCCATCGTCGCGGCCGCGCCGGGCAGGACCGAGCGGGCCGGGGCCCGCAGTCCGTCCAGGAACAACTGCAGGTGTCGGTGTACGAAGCGGTCGGCGCTGACGCATCCGGTACCGGCCGGGGGCCTGCTGAGCTGGGCCACGGCGACCATCACGTCACCGACACCCACATCGGGGCGGAGCTGTCCGGCCCGCGTCGCGCGGTCCATGACCTCCCCGATGAGTTCCTCCCCGCGCTCGCGGGCGGCTTCCAGGTCCGGGTGGTACTGGTCGAAGGTGCTGGCGACCATCGGGCACAGCGCGCCGATCCGCTCGTCGGCGGCACCGTGCACGAAGCGCTCCAGAGCGGCGAAGGCGTCGCCGGTCTCGGCGAGCGCCTGCTCGGCGGCCTCCGACAGTCGGTCCATGACCGAGCAGACGACCTCGCGGACGAGGGCGTCGCGGTCCGGGAAGTTGCGATAGAGCGTGGCATTGCCGACGCCGGCCCGGCGGGCGACCTCGTCGAGCGGCACATCGGCGCCGAACTCGACGAACATCTCGCGGGCGGCGGTGACGATCCGCTCCCGGTTGCGCAAAGCGTCGGCGCGCGGCCGGGTCACCTTTCGCTGTACGGGGGTCGCGGTCGTCACGGCGTACTCCTGAAGATCTTGGACTGCTGGAGGCGATCCGGGGATGGAGTCCCCGTTTCGCTCGGACACATGGCTAAACGGGGAAACGCTCCCCGGTTATTTCCCACTCAGCGGGACATTCGATGTGACCTGAGTCACATTCTGTTTCGCCCCCGATTCAGCCCCCTCGCGGCGAGAAACACACGGTCGGTCTCCTCCAGCGCGCGCCCTCGCACCACACGACACAGGGTGATCGAAAGGGTGCAGCCCGAGACCGGCGGCTGCCGTGGCGCGAAGGGTCCATGCATGCAGCCCAGCCGTCGGATACGCCCGCGCCGCGTGGCCGCCCTCGCGTCCGTGACCGTCCTGACCCTCGCGGTCAGCACCTCGGCCGGTACCGGACACCTCACCCCGGGCGCCATGACGGCGGCGGGCCCGGTCGCGCTCGCCCGCACCTCCGCACTCGGCCCCTGCATGATCAACGGCCCCGTCGACGTGGAGATGTCCGAGGGCATCCCCACCCCCGGCGGCTACTCCCGCTCCACCGGCACGGTCCACGCCCTGACCCTGATGGTCGACTTCTCCGACGCCCCCGGCCAGGGCAGCGCCATGGACCGCTACCGCGAGTTCTTCCCCCAGACGCAGGACTGGTTCCGCACCAGCTCCTACGGCCGCCTCGACTACCGCCCCGAGACCCCGGTCGACCACTGGCTGCGCATGCCCAAGCCCTTCAAGTCCTACGGCATAGAGCGCGGCGCGCCCTTCGACCCCGGGTACCGGCAGCTCGTCCAGGACATCGTGGCCGCGGCGGACCCGAGCGTGGACTTCCGCCGCTACGACCTCCTGAACGTCCTGGTCACCCCGAACGCCGGGCCGTCCGCCCTGGACACCGTCCTGTCCGTGACATTCGCCGGCAACACGGAGGCCCCGGTCGCGGACGGCGTCCCGGTCGCCAACGCCTCCTTCGTCTACTCCCGCCAGGACGACGGCTCCGGCACCTACTCCCGCACCGGCTACCGCGTCCTCCCCCACGAGAACGGCCATGTCTTCGGCCTCCCCGACCTCTACACCCAGGAGGGCGGAGGAGCGGTCGGCCACTGGGACATCATGAGCGAGGACTGGGGCGCCGACAACGACTTCCTCGGCTGGCACAAGTGGAAGCTGGGCTGGCTCGACCCGGCCCAGGTGGGCTGTGCGATGACGCGCGGCACCACGGAGTACACCCTCACCCCCCTGGAACGCCCCGACGCCACCGGCTCAAAACTCATCTTCGTCCCCCTCTCCCGCCGGACGGGCTACGCCCTGGAACTACGGACCCACGAGGGCAACGACGAGGCGGTCTGCCGACCCGGGGTCCTCATCTACAAGGTCGAGGCGGACGTCGACACAGGCATGGGCCCGGTCAAGGTCTACGACGCCCACCGCAACAGCGGGGGCTGCACCCGGAGCCCCAACGTCCACGCCGAGTTGTCGGACGCGCCGTTCGGGGTGGGGGAGACGTTCCGGGATCCGGGGAGGGGGGTTCGGGTGGCGGTGACGGGGGTGGACGCGGCCGGGAATTATCGGGTGACGGTCAGTCGGGGGCGGTAGGGGTGGGGGAAGTGGCGGGGGCGCGGATCGGCGGTGCTGTGGATAGAGCACCGCTCTCCTAAAGCGGGTGTCGCGGGTTCCGTGGTGCGCGGCAGGTCTGCCGGAAGGGGGTCCGCCGTAGGACCTTCGGCGATGTGGGTGGCGGGCGCGGGCTTACCGTAGGGCTGCCGAGATTGCCGTACCGGAGAATCGATGCCCGCTGATACCGCCGATGCCCGTCCGCTTGCCGATGCCGTGCCCGCCGAGGCGGTCGCCCCGCTGATCCGGGGGGTCGCGGTGTTGCGGCAACTGACCGATGTGGGCGGCACGTTGAGCCTCAGTGGGCTGGAGCGGGCCACCGGGCTCGCCCGGTCCACCGTTGACCGGATCACCGCGACCCTCGCCCGGATGGGATACGTCCGTCTCGATGGCCGGGACGCGATTCTCACCCCTCGGGTGATGGAGCTGGGCAACGCCTATCTGGGCGCGCTGCGGCTGCCGGCGCTGCTGGACGCCCGGGCGGACGCGCTGGCCGACGAGTTGGACGAGTCGGTGTCGTTGGCGGTGGCCGACCGGGACGGGATCCGTTTCATCCACCAGGCGACCCGGCGCCGCGCGATGTCCCTGAGCTTCCGTATCGGCGACCTGCTGCCGGCCGAACGCACCGCGCCCGGACCGCTGTTCGCGACGGAGTGGACCGAGCGGGACTGGGCGCGCTGGCGGGAGCGGCGGGCGGCGGACCCGGAGGACCGGGGTTTTCCGGCCGTACCCCCGCGGTCGTCGTCGCCGGGACCCGACTTCGAGCAGTCGGCCGTACAGGCCCGCGAGGACGACTGGGCGCTGGACGACCAACTGATCGAACCGGGGTTGGTGGCCCTGTCAGTGCCGGTACGCGATCCCCGTACGGGCGCGATCACGTGTGTGGCGAGCGTCGTGAGCCATACCAGTCGGCACACGGCGGAGGATCTGCGGGACTCGTTGCTGCCGCGGCTCCGGGCGGCGGTGCGGACGATGGAGGAGGACCTGCGCGAAGCGCCCGAGGGTGATGCCGTCGCCGCCCCCTCCGGGCTGGCGACCTGGACGGGCGCGTCCAAGCAGGAGTTGGGGCGGGAGTTCGTCGAGTCCCTGGCCCGCGGGCTGACGGTCCTGACCGCCTTCGGTACGGGCCGCGCCGAACTGACCCTGACGGAGGTCGCCCAGGCCACGGGGCTGGCACGGGCCACCGCGCGCAGGGCCCTGATCACCTACGAGCACCTGGGTCTGGTGAGCCCGTCCGGCGACCGCCGCTTCGCCCTCACACCCCGGGTCCTGGCCCTCGGCTTCCCGCCCCTGTCCCGTACGACCCTGCCCGACCTCGCGCTCCCCCACCTCACCGCCCTCACGACCCGCATCCACGAGTCGGCGTCCCTGGCGATCCTCGTGGACCGGGACATCCAGTACACCGCCCGGGTCGCCACGAGCCGGGTGATGAGCGTGAACCTCGCGGTCGGCACCCGGCTCCCGGCGTACGCGACGGCACTGGGCCGAGTACTGCTGGCGGAAGGGCCGGCGGACCCGGGTGAGCTGCGCGCCCTGACCCCGTACACACTGACCGACCCGGCGGCGTTGGCAGCGGCCCTGGAAACGGTCCGCTCCCAGGGGTACGCCCTGGTCGAGGAGGAGTTGGAGGTCGGCCTCCGCTCCATCGCCGTACCGGTCCGCGACCACACCGGCCGGGTCGTCGCCGCCCTCAACACGGCGACCCATGTGGCCCGCCGGACGGCCGAGGAGTGCGTGCGGGACATCCTGCCCGAGCTGAAGATCACGGCGGGGTGTATCGAGGCGGATCTGCGGGTGGCGGGACGGTTCACGCGGGTGCCCGTGTCCTGACCCCACCCCCGCCGAACCGGGCGGCATCGGCCCACCCGAATCGGCTACCCTGTCCACAGCGTCCCGCCTTCGTAGCTCAGGGGATAGAGCACCGCTCTCCTAAAGCGGGTGTCGCAGGTTCGAATCCTGCCGGGGGCACAGCTTGCACAGCAGGTCATGGGCGTCTCGGGCCTCTCGTTCTCTTCGGACGGGAGGCCCGTTCCATGATCGCTCACATCGCCTGGTCAGGCCGGATTCCGTCCCGGTTCGCGGGTGGTCGTTCTCGGACGGGAGTCAGACCTCAGGCTGACCATGGATGGGCGCGGAGGATGACGCAATCGGGATTCCGGGGCGGGCAGGATGGCGTCAGAGGAGGTTCCCCCGGCCGGCGAACTCCGAGCATCCCCCCACCAGCAAGAGGAGACAACCGGTGCAGGCGCAGTTCACACACCAGACAGCCCTGGGCGATACGGGCCACCTCATGATCGCCTGGGCAATCGTTGCCGTAGGCGTGGGCCTTCTCGCGTTGTTCTTCGGCACCCTGCTCAGCATCGTCAGGTCCGACCTCACCGGCGGGATGAAGCTGGTCTGGATCATCTTCGCCCTGATGGCCCCGTTCCTCGGGTGCCTGTTCTGGTTCCTCGTCGGGCGCCGTGACTCCCGGCGCCGGCCACGCATGGCCTGATTCCACGGGCGCGCCGTCACCTCACGACGGTCCGGCCGCCGTGTCGAACCGACCTCCGCGGGAGCGGCGTGGTACGCGGCCGGCTCGCGGTGGGCGTGATCGTGACGACGGCTGCCGTCGACGTACCCGAGCTGCTATCGCCGAAGAGACGTTCCCAGCCCGGCCACCCAAGCAGTGCTCGATGTGGTCGGGCTGGGAGCGGATTCAATGTGACGGCAGTCCCCCCACAGGGGCAGAGGCCCAGTACCCGTACCTGTATCCGTACCTGGCGGCTATTCGGACTGCCAGGTCGCGAGGTTGAACGGGTTGCCCTCCGGGTCGGCCAGCACGCTCAGGCGGATCGGCGGGAGGTAGGCCTCGTTGACGAGCTTGGCGCCCAGGCCGGTCAAGCGCTCGGTCTCCTCGTCGTGGTCGTCCGTGAGCAGGGTCGGACGGAAGCCGCCCGTGCCCTTCGCGGCCTCGGTGGCCGGGTGGAAGATCATCTGGAGGCCGCTCCCGGAGTCGGGGGCGTCGACCGTCATGACCCCGGGGGTCGCGCCCGGCGTCACCGGGCGGCCGAGGGCCTTTCCCCAGAAGTCCGCCAGGCCGGCGGGATCGGCGGAGTCGATGTTCACGGACGCGAAACTCAGGCTGACAGCGGTGATCATGGCTTTTCCCCTTTCCTTCCGATGGGTTCGTGACTGCGGCGCTGTTACGACGCCTCTGCGATCAGGTCGAATTCGTTGCCCTCGGGATCCAGGAGAGTGGTCCAGCGCATGCTGCCCATCTCGATGTCCTCCTTCCGGCTCGCACCGAGGCCGATCAGCCGCTCGGTCTCCGCCTCGAGGTCCGCGGTGATCAGGTCGGGGTGCATCCGGTTCTTCGCCGTCTTGCCTTCGGGGACCTGGGCGAAGCACCAGCGCGGCTCGGTCCGGCCGGAGTCCCCCATACCGATGGAGGCGAACGCCATGCCCGCGCCCGGATCCAGTTCCTGGCCGAGCGCCCGCGCCCAGAACTCGCCGAGTCCGGCGGCGTCCGCGCAGTCGAAGGTCACTGCGAACAGTCGGTTCGTCATGATTCCTTTTCCCCTCTTCTGGAGAGCACCGGCCAGCACACCTCGGTGACCAGACCGTGCTCGTTGTCCGTGTCGAACCGGCTCACCAGGTAGTTCTCCCGGATCGCCGTGCGTGTGCGCGAACCCATGCCCTGCTCGGCGACGAAGCCGCCCAGTGCGGCATAGGTCCGGTCGAGCTCCCGCAGCGGGCCGTTGTGCACCGTCACCGCCATGGGGCCCTCGGGCAGCGGGTCCCCGGTCTGGCCGGCGGCGGCGCTGAGCGGGATGAAGGCGGTGACCTCGCCGACGTGCGACTCGAAGATCTCGGCGCTGTAGATCGCGCCGTCCGGGCCGGCGCGCAGACCGGCGTCCGAGCCGATCCGCCGACGCAGGTCGGTGAGCGTGTCGGGCAGCCACTCGAAGACCTCGTTCCAGGTCACCCGCGCGCTCGCCACGAGGGCCGGCCCGGCGTCCGGTGTCCGGAAGTCGACGTTCAGCGGGTGTGACCCGCCGCCCTCAAGGAGCTGACGCAGCGACGCCACGGCCGATCGGGTCTGCTCCAACTGGCGTTCCATACCGCGCAGATGATCGGCGATGATCTCGTCCCGTACCGTCGGATCGGTCGCCTCCAGCACGACCTTGATCCGGTCCAGCGGCATGTCCAGATCCCGGAAGCGCCGGATGAGCTGGGCCGTGGGGGCCTGTGCCGTGGCGTAGAACCGGTATCCGCTGCCCGGGTCGATCCGCGCCGGACTCAGCAGGCCCAGATCGTGGTAGTGGCGCAGCGCCTTGACGCTGACATGGGTCAGCCGAGAGAACTCCCCGATGCTCAACAGAGCAGCCCGTTCTTCCAGCGCGCTCATCGAGGGACCTCCTTCCAGTCGTCGTCCGGCCGATGCCAGGACTCTCCACTCTCCCTTTACAGGAGAGTCAAATGAGGCTCGTACGGGGGACTTTCAGGACGTGGAAACGCGCCGGAGCCGGCCACTGCGTGGAGACGCAGTGGCCGGCTCCGGCCGGTGCGGTGTTACTGGGCTGCCGAGTCGAGCCGCAGCAGCCGGACCTCGGCGAGGTTGGTGAAGCCGCCGTGGCCGTCGTAGATCCGCAGCAGTGGTGTTGTCGTGCGCTGGGGGAACTTGAAGGTGTACCAGTCCTGGTCGCTGGTCATGCCGTTGACCGTGACGAGGGTCTTCCAGGTCTGGCCGCCGTCGGTGGAGCTCTGGATCAGGGTGCCGTTGCCCCGGCTGACGAACGTGGCTCTCGGGTGGACCATCACCGCGTCGAGGGTGAGGGAGGAGCCGTCGGCCGGTTTCACGGTCACCCAGCCGTTGCCCGAGGTGGTGTCCGTGGCGGTGGTGAGGTCGCCGTCGAACATCCGCCAGCCGTTGGCGGCCGTCGTGCCGACGCCCGGGAACTGCGGACTGGACGCGTCCACCCAGTTCTGGGCGACGGGCACCTGCGAGACGTGGGTGTTCCAGAGGGCCAGGGTCGAGCCGTCGGTCGTGGTGGTGACCGTCGAGCAGGTGCGGCCGTCCGCCGTCGTGCAGTCGACCGTGAAGCGCAGGGCGCGGCCGAAGTCGACGTCGTCGGGGAGAACGGCCGTGGCCTGCCAGTGTTCGGCGTCGGTGTGGGTGAGCTTCGCCGTGACTCCCTCGATCTTCGCCTGTACGTCGGCCAGTTGCTCGGTGGCGGTCAGGTCGAGCCGTACGGTGTCGCCGTTGACGGCCTTGCCGGTGTCCGGGTCGTCCGAGGTGAGCGACACCGCCGACAGGGGCTGCGCGGTCTCCACCCGTTCGCCGTGGATACGGAACTCGCTGAACGACGACAGGCCGGGGTAGTTCGGGTCCGTCGGGATGCCCGGGTCGTCGACCTGGATCTTGAGGTAGCGGAACGACTCGTCCTGGACCTCGGGCCGGACCGGGATGGTCTCCATCGGGAACGTCGGAGTCGTGTCGGTGGTCTCCCGCGAGGTCAGCAGGGTCCAGGTGTAACCGTCGTTCGAGCCGTAGACGTTGGCGCCCTGGGAGCGGTTGGCGAAGTTGTAGCGGGCCCGCAGCCCGAAGGAGTCGGCCCGCACGCGGTAGCCGGCGCCGAAGTCCATGGTGGACGGGGCCGTCAGATCGCCGGAGTAGGTGTTGACGTCGTCATCGGTCATGTTCCATACGGCGGTGGCGGGGAGGGATGAAGTGACCGCGCCCGTGTAGTCGAGCGTGCCGTCGGGCAGCTTCGGGTTCAGCAACTTCAGCCCCGCTACGGCATTTTGGAGATCGGCCAGCGCGGTGAGGAACCCGGCGTCGTCAGCCGTGCTGAGAGCAGCCTGGGCGGCGGCCAGCGAAGTCTCGTAGGCCTGGCGGGACTTGGTGACGTACGTGGCTTTCGCGTCGAAGCCGGACTCCGCCAGCTTCAGTGCCTCCTGCCGGTCGGCGGCGACCTTCAGTGTGACGGCGAGGACGGTGTCGACCTTGCTGCCGGAGGCCACGACGCTGGTGTGGAAGATCCCCTGCTGAGCCTTGGACGGGGTCCAACCGAACTGCCCCGTCGTCCCGTCGACGGTCGCGCCCTTCGGCAGGCCCGGCGCGGTGTACGTGACGGTGTCGCCCGCGGCGGGGGTCGCGGCCAGCGAACGTTGAAGTGCCGTGCCGGCCACGCCGATGAGGGTGGTCTGCCGGCCCTGGGCGAAGGTCGGGGTGCCGAGTTGCGCCTTGGCCTGGAGGTTGACGCTGTCGACGTCGACCGTCACGCCGGAGGCGCCGGTGATCGTGTAGTAGGCGAGGTTCTCGCCACCCGTGCTTCCGGGTACGACGGCGTAGTCCATGTCGTAGGTGACGTACCGCCAACTGCCGTGTGTGTCAGGGAGGTTGACCGTGTGGTACGGCGCCAGCGACATGCTCTTGCGGAGCTGGAGGGTCGCCGGGCCCGTCGTGCGGACCAGGACGCCGACCGGGCTGGATCCGTTGCGGTTGTCGTACATCAGGGTGCGGACGGCGATGGTCGTGCCCTTCTTCGACGCCGTCATCCTTACGACGTCGTGCCCGTCGTCGGCCTCGTGGATCTTGGAGCGGCTGTCCAGCGCGATGCTGCGCTGCGCCACCGAGACGAGAGGGGTGGTCTGTTGGGGGCGGGTCTCACCGGCGATGCGTGCGGGCAGCGAGAGCCAGTAGTCCGGGTTGTAGTCGGGGTTGCTGTTCCAGAAGTTGTAGGCGGCCGTGCCCCAGTAGAGCTTTGGTCCGTCGGCCTGCGCGTGGACCTGGGCGACGCTGGGGGCCTGCTTCTCGACGTTCACACCGAGGTCGTAGCGGTAGACGTCGTAGAGCTCGTCGATCGGGTCGAAGAGCCGTCCCCGGTAGGCCTCCGAGACCTTGCCCGGTCCTCCGGTGGTGTCTATCCAGGGGATGGTGCGGCCCATCATGTGGGCGTAGTACGCGTCGAGTCCGGCGAGCAGGCGGTCGTTGCCGAAGCGGTACGGGGACACCGCGTTCCGCTTCGTGGAGACCTTGCCGGTGACCGGGTCCAGGAGGGTGCCCTGCACGGTGAGCAGGCGGGCGCTCTCGGCCAGGGCGTTGATGCCGTCCCAGGCGTGGGCCTGGTCGCGGCCCATCTCCTGCTCCTGCACGAAGGAGCGGCCGTAGGGGTTGAGCGGGTCGCTCGCCTTGATCTCGCGGATCAGGGAGGTGAGCCCGCCGTTGGTGTTCTTGTCGGGGTTGCCGGAGTTGACCGAGAACCACTCGACCGTACGGTCGTATCCGGTGCGGTCGTCGGTGAAGATGTAGCCGGCCAGCTCGCCGACGACGGGGTAGGTCTGCTGGCTCATGAAGAACGTGTTGCCGTACAGCAGGGTGTCGATGACCGGGGTCACCAGGTTCTTGGTGAGGTTCGTGGTGTCCGCGTCGGTCCAGGTGGTGTCGTAGCCGTCGGACGTGGCGTTGACGCTGGAGTAGCGGAAGATCTCGGCTGCGGCGAGCATGCGCATCAGCGGGATGGGGGCGTGGATGTGGTCGTCGGGGTAGTTGGCGACCTTCGCCGGGTCCATGTGGGACCACGTGCGGATGATGTGCATGCCGTTGGCGCGGTAGACGGGGTCACCGGTGATGAAGTAGCGGATGGCCTGGGTGTAGGCGCCGAAGGCGTCCTCGATGAACTGGGCCTCCACGCCTTGGGAGTTGAACGCGTCCGTCTTCGGAGTGTCCACCTGTGAGCCCTTGTTGACGGGGGCGAGGGTGGCGGAGGCGTACTTGGTGTCGAGCATCGCCGAGTAGTAGGAGGCCCACGGTTCTTCGCCGGCCAGCACCTGGCTGCGGGCCTGCTCCAGGTCGGACGCGCTGACGGCGATTCCGGGGTGGACGAATCCGGCGGCGCTGGTGACCTGGTTCAGGGTGACGGTGGGGAACGCGTCCTGCGGGGCGGCGGTCGCCGCGCTCGCCGGTGCCGCCGTCAGCGCCGGGATCATGACCACCAGCAGCGCACAGAGCGCGGTCACCGTCCCCCACCATCGGGCGGCCCCGCGCCCGCCGTGCCATCTCGCCGGTCTCCGCCGTATGCAACTCTTCATCGAGTCAGGCACCTCGCTTGAGAAAACGGTTTCTGCGAAGGTAGGGGCGCGTTGTTGGGAGAGGCAAGGAGTGTGCGGGTCTCGAATGTTTCGGTGGCGGTTTTCGGGGCGATAGTGGGGCTATACCCGCATAAAAGGCGCGAGGGGCGCGAGGGCGCTCGGAGACCCTTGCCGGGATGCAGCTAGCAAACGGTTACCTTTTTGGTGGGGCAACGGGGCGTGGTCCTGCGTTCCGGGCCCCCGTCAGACGTGCTGCGGCAGTACCGCGTCCGGCTGGTCGCCGAAGCCGGCGTCGCGGGCGCGTAGTACGGCGGCGGCCCGGTCGTGGACCTCCAGTTTGGTGAAGATGCGGGAGACGTAGTTGCGTACGGTCTTCTCGGCGAGGAAGAGGCGGCGGGCGATCTGGCGGTTGTTCAGGCCGTCCGCGAGCAGTTGCAGTATCTCCGTCTCCCTGCTGGTCAGTTGGGAGAACTCGGGTGGCTCGGGGAGTCTCTGTATGGTCGCGAAGAAGCTGCTGAAGCGGGCCGCGATCGTCGGGCTGAACGCGGCACCCCCGCGGGCCACGATGTGCAGGGACTGGAACAGTTCCTCCGGGGACGCGATCCGCGCGAGATAGCCGTTCACGCCGAGGCGGAGGGCGGAGACGATCACGTCGTCGTAGTCGTTCTGCGAGACCATGACGATCTGTGGGCGTGACTTCTCCTGGCGGTACAGGGAGACGATCCACGCGATGTTCCTGCAGATGGCGCGCTTCGACGGTGGTTCACCGAGGATCACGACATCGGGCCGGAGCGGGTTGTTCTCCAGACATCGAAGGCCGTGGGACTCGTCGACCGCCGTGCCGATCAGGTTGACGCTCTCGTCCTGTTCGACGATCGCCTCAAGTCCGGCCAGGGACACCGGGTCCTCACTGAGAATGAACAGATTGATCCGCATAGCTTTGCACCCCCGTGGTCAGCGTTCCTACATCGCAAAAACCGCTTGCAAAGACGCTGCCACCCTAGGCAGACGAAACGGACGACCCGTATCGAGTTGAACGGTCAGGGTCCGGTTCCGGCCGCGTTGGACGTCCGGCTGACCGGGCACATAGGTTCGGGGCATGGGAGATGTCTCGCGCCGACGCCTGATCCTCCTCGACGGGGCGGCCGCCCTCGGGTTCGCCCTGCTTCCGCAACTGACGCTGGTACGGCCCGCCGACGGCGGCGCGCCCGGCGCTCTCACCGTGTCGCTGCTCTCGCTCGCCACCGCTCTGCCGCTCGCCGTACGGCGGTTGTGGCCGGTGCCGGTGTTCGCGGTCGTCCTCACCGCGTCCTGCGCGGCGCTGGCCGCCGGTCTCGGCCCGGTCGTCTTCCTCGCCGCCGCCTACGCCCTGTACCTGGTCGCGACGACACGGCGACGGCGGTCGGGGCGGTCGGCGGTGATCGTCGGCGGGGCGAGCACGGCGGGCGCGGCCCTGCTGACGATGACGGGCGGGCAGCACTACACGGGCGGCACCCTGGCGGTGCAACTGCTGTTCGGCGTCCTGCTGTCGGGGGCGACATGGGCCGCGGGGACGGCCGTACGGGAGCGGCGCGAGGGCCTGCGGCGGACCATCGTGCAGGCGGCCGAGCAGGCCAAGGTCGAGGAACGCATACGGATCGCGCGGGACATCCACGACGTCGTCACGCACAGCGTGGGTCTGATCGCGATCAAGGCCGGGGTCGCCAACCACGTCATCGACACCCGTCCCGAGGAGGCCAGGGAAGCCCTCGCCGTCATCGAGGACGTCAGCCGCCGGGCGCTGCGCGACATGCGGGCCACCCTCAAGGTGCTGCGCGGGGAGGACGGCGACCAGCGGCAGGACCTCCGGCCGGTCCGCGGGCTGTCGGACCTGCCCTCCCTGGTGCGTACGGCCGAGGCGGCGGGCGTCAGTGTCGACCTGCGCTCCGACTGCGCGGAGGAACCGCCGGACGGAGTCGCGCTGACCGCGTTCCGGATCGTGCAGGAGGCGCTGACCAACGTTGTCAAACACGCGGCCCCGACCCGCTGTCTGGTCAGCGTCACCGCGCGGGAGGGCGTGCTGACGATCGGCGTCACCGACGACGGCCCCCGACCAGGGCACCGGCCGACCGTGCCCGGCGGCGGCATGGGGCTCGTCGGGATGCGGGAACGGGCCGTCGCACACGGCGGGACCCTGACCGCAGGGCCGCACCCCGGCGCGGGATTCCGGATCCTCGCGACACTGCCGTACTAGAGCCACTCCAAGCGTCGTACGTCCCGTTCACCGCATATGGCCGAAAGGAACTCATACTGCGGTATGGGTCCGGTCCCGGGAACGGGTCCGTGCCGTCCCGACCCCGGTCCGATGTGCGGGGCGGCGGCCGCGGCCAGACTCGTGGCGTGATTGACGTCCAGAACCTGACCAAGCGGTACGGGCCGGCCACCGTCGTGGACGGCCTGACCTTCACGGTGCGGCCCGGAGCCGTCACCGGCTTCCTCGGCCCCAACGGCGCCGGCAAGTCGACCACCCTGCGGATGGTGCTGGGCCTGACCCGCCCCGACGCCGGAACCGCGCGGATCGACGGGCACGCCTACGGCGACCTGACCCACCCGCTGCGCCACGTCGGCGCCCTGCTGGAGACGGCGGCCCCGCACCGCGGTCTGACCGCGCGCGACCATCTGCGCTGGCTCGCCCAGAGCAACCGGATCGCCGGCCGCCGGGTCGACGAAGTGCTGGAGGAGGTCGGGCTCGCGGACGCGGCCCGGCGGCGGACCGGCACCTTCTCCCTCGGCATGGGCCAGCGGCTGGGCCTGGCCGCCGCGCTGCTCGGCGACCCGTCCGTGCTGGTGCTCGACGAACCGGTCAACGGCCTGGACGCCGAGGGCATCCGGCGACTGCGCGAGCTGCTGCGCTCGATGGCCGCCGAGGGCCGTACCGTCCTCGTCTCCAGCCATCTGATGTCCGAGATGGCCCTGGTCGCCGATCACCTGATCGTCATCAGCCGGGGCAGGCTCCTCGCGGACACCGGGATGTCGGACTTCATCGAGCGCCACGGGCGGTCCTACGTCCGCGTCCGCACCCCCGAACCCGACCGGCTCGCACGGGAGTTGGAGGCCGCGGGCGCCACGGTGACCCGAATCCCCGCCCGCGGCCTGGACGTTGTGGGCATGGCGGCCGCGGACATCAGCCGGATCGCCGCGGCGGGCGGCTTCCCGCTCGACGAACTCGGCACCCACGCCGGGTCGTTGGAGGAGACCTTCCTCGACGTCATCGGAGAAGGCCAGGGGGCCCTCGGCCAGGAAGGCAGGAACACGCATGTCTGAGACGCTCGCGGCCGTCCGCGCCGAGACCACCAAGCTGCGCGGCATCCGCGGCACCCAGATCTCGCTGCTGCTGTTCGCGGCGGTCAGCGTGCTCATCGCCGCCCTCGACGGCTGGTCCGCGAAGAACGCGCTGGAGTCCGACAACCCGAGTCTGCGTTCCGACTTCACCCCGGAGCAGGCCGGTCTCGACGGCATCCTCTACGGCCAGTTGGCGCTGATCGTGTTCGGCGTGCTCGTCGTCACCAGCGAGTACACGTCCGGCATGATCCGGGTCTCGCTGCTCGCCGTGCCCCGGCGCGGGCGGCTGTACGCGGCGAAGATGAGCGTCACCGCCCTGGCGGCGGTGGCCGTCTCGGTGCCCGTCACCGTCGTCGGCTATCTGATCACGCAGGCGGCTCTCGGGTCCCACGGTTCCTCGCTCGGCGCGAACGGTGTCCCGCGCGCCCTGGCCGGGGCGGTCGTCTATCTGACCCTGATGTGCCTGTTCGCGGCGGGGATCGCGGCGATCGCCCGCAACGCCGTCGTACCGCTGGCCGTTCTGCTGCCGATGGTGCTCGCCGGGACGCACATCCTGTCCCTCATCGGGGCGACCAAGGAGATGGCCAGGTACTTCCCCGACCAGGCCGGGAACGAACTCCTCACCGTCCGCTCCCCGCACACGGCCTTCGGCGCCACGGTGCTGCTGGCCTGGACCGTCGCCGCCCTCGGCTGGGGCTGGGTGCGCCAGCGGCGGTGGGACAGCTGACAGGACGGGCGTGGGACAACTGCCCCACGCCCGTGGGACATTCCGCCACGTAACTTCCGTGACAGATCACAGGCCGAACAAGGTCGGCCTGACCGATCCACTACGGGAGGACACCCATGTCCGCGATCTACGAACCCCCCATGCTCCAGGAAGTCGGCGACTTCGAGGAGCTCACGAAGTGCCTCGGCGTCGGAAGCTGCAACGACTTCGCCGGCTGCGGCTACGCGATCGTCTGCTTCTGGTGATCACGCCCGGTGCCGGTGCGTTCACACGCACCGGCACCATCCGGGCCGACGAGGAGACGGGGAGCGAGACGACATGGAATTCGTGGTTCTTCCGGACTGCCCGGCCGGTGCGGCGGTGGCGGGCCGGCTGCGGGCTGCACGGCGCGTCGACCACGCGTCGGGACGTCCCTGGATCGTCGGCGACTGGCCCGAGACCGAGGCCGTGCTCGTCGAGGCGGGCCCACGGCGGATGGTCGTGCTGGGACACACCCGGCTCGACCCGGCCGCCGCGACCGCCGCGCTCGGCCGGCTGCGCTCACCGCACGACGTGGACGCGATCGCGTCCCGGCTGCCGGGAGCCGTCCACCTGGCGGTCTCACTGGACGGCAGGACCAGGGTCCAGGGTTCGGCCGTCGGCGTACGACAGATCTTCACGACCGTCGTCGACGGGGTGACCGTCGCCGCGAGCGGAGTGGCGCCCCTGCTGCGGCTGACCGGCGCCGACCTCGACGAAAGCGTGCTCGCCGCCCGCCTGCTGGCGCCGGGCGGACCGCCCTGGCCGCTCGCCCAACGCCCGGTCCGCCGGGGCGTCGAGGCGCTGACCACCGGCCACTGGCTGGAACTGGACACGGACGGCCGGGCCCGGCAGCACCGCTGGTGGGAACTCCCGGAACCGTCCCTCACCCTCGCGGAGGGAGCCGCCGCCGTCCGCTCCGCGCTGGACGACGCGATCACCACCCGGGTCGCCGCGGGCGGCACCCTCAGCGCCGACCTGTCCGGCGGCCTGGACTCGACCTCGCTGTGCTTCCTCGCCCACGCGGCCGGCGCCGACCTGGTCACCTACCACGTGATGCCGATCGACAGCGCCAACGCGGACACGGTCTGGGCCCGCCGGGCCGCGGAGTGCCTGCCGGCCGCCCGGCACCACACGCTGTCCGCCGACCGCGCCGAGAACCTCTTCGACATCGGCTACACCGCCGACCTCGTGGGCGCGGCCCCGGAAGGGCCCTCGACCTGGGCCTCCGGACTCGCCCACATCCAGGACCTGGCCAAGCGGGCCACGGCCGAGGGCGCCGCGCTGCACCTGACCGGCTTCGGCGGCGACGAACTGTTCGGCCGGATGCCGGCCTGCGCCTGGTCGCTGGCCCGGGCCACCCCGCTCGGCGGACTGCGGCTGGTCAACCGCTACCGGCTGGCCAATCGCTGGCCGTGGCGGGCGACCGTACGCTCGCTCCTGGACCGCTCGACGTTCGCGCGGAACCTCGGCCGGGTCGCCGCCCGTATCGACGCCCCGCCGCCGCCCGTGGACGAGCCGGACTTCGGCTGGGTGTTCGCGCCGCGCATGCCGGCCTGGGCGACGCCCGACGCGGTGGACGCGGTCCGCGCCCTGCTCACCGAGGCCGCGACCGAGGGGCCCGGGCCGCTGGACGCCGACCGGGCCCGGCACCAGGCGCTCGCCTCGCTCGTCTTCGAGGGAACCACCGTCCGCCAGGTCAACACCGCCCTCGGGGACACCGGCATCACCTGGGACGCGCCCTTCCTCGACGACCGGGTGGTGGAGGCGGCCCTGGCCACCCGGATCGACCAGCGGCTGCTCGGCGGGCGGTTCAAGCCGCTGCTGACCTCGGCCGCGCGGGGTCTGGTCCCCGCGGACATCCTGGGCCGCCGCGACAAGGGCGAGTTCAGCGCGGAGGCGTTCCGCGGCCTGGCCCGCAACCGGGCCCGGATCCTGGAGCTGTGCGAGGACTCCCACCTCGCCCGGCTCGGTCTCATCGACCCGGCGGCCTTCCGGTCCGCGGTGCTGAACCCGGGGCCGATGTCCCACCATCTCCAGCCGATCGACACCACCGTGGCCTGCGAGAGCTGGCTGCGGACGCACCCGGAGACCTACCCCCCGCCCCTCGCCGAGACCACGCACACGGGAGAACTCCGATGAAGCTGACCCTCGCCCGCGACGTCACCCTCACCGACATCGAGTCCGGGGCCGTCCTGCTCGACGGGCGCCGCGGCCGCTACTGGCAGTTGAACCACTCCGGCGCGGGCGTCCTGCGCCAGCTGCTCGACGGGACGGCGCCCGACGCGGCCGCCGCCGGCCTGTGCGCCGCCGCCCCGGTGAGCGACGACCAGGCACGGCAGGACGTGCGGGCCCTGATCGACGCGCTCAGCGCGGCCAAGCTGGTGGAGGTGGCCTCGTGACCACCCCCGCCGTCGCCGAACAGGCCAGGCGGCTGCCCTGGCACCGGCAGTTGGGCCCCCGGTGCGCCGCCGGGGCGGCACGTCTGCTGGTCCGGCTGCCCCCGGCCCGGCTGCACCGCGTGCTGGGCGTGGTCAGCAAGGGGTCCCGCCCCGCCGGATACGCCGAGGTGGCGTACGCCCGCCGGTCCGTCGTCTCGGTCAGCACCCGCTGCGCGGGCCTCGGCTGCCTCCAGCGTTCCGTGGCCACTGTCCTGCTGTGCCGGGCGCACGGCAGGTGGGCCGACTGGTGCACGGGTTTCAGAACCGAACCGTTCGGCGCGCACGCCTGGGTGGAGGCCGACGGACGGCCGGTGGACGAGTCCGGTGAAATCGGCGTGTTCCGCACGGTGTTGGCGGTCCGCCGCCCCGACGGGCGAGGGACCGCCTCCGACGACCGGCCACTGCACCCCTCCGAAGGGAGTCGCTCATGACGGCGGTCCGGGCCGAGGGCCTCTACGCGTACTACGGCACCACACCGGCCGTGAACGGGCTCGACCTGACGGTGCCCACGGGCAGTGTCTACGGCTTCCTGGGGCCGAACGGCGCGGGCAAGACCACCACCATCAACATGCTGATCACCCTGTTGCGGCCCACCGCGGGCCGCGCGGAGGTGGCCGGCTTCGACGTCGCCGCCCGGCCCGCCGAGGTCCGCCGCCGGATCGGCGTCGTGTTCCAGGAGTCGACCCTCGACCTGGATCTGACCGCCGCCGAGAACCTCCGCTTCCAGGCCGACCTGTGCGGCCTGTCCCGCCGCGCGTCCCGCGAGGCCATCGCCTCGATGCTCGACCTGATGGACCTCTCCGAGCGCCACCGGGTGCCGGTACGGCAGTTCTCCACCGGACTGCGCCGCCGCCTGGAGATCGCCCGCGGTCTGCTCGCCGAGCCCAGTGTGCTGTTCCTCGACGAGCCGACGACCGGACTGGACGCCCAGACCCGCGCCGCCGTCTGGGACCACCTGGAGCGGCTGCGACGGGAGCGGGGCATCACGGTCTTCGTCACCACCCATCAGCTGGACGAGGCCGAGCACTGCGACCGGATCGCGATCATCGACCGCGGCAAGGTGGTCACGGAGGGCACCCCCGCGGACCTCAAGGCCGTCATCGGGGCCGACCTCGTGGTCCTGCGCACCGACGACGACCCGCGGGCCGCCGACGTCCTCGCCGACCGGTTCGGTCTCCCGGTGGAGTCCACCCCGGACGGTCTGCTGCTCCGGGTGGAGCGCGCGGCGGCCCTGGTGCCGCGGCTGTGCACCGAACTCGGCGTGACCGTACGGGAGGTGGCCGTCGCGCCGCCCACCCTCGACGACGTCTTCCTGCACCACACCGGTCTCGCCATCCGGGAGAGCACGACCGGCCCGCGCACGCTCGGCAACCTCGGGGAAGGACTGCGATGAGCCGGACCGACACCGCACCCGCCGCACTCGACGACGTAAAGGCCGCACCGCCACCGGCCGACCGCTCCCGCCACCCGGCCCGCCCCGTACTGCTGCTCTGGCGGCGGGAGATGACCCGGCTGCGGCACAACCCGGTGCGGCTGGCCATGGGGCTCGTGACACCGCTGCTGTTCCTCGTCGTCCTCGGCACCGGCCTCGACGCCGCGTCCTCCAGCCTCGGCAAGGCCCAACTGAACGACTACCGGGCCTACTTGTTCCCCGGCACGCTGGTCATGTCGGTGCAGGCACCGGCCATCGCGGTGGGCATCTCGCTGGTGTGGGACCGCAGGCTGGGGGTGCTGCGCCAGATGCTGGTGGCGCCGTTCCCGCGCGCGTCCATCGTCTTCGGGCTGGCCTTCGGGGGCGCCACCACGGGCGCGGTCTACGGCCTCATGGTGCTGTCCGTCGGCGGGATCGCGAGCATCCGCTACACGCCGATGCTGCTGGTCGTGCTGCTCGAACTCCTGCTGGTCTCCCTGATGTTCACCGCGCTCGGGCTGCTGGCCGCCGTCACCATCCGGCAGGTCGACACCTTCCAGGTCGTGGTGAATCTGAGCCTCATGCCGCTGATGTTCTTCTCCGGCGCGATGTTTCCGCCGGGCGGACTGCCCGGCTGGCTCGACACCGTCGTCAAGCTCAACCCGCTGACGTACGGCGTCGACGCGGTCCGCCGGACCCTGCCGGGCCCGAGCGTGCTCACCTCGGAGCAGACCCGGCTGATGCTCGGCGACTGGCATCCGCCCGTGGTCGCCGAACTGGGTGTCCTGGCCGCCCTCACGGCGGTCGCGCTGGGCCTCGCCGGCTACCGGTTCTCCCGTACGTCATGAGCCGGGGAGGGCACGACACGATGGCCGCGGGCCCGACGGAGGTCACCACGACGGCCAACACCCGGGCCCCGGAAGGGAATTGGGCGGGCAGGGCCCGGCTCGCGGCCCGACTGCTGCTGGCGGCGGTGCTGGCCTACGCCGGTCTGGTGAAGATCGGGGACCTCACGGAGGCCGGACGGACGGTCGCGCTCTACCGCATCGTGCCCGCCGACTCCGCCCAACTCGTGGGCGGTGTCCTGCCGTTCGTCGAGGTGGCGCTCGCGCTGCTGCTCGCGGCCGGGCTGGCCACCAGGGCGGCAGCGGCGGGCGCGGCCGTCCTGCTGCTCGCCTACGCGGCGGCCATCGCCTCGGTGTGGGCGCGGGGCATGTCCATCGACTGCGGCTGTTTCGGCGGCGGAGGCACGCTCAGCGGCGACGCCGTACGCGGCTACGCGCTCGACATCGCGCGCGACCTGCTGCTGCTCGGCGCGGCCGCCCCGCTGATCCGGAATCCGCGCACCCGGTACGCGCTGGACGGCTGGGTCCTGGACCCGAAGGAGTGAGGGCATGACGGACACGGAAACAGGCACGGGCACAGACACACGGACGACGGACGCCATGGTGCGTCGGATGGTGCACCGACGGCACCGGCGGCGCCGCACGGTGGTGGTGTCGCTGGTGGCCGCCCTGGTGGTGGTCGCCGCCGCGCTGATCGGCGCGGGCCTGGTCCGGGCGACCAACTCGGGCCCCGGTAAAGCCCCGAGCCGGCTGCCGGCCGGGATCGCCGCCGACAAGTCGGGCGTGGCCGCCTCCACCGGCGCCGTACGCGTCGACGTGTACCTCGACTACCTCTGCCCCGAGTGCCGTCGTACCGACCGGGCCCTGACCACCGCCCTGGACGGTCTGAAGGCACACGGCGGGGTGGGCGTCGTCTACCACCCGGTCGCCTTCCTCGACGACCGCAGCGCACCCGCGGGCTACTCGACCCAGGCGGCCTCGGCGGCGGCCTGCGCGGCGGACGCGGGACGGTTCGAGCAGTACTCCACGGTCCTGTTCTCGAAGCAGCCCGCCGAGCAGGGCCCCGGGCTCAGCGAGGCGCAACTGATCGCGGCGGGCCGGGACGCCGGCATCACCACGGCGTCCTTCGCACGCTGCGTCGAGGACGCCCCGTACCTGCCCTGGGTGCGGTACGTCTCCGATCTCGCCGCCTCCCACAAGGTGGCGCTGACCCCGACCGTCATGGTGGCGGGCAGCCGCGTCGACGTCACCGGTTCCGATCCGGGCGGCGCGCTGACCCGCGCGGTCACGGCGGCCCGGCGGTGACCCGGCTGACCGTGGCCCTCTCCGGTGACTTCATGGCGACCCGGGGAGCGGTGATCACCTCCGACCCGGCCGCCGGACGCCTCCGCGACCTCCTCCACGGCACCGACTTCGCCGTCACCAACCTGGAGGCGGTCCCCTACGACGGCCGCGGCCACCCGGTGCACAACGCGGCCGGCGGCGGCTGCCTCATCGCGGACTCCGGGGTACTGGACGAGATCACGGCGTCCGGGTTCACCGTGCTGGGCTGCGCCAACAACCACGCCATGGACCTGGGCACGGAGGGCGTGCTCGGCACGGTGGACCAACTCCGGTCCCGGCGGCTCCCGTTCGCCGGGATCGGCGCCGACCTGACCACGGCACGCCGGCCCGCCTACGTCGACCGGCCGGCCGGCAGCCTGGCGCTGCTCGCCTGCACCACGACCTTCCTGCCCGGCCAGGAGGCGGCCGATCCCTCGCCGGAACTGCCCGGCCGGCCGGGCCTCAGCCCGCTCCGGCACTCCGCGACCCTGCGGGTGACGGCCGCGCAGATGGACGTACTGCGGACGATCGACGCCGACACGGGGCTACGGGCCCGCCGGGCCGAGGCCCGCACCCTGCTCGGCGTCGATCCCGCCATCCTCGCGCCCGACCGGCTCACCCTGTTCGGCACCCGCTTCCTGACGGCGGACGAACCCGGCTTCACCACCGAGTGCGATCCGCGCGACCTCGACGAGATCGCCCGCTGGGTCGGCGAGGCCCGCCTGCGCGCGGACCTCGTCGTGGTGAGCGTGCACTCCCACGAGCCCGGCCCGACGCCCGAGACACCGGGCGAGTTCCTACGGGTCTTCGCGCACCGCGTGATCGACGAGGGCGCGGACGTCGTGGTCGGGCACGGCCCGCACTTCCTGCGCGGTGTCGAGTTGTACCGGAACCGGCCGATCTTCTACAGCCTCGGCAACATCGTCAGCCAGATCGACCTGACCGACCGCGTCTCCGCCGAGGACTACGCCAAGGTCACCACCGACCGCCCGCCCACCCCGGGCCGCTTCTACGACCGGCTGAGCGGCCACGGCACCCGGCTGTTCGCTCCGCACCGCCGCTACTGGCAGTCGCTCCTGCCGGTCCTCACCTTCGACGACGGCACCCTCACCGCGGCCCGCCTCCACCCGGTCGACCTCGGCTTCGGCCTGCCGGTGCACCGCAGGGGCCGCCCCCGCCTGGCGGACCAGACCGAGGCCAAGGACATCCTCACCGAGGTCGCCCGGCTGTCGGAGCCGTACGGCACGACGGTCGGGGCGGGTGCCGACGGCACGGCCGAGCTGGTACTGGACCTGGCGTGAACGGCCCTGCGGAGCAGGCGGGTTGACGAGGGAGCCTGGCTAAAATGCCCCAAGTCACCAAGTTCTACGAGCACACGAGGAACCGGGGAACACGCATGGCCGAGGCGGTCCGGGTACTGATCGCGGACGACCAGGCACTGCTGCGCGGGAGCTTCCGCGTCCTCGTCGACTCCACCCCCGGCATGGAGGTGGTCGGTGAGGCGGCCGACGGTGCCACCGCGGTCCGGCTCGCCCGTGAACTCGCCCCGGACGTCGTCCTGATGGACCTCCGGATGCCGGTCCTCGACGGCATCGCGGCCACCCGGGAGATCTGCTCCGACGAGACACTGGCCGGGGTGAGGGTGCTCGCCCTGACCATGTTCGACATGGACGAGTACCTCTATCCGGCCCTCCAGGCGGGTGCCAGCGGCTTCATGCTGAAGGACGCCTCACCGTCCGACCTGGTCGACGGCATCCGGGTCATCGCCACGGGCGAGGGCGTACTGGCCCCGACGGTCACCCGGCGCGTCATCGCCAACTTCTCCCGCCGCGGCGAGACGCCCCGGCCCGCGCCACGGCTCGTCGGCCTCACCAAACGGGAACACGAGGTCCTCGTCCTGATCGCCAACGGCCTGTCCAACGCCGAGATCTCCGCACACCTTGTCATCAGCATGCCGACCGTGAAGACCCACGTCGGCAGCCTCCTGGCCAAGCTGCACGCCCGCGACCGTGCCCAACTGGTCATCATCGCGTACGAAAGCGGCCTGGCCGAGCGGGGGATGCCGACGTGAGCAGTGGGCCTCAGCTGTGCGTGCCGTTCCAGGTCCAGCGGGCGAGCTCGATGCCGGACTGGCCCCAGGGGGTGGAGTAGACGGCGTCGCCGTTGGCCGAGGTGCGGAGCTCGTCTCCGTCGAGGTTTCTCAGCTCGTCGTAGTCGGCGTTCCAGAACTGATAGCCGTTGCCGCCGCCGCAGGGGGACATCCACACGGCGTTGGTGTTGGTCTTCTGGTCCGTGGTGAGGCAGTCGCCGGTGCCGCGGCTCACCAGGCGGCGGTACGTCCGCTGGGTGGAGACGTCGTACCAGGTTTCGCTGCCCCAGAACCAGTAGGTGCCGACGCTCTGGTCGCAGGAGCCCGACCAGACGTTGTCGGTCACGGTCGACGCGGTGAGGCAGTTGCCCTCGTAGGAGTTCTTGTACACCCAGTAGGTCGTCGCCGACGCGGTGGACATGGAGCCCGTCACGGCGAGCACCAGGGCGGCGAGCCCCACGGGCAGGGTCAGTTTCAGAGCCTTCAGCGATTTCATGAGGGTGAGGATCGGGGGCGTAGACGATCACCGCGTGAATTCGCCATGAACATGCCGCTCCCCACCGTCAGGGAACCCTCGCAGCGTCGGCCGGCGAGGCCTCCCCCTCCGTCTCCGCCAGCGCGCGGTTGCGGCGGACCGAGGACCAGAAGGACCAGCCGATCAGGACGACGCCGACCAGGCCGGTGATGACCTCGTTGATCTGGTACTGGATGGTCACCATGAGGATCACGGCCAGGGCGCCGATCGCGTAGTGCGCGCCGTGCTCCAGGTAGACGTAGTCGTCCAGCGTGCCCTGGCGGACCAGGTAGACCGTCAGCGAGCGGACGTACATCGCGCCGATACCCAGACCCAGCGCCATCAGCACGATGTCGTTGGTGATCGCGAACGCGCCGATCACGCCGTCGAAGGAGAACGACGCGTCCAGCACCTCCAGGTACAGGAACATGAAGAACGCGGCCTGGCCGGCGAGGACCACCGCCGAGCGCTCGCCCTCGCGTTCGCGTTCCTCCTCCGCCTCCAGGCGGGCCTCGAAGAAGCCGGAGAGGCCACCGACGACCAGGTAGGTGATGAGGCCGGCGATGCCGGAGACCAGGACCGTCTGTGCCTTGTCCGCGTGCGCGCCGCCGTGCTGGTGGGCGTGGGCCGCGAAGGTGAAGGAGGTGATCAGCAGGACGATCAGCGCGATGCAGACCGACAGCATGTCGACCTTGCCGAGCCTGGCCAGCGGGCGTTCCAGCCAGCCGAGCCACTGGATGTCCCGGTCCTCGAAGATGAAGTCCAGGAAGATCATCAGCAGGAACATGCCGCCGAAGGCCGCGATCGCCGGGTGGGCGTCGGTGACCAGCTGCTGGTAGCGGTCCTTGTCGGTGAGCGCGAGATTGACGGCGTCGTAGGGGTTCAGCTTGGCGGTGACCGCGACGATGACGACCGGGAAGGCCAGGCGCATGCCGAAGACCGCGATCAGGACGCCGACCGTGAGGAAGATCTTCTGCCAGAAGGCGGACATCTTCTTCAGGATCCCGGCGTTGACCACCGCGTTGTCGAAGGACAGCGAGATCTCCAGCACGGCGAGGATGGCGATGACGCCGAACGCCGTCCAGCCGCCGTACCAGACTCCTGCGGCCAGGCCGAGCGCGGTGACCGCGAACGACCAGCGGAAGGTCTTCAGAAGCACGGGTTGCCCCTTCCTGTTGTCGCGCGGTCGCCCGCGGGCCGGGCATCAACATCCTTGACCGTCATCGGCGTTGTCTACCACGAA
Source organism: Streptomyces sp. NPDC051576 (assembly GCF_040681835.1). Classification (NCBI taxonomy): domain Bacteria; kingdom Bacillati; phylum Actinomycetota; class Actinomycetes; order Kitasatosporales; family Streptomycetaceae; genus Streptomyces; species Streptomyces sp. NPDC051576. The sequence continues at coordinate 330,952 of NZ_JBFAZO010000004.1, forward strand.
CGCCTGTCGTCCAGGCGTCGGCGCAGGTCGGGCCGTCCTGGGCGGAAACACGGCAGGGGCCCTGGACCTTCCCGGTCCAGGGCCCCTGCCGCCGGCGCCGCGACGTCACTTCCTCGGCGTCGCACGGCCCGATGTGCGCAGCGTGCCCACCGTCTTCAGGAGGCGGTCAGCCGGGTCGCGCAGCGACTGGTGGGCCAGGACCGTGTTACGCAGGCCGCGGACCGGGCGGCGCCACAGGCGGTGGGCCGTCGCCACCGGGTGGGGGCGGGTGGCGAAACCTTCCCCCACCCGCAGCTCACGGGTCTTGAGCCAGTCCTTCCACTCCTTGTCGCCGCGCCCCAGGTCCATGAGACGCACACCGTGCCGGCCCGCCTCCTCGGCCATCCTGAGGTGCATGATCAACCCGGGTGAGTAGTACCGGAGTTCGGGGTCGTACGCCGTGAACCAGGCCGCGAACAGGGTGCGGGAGGTCGGTCCGAAGTGGGCGGCCACCGGGCGGTCCCCGGCGTAGAGGACCGACAGGACACCGGTGAAGTGTTCCTCGCGGACCCGGAACAGATGGTCCACCAGGTCGACGATCCAGGGGCGCGCGAAGCGGTCCATACGGCCGGTCCTGCGGTACTGGGCGGACTTCCACCGCATCAGCGTGTGCAGCACCTCGGGGTCGCGGTCGTCGTAGACGAACCGCATCTCGCCGAGGTCGCGGCCCAGCCGGCGCTCCTTCTTCAGGGTCGTCTTGGCGATGCCCGGGTAGGCGGCGCGCAGCCACTCGGCGTAGGTGCCCTCGCCGTCGCCGTCCTTCAGGTCGATGACCGGGGAGGCGAAGGTGCCCGTGACATGACGGCCGAAGGGCTGCTGTTCCTCCACGAGATGGTCGAACTCGAAGACCGACAGGCCGCAGGCCCGCAGGAGTTGCTGGACGTCCCAGGTGACACCGGGCCGGTGCACCAGAGCCTGGCAGTCGGAGAGACCGAGGCCGATGGCCCGGCCGACGCCGACGGGGTTGCGCTCGTACGGGAAGAAGCCGACCGGTTCGCCGCCCTCGTGCAGCACCGCCACCTGCGCCCCACCGCGATGGCGGGCGACGCCGTCCGCGAACTCCGGTGCCAGGAAAGGGTTCGCGTAGTCCGGCGACTCGTCCATCGCCTTGTGCCAGGCCTGGCGGAGCGTGCTGCTGAGCTCCTCCGGTCTGTGGATCGTGATGTCCGCCTTGCTGTTGGATCGCATGGGCGACCGTCCCCCCATTCCCCCACGACGCGTCGTCCGCGTCCTGCCTACGTATCCCAAGGTACGACGAGACACGAACAGTTCGGCAGGGCTCAAACGTCGCGAAACAGTACGCACGCTGTCAAGGATGCCTCTGGTCACGGAAAAGTACGGATCACCCGACCTCGGTAGAGACGCCCCGAAATCCCCACCTGTACTGCCGGGCGAGGGCGGCCAGGGTCAGGGTCACCACGACCGACGTGACCGCCATCAGGGTCATCGCCGTTGCCGGTGAGGTGAGTTGGGCGATCGTGCCGGCGAGGGCCGCGCTCACGCCCTGCATGGTGAGCATGCCTGCGGAGCGGAGGCCGAAGGCGTGGCCCGCGAGTTCGTCGGGGGTCAGGGACATCAGGCGTTCCTGGAGGACGAGGCTCGCGCCGAAGCCCACGGAGGCGACGCACACGGCGACGGCGGCCCACGGCATGGTCGGCCGCAGGACGAAGAACAGGTACGGCGCGGCCAGCAGGAGGCGGAGCGGGACGTCGAGGCGGGTGCGCAGGGCGGGCGGTACGAAGCGGCCCAGGGTCAGGTCGGCGGCGAACATGCCCAGTGCCGCCGACGCGAACAGCGTGCCCGCGGACCCGGGGTCGTAGGAGACGTAGAGGGATTCGCAGCCGACGACCAGGCCGTTGGGGAGCCACATGCCCAGGAAGGTGAGGCGGCGGGGGCGGGAGGACCACAGGAGGGCGTTCGTGCGCCAGGTCGCGGCGACGGACGGGCGGCCCGCGGTGCGGGGCGGGCGGGCGGTCAGGCCGAAGCGGACGAGGAGGGCCGCGAGGGCGTACAGGGCGGCCGCGAGGAGGAGGCAGACGCGGGGGGAGAGGAGGGTCAGCAGGGCGCCGCCCATCGCGAAGCCGCCTACCTGCATCAGGCCGAAGACCATGTTGAACACCGAACGGCCCAGCACGAAGCCGTTCTTGGGCAGGATCTCGTTCAGCAGACCCCCGCTCACTCCCCCGCCCAGCGAGGCGATCAGCCCCTGGAGGAACACGATGCCGAAGACCGCCCCGACCGGCAGTCCTGGCAGCGCCAGCAGGGCCGTACAGGCCGCGAAGCCGAGGTCCATGCCGGCCAGCGTCGCCCGTGGGGGCAGGCGGTCGGCGCCGGACAGGAGGAAGGTCGCGCCGAGCATCTGCGCGAGTTGTGGCCCGAACATGCTCATCGCGGAGAGCAAGGGCGAGTCGGTGGCCCGGTAGACCAGGGTGGCGATCGACAGCCCGCTGATCGTCAGGGCCGCCGTCTGGACGGCCGCGGAGAAGAAGAACGGCGTGTACTCGGGGGTGCGGAAGAGCTCGCGGTAGCTGCGCATGCGCGGAGTCTGCGGGGGTGCGAGCGAGGGTCGTATTCTTTCGCGCTGACGCGAAACACGGGGGGTGTGTTCATGGGGTGGTGGCAGCTCAATGCCGACACCCTGGCCCGAAGCCGGTTCGTGCTGTCGTCGTTCGCCGAGACCTTCGCCGCGCTGAAGCTGCTGCACGCGGGGGTGGGCGCGCACCCCGGTGAACAGGTGTGGCTGCGGGATCATCTGCCGGGCTACCGGCGGCTGTTGGCGGACGATCCGGCCACCGGGGCGCTGGTGCGGGCGGCGCTCGGGCGGTCCTGGATCGCCGACTTCGTCTGCCCGACGCAGACGGACCGTGAGTCGTTCGCGGAGACCGTCGCCCGGGTGCGGGAGACCCCGCCCGCCGTCGCCCGGACCCACCTCACGGTCTCCCTCGCCGGGCCGCTCCCCGCCGCCCTGGAGCGCGACGACCTGCCCGAGCGGGCGGCCCGGCTCCTGGAGTACGTCTGGGAGGCGACCGTACGGCCGTACTGGGCGCGGCGGCGGCGCGTGCTGGAGGCCGATGTCGTGGCCCGGACGGCACAGGTGAGCCAGGGCGGCTGGGCGGCCGTGCTGGACGCCCTGCAACCGGGCCGCACGCGATGGCTCGGGGAGAACCGGCTCCAGATCAACCTGCACGCGAACCCGCCGCGCGAGATCTCCGGCGCGGAGCTGCTCTTCATGCCGGTCACTCCCAGGACAGGGTGGGCGTCATGGGAGGAACCTGACCGGTACGCCATGATCTACCCCTGCGCGGGCGTCCTCGCCGACCGCGACGGACGGCCGGTGCCCGAGAGTCTGGGGACGCTGCTGGGGGTCTCGCGTGCCGAGGTGCTGCTGCTCCTCGGGTCGCCGATGAGTACCAGCCAACTGACCGCCGTGACCGGACAGGCGCTCGGCTCGGTGGGCCGCCATCTGCGGGTGCTGCTGGACGCGGGTCTGGTGGAGCGGCGGCGGGCGGGGCGTTCGGTGCTGTACTCGCGGACGGCGGCCGGGGAGGTCGTGGTGAAGGCGGCCGGCCGGTAGACACAGGTGCCTCTCAAGAACGCCTGGGCCCCGTGGGGAGAACGACATTTACCGGAGCTAGCATCCGGTTATGACGACTACAGAGAACACGGGTCCCCTCGCCGTCGAGATCGGGTCGCTCAAGGGCGGCTCGGCGGACCTCGCGCAGTACGCGGGCCAGGCCGTCCTCGTGGTGAACGTGGCCTCCAAGTGCGGGCTGACCCCCCAGTACACCGGCCTTGAGCGACTCCAGGAGCGGTACGCGGCCCAGGGCTTCACCGTGCTCGGCGTGCCCTGCAACCAGTTCCTCGGGCAGGAGCCCGGCAGCGCCGAGGAGATCGCCGAGTTCTGCTCGGCGACGTACGGCGTGACCTTCCCGCTGACCGAGAAGGTCGAGGTCAACGGCGACGGCCGGCACGAGCTGTACGACCGTCTCGTCGGCTTCGCGGACGCGGAGGGCCACACCGGCGACATCCGCTGGAACTTCGAGAAGTTCCTGATCGGCCGCGACGGCACGGTCGTCGCCCGCTTCTCCCCGCAGACCGAGCCGGAGTCGGCGGAGGTCGTGGCGGCGGTGGAGAGCGCCGTCGCCTGACCTGTATTGACCTTGCCCCTGGGGCAGGGCGGAGCGTCCTGGTCACCGGGCGGACAGGAACCGCCCGGTGACGGAGGACGGCTGAGGTGGACGACGAACTGCTGACCATCGGGGCGTTCGCGGCCCGGGCACGGCTTTCGGCCAAGGCGCTACGGCTGTACGACCGCCTCGGGCTGCTCTGCCCGGCCCGGGTCGACGAGGCCAGCGGTTACCGCCGCTACCGCGCCGACCAGGTCGAGCGGGCCCGACTCGTGGCGCTGCTACGGCAGTTGGACATGCCGCTGGCGCGGATCGCCGAGCTGGTGGAGGCGGACCGGAGCGACGCGGCGGAACTCCTCGCCGTGTACTGGTCGGACGTCGAGACCCGGGTCGCCGGACAGCGCACGCTCGCCGAGTACCTCCGTGCACGACTGTCGGGGAGGAGCTCCGAGATGTACGGAAAGTTCGTGGTCGAGACGGTCGAGGTACCGGAACAGGTGCTGATCACCGAGGCCCGGCACACCCTCGCGGCCGAGTTGCCGGCCTGGATCGGGGCCTCGCTGGGGCGCCTGGAGGCGGGGGCGGAGGAGTGCGGGGGCGTGAGCGCCGCGCCGTTCGTCGTCTACCACTCCGAGGTGTCGATGGAGAGCGACGGCCCGGCCGAGTCCTGCGTACCGGTCGCCGACGAGGCGGCGGCGCGGGCGTGGGCGGCACGGCAGGGGTGGGCCCGGCAGACGGCGGTCCGGGTGGAGCCGGCCCGGCGGCTGGCGTACGCCCGGATCACCAAGGCGCAGGTGGCGTACCCGCAGATCCTGGCCGCGTTCGAGGCGGTGGAGCAGTGGATCGCCGGGCAGGGGCTGCGCTACGCCGGTCCGTGCCGCGAGGTGTACTTCGCGGACTGGGACGCGGCGGGTCCCGAAGACCCGGTGTGCGACGTGGCGTTCCCGGTGGCACTCCGGGAGGAGTGAGGCACTGCCGGAAGCGGTTCGCCGTCCTGTCGCCGGGCACAAGCCGAGCCCCCTCGGCCAGGACGGCGGGCCAGTCGAGAGGGCTCTTTCATGAAGTGCTTGTGCTGCTTATGGAGTTGTGGAAGGTGACCGAGCCACATCAGTGAAGGTCGCGCGCCCCCCGGGCGACATCGGCCACGAAGGCGTTCCACGAGTCCGCGGGAAAGGCCAGCGTCGGCCCCTCGGTGACCTTGGAGTCCCGTACGGCCATGGCCGCGAGAACCGGTGACTTGATCTCGACGCACGCGCCGTTGCCGGTGGAGTACGAGGACTTGGTCCACGAGTCCGAGACGCCCTGACGAATTGCCATTTTTGCTCCGGTTATTGCCAGTTGATGAGTAGCTGTCACCGCGCGTCATCCGGCCACGAACACTCCGGACACACAACGCGGTTTGCGCCAACGTTCGTTACTTGATGGCGTGATCGACGCTACTCGCCAACATCGGCTACCGCAGGGGCCATTCACTCGACCGGGTGGCATATACCCTTGGCGCCTTCCATCGCACCCGGCGGAAGGTGTAGTGTGCGCCACCTTCCGCCGGAGGCGCCCCCTCAGCGCGCGTATTCCTTCGCGGCGTCCGCGATGAACTGGCGGGACTGGTCCACGTTCAGGGCCTGCGCCCGCAGATGCTCGTACATCACGCTGTACTTCTGGACGTCGTTCGCCTTCTCCAGGTACAGGTCGCTGGTGACACCCTCGATGTAGACGACGCTGGAGTCCGCCGCGTCGGGGAACTCCAGGATCGCGTACTGCCCGTTGAGCCCGGGATGGGCGCCCATGTCGAAGGGGATCACCTGCACGGTCACGTGCGGCAGTTGGGACTGCTCGACGAGGTGCTCCAACTGGTCCCGCATCAGGGAGCGGTTGCCGACCACCCGGCGCAGCGCGGACTCGTCCATCACCGTCCACAGCCGCAGCGGGTTCTCCGGCGCGGAGATCCGTTCCTGCCGGCGCAGCCGCACCTGGACCCGCTTCTCGACATCGGCCGACGCGGTCTCCGGCAACGCGCCGGTGATCAGCGCCTCGGCGTACTCCCGGGTCTGCAACAGGCCCGGGACGACCTGGGGATCGTAGACGCGCAGACTCGCCGCGTCCGTCTCCAGACCGATGTAGACGCTGTACGGGATGTCCCCGAAGGAGTGCCACCAGCCCTGCTGGCGCGAGTCCTTGGCCATCTGCATGAGCGAGTCGACGATGCGGAGGTCCTCAACCTCGTAGACACCGCACAGGTCACGGACGTCGCGCTGGCTGATGCTGCGCCGCCCGTTCTCCAGCCGGCTGATCTTCGACTGGGACACCAGCAACCGCTCGGCGACCTCTTCGGCCGTCATGCCCTTGAGCTCTCGGAGCCGACGCAACTCCTGGCCCAACCGGCGTCGCCTGACGGTGGGATTGACACTTGACGCCACGGGAACGTGCACCTCCGGCTGCGTGCTTCAACTTGCTGCTACGTGCTGCTCACTGCTTGCCACTTTGCGTATCTGCTGTTGAGCAGACTGCCACCAAGGTGGTTTCTACCGCTGGGAAACGGTGGATATGCGGCAGGTACGAGCCAGGTTGCGTTGCCTGCGGTGCCCGTAGATGCGGCCGAGCGGGGTGGAGAGACGTTACGTCTACTCCACCCCGCTCGGACCAGCGGCTCCCGAACCGGGTCTTTGGGGACTGGCGGTGCGGCGGTACTGCCTGTGCTGCGGTCGTGCGGTGGTGCGGTCCTGTCGTGATGCGGACGTGTGCCGTGGGACTGCGGCTCAGTGAGCCACGGCGCGCGCCATGGTGCCGCGGTGCGGCTGCATCGGAACACCACGAGCCGGTTCCGGTGGCCTTGATCCGGGCACGGCCTGACGGCCGGCCGGGGCCGGGCTGCGGCGTGGCTGGGCAGCCACACCGTTCTGGACGTCCATCACGGCGTGCGCCACGAGTCCGCCCATGGGGTCGTGCCTGATCAGGTCCCGCAGCCGGGAGCGGGACGAGCGTCCCTCATTACCCGGATACAGGTGTTTGCCCAGACCCACCGCGTGCGCCAGTGCGGCGAGCGCGGCCGTCCGCGGGTCCGGCGGTACGCCGGTGCGGATCGCGGAATCGAGTCGCGCCCTGATCTCACGGCTGATCTCGGTTTCCGTCGCCTGATAGCGAGTCGTAGGCAGCACCCCGCACATCTGTCCCGCCACGGCATGCACCATGCCGCACCGCTCCAGATGCGAGAGGTAGGTCTGGCGAAGTCCCAGTCGGGGCCCGCCAATCCAGTTCACTGCACGCACGGGAGCGCCACGCCTTCGCAGCAACTCCAACGCGCAGTCCAAAGTTGGATCTCCAGTCGGCCGTGGGACTACCACGGCGATACGATCCCCGTCTGGGGCTATCCGTCCGGCCAGCGCCAGCTCCACTAGCTGTGCTCCGGCCAGACCGAGGTCGAGCGACTGCGGCTGTGCAGTGGTACCCGTGGCCGGGTCCAATGCCAGCAGCAGAAGCTCCTCCGGAAGTGTTCTGCGGCTCCTGCCCATCCATGCCTCCCCGCGTGGATGAATGACAGGGTGACCCCTCTCACATTGGTCTGTCGAGAGTGCGTGACCGCTTCGTAGTGGAACCGGTAGGTATGTCGTTCTCGTCTACCGCAGGGGTTAAGCCCGCACACAGGACACTGGTACATGGTTCGGACAGCGGTGGTTGATGCGTTGTCCGGACGACGGGTAAGAGATTTTCCAGCGGATTTTCTAGCTGATTCTGTAGCTATCTCGGTTATCTCGGTCGGTTCGGTTGGCGCACGCAGGGCGTGCGGCGCAGGAGGAGGCATCGGTGGCGGGCGAGTCCCCCGACAGGTCGAAGCAGCGCGAGTCGTCGGCAGAACCGACGCCGGGGAGCGCGAGTCCGGTTCCCGAGGCGAGGGGTGAGCGCGATCCCCGCCTGGCGGTGGCCCGCGAGGGCACGGCGCCGTCCGGGCGCGGGGGTGTGGACACGGCGACGAAGGTTTTCTCGATCCGGGAACTGCGGGAGGAGACCCCCGAGACGGACGAGACCGCCTCCCCCGAGGCCGGAGAGAGCACCGAGGACCCCGAGAGCCCCGCTGAGCAGAACCCTTCCGCCAAGGGCGACACAGAGGGCGACGCGCGGTTGCGTGCGGCGGTGGCGGCCTGGGTGACGGGGCCGAAGTCGGCGGGTGACGGGGGGCACGATTCCGAGAACGCCGAGAACCCGGAGCGGGCGGCTGACGCCGGGGAGCCTGTCGGGGACACGGAGGACGCCGTTCCCGAGGCGGACGAGGCTGCGGACACTGAGAACACCGGGGAGCCTGTCGCGGACGCGGAGAAGCCCGCTGGCGGCTCGGAGGGCGAGGGCGTGGCAGCTCCTCCTGCGGGGGCGGACACCCCCGAGGACACCGAAGCAGGGGCCGATGACGGCCGCGACGGCGACAGCGACGTGACCAAGGGCGGCCCGGCCGCCGACGCCGAACCGGAAGACGCCGCTCCCGAGGCTGCCGACGCCGGAAACGCCGGGGAGTCTGTCGCGGACGCGGAGAGGACCGCCGGAGGCCCGGAGGCCGAGGGCGCGGCGACTCGCCCCGCAGCGGCG
>NZ_JBFAZO010000004.1:339792-347974 GCF_040681835.1 Streptomyces sp. NPDC051576
GACACACCCGAAGACACCGAAGCAGAGTCCGATGACGACCGCGACGGCGACAGCGACGTGACCAAGGGCGGCCCGGCCGCCGACGCCGAACCGGAGGACGCCGCTCCCGAGGCCGCCGCCGCCGGAAACGCCGGGGAGTCCGTCGCGGACGCGGAGAAGGCCGCCGGAGGCCCGGAGGCCGAGGGCGCGGCGACTCGCCCCGCAGCGGCGGACACACCCGAAGACACCGAAGCAGAGTCCGATGACGACCGCGACGGCGACAGCGACGTGACCAAGGGCGGCCCGGCCGCCGACGCCGAACCGGAAGACGCCGCTCCCGAGGCCGCCGCCGCCGGAAACGCCGGGGAGTCTGTCGCGGACGCGGAGAAGACCGCCGGAGGCCCGCGGGCCGAGGGCGCGGCGACTCGCCCCGCAGCGGCGGACGCAACCGAGGACACCGAAGCAGAGTCCGATGACGACCGCGACGGCGACCGTGCCGGTGATGTGGCCGAGGGCGCTCCGGCCGCCGACGCCGAACCGGAAGACGCCGTTCCGCAGCCTGCGGAAACCGAACAGGCCGACGCGGTCACAGACGCGCACCCGGAGGTCACCGACACCGCCCCGGAAGACACGCTTCCCGAAGCGGACGAAGCCGCCGACGCCGGGGAGTCTCTCGCGGACGCGGAGAAGGCCACGGGCGGCCCGCGGGCCGGGGGCGCGGCGACTCGCCCTGCGGTGGCGGACACTCCCGAGGACACCGAAGCAGAGTCCGATGACGACCGCGACGTGACCAAGGGCGGCCCGGTCGCCGACGCCGACCCGGAGGACGCCGCTCCCGAAGCGGACGAGACTGCCGAGGCCGATTCGGACGCACAACCGCGGTCCGCCGAAGCCGACGAAGTCGCAGACGCAGCCGCCGACGCCGGCACCGCCGCTGACGACGCACCCCGCCCGGACAGCCCCGGCGGCAAAGCAGAGCCGGACGACGCCCCCGCCGAGGCCATCGACCACCCCACCACCGTCTTCAAGGCCCTACGGCCGCCCAAGCGCGACGTCGACCAGCCCACCACCATGCTCAAGCTGGGCGGCGCCACAAAGCCCCCCGAGAGCCCCAAGACCGACAAGGCCCCCGAGTCCGACGCCGAGCGCACCAGCAGGTTCGTCGCGCTCAAGCCTCTCGACGAGCCTCGCAAGGTCACCCCGCGCCCGGACGCGACGCGGCCCGTCCCGCAGGTGGGTCCGGAGCGTACGACCCAGCAGCCGCTTCCCCCGAAGCCCCCGCTGGACCTCCTCGCCGAGCTGACCAACACCCCGCCGCCCCCGCAGACCCCGGTCCGCACGGCGATCCGCAGGGTCAAGATCTGGACCCCGCTGGTCATCCTGCTGGCGATCGTGTTTGCGGTCGTACAGGCTCTGCGACCGCTCCCCACGCCCACCCTCGCGCTCACCGCCGACGACTCGTACACCTTCGACGGCAGCAAGGCCGACCTCCCGTGGCCCAGCGAGGGCCAGGGCTGGATGGACGTCAACGGCATCGGCACGATGGGCAGCTTCGGCAAGCAGACGCCGGTCGCCATCGGCTCGGTCGCCAAGGCGATGACGGCGTACATCGTGCTCAAGGACCACCCGCTGAAGGCGGGCGCCGCGGGCGAGAAGATCACCGTCGACGCGACCGCCGAGAAGGAGGGCGGCTACGACAAGGACGGCGAGTCCACCCTCAACACCGTCAAGGCCGGCGACGTCCTCACCGAGCAGCAGGCACTGTCGGCCATCATGATCCCCTCGGCGAACAACATCGCGCGCCTGCTGGCCCGTTGGGACGCGGGCTCGGAGACGGCGTTCATCAAGAAGATGAACGACACCGCCAAGTCGCTGGGGATGACGCACACGACGTACACCGATGCCTCGGGCCTGAAGGAGACGACCGTCTCCACCGCCGGGGACCAGGTGAAGCTCGGCAACCAACTGGTCAAGATCCAGGCCCTGATGGACATCACCAAGCTGCCGAGCTGGGTCGACCCGTCCGGCCACAAGTGGACCAACTACAACCGCCTGGTGCCGTACAACAACTCGCTCGGCATCAAGACCGGCACCACTACCGCGGCCGGCGGCAACCTGCTCTTCGCCGCCACCAAGGAGGTCGGCGGTGAGACGGCCGTGGTCGTCGGCGCGATCCTCGGCCAGCACACCGCGCCGATCATCGACACCGTCAACGCGGTCAGCAAGACGGCGATGCTCGCGGCACAGGACGCGATGAAGTCGGCGAAGATCCTGAAGAAGGGTGACGTCGTCGGGTACGTCGACGACCAACTCGGCGGTCACACGCCCGTCGTCGTCACCAAGGACGTCGCCGCCGTCGGCTGGGCCGGCCTCAAGGTGAAGCTCTCCTTCGCCTCCGACGCCGTACCGCACTCCGCGAAGGCCGGCACCAAGGTGGGCACGCTCACCGTGGGCGACGGTTCGGGCGGTGCGGTCGTCGTGCCGGTCGCTCTCCAGAAGGATCTCGCGGAACCCGCCTTGACGGCGAAGGTGACCCGTCTCGGCTGACCCACGAGGCGATGCACGTCACCGCACCCCGCCGGCCGGCCACCCACCCGGGAGCCGACCGGCGGGGTGCGTGCTAGCGTCGCGAATCGGGGCAGGTCGCCGGTCAGCGGGACGCGGCGGCGAACAGGCCGGGAACGGGACAGGACGCGGCCGAGAACAGAAGACGGGACACGGGGAGTGCCTTCAGGTGGCCACAGCGGAGCCGACACGCGCCGACGATGCCGATCCGGGCCCGGGAGCCGGCCCGCGAATACGCCTGCCCGCGCACCCCACGGAAACAGACGACGGAACGCGTAGCGGCCGGCCCGCGCAGCTGATCGACCGGCTCCGCGCCCCCTTCCTCCGGCACCCGGTGATCGGCTTCACGCTGCTCTCCGGTGTCCTCCACGTGGCCTGGTTCTTCACGTTCGCGAACAGTGGTGGCGACCTCGCGGCGCAGGACGCCTGGGCGGAGTTCGTCGGCCGGCACCCGGACTCGGCGTACAACCTCGCCTGGTACGGCGGCATGCACCCGGTGTCGTACAGCATGGTGTCGCCGTATCTGATGTCGGTCCTCGGTGTCCGTACGACGATGATGATCGCCGGCACCATCTCGGCGGGCCTGCTCACCCTGATCCTGATCCGCAGCCGCTCGGTGCGGAACCCGCTGTGGTCCTCGCTCGCAGGTGTCTTCGCGCTGCTGTGCAACGCGGCGTCGGGCCGGGTGACGTACGGCCTCGGCCTGGTGTTCGGGCTCGGCGCGGTGGCCGTCGTCTTCTGCTGGCCGTATCGCTGGCGCTACAAACGCTGGGCGAAGGCCCTGTGCGCGGCGCCGCTGGCCGCGCTCTCGACGATGTCGTCGCCGGTGGCCGGGCTGTTCGTGGGGCTGGTCGCCGTCGCGCTGTTCCTGCAGAAGCGGCGGCCGGGCGCCTGGGCGCTCGGGCTCGCGCCCGCGGCCGTGGTGGCGGTGTCGGCGTGGCTGTTCCCGTTCTCCGGCACCCAGCCGATGCTGTTCGGCTCGATGATCCTGCCGCTGGTGTCCGGGGTCCTCGTCTACTTCCTGGTGCCGCGCGAGTGGATCACCGTTCGGATAACGGCGGCGGTGTACAGCATCGGGGTCGTCCTGGTCTGGCTGGTCAGTTCGCAGATCGGCTCGAACATCAGCCGGCTGGCGATGCTGTTCGCCGGAGTGGCCCTCGTCGCCGCGCTGCCCTTCGCGGTGCCGCGCTCGCGCAAGTGGTACACGATCGCGCTGGCCTTCGTCGGCTTCACCGGCTGGATCGGGTTCAAGTCGGTCGACGACGTCATCAACACCGCCCCGGCCGCGTCCTGGTCGCACGAACTCGCGCCGCTCGTCAACGAACTCCAGGAGGTCGGCGCCGAGCGCGGCCGGGTCGAGGTCGTCCCGGCCCGCTCCCACATCGAGGCCTCCGCGCTCGCGCCGTACGTCAACCTCGCCCGGGGCTGGAACCGCCAGGCCGACATGGAGCGCAACCCCCTCTTCTACGACGACACGCTCAACTCGGCGAACTACCACGAGTGGCTCCAGCGCTGGGCCGTCCACTACGTGGTGCTGCCCAAGGACGTGCCGGACGGCGACGGCGGCGAGCGCGAGCGGGCGCTGGTGCAGCGCGGGATGCCGTATCTGAAGCAGATCTGGGGCGATGCCAACTGGCAGCTCTTCCAGGTCACCGACCCGGCACCGCTGGCCGAGCCGAACGCGGTCGTGGACCGGGCGGAGCAGGGCGAGTTGACCATCGAGGTGAAGAAGAAGGGCCGGATCCTGATCCGGATCCCGTACTCGCCGTGGCTGAGCATCGTGGACGCGAAGGGCAAGAGCCTAAAGCCGCCGCAGGAGACCGACGCCTCCAAGGACCGTGCCGAGGGCACCCCGAAGACGTACGACAACCTCAACGGCTGTCTGATGGAGACCCAGGAGGACTCGAAGGGCGACAAGTGGACGATGCTGCTCGCGCCGAAGGCGGGGACCTACCGGCTGGCGGCGCCCTACCAGTTGCCCCGGGGCACGCCGTGTCCCGATGAGTTGAAGTAGTCGGCCTCAAGCAGTCAGCGCAGCCGGTCCACGTACGTGTCGGTGCCGGGGACGGTGGGGATGAACGGCGCCACCAACTCCACCTTCCCCAGGCCGGATTCGGCCACCGGCGTCTCCAGGTCCGAGAAGTACCGCTCCCAGCAGTCGCGGGGGTCCGCCTCCAGGAACCACAGGAGCGTGAGGCGGGTGTCGACGCCCTCGACCTGCTTGACGTAGGTCATGCGGTCGCCCGGCAGGGGGGTGGGGCGGAACACCGTCACCATCGCGGCCGGGGAGCCCGCGAGCCGCTTCGGGAGGTGGCGGGACCGCAACCACTCCAGCAACTCGGCGCGCTGCTCCGCCGATTCACTGTCCACGACCTCCAACACCAGCCCGGCGTAAGGGTGGTCGAGGGCGTGGAAGTCCCTCGGTCCGGCCGCGCCGTCGCGGTAGACGGTCGCCTCGTGGTCCTGGAACGCGGTGAAGACATGCGTACGGTCCTGGTAGACGCGGCCGTCGCGATTCAGCCGCTTGTTGATGCCGACGGTCCACTTCATGTGGTCGTCGTAGCGGCCCTCGGTGACCCAGTACGTGGAGAGGTAGCAGCCGGCGGTGACGGGCTGGGCGATCGCCGACTTCTCGGGGGAGCGCAGGAGTTGGAGGTCGCGGGTGGCGACCCAGCGGCGGCCGGCGTACATCCAGGGCATGGCCATCGCGCCGGCGTAGTAGTGGTCGTCCTCGTACCAGCGGTTGTAGGCGTACTCGTGGCCCGGATGCGGTTCGACCATGGTGATGAGCGCGTGGCCGGGCCGGACTCCGTACGGTCCTACGGCGGCCAGTTCGGCGTACACGTCGCTCCGGGTGTCCTCGCTCATGTCGCTCCCCTTCCGTCCTCCGCCGGTCGCCCATACTCTGACGCCCCGTCAGATAAAGCACCAGACCCCGGGAGGGATCGGATGTCGCTGCTCGCGGGCAAGACCGTCGTCGTCTCGGGGGTCGGGGCCGGGCTCGGCCACCAGGTCGCCGCCGCCGTCGTACGGGACGGAGGGAACGCCGTGCTCGGCGCGCGCACGGAGGCGAATCTGGCCAAGTCGGCCGCCGAGATCGATCCGGTCGGCGCGCACACCGCGTACCGGGCGACGGACATCACGGACGAGGGGCAGTGCGAGGCGCTCGCGGAGGTGGCGCGGGAGCGGTTCGGCCGGATCGACTCGGTGGTCCATGTCGCCGCGTGGGACAGCTACTTCGGCGGGATCGAGGACGCGGACTTCGCCACCTGGCAGTCGGTGCTCGACGTGAACCTGCTGGGGACGCTGCGGATGACGCGGGCGTGTCTGCCGGCCCTGAAGGAGGCGGGCGGCGGGTCGGTCGTCATCATCGGGACGCAGTCGTCGGTGGCCGCGCCCTCGCAGGTGCGGCAGGCGGCGTACGCGGCGTCCAAGGGGGCGCTGACGAGCGCGATGTACTCGCTGGCAAGGGAGTTGGGGCCGTACCGGATCCGGGTGAACACCGTGCTGCCGGGGTGGATGTGGGGGCCGCCGGTGGAGGCGTACGTGCAGTTCACCGCGCACACCGAGAAGGTGCCGGAGGCGGAGGTGCTCAAGCGGCTGACCGACCGGATGGCGCTGCCCGAGCTGGCGACGGACGGGGATGTGGCGGACGCGGCGGTGTTCCTGGCCTCGGAACGGGCGCGGGCGATCACGGGTCAGTCGTTGCTGGTCAACGCCGGGGAGCTGATGCGATGAGTTCATGTAGGTGAACACAGAACATCAACCCGAACGATTTTACGCCCCCTTGACCTCACGCTTACTTGTCGTGCTCACGCGCGACCGCCCACGATGAGCCCCGGGCTGAACCGGCTCAACCGTGGGAGGGCGCACATGAACGGGCTCGACTGGGCCGTGCTCATCGGCTATTTCGGCGTGATGGTGGCCATCGGTGTGTGGTCGCACAAGCGCGTCGACAACGTGAGCGACTTCTTCACCGCCGGCGGGAAGATGCCCTGGTGGCTGTCCGGCATCTCGCACCACATGTCGGGCTACAGCGCGGTGATGTTCACCGGGTACGCGGGTATCGCCTACACCTACGGCGTCACGTCCTTCATCACCTGGTCGTTCCCGATCGCGCTGGGTGTCGCCATCGGGTCGAAGCTGTTCGCGCCGCGCATCAACCGGCTGCGCTCACGGCTCCATGTGGCGTCCCCTCTCGAGTACTTGAAGAACCGCTACAACCTGAAGACCCAGCAGGCGCTCGCCTGGTCGGGAATGCTGCTGAAGATCGTGGACGTGGCCGCCAAGTGGGCCGCGATCGCCACCCTGTTGTCCGTCTTCACCGGTGTCACCCTCAACCAGGGCATCCTCATCACCGGCGCGATCACCGCGATCTACTGCACGATCGGCGGCCTGTGGGCGGACGCGCTGACCGAACTCGGCCAGTTCGTCATCCAGTTGCTGGCCGGCGTCTCCATGTTCGTGGCCGTCGTACTGAAGCTGAACGACAAGGGCATCGGCTTCTTCGGCGCCTGGGACGAACCGGCCCTGCACGGCCACGACAAACCGCTGGTCGGCCAGTACGGCACGGTGTTCCTCCTCGCGTTCCTCTTCATCAAGCTCTTCGAGTATAACGGCGGCATGCTCAACCAGGCCCAGCGCTACATGGCCACCAAGAGCCCCTACGCGGCCGAGCGTTCGGCCCGCCTCTCCGCGGCACTGTGGCTGATCTGGCCGACGGTCCTGTTCTTCCCCATGTGGATGTCACCGCTCCTGGTCCACGCGCAGAAGCCGGACGGCTCCGACTCCTACGGCCTGATGACCGAACAGCTGCTGCCGCACGGCCTGTTGGGCCTGGTGGTGGTCGGCTTCTTCTCCCACACGATGGCGATGTGCTCCTCCGACGCCAACGCGATCGCGGCCGTCTTCACCCGGGACGTGGCACCGGTGGTCTCCGCCAAGGCCCGTGCGTGGAGCGACCGTTCGGGCCTGATCGCGGCCCGCGTGACGACGGTCGTCTTCCTCGGCCTGTCGATGGCGGTGGCGACCCAGGTCAACTCGCCCACGTTCAAGGACATCATCACCATCGTCATCAAATGGGTCGCGGGCCTCATGGGCCCGATCGCGATCCCGATGATGCTGGGCCTGCTGCGCCCCTTCCGCAAGTCCGGCCCCACGGCGGCCCTGACCAGCTGGGCGGCGGGCCTGTTCGCCTTCTGGCTGGTCAACTACCCCATTAACTGGGAGATCGACGGCGGCGTCCCGCTCCAGTACCAGGTCTCGATCCCCCTCGCCGTCTCCCTCGTCCTCTACATCCTCATCGGCTACGTGAAGCCCGAGGACACCCCGGAACGCGACGCCCTGATCGAGCGGATCAACGGCGGCGGAGACGACGACGGCGAGGCGGCGGCACTCGCGGTACCGGCCCAGGCGGGCGCGGGCGACGACGTGGTGGGCAGCAGCCAGCCGTAGCCGCGCCTGGTCACGCCCCTCGCGGATGCGGGAACGAGCAACGCAGGACGGCCCTCCAACTCGGCCAACCAGGCCGACGGGAGGGCCGTCTGACCGCGCAACGCCGCGGCCCCAGCCGTAGCGCTCCCGCTCACGCCCCTCGCGGATACCGAGCGATCCACCCCGGCGAAGACCCAGCCGGCCC
>NZ_JBFAZO010000004.1:348072-508317 GCF_040681835.1 Streptomyces sp. NPDC051576
CCATGCAACGCAGGCCCCTGAGTCATCTCCACGGCGAAGTCGTCCGCGAGGACGAGCAGCGTAGGACGGCCCTCCAACTCGGCCAGCCAGGCCGGCGGGAGGGCCATCTGACCGTGCAACCCCCAGCACCCAGCCGTAGCACTCCCGGTCAGCTCCCTCGCGGATACCGCGCGATCCACCCCGGCGAAGACCCAGCCGGCCCATGCAACGCAGGCCCCTGAGTCATCTCCACGGCGAAGTCGTCCGCGAGGACGAGCAGCGTAGGACGGCCCTCCAACTCGGCCAGCCAGGCCGGTGGGAGGGCCGTCTCGCCGTGCAGGGCGCCCAGGAGGCCGCCGGTGAGTGCGCCGGCCGTGCCGGAGGGGCCGCCCTGGTTCACGGACAGGCACAGGCCGTGTCGGACGTCCTCGCCCACCAGCGCGCAGTAGACCGCACCGGCGAGCAGGCCGTCCGCGTTCCCGTCCGCCACCAGCTCCTCGACCCGGGCGGAGGAGGGCATGCCCTGGCGTACGGCGCCGAGGGCGTGTTGCAGGCCGGTGGAGACGGGCTGGTGGCCGGGGCGGGCGGCGAGGAGCGCGAGTGCGCGTTGGACGGCCGCGTCGAGGCTCTCGCCGCGGGCGAGGCCGTGCACGATGACGGCGTAGGCACCGGCCGCCAGATAGCCGACGGGATGACCGTGGGTCTGGGCCGCGCACTCCACCGCGAGCTGCATCACGAGCTGCGGCTCCCACCCGACCAGCAGCCCGAAGGGCGCGGAACGGGCGGCGGCCTCGCCCCCCGCCTCGCCGGGATTCTTGGGCGCGTCCAGCGTCCCCATCCGCTCGTCCCCGAAGCCCAGCAGACAGGACCGCGTCGGATCCCGCCGCGCGTACAGCCATTCCTCCCGCGCGAGCCACCCGTCGTCCTTACGGCGCTCGTCGGGCCCCCAGTCGTGCTGGGTGGCGGCCCACCGCAGATACGCCCGGTGCAGATCGGTCGGCGGATGCCAGGCCCCGGTGTCCCGCCGCACCTGGGCCCGGATCAGCCCGTCGACGGTGAAGAGGGTGAGCTGGGTGAGATGCGTGACGGCACCGCGCCGCCCGTACCCGAACGCGAGATCCACGACGCCCTCCGCGCCGTAGGCCTCCCGGATCTCGTCGATCGCCAGCAGATCGACGGGCGCGCCGAGCGCGTCCCCCACGGCGGCCCCGAGCAGCGTCCCCCGCACCCGGCTCCGGAAGTCCTGCTGCTCGACCCGGCCCCAGACGGCCCCTGTTGCCGTACTCACCGAGGCCTCCTCAGGGCTCCGTCCTTACGTACGAGTCAGCTCAGCACTGTAATCGAACGGGGACGGTGCGTTGAGAGGCAGATCGGTTTACGAAGCGGGCTCCACGGAGTGATGTTGGCGACCTTGCTACGTTCGCTTCAGGACGATGTGATCAGGAGGCGACCCCCATGGCAGACACCGCGCGAGCGGCCGCCGTTCCCGACTGGGTCCTGAAGTTCATGGACGCCATCGACACCCTGGAGTTCGGTGAGGGCTTCGCGCCGCTCACCGAGGACACCGACATGTTCTTCGGCACCGCGCATCTCCACGGCGTCGAGGCCATCAAGGCGTTCTTCGTCAAGATCGACGAGCCGCTGGTCATCACCCACGAGGTCCTGGAGTTCTGGACCGCCGGCGACGGCGTCCGCCTGCTGCGCGGTGAGGCGACCATGGCCAGGAAGAGCGAGCCGGACAAGGTGGTGCGCGCCCCGTTCACCCACATCTTCTACCTCGACCGCGAAGAGCCGGTCCGCGTCCGGACGATCCGCATCACCGCGGGCCCGCTGCAAACGGACACGGTGATGTGACGCCCTCACCTGCTCGCCGTATGGAGATTGCGGCTCAGCAGCTCGACCGACTCGGCGACACCGACCCGGTCACCGCTGTCGCCGGCCGGCAGGCGCCCCTCCGCAGCCCTGAGTTCCGTCAGCGCCCGGTCCATCGCCTGGTGCGCGGCGAACAGACACGGCGTGCTGTAGATCGCCACATCCACGCCGAGTTCCGCCAGTTCGGGCAGTGACAGGCGGGGAGAGCGCCCGCCGGCGATCTGGTTGAAGAGCAGCGGCTTGTCGCCGATGGCCGAGCGGATGCGCCGGATCGCGTCGGTGTCGCGCACACCGTCGACCAGCACCACATCGGCGTCGGTGGCCGCCAGCGCCTTGGCCCGTACGAGGATCTCGGCCTCGTCGGTGGCGTCCGTGCGGGCCACCACCACGAGGTCGGTACGGCAGGCCAGCACCTGCTCCAGCTTGTCGAGGTACTCCTCCAGCGGCAGGATCTGCTTCCCCGCCACGTGCCCGCAGCGGCGTGGACGTTTCTGGTCCTCCAGGATCACCCCGGACGCGCCCAGCGCCTCCAGGCGTCGCGCCACGTGGCAGGCGACGGCCGGGTCGCCGTAACCGTCGTCGATGTCCACCAGCAGGTGGTGGCGGGGGAAGGCCCAGCGCAGCCGTTCCACGAAGGCCAGCATGTCGGGCCAGGCGATGAAGCCGATGTCCGGCAGGCCGTAGTAGGACCCCGCGAAGCCGAAGCCCGAGACGAACATTCCGTCGTAGTGGGCGGCCGCGAGCGAGGCCGAGTACATGTCGTGCACGCCGATCAACGGCGTGGTCCCCGCCGCGGCGATCGCCTCGCGCAGCGCGTTCCCGTGAGGCCCTGAATGACGCATCGAACTGTCTCCCTTGCCGAGGCCACCATTGCGAACGGCACAACGGCGACGTTCACACGTGGGTCACGCGGGGAGCGATCATGTTCAGAGTGCGTTCAGAGGCGCCGCGGCTAGCCGACGACCCTGACCTTCGTCCCCGTCGTCCCGAACGACCACAGCGCCGCCCCGTCCGCCTTGCCCATGCGGACCCCGCCTGTCTGCTTGCCCGCGGCCGGGGGCGGGGAGGAGCCGTCCACCGCGTTGGAGAAGGCGATGTTGAGGCCGGACTTGGTGGCGAAGTAGACGATGTTCTCGATCGCGACGCCGTCCGAACCCGTCGTGGCGTCCTTGCGGACCGACACCGTGTACTTGCCGGGGTCTGGGCTGACCGTCCCCGGCCAGACCGCGAACGTGCGGCCCGCCTTGTCGCTCGCGTCGACCAGCCAGACCCGTTTCTGCCCCACCGAGTAGACGATGCGCCGCCCGCTGCCGGAGTCGGCGGGAACGGCGGCCGGAGCGGCGCTCTTCGTCTGCTTGGGATGCGCGCTCGCGGACGCCGAGGCGTTCGGGCGGGCGGCGGACGCCTTGGGGTGCGGCCCCTGGTTGGCCTGGACAGCCAGGACCGTGACCGCGGCGATCGCTCCCACCGTCAGACCGGTCACCCAGACCTTCGAGGCAGGCACGGGCACGCATCTCCTCAGCTACACATCCCCCGCATCCCGATCGAACAGGGGTCGGATCATCGTACCGGCCACCGTCCCGGCCACCCGCCCCCTCAGTCCAGCACCGGCAGCAGCTCCGGCAGATGCCCGTCCGAGAGGGCCGCGGCCCGCTGCCGCTCCTCCGACACCTCGCCGTACAGCGTGGTGCGCGGCCTCGCCGGCCGACCGGCCGCCTCCGCCACCGCGATCAGGTCCTTCACCGACTTGTACGAGCCGTACGACGACCCCGCCATCCGCGAGATCGTCTCCTCCATCAGCGTGCCGCCCAGGTCGTTCGCACCGGAGCGCAGCATCTCCGCCGCCCCCTCCGTGCCCAGCTTCACCCAGCTCGTCTGGATGTTGGGGATGTGCGGGTGGAGGAGGAGGCGGGCCATCGCCACCACCGCCCTGTTGTCCCGCATCGTCGGACCCGGCCTCGCGATCCCCGCCAGGTACACCGGCGCGTTGGTGTGGATGAACGGCAGCGTCACGAACTCCGTGAATCCGCCCGTGCGTTGCTGGATCCCGGCGAGGGTCCGCAGATGCCCCAGCCAGTGCCGAGGCTGGTCCACGTGGCCGTACATCATCGTCGACGACGACCGGATGCCCAACTCGTGTGCTGTCGTGACGACTTCGATCCAGGTCGCGGTCGGCAGCTTGCCCTTCGTCAGGACCCAGCGGACCTCGTCGTCGAGGATCTCCGCCGCCGTGCCGGGGATGGTGTCGAGCCCCGCCTCCTTAGCCGCCGTCAGCCACTCGCGGATCGAAAGCCCGGTCCTGGTCGCGCCGTTGACGACCTCCATCGGGGAGAAGGCGTGGACGTGCATCCCGGGGACGCGTTCCTTGACCGCCTTCGCGATGTCGAAGTAGGCGGTACCGGGCAGATCCGGGTGGATGCCGCCCTGCATGCAGACCTCGACCGCCCCGACCTCCCAGGCCTGTTGGGCCCGGTCCGCCACCTGGTCCAACGACAACGTGTACGCGTCCGCGTCCGTACGGCGCTGCGCGAAGGCGCAGAAACGGCAGCCCGTGTAGCAGACGTTGGTGAAGTTGATGTTCCGCGTGACGATGTAGGTGACGTCGTCGCCGACCGCCGACTTCCGCACGTCGTCCGCGATCCGCGTCAGCGCGTCCAGCGCCGGACCGTCCGCGTGCAGCAGGGCGAGAGCCTCCGCGTCGGTCAGTCGCGTCGGGTCGTCGGCCGCCGTCGCCAGCGCCTGCCGTACGTCCGTGTCGATGCGCTCGGGGACCATGCCGGGCGCCGCGGCCTCGCGCAGGGCGCCCCAGTCGCCGTAGACCTCGTCGAAGTCGTCACGACGGTCGGATGTACGGCCGTCCGTGTCGATCGTGGTGTGGAGGTCCGTGCGGCCGGTGGCGACGAAGGCCTCCTCCGGTTCCTGCCAGGCGTGGCCCTCCACGACCGCGTCAGGAAGGGCCAGGCCCGTCTCCGGGTCCGCGAGGGCCCGGACGTGCGGCAACAGGCGCGGGTCCAGCCAGGGTTCGCCCCGGCCCACGAACTCCGGGTAGACGCACAGCCGTTCACGGAGCTCGAAGCCCGCCTCCGCCGACTGCTCGCGCAGCAACTCGATCTGCGGCCAGGGGCGTTCGGGGTTCACATGGTCGATGGTGAGCGGGGAGACCCCGCCCCAGTCGTCGATGCCCGCGCCGATCAGGCGCTTGTACTCCGAGTCGACGAGGTTGGGCGGCGCCTGGAGGCAGGCGGACGGGCCCATGATGTGCCGGGCCACCGCGACCGTCGCCACCAGCTCGTCCAACTCCGCGTCCGGCATCCCGCGCATCGCGGTGTCCGGCTTGGCGCGGAAGTTCTGGATGATCAGTTCCTGGATGCCGTGGTAGGCCCGCGACACCTTGCGCAGCGCGAAGAGCGAGTCCGCGCGCTCCTCGTACGTCTCACCGATGCCGATCAGGATCCCGGACGTGAAGGGGACGGACGACCGGCCCGCGTCCTCCAGCACCCGCAGCCGTACGGCGGGCTCCTTGTCCGGGGAGCCGTAGTGCGGGCCGCCGGGCTCGGACCAGAGCCGGGTGGCGGTCGTCTCCAGCATCATGCCCATGGAGGGAGCAACAGGCTTCAGGCGCTGGAAGTCCGTCCAGGTCATCACCCCGGGGTTGAGGTGGGGCAGCAGTCCGGTCTCCTCCAGGATGCGGATGGAGATGGCGCGGACGTAGGCGATCGTGTCGTCGTAGCCATGCGCGTCGAGCCACTCACGGGCTTCCGGCCAGCGGTCCTCGGGCTTGTCGCCGAGGGTGATCAGGGCTTCCTTGCAACCGAGTTCGGCCCCGCGCCGGGCGATGTCGAGGACCTCGTCGGAGGACATGAACATCCCGTGGCCGGCCCGGCGCAGCTTGCCGGGGACGGTGACGAAGGTGCAGTAGTGGCACTTGTCACGGCACAGGCGGGTGAGGGGGATGAAGACGCTCTTCGAGTACGTGATCACGCCGGGCCGGCCGGCCGCCGCCAGGCCCGCGTCACGCACCCGGGCAGCAGACGCGGTGAGGTCGTCCAGGGCCTCGCCGCGGGCCTGGAGCAGCACCGCCGCTTCCGTCACGTCGAGGGCGACGCCGTCACGGGCCCGTTTGAGGGCGCGACGCATGGAGTTCTCGGTCGGGCCTGTTCCGGAGCTCGCGGGTGTCGTCATCCTTCGAGCATACGATCGGTCTGATCAGGCCAAAGAGGGGCGCCCGATTCGTTCCGGCCGGGCAGTTCGTTACACGGTGTCACTGGCGGCGGGCGGGCGCGGCTGTCGGCGATGCCGTCTCCGGTTTCCCGACACCCGCCGATTCCCTTTCCTTGCACGGGAGTTCACAGCCGACTATCAGAGTCGTACGGGTCACCCCTGCACGATCCCTGTCAGCGACGACACTCCGGGAGCAGCAGCATGTGCGACGACGATCACGGAAACGGCGATCACGGACACGGCGATCACGACTTCGGGATGAACAGACGCGCGCTGATCGTGACGGGCGCCGCCGCCGCGCTTACGTTGGGAAGCGTGACCTTCGCGAGCGGCGCCGAGGCCGCGGCAGACGGCGAGCAGGAGAGCCGGACGGTACGGGGCACCCTCCCGCCCGGCTCGCCCGACTATGTGTACGTACCCGTCGAGGTCCCCGCCGGGGTCCGCGAGCTCAAGGTGGCGTACACCTACGACAAGCCGTCCGTACCGGCCGGGACCCAGGGCAACGCCCTCGACATCGGCATCTTCGACCAGCACGGCACCGACCTCGGCGGCCGGGGTTTCCGGGGCTGGTCGGGCGGGGCGCGCACGGAGTTCTTCCTCCGGGTGGACGACGCGACGCCCGGCTACATCCCCGGCCCGGTCGGCGCCGGCACCTGGCACATCGCGCTGGGCCCCTACACGGTGGCCCCGCAGGGCCTGTCGTACGAGTTGACGATCACGCTCACCTACGGCGAACCGGGCGCCGCCCCGCACCCCGTGTACCCGCCGGAGCGGGCGAAGGGCCGCGGCCGGTCCTGGTACCGGGGCGACTGCCACCTGCACTCCTGGTACTCGGACGGGCGCCGCACCCCCGCCGAGATCGCCTCACTGGCACGGTCGGCGGGCCTGGACTTCATCAACTCCTCGGACCACAACACCCACTCCTCGCACCCGCATTGGGCCTCGGAGGCGGGCCCCCATCCCGACGGCGAACTGCTGATCCTGCTCGGCGAGGAGGTCACCACGCGCAACGGCCATGTGGTCGCCCTCGGCACCGAGCCAGGCACCTTCGTCGACTGGCGCTACCGGGCCCGCGAGAACCGCTTCGGACGCTTCGCCCGCGAGATCCGCCGGGCCGGCGGCCTCGTCGTCCCCGCCCACCCGCACGCCACCTGCATCGGCTGCGCCTGGAAGTTCGGCCTCGGCGAGGCGGACGCCGTCGAGGTGTGGAACGGCCCCTACACGCCCGACGACGAGGTCGCCCTCGCCTCCTGGGACGCCACGCTCGTGGCCTCCGTGCGCGACAACCGGGAGTGGCTCCCGGCGATGGGCAACAGCGACGCCCACCGCGACCCGGACGCGGTCGGCCTGCCCCAAACCGTGGTCCTGGCCGAGGACTTGACGAGGGAGGCGATCCAGGACGGTATTCGGGCGGGGCGTTCCTATGTCGCCGAGTCGGCGAACGTCTCCCTCACCTTCACCGCGTCCGGCGGCCGGGCCGAGCACGCCGGAATCGGCGAGCGGTTGAGGGTCGACGCGGACACCCCGGTCACGGTACGGCTGGAGGTCACCGGCGCCCCGCGCTGCACCGTCCGCTTCGTGACCGACCAGGGGGTGCTGTTCACCAGCGATCCGCTGCCGGTGGCCGGCGCGGGGAGCGTGGAGTGGCGGACGACCGCGGCCTACGCGGCTTATGTACGCGCCGAGTTGAGGCACGAGACGGCGGCGGGACCGGTGCCCGGCGCGCTGGCGGCCTTCACGAACCCGATCTTCCTGGGCTCGCCGGACCGCAGCTGACGGAGCCGTCGCTCAGGTCCACCACGACCGCCGCGTGATCGGAGGGCCACACCCCGTCGACGGGCCCGTCCCCGGCCCTCCGTACGCCCCGCACATGACCGCCCGCTCCCCTCCCCGTCGGCGCCACGAAGACGTAGTCGATACGGACGCTCGGCCCGAACGTGCCCGCGACGTACGGGTTCCCGAGGTCCCAGGTGACCGAAGGGGCGCCCGGCTCGGCGAAGTCCCAGGCGTCCATGAGGACTTGGCCGGGCACGGCGGGCGCCGTCCGGTACCCGCCGAACAACCGGACCTCGTCGGAGTCCGGCCAGGCGTTGAAGTCACCGGTGACGACGGCCGGAAAGGGGCCGTCGCCGGTGTGCTCCGCGACGAACCCGGCGAGCGCGGTGACCTGTCGGCACCGTACGGCCGAGGCGTCGGTGGCGGAGGAGAGGTGGACGGTGAAGAAGGGCACGCGCTGCCCCGGCGCGTCGATCCCCGCGTACAGCGCGAGCCGTCCGCCGTCCCCGTCCCCCGGCGGCAGCGGCAGTACGGCCTGCTCGGCGACGGGCCAGCGGCTGAGCACGGCGTTGCCGATCCCGACACCGGGGTCGCCCAACCGCCGCTGCCAGAACCCGGGATCGTGCGAGGCTCCCCAGGCCCAGTGCATACCAAGCTCCCCGGCGAGCCACCCGGCAAGATTGGCCCCGCCGCCGTCCCACACCTCCTGCAACCCGACGACATCGGGCCGCAGTTCACGCAACACGGCGAGAATCGCCTTCTGCCGGGCCTCCCAGGGCCCGTACCGCCACCACAGGTTCCATGTCACGACGCGCACGGGATCATTGAAGTCCACGGAAGCAGCAGGCCGACAGGAGATCCGGAAACCGATGCCCAGCACTCCCGAGTCCAAGTACCGCACCATCACGAGATTCCAGCGCCTGCTGAACTCGGTCACCCGCCACCTCCCCACCCAGACCGTCCTGGAGACCACCGGCCGCGTCTCCGGCCTCCCCCGCCGCACCCCGCTCGGCGGACGCCGTATCGGCGACACCTTCTGGCTGGTCTCGGAGTTCGGCGAACTCTCCCACTACGTCCGCAACATCAAGGCGAACCCGGAGGTCCGCGTACGCATCATGGGGCGCTGGCACACGGGCACGGCCCACCTCCTCCCCGACGACGATCCCCAGGCACGGCTGCGGACGTTGCCGCGGTTCAACAGTGCGGCGGTGAAGGCGGTGGGTGCGAGGTTGCTTACGGTGCGGGTGGATCTGCGGGATTGAAGCCCCGCGCCCCTCACCTCACCCCGCCCAGACGATCGCCTGCACCTCGCTGTAAGCATGCAGCGCATACGCCCCCACGTCCCGCCCGACCCCGCTCCTCTTGAACCCCCCGAACGGCGCCTCCATGTTGCGCCCCACGGTGTTGACGCCCACCCCGCCGGCGCGCAGCCGCCGCGCCACCCGGAAGGCGCGCGCCACATCCCCCGACCACACGTAGTCGATGAGGCCGTAGTCGCTGTCGTTGGCGAGGGCGATGCCTTCCTCCTCCTCGTCGAAGGGGACGACCACGACCACCGGGCCGAAGATCTCCTCGCGGACGACCCGCATCTCGGGGGTGCAGTCGGCGAGGACGGTGGGGGCGACGAGGAAACCCGGTCCGGCGGACGGGCGTTCGCCGCCCGTGACCAGCACCGCGCCCTCCTTCCGGCCCAGTTCGACGTACGACTCGACGCGCTCCCGGTGTGCCGCCGAGATCACCGGGCCGACGACGGTGTCCGGGGAGCGTGGGTCGCCGACCTTCAACCGACTGGCGTACGCGGCCAGTTGCTCCACGAGCCTGTCGTACACACCGCGCTGGGCCAGCACCCGCGTCGGCGCCGTACAGATCTGCCCGCTGTAGAAGGAGAAGGTCGTGGCGATCCCGGAGACGGCGGAGGCGAGATCCGCGTCGTCGAAGACGACCGCCGCTCCCTTGCCCCCCAACTCCATCAACTGCCGCTTCATGTCGCGCCCGCAGACCTCGGCGATCCGCTGCCCGACCGCCGTGGACCCGGTGAAGCTGACCATGTCGACGTCCGGTGAGGCCACGGCCGCCTCGCCGACCTCCACCGCTTGGCCGTTGACGACGTTCACGACCCCGCGCGGCACCCCGGCCGCCTCCAGCGCCTCGGCCATCCGGTAGACGGACAGCGGGTCCTGCGGCGCGGGTTTCACCACGACCGTGTTGCCCATGGCGAGGGCGGGGGCGATCTTTCCGGCGGGGTTCGCCCACGGGTTGTTGTACGAGGTGATGCAGGTGACGACGCCTACCGGCTGCCGTACGGCAAGCGCCCCCATGACGGCCGCCCGGCCGAACGGCCCGGCCTCGTTGACCTGCGGCGGGATCGCCCACTCGGCCGGCTCCACGGTCGCGTAGCGCCGGAAGCGAGCGGTGGCCACGCCGACCTGCATGCCCCGCGCGGTCCCGGTCGTCGCGCCGGTCTCCGCCTGGGCCAGTTCGGCGTACGGCACGAGTCGGCCCCGGACGATGTCCGCCGCCCGGCCGAGGATCGCCGCGCGTTCCTCGGCCGGGGTGCGTGACCACGGCCCGAAGGCCTCGCGGGCCGCGGCGGCAGCCGCGTGCACCTGATCCCGCGACGCCTCCGGCGCCCACCCCACGGTCTCCTCGGTCGCCGGATCGACCACGGCGTAGTGCCCGCCGTCCGGCTCAACCCACTCCCCACCGACGAACAACCGCTGTCCGTCCGCCACTTGGGAACTCACCTGGTGCTCACCGTCCTGGTGTCCCGCCCCGACCGCAGCACCCGACCGGGCACGGAACCGCTCACCACGTCGTCGCGGATCGCCTCGACTCCGTTGACCCACACGGCCCGTACGCCGATCGCCTTGGAATCCAGACGCGGACTGTCACCCGGCAGGTCGTGCACCAGGGTGGCCTTGCCCGCGTCGATCCGCTCCGGGTCGAAGAGCACCAGATCCGCATGCCAGCCCTCCCGCACCTGCCCCCGCTCCCGCAGCCCGAACAGCCGCGCCGGATCGTCGGTCAGCATCTTCACCGCCCGCTCAAGACCCACCAGCTTCCGCCCGCGCAGACAGTCCCCGATGAACCGGGTCGTGTACGGCGCCCCGCACATCCGGTCCAGATGCGCCCCCGCGTCGGACCCGCCGAGCAGCACGTCCTCGTGCTGCCAGGTCTCGGCGCGCAAGGCCCAGGAGGCCGGGTCGTTGTCGGAGGGCATCGGCCACAGGACCGTACGGAGTTCGTCGGCCGCGCAGATCTCCACCAGGCACTCGAAGGGCTCCTGCCCGCGTTCGGCGGCGATGTCCTTCACCACCCGCCCGGTCAGCCCCTCGTTGGCCGCGCTGTACGTGTCTCCGATGACATACCGCCCGAAGTTCGCGAGCCGCCGGAAGACGCCCGCCTCCTTGCTGTTGGCGTTCCGCAGCATCTCGGCGCGCACGTCCGGCTCGCGCAGCTTCGCGATCCGCTCCGGCACCGGGAGGCTCAGGATCGGCCCCCACCCGGGTATCAGGTTCAGCGCGCAGAAGGTGCCGAGGGACATGTTCATCGGCGTGAGGATCGGCATGGTCAGCGCGACGACCCGGCCGCCGGCCTTCCGCGCCCGCTCACTCGCGAACAACTGCCGGGGCACCCGCTCGGGTACGGCCGCGTCCACCGTCAGCACGTTCCAGTTCAGGGGCCGCCCGGCCACCGCGCTCATCTCGACGAACAGATCGATCTCCGGGTCGCTGAACTGATCCAGACAGCCGGCGACGATCGCCTCGATCTGCGTACCCTCGTGCTCACCGACCGCCCTGGACAGAGCGATCAGTTCGGCGGGCAACGCGTGCCGCGAGGCGACCGGCTTGCCGTCACCGTCCGAGTGGGTGGAGGACTGGGTGGTGGAGAACCCCCACGCCCCGGCGTCCATCGCCTCATGGAACAGCCGTAGCATCTCGGCGAGTTGCTCGTCTGTCGGCTGGCCGCCGACCGCATCCGCGCCCATCACATACCGGCGCAGCGCGCAATGCCCCACCATGAAGCCCGCGTTGACCGCGATCCGCCCCTCCAGCGCGTCCAGATACTCCCCGAACGACGACCACGTCCAGGGCGCCCCCTCTTCGAGAGCGACCAGCGACATGCCCTCGACCTTCGACATCATCCGGCGGGTGTAGTCGGCGTCGTCGGGGCGGCCGGGGTTCAACGGGGCAAGCGTGAAGCCGCAGTTGCCGGCCGCGACGGTCGTCACGCCGTGGTTGAGGGAGGGCGTGGCATACGGGTCCCAGAAGAGCTGGGCGTCGTAGTGGGTGTGGGGGTCTACGAACCCGGGGGCGAGGACGAGACCGCGCGCGTCCTCGCGGGTGCGGGACTCCTCGGTGACAGTGCCGATGACGGCGATACGACCGTCGCGGATGCCGACGTCGGCGACGAATGCGGGCGAGCCGGTCCCGTCGACAACCGTCGCCCCTTCGATGACGTGATCGAGCACGAACCTTGCCTCCTCAAGCGCCGTACGACCTCAGGCCGTCTCCCGGAACCGCGTGGTCCGATGCACCGGATCCGTGTCGATCTTCGGAATCACGTGCTCCCCGATCAACCGGATCGTCTGCAACGTCTCCTCCTTCGGCACCCCCACCGGCAGCCCGAAGCTCAACTGATCCGCCCCGGCCTGCTCCCACCGCTTGCACTGCGTGAGCACTTCGTCCGGGTCGCCGCAGATCAACAGCTCCTCCTCCACGAGGAGTTCGACGAACTCCGGCGTGTACTCGGGCAGCGTCTCCGGCCACACCGGGAAGCCCTCGGGCCGGGGGAACGTGTCGTGGTACCGGAACACGAGCGACGGCAGATAGTGCAGCCCACCGCTCGTCGCGATCCGGATCGCCTCGTCGTGCGTCGGCGCGCAGATCGCGGTCGTCGTCACCATCACGTTGTCGTTGACGAACGCGCCCACCGGCTCGGCGTTCACGATCGCCGTCTTGTACTGCTCCAGCACCCACTCCATGTCGGACACCTTCTGGATGCTGAACCCCAGCACCCCGAGCCCCTTACGGGCGGCCATGGCGTACGAGGGCGGGGACCCGGCCGCGTACCACATCGCCGGGTGCGCCTTGCCGTACGGCTTGGGCAGGATCTTGCGGGGCGGCAACTGCCAGTGCTTGCCCTGGAAGCCGACGTACTCGTCCTGGAGCCACATCTTGGGGAACTCGGCGATGGTCTCTTCCCAGATCTCCTTGGTGTAGTTCATATCGGTCACGCCCGGTATGAACCCCAGGATCTCGTGCGAGCCGGCGCCCCGCCCGCTCCCGAACTCGAAGCGGTTGCCCGAGAGATGGTCGAGCATGGCGACCTTCTCGGCGACCTTCACCGGGTGGTTGACCTGCGCGAGGGGGTTGAAGATGCCGGATCCCAGATGGATGCGGTCCGTCGCGTGCGCCAGATAGCCGAGGTAGACGTCGTTGGCCGAGAGGTGCGAGTACTCCTCCAGGAAGTGGTGCTCGGACGCCCAGGCGTACTTGAACCCGGACTTGTCCGCCTGGATGACGTACTCGGTCTCCTCCATCAGCGCCTTGTGCTCGGCCAGCGGGTCCGTCTCGGCACGCTTGCCCACGTATCCCTGTACAAAGAGCCCGAATTCCAAGGAGGTTCACCGTCCCAAGTCCAGATGGTTCGTATGAGTGCTACGACTTTCTGACGTGTCGTCAGATTCGTCAATAGATGACGGCCCGTCAGATGACACTGACTCCCGCCAGCCAGCCCCCGTCGATCACGAACGGCTGCCCCGTGATGTACGACGAGTCGTCCGACGTCAGGAACAGCGCGAGCCGCGCCACCTCGTCGGCCCGCCCGATCCGCCCGAGCGGCACGAGCTTGCGGTACAGCTCGTCCAGGGCCCGGGTCATCTCCTCCGGGTCCGCGTCCGGGTCGAGCCGCGACGGGTTGGACATCGCGGTGTCCACGGCCCCGGGGCAGACAGCGTTGACCCGTATCCGCCGGCTCGCCAGCTCCAGCGCGGCCACCCGGGTGAGCCCGAGGATGGCGTGCTTGGTCGCGGCGTACGTCCCCACTGCCGCCATCCCCGTCACCGCCGTGTACGAGGCCGTGTTGACGATCGTGCCGCCGTCCTCCATCACCGGGGCCACGGTCTTGATCCCCAGAAAGCAGCCGACCTGGTTGACCCGCACGACCTGCATGAACTCCTCAAGAGGCGTGTCCACAAGGGAGTTGAACCGCAGGATCCCCGCGTTGTTGACCAGCCCGTCGATCCGCCCGTACGCCTCCTTGGCGGCCCCGACGGCGGCACCCCAGTCCGCCTCCTCGCCGACATCGAGATGGACGTAGAGCGCGCCCAACTCCTTTGCCAGCGCCGCCCCTTGCTCGTCCAGCACATCCGCTACGACGACCTGCGCACCCTCCGCCACGAAGAGCCGCGCCTCCTGCTCCCCCTGCCCGCGCGCCGCCCCGGTGACGATGACGACACGTCCGTCCAGCTTGCCCATGCGGGCCTCCTCGGGATCGGTGGAT
The DNA here is from genome assembly GCF_040681835.1 of Streptomyces sp. NPDC051576. Taxonomy (NCBI): domain Bacteria; kingdom Bacillati; phylum Actinomycetota; class Actinomycetes; order Kitasatosporales; family Streptomycetaceae; genus Streptomyces; species Streptomyces sp. NPDC051576. The sequence continues at coordinate 362,425 of NZ_JBFAZO010000004.1, forward strand.
GCCGGTCATCGTAGCGCCGTATCTGACGAAGCGTCAGATGGTGACCGAGGACTTCTTGCGCAGGAGTGAGGGCTTGCACAAGCACACTTGAAGTGACCGCGGAGTAGGGACATTTGACCCTGGCCATACCTCCGCTTGGCTCCAACAATGCCGAGTATGGCAAAGCGGAGATTACGCAACAGGAAAGTCAGGTACGTGGCGATCGGCGCGGCACTCGCCACCGGCGGAGTGATCGTCACCCTGCTGCCGTCGGCGAACGCGGCCGACGCGAAGACGCCGGACCAGATCATGACCATGTGCGAGAGGTCCGCGGTGGTCAATGGTGAGCAGCGGTCGGTGGATGATTTCGGCGGCGCCTTCGCGGACGGCTTCCAGGCCGACAACTGCGATTTCGTCGAGACGAACTTCGAGACCTTCGACGGACCCACCGAAAAGGCGTCCATCGACTTCCCGAACTGCGAGCCGAACGCGACCGATCCGGCCAAGGTATCCATCACCTGGTCGTCGACCTCGGCCCAAGGTCAGGGAAAGTACGTATCCACCCAACAGGGCGGCGGCGGAGGCCTGTTCGGATTCCTCAGCGGGTCCTGGGCCAAGCACAAGGGAACCCTGGACATGACCGTGAAGTCGGCGACGGCCGGCGACACGGAGGCGCGGGACGTGCCGGTCGGCAAGGTGCTCCACATGGAATTCACGCCGAAGTTGCAGCGCATGACCGGCGAATGGCGGGTACGCATCGACGCCGATCCCGGCAGCTTCGCCGTGAATCCCTCCCCCGAACAGAACTTCGTGGCGCCGGACGTCGTCGAGGGACCTGTCATCCTGCCGGGCGCCGCGGGCGCCCCCGGTGTCGTGGACGGCACCTCCAAGGCGGTCCTGGAGGACTGCTGAGCCACCGGCCGTACAGCAGGAAACAGCAGCTCAACTCCCTTACGCCCCAGAGGAGACACCCATGTCCCGGACCGGCCGCACCAGAAGCCACCGGAGCAAGAAGAAGCGCATCACCCTGGCTCTGGCCCCCGTGGCCGCGCTCGCGGTGATCGTCCCGCTGATGAACCAGGCGAGTGCCGCCACCCCGTCCGAAGTGACCGCCGACTGTTCCGCGGACTCCGACAAACTGGCCGACTGCGAGTTCGTCGACGTCCAGTTCAAGGCGAACAGCCTCGGGCCCAACGAACGCGTCTCCCCGGTGAGCGACAACTGCGGTTCCACGAGCACCGCGTCAAAGACGTTCAATGTCAGTACGTCGGTGACGCGCACCCTCCAGGTCGAGGAGGGAACCGTCACCGAGGCCGGCACGAAACTCGGGAACTCGCTCTTCGAAGTCGGCCTGGAATTCAGCACGTCGACCATCAACATCACGCGTGACGACAAGACGACCACATTGGCGTTCAGCCGCACCGACACCGTGCAGGCGGACAGCACCGCCTTCTTCATGTGGTCCGCCAAGCGCACCGACGTCAGCGGATTCCTGAAGGCCACGTACAAGGAGGCACAGGACGGGCAGACGGTGTTCTTCGCGCCGAGCGAGGGTGCCGCGACCGTGCATGTCTTCTATCCGCAGATCCTGAACAACGGAACGCCCGACGGGCGTCTTTGGCTGCGGAACGTGAAATGCGAAACCACCGCGGCCGACGCGGTCCCGAACTCCACGAGGGCGCTCCGGTCCGAAGAGGCAGGATTCGGCGAGGGCGGTGCCGATGTCACCGATGTGGAAATACCGCTGACGGAGATCCCGGCGCCCTGATCCGGCGCTCCCGGAAGGTTCTCAGGTGCGAAGCACGGGCGTGGTTCCCAGCCAGCGCAGAACCGCGTCCGTGCCGCTCCTGGCGTCCAGCTTGGCGTAGATGTTGCTGAGGTTGTTGCGGACGGTCTTCTCGCTCAGCCGTAGTCGCTGCCCGATCTGCCGTGCTCCCAGGCCGGTCGAGAGCAACTCCATGATCTGCTGCTCGCGGGGCGAGAGCAGCGCGCGCAGCCGCCGCATGGTGTCATCGGTCGCGGCCATCAGCCGGGCCCCTTCCCGCAGGGCGTCGCAGGCGGCCGGAGAGAGGTAGGTGTGCCCGAGGGTGGCCGCCACCATCGCCGAGGACATCATCTCGGGGCACCGGTCGCACTCGACCAGATAGCCCGCCCCGGCCCGGAACACCTCGACCACCGCTTCGGTGTCCCGGCGCGGACTGACCACGACCGCCGGGACGCTCCGGGCGCGGAGAAGGTCCAGCAGCCCCGGAAAGGCCACCGCCGGGTCCTCGCAGTGCAGCACGATGACGTCCGCCTCGGTCTCCGCCAGCCCGTCGTAGGGCGGGGAGACACGCACCACACGGCCCACGTAAGGATCGTCCGGGGCCGGCCAGTCCTGGTGCGGCCAGGTGCGACCGGCGGAGACCAGGGCGACCACGAGTCGCTCGGAGGATCGCACGTGAGGGGTCCTTCCGCCGGAGCCATGACGTCCGTACGTCCGTACATACGCAGCTCGGCGTGACCGTGTTCAAACAGGATGTGATCAAAGACGGGTGAAGCGATGAGAGGCGGGGTCAGAGCAGCGGCCCCACCTCGGACCCGAACTGGCCTATCTGATCGAGGAGTTCGGCACGGTCGCGGCAGCGGAACCGCACCTGTATCTGGTCCACGCCCATCACTCCGTAGGCCCGCAGCGACTCCGCGAGGACCTCGGGCGCGCCGGTGAGGGTGCGCCGCCCGACCTCCCACCCCGGTTCGCCGACGTACAGCGGCTCGGTGATGGCCCCGAACACGAACGGCCCCTGGATCGAGGCCTCTTCGCGCAGTCGCCGGATCCGCTCGATCTGCGCGGGCAGCTTCGCCCGCGGGTCGCCCTGCGGCAGCCAGCCGTCCGCCTTGAGCGCGGCCCGGCGTACGGCGGCGGGGGACGATCCGCCGACCCAGAGCGGGACGTGTTCCCGCGCGGGGCGGGGCCGCTGCCCGAGCCCCTCGAAGTCGTACAACTTGCCGTGGTGCTCGGGGAATTCGTCCGGACCGAGCGCGGCGCGCAGCGCGTCGATCGACTCGTCGAGAACGGGTCCGCGGCGCTCGAAGTCGACCCCGAGCACCTCGAACTCCTCCTGTACGTGCCCGGCGCCGACCCCGAGGATCAGCCGGCCCCCGCTGAGGTGGTCGAGGGTGGCGTACTGCTTGGCGGTGACGAGCGGGTGGCGCAGGCCCACGACCGCGACGTGGCTGAGGAGTTGGACTCGTTCCGTCACGCCCGCCAGGTAGGAGAGAGTGGCGACCGGGTCGTACCAGATCGTGCTCATGGCGGGGGCCAGGCGGCGCGGGATCGCCACGTGGTCGCAGCTCGCGATGTAGTCGAAGCCCCCGTGCTCGGCGGCGCGGGCGATCGCGACGAGGTCGGCGGGGCCGGCGTCGGCCTCCCAGGATTCGGCGTAGATGGTGCTCTGGGACTGAACGGGCAGCTGGATGCCGTAGGAGAGGCGGCTCACTTGGGCCCTCCCCAGAGACCGTCCGGTGTCAGGCCCAGCAACTCGATGGCATTGCCGCGCACGATCCGCTCGACCACGTCCGGCGCCAGGTGCCCCATCTGTGCCTCGCCGACCTCGCGGGACTTGGGCCAGGTGGAGTCGGAGTGGGGGTAGTCGGTCTCGTACAGCACATTGCCTACGCCGATGGAGTCCAGGTTGCGGAGCCCGAACGCGTCGTCGAAGAAGCAGCCGTAGACGTGCTCGGTGAAGAGTTCGGACGGCGGGCGGTGGACCTTGTCGGCGACGCCGCCCCAGGCGCGGTTTTCCTCCCAGACGACGTCGGCGCGCTCCAGGATGTAGGGGATCCAGCCGATCTGTCCCTCGGCGTACATGACCTTGAGGTCGGGGAAGCGTTCGAACTTGCCGCTCATCAGCCAGTCCACCATCGAGTAGCAGCAGTTGGCGAAGGTGATCGTGGAGCCTACGGCGGGCGGTGCGTCGGCGGAGGTGGACGGCATGCGGCTGCTGGAGCCGATGTGCATGGCGATGACCGTCCGGGTCTCGGCGCAGGCGGCGAGGAACGGGTCCCAGTCGTCGGTGTGGATGGAGGGCAGGCCGAGGTGCGGGGGTATCTCGGAGAAGGCGACGGCGCGGCAGCCGCGGGCCGCGTTGCGGCGCACCTCGGCGGCGGCCGACTCCGGGTCCCAGAGCGGGATCAGGGGCAGCGGTATGAGCCGGCCCGCCGCGTCAGGGCCGCACCACTCGTCCACCATCCAGTCGTTGTAGGCGCGGACGCAGAGCAGCCCCAGCTCGCGGTCGGAGGCCTCGGTGAACGTCTGGCCGCAGAAGCGGGGGAAGGTGGGGAAACACAGGGCGGACTGGACGTGGTTGACGTCCATGTCGGCGAGGCGGGACGGGACGTCGTAGGAGCCCGGACGCATCTGCTCGTAAGTGATGACTTCGAGCTTGATCTCGTCCCTGCTGTAGCCGACGGCCGTGTCGAGGCGGGTGAGCGGGCGGTGCAGATCCTCGTAGACCCACCAGTCGCCGATGGGTCCGTCGTCGCCGGGTTCGCCCATGACGGGCTTGAACCGGCCGCCGAGGAAGGTCATTTCCTTCAGCGGCGCGCGGACTATGCGAGGGCCGGTGTCCAGGTACTTCTTGGGCAGCCGGTGCTGCCAGACGTCGGCGGGCTCCACGGTGTGGTCGTCGACGGAGATGATCGGCGGGAGGGGCGTCAGGTCGGTGTTCTGGGTGTCCATGGCGCTCACGGTAGCGCCGATCTGACGACCCGTCAGCTAGCTGGATACGGGTTCGCGGTGCTCGGTTGTGTGCGGAACTGTGCGTAGAGCGTGTGAGGGCCTTGTGATATCCCGCGCGGCCACCTGTGAGCGGTGTCTCCGAGAGCTGACGCATCCGCCGTCAACAAGGCAAACTGTCGTAGTTATCAGGCATGCCTAGGGGGAACGGCGATGGACGGTGGACCGCGAGTACCGGAGCAGCGGCGGCCCGATCCCGGCTCGGAGGAGTCGACGGCCCTGCGCTTCAGTGTGCTCGGTCCGGTACGTGCCTGGCGGGGCCCTGTCGCGCTGCCCACGGGCTCGCCGCAGCAACGCGCGCTGCTGGCCGCGCTGTTGCTGCGCGAGGGCCGTACGGCGACCGCGAGCGAGCTGATCGACGCCCTGTGGGGCGACGACCCTCCGTCACAGGCCCTGGCCGCGGTGCGTACCTACGCGTCCCGGCTGCGCAAGGCCCTGGACGCCGGGGTGCTGGTCAGCGAGTCGGGCGGGTACGCCGTACGGGGGCTGCCCGAGGGCGCGTTGGACTCGGCGGTGGTGCAGGACCTGGCCACCGAGGCGGAGAAGGCGAAGTCGGCGGGTGACCTGTGCCATGCGCGGGACCTGCTGGGCCAGGCGCTGGCCCTGTGGGACGGCGAGCCCCTGGCCGGGCTGCCGGGCCCGTACGCCGAGGCGCAGCGCGTCCGCCTGGAGGAGTGGCGGCTCCAACTTCTCGAAACCCGGCTGGACATGGACCTGGAGCAGGGCTGCCACGCGGAGGCCATCAGCGAACTGACGGCACTCACCGCGGCCCACCCGCTCCGCGAACGACTCCGCGAGCTGCTGATGCTCGCCCTCTACCGCTCCGGCCGCCAGGCGGAGGCCCTCGCCGTCTACGCGGACACCCGGCGCCTGCTCGCCGACGAACTGGGCGTGGACCCGCGCCCCGGCCTGCGCGAACTCCAGCAGCGCATCCTCCAGGCCGACCCCGGCCTCGCCGAGCCGTCCGCACCGGCGGCGGAGACCGTGACGGCACCGGTCCGCCCCCACCAACTCCCGGCAACCGTCCCCGACTTCACGGGCCGCGCGTCCTTCGTCTCCGAACTGAGCGAGGTACTCGCATCCGCCGACGGCCGCGTGATGGCGGTGTCGGCACTGGCCGGCATCGGCGGAGTCGGCAAGACGACGCTCGCGGTCCACGTCGCCCACCAGTCGCGAACAGCCTTCCCCGACGGCCAGTTGTACGTCGACCTCCAGGGCGCCGGCTCCCGGGCCGCCGAGCCGGAGACCGTACTCGGCGCGTTCCTACGGGCGTTGGGCACCGCCGACTCCGCGATACCGGACTCCCTGGAGGAACGGGCCGCGCTGTACCGCTCGGTGCTGGACGGCCGCCGGGTCCTGGTGCTGCTGGACAACGCGCGGGACGCGGCCCAGGTCAGGCCGCTGCTGCCCGGTACTGAAGGCTGCGCCGCGCTGGTCACCTCCCGGGTCCGGATGGTGGACCTGGCCGGGGCGCACCTCGTCGACCTCGACGTGATGTCCCCGGAGGAAGCCCTCCAGCTCTTCACGAAAATAGTCGGCGCCGAACGCGTAGCGGCCGAACGGGAATCGGCCCTGGACGTAGTAGCGGCCTGCGGCTTCCTCCCCCTCGCCATCCGCATCGCGGCCTCCCGCCTCGCGGCCCGCCGCACCTGGACGGTATCCGTCCTCGCCGCCAAACTCGCCGACGAGCGACGCCGGTTGGACGAACTCCAGGCCGGCGACCTCGCCGTGAAGGCCACCTTCGAGCTGGGCTACGGCCAGTTGGAGCCGGCCCAGGCACGAGCCTTCCGCCTCCTCGGCCTCGCCGACGGCCCCGACATCTCCCTCGCCGCCGCAGCCGCCGTACTCGACCTCTCGACGGAGGCCACGGAGGACATCCTGGAGTCCCTCGTCGACACCTCCCTGGTGGAGTCGGCGGCCCCCGGCCGCTACCGCTACCACGATCTGGTGCGGCTCTACGCGCGTGCGTGCGCGGAGCGGGACGAGTGGCCGCCGAGTGAGACGGGGGCGGCGCTTTCGCGGTTGCTGGACTTCTATCTGTCCACCGTCTCGGGCGTCTACCTCATCGAACGGCCCGGGGACCGGCTGGTGGACCACCTGGAGCGCACCGAACATCCGGGCCTGGTGTTCTCCGACCGGCACGCGGCACAGGACTGGCTGTACGCCGAAGCCGTCTCCCTGCTGGCCTGCGTCCGTCAGGCCGCACGGTTGGGGACACTCCGGCGGGCCGTCGACGTCCTCTGGGCCTCGGTCGACCTGGCGGAGTCGGGTACGAATTCCAAGGAGTACGAAGGTGTCGCGTCCGCCGTACGCGAGGCGGCACGGGCGGCCGGAGACCCGCGCACGGAAGCGCGGGCGCTGCTCATGATGGCCTACGCCCACAGCGTCACCGGACGCTTCGATCTGGCCGACGAGGAATCCGCCCGCGCCGCCGAACTGACGGCCGCCTCCGACGATCCGCTGACGAGCTGCTGGTCGTCGAACATCCTCGGCGTGATCGCGCTCTACCAGAGCCGGTACGAGGACGGCGAGGCCCACTTCACCCGCGCGATCGACAGCTTCCGCCTCTGCGGGGACCGGCCCGGCGAGGCGAGCGCCCTCTGCAACCTCTCCCGCATCCATCTGGCCACCGGCCGCACGCACAGCGCGGTGTCCCTGGCCCAGCAGGGCACCGACATGTACGACGACATGGGCCACGGCCTCAAGGGTGCCAACGGCCGCTACGCGCTGGGCCTCGCCCTCACGCAGCACGGCCGGCTGTCCGAGGCCGCCGTCCGCCTGAAGGAAGCGCTGGCCGTCTTCCAGGACAGCCGCCAGCATCTGTGGGCGGGCATGTCCCACTTCCGGCTGGCCGAGGTCGACCTCGCGGCCCAACGCCCCGCGCAGGCGGCCTCAAATGCGGAGATGGCACTCACGGTGCTGCGTGGCATCGGCGGCGAGTGGCGGCGGGGCAACGTCCTCGTCGTCCTCGGTCACGCCCTCAACGGCATCGGGCAGACGGGCCGGGCGCAGGTCTGCTGGCGTGAGTCCCTGGACATCTTCGATGCGTTGAGCGCGCCCGAAGCGGCAACAGTACGGGCGCTGCTCAAGCCGATCGCGGTGGCGTGAGTTCCCGGTCGTCGGCCCGTTCATCATTCGTTTATCGCCGCCCGGCAGTCTCAAGTTGTCGAACCGTCGCGTCGGGGGGCAGACGGGGCGACTGCAAGGCCGCGGCATAAGGTGAGCGGCCCGGATGCCCGTCCGGCGGTCCTCGGGGGAGTCGCCGGACGGGCAGCAACCTCAAGGCATAAAGAAGATGAACTGTCAGGGGAGCCAGTCAAAATGAGCGACACCAACAGCACCGACAACATCCACGCCACCGACGAGCCGACTGCCACGACGGACAACATCCACGCCACCAGCGAGCCGCTCGTCGGCAAGAACATCACTGTCGAGGACGAGACCGCCGAGGCCACGACGGACAACATCCACGCCACCGACGAAAAGGCCTGACCACCAGGCTCTTCAACGCACGGGGGACCGGCCGCGACGGCACCGAGGGGGAGCCGCCGCGGCCGACGTGCGTCCGGGGCCCAGGGCCCCAGGGGCCGTGACTGGCAGTTCCGTCCCACCGCCGCTCGGCACAGGGTGGCCCGCCGGGACAGAACCACCACTCACCGCACCGCGTTATCCACAGGGCGCGGCAACAGATCGTCTTCTACGGGAGAGTCGGCCCGTGGGAATGATCGACTTGCGGGAACTGCTTGAGGGCGGGGTTCTCTTCAGCTCTGTCGCGGTTGAAGCCGGCTGGCCGCGCAGCACGCTTTTCCGGACCCTCGCAGCAGAAGGCTGGACCCGCATCACAGCAGGCGCCTGGGCTGAGCCGGGGCAGACTGTTTCAATCTCCATGCAGGTCCGCGCCGTGCAAAGGCGGGCACCGCATCTCATCGCCAGCCACAGAAGTGCCGCCTCTCTTTGGCTCATCGAAACCCGGCATGCAGGAAGCCCGGCAGACAACAGCAGCCCCCTGCATTTCACGGATCCCGGGCGCAGTACGCGCCGGGACAAGAAAGCGACCGGCGTAAGCGTGCACCGCGCAAGGCTCGCGCCGGAGGACGTAACTAATCGGCGGGACCTGCGCCTGACAGCGCCCGCCCGCACAGTTGTCGACCTCCTGAGGACAGAGCCCCGCGACGAAGCGGTCCTCGCCGCCGACTCCGCCCTCTCCCGGCGCACAGTCAACGGCATCCGCCGAGCCCCGCTTACAACGCTCGCCACCCTGACGAGTGCGCTGGCCATGCCGAAAGTCCCGCTCCGCAGCAGGAAAACCGCCCAGAGCCTGCTCCAGCTGGTCGACCCTCGCGCAGGCTCGGCCGCCGAGACGATCGCCCGGCTCCGTATGCACGACGCCGACCTCCACCCGCAGAGCCAGGCCGAGCTGAACACCCCTGACGGCCGCCGCCGGTATCTGGACTTCCTCTTCCGCGCCGAGGGCCTCGGCGTCGAGATCGAGGGCTACGCCTACCACGGCACCCGCGCCGCCCATCGGCAGGACATCGCCCGCTTCAACCAGATCCAGCAGTGCCGCGAGGTCCGCCTGCTCCTCCGCTACACGGCGGCCGACGTCTTCTTCCACCCCGCGAGGATGATCGAGGAGATCAGCACCAACCTCGGCAGACTCGGCCGCCGCAACTCCGGGGACGCGGGCACGGGCACCTAACCGGCGCCCATCACCTCGCACCACACAGTCTTGCCGCTCACCCCCTGCTCCACCCCCCACCGCAACGCCACCGCGTCGAGCAGCGCCAGCCCCCGCCCCGACTCGTCGTCATCGGCGGCATGCAGAAGAACGGGCAGGGCTCGCGGATCGGGGTCGGTGACCTCGACCCGGGTGGGCCCGCCGGCCCCGCCGGACACCCGTAGGCGAATGGGCGTCCCCTCCCCCACATGCCGGATGACGTTGCTCACCAACTCGCTGACACAGAGCTGCACTTCGCTGCAAGCCTCGCTGAAATGGGCGCGTACGGCGGCCCGCAGCTCCGGCACGGCCTTCGGTACGGCGAGCAGGTCCACCTCCAGGTGCGGTGGGTTCACTGGTCGGCTGCCTTGCGGAGTGCGGCGGCCAGCTTGCGGGCGGTCGCGAGGTTGCAGTTGCCGAGCGCGACGAGGCCCGCGCGGGGCGGATACGTGCTCGCGAGGCTCGGCAGGTCGACGCTGAGGGAGGGAAACGTGATGCCGTGGGCGGCGAGGGCGTCTCGCAGTTCCTCGGCGCAGAGGGTCATGTCGTAGGCGGTGGGGGGACTTTGGGGGTCGGTCATGCGGGGCGGCCTTCCTGCGCGCTCTGTGACGAATCACTCACACAGTGACGTGGCAGGCCGTAGCGTGGAAGGGATTTCAGCTGCGCACGCGCAACAGGCAAACGGCGGTGATGAGTTGTGCCCTCTCGTAAGGACCCCGACGCGTCGGCGAACGTCCCCTCCTTCTACGGCGCTGAGTTGCGCTATCAGCGGGAGTTGGCGGGGCTGACGCTGGAGCAGTTGGCGGAGGGAAGCTTTCACGGCATCCCGTTTCTGAGCCAGATCGAGCGCGGCGAGCGGCGCATGCCGGCGGATCTGGCCCGGCACGTCGACAAGAAGCTGAGGACCGACGGGTTTTTCGAGCGCCGTTGTGAAGATGCCGCCAAGGCACGGCGGTTGGGGCATCCGCTGTACTACGCGGATGTGCCTGACCTGGAGAAACAGGCCGAGACGCTGGAGGAGTGGGCTCCCGACGTCATCCCCGGGCTTCTGCAGACCGAGCCGTACATGCGGGTCCTCATGCATCACGCGGAGCCATCGCCGTCCCGTGAGCTCATCGAGGAGCGTATCCGTGGACGGGTGAAGCGGGCGGAGCTGTGGAACCGCGCGGACCGACCCGCCTACTGGGGGATCCTCCGCGAGGCGCTCATCCGAGACCCGATGCTCCCACCAGGAGAGATGGCCAAGCAGTTGGAGCACATCCTCGACGTGGTCCGGTCCACCGAGAGCGTTTTACAGATCGTCCCGCGCACAACCATCGCGCACCCTCTCATGTACGGCATGGCCAAGATCATGACCTTCGCCGCCGCACCCCCGCTGGTCTGGACAGAAGGCAACTCCGAGGGGCAGATTGCCGATTATCCGGCCGTCGTGAAGAAGTACCGCAGGTCGTACGATCTGCTCAGGGCCGTCGCACTTCCACCTGAGGCGTCCCTGGCCTTGGTCGAAGAAGCAGCGAGGAACTTCAAACATGAAGCGCAGCAAGGGGATTGATCTGCACTCCGTCACTTGGCGCAAGAGCAGCTACAGCAACGGAGAAGGCGCCGACTGCGTCGAGATAGCCGCCGGAGTCCCCGGCCTCATCCCCGTCCGCGACTCAAAGCGCCCCCACACCGCCGACCCCGTACTCCTCTTCCCCACCGCCGCCTGGTCCGCGTTCCTCACGGACGTGAAGCGCTGACCCGGGCGGGGTCCACTCGGGCCACCGCGTACTGCGTACCCCCGAAGTCCGCAGGGTCGCGACCTCCGTGCGGTCGATCTCGCCGTGTTCGATCGCTGAGATCCGGGCAGTCGAGACACCGATCGAGTCGGCGATGTCGCACTGGGTGAGGTGCTGATCCCGGCGGATCTCCACCAGCTTGTAGGCCCGCACCTCGGCGAGGAGGCGTTCCTTGTCGGCCCGTCTCTCCTCAGGGGTACGCACTGGCAGCCCAGCGGCCCTCCGCGCCTCGTCGACCCGGCGCTTCAGTTCCTCCCAGCTCACGGTGCTCACTTGTACTCCCTCGCGTCCAACCCGGCGATGTCGTTCCGGTAGCCCTGCCCCGCGCCGGAAACTAACGCAAGCGGTGAGCAGCGGGGCACGATCCTGGACTGATCACCCCGAAGAGTCCCCCGCCCCCGCCATCTGTCTCGAACACCCTGCGTGACGGGCCATCGCTGGCGTACCGTAAACCTGGCAGAGCCCACGGAGGGACAGGATGACCGCACAGCACATCGAGCCCGGCGGGCCGCTCACCCCGCGCCCCGAGCGCACGCCCACCGCCCTTCGCGTCGCGCTGGCCGGAGTGGCTCCGCACCGCCTGCCCGAGATGGAACGCCAGAAGGACGAGGCCATCGCTCTGGCCGCGAGGATCGGCAGCCTCGGCCCGATCACGCAGTTCCTTGAGACATGGGCCATCGTGATCGAGATCGCGAGGACTCCTTCGGCGGCTGCCCGCCTCCGTGCGGCGGAGTACACGGCGCAGAGTGTCGGTCGGGACAACCCGGCATGGCGTGACGCCATGGACGAGATCCACACCCTCCATGCCTGGGCCCGGGAGACGCTGGCCGGTGAGTGACTGGCACTGGGAGTACGACCCGGACGAAACGCACGTCATCGGCGGCGAGACGCCCGCACCTCCGGCCTTCGTCGCCGAGGTGGAGAAACGAGCCGACGAAATCGTGCGAGCCGCAGAAGCACTGCACATCGACGGGACCGCGTACCAAGGCGCGGGCGAAGGCGTGCAGACGGCTTACGTGCCCGGCGGTATGTTCCTCTACTTGTCCATCCCGCGGCACGAGTGCGTCTACATCCTCCAAGTCACCCTCTGGCCTGCCTGACCCCCACCCCTCACCGCCCCCGCAACTCCCCCTTCACCACCTTCCCACTCGCATTCCGAGGCAACTCCCCCACAAACTCCACCACCCGCGGCACCTTGTAGTTAGCCATCTCCCGCCGAGCCCAGGCGATGAGGTCGTCCCCCGTCAGCACCGCGGCCCCCGCCCGCCGCACCACATACGCCTTCCCGACTTCCCCCAGCCGCGCGTCCGGTACGCCGATCACCGCCACGTCCGCGACATCGGGATGCAGGCCGAGCAGCTGCTCTATCTCCGCCGGGTACGCGTTGAAGCCGCCGACGATGAACATGTCCTTGATGCGGTCGGTGATGCGGAGGTTGCCGGACGGGTCCAACACCCCCACGTCGCCGGTGCGCAGCCAGCCGTCCTCCGTGATGACCTGGGCCGTGGCGGCCTCGTCCTCGTAGTAGCCGCGCATGACGTTGAAACCCCGGACCAGGACCTCCCCCGGCTCACCCACCGCCGCCTCGACCCGCACCTCCGTGCCTGGTATCGCCCGCCCCGATGTCGACGCGATCACCGTCGGATCATCGCCCCGCCGGCACATCGTCACGATGCCGCTCGCCTCCGAGAGGCCGTACGCCGTCAGGACGGTCTCCACGCCCAGCTCCCCCCGCAGCCGTTCCACCAGCCGCAGCGGCACGACCGCCGCGCCCGTCACCACCAGCCGCAACGCCGAGAGGTCGTGCGCGTCTCGGGCCGGATGGTCCAGCAATGACTGGTGGAGCGTCGGCGGGCCGGGGAGGACCGACACCCGTTCCGCCGCGATGTTCGCCAGCGCGGTGTCCACGTTGAACACCGGCTGCGGGATCATCGTCGCGCCGCGCATCAGACAGGCCAGCACGCCGGCCTTGTAGCCGAAGGTGTGGAAGAAGGGGTTGACGATGAGGTAGCGGTCGCCCTGCCTCAGCCCCGCGAGGTCGCTCCAGATCTCGTACGCCCGTAGCGTCTGCGCGTGCGAGATCACCGCGCCCTTCGGCCGGCCCGTCGTGCCGGACGTGAAGACGATGTCCGAGGGACGGGAGCCGTCCACCAGGGCGGCGCGTGCCCGCACCTCGTGCGCCGGCACCCCGTCGCCCCCCGCCAGGAAGTCCTTCCAGGTGCGGAAGTCGGCGGGCGCGTCGTCCGACAGCACCACCACCTGGTCCAGCTCGGGCAGATCGGGCCCCTCCGCTACCGCCCGCCGCAGCGAGGCCACGTACGAGGTCCCGAGGAACGTCCCGGTCACGAACAGCAGCCGCGCCCCGCTGCGCCGTATTACATCCGCCGCCTCAACTCCCTTGAAACGGGTGTTGATCGGCACCAGCACCGCCCCCGCCGAGACCGCGCCGAGCGCCGCCACGATCCAGTCGAGGGAGTTCGGGGCCCAGATCCCGACCCGGTCGCCCGGCGAGACGCCCGCCGCGACGCAGGCCGCCGCCGACCGTTCGACGCGTGCGCCCAACTCGGCGTACGAGATCCGGGTCCGGCCCTCCACCACCGCCTCGGTGTCGGCGTACCGCTCGGCGGCCGACCGGACCAGGCCCGGGATGCTGCCCCACTCCACGTCTCCGCGCATGAACGGCCTCCCTGCACGCGGTAGCTGACTACCCGTCAGATTAGCTGTAGCCTGACGCCCTGTCAGCCGCCCCGGCACCATGTGGAGGCCCCAACCATGGCCGGAATCAAGGACGCCACCGCGATCGTCGGCATCGGTCAGACCCCCTTCGCCAAGCAACTCCCCGAGGACGAGCGGGCCTTGGCCTGTCGTGCGGTGCTCGCCGCCCTCGACGACGCCGGGATCGCCCCGGACGAGGTCGACGCGCTCGCCTCCTACACGATGGAGGAGACCGACGAGGTCGAGCTGGCGAAGGCCGTCGGCTTCGGGGACCTGACCTTCTTCAGCAAGGTGGGGTACGGAGGGGGCGGTTCCTGCGCCACCGTCGCGCATCTCGCCGGCGCCATCGCCGCAGGGCAGGCGAGTGTGGGGGTCGCCTGGCGGTCACGGAAGCGGGGCAGTGGGGCGAGGCCGTGGACCAACACCGCCCGCCAACTCCCCACGCCGGCCCAGTGGACCCGCCCTTTCGGACTCCTCCGGCCCGCCGACGAGATAGCCATGCTCACCCGCCGCTACATGTACGAGTACGGCGCCACCCGCGACCATCTCTTCAACGTCGCCCTCGCCTGCCGGAACCGCGCCAATCAGAACCCGGCCGCGATCATGTACGACCGCCCGCTCACCCGCGAGATGTACATGACCTCCCGCTGGATCAGCGAACCCCTCTGCCTCTTCGACAACTGCCTCGAGACGGACGGGGCGTTGGCCTGCGTGGTCGTGTCGCGCGAGCGGGCCCGCGACTGCCGTAGCCGTCCCGTCTACGTCCACTCAGCCGCCCAGGGCCTCCCCGCCCAGCACCACGGCATGGTCAACTACTGGAACGACGACCCACTGACCGGGCCCGCCTGGACCGCCGCCCGACACCTGTGGAAACACGCCGACTTCACTCCGCAGGACGTCGATGTCGCCCAGATCTACGACGCGTTCACCGCCCTCGTCCCTCTCTCCCTGGAGGGCTACGGCTTCTGCGGGCGGGGGGAAGGCGGGGCCTTCACGGAGGGCGGCTCGCTCGAAATCGGGGGCCAACTCCCCCTCAACACCAGTGGCGGTGGGCTCTCCGAGGCGTACGTCCATGGCTTCAACCTGATCAACGAGGGCGTACGGCAGTTGCGCGGCACCAGCACCGCCCAGGTCCCGGACGCCGCCACCTGTCTGGTGACGGCGGGCGAGGGCGTCCCCACCTCCGCCCTGCTGCTCACGACATGAGGACATGAGGAGTTGACCGCCATGCTCTTCCCCGTCACCGACACCGACGGCGCCCCCTTCTGGCAGTACGCCCGCGACGGCGAACTCCGCGTCCAGACCTGCGCCGACTGCGACGAACCCCGCTTCCCGCCCCGCCCCTGCTGCCCCCACTGCCAGTCCTTCGCGAGCGAGTGGCGGCCGACGAGCGGGAGGGGGCGAGTGTGGTCGTACGTCCTCCCCCACCCCCCGCTCCTGCCCGACTACGCCGCCGTCGCGCCCTACAACGTGATCGTGGTCGAGTTGGCCGACCATCCGCGCATCCGGCTGGTCGGGAATCTGGTCAGCGAGGTAGGGGCCGCGATCAACTCCCTTGCGCCGGAACGGGTTCGGATCGGGGCGCGGGTACAGTTCGTGTTCGACCCGGCCTCCGGGCTGCCGCAGTGGGTCCTGGAGCGGTCATGACGCTCCGGCTCGCCGCCGACAAGGACACCGGTGTCGCCGTCGTCACCCTCGACCGGCCGCACAAGCTCAACGCCATCGACCTCGACACGGCCGCCGAACTCAGTGCCGTATGGCGGGAGTTGCGGTTCGACGACACCGTGCGGGCCGTCGTACTCACCGGGGCCGGGGAACGCGCCTTCTGCACCGGGCTCGACCGGGACGCGGTCGTGCCGCAGCCCAACTCGCCCTATATGCAGGACGATCCGCTGCTCCACATCGGGCCGAAGGCCAACGACCTGTGGAAGCCGGTCGTCTCCGCCGTGTCCGGGATGGCCTGCGGCGGGGCCTTCTATCTGCTGGGCGAGAGCGAGTTCGTC
This sequence comes from Streptomyces sp. NPDC051576, assembly GCF_040681835.1. NCBI lineage: Bacteria > Bacillati > Actinomycetota > Actinomycetes > Kitasatosporales > Streptomycetaceae > Streptomyces > Streptomyces sp. NPDC051576. The sequence continues at coordinate 378,394 of NZ_JBFAZO010000004.1, forward strand.
GTCGCCGATCCGACCGCCGTGTTCTTCGATCCGCACACCACCTACGGCATGGTCAGCGCGTACGAGTCGGTGCTGATGGCGCATCGGATGCCGTACGGCGAGGTCGCGCGGATGATGCTGATGGGGACGGCGGAGCGGATCTCCGCGCAGCGGGCTTACGACATCGGGCTCGTCTCCGAACTCACCCCGCCCGGTGGGGCGTTGGAGGCCGCCGTGGCCTGCGCGGCCGTCATCGCCGGGTATCCGGCCGAGGGTGTCCAGGGCACCGTGCGGGCCTTGTGGGCGGCGAAGGAGGCGGCGCGGGCGCAGGCCTACGCGCAGGCGCCGCCGCTCATCGCGCTCGGGAACCTGCCCGACGAACGGCAGGCGGAGCTGTTCGCCGGGCGGCGGAACGGCGGCTACCGGACGCGGTGAGCGTCAACTCCCCGCTGTCGCCCTGGGGTCGACCTCGCAGTGGTCCACGGGGGTCGAGGTGCCGAGCACCGGGACGCGGACCGTGGCCTTGCCGTTCGCCGGGACCTTGACGTCCTTGTAGTTGAAGTCGACCTCGTTGTCCTGGGCGTCCTTGAAGGTGACGTCCACGGAGAAGGTGGCCTTGCGGCTGTTGGGGTTGCTGACCTCGACCGTGGCGTACTGCCGGGTCGCCGTCGCGCAGCTCACCAGCTTCGCCGTACCGTCCAGCAGCGTGCCGCCGCCGCTCCCAGTCGCCGTAGAGGTGGGTGTGGAGCGGTAGTTGGGGCGGCGGGTGTACGAGCTGCTTCCCGAACTGTCCCCCGACGTACCGCCCGACGAACTACCGCCCGATGACGTCGACGTGTCGTGATCCTGGCTGGAGCTGCTGCACCCGCCGCCCCCTCCCCCGCTGCTCCTGTGACGGCTGGTGCTGTGGTGCCGTCCGGTGGAGAAGCCGGTGAGGGTGAGGACCACCATCGCCAGTACCGCCGTGAATTTGAGCCTGCGCCCCCGCGTCTGCATCCGATCATGGTACCGACCCGAACGGGCGCCGCTCACGCGGTCCTTGCGGTGCCCGTCCCCTTCTCCGCGTCGAGGGCGTACACGCAGCGGTCCTTGCTGCACGCGTACACGACGCCGTCCCTGACGACCGGCGCTCCGGTGATCTCGCCGCCGGTCGCCAGCTTCCAGCGCAGGCGGCCGTCGTCGGCCTTGAGGGTGTAGAGGAGGTGGTCACTGGAGCCGAAGTGGATACGGCCCTCGGCGACCGCGGGGGCGCCGACGATGTCGCCGCCCGCCTGGAAGCGCCACTTGGGGGTGCCGGTGACCGCGTCGAGTGTGTAGAGGCCCTTGCCGCTGCCGACGTGCACATGGCCGGCGGCGACCAGGACCGGTTCGATCGAGGCCCGGGGTTCGGTCGCGATGCGCCAGCGGTCGCGGCCGTCGGCGGCGTCGAGGGCGTAGACCGTGCCGAGGTAGTCGGCGAGGTAGACACCGCCGCCGGTGACGGCGGGGCCGGGGGCGAAGGTGGGTGCGCAGAGGAAGACCGCGGGGGCCTCGAAGTGCCAGCGGACCCGGCCGCTGGCCACCTCGACGGACAGGACGCGGGTGCCGGCGGCGACGTAGACATGACCGTCCGGGGCGGCGGTGATCCGTACGGGTACGCCGCCGCATGAGGCCACGTCGCCGATCGGGTACGCCCAGCGCTCGTCGCCCGTCCGGGCGTCCAGGGCGCGCAGGCGGGCGTCCTGCCAGACGTAGACGGTGCCGTCGTGCAGGGCCGGGCCCGCCTCCGGGGACTCGAAGTCGGTCTGCGCGCCGGTGAGCTGCCACAGCTTCTGGCCGGTGGACGCCTCCCAGGCCTGCACTCCGCCGCCGCGCGTGCCGGTGACGACGGTGCCGCGCTCGGCCTTGAGGGAGTACACCCAGGCGTCGGTGGACAGCCGCCACAGGTCGCCGCCCTCGCGGGCGTCGAGGGCGAAGAGGGTGGGCCCGTCCGAGGCGTGGATACGGCCGTCCGCGACCGCCATCGACCAGGCGACGTCCCTGGTCTTGAAGGAGCGGCGGCCGGTCTGCACGTCCAGGGCGTGTACCTCGAAGGAGGTGACGTAGACGAGGTCGCCGGCGACGGTCGGGGTGCCCCACACGTCATTTGACATACGGAACCGCCAGGGGCGCCAGCCGGACGCGGTCTCCGGGGGCAGCGGCGGCGGTGCGGGTACGGCGGGGCCCACGGCGGCGTCGGTGCCGTTGACGCCGGGGCGGGGCCGGGACCAGGAGGCGACCAGACCGGCCTCCGGAGGGGGTGCCTTCACGGCGGCGGCGCGGGCGTCGGCGACCCGGGGGCCGGGGCCGATCGGCACGGGGGCGCCGGCCAGCCGTACCGGCCCGGTGTCGGGGGCGCCGACCGGGACGGGCACGACGGGGTCGTGGGAGGGCGGGGGCGGTACGGCGACGCGACCGCCGCCGCTGCGGCCGGCGGTGGGCGTCGGTTTCACGGCCGGGCGGCCGCCGCGCCGGGTCTCGATCAGGCCGACCGCGCGCTCGGGCAGCCAGGCCGAGGCCGTACCGCTGTCGTCGGAGCCGGAGCCGAAGAGGTGGGGGGCGAGCTGGGCCTGGAGGTCGGCCGGGTTGGGGCGGCCGGTGGCCTCCATCTGCATGCAGGACTCGATGAGGGGGCGCAGTTCGTCCGGGAGGCCGGTGAGGTCGGGGCCCTCGCGCAGCAGCATGAAGACGGTCTCGACCGGGTTGGCGCCGTGGAACGGGGGGTGTCCGGTGGCGGCGAACACGAGCATCGAGCCGAGCGAGAACACGTCGCTTGCGCCGGTGACGCTGCGGGAGTCCTTGGCCTGCTCGGGGGACATGTAGGCGGGGGTGCCGACGGCGACGTTCGTCATCGTCAGCCGGGTGTTGGAGACGCCGGAGGCGATACCGAAGTCGATGACCCGGGGGCCGTCCTCGACCACGAGCACGTTCGACGGTTTGAGGTCGCGGTGGACGAGACCCGCGCCGTGGATGGACTGGAGCGCCTCCGCGACCCCGGCCGCGAGCCAGCGCACCGCCTGGGCCGGCATGGGCCCGCACTCGTTCACTATCTCTTCGAGGGAGGGTGCCGGTACGTACGCGGTGGCCAGCCAGGGGACGGCGGCCCGCGGATCGGCGTCGACCACGGCGGCCGTGTAGAAGCCGGAGACCGCCCGGGCGGCCTCTACCTCACGGGTGAAGCGGACCCGGAACAACTGGTCCTCGGCGAGCTCCGTACGGACCGTCTTGATCGCCACGCGCCGACCGGACGCCGAGCGCGCCAGATAGACCAGCCCCATGCCGCCCGCGCCCAGCCGTCCCAGCACCTCGAACGGCCCGATCCGCCGCGGATCGTGCTGCGTCAGCTGATCCACCACTTGCCTGCCACCTCCCCGTACGGGCCACGCCACCCACATATGGACGCGACCCCGTGCAGCGTCTCACCACCGCACCGCCATGGCGGCACGCACCCTGATTCTTCCTGGCCGGGCCACAGGTTGCGAACCCGGCGACTAATCGGGGTGTCTCGGCATATCTCCGGACAAACGTCCAGGTGTCAGCGTTGCAGCAGCGCGAAGGACGCCCCTTGATTGTCGGTGACGACGGCCACTTTTCCGTACGACGTCTCGAAGGGCGGGACCTGGACCCGCCCGCCCAGCCGGTGCACCACTCCCAGCGCGTCCACGAGGCGCTCGACCCGGAAGTGGACGAGGAAATGCGGCGGCATCTCGACCGGGAACACGTCCGAGACGGGGGCCCGGCCGAAGTCGGGGGCCGCGTCCGGTCCGAAGAGGGCGTCTGTGAAAAGTCCGCCGTAGAAAGTGTTCGCGGTCTCCGTGTCGCGCGTGTACAGCTCGGCCCAGGCGAAGGTGCCGGCCTTGTGCCGGACGCCGAAGCCGGGGTGGCGGGCCGCCTGCCAGAGGCCGAAGACGGCACCTTCCGGGTCGGCGGCGAGGGCGGCGGTGCCCAGTTCCCCCACGGGCAGCGGCGCCATCACGACCTGTCCGCCGGCTGCCCGGATCCGCCCGGTCAGCCGCACCACGTCCGGCGTCGCGAAGTACACCGTCCACACGGTCGGCATCCGTCCGTCCGCCTTGTGAGCGAGCGCCGCGACGGGCTCACCGTCCTTGCGGGCCCATACGGAGCCGCCGTACGCCTCCTCGAATGTCCACCCGAAGAGCTCACCGTAGAACCGCCTGCCCGCCTCCACGTCCGGAAGCTGCGCGTCCACCCAGCAGGGGACGCCCTCCGTGTACGGCTCTTCGTTCGTGGATGCCCTGTTTTCGGCCATACCGTCAAAGTAACGGCGCCGCACGCACCGCGCAGACCAGCGCACCAGCCTCAAACAGCCCGTGCACCCCATTTGCAGTCGGCCGAATCGCGCTCCGATCACCCCTCGGTAAGCTGACGGCATGACAGGACAAGTGCGTACCGTCGACGGCCGCGTGGCCGGCCGGCGTGGGCAGGCGACCCGGCAGAAGCTGCTCGACTGCCTAAGCGAGATGCTCAGCTCCTCCCCTTACCGGGACGTCAAAGTCATCGATGTCGCCCGGAAGGCGGGTACTTCACCCGCGACCTTCTACCAGTACTTCCCGGACGTCGAAGGTGCCGTCCTGGAGATCGCCGAGCAAATGGCCACGGAGGGCGGCCAGTTGACGGCGTTGCTCGACGGCCGGACCTGGGTCGGAAAGGCCGGCTGGACCACCGCGCAGGAACTCGTGGACGGATTCCTGGAGTTCTGGCGCCGTAACGACGCGATCCTGCGGGTCGTCGACCTCGGAGCCGCCGAGGGCGACAAACGCTTCTACAAGATCCGCATGAAGATCCTCAATTCCGTGAACAACTCGCTGACGGACTCGATCACCGAGTTGCAGTCCAAGGGGCGGGTCGACAAGGACGTGAACCCGGCGGCGGTCGCCGGTTCGCTGGTCGCGATGCTCGCGGCTGTCGCCTCGCACCAGAAGGGTTTCCAGACGTGGGGCGTCAAACAGGCTGAACTGAAGCCGAACCTGGCGCTGTTGGTCCATCTGGGCGTGACCGGCAAGAAGCCGACGAAGTAGCGACCGCTTCCGCGGTATCTGCTTCCCGGGTCCCAAGTCCTGTCTCGTGGGCGGTGGTTCACCCTGGTGGACCGCCGCCTGCCCTGCCTGTGCCCCCGCGTGTGATCCGGAACAGCCGGATCTCCCGCTCCACCCGCGCCTGATAGGTGGCGTACGGCGGCCAGAAGGCGAGCGCCGCCTTCCAGACCGCAGCCCGTTCCTCGCCCTCCAACAGCCGGGCGGTGACCGGGATTTCCTCGCCCTTCCAGTTGATCGAGGCGTCGGGACGGGCGATGAGGTTGTGTGTCCAGGCGGGGTGACCGGTCCGGCCGAAGTTGGAGCCGACGAGGATCCACCCGTCCTCCACGGGCATACAGGCGAGCGGCGTTCGGCGCGGCTGCCCGCTCCTCGCACCCCTCGCGGTCAGGATCACGCCCGGCAGCATCTGCGCGCTGAGCAGCACCTTGCCGCGGGTGAGCCGGTGCACGGCCCGGTCGAGCGCCGGGACGACATGCGGGGCGACCTTCGCGAACCCCCGTGTCGACGAGACCTTCTGCACCACACGGACACCGATCACACCGTCACCTCGCGGTTCTCGAAGAGACGCGCTCCCTCGGCGGCGTACGCCCGCAGCCGGTGCACCGGCCCGAAGAGCAGTTCGTCACCGGCGGAGCGCTTGAAGTACAGATGAGCCTGGTGCTCCCAGGTGAACCCGATGCCGCCGTGCAGTTGGATCCCCTCGGCGGCGGCCGCCCGCAGCGCCTCCAGGGCCTGGGCGAGCGCGAGCGCGCCCACCCGCTCGCCGTGGACGGTCGCCCAAGCCGCGTAGTAGGCCGCCGACTTGGCCGCCTGCACCTGCACATACACATCGGCCAGCCGGTGCTTCACCGCCTGGAACGACCCGATCGCCCGCCCGAACTGCTCCCGCTGCCCGACGTGTTGGACGGTCAGCTCCAGCACACGGTCTGCGGCCCCGACGGCTTCGGCGGCGAGGACGACGGCGACGGTGTCACCGAGCGCGGAGAGCCCTCGCAGCACGGCGGGGCCATCGTCCACCCCCAGCAACTCGCCCTCCACGTCCCGCAGTTCCAGCCGCGCCTGCGGCCGGGTCGCATCGAGGGAGGTCTGCCGGGTCCGTACGATCCCGTCCGCGTCCCCCGCCACGAGGAACAGCAGGGTCCGCGACCGCGCGAACCCTCCCGCGTGGGCGGCGACCAGCAGCAGGTCGGCGCTGTGCCCGTCGAGCACCTGCGTCACCTGCCCGTACAGCCGCCACCCGGCTTCCCCCTCCCGCCTGGCCTGCACCCCGCCCGCGCGCCCGCCCCCCGCCCACTCGCCGCCGTTGTCGCCGGTGAGGGTGAGGGCGGTCGTGAGGGCGGTGCCGGGCACGGCGAGAGCGGCGGTCAGGGAACCGGCGGCGATGCGGGGCAGCAGCCGGGCGCGCTGGGCATCGGTGCCGAGCGCGAGGACGAGCGGGGCGACGAGCACGGCGGTGGCGAGCAGTGGGGAAGGGGCGAGACAGCGCCCCAACTCCTCGCAAGCCAGGGCGAGTTCGGTCGCCGTACAGCCGACGCCGTCGTACGACTCCGGGAGTGCGAGCCCCGGCAGTCCGAGCCGGTCGGCGAGGGCTGTCCACAGGACGGGGTCGTGTCCGGCGGGGGTGTCGAGGGCGGCTCGGAGTTCGGCCGGTCCGCAGCGTCTGGTGAGGAGTTCGCGGAGGGTACGGCGGATCTCGTCCTGCTCGGCGGTGAAGCTGGCGTCCATGGCACTTCCCTCCAGATCTGACGGTCCGTCATATTAGGAGTCCGGGCACGATATGCACAGAGGGAGGAGGCCCCTCATGACACCGGGGAGCCGCAAGGTCGCCGTGATGGGTGTCGCGCTGTCCGACTGCGGACGCGTGGACGACCTGACCCCCTACGCCCTGCACGCCCAGGCGGCCCGCCGCGCGCTGGCGGACGCGGGCCTGGAGAGGGGCGTGGTGGACGGCTTCGCGTCGGCGGGCCTGGGCACCCTGCCGCCCGTCGAGGTGGCCGAGTATCTGGGCCTGCGCCCCACCTGGGTCGACTCGACGGCGGTCGGCGGTTCGACCTGGGAGGTCATGGCGGCACACGCGGCGGACGCGATAGCCGCCGGCCACGCGAACGCCGTCCTCCTCGTCTACGGCTCGACGGCCCGCGCCGACATCAAGGCGGGCCGCCGGACCGGCAACCTCTCCTTCGGCGCGCGGGGCCCCCTCCAGTTCGAGGTCCCCTACGGCCACACGCTGATCGCCAAGTACGCGATGGCCGCCCGCCGCCACATGCTCGAATTCGGCACGACCATCGAGCAGTTGGCGGAGGTGGCGGTGCAGGCCCGCGCCAACGCCGCGCTGAACCCCGAGGCGATGTTCCGCGACCCGATCACCGTGGACGACGTCCTGTCCGGCCCGATGATCGCCGACCCCTTCACCAAACTGCACTGCTGCATACGGTCCGACGGCGGAGCGGCGGTGCTGCTGGCCGCCGAGGAGTACGTACGGGACTGCCGTACGGCGCCGGTGTGGGTGCTCGGCACCGGGGAGCATGTCTCGCACGCCGCGATGTCCGAGTGGCCCGACTTCACGGTGTCACCGGCGGCGGTGAGCGGCCGGCTGGCCTTCGAGCGGGCCGGGGTGCGGCCCGAGGAGATCGACTTCGCGGAGATCTACGACGCGTTCACCTACATGACGTTGGTGACGCTGGAGGATCTCGGCTTCTGCGCGAAGGGCGAGGGGGGCGCCTTCGTGGAGAAGGGCCGGCTGCGGGTGGCGGGCGGCGATCTGCCGGTGAACACGGACGGGGGCGGTCTTTCGGCCCAACACCCGGGCATGCGGGGGTTGTTCCTGCTGGTGGAGGCGGTACGGCAGTTGCGAGGAGAGGCCGGGGACCGTCAAGTCACCGACCGGACGGGCGAGTTGCCGCGACTCGGGGTGGTCTCCGGGACGGGCGGCTGGTTCTGCTCCTCGGGGACGGTGGTGCTGGGGAATGGCTGAACACCGCTGCTCCGCCCGATCAGGGACTGCCAGGACCTGTTCCGCTTGAAGGGCAGCTCGAAGACCTGGGAGAACAGCCGCGCCGCGAGCACCGAGACGGGCAGGCCGACGAGGAGCGTGAAGCAGAAGGTGTGCAGGCCGGGCGAGACGAAGTGCGGGGCCACCCGGCGGATCACGACCAGGACGATCGGCAGGTGGATCAGGTAGAGGCTGTAGGAGAAGTCGCCGAGACTCCGCAGGGGCCGTGTGGTCAGGAACCGTACGAGGGCGGCGGGCCTGCCGGTGGCGACCGAGGCGAGCAGCATCGTCATGGCGGGGGCGACGGCGAGATCCACCCAGAAGTAGTGGTTCACCGTCCACACCTCGCCCCGCACGACACCGAGCGCCAGGACGGGCAGCGCGGCCAGCACGGCGAACCATCCCCAGGGCAGGCGCCGGACCCGGTCCGACGCGGCGACGATGCCCGCGCCCACGACGCCCGCGACGAACACGGGGAAGAGATGCGGGGCGAGGAGGTTGTCGCCCTCCGCCGGAGAGGCGCCGGCCGCCGTAAGCCCGAGGCCGATCACCGGGAGCGTCGCGCACAGGATCAGGACGGTGGCGTTGAACCGGCGCCGGACCAGAAGGAGCAGCGGGAAGACGAGATACAGCTCGGCCTCCACCCCGATCGACCAGAAGGCGCCGTTCGGGGTCGGGGCGGTAAACACGTCCTGGGCGACGAGGCCGTAGACCAGGACGGAGGCGCCGGTGGGCGGCCCGTTGTGCGAGGCCGGGACCACGAGCCAGGAGACGGCCAGGCTGAGGATCAGCGCCGCCCAGTAGGGCGGCAGGATGCGCCAGGCCCGTCGGCGCAGGAACCGCAGGACGCCGTCCGACCGCCAGCCGTGCCGGGCCGGTGAGATGGCCAGGGAGAAGCCGGACAGCACCAGGAAGAAGACGACGGCGATCCGCCCGAACATCAGCACGTCCAGCCACGGGGGCGCCGCACTGTTCGGGTAGCCCGGGAAGGCGTACAACCAGCAGTGGAACAGCACCACATACAGGGCCGCCAGACCTCGGAGACCATCCAGGCCCTGCACTTGCCGCCGGTCCGCTGAAATCGTCCCGTTCCCTTCCCTGGTGCCGTATTCGTGTCAGTGACTGGTACGCACCGTCCGGCCCGGCGGTTCAGCCGGGTCACCGATCGGGGTGGACGCGGACACCTCGGGCGCGCTGATCGAGGGCGCCTTGTCCGCGGCGGCATCGCAGGAGACGAGCGACCCGGCCGGCAGGGCAACGACTGCGACACCGGCTGCGTGGCGTGAGAGGCGACGGTGGGTCCCGGGGTTCAGGGCCACGGGAGCTCCTTCGCGGCCTAGTTCCGCGGTGCCAGGGTGCGCTGGACGCAGAACTCGTTGCCCTCGGGGTCCGCCATGACCACCCAGTTGCGGTCCGGGCCCTGGCCCACGTCCGTCCTGGTGGCGCCGAGGCCGAGCAGCCTGGTCACCTCGTCCTCGGTGCTGCGGTCGATCGGGCTGACGTCGAGGTGAAGCCGGTTCTTGACGGTCTTGTCCTCAGGCACCCGGACGAACAGCAGGGTGGGCGCCATCTGGCGGGCCCGCACCTCCTCGACGGTGGGCACCCACGAGCCGATCTCGACCTTGCCCTCGCTCCGGTCGATCACCTGGAAGCCCAGAACCTCGCACCAGAAGCCCGCGAGCCTCTCGGGATCGTGGCAGTCGACGGCCAACTCGGTGAACCTACTTGTCACGACTCTCCCAGACTGTGCGGACGGGGCTCAGAGTATGCCGCGCGTCAGGGCCACAGCAGACTCTTCGACCAGCCCCGCTCCTGACGCTCATAGCTCAGCCGCACATGTCGTCGTAGCGCATCCCCTTGGAAGAACTCGACCTCGTCCGGGAACACCCGGTACAGCGTCCAGGACGGCACCGGCGTCTCCGGCTCGCGCCGCGCCCGCTCCCAGGCCGCTTCCGATGCCCGCGCCAACTCGTCGAGGGACGGCAGGACTTCGCTCTGGTGGCCGGTCAGCGCGGCGGCCAGGGCGCCGGTGGAGTGGGCGTGCAGGTCGGCCTGGGATTCGGCCGGGGTCGCCGGGAGGACCGGGCCGCGCAGCCGGACCTGGCGGCCGAGGCGGGGCCAGTAGAAGGCGAGGGCGGCGTACGGGAACGTGGCGAGCTGGCGGCCCTTGCGGCTCGTCGCATGGCTCGCGAAGGACCAGCCCTCCTCGTCGGCGCCGTGCAGCATCACGATCCGTACGTCCGGGAGACCCTCGTCGTCCCGCGTAGCCAGTGACATCACGTGCGGCTCGGTCTCCCCCGCCGCCACCGCCTCCGCGAACCAGGCGGTGAAGAGGGCGAGCGGGGTGTCAGGCGCCGAGTCCGGGTCCAGGGGCGGCAGTTCGGTCACCTCCGGGGCCCATACCCGTAGTGACCTCAGCAGTTCTTGAAGATCCGGTCCCGTTGTCATGGGTCGAGTATCACCTTGGGCCGGCGCCTTTCCTGAAGTCATACCTGGCGAAGTCCACCACCGCCCGATATCCGATCCGCCGGTACAGCGCGTTGCTCGTCGGGTTCGCCAGGTCCGTGAACAGGAGTACCTCCTCCGCGCCCGCCGCCCGCGCGACCCGGCTGACCTCCGCCGTGACCGCACCCGCGTAGCCGTGGCCCCGGAGTTCGGCCGGGGTGTAGACGGGAGCGACGCGGATCTGGCCGGCCACCTTCGCCGTGATTCCGGCCATGGACACCGGCGTGCCGTCCGGGGTCTCCCAGAGCGTGATCCCGCCGTACGCGATCCGCGCCTCGGCCCACTCGCCCGGGTCGTGTGTGACCCCGCCATCCCCTCCGATCGCCTCCACGAACTCGCCGTACCAGCATATGAGTTGTTCGCGGTCCTTTGCCTTCGCGACTCTCGGGTGGCCGGGCGGAGTGGGGTGAGGGGGCGTCAATTCGGTGAGGCGGTAGAGGCGTTGGCGGGCGTGGAGCCCGGGTGTGGCTCCGGTCTGGCGGCGCCATGCCTGCGCGAAGGTCGACGCCGTGTCCCGTTCGGCCATGACGCCGGGCAACTTGTCGCCCCGGTCGGCCAGTTGGGTCGCCAGTGCGTCGGCCTCCTCGGTGGTGAGGGCGGTGAGCATCAGTCGGCCGGGCGGGGTGCGGAAGAACGCCGCCCGTACGGCGCCGTCCCGTTCCAGCGCGCCGAACACCGGGGGTGCCTCGCCGTAGAGGTGCATCCCGCGGCTGCGCAGCGCGTGCGTCACGGTGAGGGGGACCGTGTGCAGTGCAGGGTTCGTGCGCAGGAAGTCCTCGGCGTGGGTGAGGAATTGGTCCAGGTCGCCGGTGATGTGCCAGGTGCCGGCGCCCGTCACACCTTCACCTCCGGGTCCGTAGCCAGCCGCCCGTGCAGGTGGACGTCGCGGAACGCGTCCCGCCGCCCCTCCTCGAACATCGCCCCGCGGCACGTCCCCTCCGCCGGGAAACCGCATCGTTCGGCGATGTGGCAGGAGGCTTCGTGGCCGAGGGCGTGGCCCAGTTCGAGGCGGTGGAGGCCGAGGTCGGTGAGGGCCCAGTGGGCGGCGAGGGTGAGGGCGCGGATCACGACGCGGTGGCCTCGGGCCTCGGGGAGGGTCCAGTAGCCGACTCGGGCGACGCGCATGATGTGGTCGATCTCGTTGATGCCGATATGTCCGAGGGTCCTGCCGTCGGCCGCGTCCGTGACGCGGAACGAGGCGCTGATGCCGTCCTCCGCGTTCTCGGCGCGGGAGCGGAGCGAGTCGCGGGCACCTGCGATGCCGGTGATCGGCCGCAGCGGTGTGTTCCAGCGCTGGAACTCGGGGTCACTCACTCCGCGCAGCCAGTTCCTCACATCGCGGTCGTCGTCGGCGTCCCAGGGGCGCAGCCGCAGGCCGTGACCGTTCAGCTCGGGGAAGGGGTGCCGGAGAGACCGCTCGCGTATGTGGGCCATCGCGCCATTGAATCAAGTGCCTCCCGCCCCGGATACGTCATTTTCCCTCAGCCTGAACACCGGTACCCCGTCCCGGAACGCCACTTCCAGCGGCGTGCCGGCCCGCAGACCGGCCGTCGCGGTCTCCACCAACTCCGTCATCATCCGCGGGCCCTCCGCGAGATCGACGACCGCGGCGACGTACGGCACCCGCTCCCCGAAGGGCGGCAGGTCGTTGCGGTGGACGACGGACCAGGTATAGAGCGTGGCGTGGCCGCTCGCGGTCTCCCAGGTGACGTGCTCGCTCCAGCAGTGGGGACAGAACTCGCGGGGGTAGTGGTGGGCCCGGCCGCAGTCCGCGCAGCGTCGGACGAGGAGGCGGCCCTGCTCGGCCGCGTCCCAGTAGGTGCGGGTGAACGCGTCCGCCTCGGGGAGGTCGTAGCGCGGGGCTCCGGCCATCAGAACCACCCCAGCGCCGCGTCCACCGACCAGACCTGCCAGGACATCGCGAACAGCGCGACGACCGAGATGAGCGCCATCATCGCGTTCTGCCCCTGCTCCGCCCAGTCGTGGATCATGAGCGTGAAGTAGAGGACGTTGAGGAGCAGGCCGCCGACGAGGGCGACGGGGGTGAGGAAGCCCGCGACCAGGCCGAGGCCGACCGCGAGTTCGGCGTAGACGACGACGTACGCCATCGTGCGCGGGCGCGGCGCGACCATCGTGTCGAAGCCCGAACGGACCGCGTTCCAGCGGTGTTTGGCGGCGACGTCGGCGGCCCAGGCGATGCCGGTGCCGCGTTCGAACCAGGCCTTCTTGTCCTTGTGCCGCCAGCTCTCCAGCCACCACAACCCGAGTCCTGTACGGAGGACCGCGAGCCAGTCCGCTCCGCTGAGCCAGATCGCATCCATGAATCTGACGGTACGTCAGAAGCTACGGAAAGCCGAGGGGTACAGCTGAAGAAAGCCCGGAGCCGGCCATGAAAATCCTGTGCGCGGGCCGTGCCGCTGTGGGCCCGCCATGAATCCCGGCAGATTGTTGACGATTTTGTTCGCCGCCAATTACGTTCGCAAGCGCAAGGCCAAGGAGCGTTCGGGAAGACGAGAGGCAGCACGGTGAAGCACAGGGCAGTGAAGCGCAGGACGGTAGTCATGGGCATCGGCGCCACCGCCGGTGTCGCGGCGGTCGGCGGCATCGCGCTCAGCGCGAACGCGAGCGACTCGAAGTCGTCGTCCTCGGACTCCCTGGTCTTCGACCCGGACGCCTACACGAAGCTGACGACGACCGTCACGGACACGGACGACAAGGACCACACGGTCGTCTACCACTTCTGGAAGGCGATCACCTACGTCGCCAAGCCGGTCGACGCCACCTACCAGTCGCTGAACGTCAGCGTCCCGGTCGAGATCGACGGCAAGGCCGTCGACGCGACGAACGCGCCGATCCTGTTCGCCAACTCCGTCGGCGGCTACATGCCCTCCTCGGTGTCGGACGCCACCGGCGTCGGCGGTGGCAGCGCCTCGGCGGGCGGCGGCACCATGCCCAGCGGTGCGCCCTCCTCCAGCTCCAGCGCCGCGCCCAGCGGCGCCGCCTCGAACGCCACCGGCGCGACCAACGCCACCGGCGGCGCCATGAACACCAACCAGCTCCTGGCCCTGGCCGCCGGTTACGTCGTCGTCGAGCCCGGCGCCCGCGGCCGTACGCTCAAGAACTCCAGCGGTGAGTACTACGGCACCGCGCCCGCCGCGATCGTCGACCTCAAGGCCGCCGTCCGGTACGTGAAGTCCAACAAGGGCCGCATCCCGGGCGACGTCGAGCGGATCGTCTCCGCCGGTACGAGCGCCGGTGGCGCGCTGTCCTCGCTGCTCGGCGCGTCCGGCGACAGCCCGCTCTACGACAAGTACCTCAAGGAGATCGGCGCGGCCGACGCCTCCGACGCGATCTTCGCGACCGGTGCCTGGTGCCCGATCACCGACCTGGAGCACGCGGACGGCGCCTACGAATGGAACTGGGGTGCCAACGACCTCAGCACCGGCAAGCAGGTCGACCAGACGGTGTCCAAGGCGCTCCAGGCGCAGTTCGCCGAGTACCAGGCGGGCCTGAAGCTGCGCGGCCTCGGCGGCTTCGGCCCGCTGACCGCGCGCAACCTCGACGAGTACATGGTCAAGCAGTACCTGGAGCCGTCGGCGACGACGTACCTCGCGGCCCTCTCCGACTCGGCCCGCGAGACCTACCTCAAGGCCAACACCTTCATCACCTGGTCCGGCGGCAAGGCCACCTTCACCTGGGCCGACTTCCTCACCCACGTCGGCGCCCGCAAGAAGGACACCCCGGCCTTCGACGCCTTCGACCTGTCGGCCGGCGAGAACAACGAGTTCGGCGCGGGCACGACGCTGGCCCGCCACTTCACGGCGTACGGCGCGAAGAACGACTCGACGGGCCTGAGCAGCAAGCGCGTCGCGAGCGACATCCCCGCCAAGCTCGACCTGATGAACCCGATGTACCACATCGCCAAGAAGAACGAGGGCCGCTCGAAGCACTGGTGGATCCGCCTCGGCACCAGCGACTCCGACACCGCGCTGACGGTCTCCGCGAACCTCGCCGCCGCCCTGGACAACCTGGGCGACGACGTCAACCACCTCTACTACTGGGACCAGCCCCACGGCGCCAACACCGACCCGGGCGACTTCATCACCTGGATCGCACAGGTGACGGGCCGCAAGGCCAAGCGCAAGTAGGCGCCACCTTCCACGACGCCGAGCCCGCCGCGCACACCGCGGGCTCGGCGTCGCGGCTTTTCCACGGTCCTCACACACCAGAGGCTCTACGCCACCCACCTCACCCGGTTCTCCACACGCGTGATCAATCCGCAACCAATTCCGGGCTTGACCGAGACCCATCAACGTGGGACGTGATTACGCTCGCGCTCATGGCCGACTCCACAGCGTCCCCGAGCCCCGTGGCGCACCTCCACACAGACCGTCCCGTGTACGTCGTCGGCGGCGGCCCCGGCGGTCTCGCCGCCGCGTACGCGCTGCGCGCCCGGGGCGTCCGTGCCGTCGTACTGGAGAAGTCGGACCGGGTCGGGGCGTCCTGGCGCGGGCACTACGACCGCCTCCATCTGCACACCACCCGGCGGCTGTCGGGCCTGCCGGGGCTGGCGATGCCGCGTCGTTTCGGCCGCTGGGTCTCGCGGGACGACGTGGTGCGCTATCTGGAGAAGTACGCCGAGGTCCACGAGCTGGAGATCGTCACCGGCGTCGAGGTCTCCCGTATCGAGCGCGCGCCGGACGGCGACGGCTGGCTGCTGCACGCCACCGGCGGCCGTGAGCTGACCGGCCGCGCGGTCGTCGTCGCCACCGGCACCAACCACACCCCCCGGCTGCCGGACTGGCCCGGCCGTGACACCTACACCGGCGAGCTGCTGCACGCCCGCGACTACCGCGACCCCCGGCCCTACGCCGGCCGGGACGTCCTGGTCGTCGGCATCGGCAACACGGGTGCGGAGATCGCGGTCGACCTGGTGGAGGGCGGCGCGTCCCGCGTCCGCCTCGCCGTCCGCACCACCCCGCACATCGTGCGCCGCTCGACGGCGGGCTGGGCGGCCCAGTACACGGGCGTGCTCGTACGACGGCTGCCGGTGCGCCTCGTCGACCGGCTGGCGGGGCCGATGGCCAAGCTCAGCGTGCCCGACCTGGCGGAGAAGGGGCTTCCGCGGCCCGATACCGGTCTCTACAGTCGGGTCAACGAAGGGGCGATCCCGGTGCAGGACGTCGGTCTGATCGACGCCGTGCGCAAGGGGCGGGTCGAGGTGGTGACGGCCGTGGCGGGGTTCGAGGACGGCAAGGTGATCCTCGCCGGCGGCGACCGGATCGGTCCCGACGCCGTCGTGGCTGCCACCGGCTACGTCCGTTCCCTGGAGGGTCTCGTCGGCCATCTCGGTGTGCTGGACGCGCGCGGCAGGCCGGTCGTGCACGGCGCCCGCACCCCGAAGGACGCGCCCGGCCTGTACTTCACCGGGTTCACCAACCCCATCAGCGGCATGTTCCGCGAGCTGGCCATCGACGCGGAGAAGATCGCGAAGGCCGTCGCGAAGACGGGCGAGAAGTCGGGCGCGTAGGCCCGGGCACAGAGGCATCCGCGTTCTTTGCGTGCACGACAGTTCCTGACGCAGTGTCAGTTCAGTAATCTGACACTGCGTCAGTTAATTGTGCTGTCACGACTTTCACACAGGAGCGGGGCGGACCGATGCTTGGATCAACCCACGGCACCCTCACCACCGACTCCCGCCGGGCCCGGGTCATCGCCTGCGGTGAGCAACCCGGCCCCGCCGTCCACGGCCGGCCCGCGGACGTCGACGATCTCGACGTCGGCGGACGGCCGCTGTACGCCGACGTACCCGACCTGGACCGTTTCTTCCGCCCCGAGTCGGTCGCCGTGATCGGCGCCTCGGACGCGGAGGGCCGCCCGAACACCGGCATCACCCGCCAACTCATGTCCTGGGCGGGCCGGGTGGGCGCCCGTCTGCACCCGGTGCATCCCACCCGTACGACGGTCTTCGACGTCCCCTGCTTCCCGTCCGTCGCCGACCTCCCCGAACAGGTCGACCTGGCCGTGGTGCTGGTCGCCGACCCGCTCCCGGTGATCGAGCAACTCGCCGAGGCCAAGGTGAAGTTCGCGGTCGCCTTCGCGTCCGGCTTCGCGGAGACCGGCGAGGAGGGGGCGCTGGCGCAGGCCCAACTCGCCGCCGCCGTAGGGCGGTCCGGGCTCCGCCTGCTCGGCCCGAACACCAACCTCAACGCCTTCGAGAACTTCCGCGAGGACCTCGACGGCCCCGCGATCGCCCTCATCACCCAGTCAGGACACCAGGGCCGCCCGGTCTTCGCCCTCCAGGAACTCGGCATCCGCCTCTCCCACTGGGCGCCCACCGGCAACGAAGCGGACCTGGAGACCGCCGACTTCATCTCCTACTTCGCCGAACGCCCCGAAGTCGGCGCCATCGCCTGCTACGTCGAGGGCCTCAAGGACGGCCGCTCCTTCCTGCTGGCCGCCGACCGCGCCGCCCGCCGCAAGGTCCCGGTCGTCGCGGTGAAGGTCGGCCGCACCGACACCGGCGCCCGGACGGCCGCCTCCCACACCGGCAAACTCACCGGCGCGGACACGGTGGTGGACGCGGCGATGCGCCAGTTCGGCGTGATCCGGGTCGACGGCCTGGACGAACTCCAGGACACGGCGGCCCTGTTGGCGCGCGCGAAGGCGCCCCAGGCCGAAGGGGTCGTCGTGTACTCGATCTCCGGCGGCACGGGAGCGCACTTCGCCGACCTGGCGAGCGAGGCGGGGCTGCACCTGCCGCTGCTGTCCTCGGCGAAACAGGCCGAACTGCACGAGTGGATACCGCCGTATCTGAGCGTGGCCAACCCGGTGGACAACGGCGGTCACCCGGTGGGCGACTGGCGCGGCCGGAAGATCATCGACGCGATCCTCGACGACCCGGAGGTGGGGGTGCTGGTCTGCCCCATCACCGGCCCGTTCCCGCCGCTGAGCGACAGGCTGGTGGCGGACCTGGTGGCCGCGGCCGAGCGGACGGACAAGCTGGTGTGCGTGGTGTGGGGTTCGCCGGTCGGCACGGAACCGGCTTACCGGGACGTCCTGTTGGGCTCCTCCCGGGTGGCGACGTTCCGCACGGTCGGCAACTGCGTCACGGCGCTGCGCGCCTACTTCTCTCACCACCGCTTCGTCGGCGCCTACCGTTCCCCCTTCGACGAGGCCCCCCGAGCCGTCTCCCCCTCCTTCCGCAAGGCGCAGGCCCTGATGCGTCCGGGCCGGCAACTGAGCGAGCACGCGGCGAAACAACTGCTGCGGGCGTACGGGATCCGGGTGCCGCGCGAGCAGTTGGTGACCAGCGCGGCGGCGGCCGTACGGGCGGCGGGGCTGGTGGGCTACCCGGTGGTGATGAAGGCCTCGGGCGGGCAGATCGCGCACAAGACGGAACTGGGCCTGGTGAAGGTCGGCCTCACGTCCGCGAGCCAAGTCCGCGATGCCTACCGGGAGTTGACGGACATCGCCCGCTACGAGGAGGTGCATCTGGACGGGGTCCTGGTCTGCCAGATGGTCGAGCGGGGCGTCGAGATGGTGGTGGGCGTCACTCAGGACGACCTGTTCGGGCCGACGGTGACGGTGGGTCTTGGCGGGGTGCTGGTGGAGGTGCTGCGGGACGTGGCGGTGCGGGTGCCGCCGTTCGGCGAGGAGGACGCGCGGGACATGCTCGACGAGCTGCGCGGACGGCCGCTGCTGGACGGGGTGCGGGGGCGGCCGCCGGCGGACCTGGACGCGCTGGTGGAGGTCGTCCTGCGGGTCCAGCGGATGGCCCTCGAACTGGGCGATGTCCTCTCGGAGTTGGACATCAACCCGCTGATGGTGCTGCCCCGGGGACAGGGCGCGGTGGCCTTGGACGCGCTGGCGGTGTGCCGGTGACCGGCCCGACGGACGAGGTCGTCCACACCGTCACGGGCCAGGTCGCCCACCTCACCCTCAACCGGCCCGAGGCGCTGAACGCCCTCACCCCGGCCCAACGGGACCGTCTGATAGGCCTGTTGGCCGAGGCATCGGCCGACCCCTCCATCCGCGCGGTGGTCCTCACCGGCACCGGGCGCGGCTTCTGCGCGGGCGCGGACCTCAGGGGCGGCGGCGCGACCGGGGAACAGGTGGCCGGCGATGTCGCCCGGGTGATCCGCCTGGGCGCGCAGCGCCTGATCGCCGCGGTACTGGACTGCGAGAAGCCGGTGATCGCGGCGGTGAACGGCACGGCTGCGGGGCTCGGCGCCCATCTGGCCCTGGCCTGCGATCTGGTCCTGGCCGCGGAGTCGGCACGCTTCATCGAGGTGTTCGTACGACGCGGCCTGGTCCCCGACGGCGGCGGCGCGTATCTGCTGCCCCGGCTGATCGGCCCGCACCGGGCGAAGGAGCTGATGTTCTTCGGCGACGCGGTCAGCGCGCCGGACGCGGAACGCCTCGGCCTCGTCAACCGGGTGGTCCCGGACGCCGACTTGACGAAAACGGCCCACGAATGGGCGGAACGCCTGGCCACCGGCCCCACCCGCGCCCTCGCCCTCACCAAGCAGCTCGTCAACGCGTCCCTGGACAGCGACCGGTCGACCGCCTTCGCGGCGGAGGCGACAGCACAGGAGATCAACATGACGACGCGGGACGCCCGGGAGGGCGTGGCGAGTTTTGTGGAGCGGCGGAGTGCGGAGTACCGGGGGCGGTGACCAGATCGTCCTGGGGTGGGGCTGTCAGTCCAACAGGCCGTCGTAGTCCGGCAGCTTGTACGTGGTGTCGGCATAACCGCCCGACAGGTCCGTCGTGTTGTTGCCGATGTTGGCGATGATGTCGTAGCCGTTCGCCTCGATCGCCTTGCGCTGCGAGGTCTTGAAGTCGGCGATGGACTCGGTCACCAACTGCGCGACCGTGCGGGCGTAGAGGCCGTCGACCGTGTAGCCGACCGAGGTCAGGTTGGACTTGGTGATCGTGTTGAACAGGTTGCTGCGGGCGCTGATGAAGAACACGCTGATGCCCTTGGCGTGCGCCTCCTTGGCCAGGGCGAGCACCGGCGGGGTGGCGGGGGTGCTGGTGCCGGCGCCCTCGAAGTAGGTCTCCAGCGAGGTGTTGTCGATGTCGAGCACGATCGCCTGCTTGGCGCCGGAGGTGTTGGCGGCGGCACGCGAGTCGATGTAGGTCTGCGCGGGGCCGGTGACGGCGGCGACGTCGGTCAGCCACTGGGACTCGGTCACGGTCGTGGCGGCCTGCGCGGGCAGGGCGGCGGCGAACGCAAGGGCGAGGCCGGCCACGGCGGCCACTGCGCTACCGCGTGCGGTGAGACGGTTCATCGTGTGGGTGCTCCTCAGGTCACGGCAGCCACCGGTTCGTACCGGTGGCAGTCGTTCCGCAACACTGCTGCCGGCGGGTGTGCTGGGGATGACTCCGGGTTGTCCGTGCGGCGACGTGACTCCCATGATCTGGCCGGAAGCCTGTGAATGAGCCGTGGACGATGGGCCATGGGCGATGGGCCGCACCCCTTCCTATCTGATGGGTCGTCAGCTTCAATGGGTGGCGTGATGGGACAAGCAGGGGCGGCAGCGGCCGCCGTCCGCTACCTCAGGTCGGCCGGAAGCCCTCCGGCCGCGCAGCCTGTCGAGGCGCTGCCGCGGCCGGAGCTCCGGTGCGTCGCGGACGACGAGCGGGCACCGGTCGACCAGGGTGAATTCCGGCGCGTACTGGGCAACTTCGCGACCGGTGTGACGGTGATCACCGCCCCCGCGGCACCCGGCGAACCCGGCCCCGCCGGCTTCGCCTGCCAGTCCTTCTCCGCCCTCTCCCTGGACCCGCCCCTGGTCGTCTTCATGGTCGGCCGCACGTCCACGACCTGGCCGCGCATCGCCCGCGCCGGCACCTTCTGCGTCAACGTACTCGCCGCCCACCAGGGCCAGTTGTGCCGCGCCTTCGCGATCAGCGGCACGGACAAGTTCGCGGGCGTACCGTACGACGCCTCACCGGTCTCCGGCTCCCCCCGGCTCACCGGCACCGCCGCGTGGATCGACTGCACGATCCACGCGGTCCACACGGGCGGCGACCACCTGATCGTGGTGGGCCGGGTGGACGCGCTGGGTGCGACGGACGACGGAGACGGGGCGCCGCTGTTGTTCCACCGGGGGCGGTTCCTCTGAGTGCCCTTGAGTAGTCCGCACTCCGGTGCTGAGCCAACGTACTCATGAAGGTCCGCCTCCCCTCCGGCAGCCTTGCTCCCAGACTGATCCGAGCATCTGACCGGGGGGCCTCAACCATGAGCAAGCGCACGCGAGTCGCCGTTCTCACGTCCGTCCTGATATCCACCGCCGGGCTGCTGTCGGCCTGCTCGTTCTCCACGGCGGACGCCATCTGCGGCAACGGCGAGTACCCGGTCCTGGCCGTGGGCGGCACCGCCGGCGGCGCCTGCGTGAAGAACGGCGACAAAGCACCGAGCGGCTATGCGCGGTACCCGAAGGGGAAGGTGCCGCAGCACGTCGGGGACAAGTGGGACACCTACTGGGAGACCCATTCCGTGGACGCGAAGGGGAACGTCACCTCCGCCCCGTAGCCGCTACGCCACCGCCACCGAACCCACCCCCACGACCGGCCGCCGGCGTCGGATCACCAGCGCCATCAGCGCCGCCACCGCGCACAGCGCCCCCGACAGGTACCAGACCATGTCGTACGAGCCGAACGCGTCCCGTGCCACCCCGCCGAGGAACGCGACGAGCGCCGCGCCGATCTGGTGGGAGGCGAGGACCCAGCCGAAGACGATCGCGCTGTCCTCGCCGTACTGCTCGCGGCACAGGGCGAGGGTCGGGGGGACCGTGGCGACCCAGTCGAGGCCGTAGAAGACGATGAAGAAGAGCATCGGGGGGTGGACGGTGGGGGCGAGGAGCATGGGGAGGAACAGGAGGGAGATGCCGCGCAGGGCGTAGTAGACGGCGAGCAGGCGGCGGGGTTCGAAGCGGTCGGTGAACCAGCCGGAGGCGATCGTGCCGACGACGTCGAAGACGCCGATCACCGCGAGCAGCGAGGCCGCCGCCGTGATGGGCATGCCGTGGTCGTGGGCGGCGGGCACGAAGTGGGTCTGGATCAGGCCGTTGGTCGAAGCGCCGCAGATCGCGAAGGTGCCGGCCAGCAGCCAGAAGGGGCCGGTACGGACCGCCTTGAACAGCACCGCCACGGTGCGCCGGGCCGCGCCCTGCACGGGTTCCGGCTTCGGTACGAACTCTGTCCCGCCGTACGGCGTCACGCCCACGTCCGCCGGGTGGTCCCGCAGCAGCAGCCACACGAAGGGGACGACCGCGAGGGCCGCGAGCGCCACGGTCACCGCCGCCGGACGCCAGCCGTGCCCCTCGACCATCCAGGACAGCAGCGGCAGGAAGATCAACTGGCCGGACGCCGAGGCGGCCGTGAGGATGCCGGTGACCAGCCCCTTCCGTGTGGTGAACCAGCGGTTGGTGACGGTCGCCGCGAAGGCCAGCGCCATCGAACCGCTGCCCAGCCCCACCAACAGCCCCCAGCACAGCAGCAGTTGCCAGGGGGCCGTCATCCACACCGTCAGCCCCGAGCCCAACGCGATCACGGTCAGCGCGACCGCGACGACCCGCCGGATACCGAAGCGGTCCATCAACGCCGCCGCGAAGGGGGCCGTCAGCCCGTACAGCGCGAGGTTGATCGAGGCCGCCGCCCCGATCGTGCCCCGCGACCACCCGAACTCCTGGTGCAGCGGATCGATCAACAACCCGGGCAGGGAACGGAAGGCCGCCGCACCGATGATCGTCACGAACGCGACGGCGGCGACGAACCAGGCGCGATGGATACGTACACGGCCACGAGGGGTGGGGCCGGATTCCTGGGTGGTGCCGGGCGTGGCATCGGTTGTCTGCGTCACGTCAATGAGCTTCCGGCATCCCGCCCCTCCCGATCCACTGGCCCGAAGGACAGCATTCGCTAGGATCGGGCCATGGCCCCAGTGGACACCCTCTTCCGCCCGCACCGCGTCGTCGTCCTCGCTCTCGACGGCCTCCTCCCCTTCGAGCTGGGCATCCCGCACCGCATCTTCGGCCGTCCCAAGGACCCCGCGAGCGGTCGGCACCTGTACGAGGTCGTCACCTGTTCCGTCCGGCCGCCCGGGCCGGTCGACACCGACGCCGACTTCGCCATCCAGGTCCCGAACGGCCCGGAGGCCCTGGCCACCGCCGACACGGTGATCGTCCCGGCGTCGTACGAACTCGGGCCGGTCTTCGAGGAGGGCGTCCTCACCCCCGAACTCGCCGCCGCCTTCGCCCACATCCGCCCCGGCACCCGCATCGCCTCCATCTGCACCGGCGTCTACGTCCTCGCCGCCGCCGGTCTCCTCGACGGCCGCCCCGCCACCACGCACTGGGCCGACGCCGAGCGCTTCCAGCGGCTGTTCCCTCGGATCGAGGTCGACGCGGACGTCCTGTTCATCGACGACGGCGACCTCCTCACCTCCGCGGGCGTCGCCGCCGGCATCGACCTGTGTTTGCACATGGTGCGCCGCGACCACGGCACCGCCGTCGCCAACGACGTGGCCCGCCGCACCGTCGTACCGCCCCACCGCGACGGCGGTCAGGCGCAGTACATCCACCGCCCGGTCCCGGACCCGCAGTTGGCGACCACGACCGCCGCCCGCACCTGGGCGCTGGGCCGGCTCCACGAACCCATCCAGCTCCGGGACATGGCCGAGCAGGAAGCCATGTCGGTGCGCACCTTCACCCGCCGTTTCCGCGAGGAGGTCGGCGTCAGCCCCGGCCAGTGGCTCACCCAGCAGCGCGTCGAACGCGCCCGGCACCTCCTGGAGTCCACCGACCTCTCCATGGACCAGGTGGCCACCGACGCCGGCTTCGGCACGGCCCAGTCGATGCGCCAGCACCTCCAGACAGCCCTCGGCGTCACCCCCACCGCGTATCGCCGCACCTTCCGCACCGGAGCGACGGGAGCACCGGAGTCAGACCCGGGTTCCGAGCGGCGCCACGGCACCGTCCCCACGCCGAGCTGACCGGCCACCGGCGCCGAAGGCCCACCCCCTCACCTCAACACCCTTGCTCGGCAACCGACTTCGCACCCACGCCGACATCCCCGAGCGCCCTGGCACGCCCCGCCCACCGCACCTCCCCCCACCACCCCACGCCGGTCAGCACCACGGTCAGACAGACCCCCGCAAGCATCGCCGTCGACGGCGCCACCACCCTGAGCAGCGCACCGGCCAGCGAACCCGTCGCCGCGTACCCCACGCCCGCCGCCGCGTACATGATCGAGTAGCCGGCGGCCAGGCCGTTCGGCGGCAGTACCTCGCGCAGGGAGAGGTTCCGGGTGAGCATCGCGCCCGACTGGAGGGTGCCGGCCACGACGAGCGCGACCGCGATGGCCGCCATGGCCAGTATCGAGGCGGCCAGCACGACACACACCGACGTCCCGGCCATCAGCACCAGGCTGCGCGTACGCAGCAGCCCCGGCCAGCCGCGCAGGCCGTAGACGAACGCGCCCAGGCCGCCGCCCACCGCCATGCCGGTCAGCAGCGGGCCGGACCAGCCGACGCCTATGCCGCGCTGTTCGAGCAGGGCGGGCAGGACGAGTTCCGACAGACCGAGCAGGGTGAGGCTGGCCGCGCCCACGACATACACCGGCCAGGCACCGATCAGCACCCGGAGCAGCGGAGGACCTGCCTGGCCCTCACCACCCGCTCCCCATCCGGCCGGCAGCAGCCACAGCCCCGCGACCGACCACGCCATCAGACCGGCCGCCAGCAGCAGTGGTACGCGCGGCGCGACACCGAGCGCGAGCCCGGCCACCGCGGCCGGGGAGACAGCCCACACACCGGCCGTCAGTATCGACTCGACGGACAGCGCCTGTGCC
This sequence comes from Streptomyces sp. NPDC051576, assembly GCF_040681835.1. Taxonomy (NCBI): domain Bacteria; kingdom Bacillati; phylum Actinomycetota; class Actinomycetes; order Kitasatosporales; family Streptomycetaceae; genus Streptomyces; species Streptomyces sp. NPDC051576. Next base: position 402,805 of record NZ_JBFAZO010000004.1, read on the forward strand.
ACGGAGCGCGCCGGCACCAACTCGCCGAGCAGGGTGCGCAGTCCACCGGTGGCGGCGGCGGGCGCGGCCCCGGCGACGAACGCGAACCCGGCGAGCACGGCGGGACGCGCGCCCGGAAACACCCCGAGCCCCAGATACCCCAGCGTCCCGACCGCGAGCCCGACAGCCAGGTGGACCCGGGCCCGCTCCGGCCGCAAGCGCATCCCGAGGACCGGCGCACCGCCGATCTCCCCGATGACGTAGGCCGCCGCGAGTATCGCGCCCAGCGAGTAGCCGCCCGGCCGCTCGCGCACCAGGAAGACCAGGGCCAGCGGCGCCATGGCGACCGGCATACGGGCGCCGATGGCGGTGCAGGCCCAGGTCAGGACCTGTCGGGAGACGACATCGCGGTAGGTCATGCCACGACGCTACGGGCCGGGACCGACAACGCCCCCGGATTTTTTCCCGCCTGTGGACAACTCCCGGCATGCCACCGTCAAAGCGGTCAGAACGTGAGAACCCCGCGCGCGACCCGCCCCGCCTCCGCGTCCTCCGCCGCCTTCTCGAAGTCCTCGACGGGATACGTCTCGGTCACCAACTCATCGAGCAGCAAACGCCCTTCGCTGTAGAGCTGCGCGTACAGGGCGATGTCCCGCTGCGGCCGGGACGACCCGTACCGGCACCCGAGGATCGACTTGTCCAAGTACATGGACGAGACGAGGAAGGATGCCTCCGCCGTTGCCGCCGGCACACCGAGCAGCACCGCCTGCCCGTGCCGGTCGAGCAGATCCACGGCCTGCCGGATCAGCTCCACCCGCCCCACGCACTCGAAGGCGTGGTCCGCCCCGTTCGGCAGGATCTCCCGCACGCCCTCCGTGGAGGTGAGGAAGTGCGTGGCCCCGAACTGCCGTGCCACCGCCTCCTTCCCGGGGTTCGCGTCGACCGCGACGATCGTCGACGCCCCCGCGATCCGGGCCCCTTGGAGGACGTTGAGCCCGATCCCCCCGGTCCCGATCACCACGACGCTGTCCCCGCGATCGACCCGCGCCCGGTTGAGCACCGCGCCGACCCCGGTCAGCACCCCGCACCCGATGAGCGCGGCGGACGGCATCGGAATGTCCTTCGGTATCCGTACGGCCTGCACGGCCTTCACCACAGTCCGTTCGGCGAAAGCGGAGTTGGAGGCGAACTGGTACACCGGCTGCCCGTCCGCCCGCGTGAACGGCTTCCCCGGCCGCCCGATGGCCTGCCGGCACATGGTCGGCCGCCCCCGGTCGCACTCGGCGCAGGTCCCACAGTTGGCGAGCGTGGACAGGGCGACATGATCCCCGGGCACCACATGGGTGACGCCCACACCCACGGCCTCCACCACCCCGGCACCCTCATGTCCGAGCACCACAGGAACGGGGAACGGTATGGTCCCGTCCACCACAGACAGATCGCTGTGGCACAACCCGGCCGCCGAGATCGCGACCAGCACCTCCCCCGGCCCCGGCTCCCGCACCTCCAGATCGTCCACGACCTGGATCTGCTTCCCGTCGAAGAGCACACCGCGCATCAGACGACCCCCTTGGGTTCCCTGGGCAGGCCGAGCACCCGCTCGGCGATGATCGTGCGCTGAACCTGGTCCGAGCCGCCGTAGATCGTGTCGGCCCGCGAAAAGAGGAACAGGTGCTGGAACACGTCGAGTTCGTACGACAGGGCCGGCGACCAGTCCACCGGCCCGACCGCCGCCGCGGCCCCCCGCACCTGCGTCGCCAGCTCCCCGAGCCGCTGATGCCACCCGCCCCACAGCAGCTTGGCCACACTGGGAGCGCCCGCGTCCCCGGCCCGCCCGAGCGTCCGCAGGGCGTTCCACCGCATGGCCCGCAACTCGGCCCACTGCCGCACGAGTCGATCCCGTACGACGGGATCGAGCACGGCGCCCGAAGCGACGGCAGCCTCGATCACCCGTCCCAACTCACCCGCGAACCCGATCTGTTGGGCCAGCGTCGACACCCCCCGCTCGAACCCGAGCAGGCTCATGGCGACGCCCCAGCCCGCGCCCTCACCCCCCACGAGATGCTCGGCCCGCGCCCGCGCCCCGTCGAAGAACACCTCGTTGAACTCACTGGTCCCGGTCAACTGCCGTATGGGCCGCACCTCGATACGCCCCGGCTGGTCCATGGGCACCAGCAGAAAACTCAGCCCGTGATGCCGCCGCGACCCCGCCTCGGTCCGCGCCAGCACAAAACACCAGTCGGCCTCATGAGCGAGCGAGGTCCAGATCTTCTGCCCACTGATCCGATACGACCCGTCCCCCGCATCCCGCACGGCAGCGGTCCGCACCCCCGCGAGATCCGACCCGGCACCCGGCTCGCTGTACCCCTGGCACCACAACTCGTCCCCGGCGGCAACAGCGGGCAGAAACCGGGCCTTCTGCTCGTCGGTACCGTGCGCGATGAGAGTGGGAGCGAGAAGGTTCTCCCCGATGTGCCCGGAGCGCGGCGGGGCGCCCGACCGCGCGTACTCCTCGGCCCAGGCGACTTGCTGGGTGAGAGTCCCCGTGCGATTCCCATAACCGCCCTCGGCCCACCCCAGCCCAATCCACCCACTTTTCCCGAGCGTCCGTTCCCACGCCCGCCGATCCCGCTCACCATCCCCATGCGCGGAAAGCCAAGCCCGCACTTCCACCCGAAACTCATCGTCCTCGGCACTGAATCCAAACTCCACAGGGGATCTCCTCAGAACACCGCTCAGACCAGTCCCGCCAGGGGCGCGGGGAACTGCGCAAAACCACAGCGAAACCGCACCCGCAAAACAAACAACCGCCCCCACCCCACCTACGCGTTAGGCCGCTCCCCCTCCTTCGCAGCCCTCTCCATCTCCTGCAACCGAGAAAGCATCGGCATGACATCAACCCCCACAGACCCCGGCAAAAACTCCGCGATCCCCTCCACCGTCCACCCGCCGGAGGCATACGCCGCGCGCAACTCCCGAGGCTGAGCCCACACCGCGATCTTCGGCCCGGCGACGGTATAAACCTGCCCGGTGATCCCCTGCTCCCGAGCAGCGTCCGACAGCAGATACACCACCAGCGCCGCCACATCCTCCGGCGACCCGATCTCCGCCAACTCCATAGGAACGTTCGCCGACATCCGCGTACGAGCAACAGGAGCAACCGCATTAGCAGTCACCCCGTACTTGTTCAGCCCCAGCGCGGCGCTCCGCACCAGTGAAATGATCCCGCCCTTCGCAGCGCTGTAATTGGCCTGCGAAACCGACCCTTGATGATTCCCGCTGGTGAACCCGATCAACGCCCCGCCCCGCTGCTTCCGCATCACCGCCGAAGCCGCCCGGAAAACGGTGAACGTCCCCTTCAAATGGGTGGCGATCACCGGATCCCATTCCTCCTCGGACATGTTGAAGAGCATCCGCTCCCGCAGGATCCCGGCAACGCACACGACCCCGTCGAGCCGCCCGTACGACGACAGCGCGACGTCGACGACCCGCTGCCCGCCGGCCATCGTCGAGATGTCGTCGGCGACGGCGACGGCCTCGCCGCCCGCCGCCTCGATCTCCTTGACGACGGCCTCGGCGATCTCGCTCGTCGGGGACGCGCCGTCCATCGAGACGCCGTAGTCGTTGACGACGACCCGCGCCCCCTCGGCGGCCGCCGCGAGCGCGACGGCCCGGCCGATGCCCCGGCCCGCGCCCGTGACGGCGATGACCTTGCCTGCCAAGAAGTTCCCCATGTCCGGCCCCTCCCGCAGTTTCTGACGGTCCGTTAGATTCGACTCAGATTCTACGACCCGTCAGATGCCTGAGGACAAGCCCCGGGGAGGCCCCGATGTCACCGCCGACACTTGGTCCGGAGTTCCACGACATCGCCAAGCGCGTGAACAACTGGGGGCGTTGGGGGTCGGACGACGAGATCGGCACGCTGAACCTGATCACCGACGAGGTGGTCCGCGAGGCCGCCGCCGAGGTGCGGACCGGCCGCCGGGTGCCGCTCGCCCTGCCGCTCCAACAGGACGGCGTCCAGACGGGGATGATCCCCGGCCGGGTCAACCCGTTGCACGCGATGGTGCAGATCAACCAGGAACTCTTCGGACCGGGGACGGTGGCGTGCAGCGACGACGCCGTGACGATGGGACTCCAGGCCGGCACCCACTGGGACGCGCTGACCCATGTCTCGCACTCCGGGAAGCTCTACAACGGCCGTCCGGCCGGCACCGTGACCCCGCACGGCGGGGCCGAGTTCAGCGGGATCGACAAGGCGCGGCACATCGTCTCGCGCGGGGTGCTGCTCGATGTGGCACGCGCACATGGGGTCGATCGCCTCGAAGGGGGTCACGCGGTCACCCCGGAGGACCTGGAGGCCGCCGAGGAACTCGCGGGCACCCGGGTCAGGGCGGGCGACATCGCGCTCGTACGGACCGGGCAGGTGCAGGTGTACCTCTCCGGCGACAAGCACGGGTACGGCTATCCCTCACCGGGGTTGTCGATCCGTACGCCGGAGTGGTTCCACGCGCGCGATGTCGCGGCGGTCGCCAATGACACGATGACCTTCGAGATATTTCCGCCGGAGATCGAGGATCTGTGGCTGCCGGTGCACGCGCTCGACCTGGTCGAGATGGGGATGCTGCAGGGCCAGAACTGGAATCTCGAAGAGTTGTCCACAGCCTGTGGACAAGAGAACCGCTACACCTTCCTCCTGTCGGCGATGCCCGAGCCTTTCGTCGGCGCCACGGGAACCCCCGTAGCCCCGATCGCCATCCTCTAGGACAGTCCGGTTTTGACGAGGGCCGGACGTACGGTCGGATGGCGGCGCGCTGCTGCCCGCCCCGAGCACGGCACCGCGTGCCGCCATCCGACTCCGGCGCCCCGTCCTGGTCCCCGACCCCGAGGAGACCCACGCCGAACGCGACCCACACTCGTCGAGGGCCCCCGTCACCGAAGCCCTCGTCGTCCCCTCGCGGCGAATCGCTGCCCACAAGCGTGACCACACGGTCACGTCGCGTCAACGCCCATCCGGGGATTTGTTCCATAAGCACCATTTGTTGCAGGGCGCGCACGGAAGCACAGCCCGGCGCATCTCCGCCCGGCACTTGCAGGCAGCACCTACACCGGCACGCCGGGAGCCGAGCCCCTACACCGCCTCGTACGCGAAGCCCTCGAACTCGAAGCCCTCGTACGGCGTGACGCCACCCCCGAACGCGGCCGCGGCCTCCCGGGGTTCGCTGTCCCGGTCCAGCTCGCACCAGATGCGCTTGCCGGTGCCCTCGGCGCTCCAGCCCCAGCGGTCGGCGAGGCCGTCCACCAGCGCCAGTCCGCGACCGCCGGTCTCGTCGCCTTCCGCGCAACGCGGCACCGGTGCCTGGCAACTGGTGTCGGCGACCTCAAGGCGCACGGTCGCCGAATCGGTCGCCACGTCCGGCAGACAGAGCCTCAGCACGGCCGGACAGCCGGTGTGCACCACGGCGTTGGTGACGAGTTCGGAGACCAGCAGGATCACCGTCTCGGCCAGCGGCTCGTCGGCGTCTATCCCGGACCCGGCGAGCCGCGAGCGCGCCCACCGCCGGGCCCGCCCCACCTCCGCGGGGTCGGGCCGGATCTCCAGTTGCACTTGAAGCACCTGCACCGCTCACACCATCCGAACCGGCGGACACTTGGCCTCGCGCCTCACGAGGGCCACGATCGTAGCCATTTCCTGCATGGCCAGAACAATGGCCAGATCAAGGGTCACGGAACGTGAATCCCTTGCGAGACAGCATGGTTGACGTTCAGTCACCCCAACAAGCGCTTCGGGCATATTCCAGCGCGAAGGAGTACGCGTGCGGGATACTGTGCGACGCTCTCTGCGGGGAGTCGAACAGGCGGGGGCGAAAGCCCGTTCTGCCATACGAGCGGCGGAGCGCACCGCCCGATCCGGGGCCGCCTCACGGGCAACACCGGCATGGCTCGTACCTTGAACCACTCGCATCCCACACAAGGTACCGGAGCCCGAAGGTGACTCCGGGCCGTGACAAGTCACGCATAGGACACAACCCGATATCAACGCTCCGTGACTCCGGTGTGCCACGATCCGCGACACCGTTGTCGGGCCCGTTCCGGTCCTCGCAGGCGGGCGCCCGGTTACCTCGCCCCGGCCACCAGATCCGCCGCGAGCAACTCCTCACTCTCCGTGCCCCCTCCACCACGCCGAGCGCGCATCCACGCCCGTTTCAGGTGCAGATGGACCTCGGACTCCCAGGTGAAGCCCATCCCGCCATGCACCTGAAGACAGTCCCGGGCCCCGCGCACGGCGGCCTCGTCGGCCAGCAGCCGGGCCGCCGCGATGTCCACCGGCCGAGCGGTCACGGCCGCCGCGTACACGGCTGCCCGCGCCACCTCGACCCGCACCAGCGCCTGCGCGCAGAGATGCTTGACGGCCTGAAAGGCCCCGATCGGCTGCCCGAACTGCTCGCGCGTCCGGGCGTGTTGCACCGCCAGCTCGCCCACTCGCGCGGCCGTACCGAGTTGCTCGGCGGCGGTGAGCAACACGGCCACCGGATCCGCTACGACCCCTGCGGGCACCCGGTGCAGCGGCGTCAGCGGGTCCACGGACCGCAGCGGCACGGCCCCCGAGGCATCCCCGAGCACCACGTCGGCCGCGTCCAGCCACTCCACGAACCCGGCGTCCACGCCCGCCACGACCGTCTCCCCCGCGGCCGCTCCCGGCATGTCTGCCGCCGCCATGTGCGTGGCCACCAGCGGGCCGGGCAGCAGCACCCGCCCGGCCTCCTCGAACGCCAACACCGCCTCGGGCAGCCCGAGTCCGACCCCGCCCGCCGCCTCCGGCACCCGCAGGGCGAAGAACCCGGCCCGCCCCAACTCCCGCCACAGCGACCGGTCCAGCCCGGGCCGCTCCACGGCCGCCCGCAGCGCCTCGCCGTCGAAGCGCCGGGCCAGCAGTCCCCGTACGCCGTCACGCAACGCCCGTTGATCATCGGTGAGTTGAAAGCGCATGGGGGAGATCACCGTCCCTTCGGCAGACCGAGAATGCGTTCGGCCACGATGTTCTGCTGGATCTGGGAGGTGCCGGCCGCGATGGTGTACGAGAGGGAGGAGAGGCGGTCGAGGACCCAGGGCCGGTCCAGGTCGAGGGCGTCGGGGCCGAGGACGTCGGCCGCCGTGTCGTAGAGCTCCTGACGGGCGTGCGAATAGCGGAGTTTGAAGACCGAGCCGCCCACCCCCGGCACTCCCCCGCTCGCCTCGGCCTCGCTCACGTTCCACTGCGTGAGCCGCCACAACGCCCTGAACTCGGCGTTCAGCCTGCCCAGTCGGCGGCGCAGCACAGGGTCGTCCCAGCGGCCGTTGTCCCGCGCCTCAGCGGCCAGTTCGCCCAGTACGCGGCGGCAGGCGACCACCTCGCCGACGAAGGCCGTACCGCGCTCGAAGGAGAGGGTCACCATGGTCACGCGCCAGCCGTCGTTCTCGGCGCCGACCCGGTTGGCGACCGGCACCCGCACCTCGTCGAGGAACACCTCGGCGAACTCGGCGGACCCGGCGAGGGTCCGCAGCGGCCGTACGGTGATGCCTTCCGCGTCCATGGGCATGGCGAGCCAGGTGATGCCCTTGTGCTTCGGTGCCGCGAAGTCGGTGCGGACCAACAGCTCGCACCAGTCGGCGACTTCGGCGTGCGAGGTCCAGATCTTGGAACCGCTCACCACGTAGTCGTCGCCGTCCCGCCACGCGCGCGTGCGCAGTGCCGCGAGGTCGGAGCCGGCGTCGGGTTCGCTGAAGCCCTGGCACCACGCCTCGTCGCCGCGCAGCACGGGCGGCAGCCAGCGCTCCCGCTGCTCGGCCGTCCCCTCTGCGGCGATCGTCGGCCCCGCGTGCAGCAGGCCCACGAAGTTGGCGCCCACATAGGGCGCGCCCGCCTTCTCGGTCTCCTCCAGGAAGATCAGCCGGGTGGTCGGGGAGGCGTCCCAGTGGACGTCGGCGTACCCGGCGTCGTAGAGCGTCCGCTGCCAGCCGAGGTCGTAGGCGCGGCGGGCCGGCCAGTCGGACGGGGAGGGTTTCGGCGGGAGCGAGGGGAGGGCCTTCGACAGCCACTCCCGCAGGCGCGCCCGGTACTCCTCCTCCTCGGGGGTGTAGGTGAGGTCCATGGGCGGGCTACTTGTCGAGGTCCAGGCCCAGCATGCGGATCGCGTTGCCCCGCATCAGTTTGTGGACCGTCTCGTCGTCGAGGCCCTTCACATGGTCGAGGGCGACCTCCTTGGTGTGCGGGAAGGTCGAGTCGACGTGCGGGTAGTCGGTCTCGAAGGTGGCGTTGTCCCTGCCTACGACATCCAGGGAGGCGACCCCGTGCTTGTCGCGGAAGAAGCAGCAGAACATCTGCCGGTAGTAGTACGTGGAGGGCGGCTCGGGGATCAGATCGCGCACCCCGCCCCAGGCGCGGTGTTCCTCCCAGACGTCGTCGGCGCGTTCCAGGGCGTACGGGATCCAGCCCATCTGCCCCTCGGAGTAGGCGAGTTTGAGGGTCGGGAACTTCACCAGGACCCCGCTGAAGAGGAAGTCCATCATCGAGGCCATCGCGTTGTTGAAGGAGAGCGAGGCCTGTACGGCGGGGGGCGCGTCCGGTGAGGCGGCGGGCATCTGGGAGCTGCTGCCGATGTGCATGTTGACGACCGTCCCCGTCTCCTGGCAGACCGCGAAGAACGGGTCCCAGTAGCCGGAGTGGATGGACGGCAGCCCGAGGTAGGTGGGGATCTCGGAGAAGGTCACCGCGCGCACCCCGCGTGCCGCGTTGCGCTTGATCTCCTCGACCGCCAACTCCACGTCCCACAAGGGGATCAGGCACAGCGGGATGAGCCGGCCGCCGCTGTCGCCGCACCACTCCTCGACCATCCAGTCGTTGTAGGCGCGCACACAGGCGAGCGCGACCTCCTTGTCGTGCGCCTCGGCGAAGGTCTGACCGCAGAAGCGCGGGAAGGTCGGGAAGCAGAGAGAGCCCTCGACGTGGTTGAGGTCCATGTCCGCGAGCCGCGCCTTGGGGTCCCAGCAGCCGCGGCGCATCTGCTCGCGGGTGATGCCCTCCAGGGTCATCTCGTCGCGGTCGAAGCCGACGGCGGCGATGTTGCGCTTGTACGGGAACTTGAGGTCCTCGTAGATCCACCAGTCGGTGGGCGGGCCGTCGGGGTCCATCGTGATCTGGTATTTGCCCGCCACATAGGCGAGTTCACCGATCCCGGCGGTGAGGGGTTGTGGACCGCGCTCACGGTATTTCTTCGGCAGCCAGGTCTCGAAGAGGTGCGCGGGTTCGATCACGTGGTCGTCGACGCTGATGATGCGGGGCAGTTCGGTGGCCATGGGTTCCCCTCCGCCGGACGGTACTTATCTGATGACCCGTCAGATAGCATGTCACCTGACGAGTCGTCAGCCAAGCAGGGGGCGCACGTGAACGAGACTCCGTACACCCTGAGTTCCGCCCGCACCCTGTGGGAGCTGGTCGTCCGCCGCGCCGCTCTCACCCCCGACCGGCCGGTCTTCCTCCAGGACGACCGCGCGCTGAGCTTCGGCGAGTTGCGGGACCGCTCCGAGCGGGTCGCGGCCGGCCTGTACGGCATGGGCGTACGCCCCGGCACGGTCGTCGCCTGGCAGTTGCCCACCCGTATCGAGACCGCCCTGCTCTCCTTCGCGCTGGCCCGCCTCGGCGCCGTACAGACGCCGGTGATCCCCTTCTACCGGGACCGCGAAGTCGGCTTCGCGCTGCGGGAGTCGAAGGCGGAGTACTTCGCGGTGCCGGGCACCTGGCGGGGCTTCGACCACACGGAGATGGCGCGGCGGCTGGGCGCGAAGGGCGTCTTCGAGGCCTACGACCGACTCCCTGACGGCGACCCGGCCGTCCTCCCCGCACCGCCCGCCGACGGCACCTCCGTCCGCTGGATCTACTGGACCTCCGGCACCACCTCCGACCCCAAGGGCGTGCTGCACACGGACCGTTCACTGATCGCGGGCGGTTCATGCCTCGCGCACGCGCTGCGGCTGAGGGCGTCCGACGTGGGTTCGATGGCCTTCCCGTACGCGCACATAGCGGGGCCCGACTACACGGTGATGCTGCTGCTGTACGGCTTCCCGGCGGTGATGTTCGAGCAGTTCGCGCTGCCGGACGCGCTGGAGGGCTACCGCAAGCACGGGGTGACGGTGGCCGGCGGCTCGACCGCCTTCTACTCCATGTTCCTTGCCGAGCAGCGCAAGCAGCCGGGCACGCCCGTGATCCCCTCCCTCCGGCTGCTCGCGGGCGGCGGCGCCCCCAAGCCGCCGGAGGTCTACCACTCCGTCGTACGGGAGATGGGGGTCCAACTCACCCACGGCTACGGCATGACCGAGGTGCCGATGATCACCATGGGCGACCCGGACGACACCACCGAGAACCTGGCGACCACCGAGGGACGGCCGCCCGAGGGCATGGAGATACGGATCGCGGAGGGCGGGGAGGTACGACTGCGCGGGGAGGCCGTGTGCCAGGGGTACCTGGACCCGGCCCAGACCGCCGAGGCCTTCGACGCGGACGGGTTTCTGCGCACCGGTGACCTGGGGGTCGTGACCGACACCGGGCATCTGATCCTCACCGGCCGTCTCAAGGACGTGATCATCCGCAAGGGAGAGAACATCTCCGCGAAGGAGATCGAGGATCTCCTGGCCGCCCATCCGGACGTCGGCGACGTGGCCGTCGTAGGCCTGCCGGACGCGGAGCGCGGGGAGCGGGTCTGCGCGGTGGTCGAACAGCCGCCGGGGGCGGACGAGTTGACCTTGCCCGCCGTGACGACCTACCTGCGCGCGGAAGGGCTGTCCGTGCACAAACTGCCGGAGCAGTTGGAGATCGTGGACGCCCTTCCGCGCAACGAGACCCTGAGGAAGGTGCTCAAGTACAAGCTGCGGGAGCGGTATTCGGGGAGCGCTGTTCCGGAGCGGTGAGGCAGCGGGCGAAGGCAGACACGATCGCCGCCTCCGCCGCGACGGCTGAACGACCGCCCGGAGGGTTGAGCCTCAGCTCCGTGACGGCCCATCTGCGCGCGGAAGGGCCATCCCCGCACAAGCACAAGCTGCGGGAGCGCTGTTCCGGAGCGGTGAGGCAGCGGGCGAAGGACGACACGCCTCCGCCCCGCCGACCGAACAGCCGCCCGGAGCCGGAGAGTTGGGTCCCGGCTCCGTGACGGACCGTCTACGCGCGCAAAGGCTGCCCGTGCTCAAGTACGCGCCGCGCAAGCGCTATTCCGGCACCGTGAAGTAGCGGGCGAAGGACGACACGATCTCCGACTCGCCGATCTTGCCGTCGCTGTCCGTGTCGAGGGCGGCGGCGGCCGTCGCCGCGATGTCGGCGGGGACTCCGAGGGCCTTGAGGACGCGGACGGTGTCCTCGATGGTGGCCGAGCCGTCGCCGTCGGGGTCCGCGACGTCGAGGGCCGCGTGGAGGAAGGGGCGGCCGATCTCGGCGAAGCGCTCGGGGTTGTCGCGCAGGCGCTTGACCGCGCCGCCCACGAACTCCTCGCGGCTGATGCGCTGGTCACCGTCCCGGTCCGCTATGCCCGCCATGCCCTGCCAGAACGCCTCCGCGCCGATGTACAGGGCCTGTCCCTTGTCGGAGCGGGCCGCCGTGCCGAACTCCGCGAGCAGGGCCTTGGCCGCCGCGCTGAAGTCCTCGCGGTCGATGAACCCGTTGCCGTCCTGGTCGAAGGTGGCGAACCGGGCGGCGATCCTTCGCTCGTACTCGGTGCTGACCATGTCTTTCGGGCCGCCTTACTCATGTGGGGTGCGCTTGGCAGGGAGCGTACGACGCCGGGGCGGGTCCGGGAGCGGGAAAACGTCGCTTGTGCCAAGACCGGGGAAATTCCGGTACAACGGCGTCACGCCGAGAGGGGGTCCGCCTCGTCCTCGGGGTCCTCCTCCGTGGCGGCCATCACATCGGGATAGACGTCGAAGAGGCGGCGCACACCGAGGGCGCCGAGCACCCGGTTGACGTGCGAGCCGTCGACGGCGCCCTGCGCCGGCAGCACCACCCGCAGATGCCCCTGGCAGGAGCGGATCAGGCGGCGGGACGCGATCAGGACGCCGACGCCGCTGGAGTCGCAGAACAGCACCTCGGAGAGGTCCATGACCAGGCTGTGGTGACCGTCCGCCACCACGTCGTGCACCCGCTGGCGCAGCACCGGCGAGGTCACCAGGTCCAGCTCGCCGGACACGAGGAGCACGGACCAGCCGCCGCGCTCACCGTCGTTCACTTTGAAGGCCACCATCGCGCCTTTCGCTAGCCGGAACTCCCGGAGACCGTCCGGAAACGGAAGCCGTACCTACGCTTCCTTGCAGCGCGGCTGCCCAGCGGCCGTTCCCTGAAACACGGAGACAGAAACGGAAAGCGGTCAGAAGAGGCTTGTTTTAGTCGCCTTCGATCCTGTTCGATCAGTTGTGGACCGGGTAGGTGCACGTCCGCTACCACCTGCGCCCTGTCGGGGGCGTGCAATTGCAGGAAGGGGCGTGCGCTGTCCGAGGTGCCGACTACATTCGAGGAGACGGTGGGCGCACGCTTGACTCGGGCACAGGCACGGTGAGGGGGGCCGCATGGCGACGAAGGACGCACCGCCCCGCTGGGACCGCAAGATGCAGCAGCGGCTCTCGCGCGGCGAGGCGGCGGCCCTCGGTGAGCTGTACGACCGCTTCGCCTCCCTCGTGCACGCCCTCGCGCACCGCGTGCTGGGCGACGAGCGCGCCGCCGACGGCATCACCCGCGAGGTCTTCGCCCACGTGTGGGAACACCCCGACAGCTACGACCCCAAGCAGGGCCCGCTGCGCTCCTGGGTGGCCGCACTGACCCACCGCCTCGCCGTGCAGCGGCTGCGCGCCACCGAGACCGCCGCCCTCGCCGAGGGCGGCGCGGGCTCCACCGAGGAGCTGGAGCGCAAGGTCCGCCACGCCTCCGTCGCCGCCCGCGCCGACTACATCGTCACGTCCATGCCCGCCCCGCTGCGGGCCGCCCTGGAGCTGGCCTACTTCCAGCGCCGTGACTACCGCCAGACCGCCGTCGACCTCGGCGTCACCGAGGACGAGGCCCGCCGCCGCCTCCGCCTGGGCCTCCAGCTCCTGTCCACCGCCCACGACGCCGGCGCACCGCCGGGAGCGGGAGGCGGGACGTGACCGACGCGAGCAACGCGAACGACGACTTCATGAACGGCGGTTCCATGGACGGCGGTTCCGCGACCGGCGGCTCCATGGACGGCGGTGACGAGCCGCCGCGCATCCCCATGCCGCGCGCCTCCGTGGAGGACGGCGGGCAACCCTTGCCGGAGTCGGCCGAGCCCATGGCTCCGGCGCCGCTGGTGCTGGAGCACCGGGTGCTCAAGGCGCTGCTCGGCGCGTGGGCGCTGGCCGCCTGCTCGGCGGCGGAGACGGCGGCCGTCGAGGAACACCTCGGCGACTGCGGCCCCTGCGCCGACGAGGCGCTGCGGCTGCGCGGCGCGGTCGGCCTGCTGCACCCCGTCGAGCCCCTCGACCTCGACCCCGGCCTGCGCACCCGCGTCCTCACCGGCTCCTTCGACCGCCGCCCGCCGCGCATCCCCGTACCGGAGTGGGCGACGCCGTACGACGCCGAGACCGCCCGGCTGGACGCCCTGCTCCAGGACATAGGCGACGCCGAGTGGCACGCGCCCGTGCGGCTGCGCTGGTTCGAGGACGAGGGCCCCACGAGCCGCCGTACGACCGTCGCCGGGGTCATCGCGCACCTGCTGACCGTCGACGGCCTGGTCGCGGCGGCGCTGGGCCTCGACGACCCGCTGACCGACAGCACGGCGGCGACTCCGGCGACCCGCACCGAGGCGTACTGGAAGGCGTCGTACTTCCCGCCCACCCGCTCCATCCGCGCCCCCTGGCGCGAGCAGTCCCACGACATCGTCCGCACGGTGTCCTTCACCGGCGGCACCACCGGCCGACTGGCCGTCTCCTACGGCGACTTCGAGCTCCCGCTGCACGACGCGATGCTCGACCGGGCCTTCGAGTGCTGGGTGCACGCGGAGGACATCGCGGACGCGGTGGACTACCCGTACCAGCCACCGTCCCCCCGCCATCTGAACCGGATGATCGACCTCGCGGCACGCATGCTGCCCGCGGTGCTGGCCGAGCGGCGGCGCAGGGGGCTGGTGTCACCGGGCCCCGGTCGCAGCCTGCGGCTGGAGATCGAGGGACATGGCGGCGGCGAGTGGCAGATCCCTCTCGACTCCCTCGGGGTGGTGGGCGCCGGTGAGCGCGAGGTGGCCCATGTCGCCCTGGACGGCGTGGAGTTCTGCCATCTGGCCGCGGGTCATGTGTCACCGGAGGAGGCCGCGGCGGGGCAGCTCGGGGACCGGGGCGCGATCAGGGATGTGCTGTTCGCGGTGGCCGGCTTGAGCCGGATGTAGAAGAGAGCCCGAGCCTCTAGCCGAACACGACCGTCCGGCGCCCGTTGAGAAGGATCCGGCGCTCGGCGTGCCACTTGACCGCCCGTGCCAGCGCCTGGCACTCCACGTCCCGGCCGATCGCCACCAACTGGTCCGGGGTCACGTCGTGGCCCACCCGCTCGACCTCCTGCTCGATGATCGGCCCCTCGTCGAGGTCGGCGGTCACGTAGTGGGCCGTCGCGCCGATCAGCTTCACGCCCCGGGTGTGCGCCTGGTGGTAGGGCTTCGCGCCCTTGAAGCTCGGCAGGAACGAGTGGTGGATGTTGATGATCCGGCCGCTGAGCGCCTTGCAGAGGTCGTCGGAGAGGACCTGCATGTAGCGGGCGAGGACGACGAGCTCGACGTTCTCCTCGCGGACCAGGTCGAGGACCCGCGCCTCGGCCTCGGCCTTGTTGTCCTTCGTCACGGGGATGTGGTGGAAGGGGATGTGGTACGACTCCACCAGCTCGGCGAAGTCGGTGTGATTGGACACCACGGCCGCGATCTCCACCGGCAGCGCGCCGATCCGCGCCCGGAACAACAGGTCGTTCAGGCAGTGGCCGAACTTGCTGACCATGAGGACGACGCGCATCTTCTCGTCGGCCCGGTGGATCTGCCAGTCCATGTGGAAGGAGTCACCGATCGCCGCGAAGCTCGCGCGCAGCTTGTCCACGGTGACCGGCGGCTCCGCCGAGAAGTGGACGCGCATGAAGAACAGACCCGTGTCGTGGTCGCCGAACTGCTGGCTGTCCTCGATGTTGCAGCCGGTCATGAAGAGGTAGCTCGACACGGCGTGCACGATGCCCTGCTTGTCGGGGCAGGACAGGATGAGGACGTACTGGTCGGCGGGTGCCGCGGCTCGGGTGGACTGCGCGTTCATGCAGGACAGGGTCCCATATCCCCCTGAGCAGGGGCACCGCCGTCCGTCACGCGGACCGCGTGATGATCTGCAGCACCTCGAGCGTGCGCGGCGGTGCCTCCGGGTCCTCCCCGTCGCTCACCGCCATCCGCACATGGGCGTCCCGCGCCGCCCGCACCGCCTCCGGCCACGCCTGGTGGTCGACGTAGGCGGAGACCTGGGCGTCCGGGCCGACCTGGTGCATGATCCGCAGGACCCGCAGGACGGCGGTGTCCACGAGGGCCGCCTCCTGGGAGTCGCGGAAGATCGTGCCGACGTATTTCTCGGCGGACCAGTTGTCGAGCCAGGTGTCCTCGACGAGGCGGTAGACGGCGTCGGTGACGTCCCCGTACCCGTCGACACCGGCCAGCCAGACGTCCTGCTGGAACGCCGGGTCGGAGAGCATGTGCAGCGCGGAACGCACGTTGCTGCGCCAGCGCCACCAGGGCATGTCGTTCAGTGGCATGCCGCCCATGGTGGAGGAGCGACGGGGGCGACGGGAAGGGTTCTCCTGAGCTTGCACGGTCATCGATCGTACGTTCCTCGTCACACACACAGGAACGACCCCCGTAATTCACCTCCACGTCACTACTTGTTGACCACGAGTCACCCCCGGCTTAGCGGTATGGCGGAAGCGTGTGCGTACATGACCGGCAGGCGACGCAACCGCAGCACCTTCCTCCCCACGATCACCCGGCCCGTCAGGGCGACCGTCGTGTCGGCGGTGGCCCTGGTGGCGTGCGCGTCGCTCGCGGCCGGCTGTGGGGTCATCCCCGGTACCACGGGGGGTTCCGGGGACGACCCCATCACCGTCATGACCTGGGCGCCGTGGGACACCAACGCGACCAACAAGCCCGGCATGCCCGCCATGGCGGCGGCGTACGCGAAGTGGATCAACAAGCACGGCGGTCTCAACGGCCGCAAGCTCAAGGTCCTGACCTGCAACGACCACAACAGCAGCGTGTCCGCGGCGAAGTGCGCCCGGGAGGCCGTGGACAAGAACGTCGTCGCGGTCGTCGGCTCCTACAGCGAGTTCAGCGACTCGTACTTCGCTCCGCTGGAGGGTGCGGGCATCCCGTACATAGGCGGCTACGGCGTGACGAACGAGGAGTTCACCCGCGCCCTGTCCTACCCCGTCAACGGCGGCCAGCCCGCGCTCCTGGCGGGCCTCGGCAAGGAACTCGCCCCCGCCTGCGGCCCGGTCGCGCTGGTCCGGCCCGACTCCATCGCCGGCGACGACCTGCCCCCGCTGCTGGACGCCGGGCTCGCGTCGGGCGGCCACGCGCCGGCCACCGACCAGCTCGCGGCCGACGACGCCACCGAGTACTCGACCCAGTCGACGCACGCGCTGGAGAGCGCGACCTCCGACTCCTCGAAGAAGGGGTGCGTGGTGCCCTCCCTCGGGGACCGCACCGACACCTTCATGGACTCCTTCCGGCGCGACCGCCAGGACTATCCCGCGGTACGCACCGCGACCGTGCTCGGCAGCGTCGACCAGACCGAGATCAACTCGACGGGCGGACAGTCCGGGCCCTACGAGGGCTCGTACATCACCGGCTGGTACCCGGTCGCGAGCGACGCGCGCTGGGACCCGATGAAGAAGGCCGTCGACGAGGTGGCCTTCGGCGACAACCGCATCGACCCGGCGGACGCGGGAGTGCAGACCACCTGGATCGCGTACACCGCCTTCCGGGCCGTCGTGCGGTCGCTCGGCAGCAGCGACGTGACCGCCGACAACGTACGGCGTGCCCTCGACGACGGCGTCAAGGTCAACACCGGCGGGCTCACGCCGGCCCTCCAGTGGAGCTCCACCGACGACAACCTCGCATCCGTCGGCCTGTCCCGCCTGGTCAACGCGGCGGTGACCCTTCAGGTCGTACGGAAGGGTGTGCTGGTGTCGGCGAAGAAGGGCTTCTTCGACATGACCAAGACACTGGAGAGCGCGGACCTCGACTGAGGTCCGCGCTCCGCCCGTCTGTTTCTCAGAGCTGGGTCGGCTGGCGCTGGGTCAGGCCGTAGGTCTTCGCGATGGTGTTCCAGAGGGCGGCGGCCTTGATCTTCTGGTTGCTCGCCGTGCCGCTCGCCGCGTTGCCGGCCGCGGTCTGGCCGGTGGTGCGCGCGCTGCCCTTCTTGCAGCCCTTCTTGCCGGCGGCCTGGTCGGCCCATGCCGCGTAGTGGGTGTCGGCCGACGCGGACGCCTTCCACGCGTTGGTGAGAGCGGTGGTCAGCGCGGCGTTGGACGGCAGCTTGTCCAGGGTGAGCTGGGACAGCCTGGTCACCAACTGGGTGCGCTGTGTGGCCGCGTCCCGCAGGTCGGAGGCGGCGCCGTCGAGGTTGTTGCAGGCCTTCACATCGGCCACGGCCCTGATCACCGAGGCGCGGCTGCTGCCGCTGTCGGCGAGCAACTTGTCCAGCGCGACGGCCTGTTCCTTCGCGGCGTCGGTGCCCGAGGACGAGGAACCGCCGGTCGCCGCCGAGGTGGCGGCCACGGTCCTGTTGTCGTCGCTCGTGCCGCCGCCCCCGCTGAGCAGCGCACCGGCGCCGACCCCGAGGATGGCGAGACCGACCCCGACACCGGCGATCAGCGGCACCCTGGAACGGCGGCTGCCGCCGTCGTCCTGTGCCCCTCGCCGGCCGCCGCCCTGTCCGGGCGGCGCGTACGAGGGTTCGGCGTACGGCGGCTGCGCATAGCCCTGGTGACCGGCCGGCGGCTGCTGGAAGCGGGGCATCTGCTGGGTGGAGCCGGCCGGCGTCTCGCCCCCCGAGCCGCCGCGGAAGAGGTTGTCGAACTCGGCGGGCGGCTGCCGGTCGTCGGCCCCGCCCGGCCGTGCCCCGTACCCGGGAGCGGCGCCCTGCGCGGGCACCGGCGGCAGGAACTGGGTGGGCTGGGCGTCGGGATGCGCGGCCTGCGGCATCGGGCCGGGCATCTCAGGCGGCAGCGCGCCGGGTGCCACGGGCGGGATGTACTGGGTCGCGCCCTCGTCCATCGGCGCGGCGGGGACCGGCGGCAGGAACTGGGTGGCGCCCTCATCACCGGGCACGTTGGCCACCGGCGGGATGTACTGCGTCGCGCCCTCGTCGGCGGGCGGCAGCGGGGCGCTCGGGAACGCGGTCGCGGCGGGCGGCAGGGGCGCGCCCGAACCGGAAGCGCCATATCCGTATCCATGGTTCTGGGAGTCGGTCCCGGCCTGCGGTATCGCGTGCGGCTGGTGCGGCGGGTAGCCCGAGGCGTACTCCGGGGCGTACGACTGCTGTCCGCCGTAGGCCGGTGGCTGCGTGCCGTACGCCGCGTGCTGGACGCTCTCCTGGGGCTGCGGCGCCGGCTGGCTCGGGATGCCGTCCTGGGCGCCCCACGGGGACGCGGCGGGCTGCTCGGGGGCGGTGCCCCACTGCTGCTGCGGCTCGCCCCAGCCCTGGCCCGGCGGCGGGGCCGGGGTCCGGTGCTCATGGTGGTGCTGTGGTTCGTGCTGCTGGTCCGGGCCCCACGACCCGCCCCAGCCCTGGCCGCCGGCCGGGGGCGCGATCGACGGCTGCCGGCCCGACTGCTGGTCACCGCGTCCGCCCGTCATACCCGGCAGGAGGGGTTCACCTCCGTCGGAGGGCAGCACGATGCCTTCGCGCGCGGGCCGCGCCGAGGGCTCCTCGCCCTGTCCACTCTGCGTCACCAGGACTCCTACGAATGGGGGACCTTCGGGATCGTCGGCTCACGCTACCGGGTACCCCGAGCCCGGTGCCACGCAGCACTGGACTGGACCACCCCATCTGTGACCGCGCTAACAGATCAGGCCCCACATCCGCTCCGTACGCCTCCCTTCGGTCCTGGAGTCTCTGTTTCCCCTCCGTTCACGCGGCGGCCTGCAACTCCATCCGCGCCCCGAACTCCCTTACCACCGGCTCGTCCTGGTACGGCTCCAGGCGCTGCTGGAAGTCCTCCAGATACTCGGCGCCCCGGTTGGACCGCAGCGAACCGAGCAACTCCACTGCTTTCAGGCCCGTGTTGCAGGCCTGCTCGACCTCGCGCTGCTGCACCTGCGCGCTGGCCAGCAGTACGTATCCGATGGCCCTGCGGCGCGCCCGCGACTCCGGGTGCCCGTCCAGGGACTCCTGCGCGCACCTGGCCGCCGCCTCGGCCTGCCCCAGGTCCCGGTGGCAGTGCGCCAACTCGTCGGCGAGATAGGCCTCGTCGAAGTGCCCGATCCACGCCGGGTCGTCCCCGGACGCGGGATCGGCCGCGTCCAGCGCGCTCACCGCGCGGCCCGACGCGAGCTGCGCCGACCGCGCGTCACCCATCAGGGCGTGCCCGCGCGCCTCCGCCGCGTGGAACATCGCCTCGGCCCGCGGGGTCACGCGCCCCCGCGCCCCCTCCTGCGCCGCCCGCGCCAACTGCGCGATCTCACGCGGGTTTCCGAGCTGCGCGGCGAGGTGACTCATGGAGGCCGCCAGGACATACCCGCCGTACCCCCGGTCGCCCGCCGCCTGTGCCAGCCGTAGCGCCTGGATGTAGTACCGCTGGGCCAGGCCCGGTTGACCGGTGTCGACGGCCATGTAGCCGGCGAGTTCCGTCAACCGGGCGACGGCGGCGAAGAGTTCACGCCCCACCGCTTCCCGGTACGAGCCCGCGAGCAGCCCGGAGACGACACTGTTGAGGTAGTGCACGACGACCGGGCGCACATGCCCGCTGCCGTACTGGTGGTCCAGGTCGCTCAGCGCCTGGGTCATCGCGCGGACCGCCGCCACGTCGGAGGGGCCCACCCGTGGACCGGCCGCGCGCGCGACCTGCGAGTCCGGCGAGGAGATCAGCCAGTCACGGCTGGGCTCGACCAGCGCGGACGCGGCGACCGACGAACCGGACAGGAAGTCCCGGCGCCCCACGTCACTGCGCCACAGCTCACAGACCTGCTCGATGGCCCCGAGGACGGTCGGCGAGAACTGCAGGCCCACGCCCGACGCGAGGTTCTTGCCGTTGGCCATGCCGATCTCGTCGATCGTGACCGTACGGCCCAGCTTGCGGCCCAGCGCCTCGGCGATGATCGCCGGAGCGCGCCCGCGCGGCTGCTGTCCCCGCAGCCAGCGGGCCACGGACGTCTTGTCGTAGCGGAGATCGAGACCGTGCTCGGCACCGCACATGTTGACCCGGCGGGCCAGCCCGGCGTTCGAGCACCCCGCCTCCTGGATGAGCGCCTGCAGCCGTTCGTTCGGCTGCCGCGCGACAAGTGGCCTTGCGGCCATGGCGTACCCCCTGGGAACAACCCCTGAAGCGAAAAGATCCGGCCGTGAAGATCAATGCCCAGCGAACATGGCGAAAATGCGAAGCATGCGAGGAATGCCGGGGTAAAAGCTGGTGCCCGCCCCTCACGTGGCTACCCAGCTCCCGCCGTCGATCCTCCCGCGCGCCCCCGCACATGCCTCCATGCGCCCCAGTTGCGGAATCGATGCTCCTCCCCCGCGCGCGCTACGGCCGTAACCCGAGGTGGGTGCGGGAGTTGTGTTGGGCGTGGAAGAGACGATCGCGGGCACCGAAGCCGCTCAGATTCCGAAGCAGCGCGGGGAATCGCTGCTGGAGACAGCCGTACGCTACGCCGAGGAGCGCCACTGGGACGTCTTCCCCGGCACCTGGCTGGAAGCCGTCGACGGGGTGCAGCACTGCTCGTGCGAGGACCGCGCGTGCGCCGCACCCGGCGCACATCCGGCGCGTGAGGACTGGGCGACCCAGGCGACGGGCAGTGCGACGGTCGCCCGGCGGATGTGGCAGAAGCAGCCGGCCGCGTCGATCCTGCTGCCCACGGGGCGCACCTTCGACGCGATCTCCGTCGCGGAGACCGCGGGGTTCCTGGCGCTGGCCCGGATGGAGCGCATGGAGTTGACGCTGGGTCCCGTCACCTTGACGCCGGACCGCCGGATGGAGTTCTTCGTCCTTCCCGGGGCCTCGGTGAAGGTGCCGGACCTGGTGCGCAGGATCGGCTGGGCGCCCGACTCCCTCGATCTCGTCGTACTGGGCGAGGGTGCGTATGTGGCCGCGCCGCCCACCCGGTTCGGGTCCCGGGGCGCCGTGCAGTGGGCCTGCCGGCCGACCCCGGCCAACCGCTGGCTGCCGGACGCGGAGGAGCTGATCTCGCCGCTCGCCTACGCGTGCGGGCGGGACCGGTAGTCCGGCGGGGGTCGGGCACCTGACCGTAGGGTGCTGGTATGACGTCAGCCGCCGTTCGCGTACACGGGCTCTGGAAGCGGTTCGGGCAGCAGGTCGCTGTCGCCGGGATCGATCTGGAGCTGCCCGCGGGGAAGTTCATCGGGCTGGTCGGGCCGAACGGAGCCGGGAAGACCACCACGCTCTCCATGGTGACCGGGCTGCTGCGGCCCGATCAGGGGACCGTCGAGGTCGTCGGGCATGACGTGTGGAGCGATCCGGTGGCCGTGAAGGCACGGATCGGGGTGCTGCCGGAAGGACTGCGGCTGTTCGAACGGCTCTCCGGGCGTGAACTCCTCGGCTACTCCGGGCGGTTGCGCGGACTGCCCGGCGCCGAGGTCGACAAGCGGGCCACCCAGCTCCTGGACGTGCTCGACCTGGCCGGCGCCCAGCACAAGCTCGTCGTCGACTACTCGACCGGTATGCGCAAGAAGATCGGGCTCGCCGCCGCTCTCCTCCACAATCCCGAAGTGCTCTTCCTGGACGAGCCTTTCGAGGGCGTCGACCCGGTCTCCGCGCAGACCATCCGGGGCGTCCTGGAGCGCTACACCGCCTCCGGAGCCACCGTCGTCTTCTCCTCCCACGTCATGGAACTCGTCGAGTCGCTGTGCGACTGGGTGGCCGTGATGGCCGCCGGCCGCATCCGCGCCCAGGGCACCCTCGCCGAGGTGCGCGGCGAGGCGCCCACCCTCCAGCAGGCGTTCCTCGAACTCGTCGGCGCGGGCGCCCGCGACCACGGCTTGGACCTCGACTGGCTGGGCGGCGGCGCCCGATGAGCGCCCCCACGACGACCGCCTCGATCACCCCCGTCGTCGTACGCCTGAAGCTGTCGCTGCTGCGCAATGGTCTACGGCAGTCCGGCGGCCGACGGGCCGCGTATGTCGCGTCGGCGGTCGTGGCGCTGCTCTTCGCGGCGCTCACGCTGCTCGGACTGATCGCGCTGCGCGGCGAGGAGCACGCGGTCTCCGGGGTCGTCCTCCTGGCGGCGGTGCTGGGCCTGGGCTGGGCGGTGATGCCGCTGTTCTTCCCGTCCGGCGACGAGACCCTCGACCCCACCCGCCTGGTGATGCTGCCGCTGCGGCCCCGGCCTCTGGTACGGGCGCTGCTGGCGGCCTCGCTGGTCGGCATCGGCCCGCTGTTCACCGTGGTGCTGCTGCTCGGTTCGGTGATCGCGGTCGCGCACGGCGCCGCCGCCTACGTCACGGCCGTCCTCGCCCTCGTCCTCGGGCTGCTGGTCTGCGTGGCCCTCGCGCGGGCCGTCGCCGCCGCCAACATCCGTCTGCTGACCAGCAGGAAGGGGCGGGACCTGGCGGTGCTGAGCGGGCTGGTGATCGCGGTCGGGGTGCAGTTGGTCAACTTCGGTGCCCAGCGCCTGGGTTCGTCCGGACTGGCCCAACTCGACCCGGTGGCCGAGGTGTTGCGCTGGGTGCCGCCCGCGTCGGCGGTCGGCGCGGTGGACTCGGTGAGCAGGGGTTCCTACGGCATGGCGGTCGCCCAACTCGCCCTGTCCGCCTGCGCCTTGGCCGCCCTCCTGATCCTCTGGTCGCGCAGCCTGACCCGGTTGATGACCGCGCCCGACGGCTCCACCCTCCAGTCCGCCGAACCGGCCGCGAGGGACAGGGCGTCGGCCGGCGGCCTGACCCGACTCCTGCCGTCCGGCCGCACCGGCACGGTCATGGAACGCAGCCTGCGCTACGTCTGGCGCGACCCCAAGACCAAGGCCGCGTGGGTGACTTCACTGGCGATCGGCCTGATCGTGCCCGTGCTCAACGCGCTCCAGGGCACCGGCTCGGTCTACTTCGCGTGCTTCGCCGCCGGAATGCTCGGCATCCAGATGTACAACCAGTTCGGCCAGGACACCTCCGCGTTCTGGATGGTCGCGATGACGATCTCCACCCCGCGGGACGCCTACGTCGAACTCCGCGCCCGCGCCCTCGCGTTGCTGCTGATCACCCTGCCGTACGCGGCACTCGTGACCGTCCTGACGACCGCGATGCTCGGCGACTGGCCCCGGCTCCCGGAGGTCCTCGGCCTCTCCTTCGCCCTCCTCGGCGCGATGCTCGCCACCGGCGCCTGGACCTCGGCCCGCTTCCCCTACTCCATCCCCCAGGGCGGCCACAAGAACGTCGCCCCCGGCCAGGCCGGCCTCGCCTGGATCGCCATCTTCGGCGGCATGATCTCGGCGGCCCTCCTCTGCGCCCCCGTGATCACCCTGACGATCTGGGCGAACGTGAGCGCGAACGGCGACCGGTGGAGCTGGGTGCTGCTGCCGGCGGGAGCGGGTTACGGCGCGGCGATCACGTACTCGGGCCTGCGCCTGGCGGCTCCGGGGACGGCGAAACGCCTTCCGGAAATCCTGGCGGCGGTGAGCAAGGGCTGACGGGACTTTTCGGCACGTGGGACTGGTGTTTTAGGGGCGCGGGGCTGTGTCCATGTGCGGCTCCGCCGCGTGGGCGCACCCAGCGACAGCGGACCCGCACCTGCCAACGAACCCCAGCCCCAACCCCCCCTGCCCGCTCTCACACGAGCACCCCATCAAGAAACGGCTCAACAGCCGCCCGCCAAGCCTCAGGCTGGTCATAGAAAACAAGATGGCCCGCATCAGCCACCTCCGCGTACTCCCCCCGAGGCAACACCCGAACCATCTCCTGCGCCTCGGCCCGCCCCAACTCCCCGTCCAGCCCCCGCACCACCAGCGCAGGACACCGCACCTGCGCCAACTCCTCCCAGTGCGCGTCGTACACCCACGTCTCCCGCGACTTCAGCATCTGCTCCGGCTCGAACACCGGCCGCCAGCCGTCGGGAGACTCGTGCATGACCTCGGCGTAGAACTCCCCGCGGGACGGATGGGGCCGCTCCACCCAGGGATCGTCCTCGCCGAACCACTTCCGTACGTCGGCCAGCGTGGCGAAGGGGACGGGCCAGGACTTGAACCAGTCGGACCACTCCCGCTGCGAGGCCGCCCCCAGCGCGGACGCCCGCATGTCGCAGATGATCAGCCCCCGCACCAGATCGGGCCGCTTCGCGGCGAGCTGCCACGCGGTCAGCGCGCCCATCGCGTGTCCGACGAGGACGACCGGGGCGAGGCCCAACTGCTCCAGTGCGGCCTCCGCGTCCTGGACGTAGGCCTCCCGGGTGAACGCCGCCCGGGGCGGCTTGTCGCTCTGGCCGTGGCCGCGCTGGTCGAGCGCGACGGCCCGGTGCCGCTCGGAGAGCCAGCGGGCGGTGGACGCCCAGTGCGAGGCACGGCCCATCAGGCCGTGCAGTAAGAGCACGCCGGGTGCCCGCTCGATCTCCCCCGATTTCGGCGGGTCCGCGAACTCCCATGCGGCCAGGCGTACGCCGCCTGCTCCGGTCACGTCGATGCGCCGCGCCATTGGTCCTGGCACCCCCCTAGTTCCGCACGGACCTTCGCTTGCTTCGTCTCTTCCTACAGCTCACACCCCGCGTGTTTCATCACCCACAGGATATCGAATACAGATTCGAAAATACTGGCTCCGGCCGCAACACCCCTCGTTCGAGTGACCCGGCCGGGGGAATGATCGCCGCCGCCGAGGGGAGACCTTCAGCGGGAGGCGGACCGCTCGGGGAAACGGGTCCGCGGGGACTGACCTTGAGAGCTCGGGGCTCCGGGTCAGGACAGGGGAGGACAGGCCCCGGCGCCGCACGGCGCCGGGGCCCTCTCCACGTCTGCGGCACATCCTCCCGCCCCCTCACGGTCATATGCCTCACGCGACAGCCTGGCACGCGAACCGTCCGAGCGCTGCGATTCAGCACACTGAATCTTGACCGGTCCGGTGATCAGCGCTTGGCGACGAACACATGCGAGGCGATCTCCGACTCCAGCTCGGCCGCCTCACCGCCGCTGCCCACCAGCACCCCGCCCGCGGACTCCGTCACGCTCACCACCGAGCCGGGCTGCACGCCCGCCCGGCGCAGCGTGTACATGAGCTGCGCGTCCGTCTGGATGGGCTCGCCGATGCGGCGCACCACGACCGTCTTGCCGTCGACTCCGGGGTCGAGGTCGGCCAGCGACACCATGCCCTCGTCGAGGAACGGGTCGGCCCCGTCCTTCTCGCCCAGCTCCTCGAGCCCGGGGATCGGATTGCCGTACGGCGACTCGGTGGGGTGGCGCAGCAACTCCAGCACGCGGCGCTCCACGGCCTCGCTCATCACGTGCTCCCAGCGACAGGCCTCGGCGTGCACCTGCTCCCACTCCAGGCCGATCACGTCGACGAGCAGGCACTCGGCGAGCCGGTGCTTGCGCATCACCCGGGTGGCGAGGCGGCGGCCCTCGTCCGTCAGCTCCAGGTGGCGGTCGCTGGCCACGGCCACCAGGCCGTCGCGCTCCATGCGCGCCACGGTCTGGCTCACCGTCGGCCCGCTCTGGTCGAGCCGCTCGGCGATGCGGGCGCGCATGGGGACCACACCTTCCTCCTCGAGCTCAAGGATGGTGCGGAGATACATCTCCGTGGTGTCGATCAGTCCGGACATACGTGCCCCTCGATTACCTCTGCCCGAAGCTCGGCGGCTCCGCGGCGCGTGCGCTGGCCCTGGACTCAATTCTGACGCATAGCACTGACAACCGTGCCGCGCCGTTGAAACCGGCCGGTTACGGCCTTCTTCGGCGCCCCCGCGACGATGCTCCGCGGCGGGCCGGATCACCCTGGTCGCCGTATTGACATCCCCTTGGTCCAGACCGCACGGTGATCCGCGACACAAACTCACCGAGGGGGCTCCCGCATGAGTGACCGTACGCCTGCCGGCCAGTTCTTCGACGCCGCGATCACCCTGCTCCAGCGGGTCCGCGACGAAGAGGCCGACACCGTCCGGGCGGCCGGCACGCTCCTCGCGGACACGGTGACCGGCGGCGGGCGGCTCTTCGCCTTCGGGGCCGGGCACTCCTCCCTCGCGGCGCAGGACATCGTCTACCGCGCGGGCGGGCTCGCCCTGATGAACCTGCTCACCGTCCCCGGAGTCGTCGGCGTCGACGTCATGCCGGCCACCCTGGGCTCCGCCCTGGAGCGCGTCGACGGCCTCGCCGGTGTGGTCCTGGAGACGTCACCGCTGCGCTCCGGCGACGCCCTGGTGATCATCTCCCTGTCGGGCCGCAACGCGCTGCCCGTGGAGATGGCCATGAAGGCCCGCGAACTCGGTGTCCGGGTCATCGGCGTGACGTCGGTGGCGTACGCCTCGGAGACGACGTCACGGCACTCCTCCGGGACCTACCTCAAGGACCACTGCGACGTCGTCCTCGACTCGAAGATCGCGATCGGCGACGCGGAACTCACCCTCGACACCATCCCGGCCCCCTTCGCGCCCGCCTCCACGGTCGTCACCTCGGCCCTCCTCCAGGCGGTGATGGCGACGGCGGCGGCGACCCTGGCCGAGCGCGGGATCGAGCCGCCGCTGCTGCGCTCCGGGAACGTGGACGGCGGCCATGAGTGGAACCGCCGGGTGTTCGAGGAGTACCGAGACCGGATCTTCTACCAGCGCTGAGCCGCTACTGCTCCCCCGCCTCGCCGGCGAGGTCCAGGGCCGCCGCGATCCGTACGGCCACGTCCTCGGCGTAGATCGAGTCGGGCCGTTCGAACTGGCTGCGCCCCGCTCCGCGCAGGAACGTCACGACGCCCAGCGTCCGGCCCCGGCTGCGCAGCACCGCGCACAGCGCGTGGACGGCGTCCGTGGGCCACTGGCGGGCGCGGGCCCACTCGCGGGCCTGTTCGGGCGGGGCGGTGCCGATGCTGGCCCGCACGGAGCCGACGCGTTCGACGCTCTGCAGGGCGGGGTGCCCCTCGCCGTAGCGCAGGGGCAGTCCGGCCGCGCCGGCGAGCAGGCTCGGTCCCGGCGCGCCGGTGGGGGTGGCGGCGACCCGGACCAGTCGTACGGCCTCGGTCCGCATCCCGTCCGCGTCCGCCAGCGAACCGCCCACGACCCGGTCGACCAGCGCGTGGTCGGCGAAGCCGGCGAGGGCGAAGTCGAGGTGGACGGTCGCCGCGTCGCGCGGGTCCTCGCACTCGGCGGCGGCGCGGGCGGCGCGGTGCAGTTGCTGGGCCCGGAAGCGCAGCAGCGAGGCCTCCTGCTCGATCTGCTTGGCCTCGGTGACGTCCTGGAATAGCCAGCCGACGCCGAGCGGCACGGGTTCCTCGGTGAGCGGCGAGGCCAGCCGCAGAAAGCCGCTCCGCCAGCAGCGCCGCAGATTGCCCTCGGGCGTCCGTACGCTCACCCAGATCTCCGCGGGTGCCGGTGGCGCGCCCTCGGCGAGCACATGCGTGAGCGCGGCCTCCAGTTCCTCGACGCCCTGCGCGAGCAGCTCGCCGAGGGGCCGCCCGAGCACGGAGGTCCGCCCGGTGCCGAGCGCCCGCGCGGCATGGCTGTTGACGACGGCGGGCCGTAGATCGGCGTCGACGAGGACGACGCCCCAGGAGGCGTCCTCGAAGAGCGCCTCGCTCAGCGCGATGGACCGCTCCAGGTCGATCTGCGCATGCACTTCACTGAAGGCGCAGTAGACCCCGGCGGGCTTCCCGTCGGGCCCGCGCACGGCGGCGGACTGCGTCCTGACGAGCACCCGCCCCCCGTCCTTGGTCAGCAGCGCGAACTCGTTGACCTGCCGCCCAGGGGCCTGCATGGCGGACATCAGCCGCCCCTCGACCTCCTCGGCGTCCGCACTCCGTACGGCCCACCCGGCGAGCCCCTGCCGTCCCACGGCCTCGGCGGCGGTCCAGCCCAGGATGCGCTCCGCCTCGCGGTTCCAGTGGGTCAGCACCCCGTCCGCGTCGAAGGCGCACAGCGCCGCGTCCATCCCGTCCAGCAACGCGGCGAGCAGATCGGACCCGCCGACCCCTTCGGGCCCACCGTCCCGCTCGGGCTCGTCGGGACCCAACTCATCGGTGGTCCCACTACGCCGGGAAGCACTCACCTGGACCCCCTGCAGGCTGCGTCCGCGGACACGACGCTCCGGTTCACTCACTCCCCCTCATTCAACTCGAACGTGACGCAGCACACATCGAGTTCCGGCAAGATTGAAGGAATCGTTGTACGACACCCACCTTCGCGTCCAGCAAGTCCATGTCTCGGAAAAAGAGGTTGATCCGTCGGCAGGGGGTTCCTAAGGTGGCGAGTACTTCGGAAAGGAGGTGGTTCGGCAGATGTATGGATACCGGACGGAAGAGGTGGCTGCGGGCTAGTGGCCCGCCGTCGTACTCGGTTCGGCGCCGGACCGGCGTGCGCGCGACGCACGCAACCGGCCTAACCCAACGCAGTCACCCGACCCGCGAGCTCGCCGGTACGTCCGGCCGGCTCCCCCGCCGCGAGGCGAGGGACCTGAGCTCGCGGGTCGCCTGCGTTTCGGGACATCTCGCGGAGCCTAGGAACGTCGCCGGGTCGCCCATGCGACGCCCGTCCCGATGCCGGCGATCGTCAACCCGATCCCCGAGAAGATCAGCGGCAGCAGCCACAGGGAGACGAACCCGTTGATCCGCGCGTCCTCGGGGGAATCCGCCTGGTAGAGCACCTCGACCCGCTCACCCGCCGTATACGCGGGTGGATTGGAACCCGCCGAGTCCCGGAACGTCCGCCGCGTGCCGTGCGCCGGCGTGAACTCGACCACCGGGTACGCCATGGGCTGGTTGTTCACCCGGCTCCTGCGCGATGTGCCGGTGCTCTGGTCGGTCCGCCACTCCAGGGACACCACCGTGCCCCGTGCGCGCTCCGCGCCGGTCACGAACGAGACCGACACCCCCGCCAGGATCAGCCCGATGACCAGGAACAGCCCCCCGAACGCGATCGTCCCGAAGGTGATCCACCGGCGGGCGCCCCGCCCGCGTACCTGAAACCGCACAACCCTCTCCCCTGCTTCCCGGCCGCCATGACGTCACGTGTCTTCAGGGACCGAGCCGCTCCACCCGCCAGCTCCCGTCCCGCTCCGCGACGTAGCGCAGCCGGTCGTGGAGGCGGTTCTCGCGGCCCTGCCAGAACTCGACCGTCTGGGGGGCGATGCGGAAGCCGCCCCAGTGGGGTGGGACCGGGACCTGCTCGCCCTCGGGGTAGCGGGCGGTCAACTCCTCGTACGACGACTCCAGTTCGGTCCGGGAGCGGATCACCGAGGACTGGGCGCTGGCCCACGCGCCGAGCTGGGAACCGTGCGGGCGGGTGCGGAAGTACGCGGCGGTCTCGTCGCGGCCGGTGCGGCGGGCGGTGCCGTTGACCAGGACCTGGCGGGCCATCGGGTGCCAGGGGAAGAGCAGGGAGACGTACGGGTTGGCGGCGAGTTCGCGGGCTTTGCGGGAGTCGTAGTTCGTGTAGAAGACGAAGCCCTGGCCGTCGTAGTCCTTGAGGAGGACCGTGCGGGAGCTGGGGCGCCCCTCGGCGTCGGCGGTGGAGACGACCATGGCGTTGGGCTCGTAGACCAGGTCCTGGACCACCGCCTCCTCGAACCAGCGCCCGAACTGTGTCATCGGGTCGGCTGCCAGGTCGTTCTCGTCGAGGCCCTCCGCGCGGTACTGCCTGCGCATCGCGGCGGGGTCGAGGCGGGGATCACGGTCGATGGGATCGCGGTCGGTCACGGCGGTCATCTTGCCGTACGGCCGCATCCGACCACGAGCTCGGGTGGCACTCAGTGCCGCAGACCTCCCCTTGGGTGGCACTCGACGCTATGGTGCTGATGTCTCTGTCTTCGGCCCGCGAGTCCCCACAGCGACCGTGGAGCCACAGCTTGAGGAGCCGCCTCATGTCCGACCTCGACCCCGGTTTCGTACCTGGCCTCGAAGGAGTCGTCGCGTTCGAGACGGAGATCGCCGAACCGGACAAGGAAGGCGGCGCCCTGCGGTACAGGGGCGTCGACATCGAGGATCTGGTCGGTCACGTCTCGTTCGGCAATGTCTGGGGGCTGCTGGTCGACGGCGCCTTCAATCCCGGACTGCCGCCCGCCGAGCCGTTCCCGATCCCGGTGCACTCCGGCGACATCCGCGTCGACGTGCAGTCCGCGCTGGCCATGCTCGCGCCCGTGTGGGGCCTCAAGCCCCTCCTCGACATCGACGAGGAGCAGGCCCGCGACGACCTCGCCCGCGCCGCCGTCATGGCCCTCTCCTACGTCGCCCAGTCCGCGCGCGGGCAGGGCCACGCGATGGTGCCGCAGAGCGAGATCGACAAGGCGCAGTCGGTCGTCGAGCGGTTCATGATCCGCTGGCGCGGCGAGCCGGACCCCAAGCATGTCGCCGCCGTCGACGCGTACTGGACCTCCGCCGCCGAGCACGGCATGAACGCGTCGACCTTCACCGCCCGCGTCATCGCCTCGACCGGCGCCGACGTCGCCGCCGCGCTCTCCGGGGCCGTCGGCGCCATGTCCGGGCCGCTGCACGGCGGCGCCCCCTCCCGGGTGCTCGGGATGATCGAGGAGATCGAGCGCACCGGGGACGCGGAGGCGTACGTCAGGCAGGCGCTCGACAAGGGCGAGCGGCTGATGGGCTTCGGGCACCGGGTGTACCGCGCCGAGGACCCACGCGCGCGTGTACTGCGGCGCACGGCACGGGAGTTGGGCGCACCGCGTTTCGAGATCGCGGAGGCGTTGGAGAAGGCCGCGCTCGCCGAGCTGCACGCCCGCCGGCCCGACCGGGTGCTCGCCACCAACGTCGAGTTCTGGGCGGCGATCGTGCTCGACTTCGCCGAGGTGCCGGCGCACATGTTCACGTCGATGTTCACGTGCGCGCGCACTGCGGGGTGGTCGGCGCACATCCTTGAGCAGAAGCGGACGGGGCGGCTGGTGCGACCGTCCGCGCGGTACATCGGGCCCGGGTCGCGGGGACCGCAGGCCGTCGAGGGGTACGAGGACATCGCCCACTGAGCATGTGCGTGCAGGGGGGCGCCTCAGCCCAAGGCGTCCTCCAGCAGGGCCGCCCACTGCGCCACCACTCGCTCCCGCCGCGCCCGGTCGTCCGTGAGCAGGTTCGCCAGGCCCAGGCCCCGCGCCATGTCCAGGAAGCCCTGGACCGTCTCCCGTACGCCCGGCCGGGACTCGTCCGCGCCCAGCAGGTCCACGGCGATACGGTGGGTCTCCCGGCCCACCCGGGCCTCCAACTCCGTGACCTGCGGCCGTAGTTGGTCCTCGTTCGAGGCGGCCACCCACAGGTGCAGGGCGGCGCGGAACAGGGGGCCGGTGTAGAGGTCGACCAGGGCCTCGGTCACCGCGCGGCGGTCGGTGGCGCCCTCCGGGAACAGGGAGCGCAGGGCCGTGGAGCGTTCCTCCGCCACATACTCGACGGCCGCCGTGAAGAGGTCCTCGCGGGTCGGGAAGTGATGCTGTGCGGCGCCTCGGGAGACGCCGGCGCGTTCGGCGACGACGGAGACCGTGGAGCCCGCCCAGCCGTGTTCGGCGAGGCAGGACACGGCGGCTTCCAGGAGGCGCTGCCGGGTGGCCCTGCTGCGGTCCTGCTTGGGTCTGCGGTCGACCGTGCCCGTCGTCGCCGCCGCGTTCACACCACCCACACCGGGTCCCGTCGTTCGAGGAAGGCCGTCATCCCCTCGCGGGCCTGTGCGGAGCCGAACAGCCGTGCCGAGAGCGCGGTCAGATCGGCCGCGTCCCGGTCGAAGGTTTCCAGCACCCTAGCCGTGAGCAGCCGTTTCGTCTCGGCCAGGGCCTGGGGAGCGGAGCGGCGCAGCCCGTCGAGGATCGGCGCGAGGACCTCGTCGACGTCCTCGCCGGCCGCCGTCAGCAGGCCGGTGCGGACCGCTTCCGGCGCGTCGAAGCGTTCGCCGGTGAGGTAGTAGCGGGCGAGGGCACGGGGGTCCGTACGGGGCAGGAGGGGGAGGGAGATGACCGCCGGGGCGACCCCGATCCGTACCTCCGTGAACGCGAAGGTGGCGGACTGTGTGGTGGCGGCCGCCATGTCGCAGGTCGCGAGCAGGCCCAGGCCGCCCGCCCGTACATGGCCGGTCACCCGGGCGACGACCGGCTTGGGCAGTTCCACGATCCGGCGGAGGAGGGCCACCAGGGCGTCCGGTGGCGGCGGGTCCCGCAGGTCCGCGCCCGCGCAGAACGTGTTCCCGGTGTGGGTGAGGACCACCGCCCGTACGTCGGCGTCCTTGCCGCAGTCAGTGAGCGCGCCCGCCAACTCGGCCACCAGGGACGCCGACAGCGCGTTCCGCGTGTCCGGTGAGTCCAGGCTCAGGGTCTCGATGCCACGCGCGCGTGCCCTGCCGATCAAGGTCATGCCCGGCCCCGCAGTTCCCGGCGCAGGATCTTCCCGGAGGCGGCTCGCGGGACGGCGTCGATGAAGGTGACCCGGCGGACCCGCTTGTAGGGGGCGACGCGTTCGGCGACGTACATCATGACCTCGCCCTCGGGCAGGTCGCCGGAGCCCGGCTGGCGGACCACATAGGCGTGCGGCACCTCGTTGTTGTCGTCGTTGTATTCGCCCACCACAGCCGCGTCGGCGATACCGGGGTGGGTGAGCAGGAGGGCCTCCAGTTCGGCGGGGGCCACCTGGAAGCCCTTGTACTTGATGAGTTCCTTGACCCGGTCGACGACGAACAGCCAGCCGCCGCCGTCCACATGGCCGACGTCCCCGGTGCGCAGCCAGCCGTCCTGGTCGATCATCGCGGCGGTGGCGTCGGGGTGCCCCAGGTAGCCCTTCATCACCTGGTGGCCGCGGATGAGGATCTCGCCGGCCTCGCCGATGCCCAGGTCCTTGTCCGGGTCGTCGAGGGAGACTATCCGCATCTCGGTGCCGGCGATGAGCTTGCCTACGGTTCCGGGGGGCGCGGTGGACATCTCATGTACGGGGACCACATGGGTGCCCGGGGAGAGTTCCGTCATGCCGTACGCCTGGCCCACGGGCGGCAGGCCCAGGCGCTGGGAGCAGGCGGCGGCGAGGTTCGCGTCCAGGGGTGCGGCGGCGCTGATGATGTACTTCAGGGACGAGAGGTCGTACTGCGCGACCGCGGGGTGTTTCGCGAGCGCCAGGACGATCGGCGGGGCCACATAGAGGCCGGTGATGCGGTGGTTCTCGATGGCCGCGAGGAAGGTCTCCAGCTCGAAGCGCGGGAGCACGACGACCGTGGCGCCCACCCGCAACGGGGCGTTCATCAGGGCCGTAAGACCGTAGATGTGGAAGAACGGCAGTACGGCGAGGATGCGTTCGCCGGGGCCGGTGGGGACCGCGGGCTCCAACTGGGCCAGGTTCGTGGCTATTTGGCTGTGGGTGAGCATGACGCCCTTGGGAGTGCCGGTCGTTCCCGAGGAGTACGGGAGGGCCGCCACGTCCGCCACCGGGTCGATGTCGATCACCGGCTCGGGGGCCGTCGAGCCGAGCATGTCGGCCAGCGAGCGATGGCCGGGCGCGCTGTCGCAGACGAATATCTCCTCGACGCCGCCCGCGAGTTCGGCCGCCCGGCGGGCTGCCTCCAGGAGCGGTGACACGGTGACGATCCAGCGGGCCGCCGAGTCCCGCAACTGCTTGGCGAACTCCTCCGGGGTGGCGAGTGGGTGCACCGTCGTGACGGCGGCACCCGCGCGCGTGGCCGCGTAGAAGGCCAGCGGGAAGGCGACCGTGTTCGGGCTGTGCAGGGCGAGGACGTCCCCCTTGCGCACGCCCGCCTCGGCGAGCCCGGCCGCGATGCTGCGGTGGAACCGGTCCACCTGGGCGTACGTGAGGGTGGTGCCGTCCGTGCCGTCGACCAGGGCCGACTCGTCCCCGAACTCGGCGGCCCGGGCCAACACCGCGTCGTGGATGGGGAGTTCGACGACCGGCACGTCTGCGTACTCGCTGCGGAACATGGTTCCTCCTGGCATGGGCCGCTGAGTGGCTAGTACGACTTGGGCAGGCCCAGGGTCTGGTGGGAGACGTAGTTGAGAATCATCTCCCGGCTCACCGGAGCAATACGAGCCACCCGCGCGGCGGTTATCAACGAAGCCAGCCCGAATTCCCGCGTGAGCCCGTTCCCGCCGAGGGTGTGCACGGACTGGTCGACGGCCCGCACACACGCCTCTCCCGCCGCGTACTTCGCCATGTTCGCGGCCTCACCCGCGCCGACGTCGTCACCGGCGTCGTACAGGTACGCCGCCTTCTGCATCATCAGACGCGCCAGTTCGAGATCGATGTGCGCCTGCGCGAGCGGGTGCGCGATCGCCTGGTGGGCGCCTATGGGGGCGTCCCATACGGTGCGGTCGCGCGCGTACTCGACGGCGCGGGCGAGCGCGTAGCGGCCCATGCCGATCGCGAACGCGGCCGTCATGACGCGCTCGGGGTTGAGCCCGGCGAAGAGCTGCAGCAGGCCCGCGTCCTCGTCGCCGACGAGCGCCTCGGCGGGCAGCCGTACATCGTCCAGGGTCAGCTCGAACTGCTTCTCCGCCGCCTGGAGTTCCATGTCGATCTGCCGCCGCGTGAAGCCCTCCGCGTCGCGCGGGACGATGAACAGACAGGGCTTGAGACGGCCCGTACGGGCGTCTTCCGTACGGCCGACTATCAAGGTCGCGTCGGCCAGGTCCACTCCGGAGATGAAGACCTTGCGGCCGGTGAGCAGCCAGTCGGCGCCGTCCTTGCGGGCGGTGGTGGTGATGCGATGGCTGTTGGAACCGGCGTCGGGTTCGGTGATGCCGAAGGCCATGGTGCGGGTGCCGTCGGCGAGTCCGGGGAGCCAGGTCCGCTTCTGCTCCTCGGTGCCGAAGCGGGCGATCACCGTGCCGCAGATCGCGGGTGAGACGACCATCATGAGCAGGGGGCAGCCTGCGGCTCCCAACTCCTCCAGGACGATGGAGAGTTCGGAGATGCCGCCGCCTCCGCCTCCGTATTCCTCCGGCAGGTTGACGCCGAGGTAGCCCAACTTTGCTGCCTCAGACCAGAGTTGCTCGCGGTCGTAGGTGCGGCCGTGGCGTTTGCCCAGGGCGGACACGGCTGCGCGCAGGGCCTTGTGCTCGTCGGTCTCGATCGTGCTCATGCGGCTCCCTCGTCATGGCTCGGCTGCACTACCGCCAGCAACATGCCTGGCTCCACCTGTTGTCCCGTCACGGCTCGCAGAGCCGTCAGCGTGCCCGTGACCGGTGCCGTGATCTTGTGTTCCATCTTCATCGCCTCCAGCCACAGCAGCGGCTCTCCAGCCGTCACGGCGGCTCCTACGGCCAGGCCCTCCGCGACCCTCACCACCGTCCCCGGCATCGGCGCCAGCAGCGAACCCGGGGCCAGTTGGGCGGTCGGGTCGGGGAAGCGGGGCAGGGCGGTGAGGGCTGTCGCGTTGACGTAGACCTGGTCGCCGTATCGCGCGACCTCGAACTTCCTTCGTACGCCGTCCACTTCGAGTACGACGAGACCGGCGTCCGCGTGGACGACATGCACCCCGTCCGCGCTCAGGCCCTGCCTGGTGTGCTGGTAATGGACCTCGTACTCCTCGCCCGCCATGGCGTACCGCTTCACCTGCGGCTGCGACGGCACGTTGCGCCAGCCACCGCCGAAGCGGGAGCGGCCGTGGGCGTCGGCGAGGGCGGCGGCCAGGGGGGCGTGCGGGTCCGGGACCGGCCGGGTGAGGTCGGGGAGGTGGCGGTCGTAGAAGCCGGTGTCCATGTGGGCGGTGGTGAACTCCTTGTGGCGCAGGGAGCGTACGAGGAGGTCGCGGTTGGTGAGCGGGCCGTGGATCGTCGCCCGCTCCAGGGCGCCGGAGAGTCTGCGGAGCGCCTCCGCGCGGGTGGGGGCGTGGGCGACGACCTTGGCGAGCATGGGGTCGTAGTGGACGCCGATGTCGTCGCCGTCGGTGTATCCGGTGTCCAGGCGGACGCCTTCCGGTACGGCGAGGCGGTGCAGGGTGCCGGTCTGGGGGGTCCAGTCGTGGGACGGGTCCTCGGCGTAGAGGCGGGCCTCGATGGCGTGGCCACGCGCGCGTGGAGGGTCGTTTTCGAGGGGGTGACCTTCCGCGACCGCGAGTTGCAGCGCCACCAGGTCGATGCCGAACACGGCCTCCGTGACGGGGTGTTCGACCTGGAGGCGGGTGTTCATTTCGAGGAAGTGGGCCCGGCCGTCGGGGGAGATCAGGAACTCGACCGTTCCGGCGCCGACGTAGTCGACCGCACGAGCAGCCCGTACGGCCAACTCGCTTATATCTTGCGTGAGTTCGGCGGACAGACCCGATGCCGGGGACTCCTCGATCACCTTCTGGTGGCGGCGCTGGAGGGAGCAGTCCCGGGTGCCGAGGGCCCAGACCGTGCCGTGTGTGTCGGCGAGGATCTGTACCTCGACGTGCCGGCCGCCCTCCACATAGGGCTCGACGAAGACCTCTCCGTCCCCGAAGGCGCTGAGCGCCTCGGCCCGTGCGGCGGTCAACTCGACTTCCAGGTCGGTGAGTTGGCGTACGACTCGCATCCCGCGTCCGCCGCCGCCCGCCGCCGCCTTCACCAGTACGGGGAGGTCGGCCTCGGTGACGTGCTCCAGGGGCGCGATCCCCATGAGTTCCTTGGCGCGGGTCTTGGAGGCCATCGCCTCGATCGCCTCGGGTGGCGGCCCGATCCACACCAGCCCCGCGTCCAGGACGGCGCGGGCGAAGTCGGCGTTCTCGGACAGGAATCCGTACCCGGGGTGCACCGCGTCCGCGCCCGCCGCGACGGCCGCCTTCACGATCAGCTCACCGCGCAGATACGTCTCCGTGGGCGTCGCCCCCGGCAGCCGTACCGTCGCGTCGGCCACGCGCGCGTGGAGCGCGTTCTCGTCGGCGTCCGAGTGCACGGCCACCGTCCGGATCCCCGACTCACGGCAGGTACGGAAGATCCGGCAGGCGATCTCGCCCCGGTTGGCCACCAGGACGGAAACTATGGAACCACTCACTGGGACCTCACATCCGGAAGACGCCGAAGCCACCGCGCGCGCCCTCGAAGGGCGCCGTGTGGATGGCGGACAGGCACAGGCCGAGGACGGTTCGGGTGTCGCGCGGGTCGATGACACCGTCGTCGTACAGCCGCCCCGACAGGAACATCGGCAGGGACTCGGACTCGATCTGCTGCTCCACCATGGCGCGCAGCGCCGCGTCCGCCTCGTCGTCGTAGGGCCGGCCCTTCGCTACGGCCGACTGCCGGGCGACGATCGACAGGACGCCGGCGAGCTGCTGGGGGCCCATGACGGCGGACTTGGCGCTGGGCCAGGCGAACAGGAAGCGGGGGTCGTAGGCCCGCCCGCACATGCCGTAGTGCCCGGCGCCGTACGAGGCGCCCATGAGCACGGACAGATGCGGTACGCGGCTGTTGCTGACGGCGTTGATCATCATCGCGCCGTGCTTGATGATGCCGCCCTGTTCGTACTCCTTGCCGACCATGTAGCCGGTGGTGTTGTGCAGGAAGAGCAGCGGGATGTCGCGCTGGTTGGCCAACTGGATGAACTGGGCGGCCTTTTGGGACTCCTGGCTGAAGAGGACCCCTTGGGCGTTCGCCAGAACGCCCACCGGATAGCCGTGCAGGGTGGCCCAACCCGTCACCAGGCTCGTGCCGTAGAGCGGCTTGAACTCGTCGAAGTCGGAGCCGTCGACGAGCCGGGCGACGACCTCGCGCGGATCGAAGGGGGTCTTGAGATCGCCGGGGACGATGCCGAGCAGCTCGTCCTCGTCGTACTTGGGGGGTGCGGCCGGGCCCGGATCGCCGTACGTCTTGCGGTGGTTGAGGCGGGCGACCACGCGGCGGGCCTGGCGCAGCGCGTCCGGTTCGTCGACGGCGAAGTGGTCGGCGAGCCCCGACACGCGCGCGTGCATCTCGGCCCCGCCGAGCGACTCGTCGTCGCTCTCCTCACCGGTCGCCATCTTCACCAGCGGCGGCCCGCCGAGGAACACCTTCGCGCGTTCCTTGACCATGATCACGTGGTCGGACATGCCGGGGATGTACGCGCCACCGGCGGTCGAGTTGCCGAAGACGACCGCGATCGTCGGGATCCCGGCGGCCGAAAGCCGGGTCAGATCACGGAAGATGGCGCCGCCCGGGATGAAGATCTCCTTCTGGGAGGGCAGATCGGCGCCGCCGGACTCGACGAGGCTGATGCAGGGCAGCCGGTTGGCGAGCGCGATGTCGTTGGCCCGCAGCGCCTTCTTCAGACTCCACGGATTGCTCGCGCCCCCGCGCACGGTCGGGTCGTTGGCGGTGATCAGGCACTCCACGCCCTCCACCACGCCGATGCCGGTGACGAGCGAGGCGCCGACGGCGTAGTCGCTGCCCCAGGCGGCCAGCGGCGACAGTTCGAGGAAGGGCGTGTCGGGGTCGAGGAGCAGCTCGATGCGCTCACGGGCGAGCAACTTGCCGCGTTTGCGGTGCCGTTCGACGTACTTCGGCCCACCGCCCGCGAGCGCCTTCGCGTGTTCGGCGTCGAGTTCGCCGAGCTTGGCGAGCATGGCCGCGCGGTTGGCCGCGTAGTCGGGGTCGTTGGTGTCCAGGGCGGACGCAAGGACGGTCACAGGAGGACCTCCGGGATGTCCAGACGACGGGAACGCAGCCATTCGCCCAGGGCCTTGGCCTGCGGATCAAAACGGTGCTGGGCGGCGACGCCCTCGCCGAGAATGCCCTCGACGACGAAGTTCAGGGCCCGGAGAGTGGGCAGCATGTGCCGGACGACGCCCAACTCGGCGGTCTCCGGCAGGAGTTCACGGAACCGCTCGACGGTCAGCGCATGGGCGAGCCAGCGCCAGGCCTCATCCGTACGCGCCCACACTCCCACGTTGGCGTTGCCTCCCTTGTCACCGCTACGGGCCCCGGCGACCAGACCAAGGGGCGCCCGCGCCGTGGGCCCGTCCGGCAGAGGCTCGGGGAGGGCCGGCTGCGGAACGTCGTCCAGTACGAGGGTGTCGTGGGCCGGGGCCATAGCAACCCGCCGCCCGTCGTAGAGGACGGCCACATGGTCGACGGCGCCATGGGGGACATACACATCATCGAAGACGCCATAGGGCGCTCCCTTTCCAGGTGGGGTCAGCACATGGAAGCCGGGGTAACTGGCCAGCGCGAGCTCAACGGCCGCCGCCCCCAGCGCCCGCCCGACAACATCCTGATCGGCGTCCCGCACCACGAGCCGCAGCAGCGCACTGGCGGTCTCCTCGGTCGGGGCGTCCGCGTGATCGGTCCGGGCGAGATCCCAACGGAGCTCACGGGGCCGGGACTTGGCCGCCCGGAACGCGGCCTCCATCTGCTCCCGGACAAGAACGGCCTTGCGCTCGATGTCGAGCCCGGTGAGCACGAAGGTGACCTCGTTGCGGAAGCCGCCCAGCCGATTGAGACCGACCTTGAGAGTCGGCGGCGGAGCCTCCCCGCGCACCCCGTCGATCCGCACCCGATCGGGGCCGTCCGCACCGAGCCGGACGGTGTCGAGCCGGGCGGTGACATCGGGCCCGGCATACCGGGCGCCATGCGTCTCGTAGAGCAGTTGCGCGGTGACGGTACCGACGTCCACGACCCCACCCGTACCAGGGTGTTTGGTGATGACGCAGGAGCCGTCCTCATGGATCTCGGCGAGCGGAAACCCGGGGTGACGCAGCTTTTCGGGTGCGTGCTCGGTGAAGAAGGCGTAGTTGCCCCCGGTGGCCTGGGTCCCGCACTCCAGCACATGTCCGGCGACCACGGCCCCCGCGAGC
Source organism: Streptomyces sp. NPDC051576 (assembly GCF_040681835.1). Lineage (NCBI taxonomy): Bacteria > Bacillati > Actinomycetota > Actinomycetes > Kitasatosporales > Streptomycetaceae > Streptomyces > Streptomyces sp. NPDC051576. Next base: position 442,874 of record NZ_JBFAZO010000004.1, read on the forward strand.
CGGTCGTAGTCGTCCACCCCCCACCCGAAGTGGGCGACAGCGGGCCCGGTGACCAGAGCGGCATCGGTGACCCGCCCGGTGACCACGACATCGGCCCCGGCGTCGAGGCAGGCGGCGATACCGAAACCACCGAGATAGGCATGCGCGGCAAGGGACCCCGGATACCGGGCGACGAGATCGTCCCCCTCGACATGCGCGACCCGCACGGGTATCCCCAGCCGATCGGCCAACTTCCGTACGGCGTCGGCGAGTCCGGCCGGGTTGAGCCCACCGGCGTTGGTGACGATCCGCACCCCGCGCTCCTGGGCGAGACCGAGACACTCCTCCAACTGCTTCAGGAAGGTACGGGCGTATCCGGCGCCGGGGTCCTTGAGCCGGTCCCGGCCCAGGATGAGCATGGTCAGCTCGGCGAGGTAGTCACCGGTGAGGATGTCCAGCGGGCCGCCGGTGAGCATCTCGCGCAGGGCGTCGAACCGGTCGCCGTAGAACCCGGAGGCGTTGCCTATCCGGAGGGGGGCGACGGGGGAGGTCACTGGCCGTCCCCTTTCGGCGGGCGTCCGGTGCCGGGTGGCCCCGCGAAGGCCTGCGCGATGTCGAGCCACCGGCCGGCATCGGGGCCCACCGCCGCCACCGCGAGGTCGGCGCGATGGGCCCGCTGGGTGACAAGGAGGCAGAAGTCGAGGGCGGGCCCGGTGACGCGCTGTGGGGCGCCTTCAGGGCCGTAGACCCACAACTCACCGGAGGGGGCGAGGAGTTCGACGCGGAACTCCTCACTCGGTGGGGTGAGTCCGTGCACGGCGAAGGCGAAGTCACGTGCGCGCACACCGATGCGCACCACATGTCGGAGGCGGTCCGTGGGTGGCCGTGCCACACCGAGCGCGTCGGCCACGTCCTGGCCGTGGGCCCAGGTCTCCATGAGTCGGCCGGTGGCCATAGAGGCGGCCGACATGGGTGGGCCGTACCAGGGGAAGCGGGTTTTCGCGGGGGCGGCACACAGGGCGTCCAGCAGGGCCGCCCGCCCGGCCCGCCAGTCGGCGAGGAGCTGGGCAGGGGGCTTCGCGGCCCCGGCCTCGGCACCCTGATCCACATACGACTCCGGAGCGGCGAGCGCCTTCTCGACCAGCGCACCGAACGCGTCCCCGTCCGTCACGGCGAGCAGGGCCGAGTGGTCGGTCCAGGCGAGGTGGGCGATCTGGTGGGCGACGGTCCAGCGGGGCGCGGGGGTGGCGAAGGCCCACTGGTCGGGGCTCAACTCGGCCACGAGGCGGTCGAGTTCGTCGCTCTCGGCACACAGGTCGTCGAAGACGGGCGTGGGGTCGGCCATGGGGCGAGCATGACAGCGAAGCAAGAAACAAGCAAGCGTGCTTGTATTTTTTCTCCATTGGACCGATTGGTACACATGCCGTTTATTGCGAGTGACCTAGAACACAAAGCCATTCCGGAATACAAAACAAAAGATGGCCGGAGACAGCGAAGCGCCAGGTCAGAGGCATGATCTTCGAGAGGCCGGCGCGCCCCACTCCCCGTTTGCCCAGTCGTAACAACGCATACCTTGCGGCCTTCGTGATGCCGGGTGTTTTCTACTAGCGCGCCTTTTCACCCCCACTTGATCTTGTCATGTTCACGCCATTTCGGACGGAAGAGACGAGACCCCCCACATGTCCCAGACGAAGACCAGCACCTCACCACCGGCGGCCGAGGAGGAGTCCGGCCTCGGCGTGCGTCATGCGCTCGTCGTCCTCTCCCTGCTCTGGGCCGTCGCGCTGATGCCGATCGTCAGCATGCTGTCCGGCAACGCCCAGTCCCTGGTCGCGATCCACTACCGCACCACCCAGATCGCCTGGTTCACGCTGAGCACCGCGCTGGTCGGCACCTTCGCCACGCCCTTCGTCATGAAGGCCGCCGCGATGTACGGCAAGAAGCGGATCATGGTCGTCATCGCGGTGTGCGGCCTGGCCGGTGACCTGGTCGCCGCCCTCTCCACGAACTACGAGACGCTCCTCGTCGGCCGCAGCATCGCCGGGATCTACGGCCCGGCCGCACCGCTCGCCTACTCGATGGCCCGGGACGTGTTCCCCCGCAGACTGGTCGGACCCGCCAGCGGGTTCCTCGGAGGCAGCGTCGGACTCGTCGGCCTGGGCGGCCCGTTCCTCTCCGGGTGGGTCATCGACCACCACGGCTTCCGGGGCGCGCTGTGGTTCATGGTGATCTCCACGGTCGTATGCCTGGCGCTGCTGCTCGCGTTCGTACCGGAGAGCCCCGTACGCCAGGAGCGCACCCGCATGGACTGGCTCGGCGGCCTCCTGCTGGGCGGCGGCCTCACGGCCATCGTCTACGGCATCGGCGAAGGCTCCACCTGGGGTTGGACCAGCGGAAAATTCCTCTCCTACATAGGAGTTGGGCTGCTGGCGCTGATCGTCTTCCTGGTCGTCGAGAGCCGGGTCGCCAACCCGTTGCTCCCCCTCTCGATCCTGACGCGTCGCCCGGTGTGGACGGTCCTGCTGGCCACGGCGGTGTCCTCGGGAGCCATCCTGGCCTCGGGCCTGCTCACCCAACTGCTGGCACTGATGCCGAAGATCCCCCACGTCTCCGGCGGCCTGGGCTGGTCGGCGACGAAGAACGCGGTGGTCCTCGCCCCGATGAGCGTGACCACCATCCTGATGGCGGTGCTGGCCGGGGCACTCGCGCGGCGCATCGACACCCGGATCCTGCTGGGCGCGGGTGGCGTCCTCACCGCCGTGGGCTTCGGGCTGGGCTCCCAACTCCACGAGACCGTCCCGCAGTTCGCGATCTGGGGCCTGATCGTCGGCCCCGGTGTCGGGCTGGTCATGGCCATCACCCCGATCATGATCATCGGAACGGTGGCGCCGGAGGAGCAGGCGCTCGCCAACGGCACGCAGTTCCTGATCCAGGGCGTCGCTCAAGGCGTCTTCATCCAGCTCGTGTTCGTGGTCATCGCCAGGCACGGCGCGGTGGTCCAGGGCACGCAGTTCTATCTCGACTCCGGGTTCACCAACGGGCTTTGGCTCATCTCCGGGTTGTGTGCGGTGGGGGCGGTTCTGGTGCTGCTGGCGCCGCGGGTCAAGCGGCTGGACGACACGGTTGTGGGGCAGGCGGTGGGCTGAGCCGGGTCGGGTTTCCTCGTTGCTGTTGCCACCGGGTCGGTCGCGTTGTGTGCGGCCGGCCCGGTTCGCGTGGGGCACCGGTGGTGCAGACACGGTTTCACGGCAGGGCGTTCCCTCCAGGCCGTGCGTTTCCGATGTCTTTTGTCGTGACGGGTGTGGTGTTGCGCCACGAGGCTGTAACAGGCATCGACTTGGCCGTTGTGCCTTGTCAAGGTCGTTGCAGCCGCTGGTGGTTGTGTCCGTCCAGGGGCGGGATCGGACTCATCGCCACCGGATGCGGGGCGATACCGTCGAAAGTGAGAGAGGGACAACATGCGTGCCAGGACTGCTCGTTGGGGCCTGTCGACCACCGTGCTCGTCGCCGCCGGACTGGCGCTGACCGCGTGCGACCCCGGTGTGGCCACCTCCGCCACGTCCGCCACCGGTTCCGCCACAAGTTCCGCGCAGTCCAACACCACCAGCACCAGCACGCCCAGTGCCAAGAGCGGCCAGACCTCCACCACCGCCACGGGGTCGGGCACAGCCAAGAAGTCCGGCGTGAGCTGCACCAACCAGATCAACTACGCCGGAGACTCACGGTCCAACGCCGAAATCAACTCCATAGGCGAGAAGACCGGCTACTGCCCGCCCGTCTCCACCTCCGGCAGCGGCACCGCCGACGCGGGTGACCACAGCACGATCGTCGGCACACTGGGATACCTCGCGCCCGGCAAGCTGATCGTGACGCCCGAGGACGGCGGCACGGACCAGGCATTCCTGGTCTCCAACGCCACGAGCATCCTTGGCGCGGCGGCGATCTGCTCCAACAGCGACGGCACCAGCGTGACCATCGGTGACGACGGGTACGGCACCTCGAAGTGCACCGTGGACCAACTGGAGACGGCCGCGAAGACCGACAGTGTGACGGTCCGGGTCACCATGAACTCCCAGTCCGGCGGTGCCGAGACGGTCGAGGAGAAGTACCACCCGTAACCGGGACTTCTCCGGTCACCCCTTCGCCCGCTCCTGTACTCCTACCTTCGCCCGCCCCCGCCCCACCTGAGTCCGCACCGCCCCCATACTCGCCCCGATCACCAGGGCGATGGCCATCGCTTCGGTGACGGACAGTGCCTGGTGGAGGATCAGGAAGCCTGCCGTTGCCGCTATCGCCGGTTCGAGGCTCATCAGGATGGCGAAGGTGGAGGCGGGGAGGCGGCGGAGGGCCAGGAGTTCGAGGGTGTAGGGGAGGACCGAGGAGAGGACGGCCACTGCCGAGCCGAGGGCGATCGTCACCGGGTTCAGGAGTTTTGTGCCCGCCTCCGCGATGCCGAGGGGGAGGAACGCCACCGCCGCGACCACCATCGCCAGCGCCAGGCCATCGGCCTGGGGGAAGCGGCGGCCCGTACGGGCGCTGAAGATTATGTATGTCGCCCACATGGAGCCGGCGCCCAGGGCGAAGGCCACACCTATGGGGTCCAGGCTGCTGAAGCCTCCGCCGCCGAGGAGGAAGACGCCGGCCAGGGCGAGCCCCGCCCACACCGCGTTAAGCGCACGGCGGGACGTCAGGACCGAGAGGGCGAGCGGGCCCAGAACCTCCAGGGTCACCGCCGGGCCCAGGGGGATGCGGGCCAGCGACTGGTAGAAGAGGCCGTTCATCGCGGCCATCGTGGCGCCGAAGACCACGACCGTGCCCCAGTCCGCGCGTGAGTGACCGCGCAGGCCCGGGCGGCAGAACACGACCAGGACGATCGCCGCCACCAGCAGGCGGAGGGAGACCACGCCCAGCGCGCCCACCCTCGGCATCAACGTCACCGCCAGCGCGCCGCCGAACTGCACGGAGACACCCCCGGCCAGCACGAGACCGACCGGCCCGAAGCGGCTCGGGGCGGCGGCACCCGGGGTGGTGGCCACGGGGGCGGCGGTCGACGTACTGGCGGTCGACGTACTGGGGATGCTCACGGCGCTTCCAGGGGCTCAGCTCGGGGTTCGTCCATCACGGTGCACTGCGAAGTCCATGGTAATGGACTTCGACAGGTGTGCGAACCCTTTATGCAACTGTCCCTGGAGCGATCGGAGGTGATCAGTGGCTCAGACGCCACCCCAGGGAACCTCGTCACGGAACAGCGGGCGACCGTCGGAGAGGCTTTCGGGCATCGGCCCGAAGAGCGGATCGGAGTACTCGGCCTGGGGGTAGGCCGGCTCCTGGTAGGGCTGCTGCGGGGCCCAGCTCTCCACGAAAGGTGCCGGCGCGGAGTACCCGGGATGCGCCTGATAGCCGTAGACACCAGCGGTCTCGACCACCGGCACCGCACCCACCCCCGCCTCGGCGAAGAACGGCAACCGCAGTTCCCCAGTGTCCATCACCGCGTTGTTCTGCGAGCGGTGGAGACGGAAGTACGCCCCGCCGCGCGCCATCAGCTCGTCGTGCCGGCCCGTCTCCACGATCCGGCCCCGGTCCACCACCAGGATGCGGTCGGCGTCGGGGGCGAGGTTGAGGTCGTGGGTGATCATGATGGTCGTACGGCCCGCCATCAGCCGCCGCAGCGGCTTCACGACCCGGCGGGCGGCCATCGAGTCCAGGCCGGTGGTCGGTTCGTCGAGGACCAGGACCGGGGCGTCGCGCAGGATCGCCCGCGCTATGGCGAGGCGTTGGAGCTGACCGCCGGACAGGCGGGCCGAGTTGGGGTCGACCTTCGTGTCGTAGCCATCGGGCAGGCGGAGGATGAACTCGTGGGCGTCGGCCGCCGTCGCCGCGTCCACGATCGCCTGTTCGCTGGCGCCGGGGCGGCCGCAGGCGATGTTCGCGCGGACGGTGTCGTGCAGGACGAGGGTCTCCTGCGGGAGCAGGGTGACGTACTCGCGCAGGCGGGCGAGGGGGAGGTCGCGCAGCGGGACGCCGTCGAGGAGCACGTCGCCCGCGTCGGGGTCGTAGAAGCGGAGCAGCATCTTGGAGACCGTGGACTTGCCGGCGCCGCTGGGGCCGGTGACGATGACCAGCTCGCCGGGGTTGACGGTGAAGGAGAGGCCCTCCAGGGCGGCGCGGTCGGCGCCGGGGTAGCTGAAGGAGACGTCGCGGAGTTCGACGGTGCCGTCGGGGCGGCCGGTCTCCGAGCCGCGGGCGGGGTCGGCGACGGACGGGCGTACGTCCAGGATCTCGATGAGCCGCTCGGCGCCCGCGGTGGCGGCGGTGATCGTCAGGCCGAGCTGGGCGAGGCCGCGGACGGGCGGGTAGAGGTAGCCCAAGAAGGCGGAGAAGGCGAGGAGTTGGCCGAGGGTCATGCGGCCGGTGGAGATCTCCCAGGCGCCGATGCCGATGACGGCGAGCACGCACACGGTCTCGATGACCGCGACGAGTTGTTCGTACGCCTCGTTGAGCCGCGAGGAGCGGACAGAGGCGCGGAACCAGGCGCCGGCCTCCTCGTTCAGGCGCCGGCGTTCCGCGTCGCGGCGGCCGTAGGCCTGGGTGAGGACGATGTTGCCGAGGGACTCCTCGACGACGGAGGTGATCGCGCCGTCGGCGACCCGGCCCTCGCGGGAAACGTCCTTGATGGAGCCGGAGAAACGGCGGGCCGCCAGCCAGAAGAGGGGGGCGAGAATGAAGGTGGCGGCGGCCAGGTCCCAGCGGAGCCAGAACGCGGCGGCGGCGTAGAAGAGGGCGGAGAAGATCGCCGAGGCGGTGCCGATGACGCCGGACACGACGAGGGTCTCGATCGCCTCGACGTCGCTGGTCAGCCGGGACAACAGGTCGCCCTGGCGGTGCCGTTGGAAGAAGTGCGGGGGCAACTGCTGTACGTGGTCGAAGACATGCTCGCGCAGTCTCATCACGAAGCGTTCGGTGGCCCATGCGGCAAGGGAGTTGCCGGCGTACGAGACGAGCGCGCCGATGATCGCCACGACGAGCCACTTGGCGGCGGGGCTCCAGAAGGCGCTGAGCGAGCCCTTGGCGAGGGCGCGGTCGGTGAGGTCGCTGAAGAGGAGGATGGCCTCGGTCTCGGCGAGGGCGCCGACGACGGTGCACACCCAGACGAGCATCAGCCAGCGTCTGAGGCCGCGGGTGAGCGGCCAGAAGCGGCGGAAGGCGACTCGGGCGGGAATGGTGGGGGTTTCGTCGTCCTCGTATTCGAGGTCTTCCTCGTCCGCTTCGACGTACATTTCCACGCCCACAACCCCTCCACTTTCCGTCATCAGAATTCTTTTGGATTTTCGAATTCAGGAAAGAAAAGAGGGCCGACTGCGTGGGTCGGCCCTCTTCTACTGCCCGATCAGTGGTCCTGGCCGGGCAGCGGCTTCAGCGGCGGCTTCGGCTGGTGCTTCTTGCGGGGCTTCGGGGGCGGCGGGGGGAGCTGCTTCGACTTGGGCTTGGGGGGCAGCGGGGCGAGCTTCTTGAGGCTCATGCCGAACTCCTTGGGTTGAGCAGTGAATTGTGCGTCAAAGTCGAGCGTTTTACCGCCCGGGGAATTCCCGACACGGATGAACTTACACGTCGTCGACGCCAAGAAGCAGCAAAGTCGGCAAGCGAACGGCAAGCAGGTGCTGTGAATACCTTTGTGAATCCTGAGTTAGGTCCGCGAACCTGAGAGTTCTCTAATAAACCTGAGAGCAGCCTTAAGGAACCTGTGGGTCCGCTCTCAGACTTCGCCCCGCCGGGGCCTCAGCGGCGCGCCATGTAGAGGTCCAGCGCCTTGTGCAGCAGCCGGTTGAGGGGGAAGTCCCACTCCCCCAGGTACTCGACGGCCTCTCCACCCGTGCCGGCCTTGAAACGCAGCAGCCCCAGCAGGTGGTTGGACTCCTCCAGGGTGTCGGTGATGCCTCTGAAGTCGTATACGGAGGCGCCGAGTTGGTGGGCGTCGGTCATCATGCGCCACTGCATGGCGTTGTTGGGCTGCACCTCGCGGCGGCGGCTGGTGGAGGCGCCGTAGGAGTACCAGACGTGCTGTCCGACGGTCAGCATGGTGGCCGCGGCGAGGATGTCGCCGTCGTGGTGGGCGAGGTAGAGGCGCATGCGGTCGGGGTGTTCGGTGGTGAGGGCGGTCCACATGCGCTGGAAGTAGGGGAGGGGGCGCGGGATGAAGCGGTCGCGTTCGGCGGTCTCGGCGTAGAGCTCGTAGAAGGCGGGCAGTTCGTCGTAGCCGCCCTGGACGACCTTCACGCCGGCCTTCTCGGCCTTCTTGATGTTGCGGCGCCACTGCTGGTTGAGCCCGGCGTGGATGTCCTCCAAGGACCGCCCGGCGAACGGCACTTGAAACACATAACGCGGCTGCCCCGCCGCGAACCCGTCCTCCCCTCCCGGCTCCGTCTGCTGCCAGCCCGCGCGGCGCAGACGGTCGGCGATCTCGTAGGCGCGAGGTTCGTACGACGTCGCCTCCGCGTCCCGCAGCCGGCGCGCGTCCGGGTCGGCGATCGCCGCCTTCACCGCGTCCGCGCTCCACCGGCGCACGACGACGGGCGGCCCCATCTTCACCGTGAACGCGCCCTGCGACTTGAGGTGGGCGAGCATCGGATCGAGCCAGCGGTCGAGGTCGGCGGCGTCCCAGTCGATGACGGGACCCTCGGGCAGATAGGCGAGGTACTTCTTCAACTTGGGCACGGGCCGGTACAACACCAGCCCGACCCCGACCAGCGGCCCGCTCTCCCCCTCGAACCACCCCAGACTCTCCGCCCGCCAGTCGGGCTTCACCTCACCCCAGGAGGGCACCTGCATGTGGCTGGCGGAGGGGCGGGTCGCGATGAAGGCGAGGTGTTCGGCGGGGGTGATGGGGCGGAGGCGGAGGTTCGTCATACGCGGGGCTCCCTGGCGGGTCGAAACCGTGGTCGAACGGCCAGCCTAGGCAGTCACCCCCACCCGTCCCGCGCCCCGAACACCCCCAACGCCTCCGTGTCCGACGCCCGGGCGTTGAGGAAGTAGTCCGCCCACTCGGCGATCTCCGGGTAGCCGGACTCGCGGGTGAGGCGGGCGGTCGCTGTCGGGATGTCGTACGGGGTGACGCGGAGGTCAGTGCCGGGGCCCAGCAGGCACCAGTGGGCGCCGGGGCGGCCGTACGGCATGCCGATGCTTCCCGGGTTGACGATCAGGCGGCCCTGGGCGAGGCGGATGTACGGCATGTGGGTGTGGCCGCAGACCACTGTGCGGATCGAGTCGTCGAGGCCGGTGAGGACCTCCGTCCAGCGGGCGGGGCGGGAGTCGACGAGGACCACCTCCTCGTCGTCCCGGGGTGTGGCGTGGCAGAAGAGGACCTTGCCGAGGCCGCGGATCGAGAGGGTGAGGGTCTTGGGGAGGGCGGCCAGGAAGTCGATCTGGTCGGAGCGGAGGGCGGTCGCCGCGTACGGGCCGATCGGGTCGGGGATGTCGTCGCGCTCGCCCCTGCGGTACTCGACCAGTTCGCGGTCCGCGTTGCCCGACAGCCACAGCACGCGGTCGCCCTGCTCGCGCAACAGGTCGACGACTTCGGCCGGTTGGGGGCCGGCCGTGATGTCGCCGGTGAGGACGATGCGGTCGGCGGCCATCAACTCCGGTTCGGCGAGGACCGCTTCGAGGGCGGGGAGTACGCCGTGGATGTCGGAGAGGACGGCCACTCGTCCGAGTTCAGACGTCATTCGGTCCCTCCCCCTTCCGGAGAATCCAACGCCTCCGCCAAAACCTCCGCCAAATGCCGCCCCCGCACTCCCGCCATCTGCTCCAACTGCGTCCGACACGAGAAGCCGTCCGCCAGGACCACCGCCCCCTCCGGCGCCTCCCGCACCGCCGACAGCAGTTGTTCCTCCGCGCAGGCCGCCGACACCTCGTAGTGGCCCTTCTCGAAACCGAAGTTGCCCGCCAACCCGCAGCAGCCGCCGGCCAGTTCGCCGGTCAGGCCGGCTGCGGCGCGGACGCGGCGGTCGGGGGTGTCGCCCAGTACCGCGTGCTGGTGACAGTGGGTCTGGCCGGTCACCGGGCGGTCGATGCGGGGTGGGGTCCAGTCGGGGGCGGCGAGGCGGTCCAGGGCTTCGGCGAAGGTGAGGACGGAGGCCGCGAGGCGGGCCGCGCGGGGGTCGTCGGGGAGGAGTTCGGGGAGGTCGGTGCGGAGGGCCGCCGCGCAGCTCGGTTCCAGGACGACGAAGTACATCGGGGCCACCGGGTCCTCGGAGTCCTCCGAGTCGTCGGGGTCCTCGGGGACTCGGAGGTCCCCGAGGACCTCGGGCAATTTTGGGTCCAGGAAGGGGTCCAGCACGTCGAGCGTGTCGCGCAACACCGCTCGGGCGCGGTCGAGTTGGCCGGTCGACACGTAGGTCAGGCCGCAGCAGACGCGCACCCGGCGGGCCCGCCACGGGCTGAAGGAGTACGACGTGACGGTGCCGTCCTCGTCCGTCTCCTCCTTCGCGTTCATGGTCTTGCCCGGCATGGGCACCACGAAGAGCCCCGCCGCCTCAAGGACGCGTACGGCAGCCCTGCCCACCGACGGTGCGAGGTGGTCGGTGAAGGTGTCCGGCCAGACAATGGCGGTGCCGCCCCGGGGACGCTCGTGCTCCCAGCCCGCCGGTCGCCCGGCACGCATCTCCCGCACCCGCGCCTTCAAGCGCCGCTTCGACCAACGGGTGAACGTCTCCCCCGCCACCCGCGGGATCTTCCGCTCCGCCGCGATCCCGCCCAGCCATTTCCCGACCGCCGCCAACGGCCGTACCGAAGCAAGGAAGTTGACCAGCCACGCCGTGCGCGTGCGGGCCACCAGTCGCAGCCAGCGCGGCAGCCAACCCATCGTGTAGTGGGCGGCCGGTCGGCGGCGGCCCTCGTAGTGGTGGTGCAGGAACTCCGCCTTGTACGTGGCCATGTCGACGCCGACCGGGCAGTCCGTGCGGCAGCCCTTGCAGGACAGGCACAGGTCCAGCGCGTCCCGGACCTCCGTCGACCGCCAGCCGTCGGTGACCAGTTCGCCCGCGAGCATCTCGTGCAGCAGCCGGGCCCGCCCGCGCGTGGAGTGCGCCTCCTCGCCGGTCGCGCGGAACGACGGGCACATCACCGAGGCCCCCGAGGGCTCGTGCGTACGGCACTTGGCCACGCCCACGCACCGCCGTACCGCCGCCGAGAAGTCCCCGCCGTCGGACGGGTAGCCGAACGCCACGTCCACCGGCTCGCGGGGCAGGGAGGAGAAGCGGAGGTTCGTGTCGAGGGGCGCCGGGCGGACCAGCATGCCGGGGTTGAGGAGGTCGTCCGGGTCCCAGAGGGCCTTGGTGCGCTCGAAGAGGGCCACCATCTCGTCGCCGTACATCTTCGGCAGCAACTCGGCGCGCGCCTGGCCGTCCCCGTGCTCGCCGGAGAGCGAACCGCCGTGCGCCACCACCAGCCCGGCCAGGTCCTCCGAGAAGCGGCGGAAGCGGGCCACCCCCTCGTCCGTGATCAGGTCGAAGTCGATGCGGACGTGGATGCAGCCGTCGCCGAAGTGGCCGTACGGGGTGCCGCGCAGGCCGTGGTCCCGCAACAGCCCCCTGAAGTCCCTTAGATACGCGCCCAGTCGGGGCGGCGGTACCGCGCAGTCCTCCCAGCCGGGCCAGGCCTCGGCGCCGTCCGGCATCCGGGTCGCCGTACCGCTCGCGTCCTCGCGGATCCGCCACAACGCGAGCTGGCTCGACGGGTCCGTCACGACCAGGGAGTCGAGGACGTCGGCCGCGCGGACGATCGTCTCCGCACGCGCGCGTGCCTCCGCAGCCGTGTCGCCGCCGGTCTCCACGAAGAGCCAGGCGCCGCCCCGGGGCAGGTCCGCGGTGGCGCGCACCAGGTCGGCCGCCATGCCCTCGACGGTGAGCGGCGCGAAGGGCAGCAGGCCCGCCGCGGCCTCCGCCGCCGCGCTCTCGTCGGCGTACGCCAGCACGGCCAGGGCACGCGCGCGGGGTGCCTCGACGAGTCGTACGACCGCCTCGGTGAGGATGCCCAGAGTGCCCTCGCTGCCGCAGAAGGAGCGGGCGACGTCCGCGCCCTTCTCGGGCAGGAGGGCGTCGAGCGCGTAGCCCGAGATACGGCGGGGGAGGTCCGGGAAGCCGGTGCGCAGGCGCGCCAACTCGCCCTGGACCAGGGCCTGTAGGCCCTCCGGGGCGCCGGACCAGTCGCGGCCGAGCCGCAAGCGGTCGCCGCGCGCGGTGAGCACCGACAGCTCGCTCACGCTGTCCGCCGTCGTGCCCCAGGCGACCGAATGTGAGCCGCAGGAGTTGTTGCCGATCATGCCGCCGAGGGTGCAGCGGCTGTGGGTCGAGGGGTCGGGGCCGAAGCGCAACCCATGGACGGCGGCTGCCTGTTGGAGGCGGTCGAGGACCAGGCCGGGCTGGACGACCGCCGTACGGGAGGCGGGGTCCAGGGCCACCAGGCCGTTCATATGGCGGGTGAAGTCGAGGACCACGCCCGTGCCCGTCGCCTGGCCGGCGATCGAGGTCCCGCCGCCGCGAGCGACGACCGGCACTCCGTGCGCCCGGCAGGCCGCGAGCGTCGCCGCCACGTCGTCGGCGTCACGCGGCGCGACGACGCCGAGCGGGACGCGCCGGTAGTTGGACGCGTCCATGGTCATCAGCGCCCGGGACGTGACGTCGAAACCGACCTCGCCCCGGACCGTCCTCCGCAGCTCCGCCTGAAGGTCCGCCATGCCCCCAGCATGCACCCGGCCACTGACAGTGACGGCCCGGCGTTCGGGGAATCGTTCCGGGAAACTTCGTACCGCCGACGCGCGGATTCCGTAAACGCATCCAGAACCTACCCAGTTCGATCACTAACTCTCATATAGTGACCGTCAGTTGAGCACCGGTGTCGCTTCTCGCCCAGGAACCCGACGAGCACCCCCCGAGGACACGCCCAAAGACGCCCGAGGACCCGACCGAGGACCCCCTTCATGACCGCCCCCATACTTCCCGGCGAACGACCCACCTTCCGCACCGTCGCCCCCGCCCCGCTGTTCACCGCCGTACTGGCCGGACTCGCGGTCGCCGGCGCGGTCTATGTGACACCGGCCGCGAAGCGCCTCCCGCTCGCCTGCGGTGCGGGCGCCGCCGCGCTGCTGCTGTGCGCGGCCGTCGCGATCGCCGCGCACGCCTATCAGACGGCCCGGATCACCCGCCGCCGGCTGGAGGCCGTCACCCTGGACGCCGGGCGGCTGTTGCAGGAACGGGCCCGGCTGAGCACGGAGTTGGACCGGGAGCGCGTGCAACTGACCGAGGAGCTGACCCACGAGCGGGCCCGGCTGACGGCCGAACTCTCGCAGGAACGCGCCCGGTTGATCTCCGAGTTCGCCCAGGAGCGCACGCGGCTCACCACCTCCTTCGCTCAGGAGCGCACCCGCCTCACCGAGGAGAACGCCGAGGAACGCGCCCGACTCACCGCCGAGAACAAGCAGTTGTCCGAGCGGGCCCGCCGGGACGCCCAGGACCGTGCCGCCGCGCTCTCCGCGACCGCCAACGCGGCGGGCCGGATGCAGGCGTTGGCCACCGGCATGCTCGCCGACCTGCGGGGCATGGAGGAGCGGCACTCCGACGAGGACGTCCTCGCCGACCTGCTCCATCTCGACCACCGCACCGCGCAGGCGGGCCGGCTGGCCGACTCCGTCGCCGTGCTCACGGGCGCCCGCTCGGGCCGCCGTTGGGCCCGCCCGATCGCCATGGAGTCGATCCTGCGCGGCGCGATGGGCCGGATCAGCGGCTACCAGCGGGTGCGCGTGCACTCCGCGAGCGATGCCGCCGTCGCCGGGCACGCTGCCGAGGGAGTGATGCACGCGCTCGCCGAACTCCTCGACAACGCCGCGAACTTCTCGCCGCCGAGCGCCGAAGTGCATGTGTACGTCGAGGAGGTGCCCGCCGGGGTCATCGTCTCCGTCGAGGACAGCGGCCTGGTCATGGGCGACATCCAACTGCGCCGCGCCGAACGGGCGGTGAGCGGTGACTCCGCCGAACTGGGCGGCCTCACCGGCACCCGGCTGGGCCTCGCGGTCGTCGGCCGGCTGGCCCGCAAGTACGGCCTGAAGGTGTCGTACCGGCCCTCCGCGCGCGGCGGCACGGGTGTCCTGATGCTCGTACCGCAGGACATCCTGGTGCCCCAGGACACCCCGGCGGCACCGCAGACGTCCCTCGCGCTCCCCGAGCCCCCGGCCGTCGTACAGGAGCAGAAGCCGGAGACGGTTCCCGAGCCCGTCGCCGTAGAGGAGCCAGGGAAGCCTGAGAAGTCAGAGAAGCCGTGGATGTCGTACGCCGCCGGGCGCACCCTCGACGATCTGGACCCCGACCCGGTCCCCACGCACGAGTCGGCGGACCGGGGCACCCCCTCCGAGCCGGTGCCGGACGCGGCGGGCGCCCTGCCGGACGGGCTGCCCAGGCGGCGCCGGGGTCAGGCGCTCGCGGAGGCCGAGCGGTCACGCGGGCGTGCGGAGGCCGCGGCCTCCGAGACGCGCCCGGCGCCCTCGGCCGACGACACCCTGGCGCGGACCGCGCGCTTCAACAGCTTCCGGCAGGCCGTACGCGGCGCGATGTCCGAACAGCTCACGTCCGACACCGAGGCGGACGACCCCGAGTCGGCAGAGCCCGCCGTCGCCTCCCCCACCTCCCTCTCTCACCCGGAAGGCAACCCCACCTCATGACCGGCACGACCACCGCCGACGAGAAGCTCACCTGGCTCATCGAGGGCCTCCTGGAGCGCACCCCGGGCGCGCGGCACGCGCTCGTGCTGTCCCGGGACGGCCTGAAGCTGTGCCGGACGCCCGAACTCTCCGTCGACCAGGCCGACCAGCTCGCCGCGATCGCCGCCGGAATCCAGTCGCTGTCGCACGGCGCGTCCGTGGAGTTCGGGGACGGCAGCGGGGGTGTGCGCTCCGCGATGACCGAGTTCTACGGCGGGGTGCTGTTCATCGTCGAGGCGGGCGAGGGCGCGCACCTGGCCCTCGTCACCACGGAGGACGCGGACGCGGGTCTGATCGGGCACAACATGAGCGAGCTGGTCGAACAGCTCGGCGAGCACCTGCGCGCGGAACCCCGTACGTCATGAGCCGCCCCGGCAGGGACGACTCACCCGACCGCCTCTACACGCTCACCGGAGGCCGCGCCCGTTCCGGACCGGACAGCCCGTTCGACCTGGTGACCCTGGTGGTCGCCGAGTGCGATCCGGTGACCGGTATGCAGTCGGAGCACGCGGCGATCCTGCGGATCACCGAACACCCCACGTCAGTAGTGGAGTTGGCGGCCGAACTCAAGCTCCCGGTGAGCATCACCAAGATTCTCCTCTCCGACCTTCTCGCGGCCGGCCGGGTCAGCGCCCGGCACCCGCGCGAGACGGTTCTCGATCCCGACGTCCTGGAACAGGTGCTCGTTGGACTCCGCAACCTCTGACGCGCGCACCCCGCTGGGTGCCTCCGCCGACAACGGCCTGAAGATCGTGGTCGTGGGCGGCTTCGGCGTCGGCAAGACCACGCTGGTCCGTTCGGTCAGCGAGATACGTCCCCTCAACACCGAGGAGACGATGACGAAGGCCGGCGAGGCCGTCGACGACATCAGCGAGGTGCGCGGCAAGTCCGCGACCACCGTCGCCTTCGACTTCGGCCGCATCACGCTCGACGCCCGCAATGTGCTGTACCTGTTCGGCGCCCCCGGCCAGCAGCGGTTCTGGTTCCTGTGGGACCGGCTGTTCTCCGGGACGCTGGGCGCGGTCGTCCTCGTCGACACCCGCCGGATCGACGACTCCTGGTACGCCATCGACCGCCTCGAACACCACGGCACACCGTTCATCGTGGCCTGCAACGACTTCGGCGGCCCCGCCTACGCCCCGCACCAGATCCGCGAGGCCCTCGACCTCGACCCGCATGTCCCGCTCCTGGACTGCGACGCCCGCTCCCGCGCGTCCGCGAAGCAGGTCCTGATCACGCTCGTCGAGCATGTCAGGAACCACCACAGCGGTCGCTACGACGCCCAAGCCCACGTACCCCACCAGGAGTTGGCCCTGTGACCGCGCCCGCCCCCGCGCCCGTACCGCTGAGTGGACCCAGGTTCCAGACCGAACCGGCGCGGCTGTACCGGGAGATGCGGCGCGAGCACGGCGCCGTGACCCCGGTGGTGCTCGACGGCGACGTCCCGGCCTGGCTGGTGCTCGGCTACCGCGAGCTGCACCAAGTCACCGGCGATCCGGTGCTGTTCAGCCGTGACTCGGACCTGTGGAACCAGTGGGACCGCATCCCCGACGACTGGCCGCTGCTCCCGATGATCGGCCGCAAGCAGCCGTCGATCCTCTACACGGTCGGCGAGCGCCACCGCGACCGCGTCGGCATGATCAGCGACGCGCTGGAGGCCGTAGACCCGTCCGAACTCCGTTCCTACGCCGAGAAGTTCGCGGACGAGCTGATCGACGGGATCTGCGCCAAGGGCGAGGCGGACATCGTCGGCGACTACGCGATGCTGCTGCCGGTACGGGTCCTGGCCCGGCTCTACGGCTTCGCGGACGAGCAGGGTCCGGGCCTGGTGACGGCGTTGAACGACATGATCGACGGACGTGAGCGGGCGATCGCAGGCCAGACCCATCTGGCCACGTCCATGGGGCAGTTGCTGGCCGACCGGAAGGCGGCACCCGCCGACGACGTCGTCTCGCGCATGCTCACGCACGCCACCGGCTTCTCCGACGTGGAGATCGCCCAGGACCTGATGGTGATGATGGCGGCGGGCCACCAGCCGACCGCCGACTGGATCGGCAACTCGCTGCGCCTGATGCTGACCGACGACCGGTTCGCGGCCTCGCTGTTCGGCGGCCGCAACAGTGTCGCCGAGGCGATGAACGAGGTGCTGTGGGAGGACACCCCCACCCAGAACGTGGCCGGGCGCTGGGCCTCCCGCGACACCCAGCTCGGCGGCCGTCGCATCCGCACCGGCGACCTGCTGCTCCTCGGCCTCCAGGGCGCCAACTCCGACCCCCAGGTCCGCACCGACCACTCCGCGCTCACCGGCGGCAACAACGCGCACTTCTCCTTCGGGCACGGCGAACACCGGTGCCCCTTCCCCGCGCAGGAGGTCGCCGAGGTCATCGCGCGGACGGGCATCGAGGTCGTACTGGACCGCCTCCCCGACATCGACCTGGCGGTCCCCGCCGAGTCCCTGACCCGTCGGCCCTCGCCGTGGCTGCGAGGCCTGACCGAGTTGCCAGTGCGGTTCTCTCCGACCCCTGCCCTTGGAGGCACCCCCGTATGAGCACGCGCATAGTCCTCGACCCGTTCGTCGGCGACCTGGACGGCGAGAGCGCCAGGCTGCGGGAGGCCGGTCCGCTGGCCGCCGTAGAACTGCCCGGCGGGGTTCCCGTGTGGGCGGTGACGCACCACGCCGAGGCGAAGCAACTCCTCACGGACCCGCGGCTGGTGAAGGACATCAACGTCTGGGGCGCCTGGCAGCGCGGCGAGATCCCCGCGGACTGGCCGCTGATCGGACTCGCCAACCCCGGCCGTTCCATGCTGACCGTGGACGGCGCCGACCACCGCAGGATGCGCACGCTGGTCGCGCAGGCGCTCACCCCGCGCCGGGTGGAGCAGATGCGGGAGCGGATCGCGAAGCTGACGGAGGGCCTCCTCGACGGCATCCAGGGCGACGAGGCCGACGAGATCGACCTGAAGGCGGCGTTCGCGTACCCGCTCCCGATGTTCGTCGTCGCCGACCTCATGGGCATAGCGGAGGCCAAACTCCCGCGCCTGAAGGAGCTGTTCGAGAAGTTCTTCTCGACGCAGACCCCGCCGGCCGAGGTCATCGCCACCCTCACGGAACTCGCGGGCATCATGGCCGAGACGGTCGCGGCCAAACGCGCCGAGCCCGGCGACGACCTGACCTCGGCCCTCATCCAGGCCTCCGAGAACGGCGACCACCTCACCGACGAGGAGATCGTCTCCACGCTCCAGCTGATGGTCGCGGCGGGCCACGAGACGACGATCTCGCTGATCGTCAACGCGGTCGTCAACCTCTCGAAGCACCCCGTCCAGCGTGCCCTGGTCCTGGCCGGCGAGGCCGACTGGTCCTCGGTGATCGAGGAGACCCTGCGCCACTCCACGCCCACCTCGCACGTCCTGATCCGCTTCGCCACGGAGGACGTCCCGGTCGGCGACAAGATCCTCCCGGCCGGCGACGCGCTGATCGTGTCGTACGCCGCGATCGGCCGCGACGAGCAGGCGCACGGCCCGACGGCCGGCGAGTTCGACATCACCCGCACCAGCGAGAACCGCCACATCTCCTTCGGCCACGGCCCGCACGTCTGCCCCGGCGCGGCCCTCTCCCGCCTGGAGGCGGGCGTGGCCCTCCCGGCCCTCTACGAGCGCTTCCCGCACCTGGACCTGGCGGTCCCGGCGAGCGAGCTGCGCAACAAGCCGGTGGTGACGCAGAACGACATCTTCGAGCTGCCGGTGAGGCTGGCCCCGCGCGGCTGATCCACTGGTCCACGGACCGGAGGGTCCGTCTCATCGAACGGACGCGTTTCCGTCCGGTTTCGCCGAGGCGATACCCTCCGGCTCGTGGCTGATATCCAGATTCCCGCTGACATCAAGCCCGCCGACGGACGTTTCGGCGCTGGCCCCTCCAAGGTGCGGACGGAGGCGCTGGACGCGCTGGCCGCCACCGGAACCTCCCTCCTCGGTACGTCCCACCGCCAGGCCCCGGTCAAGAACCTGGTCGGCAAGGTCCGCGAGGGCATCTCCGACCTGTTCTCCCTCCCCGAGGGCTACGAGGTGATCCTCGGCAACGGCGGCTCGACGGCCTTCTGGGACATCGCGACCCACGGCCTGATCGAGAACAAGTCGCAGCACCTCACCTTCGGCGAGTTCAGCTCCAAGTTCGCCAAGGCGTCGAAGCTCGCCCCGTGGCTGGCCGAGCCGACGGTCATCTCCTCCGACCCCGGCACCCACCCGGAGCCGGCGGCGGAGGCGGGCGTGGACGTGTACGCCTTCACCCACAACGAGACGTCGACGGGCGTGGCGGCCCCCCTCAAGCGAGTGGCGGGCGCGGACGAGGGCTCCCTGGTCCTCGTCGACGCGACGTCGGGCGCGGGCGGCCTTCCGGTCGACATCACCGAGACGGACGTCTACTACTTCGCCCCGCAGAAGTCCTTCGCCTCCGACGGCGGCCTGTGGATCGGCGTCTTCTCCCCGGCCGCGATCGAGCGCGCGGAGCGTATCCACGCGTCCGGCCGCCACATCCCGGAGTTCTTCTCGCTCCCCACGGCGATCGACAACTCCCGCAAGAACCAGACGTACAACACCCCGGCCCTGGCCACGCTCTTCCTGCTGGCCGAGCAGCTCGACTGGATCAACGGCCAGGGCGGCCTGTCCTGGTCGACGGCCCGCACGAAGGACTCCTCCACCCGCCTCTACTCCTGGGCGGAGGAGTCGAAGCACGCCACCCCGTTCGTCACGGACGCCGCCAAGCGCTCGCAGGTCATCGGCACGATCGACTTCGCCGACGAGATCGACGCGGCCGCGGTCGCCAAGGTCCTCCGCGCCAACGGCGTCGTCGACACCGAGCCCTACCGCAAGCTCGGCCGCAACCAGCTCCGCGTGGCGATGTTCCCGGCGATCGACCCGGCGGACGTCGAGGCGCTGACGAAGTGCGTGGACTACGTCATCGAGAAGCTGTAGTCGCGGTCCGGTCAAACGGTTCTACGACGACGAAGGCGCCCCGCGGATCTCTCCGCGGGGCGCTTTTCGTCGCCGTAGAGAACGGGTGGGAGGACTTTGACCGACGCCCGGGTGAACCCGTAACCCGGACAAATCAACCCCCCGCCACAGCCGCGTAACAGCGGCCGCACAGAGGACAACTCCCGCCCCACACCGCCGGTCGAACTGGTGCGTCGCGGTGGAACCGGTGCCGCCCGGCGCAACTCCTGTACTCCCGACCACAGTTGGAGTTGACCGTGCCCAGCAGAACCCTGTCGACGCGGCTTGCCGCCACCGCCGCGCTGCTGCTCGCCGCCGGCGTCCTGTCCGCGCCCGTCGCTTCGGCGGCCCCCTCGGACGCCGCTCCCGGCGACGCCTACGTGCTGACCGTGACCACCAACCCGTCCAGCACCGACTACGACAACCGCCACGTCGACGTCACCGGCACCGTCACCAAGGCCGACGGCACCCCGGCGCCCAACATCCCCGTCACCGTCCAGGAAGTCGTCCAGTTCACCACCTGGAACCCGTGGGGCGACCCCATCGACCCCAACTACTACGAGCCGCGCGACCTGGGCAAGCCGGTCAGCGACGCCAACGGGAAGTTCACCATCCCCGACGTCGACATCGACCACACGACCGGCAGCAGCCTGCTCAACGTCCAGCACGGGGTGCACATCACCGCCCTCTACGACGTGGACGGCGACCCCAACACCCCGCAGGACGGCTACTTCGCGGACACCACCGTGAACGCCAACACCAAGGCCAGTTCGCTCACTTACTCGGTCAACAAGAAGAAGGTGAAGGCCGGCGACATCCTCACCGTCCAGGGCAAGGTCACCCTGCCCAAGGGCGAGGAGCCGCAGGGCACCGAGGTCTTCCTCCAGACCTACTGGGAGCAGGAGTCCCACGTGAAGGTGACCACCGAGGACGACGGCTTCTTCGTCCTCTCGGTACGCGTCTCCAGCTACGACGACACGTTCACGCTGCGCACGGCGCCGACGGACATGTATGTGGCGGGGGTGGAGCGGAAACTCCCGATCACCAACACGTCGTTGGCCGGCAAGTAGCCGGCCCGGAGCTTCGGGGGAGGGTCACCTTCGTGCGAGCGGGGGTGACCCGGCCCGGGGGAAGCTCTCGCGCACCTGGTCGATGCAGGTCGTCCGGGAGGACGGCCCGTTGAACCGCGATACGTCGTAGCCGGTGAACGGGGGCTCAAGCTCGTCGAGTTCGTCGACCAGTGCGTGCAAGCGTGCACGCCAGTCCGGCGAGCCCGGCTCGGGCTCGGCCACCGCCGACCGGATCGCCTCGACCAGTTGCGACTTGCGCCGGATGGTGGCCGGTGTCACGGACTTCAGGCACACGTACTGGCCGCTGAGGTACGCGTCCCACTCCGCCTCGGCCTCGGAACCCGATCTCGGACCCGTCGGAGCGCAGGTAGCTCGGCAGCGGAAGACGACCGGCGAGCATATGGCCGCGGATCTCGTCCGGATCCACCGACTGTGCGGCACAGATCTCTTCCAACGAAGCGTAGTACTCGTCGACATACCGGTCGTCGGCCTGGGTCATCGGATGCGCCCCGTTGACCTTCAGGTAGGCATCGGCAACCTGCTGCCGCAGCGGAGGAAGCGCGTCGGTGGGCATCGCCATCACATTGACCGCCCTTCGATCCAGCCGTCACCAGTGGTCGCGGTCAAGGTCAGCGATGGGCTCCGACAGCCGGTTCGACCTCAGCACTGCCCGACGAAGGACCGCCAGCCCTCATCGGCCCCCATACAAAGCGCAGGTGGCATGTTTGTCCCACCGGCGGTGCACAGCGATCGGTGCCCAGGTCCAACACCGGCAGCATCTGGCCAGCCCCTTCCCGGGTTCCGCCGTTCATTGGGACTCTTCTGCCACTCGTCGGCTCGGTCGCGATAGGTCGCGCCGTGATCACTTGGCCTTCGTGGCACGATCTGGGCGTGACGACGCTTTTCCTGACGGTTGGCCTGCCCGGGGCCGGAAAGACCACGCGAGCTCGACAGCTGGCTGAGGAGTACGGCGCGCTGCGGCTGACGCCGGATGAGTGGATGATCCCGCTGTTCGGCGATCCGCAGCCGGCCGGGAAGCGCGATGTGCTGGAAGGACGGCTGCTCTGGCTGGGTCTGGAGGCGCTGAAGCTGGGAACGAACGTAGTTTTGGACTTCGGCTGCTGGTCTCGTGACGAGAGGTCGGCGATCCGCTGGTTGGTGATGTCTGCGGGTGCGTCCTGTCAACTGGTGTATGTGCCGGTGGATCAAAAGACCCAACATGCCCGGATCGCCCATCGCCAGTCGACCACCCCTGATCAGACCTTCGTGATGAGCGAGACGGACCTCCTGCACTGGAGGACGCTGTTCGAGGAGCCCGACGCCACGGAACTCGCTGCACATGAGGTGGAAGGTCCGCCTCCTGGGTGGTCAGACTGGCTGGAGTGGGCCGCCGACCGGTGGCCATCGCTCGCGTGACTGTCCGGCCAACTCAGCCGTCGCCCTCGTCGTCCTCGTCGATTCCCTCGAGCCGGCTCAGCGCATCCATGATCATGCGCGTGGCGAACTCGGGATCGTCCGCGACCCGGTTGATGTGCTCCGCGAGCAGGAACGTCGTGGCCTCCAGCGGAGTCATCTCCTCCTTGGTCCAGTCCCCGTACTGCTTGCGCCACAGGTTGGGGCTGAGGCCGTTGCCCGCGGCGATGGTCAGGCCGGCCATCATGGGGATGGCCTCGGGCGGACAGCTCTTGGGCATCATCCGCATCGTGGCCACGAGGGTCGGCACGACATACTCGATGACGTCCTTGCCCTCGCTCTCGTGGGCCTTCCTCAGCCACGTCATGAACATATAGATGAGCGTGCACGCGCCGTTGAGCAGGTCGTCGAGCCCGCCGGGTCCCAGCGACGCGATGAACTGGTCCATCAGCGCCTGCTGTTCGGGGTCGGTCGCCGACTTGCCGTCATGAACGGCCTTGAGCCGGGAGTCGATCAGCATGAGCACCGCTCCCACGTCACCGACGGGAGCGTACTGGGGGTCGCAGGACGATGGCACAGGACTCCTCCTCGGATGGCCGCGACGGAGAACACGGCCCATCCGCACTGTAGTTGCCCGGTGACGCTGCGGAGCGACGGTCAGGGCAACCACAGCAGTTGTTGCATCCACGAGAGCTCGAACTCCGGCACCCTCACCCCGCCGCACAACTCAGACTCGGCACGCTCCCGCCCCCGGGAGCCCCACCGAACCCGAACCCGACCGAACCACCCACGCCCACACTCCCGTTGTGATCCGCGTTCACTGCCGTGACACTCGCCCCGCTCTGCGTGTACGACGCGTTCCACATGCTCGTGATCTGCTGCGCCCCGGACCAGGTCCAGGTCACCTTCCAGGAGTTGAGCGCCGAGGTGCCGGTGTTGGTCACCGTCACGGCCGCGTTGAAGCCGCTCCCCCAGTCGCTACTGACGGTGTATGCGGCCGTGCAGGCACCGGTACTTCCGCCTCCCCCGTTTCCTCCCCCGCCTGTCCCCGTACCGGTGCTCGGGAACAACGGTGCCTTCACGCTCGCCAGATACCCGTCCTTCACCGTGTCCACAGTCACCCAGTCGTCCCTCAGGATCCCGCCCGTGTCACCGGAGTTGGGGTTCCACGACCAGAAGGTCCAGGAGAAGGAGTCGGCGCCGTAGGTCGAGGTCGGGCGGAGGTAGTCGACCAGCGCGGCCAGCCACTTCTGGTCCACCGTCGACTGGAGGGTGGTGCCGAACTCGCCCACCCACACCGGCGCGATGTTCTGCCGGAAGAGGTAACCCCAGTACTTGTCCCACACCGCCGGCATGTTCGCCGGGAAGGTCGGATCGCTGAACCAGCTCTGCTGGGCGACGCTCGTCGCGTAGTCGTGCGCGGAGTACACCACCCTTCCCGGCACGGTCAGTTGGACCGGGTACTGGCCCGCACCCATCAGGTTGCCGCCCCACCAGCCGGAGACACCGGCGTACGTCTGCACGCCCTCGACGAAGATCAGCAGGTCGGGGTTGACGGACAGGACGGCGTCGCCCGCGCGCTGGGCAGCGAGCCGCCAGTCGGTCGCGACGTCTCCGCAGCCCCAACAGGCGGGATCGTGGGGCTCGTTGTGGAGGTCGATGCCGATGACCGTGGACTGGCCGGCGTAACGGGTCGCCAGGGAGCGGAGGTTCGCGATCCACGTCGACTCGGGGACCGCCGCCGTGTACCAGAGCGCCGACTGCGCCGAGGCGTCCGGGCGGTGCCGGTCGAGGATGACCTTCAGGCCGTCCTGACCGGCGTACGACACGATCTTGTCCATGATCTGGAGGGAGTTGAGGCCTTGCAGGTCGGTGTTCTTGCCGTTGGAGAAGTCGATGCTGTTGGGGACGGTGGACGGTTTGAAGATGTCGTCGCTGTACGGCAGCCGGATGGTGTTGTAGCCCAGCGACCTCATCTGGTCGATCATGCTCTTGTAGTCGCGCGACCAGAGGCCGTGGACCACGTAGTTGGCGGTCTCGAAGCCGAACCAGTTGATGCCGGCGATACGGACCGGCTGCCCGGCCGCGTCGAGGATCTGCCGACCACTGGTGTGCCAGTAGCCGGCGCCGGGCGCGTCAGCCGTCTCGGCCGCGTGCGCCGGTCGGGCCATGTCCACGCCGGCCAGCGGGAGCAGGAGCACCGCGGCCACAGCGCACAGCGCTCTTCTCAAACTGCGGAACATGTCGCTGCTTCCTCTCGGGAGGCGCGGGCCCGGAACATGTGGGAGCGCTCCCATCACCCGGCATCTCCCATGGAAGCCACATCGCGTGAACACGTCAAGAGACAGGACAACGGGCGTCCATCGGCGTCTAGCGACTCAGCCGCCGGAACCTCCGCACCGCCAACGGCAGGAACACCAGCGTCAGCGCCGCCGGCCACGCCCCCGCGAGCAGCAGCGCGTGCTGTTCCGGCCAGGACGTGCCCTGGCCGGTCGGGGCGCCGAAGAGGGCGCGGGTGGCGCCGGCCGTCGAGGAGAGCGGGTTCCAGAGGGCGGCCTGGCCGAGCCAGTGGGGCATCTGCTGCGGGGAGACGTAGATGCTGGAGATCATCGTCAGCGGGAAGACGATCGCGAAGAGGCCGCCGACCTGTTCGGGGCCGGGGAGCAGCAACCCGAGCCAGACGCCGACCCAGATGAGCGCGAAGCGCAGGGACAGGAGCAGGACGACGGCCTTCACGAAGCCGAGGCCGAGGCCGAAGAGGGGGCCCGACCCGAACTCCGGGCGCCAGCCCATGCCGTAGGCCGTGGCCATCATGATGCCCAACTCCGCGCAGGAGACGACGAGATCGGTCGCCCCGCGCCCGGCCACCACCGCGGACGGCGCCATCGGCATGGAGCGGAACCGGTCGATGACACCCTTCTTGGAGTCGTTCACGAAGATCGTCGCCGTGGAGACGAAGCCCATGGCGACCGTCATCACGAACATCCCCGGCATCAGGAACGCCTTGTAGTCCCCGCCGCCCGGCACCTGGATGGCCTTGCCGAAGACGTACCCGTACAGCAGCACGGACAGGATCGGGAAGCCCAACTGCCAGAGGATGCTGACCGGTTGGCGCCGGTAGTGGGTCAGTCCGCGCCGGACGACGTTCCAGCAGTCCGCGACCGTCCAGAAGAGGCGACCGTGCTGGGGACGCCTGCGGTAGGTGCGGCCGCTCGCCCCTTCCGCCGTCGACACACCGCCGCTCACGCCACCGCCTCCTCGGCCGTCCGGTCCGCGACCGGATCCGGCTCTTCCTCCGTACGACGGCCCGTCAGCCGTAGGAACACGTCGTCCAGGCTCGGCCTGCGCAGGCCGATGTCCTCGACCGGGACGCCGAACTGCTGGAGGAACCGCGCCACTTCGGTCAGGGAGCCGACCCGGTCGGCCACGGGTGCGTGGACCCGCAACTCCCCCATGTCGGCCTCCGGCTGACCGCCGTGGGCGACCCGGGCGACCGCCTGCAACGCGTAGGGAATGTGGGCGGGTTCGCGCACGACGACCTCGACGCGGTCGCCGCCGACGCGGTTCTTGAGGCCGTCGAGGGTGTCGTCGGCGATGGCGCGGCCCTGGTCGATGACGGTGATGCGGGAGGCCAGCCGGTCGGCCTCCTCCAGGTACTGGGTGGTGAGGAGGACCGTCGTACCGTCGGCCACCAACTGCCTTACCGCTTCCCAGACTTCGCCCCGGCTGCGCGGGTCGAGGCCAGTGGTCGGTTCGTCCAGGAAGAGGACGGCCGGGGCGAGGATCATCGACGCGGCGAGGTCCAGGCGCCGCCGCATGCCACCGCTGTAGCCGCCGGCACCCTTGTCGGCCGCGGCCTCCAGGTCGAACTGGCGCAGGAGTTGGGCCGCCCTCAACTTGGCGCGCCTGCGCCCCAGATGGAAGAGCCGGCCGAACATCTCCAGGTTCTGGCGGCCGGTGAGGATCTCGTCGATCGCCGCGTACTGCCCGGTCAGCCCGATCCGGGACCGCACCTGGCGCGGCTGCCGGGCCACGTCGAGACCGGCGACGGTCGCCCGGCCGCCGTCGAGCCGGACGAGCGTGGAGAGGATGCGCACGGCGGTGGTCTTGCCGGCGCCGTTCGGGCCGAGCAGACCGTGCACGGTGCCCTCACGGACGGCCAGGTCGAAGCCGTCGAGGGCGCGTTTGTCGCCGTAGCGCTTCTCCAGCGCCTCGGCCTCCACGACGTACGTGTCGCCACCCATGAGCCCTCCCTCCCGCCTGTACCGAGCGTTCGAACCGAACCGAGTGCACCGTATCCGATAACGCGTACGGTGTACTCGGTTTCGGTGCCCGGGATCTACACTCCCCCCATGACAAGCAGGCCGGCGAACAGGACGGCGAACGGGACGGCGAACGGCACGGACTCCAGCGGCAGTGGTGACATCGACCGCACCCTCGAACTGCTGTGGGACACCGGCCCCCGTCCCAGCCGCGGCCCCAAGCCCGGCCTGAGCGTCGACCGGATCGTGGACACGGCCATCCACATCGCGGATGCCGAGGGGCTCGACGCGGTCTCCATGCGCCGGGTCGCCACCGAGCTGGGTACCGGCGCGATGTCGCTGTACCGGTACGTCCCCGGGAAGGCCGAGCTCCTCGACCTGATGCTGGACCGCGTCCGCTTCCCCGAGCGCCCCGACGGCGATACGGGCACGGACAGTTGGCGTGCCGCCCTGGAGAGCGCGGCCCGCGACGCGCTCGCCGTCCACCGCCGCCACCCCTGGCTGCTGCGCGTCAACCAGTCCCGCCCGCTGCTGGGCCCCCGCGCCCTCGCCACCCTGGAGCACCTGCTCGGCCGTATCCGCCCGATGGGCCTGCCCGACCCGGAACTCGTCTCGACGGTCGTCATGATCGACGGCTATGTCGTCGGCGCCGCCCGCACCCAGGTCCACCAGGAGGAGGCCGCGCGAAGCACCGGCCTGAGCGACGCGGAGTTCTACGGCGCCCAGGTCCCGGCCCTGGAGAAGGCCATGGCGACCGGCGCCTACCCCACCCTCGCGTCCCTCTCCCCCGACACCTTCACTTCCACCGCGGGCTTCGACCACTTCGAGTTCGGCCTCGGACGCATCCTGGACGGGCTGGAGGTCCTGGTCCAACAGCGCGGCGAGGCCGGGTAGTTCAGCTACGACGGCCCCGGCGCCGCAGCCCGAACACGACCCCGCAGATGACCACGACGGCCACGGCACCCACCTTCACGTTGTTCCCCGTGCCGCCGCCACTGCCGTCACCGCTAGCTGAACTCCCGCCCTCGGAAGGCGACTTGGAGGAACCCGAACTCCCGCCCGGGACATCCTCGGCCTGCACGGGACTGTCCGTGCCCTCACTCCCGTACATCAGCTTGGTCCCGTCGGCGGAGTAGCTGACGGACTCCCCCTGCCCCTGCAACGGCACGTCGAGACGCCCCTCGCGCTTGATCTTGCCGCCGTTCCAGTCGTAGTAGACACCGCCGAAGTAGCCGCGTACGGCGAGCTGTTGGCCGTCGGGCGAGAAGGCGGCATCGGTGGCCCAGAGGTCGACGGCGGCGATGGGCTTGAAGTAGTTGGTCCCCGAGGAGGAGAGCGTGGCCGGGCCCTCGAAGAGGTGGCCGCCGTCCTCCTTCTTGTCGATGATGTAGACCCGCCCGGTCTTGGGGTGCACGATCAGCGACTCGGCGTTGCGCGCCCCGTCCGAGTACTTCACGACGTACTGCGTGGCACGGATCGTCTGGTCCTTGAGCACCTTCGGCTCAGGCAGCTTGTAGATCCAGACGTAGGGCCAGGTCCCGTCGAGGTTGTCGCCGATGTCGCCGACGTAGATCTCGTTGTCCGGCCCGATGGAGATCGCCTCGACGTCACGCGGCTTGCCGACCCCGCTGAACGTGACCGTGGCGACCGTCTTTCCGGTGCTGCTGTCGACGGCGTAGATGTACGGGCCGTCGTTGCTGTCGTTGTGCGTCCAGTAGATGCCGGGGTGGAGGTGCGAGGCGGCGAGCCCGCTGGACTCGGTGATCCTGGAGTCCTCGATCGTGAACCCCTTGTCGCCCTTGCCGCCACCGTCGTCGGCGGGTGCTGCTGCTGCGGGGAGGGCGAGCGCGCCGACGAGGAGGCCGGCGCCGAGGAACGCGAGGAAGCGACGCATGCCCCAAGCCTGCCAGGCGGTGTGGGCACGTGGCGTGGTGGGCCGGTGGCGTGGTGGGCCTCACACCGCACCCGTTCTGTCGATCGGCGATCGATCGTCCATCATGAGCGGATGCTCAGGTTCATGCCCGTAGGCGACTCCATGACGATCGGGAGCGCGGGCGAACACACATGGCGCTACCGGATCTGGCAGCACCTGCGCGCGACCTACGGCGGCCCGTTCGCCGTGGTCGGCCCGCGCGAGACGCTGTACGACAAGGCGACGGACACGCCCACGTCGTACGAGTACGCCGACCCCGACTTCCCGCACTTCCACCTCGCCGGCTGGGGCGAGGGCTGGCTGCACATGGCCCCGCTGATCGGCGAGGCGGTGCGCACACAGCGGGCGGACGTCCTGCTGGTCTCGCTCGGCCTGATCGACCTGGGCTTCTACACGAACGCGCCCCAGACGGCCGACAACCTGCGCTTGTTCGTGGCGGAGGCCCGCGCCGCCAAGCCGTCCATACGGATGGTGTTCCTGCCGGTGATCCCGAACGTCCGCGCCCGGACCGACGCCCCCTTCGCCACCGAGGTCACCCTGTTCAACGAACTCCAGGCGAAGGCGGTCGCCGACCTCGACGACCCGCGCTCCCCACTCCTCCTCGCCTCCCTCCCCGACGCGTACGACGTCACCCACGACACCTACGACGGCACCCACCCGAACGCGTCCGGCGAGCACCGCATCGCGGGGGCGTTCGCGGGGGCGATGCATCAGGCGTGGGGGCTCGGAGGGGAGTACGGGGAGTACGACGGCTCGGACCCGATCCCCGAGACGAGCAGCCCGGCGCACTCCCGCGCCTGGGGCAGAAAGTCCTCCCACCGGTCCTCGCGCCGCCCGAGATAGCCGTCCCGCGCCAGCTCCAGCGCCGGCCGGTGCGCCACCGGGAGCCGTTCGAGCACCCAGTCGGCGGCGCCGTCCTTGGACCGGATGGTGCCGGTGGCGAGGGTGGTCCAGATCCGGGCGAGGGTCAGCAGGACGTTGCGGGTGTCGGTGTCCAGGTCGTCCATGAGCCCCGGCACCCCGGCGAGGATCCCGCGCAACAGGTCGGCGTGCGGGACGGGGTCGAGCAGTTCGGCGGGCGACGGACCGTAGAGCGGTGTGTCCCCGAGCAGCGCCATGGTGAGCAACGGAGCGAGATCCGGGCTGACTTCACGCTCCGGTACGACCCCGCACTCGAACCCGGCGCGCAGCCATTCCCCGTACAGGAACTC
Source organism: Streptomyces sp. NPDC051576 (assembly GCF_040681835.1). NCBI lineage: Bacteria > Bacillati > Actinomycetota > Actinomycetes > Kitasatosporales > Streptomycetaceae > Streptomyces > Streptomyces sp. NPDC051576. Next base: position 472,474 of record NZ_JBFAZO010000004.1, read on the forward strand.
GCAGTTGGGCGGATACCGCCAGGGCCGCACCTCGTCCTGTACGACGACGATCAGCTCGACGGGTCGGCTGTCCCCACCGGAGACAGCCATCAACTCTCCCACCAGCGACCGGCGTTGATCCTGACTCATCCGCCGCCGCACGACGACGAGCACATCGAGATCACTCTCCGGCCGCAGGCCACCACCGCCGACTACGGCCGACCCGTGCAGACAGACCCCGAGCAGATCGTCCCCGAACACCCCCTGGACGAGGGGCAGTAGCCGGTACCGGGCGATCCACTCCTCGTTGAGACGGTCGGCCTGGCGGTGGTGACTGGCAGTGATCTGCCCTCCGGGCGGCAGGCCGGCGCCGAGTCCGAGGAAGTCGAGGACACCGTGGGTGACGGCGGACGGATCGGCGGCGAGGTCCTCGTACCGGACGCGGTACGGCTCAATGCCGTAGGCCTCGAACCACCGTTCCCACCCGGCGTTGTGCTCCTCGATGGTCCGCATGGTGCGGGTGAGGGCGTCGCGGTCGAAGGCGGGCCGGCCCCTCTCGGGGTTCCCTCCTCCTCCGATCTCGCCCTTCCCGCCGATGAACCAGACACCGGTCTGCTCGGCCCGCAGCCAGGACACCGCCTGGGCGAGGACGTCGTCGCGCTGCAGATGCACGAACCGGACCGCCCCGAACTCCCGCTCCAGCAGCCGCAGTTCGTCACCGGCGAGGTCGGGGTGCAGGTCCGCGAGTCTGTGGGTCAGTTCGGCGTGCGTCCCCCACATGAGCTTGGCCCCGAAGACCCCGTTGCCGGTCCGGCCCGCCGTCAGCGCGGCCCGCACGAAGTCGCCGTAGTCCAGGGCCCCTTGGGACGTGCGCCCGATCCCCCACCGCTCGGCCCACGCCACCTCGTCCGGCGCCCGGAAGTAGGCCTGCGGGTGTCCGGCGACGCCGGTGGAGTCGAGCAGACCGAGGAGGAGGGAGCTGCCGGTTCGGGGGGTGGCGCAGATGAAGTATGCGTCGATGGCGTGATCCCTTCGCATCCCGGTCACCGTGCGTATCGTTGTACTGCGCGGCTGCACCCGTCCATAGGGCAGGCGGGGAGGAGCGCCACGATGACCCTCCTTGAAGACAGGATCGCGATGGCCGAGAGCGACGACACGGGCACGCTGGACGAGATGTTCGAGCGGCTCGAAAAGATGCCCGTCCCCGAGGGATACAAGGTCGAGATCGTCGAGGGGACCGTCTTCATGTCGCCACAGCGGGACACCCACTGGGAGATCATCGCGGATATTTATGAGCAACTGAGGACCAAGTACCCCAGGAAGCGCGTGAAGTCCGACGTCCGCATCGACTACCCGGGCCACCTCAACGGATTCGCGACCGACGTGACCGCGATCGCCGAGGGCGCCGCGAAGACGGAGAGCGGTCACTGGCTCTGCGAGGACGTCGAGTTCGTCGCCGAGGTCATCTCCAAGGGCACCGCCGCCAACGACTACGGCCCGAAGAAGACCGCCTATGCCACCGCGGAGGTCCCCGTCTACGTGATCGTCGACCCCTACCAGGGAAGGTGCCGCATCTACACCGACCCCAAGGAGGGCGACTACGAGATCGAGACGAAGGTCCTCTTCGGCAAGGACCTTGACACCTGACCGACACCGTCGTCGGCCTCACCCTCAAGACCGACGACTTCCCCCGCGACTGACCCCCCTTGCGTAGAGCGCACTCGAAGTCGTTGGCTAGTCACTCATGAAGTACACGCAGCTCGGACGCACAGGCCTCAAGGTCAGCCGGCTCGTCCTCGGGACGATGAACTTCGGTCCGCAGACCGACGAGGCGGACAGTCACGCGATCATGGACGCGGCGCTGGACGCCGGTATCAACTACTTCGACACCGCGAACGTGTATGGCTGGGGTGAGAACAAGGGGCGGACCGAGGAGATCATCGGGAGCTGGTTCGCCAAGAGCCCCGTCCACCGCGACAAGGTGGTCCTCGCCACCAAGGTCTACGGCAACATGGCCGCCGAGGGCGACGCCTGGCCCAACCACGACAAGCTCTCCGCCGTGAACATCCGGCGGGCCGTCGACGCCAGCCTCAAGCGGCTGGGAACCGACTACATCGACATCTACCAGTTCCACCACGTCGACCGGGCCACCCCGTTCGAGGAGATCTGGCAGGCGATCGACACCCTGATCCAGCAGGGCAAGATCCTCTACGTCGGTTCCTCCAACTTCCCCGGCTACAAGATCGCCCAGGCCAACGAGATCGCCGCCCGCCGCGGCGGCACCATCGGCCTCGTCAGCGAGCAGTGCCTCTACAACCTCGCCGAGCGCCGCGCCGAGATGGAGGTCATCCCGGCCGCGCAGGAGTACGGCCTCGGGGTCATCCCCTGGTCGCCGCTCCAGGGCGGACTGCTGGGCGGGGTCATCAGGAAGGAGGTCCAGGGCGGACGCCGTGCCTCCGGCCGGGCCGCCGACACCCTCGCCAACCCGGCCTCACGTGCCCAGATCCAGGCCTACGAGGACCTCCTCGACAAGCACGGCATCGAGCCCGGCGAGGCCGCGCTGGCCTGGCTGCTGACCCGTCCCGGTGTCACCGGCCCGATCGTCGGTCCCCGCACCGCCGAACAGCTCGACTCCGCGCTGCGCGCCGTGGAACTGGACCTGAGCGAGGAACTCCTCGGCTCGCTCGACGAGATCTTCCCGGGGCCGGGCCCGTCCCCCGAGGCCTTCGCCTGGTAACACCGCGAGGGCAGGCGTCCCTTCAGGGGCGCGGGTTCAGGATCGCTGATTCAGGGGCGCGGAGCTGTGCCATCGCATGGCGCAGCTGCCGCGCCTTCCCGCGCCTCCCGCGCCTTCCTGCGCCTTCCTGCGCCTCCGCCCTCACCGTCCGACCGCAGCCGCCACCGCGACGACGACGAACAACAGCACAAGCGCACCGGCCATGATCCGGTTCCGGGTTTTCGGGTCCACGTACCCGAGCCTAACCGCCCGCCCCGAGCCCCCAGCGGGCGACCGCCTCGTACCGAGGCTGCTCCCCCGGCACCCCGGACCTCGGCAGGTTGCTGCGCACGAGGACCAGCTCCTCCACCGTCCACGCCCGGCCCGCGAAGTCACCGAGCCGGTCGAGATACGGCCGTACGTCCACCGCCTCCCGGCTCCGGGCCAGGGTGAGATGGGCGCGATAACGCCGGTGGTCCCCCATCTCCAGCCCCGCCTTCCGCGCCGCCGCCTCACACCGGTCCGCCAGCAGCCGCAGGGTCGCGAGATCTCCCTCCGCCCCCGCCCACAAGGCCCGCCCGTGCCCGAACTGCCCGCCCCCGCGCACCGCCAGCCCGAACGGCCCGGTCCGCCGCGCGGCGCGCTCCAGCCGGTCCGACAGTTCCGCTACGACGCCGTCGTCGACCTCGCCGTAGAAGGCGAGGGTGAAGTGCCAGCCGGGGCGGCCGGTCCAGCGCAGGCCGTCGGCGCCCGGGAGGGTCTTCAACTCGGCCACCGTGGAGGCGAGTTCGGCGGTGACGTCCTCCGGGGGCAGTACCGCGGCGAAGAGTCTCATACGGCTCAGCCTGCCACTATGAGGACATGGCTATCAGCATCAGAGACGGCGGTCCCGACGACATTCCCGCGATACTCGGCATGCTCGACAGCGCCGTCGCCTGGCTCGTCGCACAGGGGCGCACCGGGCAGTGGGGCAGCACACCGTGGTCGGCGGACCCGAAGGCCGTGGCGGTGGTGGAGCGATACATCACCCAGGGCTCCCCCTACATCGCCGAGATCGACGGCGTACCGGCCGGAACACTCACCCTCACCGACGCACCGGGTCCGTACCTGAAATCCGCCGACGAACCCGAGCGCTACATCCACCTCCTCGCCTCCGACCGCCGCTTCAAGGGCTACGGCGTCGGCAGCGCCCTGCTCGCACACGCGGCGGAGGCCACTCGGCGGGCCGGGATCTCCCTGCTGCGGGTGGACTGTTACGCGGGCGACGACCGCAAACTCGTCAGCTACTACGAGACCAACGGCTTCACCCCGACCGAGCCCTTCACGGTCGGCGCGGACGCGTGGCCGGGGCAGGTGCTGGCGCGGAGGGTGTAGCCCTGGCCTCGGGGTTGGGCTGGGCCGGTTGGTCGGACGGGCGGGCCGGGCCGGAGGGGTCCAACGGGCGTGTCGAACAGGCCGGGCCAGCCGGACGGCCTGGCCTCGCCAAGCTGGCCAGCCGTGCCGGCCTCGGCGTCAAACGGCCGTCGCCAGTTCCTCCCGGCGTCGCCTCGGGACGAACCGCACCTGCGGGTGGCCGCCGTGCCAGCCGACCGTGAGGCGTAGGTCGCCGACTCGGGCCAGGACGAAGCCGATGACGATCGCCGAGCCCGCGGCGATGGCGCCGCCGGAGGCGAGGCCCGCTCGGACGCCGTATGCGTCAGTGATCCAGCCGGCGATGGGGGCGCCGATGGGTGAGCCGCCCATGAACACCATCATGTAGAGGGCCATCACGCGGCCCCGCATGGCGGGGTCGGTGCCCATCTGGACGGTGGTGTTGGCGGTGACGTTGACCGTCATGCCGAACATGCCGACGGGGACCATGAGCAGGGCGAACAGCCAGAGGGAGGGGGCTGTCGCCGCGACCAGCTCCAGCGTGCCGAAGGCCACCGCCGCGCCGATCATCACCCGCATCCGGGCCGTGCCGCGACGGGCCGCGAGGAGGGCGCCGCCCAGGGAGCCGACCGCCATGAGGGTGTTGAAGAGGCTGTAGGAGCCGGCGCCCGCGTGGAAGACGTCGTTCGCGAAGGCCGAGAGAAAGACCGGGAAGTTGAAGCCGAAGGTGCTGATGAACCCGGCCAGGACGATCGTCCAGACGAGGTCGGGGCGTCCGGCGACGTACTGGAGCCCTTCCCGCAGTTGGCCCTTGCCGCGCGGGGCGCGCTCGACGGTGCGCAGTTCGCGTGCCCGCATCATCAGCAGGCCGGCGATCGGCGCGACGAAGGACAGGCCGTTGGCGACGAACGCCCAGCCGGTGCCGACGCCGGTGATCATGACGCCCGCGACGGCGGGGCCGATCAGGCGGGCGGACTGGAAGTTGGCCGAGTTGAGGCTGACCGCGTTCTGTAGCTGCTCGGGGCCGACCATCTCGGAGACGAAGGTCTGGCGGGTCGGGTTGTCGACGACCGTGGCGAGGCCGACGGCGAAGGCGGCGACGTAGACGTGCCAGACCTGGACGTGGCCGGAGAGGGTGAGGAAGGCGAGCGCCAGGCCGGTGAGGGCCATCGCGGACTGGGTGACCAGAAGGGTGGGGCGCTTGGGCAGGCGGTCGACCAGGACACCGCCGTAGAGCCCGAAGAGCAGCATCGGCAGGAACTGGAGGGCCGTCGTGATACCGACCGCGGCCGAGGAGCCGGTGAGGCTCAGGACCAGCCAGTCCTGGGCGATGCGCTGCATCCAGGTGCCGGTGTTGGAGACGACCTGGCCGATGAAGAACAGGCGGTAGTTCCGGATCTTCAGCGAGCTGAACATCGAGGACTTACCGGTGGTGTCGGGGGTGGGCAGGGTGTCGGGGGTGGCTGGCGCGGGGGCGGAGTCTGCTCCGGTTCCCGAACTCAAAAGGTCGCCTCCTACATAGAGCGTGGTTACAGATGTGCGAGTTTCTCCAGCACGGGGGCGGCGGCGACGATCTTCGCCCACTCGTCCTCGTCGAGGCCGTCGACCAGACCGGCCAGGAACGCGTTGCGCTTGCGGCGGCTCTCTTCGAGCATCGCCTCGGCCTGGGGGGTCTTGGTGACCACCTTCTGGCGCCGGTCCTCGGGGTGTGGCTCCAGCTGGACCAGGCCCTTGGCTTCGAGCAGCGCGACGATGCGGGTCATCGAGGGCGGCTGCACATGCTCCTTGCGAGCGAGCTCGCCAGGGGTCGCACTGCCGCAGTTGGACAGGGTGCCCAGCACCGACATCTCGGTGGGGCTCAGTGACTCGTCGACCCGCTGGTGCTTGAGTCGACGGGACAACCGCATCACGGCTGATCGCAGGGAGTTCACGGCGGCAGCGTCGTCGCCATGGGTGAGGTCCGGCATGTCTTTAGCGTAACTCATTACTCTCTCTAAAGACCACTGGAACGCGCCAGAGTGCCCGTGACCCTGGCCACTGAACCCTTCCGTCACCCATATGAGTGATCCGCGAGCGGAACGTGACACGGCGCCCGGGACCGCCCCCGACCCTCGACTTCATGGGGACCAGCGTGCTCAGCCTGCGGATAGACGGGGAGCTGCTCGAACGGCTCCGGCACCATGCGGCGAAAAGGGGAATGAGCGTCCAGGACTATGTGGTCCGGACGCTCATTCGGGACGACTTCGACGAGCGCTTCCAGAGCGCCGTCGAGGAGACCGAGAAGTTCTACGGGGTCACGTGACCCGCGCCGGTCAGGTCAGACCCAGGGCCGGCATCAGGTAGTAGAAGCCGAACACCGCCGCCACGACGTACATCGGCACCGGGGCCTCCCGGCCCCGGCCCGCCACCAGGCGCAGCACCACGAAGGTGATGAAGCCCATGCCGATGCCGTTGGTGATCGAGTAGGTGAACGGCATCATCACCATCGTGATGAAGGCCGGGATCGCGATCGTGTAGTCGGCCCAGTCGATCTCCTTGACGGAGCCCGCCAGGATCAGGAAGCCGACCGCGAGCAGCGCGGGGGTGGCCGCCTGGGAGGGGACCATCGTGGCGATGGGCGTGAGGAACAGCGCCACGGCGAAGAGGGCGCCGGTGACGACGTTCGCGAAGCCGGTGCGGGCGCCCTCGCCGACGCCGGCCGTGGACTCCACGAAGCAGGTGGTGGCGGACGAGGAGCTGGCGCCGCCCGCGGCGACCGCGATGCCGTCGACGAAGAGGACCTTGTTGATGCCGGGCATGTTGCCCTCGCCGTCGGTCAGCTTCGCCTCGTCGCTGATGCCCATGATCGTGCCCATCGCGTCGAAGAAGCACGACAGCAGGACCGTGAAGACGAACAGGACGCCGGTCAGCACACCGACCTTGGAGAAGCCGCCGAAGAGGCTGAACTTGCCGATCAGCCCGAAGTCGGGGGTGGCGACCGGGTTTCCGGGCCACTTCGGGGTGGTCAGGCCCCAGGAGGGGATCGTCGCGACCGCGTTCACGATCACCGCGAGGACGGTCATGGTGACGATCGAGATGAGGATCGCGCCGGACACCTTGCGGACGATCAGGCCGAGGGTGAGCAGCACACCGAGGATGAAGATCAGGACCGGCCAGCCGTTGAGGTGACCGTCGGCGCCGAGCTGGAGCGGGACGGTGGTCTGGGCGGCGTCGGGGATGCGGGTGATGAACCCGGAGTCCACGAGTCCGATCAGCATGATGAACAGGCCGATACCGATCGAGATCGCCTTGCGCAGGCCGTAGGGCACCGCGTTCATGACGCGCTCGCGCAGCCCGGTGGCCACCAGCAGCATTACGACCAGGCCGGCCAGGACGACCATGCCCATCGCGTCCGGCCACGACATGCGGGGCGCGAGCTGGAGGGCGACGACGGAGTTGACGCCGAGTCCGGCGGCCAGCGCGATCGGGACGTTGCCGATGACGCCCATGAGGAGGGTGGTGAAGGCGGCCGTGACGGCGGTGGCGGTGACCAGTTGGCCGTTGTCGAGGTGGTGTCCGTACATGTCCTTCGCGCTGCCCAGGATGATCGGGTTCAGCACGATGATGTACGCCATCGCGAAGAAGGTGGCGAACCCGCCCCGGATCTCGCGCGGGAGGCTGCTGCCCCGTTCGGAGATCTTGAAGTAGCGGTCGAGGGCGGTCTGCATTGGATGTTCCTACGAGCAGAAGTGGACAGACGGAAACCGCTTCAGTATGAACATATGAAGACGTCAGGCGCTATCTCCGCGCGTAGACCCGAGAGAGTTGCGTCGCCTCGTAAGCTGTCCCCATGGCGAAGTGGACACCGACACACGAGGCACCGGAGCCCCTGGAGGGCCCGATCGTCCCGACCATCATCGGCGGCACGATCCTCTGGTTCGTCCTCTTCCTCGTCCAGCTCCCCTTCTACGGCTGGTTCGACGACCACGGCCATCTGTGGTGGCTGTGGACCTGCCTGGCCGGGGGTGGGCTCGGGCTGATCGGCGTCTGGTACGTCCGCGGGCGGGACGCGGCGATCAAGCGGGCGGCGGCACCCGAGAAGGAGCCGGCCGAGTAGGCCGTACTGCCTCCGCACTACTTCGCTCATCCCCAGGTCGGATCTTCCGGGCACTCGGCGGGTGAAGCCGTAAATCGGCACGTACCGTCGAATGCATGACGCACACCGACGCGGGCGCCGAACTCGACCCTGTGCACCCCGTGCCGCTTCCGGCCACGCGGGCGCGCGGGCTCACCGCCGCCGACGTCGCCGAACGGGTGGCGCGCGGGGAGGTCAACGACGTCCCGGTGCGCAGCAGCCGCTCCCTCGGCGAGATCGTCCGCGCCAACGTCTTCACCCGGTTCAACGCGATCATCGGCGTGCTCTGGCTGATCATGCTGTTCGTGGCGCCGATGCAGGACAGCCTGTTCGGGTACGTGATCCTCGCCAACACCGGGATCGGCGTCTTCCAGGAGTGGCGGGCGAAGAAGACGCTCGACTCCCTCGCGGTGATCGGCGAGGCGAAGCCGACCGTGCGCCGGGACGGGGCCGCCGTGGAAGTGAGCACCTCCGAGATCGTGCTCGGCGACCTCATCGAGATCGGGCCCGGCGACAAGGTCGTGGTCGACGGGGAGTGCGTCGAGGCCGACGGTCTGGAGATCGACGAGTCGCTGCTCACCGGTGAGGCCGATCCGGTGGTGAAGCGGCCGGGGGACGCGGTCATGTCCGGGAGTTTCGTGGTCGCCGGCGGTGGCGCGTTCGAGGCGACGAAGGTGGGGCGTGAGGCGTACGCGGCCCAACTCGCCGAGGAGGCCTCGCGGTTCACGCTGGTCCACTCCGAACTGCGCACCGGTATCTCCACGATCCTCAAGTACGTGACATGGATGATGATCCCGACCGCGATCGGCCTGGTCATCAGCCAACTCGTCGTCAAACAGCACGGGTTCAAGGACTCCGTCGCGCGGACGGTCGGCGGCATCGTCCCGATGGTCCCCGAGGGGCTGGTGCTCCTCACCTCGGTGGCCTTCGCGATCGGGGTCATCCGCCTTGGCCGGAAACAGTGCCTGGTTCAGGAGTTGCCGGCCATCGAGGGCCTCGCCCGCGTCGACACCGTCTGCCTCGACAAGACGGGCACGCTCACCGAGGGCGGTATGGACGTCACCGAGCTGCGCACGCTCGGCGGGGCCGACGAGACGTACGTACGCGAAGTCCTGGGCGCGCTGGGCGAGTCGGACCCGCGCCCGAACGCGTCGCTCCAGGCGATCATCGCCGCCTATCCGGACAGCGAGGAGTGGCGCTGCGTCGAGTCGCTGCCGTTCTCGTCCGCGCGCAAGTACAGCGGGGCGTCCTTCAGCGAGGGCAACGGCGAGTCGAGCACCTGGCTGCTCGGGGCGCCCGACGTGCTGCTGGACGCCGGCGACCCCGCGCTCGCCGAGACCGAGCGGCTCAACGAGCAGGGGCTACGGGTGCTGCTGCTGGCCCGGGTCGCGGGTGAGCTGGACGACCCCGGGGTCGCGCGGGGAGCCGAGGCCACCGCGCTCGTCGTCCTCGAACAGCGGCTGCGCCCCGACGCGGCCGAGACCCTCAGCTACTTCGCCGAGCAGGACGTGCACGCCAAGGTCATCTCCGGCGACAACGCGGTGTCCGTCGGCGCGGTGGCCGGGAAGCTCGGGCTCACCGGGCAGGTCGTCGACGCCCGCCAACTCCCCGAGGACCAGGAGGAGATGGCGAAGTCCCTCGACGCGGGCACGGTGTTCGGGCGGGTCACCCCGCAGCAGAAGCGGGACATGGTGGGCGCGTTGCAGTCGCGCGGGCACACGGTCGCGATGACCGGGGACGGCGTCAATGACGTACTCGCCCTCAAGGACGCCGACATCGGGGTGTCCATGGGCTCGGGGTCCGAGGCCACCCGGGCGGTCGCGCAGATCGTGCTGCTCAACAACAGCTTCGCGACGCTGCCTTCGGTGGTCGCGGAGGGGCGCCGGGTCATCGGGAACATCACGCGGGTGGCGACGCTGTTCCTGGTGAAGACGGTCTACTCGGTGCTGCTGGCGGTGCTGGTGGTGTGCTGGCGGGTCGAATACCCCTTCCTGCCACGCCACTTGACCCTGCTCTCCACCCTCACGATCGGCGTCCCGGCGTTCTTCCTCGCCCTCGCGCCCAACAAGGAACGCGCGCAACCCCACTTCGTACGGCGGGTGATGCGGTACTCGATCCCGGGTGGCGTGATAGCCGCGGTGGCGACCTTCGTGACGTATCTGATCGCCCGTCACCAGTACACGGGGGAAGGCTCGTTGGACGCCGAGACCAGCGCGGCGACCCTGACCCTGTTCCTGATCTCGATGTGGGTCCTGGCGATCATCGCCCGCCCCTACACCTGGTGGCGCGTCACCCTGGTCGCCTCGATGGGGGCGGCCTTCGTGGTCGTCCTGATCGTCCCGTGGCTCCAGCACTTCTTCGCGCTGAAGCTGGTGGGGGTGACGATGCCGTGGATCGCGGTGGGGATCTCGGCGGTGGCGGCGGTCGCCCTGGAGCTCGCGTGGAGACTGGTCGACCGCCGCGTACCGGCTTAGAACCGGCTGTTGTTGCTTACCGCTGGCTACTGCACGTCGACGAAGTCGCCCGTGGCGTTGATCGGGGCGGTGGTGGCCGTGCCCGCGAAGCTGTAGCGGAAGTAGCCGTCGACGCTCGCCGTGACGGTGGTCTTCAGTGCGCCGGTCGTGCTGGTCTTGATGGTCTTGACCGTGGTGTAGGTGGTGGCGCCCTTCTTGCGGAACTGGAGCTTCACCGGCTGGGTCGAGTAGCCGGTGTAGTTGTTGGCGTCCCAGTTCGCGCGGGTCAGCTTGCCGGTGACCGTGATGGTCCTGCCCTTCTTCACGGGCTCCGGGGTGGCGTTGACCGTCAGCTTGGCCAGGCGGGTCACGGGGACGTTGCCCAGGCCGCCCTGGGTCTTCGTGGCACCGCTGGAGGCGATGGCGAGGCCGCCCGCCTTCCAGGTGCCGGCGTCGGCGTTCGCGAGGTCGCCGTCGGCCGGGCGGATGTAGATGGTGGCCTTGCAGTTCAGGACGGTCGTCGAGGCGGCGGTGCAGGTGCCCGGGTCGTCGCTGATGATCTCGTTGCTCGGCGTGGTGATCGAGCTGCCGCGGTAGATGAGCGGGCCGCTGGCGAAGTTGTCGGCGCTGACGTCGAGGCTCGCGTCGTGCGTCAGGGTGTACGTGACCGGCACGGCGACCTTCGCGGCGGCACCGACCACGACGGACTTGCCGCTGTTGACCTTGACGTTCGAGAAGGTGACGTTGAGCGTGGCCGCGGCGGTCGCGGTGCCGTCCGCGGTGGCGGCGCTGAACGCGGCCTTGCCGGACGGAGCGTCTGCGGCCTGGGCGGCCGGTACGGCGAAGGCGGAGAGAACCAGGGCGCCGGAGACGGCGGCCACGGTGGCGCTTATGCGCATGCGTTCCCCAGGTTGGGAAGGGGGCCCCGGCGCGGTGGTCGTTCCGAACGGCTCGTCGTCGGCGCCGGGGCCCAAGTGATGGCGGAGCCTGTTGGCTCACGTGATCTGATCTTCGACGGGTGGGGAGGGTTGTACGCCGGAGACAGGTTTTGTACGGGGATTGCGAACTGATGGTGAAGTACTGACAGTTCGCCGCTCCCGGGGCTACTTCACATCGACGAAGTCACCCGTGGCGTTGACCGCCGGAGTGGTCGTGGTGCCCGCGAAGCTGTAGCGGAAGTAGCCGTCGACCGTGGCCTTGACGGTGGTCTTCAGTGCGCCGGTCGTGCTGGTCTTGATGGTCTTGACCGTGGTGTAGGTGGTGGCGCTCTTCTTGCGGAACTGGAGCTTCACCGGCTGGGTCGAGTAACCGGAGTACGTACCGGCGTCCCAGTTCGCGCGGGTCAGCTTGCCGGTGACCGTGATGGTCTTGCCCTTCTTCACGGGCTCCGGAGTGGCGTTGACCGTCAGCTTGGACAGGCGCTGGACCTGGAAGGTCTTCGCGTTGTCCTTCTTGACGTAGTCGTTGTCCTTGCCCGTGGCGATGGCCCAGACCTTCCAGCCGCCGGCCACGGAGTTGATCAGGTTGTAGCCCGGCTTCATGTCGAACGTCGACTTGCAGGTCGACGTCGTGGCGTCGACCTTGGTGCAGGTGGCGCGGCCGTCGCTGCTGGTGGCGACGGCACCGCTGTCGGCCGAGTCGATGTTCGCGCCGTGGTACAGGATCGCCTGCGCCCAGCCGACGCCCGAGGCGTCCTTCACGGTGAAGCTGACCGTGATGGTCTTCTTCGCGGTCGCGCCGACGACGACCGGCTTGCCGCCGTTCACCACGACGCCCGAGATCGTGGTGTCTCCCCGGCCGTCGTCGGCCTGCGCGGCAGGCACGGCGAGGGCGGAGAGGGCCAGGGCGCCGGTGACGACGCCGAGGGTGGCACGCATGCGCATGGGTTCCCCAGATAGAGAAGTGATCGTGGAGCCGGGTGGCTCAGGTGATCAGATCCACGACGGAAGGGAATGGTTGTACGAATCGTGGAAGTTTTCCGGAACACCCGTGAAGATCCCCGGCCCGCGCATCGGCCCCCTCAGTCGAACCACCGGTCCCGGGCCAGCTCCTCCGTCCGCGACGGATCCTCCAGCAGCGCCGCCACCTCGAAGCGCCGGGGCCACTGCCCGGCCGCCCAGGCGAGCCCGGCGGCGACCCCTTCCAGGGTCGAGGCGTGCAGGACTCCGTCCCGGGTCCGGCGCCAGTCGATCTCCACGCCGTCCACGACGAGTTCCTCGTGTTCGACGTAGGTGGCGGGGGTGAGCGGGCCGAGCAGCACCCGTACGGACTCGGGTACGTCGTGCTCGGTGCCCTCGGAGTCGACGGAGCCGGTGATCGACTCACTCAGTCGCCGCACCTGGAACAGTTCGGCCAACTCGGCGGCCCGGGACGGCCGTACGGGGAGGAGGGGGACGCCGGCGGTGAAGGGCAGCAGGTCGGGTGAGTCGACAACCATGGCGTCGGCCGCGTCCACGACCGTCACCTCGCCGTCGACCACCGCCCGCAGGTCGTCCGGCAGGGTCACCTGTTCCGGGTCCAGGTCGGCCAACGCGCTGTACAGGGCGTGCAGTTGGGCGCCGGTGACCTCGCGGTCCGGGTCGGCGAGGCGGTCCAGCAACTCGGCGGCGCCGCCCGGCTCGTCGAGCAGCGCGGCCACCGATGTGCGGACGCCCAGGGCCCGCAGCACCTGTTCGTCGTCGAAGCCGGTCGCGTCGGCCTCGTCGTAGAGGCCGCGCAACAACGGGTCCCCGCCGGCGGCCAGCAGACCGGCCGGGCGGCGGCCGTCCAGGACCGGGTGCCCGCGCAACCACCAAGCGGTGTAGGGCCGTACGACCTCATGGGTGCCGTCCGGCAGCAGGACGCGGACCTGTTGGGTGATCGCGTCGCGCAGCGGGGGCTGGGCGAGGAGGGCGAGGGCCTGGGGCCAGCGGTCGTCGTCGACGAGGTCGAGATCGCGTACGGCGACGAGCTCGGTGGCGACGGGGGGTACCGGGGTGTCGGGGAAGCGGTCGAGGACGTCCTCCGACCAGACGTCCACGGAGTCCAGCAGACCGGGGTCGTCGGGCTCCGCGAAGTCGCTGTCGCGGGGCTCCAGTTCGTCCGGGTCCAGGACGACGTCGGTGGCGCGGACGAGGGCGAAGTTGGCGAGAACTCCGCAGGCGGCGAGGGGCTGTTCGCCCCAGCGCTCGGCCAACTCGGAGTCGACGAAGGCGAGTTCGTCCTCCCTCATCACCTGGGCGAACGGGCTGCCGGGCAGGACCAGTTCACCGGCGGGCGCGAGTTCGCCGTCCTCGTCGGGCAGCGCGAGGGCACCGAGCCAGGGCTCGTCACCGGGTTCGAGTCCCGCGTCCCGGACGAGGGCGAGGACGGTGTCAGCCAACTCCTCGGCACCGGGCGTGTCTTCATCCCATACGGCGCCGCCCTCGTCGTCGAGGGAGGCGGCCACGGCGGCCCGTACCTGGGGTGTGGTGAGGACCGCGCGGGGCGTGGCGGGCAGCGCGCCGAGCTTCTCCAGGAGGGGGTGCGCGGCGTCCGGGTGGGCGACCTTCAGCCCGAGCCTGGCGAGGACCTCCGGCTCCACCTGGACGGCGTCGGGGGTGGGCAGGAGCACCTGCCGGGGACCGATGGTGGTCCGTCCGTCGGCGAGGGGGACGGGCAGTCCGGAGAGCCGGTCGGGGTCGACGCCCGCGAGGCTGTCGTAGAGCCGCCGCCACCAGCCGGGGTCCTTCTCCAGGCCGGCCAGCCGGTCGACGGCGTCGGTGAGCGGGACCCGGGCGACGCCCAACGTCCGCAGTTCCACGCGCCGTTCGAGCCCGGCGGGCAGCAGGGTGGGGAGCACCTCGGCGAGGACGCGCACGGTGTCGGCGCCGGCGCCCTCGACGACCTCGGCGTCCCGGGGCCGTAGCGACTCGGGCAACTCGTCGGAGTCCTCGCCCGTGGGCTCGACGGCGGGCGGCAGGAAGGAGGTGCGGGGCAGCCGCTCCAGGATCGCCGCCCGCAGCGTGCCGTCCAGCTCGCCCTTGCCCAGCGGGCCGGGCACGAGGTCGATGATGCCGGGGGTCACCGGCCGCCAGGCGGCGAGGAGTTCGACGTACGCGTCCGCCGCCCGCTCCACCACGAAGTCGGTCAGCGGGCCGGGCGCGGCGTGCCGGCGCGTGGTGTCGAGCGGGAGGGAGGCGATCAACAGGGCGGGCACGCCGAGGGGTTCGTCGCTGGGCGTGGGCGCGTGCACGACGGGGCTGGTGCGGGGGCGGGCGGGGGTGCCGTCGGTGTCGACGGGTACGGCCCAGGTGACGGACCAGTAGGGGCGCAATCGCTCCTCCACGGGCCGGTCGGTGAGGAGTTCCGGGGTGAGCGTGCCGTGCGCGGAGGCGGTGCGCCAGCGGGTGGTGCCGTCCCGGGTGTCGTCCACGACGGTGTCGGCGCGGTCGCCGCGCCGGGTGAGGGTGCGGGGCGCGCTGTCGCCGATCTCGATGACGACCTCGGCCAGCCCCGGCAGGGCGAGCAGCAGCGCGTCGTCGACGGCGCCCAGCAGTCGCTCGGCGAGGTCCTCGGCGGCGGTGTCGCGCAGCGGGAGGATGACGACCGTGTCGTAGGAGGCGGGGGCGCTGCCCTCGGCCGCGAACGGGAGCCGCAGCAGCGGGATGTGGCCGTCGCGCCGACGGATCTCCGTCCCCAGTCCGGGGCTGTGCCGGGCGGTCTCGTCGGCCAGGGCGCGGGCCTCGGCGAGGGACCAGCGGACACCTCCGTGCCGTCCGACGAGCGCGGGCTCGTCGGTCACGGCGACGACAGCGGCGAAGCCGACACCGAAACGGCCGACCGCGCTGTCACCGGCGTCCCGTTTCGCGGACGCGCGGAGGGTGGAGAGGGACTCGACACCGGCCGCGTCGAGCGGGGCGCCGGTGTTGGCGGCACACAGGACGCCGTCGCGGAGGGTGAGCCGCAACCGTCCGGCCACGTTGCCGCGCGCGGCGGCATCGGCGGCGTTCTGAGCGAGCTCGACGACGAGCCGGTCCCGGTACCCCCCGAGGACCAGATCCTCCTCGGCGTTGGCATCCTCCCGGAACCGCGCGGGGCTGGTCGCCCAGGCGTCGAGCACGCCTCGCCTGAGGCGAGCGGTCCCGAACGGGTCCGCACCCTCGGCCGCCGGCCGCACGAACTTACTCACGTACGTTCACTCTCCTCATCGACGTCGCGATGAAGGTACCGCGCGGAGGGGGGTGGGGTCGTCGGGGAGGGCGGCGGGGGCGGCCCTCGGGGGTGGGGGTGACGAGCGTGCCGCTGTCCTCCACGGACGCGTCCCCGGCCTCTGCCTCCGCCTGACTCCCCGGGTCGGTGGCGGGCGCCCTGCGTATCGAGGCCGGCGGCACCCGCGACGACCGTCTGCCGACGGTTCAACGGGCCGCTGCGGACGACGAGGCGGGCGCGGGGCGGCCTGTACGCGATGAGCGTGCCCCTGTCCCCCACAGACGCGACGTCCGCCCGACACCCCACGTCGACGGCGGCGCCCTCCGTACCGAGACCACCGACACCCACAACGGCCGCCTCCCGAGGGCCCAACCGGCCTCCGCGGACGGCGAGTCGGGTCGGTCGGGCAGCCGGTCGTCATGGAAACGCCTGCCTGAGGCCGCGCCCCGCGCGCGACGGTCCGGGCCGGGGTCAGGCACTACGGCCGCTGCTGCGGCGGCGGATGGCCAGGACGGAGACGAGGAACCAGACGGCGCCGAAGGCCGAGTAGCCGGCGACGGTGGACAGGCCGCTCTTCGCCGAGGTGGACATGGCGGCGAGGGAGGCGCCGGCGAGGACGGACTGGCCGCCGCTGATGATCATCGGCCACTGGGCGCCGAGGGCGCGCCGGCGGCGGAGGGCGGTGACGAGCTGGAGCGCTCCGGAGAGGAGAGCCCAGATGCCGAAGACCAGGAGGGCCCGGCCGACGGTGGAGAAGACGGCGACGGTCATCCCGAGGGCGGCGGCGAGGCCGAGAGCCATGTTGAGGGCGCTGACGAGGTGCGTGGAGCCGGTGCCGGCCAGGCGTCGTTCGAGGAGGGTGGCGACGACGTCCCACAGGGGGTAGACGACGAGCAGCACGGCCACGATCGCCGACGGGCTGTCCTTGGACACGAGCGAGCCGGAGTTCGCGAGGAGGAGCGCCACCCAGATCAGGGAGAAGGCGATCCGGATCAGGTAGAGCGAGCGGAGCCCGGAGAGCGTGGTCGTCGGGGCCGGGGTGGTCGCGGCTGTCGTGGTCGTAGTCATGGGTGTCCCCTGGTTGACGGTGATCGAGATGGTGGGGCGGTTGCCCGACGACGAGTCTCGGCGTCCTCGGTCAGGGGCACGTACTCCGAACGAAGTACACGGCCGCATTGCCCGTGAACGAGAATCGAGGCATGGCCGAGGCGCAGAAAAGTCAGGCGCGGACCAGTCAGGACGGGCCCGCCGCTCCCCTGTGGGTCCGCCGCCCCGAGGTGCTGCACCTCGTCGCCTGTGCCGTGGCCGCGCTGGTGTTCGCCGGGCAGCTCGTGGCGGTGGTGGTGCGCGGATCGGGCGGGGCTACGGCCCTGTCCGTGCTGCTCGCCGGTGGCGGTGTCGCCCTCTCGTGGTGGAAGCCGTGGGCGGGGCTGGTCGTGACGAGCGCGGCGTCGTTCGCCGTGACCGCCGTGGGCCACGATCCCCTGTCGGTGTGGATGATGGCGGTGCTCGTGCTGTTCTCGGTCACCCTCAGGGGGAGGCAGCCGCTGGTCGGGACGGTCGTCGTGGCCGGGTTCTTCCTGGGGGCGTTCATGACCGTCGGAGGCTTCCGTGGCGGTGCGATCGTGGGCGTCGCCGCGCTCTTCTCGGCGATCGCGGGCGGGGCGACGGGCGGCGCGCTCCGCATCCACCGCGACCACTGGTGGATCCTGGCGGAACGGGCCGAACGAGCCATCGCCACCCGCGAGATCGAGGCCACCCGGCGGGTGACCGAGGAACGGCTCCGTATCGCCCGGGACCTCCACGACGTCATCGGCCACCAGGTCGCGCTGCTGAGCATGCATCTCGGCGCCGCGGAGATCGGGCTGCCCGAGGGCGCGGAATCGTCCCGGGAGGCCCTCGGCTCCGCCAGGTCCAGCGCCCGTACGGTCGTCGTCGAGACGCAACGGATCCTCGCGCTGCTGCGCCTCGGGGACGACAGCTCCGAGGACGAGGCGCTCCGGCCGGCCCCGGCGCTCAGCGGCCTGGAAGGACTGATCGCCTCCTTCGAGAGCATCGGCCTCGATGTCCGGCCCTCGATCGACCTCCCCACCGGTTTCGTGGAGCCGAGTGTCGGGGTGACCGTCTACCGGGTCGTACAGGAGGCGCTCACGAACGCCTACCGGCACGGGGAGGGTCCGGCGACGGTGGAGGTGCGCGAGCGGGACGGCAGGATCCGCGTGACGGTGGAGAACGCGGTGGACCCCGGACGTCAGGGCCCCGACGGCGCCTCGGGCAGCGGACTCGGACTCGTCGGCATGCGCGAACGCGTCGAGTCGTCCAGCGGGCGGCTGACCATCGACGGTGACGGCGGCCGATTCCGGGTCCGCGCGGAGTTCAGCCCGTCGGGAGCGGCGGTCCGATGACTCGGATCCTGATCGTCGACGACCAGCACGACATCCGGGCCGGTATCCGGGCGATGCTCCGGCTCGACCCGGGTCTCGTCGTCGCGGGCGACCTCTCCGACGGCCTCCAGGTGATCCCCTTCCTCCGGGAGCACCCCGTCGACCTGGTCCTGATGGACATCCGGATGCCCGGTATCGACGGCGTCGAGGCCACCCGCCGCATCCGCAAGGAGCACCCGCCGGAGCGGACGCGGGTGATCGTCCTGACCACGTTCGACCAGGACGAGATCGTCCTCGCCGCCCTCCGCGCGGGCGCCAACGGTTTCCTGAGCAAGACCGTGAGCCCCGCCGAACTCGTCGCCGGAATCGCCGAAGTCATGGGCGGCGGTGGCGCGTTGTCCGCCGCCGCGACGGCCGCGCTCATCGGCCACATGACGGACAACCCGCCCCCGGCGATCGACCGGGACCTCCTCCACCGCTTCACCGCCCTGACCCCCAGGGAGCGCGACGTGACCGTCCTCGTCGCGAGCGGCCTCAGCAACGACGAGATCGCGGCCCGGATGTCCGTATCGCCCTTCACCGTGAAGACCCACGCGGTCCGAGCGATGACAAAGGTCGGAGCCCGCGACCGGGCCCAACTCGTGTCGTTCGCGTTCCGGGCCGGGCTCTATCCCTGAGCCAACCTGTCCGCCGCGTCAGCGAACGTCCGGCTCCGGGAGTGGCAGTTCGTCGAGATCGAGGGTGAAGGTCCGGCCGTCGGCCAGCGGGATGGGGAGCTTGCCCGTGCCGTACTTGTGGGTGTGCGCCGCGACATAGCCCGTGCCGGTCGGCTGGGTGTGGAGGACGACCTCGCGCGCGTACGGATCCACCACGAGGTAGATGGGAATGCCGTAGCGGCCGTACTTCGCAGTGCAGTCGTCGTAGTCCTTGCGGGCGGAGGACGTCGAGACGACCTCGGAGATCAGCAGGACGTCCTCGAAGCTGTACCGCTTGCCTTCCCGGCGGGCGTCATCGCGCAGGATGGCCAGATCGGGGGCGGAGTTCTCGTCGGCGGGGAAGTCGATGTACACGTCGGAGGGAGTCTTCGCATGACGCCCCAGGGATACGACCGTGTCGTACTGCATCGACTTGATCGTGCTGGAGTGCTCGAAGCTCTGCGGCGTCAAGATGATCTTCCCGTCGATGCCGAAGAAAACCACGTGTCCTTCGGGGAACTCGGTACGCGCGATCGAGTCGATGCTCATTCCGCTGCTCCTCTCCGTATGCCGTCAGAATACAGAGCTACGAGTGCCCCAGCTCCGCCGATTCCTCGTCCGCGCCCACCGGCACAGACCCCGAATCCGCCGCAGGCCGCAGCGGGAACGGGTCGACCATCGTCTCGTCGATCACCGGGGCCGGTGGCTGAGGCGGTTTGGGCATGACGGCTGCTTCCGAGTGGCCGCCGCAGCCGTAGGAGAGGGAGACGACGTGGCCGTCGGCCGGGGAGAACTCGTTGGCGCAGACTCCGAAGGCCTGGCCGAGGGAGCCGCCGATCGCGACCAGGAAGCCGCAACTGACGCAGGCCGCCGGGGCCGCCTGGGCCATCGGGGTCTTGGGGCCGAAGCCGTCCTCCCAGCGGTCGGCGGCGACGTGGAGGCCGTAGCGGGAGAGGACTCGGGCGCGGCGGATGCCGAGTTCTTCGGCCACGGCCGCGATCGAGCCCCGGGTGGGGGCCATCGGGAGGGTGGCGGGGGTGCCGGCCGTGAGGTCGGCGTCCTCCGCCTCGACCAGTTCGGCCATCTCCGCGGAGATGGCGGAGTTCGGCGGGGGCTCGTCCTCGCCGGTGTAGCCGGGCTCCAGGCGGAGGTCCTCGGCGTCGGTGGGGAGGAGGTCGCCGGGGCCCATGTCGCCGGGGCGCAGGCGTTCGCTCCAGGGGACCCACTCGGGGGCGAGGAGCGAGTCGGGCCCGGGGAGGAGGACCACCTCGTCCAGGGTGATCAGCTTGGCGCGGGACGCGCGGGCGACCGTCACCGCCCAGCGCCAGCCCCGGTAGCCGAACTCCTTGCACTCGAAGAAGTGCGTGACCACCCGGTCGCCCTCGGATTCGAAGCCCGCGTGCTCGCCGACCACGCCGGGCGCGGCAGCCTCCTCGGCTGCGGCACGGGCGAGGTCCACGGCCTCGGCGCACAGGCGGTCGGGGGTGCGGCTTCGCGTGGTCGCTGCGCTCACAGGTATCGCTTCTCTCCTACGCCGTCTCACGGGTGCGCCTGTTGTGGCGAAGGGAGCGGACGGAGCGGCTGAAAGACATGTACCAGGCCCTTGGGGGCACTGGTGGAAGGCCGCGTCGACGTCCGCGCCCGATCGCGCTCGGGCGCACCTACGCCATCCATTCTGCGGGATGGCCGAGAGGCGCGCGGCCGAGAACAATCGCCACGGCGCGCTACGCACGCTACCTTCTCCCGGCCCATGCGCCCACACCGACGGCCCCTTGGACGCCGCGCGGCGGCCGACAAAGGCGTGCCGGACGGCACGCAATCGGGCCCTGTCGGCCTCCATACGTGCGGTAACGGCACTACTCACGCCGTTCTCGGGGCACTATGACGGAGTGGCAGCCGCGAGGTCGCCCCAAGGTGCCACCGGGGTCGGTGGAACGAAGGGGAGCATCCGAGGTGGCGGTTCGGGCCGGATGAGCGGTTCCGTCCGCGCGATGGGTCGTGCCCTGCACTTCCCCGTCACCGGTACCGCCCGCGGCATCCGCAAGGCGACCCACGCGCACGGCGCGGGCGAGTCGGGCCTCGGCCGGCTGATCGAGCTGCACGCGGTGAACGGCGCCGGCGATGTCATGATCACCGTCGCCCTCGCCTCCACGGTCTTCTTCTCGGTCCCGACCGACGAGGCGCGGGGCCGGGTGGCTCTGTATCTCGCGATCACGATGGCGCCCTTCACGGTCCTCGCGCCGGTGATCGGCCCGCTCCTCGACAAGCTCCCGCACGGCCGCCGCGCCGCGATGGCCGCCGCGTTCCTCGCCCGCGCCCT
The DNA here is from genome assembly GCF_040681835.1 of Streptomyces sp. NPDC051576. Taxonomy (NCBI): domain Bacteria; kingdom Bacillati; phylum Actinomycetota; class Actinomycetes; order Kitasatosporales; family Streptomycetaceae; genus Streptomyces; species Streptomyces sp. NPDC051576. Next base: position 493,675 of record NZ_JBFAZO010000004.1, read on the forward strand.
GCTCGCGCTGATCATCTCCGGCGCGGTCGCCAGCGGCAGCCTGGAGCTGTATCCGGCCGCGCTGGGCGCCCTGGTCGCCTCGAAGGCGTACGGCGTCGTCAGGAGCGCCGTGGTGCCCCGGCTGCTGCCACCCCGCATCTCCCTGGTGAAGGCGAACTCCAGAGTCACCCTCGCCGGGCTCCTCGCCACCGGCGTGGCCGCCCCGATCGCGGGCGGCCTGCACGCCATCGGCGATCCCTGGCCGCTCTACGGCGCCTTCGTGATCTTCGTCGGGGGTACGTTCCTGTCGTTCTCCCTGGACCCCAAGGTCGACTCGGCCAAGGGCGAGGACGTCGCGCTGCTCGCGGCGGACGAGGACCATCTGCACGGCCCGCATCCCAAGGAGATCAAGCGGCCCGGGCTGCGCACGGTCGGCATCGCCGTCACCCACGCCCTGGGTGCCAACGCGGCCCTGCGCTGGCTCTCCGGCTTCCTGACCTTCTTCCTCGCGTTCCTGCTGCGCGAGCATCCGATGACCGGGCAGAGCGCGGCCGTGTCGCTGGGCATAGTCGCCGTCTCGGCGGGCGTGGGCAACGCCCTCGGTACGGCGGTCGGTTCCTGGCTGCGGCAGCGGGCGCCGGAGGTCATCATCGTGACCGTGATGGCGCTGGTGCTGGGCGCGGCGATCACCGCCGCGATCTTCTTCGGCGCCGCCCTGGTGGCGTGTCTCGCCGCCACGGCCGGCTTCTGCCAGGCGCTGGCCAAGCTGTCCCTGGACGCGCTGATCCAGCGGGACGTGCCGGAGCTGGTGCGCACCTCGGCGTTCGCGCGCTCCGAGACGATGCTCCAGATGGCCTGGGTACTGGGCGGCGCGATCGGCATCGTGATGCCCCTGAACGGCCCCCTCGGCTTCACCCTCGCCGCCGCGGTCATCGCCCTGGGCTGGCTGACAACCCTGCGCGGCCTGCTGGCCTCGGCACGCCACGGGGGTGCGGGGCACCCGCGGGTGGCTTAGCCGCGGACGCGGGTCCGGCATGCGTGTCCGCCCCCGCCGGGTCCCACTCACCAGGGCCGCCGCCCCCGACGGGCCGACCGCCTCCAGGGCCAGCAGGCGCCCGGCCCCACCACAGAACCCACGAAGGCCCCCCGAGTGGCCCGACCGGCGGTCCCGCCCCGGCAGCCGCGGACGCCCGCGAGTGGCCTAACCCGTGCCACCCCGCCCGGCACGCCGTACCCCACGTGGGGGGAGTACTGGACGGGCCCGATAGCCTTCGCCCCATGACCATGCAATCCGCTGTGCGACGCCGCCGCGCCGTCGCCGCCGCCGGCGCCGTTTCCGCCGGACTGCTCGTCCTGTCGGCGTGCGACAAGCCGACGCCGATCGCGACGATCACCGTCGGGAGGAACTCGGTCCACACGGAGGCCACCTGCTACAACGACGGCGACGCGGTGAAGACCGCCGACCTGGCGAAGTGCCTCAAGGCCTCCACGTCGATCTCGGTCGACCCGGACGACACCGTGCGCTTCGGCGTCGACCCGAAGATCGCCGACAACACCTGGACGATCCTGATGAACGGTCAGCCGCTGACCGACGCCAGCAAGAAGACCTACCGCACGATCCCCGGCAGCGTGTTCTTCAACACCCAGTACGGCGCGACCGGCAACTCGACCGTCGTCTCCATCAAGGAGGGCGACAAGACGGTCAAGGGCCTGTGGTCCTTCAAGTTCAAGAAGGCCTCCTGACCACGTCCTCGGTACGGATTCTCGTCGCCACCGCCGTCCCGGCCGAACGGGACGCGGTGGCACGGGCGTTGACCCACCTCACCGTCGATGTGATCGCCGCCGGCGTGGGGCCGGCCGCTGCCGCTGCCGCCACCGCCACGGCCCTCGCCACCACCCCGTACGACCTCGTCGTCTCCGCCGGGATCGGCGGCGGCTTCCAGCCCGGGGCGCCGGTCGGCTCCCTCGTGATCGCCGACGAGATCACCGCGGCCGACCTGGGCGCCGAGACACCGGACGGCTTCCTGCCGGTCACCGACCTCGGCTTCGGAACCGTCACCCACCGTCCGCCGACGGCACTCGTACGAGACCTCGCGACCGCGACCGGCGCCCGCGCCGGAGTTGTACTCACCGTCTCCACGGTCACCGGAACGGCCGCCCGCGCCGCGGAACTCCACGCCCGCCACCCCCGGGCCCTCGCCGAGGCGATGGAAGGCTTCGGAGTCGCCGAGGCGGCCGTCGCACACGGCATCCCCGTCCTGGAACTGCGCGCGGTCTCCAACCCCGTCGGCCCGCGCGACCGCGCCGCCTGGCGCATCGGCGACGCGCTCGCGGCCCTGACCGAGGGATTCGGGAAGTGCGCGCCCGTACTGGAGAGTTGGAAACAGGCATGACCACATCGACATCGCCTCGGGCCCTGCGGATCGCGTACTCCCCCTGCCCGAACGACACCTTCGTCTTCGACGCCCTCGCCCACGGCCGGGTCCCCGGCGCGCCCGCGCTCGACGTGACCTTCGCGGACATCGACATCACCAACGGCATGGCCGAGCGTGGTGAGTTGGACGTGCTGAAGGTGTCGTACGCCGTGCTGCCGTACGTCCTCGACGAGTACGCGCTGCTGCCCTGCGGGGGCGCGCTGGGCCGGGGCTGCGGCCCGCTCGTCCTCACCCGGGAGGCCGGCACGGACCTGACGGGCCGTACGGTCGCGGTGCCGAGCGAGCGGTCGACCGCGTATCTCCTCTTCCGGCTCTGGGCCGCGGACACGGTCCCTGGCGGGGTCGGCGAGATCGTCGTCATGCCGTTCCACGAGATCATGCCGGCCGTGCGGGACGGGAAGGTCGACGCGGGGCTCGTCATCCACGAGGCGCGTTTCACGTACCAGAACTACGGCCTCCACAAGCTCGCGGACATGGGCGAGCACTGGGAGGCGACCACCGGCCTGCCGATCCCCCTGGGCGCGATCATCGCCAGGCGCGCACTGGGCGCGGCCACGCTGACCCGGCTCGCCGACTCCATCCGCACCTCGGTCCGCGCGGCCTGGTCCGACCCCGAGGCCTCCCGCCCCTACGTCATGGCCCACGCCCAGGAAATGGACCCGTCCGTCGCCGACCAGCACATCGGCCTGTACGTCAACGAGTTCACCGCAGACCTCGGCGAAGCCGGTTACGCGGCAATCCGAGGCCTACTGACCCGAGCAGCGGCCGAGGGCCTGGTACCCGCCCTGGGCCCGGAGGCGCTGTCCTTCCCCTGAACCACCCGCGGGACCAACAAATCACCGCCCGCCGGGCAGAATCCGGCACAGCCCCCCACACACACAGCGCGCAGCGGCACGAAGACAGCAGAAAAAGGCGCCCCAGCGATCCAGGGCATACCAGCAGAGCCGCGCGCAGCCGCACAAGAAGGACCGAGGAGCGGGCATCGCCCCTCGGTCCGGACTTGCTCGAATTCGCCCAGTTCTCCCTGATCCCCTGGATCTCCCGGATCTGCTGGATCGCCGGGATCTACTGGATATCTACACGTCCAACTGGTCCGCCACCGCCCGCAACAGCCCCGCGATCTTCCCGCCGGAGGCCTTGTCCGGGTAGCGGCCCTTCTCCAGCATCGGGGTGATGTTTTCCAGGAGGGTCGTCAAATCCTGGACGATGGAGGCCAGTTCGTCCGGCTTCTTGCGCTGGGCCGCCGCGACCGACGGGGTCGGGTCGAGCAGGGTCACCGAGAGGGCCTGGTCGCCGCGCTGTCCCGCGACGACCCCGAACTCCACTCGCTGTCCGGGCTTCAGGACGTCAACTCCGGCCGGCAGTACCGAGGAATGGACGAAGACGTCGCCGCCGTCGTCGCGGGAGAGAAAGCCGAAGCCCTTCTCGCTGTTGAACCACTTGACCTTGCCGGTAGGCACGTCTGTCCTCGTCCTCGTACTCGTCGGAAAACTGCTCGGAAAACGCTGGGGAACTGCCGGTACCAAGGCTAATGGTCTTCAGGCCGGTGACAAGACGTCGCCGGACTGTTCCTTCGCGCAGGGAACTACCCTGGTCCGGTGCGTGACAAAACCCAAACGAATTCCGCCGCGGCCGGTGACCGACTGATCCGTGCCGGTGCCATCGTCTTCTTCGTCGGCGCGGTGGCCACACTCGTCACCGTGGTACCGCTGTTGCTCCACACGACGCCTTTTCCGACGTACATGTACCTCTTGAGCATGCTCATGGGCGTCGGATTCCTGCTCGCCGCCGCCGGTGTGCTCCAGTCGGTCGCCGCCGGCCGCCGTCAGGCGCGCGCCGGAAGGTAGTCGCGAAGGTAGTCCGAAAGCCATCGCGGAAACTCGGTGAGACCGCCGAGCACGACATCCGCACCGGCCGTCCGCAACTCCTCCGCGTCGCACGGCCCGGTCGCCACCGCGACCGACAGGGCACCGGCGGCCCGGGCGCCCCGCACGTCCCCGATGTGGTCGCCGACGTAGACGCTCGCGCCCTCCTCGCGCAGCGCCTCCGCCTTCTGTTCGGCCCACAGGTCGCCGATCACCGCGTCGGCGTCGATACCGAGATGCGCGAGGTGCAGCTTCGCGTTGGGCTCGTACTTGGCGGTGACGACGACCGCCCGCCCACCGGCCGCCCGCACCGCCGAGACCGCCTCGACGGCGCCGGGCATCGCGAGGCTCGCGGCGACGGCGATCGACGGGTACATCTCGCGGTACAGGTCGGCCACCGCGGGCACCTCTTCCGCCGGGAACCAGTGGATCAACTCCTCGGCCAGCGGCGGCCCGAGCCGGGTGACGACGAGATCGGCGTCGATGTACGTCCCGGTCCGCTCGGCCAGCGCACGCATGGAGGCGTGGATACCGGGGCGGGAGTCGATGAGGGTCATGTCGAGGTCGAAGCCGACGGTCGGGCCGGGCGCGGGGTGCGAGGTCATATGGGCCATTGTGCCCAGTGGCCGCGACAGGGCCTACGGCAATTCCGCCGGGCCCTGACCCCGACCGTCACCGTTGCCGCTGCGACCGCCACACCAGGTACAGCGCCGATGCCACCGCCGCGCCCCGCACCACCCACGGCCAGGTCTCGGAGATCGCGTCGTTCATGTGGCCCTGGGCGATGGGCGCGCCCCAGCGGCCGGTGTTGCGGCCCCACAGCCAGACGATGCCGGCCGTGACGGCCGCCGCAGGGAGACCGATCACCGCCGCCTTCGTCTCCGCGTCGGTCAGCCGCCGGGAGGCGTACGCGATGAGCCAGCCGAGCAGCAGCGCGAACCAGTTCCCGAGGACGGCCCCGACGACGAGCAGCGCGGCGGCGATCAGCAGGAGCGGGTTGGACCAGCGCCCGGCCGGGAGCCGGGGGACGACACGGCGCCGGCGGGCGGGGGCCTCCGGTGCCGCCGGTGCTTCCGGGACAACCGGCGGCGCCTGCTCGACCACCGGCTCTGGTGCCTTCGGGGGCTCCTTCGGCGGCGGGGGCTTGAGCAGTTCAGGGATCTCCACCCCGCCGGTGAAGCCGGGCACGCTGTCGCCCAGCGCGAAGCCGTTGCCCTCCCCCCGCCACCAGTCGGGCTGCATGACACTGGCGCCGAGCTCGGACGCGCTCGCGAGGTGCGGCGGGGAGGGTGGGCTGTCGGGTGCGGGTTCCGGCTGGGTCGGGCGCGGGCGCGGGACGACCCGGCGCAGGCCCTTCGGCCGTAGATCGTCCTCGTGGTCCCGTTGTACGGGGACGGAGGCCGTCGGGGTCCGGGGGACGCCGGTGCCGGTGCCGGCCGCGGCGACGACCTCGTCCGGGCTGCCGAGGCCCTTGAGGATGCGCTGGACGGCGGCGGGAGTGTCGGCGGTGGCTCCGGCTCGCCGTCGGTCGATCTCGTTGCGCAGCTCGGACACGAGCCGCATCCGCGTGACCGAGGGCAGCTGTCGCTGCTGCGCCACGTCACCGACGCGGCTCAGATACTCGTAGACGACCTGGTCGCTCTCGATACCCACGAAGTCCCCTCGGGGGTCGGTGCGTTGGATACCCCTCGGTGAGAGACGTTACCGCCAGTGGGCGGGGTGCCGGGAACCTCCCGACGTGCGCGCTCCCCCCGCCGTCACAGCCACCCGCTACCGTGGGTCGGATGAGCACCCCGGCCACGCCGCCCCGTTCGCTCGCGGAGGCACTGAGAACCAGGGACGACGCGTCCCTGGCCGCGCTGCTGCGCGGCCGCCCCGACCTGATCACGCCCGTGCCCACCGACCTCACCCAGCTCGCGACCCGGGCCGGTACGCGCGCCTCGGTCGTGCGGGCGCTGGAGCGGCTGGACCGTTTCACGCTGCAGACGGCGGAGGCCCTGGCGGTGGCGGCGGACCCGGCGCCGTACGACGAGCTGCTCGGGCTGATGGCCGGTGACGCGCGCGACCCGGCCGTGGTGAACGCGCTGCCGCGCGCCGTCGCGGCGCTGCGCGAGCAGGCACTGGTGTGGGGCGCGGACGACCGGCTGCGGCTGGTGCGGACGGCACGTGAGCTGCTGGCGCCGTCGCCGCAGCATCCGTCGCCGACCGGCCTCGGTCCTACGGTCGCGGAGGCCACGGCGGGCATGTCGCCGGGCCGGATCCAGGAGATCGTGACGACCGCGGGCCTGCCCTCCACCCACGACCCGGTGTCCGCGGTGGCCTCGCTGACCAAGCTGTTCACGGCCCGGCGGCGGATGAAGGCGCTGCTGGCCGGTGCCCCCGCGGAGTCCCTGGAGGTGCTGACCCGGCTGGTCTGGGGGCCGCCGTACGGCCAGGTGACCGCCGACCCGGCGGCCCATCTGCGCTGGCTCATCGACCGGGGGCTGCTGCTGCCGACGGCGCCCGGCACGGTCGTACTCCCTCGTGAGGTGGCCCTGCACCTGCGGGCCGGGCGGGCGCACCGCGCGACGGAGCCGGTGGCGCCGCCGGTCGAGGCGAGGGCGACACACCGTCCACAGGTTGTGGACGAGGCGGCGGCCGGGCAGGCGTACACCGCGCTCGCGACGGTCGAGGAGCTGCTGAAGGACTGGGACGAGGGCGGACCCGCTGTGCTGCGGGCCGGCGGCCTGAGCGTCCGCGACCTGAAGCGGACCGCGGTCGCGCTGGACGTGGCGGAGCCGGTCGCCGCGTTCTGGGTCGAACTCGCCTACGCGGCGGGCCTGTTGGCCTCCGACGGCGAGGCGGACGAGCGGTACGCGGCGACCCCGGCCTACGACGAGTGGCTGGAGCAGCCCCCCGCGCAGCGCTGGGCGCGGCTCGCGGAGACCTGGCTCACGGCGACCCGGACGTCGGGGCTGGTGGGCGGGCGGGACGCGAAGGAGAGAACGTTGTCGGCGCTGGGCCCCGGCCTGGACCGCTCGGCCGCGCCCGAGGTACGGCACCGGGTGCTCGGCCTGCTCGCCGCGCTGCCCGAGGGCACCTCGCCGTCCGCCGAGTCGGTGCTGGCGCGGCTGCGCTGGGAGCGGCCGTTGCGGGGGCCGGGCGGTGCCCAGCGCGGTGCGCAGGAGGGCACGCAGGGGGACGACGACCTGCGCAGCCGCCTGGCCCGGTGGACGCTGAACGAGGCGGAGATGCTGGGGGTGACGGGGCGAGGTGCCCTGTCGGGGCAGGGTCGGGCGTTGCTCGGCACCCGGGGTGCGGCCATCGCCCCCGCCGCCGATCCCGCGACTCCCTCCTCCGGCCCCGGCGACAAACTCCCCGTCCACCACCACCGCCCGCCCGCTGCCCCCGAGCCCCTCTCCCCCGCCGAACAGGCCGTGGCGAGTGCAGCCGCCGCCCGGCTGCTGACGCCCCTGCTGCCCGAACCGCTGGACCACGTCCTGCTCCAGGCGGACCTGACGGCGGTGGCGCCCGGCCCGCTGAACCGGCCGTTGGCGGACATGCTGGACGTGCTGGCGGACGTGGAGTCGAAGGGCGGTGCGACCGTCTACCGCTTCACACCGGGCTCGGTACGCCGCGCCCTGGACGCGGGCCGCTCGGCCTCCGACCTGCACGACTTCCTCACCGCGCACTCCCGTACGCCGGTCCCGCAGCCCCTCGCCTACCTGATCGACGACGTGGCCCGCAGACACGGCCATCTGCGGATCGGTGCCGCCTCGGCCTACGTCCGCTGCGACGACGACGCGGTGCTCAGCGAGATCCTCGCGGACAAGCGGTCGGCGGGCCTGCGGCTGCGCCGCCTCGCACCGACCGTGCTGGCGGCCCAGGCCGACCCGGCGGCGCTCCTCGACGGCCTGCGCGCGATGGGCTTCGCCCCGGCCGCCGAGTCCGCGGACGGCGATGTCGTCATCACCCGGGCCCACTCCCACCGCACCCCGCCCCGCACGGCCCCCGACCCGGTACCGGACGGCCCGCCGACCCCGGACACGACCCTCCTGTCGGCGGCGATCCGCGCGATCCGGGCGGGCGACCGAGCCTCGACCACCCCCCTGAAGCCCTCCTCGGCCCCACCCGGCGAACTCCCCCGCACCACCCCCGCGGAGACCCTTGCCACCATGCAGGCCGCCGTCCTCACCGGCGGCACCCTGTGGATCGGCTACGTCAACGCGGAGGGCTCCGCCAGCCAGCGCGTCATCGCCCCCATCCGCGTGGAGGGCGGCTTCGTGACGGCGTACGACCACACGGCGGACGAGGTACGGACGTATCCGTTGCACCGGGTCACGGGGGTGGCGGAGTTGGCGGAGGACGGGGAGGGCTGAGCGGCGTTCCCCGGTTCGCGTCGGCTCTCAGCAGTCCCGCACCCGGGCGTTCGCCGGGAGGGCGAAGTGGGTGCGGGCCGCGGACCGCAAGGGGGCGGCGTCCAGGGAGTCGGCGGTGGACGGTTCCGCGGTGCGACTGAAGTGGGCGTTCAGCCAGTCCCCGTAGCCCTCGCCGTCCGGGGGTTCCTCGCGGGAGGTGACGTGGTACGTGCCGTCGGTGTCCCGTTCCAGGCGGACGACCTGCGGGATCGCGGCGCCGGAGCACTCCACCAGGGCGCCCTCGCGGGTGCCGTACTGCACGCACAGGGTGTTCACGCCCGCGCGGACGAGGCCGTCGTGCTCGTCGAGGTCAAGGGCCTCGGCCCGGCAGAACCAGCGCGCGCCCCGGTACGGGTACCCCGTGCCCGCCGAGTCCGCCACCAGCCGGGCCTCGATCACCGGCCGCACCTCGCCCCACAGCCGCGCGTCGACGTCCGTCGCCGGCCACGCCACCCACGACCCCGTCGCCACCAGCACCCCCGTGGCTCCCAGACCGGTCGCCCACCTGCGTGCCGACATCACCCCACGCTCCTCCCCGAACCACGCGTGCGCGCGGCTCCCGCCGGTCAAGACAGCCGTCGGGGGCCCGGGGTTGCACAGGGAGCGCGTCGGGTGTGAGCCGCGCCCCACCGTGAACAGGGGGCGGTAAGGCACACTGGACGTTTGGCCCGTGCCGAAGGGACGTACGTACGTGAACGGTCCGCTGATCGTCCAGTCCGACAAGACCCTGCTCCTTGAGGTCGATCACGAGCGCGCCGACGACTGCCGTCGCGCCATCGCGCCGTTCGCCGAGCTGGAGCGGGCGCCCGAGCACATCCACACGTACCGGGTGACCCCGCTGGGGCTGTGGAACGCGCGGGCCGCCGGGCACGACGCCGAGCAGGTCGTGGACGCGCTGGTGGAGTACAGCCGGTATCCCGTGCCGCACGCGCTGCTGGTGGACATCGCCGAGACCATGGACCGCTACGGCCGGCTCACCCTCTCCAAGCACCCCGCGCACGGCCTCGTCCTCACCACCACCGACCGGCCCGTGCTGGAGGAGATCCTGCGGTCGAAGCGGATCGCCCCGCTCGTCGGCAGCCGGCTCGACCCCGACACCGTGGCCGTGCACCCCTCCGAGCGCGGCCAGATCAAGCAGGTGCTGCTGAAGCTGGGCTGGCCGGCCGAGGACCTCGCCGGGTACGTCGACGGCGAGGCGCACGCGATCGAGCTGGACGAGAACGGCTGGGCGCTGCGGCCGTACCAGAAGCAGGCCGTGGAGAACTTCTGGCACGGCGGGAGCGGTGTGGTCGTACTGCCCTGTGGGGCGGGGAAGACCCTGGTCGGCGCCGGAGCCATGGCGCAGGCCAAGTCGACCACGCTCATCCTCGTCACCAACACCGTCTCCGCCCGGCAGTGGAAGCACGAGCTGATCAAGCGGACCTCCCTGACCGAGGAGGAGATCGGCGAGTACAGCGGGACCCGGAAGGAGATCCGGCCCGTCACCATCGCCACCTACCAGGTGCTGACCACGAGGCGGAAGGGCGTCTACCCGCACCTGGAACTCTTCGACTCCCGCGACTGGGGGCTCATCCTCTACGACGAGGTGCACCTGCTGCCCGCGCCCGTCTTCAAGTTCACCGCCGACCTCCAGGCCCGGCGGCGGCTGGGGCTCACCGCCACCCTCGTGCGCGAGGACGGGCGGGAGTCGGACGTGTTCTCCCTCATCGGGCCGAAGCGGTTCGACGCGCCCTGGAAGGAGATCGAGGCGCAGGGCTACATCGCGCCCGCCGACTGTGTCGAGGTGCGCGTCAATCTCACGGACTCCGAGCGGCTCGCCTACGCCACCGCCGAGACCGAGGAGAAGTACCGCTTCTGCGCGACCACCGCCACCAAGCGGAAGGTCACGGAGGCGATCGTGCGGCGCTTCGCCGGTCAGCAGATCCTGGTCATCGGGCAGTACATCGACCAACTCGACGAACTGGGCGAGCACTTGAACGCCCCGGTGATCAAGGGCGAGACCTCCAACGCCCAGCGGGAGAAGCTCTTCGGCGCCTTCCGGGAGGGCGAGATCAGCGTCCTCGTCGTGTCCAAGGTCGCCAACTTCTCCATCGACCTGCCGGAGGCCACGGTCGCCGTCCAGGTGTCGGGTACCTTCGGCTCGCGTCAGGAGGAGGCTCAGCGTCTTGGACGGGTGCTCCGACCGAAGGCCGACGGCCACCAGGCCCACTTCTACTCCGTCGTCGCCCGGGACACGATCGACCAGGACTTCGCGGCCCACCGCCAACGCTTCCTGGCGGAACAGGGGTACGCGTACCGGATCATGGACGCGGACGAACTCCTCGCGGAGAGCTGAGCAGGACGCGGAGGGTCACTTACGGAGGACGCCCGCTTCCTCTCCGTACTCACCGAGGACGACCACGCTGAACGCGGCGCCCGCGAACACTTTTATGGCGCGCAGGGCATTGCCGAGGCGATGGGGGTGGCTGCCGCCGGTGGCCGGTGTGGCACCGGACGGGCGGACGGGGGCGGGGTGGATGGTTGCTGCGCTCATGACTCCATGGTGCGTCTTGGGACATAAGGGCGGCATCGGTCCAGAGGCCCAACCTGCGGCCCGTCCGCGTACGCCTCCGGGCGGACCCGGTCCACCCAGGGGTAGAGGGGTCGTCCCCTAGGGGACGAAAAACGATTGGCCCTCGCCAGGGCCACCTCACTAGAATCTCCGCTCTTGCCCGCCTCCCCGCAGGGAGTGCCGCCGCCCGGACGGAAACCGGACGGCACCCACCCAGCAGCCGCACCAGCAGGCCCTCCGGAGGCACCCCCTTGTCCACGCCCGCCACCGACCCCGGCGCAGCCCGACTCGACGACCCCCTCGCCCGCGAGCGCTCCCACCTCGCCTCCTCCCGTTCCGCGCTCCGCGCCATGCGCGAGGACGTCGAGTCGCTCGACATCAAGGACGTCACCGCGAACTGGGTCAACGCCGAGGTCCTCGCCCGCCAGATCGACGACCGCATCAAGGCGTTGGCCGACCTCAGCGACACCCCGCTCTTCTTCGGCCGCCTCAACTACCTGCACGCGCCGGGCGCCGAGCAGGCGGAGGGCGCGGCGGGGGAGCAGTTCTACATCGGGCGTCGGCATGTGCACGACGGCGACGGCGACCCGATGGTCATCGACTGGCGCGCGCCGGTCTCGCAGCCGTTCTACCGGGCGTCCAAGAAGGACCCGTTGGACATCTCGCTGCGCCGCCGCTTCGGTTACACGGGCGGCGACCTCACGGCGTACGAGGACGAGCACCTGATGGACCCGGCCGAGGCGGCCGCCACCAGCAAGCTGCTGCAACAGGAGATCGAGCGGCCCCGCGTCGGCCCGATGCGCGACATCGTCGCCACCATCCAGCCCGAGCAGGACGAGATCGTCCGCAGCGGGCTGGGCGGGACGGTGTGCGTGCAGGGCGGTCCGGGGACCGGGAAGACGGCCGTCGGCCTGCACAGGGTGGCGTATCTCCTCTATGCGCACCGCGAGCGGCTCGCCCGCACCGGCACCCTCGTCATCGGGCCGAACAAGTCCTTCCTCCACTACATCGAGCAAGTCCTGCCCGCGTTGGGCGAGTTGACGGTCCGCCAGGGCACGGTGGACGACCTGGTCGCACACGTCGAGGTGCGGGGCGCGGACGAGGCACCGGCCGCCGTCATCAAGGGCGACGCGCGGATGGCCGAGGTCCTTCGGCGGGCCCTCTACTCGCACGTGACGATGCCGACCGAGCCGGTGATGGTGGTGCGCGGCTCACGCCGCTGGCGGGTCCCGGCGTACGAACTGGAAGCCATCGTGCGGGAGTTGCTCGACCGAGACATCCGCTACGGCGCCGCCCGCGAGGCCCTTCCGCAGCGTGTCGCGCATGCCGTGCTGGTCCAGATGGAGCGGTCCGGGGAGGCGCCGGACGACCGGGTGCAGGACGCGGTGGCGCGCAACGCGGCGGTGAAGGCGGCCGTCAAGGGGGTCTGGCCGCCGGTCGAACCGGCGAAACTCGTGCTGCGGCTGCTCACGGACGCGGACTTCCTCTCTGCTCATGCGGACGGGATCCTCGACGAGGACGAGCAGAAGACGATCCTCTGGGCGAAGCCGGTGCGGAGCGTGAAGGCGGCGAAGTGGTCGGCGGCGGACGCCGTGTTGATCGACGAGGCGACGGATCTCGTCCAGCGGACGCATTCGCTGGGCCATGTGGTGCTCGACGAGGCGCAGGACTTGTCCCCCATGCAGTACCGCGCGGTCGGCCGCCGCTGCACCACCGGTTCCGCGACCGTCCTCGGCGACCTGGCGCAGGGCACCACGCCCTGGGCGACGCGGAGTTGGGACGAGGCGCTGGCGCACCTCGGCAAGTCGGACGGCGTGATCGAGGAGCTGACGGCAGGTTTCCGCGTACCGACCGACGTCATCACGTACGCCTCCCGGCTCCTCCCCGACATCGCCCCCGGGCTCACCCCCGTCGCCTCGGTCCGTGAGAACCCCGGCTTCTTCGACCTCCGCCCGGTCACCGACACCGCCGAAGTGGTCGCCGCCTGCGAGGAGTTGCTGCGCAACGAGGGCTCGACGGGCCTGATCGCCACAGACGCCCGCATCCCGGCCCTCGCGGAGGCCCTCACGGCGGCGGGCATCGGCTACCTCGCCCCCGGCGAGGAGACCACCGCCGACACCCGCCTGACCCTGGTCCCCGCCTCCCTCGCGAAGGGCCTGGAGTACGACTACGTGGTCCTCGACGAACCCCGGGCAGTGGTCGACGGCGAACCGGACGAACGCACGGGGCTGCGCCGCCTGTACGTGTCCCTGACCCGAGCGGTGTCAGGCCTGATCGTGACGCACGCGGCACCGCTGCCGACCCAACTCGCGTAGTCGGGGGGATTTCACAGCAGCGCGTTCGGGAGGGCGGAGAACCCTCACATCCGGGCCGCCCCGCCGCAGCCGTACCCAGCGATTGCGGCAGCCGGGCACCGAACCCGCCCAGCGGTACGGCACCTGATCGCGTCGCAGGCGACAGCACCGCTGCCGAGCCAACTCACCTAGCCGGGTGGGAACTTCAGCGAGCGTCCGGGAGACCCCCGCATCCTGGTCGTCCCGAAGCCGGGCGCCGGACCCGCCCAGCAGTGCCGGGCCTGATCGTGACGCACGCGGTACCACTGCCGCCCAATTCGCCCAGCTGGGCCGGGACTTCAGCTGAGCGGCTCAAGACGCAGCGGTTGTGGTCGGGCGATCGGCCTGTTCGGTGAGCGGCGGTCTCCGTTGGCGGCAGGGGCAGGGCTGCCTGTCGGCGACGGGAGTGGCGCGCCTGACGACCCAGCCGGCACGGCAGCCGCGTTCCGCCACCAACGCCCCGGAACCCGCGCTCCCTTGAGGAGCGTGCGCGGCGCGCACGGAAGAACAAAGGGCGCCGCCACACGCTCTTCTCACCCCGGTGCGCCCGCTCGAAATTGTTCGGTCGCTACGGGTGTGGTCCTCGGCGGGCCGACAGTAGGGGGTCCATCGCACGGAACGCGGGGGAACTGGGGGAATCATGATGGACCCGATCACATCGACCACAGCCACGGCTCTGGTGGGGGCCATGGCCACGGACGCCTGGCAGCAGGCGCGGGCGGCCGTGGTCGCCTGGTGTCGGCGGAGCCGGCCGGAGTCGGCGGAGCTGGTGGGCACGGCGTTCACGGAGTCCCGCGAGCGGGTGCTCACGGCGCGCGGGGCGCGGGACGAGCGCGGGGAGGCGCTCGTGGTGGCGGACTGGCAGCTGCGGCTGGCCGCGCTGCTGCGAGAGGACCGGGTGCTGGCGGAGGGGCTGCGCCGGTTGCTCGACGAGGAGATAGCCCCGCTGCTGGCCGAGCGGACGAACACCCGCCCCGCGACACAGGAGTTCAGGGCCGAGGCCTCCGGCCACGGGCGGGTGTACCAGTCCGGCCGCGACCAGAAGATCGTCGAGTCATGAGCACGCGCGACGGACACCGCGCC
>NZ_JBFAZO010000004.1:508413-765930 GCF_040681835.1 Streptomyces sp. NPDC051576
CGCCCACGCACAGGACGTGCACCTCCGAGCCGACGCCTCCGGCCCCAACCGGATCCACCGCGACCAGAAGACCGGCCGAACCACGAGCCCGCTCCACGGACACCGCGCCCACGCACAGGACGTGCACCTCCGAGCCGACGCCTCCGGCCCCAACCGGATCCACCGCGACCAGAAGACCGGCCGAACCACGAGCCCGCTCCACGAACACCACGCCCACGCACAGGACATCCACCCACAAGCCCACACCCAGACCCACCACAATCACGTCCCCCCGCAGCCCGGCACCTCCGCCCCCGCCCGGATCCACCCCTCCGGCCACGACCAGAAACCCGCCGCCTCATGAGCCCCCTCGACGGACACCACACCCACGAGGAGGACGTCCACCTCCGTGCCGACGCCTCCGGTCGCGCCCGCATCTACCAGGCCCGCCGCGACCTGTTCGCCTCGGAGCGCGACCTCCACCTCCACTACGAGGACGGCGTCCGCACCGCCCGCCGCGTGCACACCGCCGACGATTCGCAGGAGTGCCCGTACCCCGGGCTCGCCGCGTTCGGTGCCGAGCAGGCCCGCTGGTTCTTCGGACGGGACGCGCTCGTCGCCAAACTCCTGGTGCGGCTGGACAGTTGTCTCGCGGAGGGCGGGGCCCTGGTCGTCGTAGCACCTTCGGGGGCCGGGAAGTCCTCGCTGCTGCGGGCCGGGCTGCTGCCCGAGATCGCGCGGGGCGCCCTGCCCGGTTCGGCGCGGTGGGCCTGCCGGTGGCTGACCCCGACCGCCCACCCGATGACGGCCCTGGACGCCTGTCTCCAGGAGGTCCAGAAGGGCCAGAAGATCCAGAAGGACACAACCTCCGCTCGACGTCCCGTACTTGTCGTCGACCAACTGGAGGAACTGTTCACGCTCTGCGCCGACGACCAGGAGCGCCGTGAGTTCCTGGACACGGTCCTGGACCTCGCGGAACCGGGCCCGCACGGCGAACCGCCCGCCGGGATCGTGGTCTTCGGGCTGCGCTCGGACTTCTACACCCACTGCGCCGCGTATCCCCGCCTGCTGGACGCGGTGGAGCGCAACCAGGTGCTCGTCGGCCCGCTCTCCCCGGCCGGTGTACGGGAGGCGATCCTGTATCCCGCCCGTTCGGTCGGTCTCGACGTCGAACCGGGCCTGGTCGAACTCCTGTTGAGCGATCTCGGCGCACCCGCGCCGGAGGAAGCGGCAGAGGCTGCCGCCTACGAGATCGGGCGGCTGCCCCTGCTGGCCCACGCCCTGCGGGCCACCTGGCTGCGCCGCGCCGGGCATGTCCTCACCGTGGACGGCTACCGGGCCACCGGCGGCATCGCCCACAGCGTGACCACCGCCGCCGACCGCATCTTCGACGAGCTGGACCCGGCCGCGCGGCAGACGGCCCGGTCGATGTTCCTGCGGCTGGTCAGGTTCGACGACGACAACGGTGACACCCGACGCCCGGCCACCTACGCGGAGTTGCTCGGCGCGGACGCGGATACGGACAGGACCGCCGATGTGATCGAGGTGTTCACCCGGGGGCGCCTGCTGACCCGGGAGCAGGACCGGGTCGCGATCACCCACGAGGCCCTGCTGCGGGCGTGGCCCCGGCTGCGGCAGTGGATCGAGGCGCATCGCGCCGAGTACGTGGTCCGGCAGGAGTTCGAGGAGGCGGCCACGGCATGGCAACAGGCCGGTCGTGACCCGGGGTTGCTCTACCGGGGCGGCAGGCTGGCGACGGCCCGCGCCTGGACCGATCGGCACGGCACGGCCCAACTGGACGCGACCACGGCCGCGTTCCTCACCGCCTCCGCCCAACTCCGCCTCCGTGCACGCCGAATCCGGCGCGGGGTCGTCGTCGTCCTGTCCGTGCTGGCGCTGCTGGCCTCGGGCTCCGCCGTCGTGGCGTTCCAGCAGCGAGGCGCGGCCCGGCACGAGCGGAACACGGCGATCCTCGGTGAGATCAGGGCCGAGGCGGACCAAGTCCGAGTCGGGGACCCGTCGTTGGCGGCGCAGCTCGATCTGGTGGCGCAGCGGATGGTGCCGGGGGCGGGGACGGCCACGCGGTTGATCAGCGCCCAGAACCTGGCGCTGTCGACCGTGCTGCCCGGTCACACCGACCGGGTGGACACCGTGGCGTTCAGCCCGGACGGGCGGCTGCTGGCGAGTGCCGGGGACGATCGCACCATCCGGCTGTGGAGTACGGCACGATCAAGTCAACCAGCCTTGCTGGGCGCCCCGTTGCGCGGTTCGGCCGGTCCGGTCCGGGCGCTGTCCTTCAGCCCGGACGGGCGGATGCTCGCCGCCACCGGCGACGACGGAAGAGTGCGCCTGTGGGCCATGGGCGACCCCCGTCACCCCACCCCTCTCGGCACCCCGTACGACATCGGCGCGGGGGCGCTCAGGGCACTGGCCTTCACCCCGGACGGACACACCCTGGCGGTCGCGGGGCAGGACGGCCGTATCCGGCTCCTCGATCTCACCGCCCCCGGGCGCCCCCGGTCCCTGACCACCCCGCTCAGCGCGGCCGTGGGCACGGTGAACGGGCTCGCCTTCAGCCCCGACGGCGCGCTGCTGGCCTGCGGCGGCACCGCGCCGACCGTACGGCTGTGGCGGGTCTCCGACCCCGGCGCCCCCGTCCCCCTCGGCGCGCTCCCCGGCCGTATCCCCTACCAGTCCGGGGTCTCCGGCTCCGCCCACGCGGTCGCCTTCAGCCCGGACAGCCGTACGCTCGCCGCGGCCGGCAGCGACAACAAGGCCCATCTGTGGAATGTCGCCGACCCCGAACACCCCACCGCGCTCGCCCAGTTGGAGAGCAACAACGAGGTCAACGCGGTGGCCTTCGCACCGGCCGGTGACCTGCTGGCGTACGGCGGCGACGAGAACAACATCAGGCTGCGCAACGTCACACGGCCGGACGACGTCTGGCGCCTGACCGAGGCCCTCAAGGGGCACACCGGGCATGTGCTGGCGGTGGCCTTCGACCCGAGGGGCGGCACGCTGGCCAGCGCGGGCAGCGACGGCACCGTACGACTGTGGACGCTGCCGCGCACGATCCGCACCGGGCACAACGGTTACGTCGACACGGTGGCGGTGTCCCCGGACGGGCGGCTGTTCGCCTCGGGGTCGGAGGACAGCACCGCCCGGCTCTGGGACATCCGCGACCCGGGGCGCCCGCGCCCGCTCGGTACGCCGATCCGGGGCGGCGGCACGGGCTATGTCAACGCGGTCGCCTTCAGCCCCTACGGGCACGGCCGTGTCCTGGCCGTGGCGGGCGGCCGGGACATCCGCCTCTGGGACGTCTCCGCGCCGGCCCGGCCCAGGCCGCTGGGCGCGCCGCTGCGCAATCCGCGCGACGGCTTCCTGCATGTGACGTTCACACCGGACGGCCGCACCCTGATCGGCTCGAACGGCGACGGCACCGTCACCCTGTGGGACGTCACCGCCCCGGCCCGACCGAGGGTCCTGGGGGCACCCCTGAAGCTGCGCTCCGGCTGGGCCATGCGCGTGGCGGTCGGCCCCGACGGCCGCACGCTCGCCTGCGCGACCCGGAACGGCACGATCCGGCTGTGGGACATCACCCGCCCCGACCACCCCACCGCGCTGGGCGCACCGCTGCGCGCGAGCGCGGAGGAGCTGGACTCGATCGTGTTCAGCCCCGACGGCCGCACCTTGGCGAGCGCGGGCCGGGACGGCCGCATCCGTCTGTGGGACCTGCACACCCGCCGCACGCGCCCGACCCCGCTCGGCAGGCCCCTGACCGGCCACACGGACACCGTCTACGCCCTGGCCTTCAGCCCGGACGGCCGACTACTGGCCAGCGGCAGCTTCGACAACACCGCACGTCTGTGGGACCTGACCGACCCGAGCCACGCGCGGGCCCACGGAGCCCCCCTCACCGGCTTCCTCAACTACGTCAACGCGGTCGCCTTCACCCCCGACGGCGGCACGCTCCTCCTGGGCGACGGCGAGCACACGGTCCGCACGCTGCCCCTGACGGTGAAGACGGCCACGGCCTACGTCTGCGAGGCCACCGGCGACACCCTGTCCCCGGCGCTCTGGCACACGTACATCCCGCAACTGCCCTACGACCCCCCGTGCACCGGACACGGCTGACCGCGTCTCACCGGTCGAGGGCCGTCCGCCACTGCTCCACGGCGGACACCGAGACCGGCTCCGTCCAGCCGCCCGGCCGGGCCGCGCCGCCGATGTGGAAGGCGTCCACTCCGGCGGCGCGCAGGGTCGGTACGTGGTCGAGGCGCAGGCCGCCGCCGACCAGGACGCGCTGCTCGTAGCCCGGTTCGCCGCGCAGTGCCGCCTCGCGGAGGAGGGTGGGGAGGCCGTCGTCGACGCCGGTGGCCGAGCCGGCGGTGAGGTAGGTGTCCAGGCCCGGCAGGTCGGCGAGCTGCTTGCGCAGGGCGTCGCGGTCGGCGGCGCGGTCGATCGCGCGGTGGAACGTCCAGGCGCAGCCGTCCAGTTCGGCGACGACCCGCTCCACGGCGTCCAGGTCGACCCCGCCGTCGGCGTCGAGGAACCCGAGCACGAACTGGTCGGCACCGGCGGCCCGCAGCTCCCCCGCGACCCGCACCAGCCGGTCCACGTCACCCGCCGCGAACCCGTCCGCGAGCCGCACCATCACGCGCAGGTCGATGTCCACGGCGGCCCGGATCGCGGCGAACCCCTCGACCGACGGCGTGAGTCCGTCCGCCGCGATGTCGGTGACCACTTCAAGGCGGTCCGCCCCTCCGGCCTGGGCGGCGACCGCGTCCTCGGCACCGAGGGCGATCACCTCCAGGACTGCACGCGTACTCATAGGACCCCTTCCGTGGTGTTCCCTGGAGCGGCTACAGGTCTAGTCCAATCTCAGGGTACGCGGGAGGGGTACGGGCCGCGAGATCGGCCCCGTCACGCCACCAGACCGCCGAAGATGTTCAGCTCCCCCACCTCCGCCCCCGCCAGCTCGTACCCGGCCCCCTCCCGCACCGGCCGCCCCGAGTAGAGCCGTACGAGGGTGGCCGCGTCGCCGATGTAGCGCGCGGGTGTCCGCTCCCCCGACACATCGCCCAGCCGCAGCGGGTCGTCCACGTCGTCGAGGTCGGCGTGGAGGGGCAGGTGGCCCTTCTCGCGGGTGATGCGGGCGAGCAGGGCCAGGGCGTCCGGCAGTCCTTCGCCGCCGTACGCACCGGGCTCGCCGAGCACGTCCCGTACGTCCCCTGCGTGCACCCACTCACCCAGCGCGACCGCGTCCAGCACCCCGCCCGCGCGGGCGATCGCCGGGCCCGCCTCGGTCATCCCGCGCTCCAGCTCGTCGACGACCCGCGCGTTCGTCCAGTCGGCCCGCTCGGCGATGTCCCGGTCGTTGGACTCCGGCGAGAACACCCCCTTCTCGAACCGTCGCTCCACCACCCGCGTCAGCACGGCCGAACAGTGCGCGACCACATCCCGCACGGTCCAGCCCGGGCACCCGGCGGTGGCCAGCGCGAAGTCGTCGTCGGGGCGGGAGCGCAGGAGCGGGATGAACGCGTCGCGTTCGAGGGTGAGGAGGCGGCCGGGCAGCTCGGGGTCGCGTACGTCGTGTGCGGTGTCGGCGTAAGTCATGGGTTCCACGCTAGGTGCGGGGACGCGGGAGGAAAATAAGGGGCATGGCCGATCTTGACGCTCTTCGCGCCCGCTGGACCCGCGCCCTCGAAGGGGCCCGCTCGCCCGGCGGCGGACCCGACCCGGTGCCGTACGCCGAGAATCTCCTGGTCCGCTGGCAGGAACCGCAGCGGCACTACCACACGCTCACCCACCTCACCGCGATCCTCGACCACGTCGACGTGCTGGAGAAGCACGCGGCCGACCCGGACGTCGTACGGCTCGCGGCCTGGTTCCACGACGCGGTCTACCACCCCGACCGCTCGGAGAACGAGGAACGGTCGGCGCGGCTGGCCGAGCGGGCGCTCGCCGAGGCCGGAGTGCCGGAGGACAAGACCGCCGAGGTCGCGCGTCTCGTCCGGCTCACCGTCACCCACGCCCCCGCCGACGACGACCGCGACGGCCAGGTCCTGTGCGACGCCGACCTCGCGATCCTGGCCGCACCGCCGTCGGCGTACGCCGCGTACACGGCCGCCGTACGCGAGGAGTACGCGTTCGTCCCCAACGAAGCCTTCCGGGAGGGCCGTTCGGCGATCCTGCGTCAACTCCTCGATCTGCCGCGGCTGTTCAGGACGCCGTACGGGGCGGCGGAGTGGGAGGCGACGGCCCGGTACAACCTGCGCGGCGAGCTGGAAATGCTGTCGCCCTGAGCCGTACCGACCGCTTAGCCTGCCCGCATGCGAGACATCGGCGCGGAACAGGTGGAAGCGGCCGTCGCGGAGGCCGTGGCACTGCTGCGGACGGCGACCGGCCTGGACTGGGAGAAGGCCACGGCGGGCCGGCTGGAGTGGAGTTGCCGCCGCACCGCCGAGCACATCGCCGGTGATCTCATCGCGTACGCGGGCCAGTTGGCCGGCCGCCCGCAGCACGCCTACGTCCCCTTCGACATCACCTTCGACGAGGGCACCGACAACTCCGGTGTCCTGGACGTGATCGAGACGACCGGCGCCCTGCTCGTCGCCGCGATCCGCACCACACCCCGCGAGGTGCGCGCCTTCCACCCGTACCCGTTCCGCGGCGCGAACCGCGAGGGCTTCGCCGCGATGGGCACCGCCGAGGTGCTCCTCCACACGCACGACATCGCCGAGGGCCTGGGGCTCGCGTACGAACCGGCCCCGGAACTCAGCGAGTTCGTCCTCACCCGGATCTTCCCGCACGTCCGGCCCGGCCCCGACCACTGGCGCACCCTGCTGTGGGCGACCGGCCGCGGCGACCTCCCCGGCCGTGCCCCCGTCACCGACTGGCGCTGGCACAACAACCTGGTGCACCGCACCGACCGGCTCACCCTCGAAGGCATCACCCCCGCCTCCGCCACCGACCTCGCCGCCGGTGGCGACGGCGGCTTCGACTGGGTGGTGGGCGGCCCCTACCAGGGCACCCGGGACGCGGCCACCATGACCCTCAAGGCGTACCAAGCGGGCGTGCACCGACCGGAGTTCGGCGTCTTCGCCCTGATCCGGCAGGACGGCCTCGCGGTCGGCGGCATGGGTTTCCACGGCACCCCGGACGACGAGGGCCGGGTGGAGGTCGGCTACGACCTCGTCGAGGGCGCCCGCGGCCGGGGCTACGCGACGGAGGCGCTGCGAGCCCTCTCGGAGTGGGCACTGGCCAGGGACGACGTCCACACCGTCCTCGCCACGATCGACCGCGACAACCTCGCCTCGCAGGCGGTCGTCACCCGGGTGGGCTTCCGGAAGGTGAGCGAGGGCCACAGCGACGACGAGGAGTTCGCCTACGAACTCGGCCGCTGACCGAACCGGGTGACCAACTGGGCTACTGAGCCCGCCCCTTGGGCCGCCGCAGCCCTGCCACCGTCAGCAACCGCACCACCTCCCGGCTCCTGACCTCCACCGCCCCCGCGGCCACCGCGTCCGCGTAGCGATGCGACGGGATGTCGTAGTGATCGCGCTCGAAGGCCCGCCGAGGCACGCCCAACTCCTCGGCGAACAAGTGGAGTTCGTCGTACGACACGTCGCTGACGAGGTGGGACCAGAGGCGGCCGTGCCCCGGCCAGGTCGGCGGGTCGATGTAGACGGTCACAGGGAACCCAGGCTTCCCACCGCGGCGACCTTCACGCCCGCCTGGTGGCACACCCAGTGCGGGTCGGGTCCGAGTTCCGGTTCGACCTCCAGGGCGTGCGGGTCGCCGGAGGAGCAGACGGGGCACAGGGGCCAGCGGCCGTACCGCTCCAGGAGCGCGTCCTGTACGTCCTGGGCGACCAGGCCGGCGACGTACTCGACACCTTCCGGCCACTGCTCCACCCACCACCGGCGCTCCACGACGGACTCCTCCACCATGGACACCACGTCCGCCGCCACGACCTCGCCCGAGGCCAGGTCTGCGAGCACGAGGGCGCGAGCGGCGTGCAGCGCCTGCTCCAGGGGACTGACCGGATCGTTACTGGGTGCCATGCACCCATTGTGCGCACTCTTGACCCGACCACCGGACGAAAATATCTTTCAAGGGTGACCCAGGACGTGAAGGAAATTTTCGGAAGCCCCTCCAGGGGTTCCGGGGCCTCCAGGGGTTCCGGGAGTACGCCACCCGCCGCGCTCGCCGCCAAGGTGCGCACCCTCGCCCCCTCCATGACGCGCTCCATGCAGCGCGTCGCCGAGACCGTCGCCGCCGACCCGGCCGGCTGCGCGGCCCTCACGGTCACCGGCCTCGCCGAGCTCACCGGCACCAGCGAGGCCACCGTCGTCCGCACCGCCCGCATCCTCGGCTACCCCGGCTACCGCGACCTGCGCCTGGCCCTCGCCGGGCTCGCCGCGCAGCAGCAGTCCGGGCGGGCGCCCGCGCTCACCACCGACATCGCGGTCGACGACCCGATCGCCGACGTCGTCGCGAAACTCGCCTACGACGAGCAGCAGACCCTCGCCGACACGGCCGCCGGACTCGACACCGTGCAGCTCGGCGCGGCCGTCACCGCGCTCGCCGCGGCCCGCCGGACCGACGTGTACGGGGTGGGCGCCTCCGGGCTCGTCGCCCAGGACCTCGTCCAGAAGCTGCTCCGGATAGGACTCATGGCCCACGCCCACAGCGACCCGCACCTCGCCGTCACCAACGCCGTGCAGCTCAGGGCCGGGGACGTGGCCATCGCGATCACCCACTCCGGGTCCACCGGCGATGTCATCGAGCCGCTGCGCGTCGCCTTCGAACACGGGGCTACGACCGTCGCCATCACCGGACGTCCGGACGGACCGGTGACGCAGTACGCCGATCACATCCTCACCACGTCCACGGCCCGGGAGAGCGAGCTGCGGCCGGCGGCGATGTCGTCCCGGACGAGTCAACTGCTGGTCGTGGACTGCCTGTTCATAGGCGTGGCGCAGCGGACGTACGAGCAGGCGGCGCCCGCGCTGTCGGCGTCGTACGAGGCGCTGGCGCACCGGCACCGCCGCTAGGCCCTGTCGCTAGGCCCTGTCGCCAGTCCCTTTCACCAGTCCCTGTCGCCAGATCCCGTCATCGGCCAAGACGCGCACGACCTCACACCGCACACGTGAAAGAGCCGCCGAACCATGACCTCCACGTCCAACCCCCGTGATCTCCGCACCGAGTTGGAGACACTCACCACCGAGGCCTTCCGCCCCGAACTCGCCGAGATCGACCAGCTGCCCACCCTCTCCATCGCCCGCCTCATGAACGCCGAGGACGCCACCGTCGCCGCCGCCGTCGCCCGGCGCCTCCCCGAGATCTCCGCCGCGATCGACGCCGTGGCCGAGCGGATGGGACGGGGCGGCCGGCTGATCTACGCGGGCGCCGGTACGGCCGGACGGCTCGGGGTGCTGGACGCCTCCGAGTGCCCGCCGACCTTCAACACCGACCCCTCGCAGGTGGTCGGCCTGATCGCGGGCGGCCCCGCCGCCATGGTGACGTCGGTCGAGGGCGCCGAGGACTCCCAGGAACTGGCGAAGACGGACCTCGACACGCTCGCGCCGACCCCCGACGACTCGGTGGTCGGCGTCTCCGCCTCCGGACGCACCCCGTACGCGATCGCCGCCGTGGAGCACGCGCGCGCACTGGGCGCCCTCACCATCGGCCTGTCCTGCAACGAGCACAGCGCGCTCGCGGCAGCCGCAGAACACGGCATCGAGGTGGTCGTGGGCCCCGAACTCCTCACCGGATCAACGAGGTTGAAGGCGGGCACGGCCCAGAAGCTCGTCCTCAACATGCTCTCCACGATCACGATGATCCGGCTGGGCAAGACATACGGGAACCTGATGGTCGACGTACGCGCCTCGAACGAGAAGCTGCGCGCCCGCTCCCGCCGTATCGTCGCGCTCGCCACCGGCGCGGACGACGCGGAGATCGAGCGGGCGCTCGCGGCGACCGACGGCGAGGTGAAGAACGCGATCCTGGTGGTCCTCGCCGGGGTCGACGGCCCGACGGCCGCCCGCCTTCTGGAGGAGTCCGGCGGCCGGCTGCGCGCGGCACTGACGGCGGCGACCGACTGACCAGCACGATCGTTGGGTGAACACTCCGTACGAAACCGCCGCCGCGCTCCTCCCCCTGGTCGGCGGCCCCGCGAACGTCACCTCCGTCGCCCACTGCATGACCCGCCTCCGCCTCGGCCTCATCGACCGTTCCCTGGTCGACGAGACGGCGTTGCGGGCGGTACCGGGCGTGCTCGGGGTGGTGGCCGACGACACGTCCTATCAGGTGGTGCTGGGGCCGGGGGCGGTGGTCCGAGTAACCCAGGAATTCGAGAAGTTGACGAGCGGCGCGGCCGAACTGGCCGCGCGGGGAGCCGAGTTGCGGAACGAGCAACGCGCCCGCAATTCAACTCCCGCCAAACTCCTCCTGCGCCGGGTGGCGAACATCTTCGTCCCCCTCATCCCCGCCCTGATCGGCTGCGGAGTCCTGGCAGGCCTCAACGGCCTGCTGACCAACATGAGTTGGCTGCCGGGAGTGACCCCCGCCCTCTCCGCGATCGCCTCCGCATTCCTCGCCCTCATCGCGGTCTTCGTCGGCTTCAACACGGCGAAGGAGTTCGGCGGGACGCCGGTGCTGGGCGGGGCGGTGACGGCGGTCGTGGTCTACCCCGGGGTGGCGAAGGTGACGGCATTCGGGGTCGCTCTCTCCCCCGGCCAGGGCGGAGTACTGGGCGCGCTCGCGGCGGCGTTGCTGGGCACCTACGTCGAGAGATGGTGCCGCACCTGGGTCCCGGCAACCCTCGACGTCCTCCTCACCCCCACCCTCACGGTCCTCATCTCCGGCCTCGCGACGCTCTACGGCCTCATGTACGCGGCCGGCGAGATCTCCACGGCGATCGGCACGGCGGCGAACTGGCTCCTGTCGACGACGGGCCCGTTCGCGGGCCTGATCCTCGGCGGCCTGTTCCTCCCCCTGGTGATGCTGGGCCTCCACCAGGCCCTGATCCCCATCCACGCCACCCTCATCGAGCAACAGGGTTACACCGTCCTCCTCCCCCTCCTCGCGATGGCGGGCGCGGGCCAGGTCGGCGCGGCGGCAGCGGTCTACGTCCGCCTGCGCCACGACACGTCGATCCGTACGACGATCAAGTCGGCCCTCCCGGCAGGGTTGTTGGGCGTGGGCGAACCCCTCATCTACGGCGTCTCGCTCCCCCTCGGCCGCCCCTTCCTCACCGCCTGCGCGGGCGGGGCGGCGGGCGGGGCCTTCGTCGGCTTCTTCGCGATGCTGGGCGACAAGGTGGGGGCGACGGCGATCGGGCCGTCCGGGTGGGCGCTGTTTCCGTTGCTGGCGGGGAACAGGGGGTTGGCGCTGACGGCGGCGGTCTATGGAGGAGGCTTGCTGACGGGCTACTTGGTGGGCTTCCTGGCGACATACGCCTTCGGCCTCACCGGAGTCGCGGGCTTGGCTACTTCGCCTCACCGGAGTCGCGGTGAGGGCGCTCGGCCCGTGGAGCGGCCCGGTGTTTAGGGTCCTTCCATGACAAGGACCACGCCTCCACGCCCGCTCGACATAGAGGCGCTTTTCCCGGATCTGGCCGCGTACCGCGGCACAACGACCCGGCTGCACCCGCGGCCGGGAAACCCGACGGCATCGGCGAGTTCCGTGGGCGGGCCGTTGCTGTGGCCGGCCGACGAGCCGTGGCCCGTGTGCACCGAACCGCACGCCCGTGCACGAGGTAGGCGCCCTGCGGACATCCACCAGGAGCGGCGGGTCCTGGCCGCAGCATGGGCCCGCGACCGTCCCACGGACGAGGAGCGGCAGCTCTTGGACGACCTGGGTCGTGAGCACCGTGTTCCTGGCGTTTCCGAGACTGATCCGCTCCCGATGATCGGTCTGGCGCAGTTGTATCGGCGGGACGTCCCCGACCTGCTCGCGGGGCCGGACGACTGCGACCTCCTCCAGTTGTTGTGGTGCCCCTTCGAGCGGCACGGCGAGAGCGGGTACGGCCTGGCGCTTGAACTGCGCTGGCGCAGGTCGTGGGAGGTGGCCGAGGTGCTGGCCTCGCCGCCGCAGCCGCAGGTCGTGGGTTCCCCCGGTTTCGTGGCGGAGCCGTGCGTGCTGCACCCGGAACAGGCGGTCACCTATCCGTTCGCGGGGCTTTTGCCCGAGGCTCTGTGCGCGCGGATCGACTCGTGGGAAGACGCCCTCGCGGAGGAGTCCGAACAGGCCGGTGGGCACGTGGCGGACGGAGAAACAGCCGAGCCGCCCGCCTACCAGTACGACCTGTCCATCCCACCCGGGTGGCGCGCCGGCGGGTTCGCATCCTGGCACGCGACCGACCCGTACCCCATGGACTGCCTGACCTGCACGTCACCGATGCAACTGCTGCTGACCATCGACAGCTCGGAATGGGACGGCGGCAGCGGCAGCTGGAGGCCGCTGGAGGAGCAGGGCGCACCCGCATACCTGGCTGCCAGACCGACCGAGGTCACCGTGGGCCGCTGGGGCGAGCTCAACGTCTTCGCCTGTCCGCTTGATCCTCGGCACCCGCATCGTTGGAGCATCCAGTAGACGGAAGTCGGCCGGTTCAGTTCGCGAGCGCGGACGTGAGGCCGAACGTCGGCACCAGGTTCGGGTCGTTGAATGCCGTGATGCGGGCAATGCGGTCGCCGATCAGGGTCAGGACCTGGACGCCGTACGCCTCGTAGTGGCCCTTGCCGGTGTGCTGGTAGACGACGAAGGCCGGCTGGCCGTTGGCGCGGGTGGGCACCATCCGCCACAGGTCCCTGCGGAGTACTCGACCGGCCAGGAATCCGGCGACGGCCGGCCGACCGGTGAACCAGGTCGGGATCGGTGGCATCTCCATCTCGACGTCGGCCCGCAGCAGGCCGACCAGCGCGTCGACGTCGGCCCGGGTGAACGCGTCGACGTAGTCGTCGAGGAGGGTGCGCAGGGTCTCCTCGTGCGGCTCGGCCTGGTCGTCCTCGACCGGTCCGACCTCCGCCAGGCGGGCCCGGGCCCGACGCAGCACGCTGTCGACGGCCGCGGTCGTCGTGTCCAGCATCTCGGCCACCTCGGCGGTCCGGAACGCCAGCACGTCGCGCAAGGTCAGCACGGCCCGCTGCCGGGCGGACAGGAACTGGAGTGCGGCGATGAAGGCGAGCCGCACTCCCGTCCTCCTGACCGCGATCGCCGCCGGGTCGTCGGCGCCGACCAGCGCGTCGGGTACCGGCTGGAGCCACGCCACCGACGGCTCGCGGGGAGCCATCGCCACTCGGTGATCGTCCGAAGGCGCACCCAGTCCCGACGGAAGCGGCCGCCGGGAGCGGGTATCCAGCGCCGTCAGGCAGGCCCTGGTGGCGATCTTGTAGAGCCACCGCCGCAGCGAGGAGCGTCCCTCGAACCGGTCGAACCCGCGCCATGCCCGCAGATAGGTCTCCTGCACCAGGTCCTCGGCGTCATGGATCGAGCCGAGCATCCGGTAGCAGTGGGCGATCAGCTCCGGCCGGAACTGCTCGGCCAGGGCGGCGAACTCGACGTCCTGCGGCATCGCGGATTCTCCCAGGGAGGCGGTGCGGTCCACGGTAGGCGGCGGCTCAGTCGACCGGACGCGGTCCCGCGCCGTCGACCTGGTACTCCGGACTTGCGCCGGGGTCCTGGGCGATTTCCATGACGGCCTTGGCGACCTGGTCCGGGGTGAGGACCGGCTCCAGGCCCTTGACGAAGGTGTCCCGGTCGACGCCCTGACGGGCGGCGTAGCCCGCGACCCCGACCGAGCCCACGCCACCGAACGGGGTCAGCGTCGGAAGCAGCGCGTGGAACCGGATGCCGAGACCGGCCCGCTCCGACTCGTCGGCCGCGTACCCGCGCAGGTAGCGGATTGCGGCCTTGGCGCTGGCGTAGCCGCCGCTGAGCGGTGAGCCGCCCAGGACGGCTCCGCTGGACATCGCGAGGACCACGCTGCCCGGCGCCAGGGGCTCCCGCAGCGCTGCCCGCAGCCACGTGAAGACATGCCGGGTGTCGACCTCCCAGTTGCGGCTGAAGGTTTCCCAGGTCTGCTCGTGCACGGGCGCCATGTGCGGAACGACCCCGGCGTTGAGAACGAGCAGGCCGGGACGGTGTGTTCGGATCACGTCCTGCGCGAGCGCCTCGTCGGTGGCATCGGCGGCGACGGACGTGAAGCGGGCGCCGAGTTCATCGCCTACGGCGCGCAGCTCCCGCTCATCGCGGGCGATGCCGACGACGCTGGTGCCCGCGGCCACGAGCGCGGCTGCGACAGCGCGCCCGAAGCCACGGCCGGCACCGGTGACAACGGCGGTCTGAAAGGGTTCGGACATCGGACACTCCCCAGGGGTGGTCGGGTTCGGTCCGCATCAAGACCAGCCGAAGGACGAAAACCCGTCGCCGCGACCGAATCGAGAAGAGTGATACAGGTCACACCTGCCGCCACACCAGCGTGTACCGCCAGAACAGCCGCCGCCGCAGCCGGGCCCCCGGCAGCAGGCGCACGGCCTCGCGGCGGATCTCGGCGAAGGTCATCTCCGGGGGCCGGGTGACGGCGGTCATGGACACGGGACGCGATCCTCTACGGCCCTTGTTCTTCAGCCAGCCGGTGGCGAGGTTCAGGGGGATGGAGAGGACGCCGAGCAGATGGGCGACGGCGCCCTCGTCGCGGGCACAGCCGACGACCACCAGGGTTCCGCCGGGGGCGAGTTGGTCGCGGAAGCGGGTGAGCGCGTCGACGAAGGGCAGGTGGTGGAGGACGGCGACGCAGGTGATGACGTCGTAGGGGCCGGCGGGGAGTCCGGCCGGGGCATCGGCGACGGCGAAGGCGGCCGGGACACCGGGTGGGGTCAACTCCCTTGCCCGGTCGATGATTTCGGGATCCGAGTCGACCCCCTCCACCACCCCCGTGGCGCGTACGGCGAGCAGCCGCACCAGATCCCCGCTCCCACAACCCACGTCCAGGGCGGGCCCGAACCTGCGGGGCAACTGCCGTAGCAGCCAAGGGTGGTAGTGCGCGTTATGGCTCCAGGGATGGGCGGAGTTGAAGTTCTGGAGGGCGCGGAGGAGTCGGGGGGTGAGTACGGGCATGCGGCCAGTCGATCACGCCGGGCCTGTCACGGGAGGCGGGCCTCGCGATTCCTCTCCCGCACCCGCGCCCGCAGCACCTCCTCCTGCGCGGCCGGCCCGGTCGACTCCGGTGGGCAGTCCCACTCCCGGCCGCCGGCGACGGGCCGCAACTGCACCAGCCCGCCCACATGCCCCATCACCTCCCCGACCCGCCCGTCCCGTACGTCCACGACATGCGCCCCGACCGGCGGCCGTTCCCCGCGCAGCACGGACGCGAGCTTCTCGGCGGTACGGACGTTGCAGCGCCCCAGGACGACGAGGGCGAATCGTTCCTCGCTCGCACCGGTCACCGGGTCCACACACAGGGACGGCAGGACGACGCCCACACCCGTGAGCGCCTCCCGGAGCGAAGCGACGACCTCTTCCGTCGACCGCAGCATTCCTTCACCTCCACGCAGAGTTCGTGATTCGCGACACAGCGTGGCGGCTGCGCCTCTAACCTGGCCAGACGGAGCGACCCAACAATTTCGGATGTCGGACAGGGAGTTGCCGTGGCAGGACAGAAGGACCTCGACCCCTCTACGTCGCCGCGCGCACTCCTCGGCGCGGAGCTGCGGCACGCCCGCGAGAAAGCCGGCCTCAACCAGGAGGAGTTGGGGCAGCGGCTGTTCGTGAGCGGGTCGTTCATCGGGCAGTTGGAGGCGGGGACGCGGCGGATGCTGCCGGAGTACGCGCGGATGCTGGACGCGGAGTTGGGGACGGGGGACTTCTTCGAGCGGAACTGTGTGGCGGCGGCGAAGTCCCGGTACCCGGAGCACTTCGCCGAGGCGGCAGAGGCGGAGGCGAGGGCTACGGCGATCCGCGAGTACGCACCGATGCTGATCCCCGGCCTGCTCCAGACACCCGCGTACGCACGAGCGGTGAACCGCGCTTACGACCCCACGGCACCCGAGGAGACGATCGACGAGTGGGTGGACGGCCGGATCGCCCGGACCCGCCTGCTCGACCACCCAACAAAACCGCTGTTGTGGTCCGTACTTGACGAGGCGGCACTACGCCGAGAGACCGGTGGCCGGGCGGTCATGGCGGAGGTCCTGCACCACATCGTGGACCTGGGCCGTCGGGGCCGGATCATCGCGCAGGTCTTGCCATTCAACGCGGGAGCACACACTGCGATGGAGGGTTCCCTGAAGCTCATGGACTTCGCGGACGCCCCTCCGCTGGTCTACTTCCAGGGAGTTCGCATCGGACGACTGGAGGACGACCCGGCCACCGTCACCCAAGTCAGGCTGGACTTCGAACTCCTCGCGGCCTCCGCACTCTCTCCAGAGAAGTCCCTGGCCCTGATCGAGACGTTGGCGCAGGATTACGCCCATGAGGAACTTTCCTGACTACGACCTGAGTACGGCCACCTGGCACAAGTCCAGCTACAGCGGTGGGGGCGGCGGCGACTGCCTCGAAGTAGCCGAAGGCAACCCCGCCCTCATCCCCGTCCGCGACTCCAAGAACCCCCTCGGCCCGAAGCTCGTGTTCCGGGCGGAGGCGTGGTCGGTGTTCGTCGGGGATCTCAAGCGGGGCTGATCACCTGCGCTGCCCGAATCGGAAGTCTCGGGCTCCGCTTCACTCCATCCGGTGACCGTTGCCGCTATAGCGCCACTATGCTGTGGACGACATATTACGGTGCGCCGCATGGACGACCTGTACGTGATCGAGTTGGAGCCCGAGGTGCGGTCTTGGCTTGAGCTTCTTCCTGACAGCCAGCACCGCAAGGTGGAGGAGTACGCGGAGTTACTCGCCACCCTGGGGACGAGGACGCCCATGCCGTTCGCCCGTCCTCTGGAGGAGGGGGTGTACGAACTGCGACCCACACTCGGCGGCGTTAACACGCGGATCACCTACTGGTTCACGCCCGAGCGCCGCATCGTGCTCCTCACCGTCTTCCGCAAGACGCGGATGCACGAGTCGGCCCAGGTGGCCCGTGCCGTGGCCGCCCGTAAGCTGTGTGCCAGCGAGCATGGACCGGCCCACACGACGTACAGCCGCTGTGAGGAAAGGGAAACGCGATGAGCCACACCCGCTGGAGGCTGGCCCGCGAGAAGAAGCTGGCCGAGGGGTACACCGAGTCCCCGGAGGTCGCGGCCGAGCGCGCGGAGATCCGGCTGGCCATGGCCTTCGCCCAGGCTGTGTACGACCGCCGCAGGGAACTGGGCTTGTCCCAGACAGAGCTGGCCGAGCGCGCTGGGCTGACCCAGGCGAAGATCTCCCGGGTCGAGGGCGCCGACACCGTACCGACCCTTCCACTCCTGCGCCGCTTGGCCCTGGCTCTGGACGCCTCGCTGAACATCGCCTTGGACGATGGTCGCGAGGAAGTCACCTTCGTCGCCCACTCAGCGGCCTGAGCTGCGGCAAAGGCCCGCTGCCGGAAACCCGTACACCCGAAACCCGACCATCCCGACTATCGTCGGCAGGACCATGAACCACGCCCAGCAGACCGCCCTAGGCCGCGCCCTCCGTCTCCTCGGGGAGCACGGTGACGCGCTGACGTCCGACACCCCCGACGGGAAACTCCACGAGGTCAAGGCCGACCTCAAGCGCGCCCTCGACCTGCTGGACGACAGCGTCAGCGGTGCCGCGCCGACCACCCGCTGCCTGGAGCATCCGAACGGGCCGGTCGACGCCGACGCCCCCGACCTCTGCCTGCTCTGCGAGACCCGGCGCCGCGCGGCCCGCCGCTCCGAGTTCAACGGGCCGGACCCGTACACCCGGGGCGCCGAGACCACGCCGTCCCGCTACGGCGTGCGCGAGGACCGCCCCCAGCCTCAGCAGCGCTGGCTGCCGGAGGCCTGGAACGGCCAGGCGTGGCAGCTCTGCGGCACGCCGCGCCGCGACCGCCACGAGGCCGAGCTGTACCTCAACGCCCAGCGCCGCGGCTCCCGCCCCGCGATGGCGTACCGCCTCGTCCACGAGTTCACGGACTACGAGGTGCTGCGGGTCTGGGGCACGCCGGTGCACGTCGACATCGAGCCCCTTGGGAACCTGTAGTCAGTTCAGTACGGCCAACTACCCTTTCGGCGCGTGCCGTTCAATCATCGACCGCATCTCCTCCGCGTCCAACTGGTACACCGTCTCGTGCGCCCGCGGGTCCCGTGCGTGGAAGGTGTGGAACATCGGCCCGGTCTCCCCGCCCAGCTCCACCAGTGACGCCGAGGCCCCGCGCACCGCCCGCTCCGTGCCGTATGCCGTGGTCAGGTCGATGCGGTTGACGACACCGGGTGTGACCCACACCGGCGTGGCCTCCAGGAAGCCGAAGAGCTGGAGGTGGAAGTGGCCGGTGAGTACGACCCGTACGTCACTCCCCCGGATCGCGTCCGCCAACTCCCCGGGATTCCGCAGCCCGAAGGCCTGTTGTGACGGCACGTCGAGGGTGACCGGCGGGTGGTGGAAGGCGAGGACGGTCCCGTTCTCGGACGGTGTCCGCAACTCCTCCCTCAGCCAGTCCAGTTGGGCCCCGCTCAGCAGCCCGTGCACCTTCCCCGGCACAAGCGAGTCGAGCGTGATGAACCGGTACCCGTCGACCACGCTCACGGCAGCGCACCCGAACTCCGCCGGAAACAGAGCGGATACGACATCGTCCGTACCGTCCGCCGCGAGGTGCCCGCTCCCCAACACCTTCCCGAACGCCTCGCGTTCGTCGTGATTCCCGGTGGTGTAGAAGACCGGCACCCCACCCCCCGCACCCATCGACCGCGCGAACTCGCCCATCAGCTCCCGCAGCGCCTGGTACGCCTCGACCGCGCCGTCGTTGGCGAGGTCCCCGGTGACGACGATCGCGTCCACACCGCGCTGGTGCCGCAGCTCGGCGAGCATCAGCCGCAGGGAGTCGGTCGCGTTGACGCCGTTCCGGTTGGGGGCGTCGGTGCGCTCCAGGTGGGTGTCGGACAGGTGAAGGATCCTCATGTCCCGGCACGCTAGCCCGAGTTGACGGCCGGGCGCCACATCGTCGTCACGACCTGGCCTCCGGCGGTGACGATCTCGTCCCGTGCGACGAAGCCGACGCTCTCGTACCGCTTGTTGTTGGCCGGGTTGGTCGACTCCAGGTAGACCGGAGCAGCGCCGAGCGCGTCGATCCGGGCGAGCCCCTCCCGCACCAGCGCCATGCCCAGCCCCTTGCCCCGGTGGTCGGCGTGCGTGCCCAGGATGGTCAGATAGAAGAAGGGCTCGGCGGGGTGTACCGCCTCGAACTGCTCCCCCACCGCCATGATCGCCCGAGCCGTCCCCGCGTCCGTGACCCCGGCCAACCGCCCCTCCAGCCCGGCCGCCTCCTCCTCGGTCAGCTCGACCCCGCCCGCCGGAATGAAGATCGCCGCGGCTTCTACGCCAGGCGTCACCAGCGTCCAGGGGTAGCGCAGCGCGGAGCCGGCGTAGACCCGCCACATCACGGCCGCCTGCTCGGCGCGTCGGCGCTCGTCCGGGAACGCGGGGCCCCAGACGGGGTCGTGGAGGAAGGCGCTGGTGAAGGTGGAGACAATGGCGTCGAGATCGGCGGGGGTGGCGATGCGGGCGGGTCCGGCAGGAGTCGTCATCACGAGGCCCCACGGTATGCCGGTTGGACGGGACGAAGGGAATCACCGATGAGACGGCTGTTCTCCACGGGCGCCGGAAAGGCCGCGTCCGTGCTGGCGGCCCTCGCGACCGCTCTTCTTCTCGTGGGCGCGGTCTGGGGGACGCTGACGGACAGTGCTCAGCAGCACGACCTCTCGATCGGCTGCCTGCGCGCGGCCGCGCTCCTGGCGGCCGTAGCACTCCTGCTCATGCTCCGACACCGCGAGGCGCTTCGAGCACGAGAGAGCACCGCTTCCGGCCCGTCCGGCGGTTGAGGACGAGGCCGGAGGCTGATGGGGTCTGGGGGCGAGCCCCCAGGGACACGCGCCCCCACCACCCGCACCGGCACCTCAGCTCACCTCAGCTCAGCGAGCGCAGCGCCGCCGCGTCGTACGGCGCCAGCTCCCCCACCCGCCCCGCGAGGACCTTCGCCGCCCACTCGGGGTCCTGGAGGAGGGCCCGGCCCACGGCGACCAGGTCGAACTCGTCGCGTTCCAGGCTGTCGAGGAGGTCGTCGATGCCCTTGAGCGGGGCGCCTTCGCCACGGAAGCCCTTGAGGAAGTCGCCGTCGAGGCCGACCGAGCCGACGGTGATGGTCGGCCTGCCGGTGAGCTTCTTGGTCCAGCCGGCGAGGTTGAGGTCGGAGCCGGTGTCGGCGAACTCGGGGAGCCAGTAGCGGCGGGTGGAGGCGTGGAAGACGTCGACACCGGCCGCGGCGAGCGGGGTGAGGATCGCCTCCAGCTCCTCCGGGGTCTCGGCGAGACGGGCGCCGTAGACGTCCTGCTTCCACTGCGAGAAGCGGAAGATGACCGGGAATTCGGGGGAGACCGTCTCGCGGACCGCCGCCACGATCTCCGCCGCGAACTTCGTACGGGCGACCGGGTCGCCGCCGTAGGCGTCCGTACGGCGGTTGGTGCCCTCGTAGAGGAACTGGTCGAGGAGGTAGCCGTGCGCGCCGTGCAGCTCGACCCCGTCGAAGCCGATGCGCTCGGCGGCGGCCGCGGCCTCGGCGAAGGCGCCGATGACGTCGTCCAGGTCCCGCTGGGTCATGGCCGTGCCGGTGACCTCGTCGCTGCCGATGCGCAGCCCGGACGGGCCGACCGCGGGAGCCTCGGCGTACGGCGGCTGGCCCTGCTTGCGGACCATGCCGATGTGCCAGAGCTGCGGCACGATCGTGCCGCCCGCCGCGTGCACGGCCTCGGCGACCTTGGCCCAGCCCGCGAGCTGCTCCGTACCGTGGAAGCGCGGCACGCGGTCGCTCTGCCCGGCCGAGTCGTGGCCGACGTAGGTGCCCTCGGTGACGATCAGGCCCACGCCCGCGGCGGCACGACGGGAGTAGTACGACACCACGTCGTCACCGGGGATGCCGCCCGGGGA
Organism: Streptomyces sp. NPDC051576; assembly: GCF_040681835.1. Taxonomy (NCBI): domain Bacteria; kingdom Bacillati; phylum Actinomycetota; class Actinomycetes; order Kitasatosporales; family Streptomycetaceae; genus Streptomyces; species Streptomyces sp. NPDC051576. Next base: position 529,474 of record NZ_JBFAZO010000004.1, read on the forward strand.
GAACTCCCGGGTCATCGGCGCCATCACGATCCGGTTCGGGACCGTCAGGCCGTTGAGGGTGATCGGGCGGGCGAGGACTTCGGCCGCTCGGGAGGCGGGGGCGGTCGTAGACACGTGTGGGGGCTCCTCGAAGTGCCGGGTACCAGGCAATGGGTACCGGATGGTATGTGCGTATGCATCGACTATCCGTCAACGACAACCCTCCGGCCAAGCCCCTCATTCCTGCCGTCCGGCCCCAGAGCCTGTGATCCCGGACACGGCACCCCGGACACGCCGAAGGGCGGCACCCCCTGCCCGAGCAGGAAGTGCCGCCCTCCGTAAGGACGTTGATCAACCGGAGGCCGGGGCCCCGAGGCGGATCAGAAGTCCATGTCACCGCCCGGCATGCCGCCGCCGGCCGGGGCCGCGGACTTCTCCGGCTTGTCGGCGATGACGGCCTCGGTGGTGAGGAACAGCGCGGCGATGGACGCGGCGTTCTGCAGGGCGGAACGCGTGACCTTCGCCGGGTCGATGATGCCCTCGGCGATGAGGTCCACGTACTCACCGGTCGCGGCGTTGAGGCCGTGACCCGGGGTGAGGTTGCGGACCTTCTCCACCACGACGCCGCCTTCGAGGCCGGCGTTGACGGCGATCTGCTTCAGCGGGGCCTCAAGGGCCAGCTTCACGATCGCGGCACCGGTGGCCTCGTCACCTTCGAGCTCAAGCTTCTCGAAGACGCTGCCGGCCTGGATGAGCGCGACGCCACCACCGGCGACGATGCCCTCCTCGACGGCCGCCTTCGCGTTGCGAACGGCGTCCTCGATGCGGTGCTTGCGCTCCTTGAGCTCGACCTCGGTGGCCGCGCCCGCCTTGATGACGGCGACGCCGCCGGCGAGCTTGGCGAGGCGCTCCTGGAGCTTCTCGCGGTCGTAGTCCGAGTCGCTGTTCTCGATCTCGGCGCGGATCTGGTTGACCCGGCCGGCGACCTGGTCGGCGGAGCCGGCGCCGTCGACGATCGTGGTCTCGTCCTTGGTGATGACGACCTTGCGGGCGCGGCCGAGGAGATCCACGGTCGCGTTCTCCAGCTTGAGGCCGACCTCCTCGGAGATGACCTCGCCGCCCGTGAGGATGGCGATGTCGCCGAGCATGGCCTTGCGACGGTCACCGAAGCCCGGAGCCTTGACGGCGACGGACTTGAAGGTGCCGCGGATCTTGTTGACGACCAGCGTGGACAGGGCCTCGCCCTCGACGTCCTCGGCGATGATCAGCAGCGGCTTGCCCGACTGCATGACCTTCTCCAGGAGCGGGAGCAGGTCCTTGACGTTGGCGATCTTCGAGTTGGCGATCAGGATGTACGGGTCGTCGAGCGACGCCTCCATACGCTCCATGTCGGTGGCGAAGTACGCCGAGATGTAGCCCTTGTCGAAGCGCATGCCCTCGGTGAGCTCCAGCTCAAGACCGAAGGTCTGCGACTCCTCGACGGTGATGACGCCTTCCTTGCCGACCTTGTCCATCGCCTCGGCGATGAGCTCGCCGATCTGGGTGTCGGCGGCGGAGATGGAGGCCGTGGAAGCGATCTGCTCCTTGGTCTCCACGTCCTTGGCCTGCTCAAGGAGGGCACCGGAGACGGCCTCGACGGCCTTCTCGATACCGCGCTTGAGGGCCATCGGGTTGGCGCCCGCGGCTACGTTGCGGAGGCCTTCCTTGACGAGGGCCTGGGCGAGGACGGTCGCGGTGGTCGTACCGTCACCGGCGACGTCGTCCGTCTTCTTGGCGACTTCCTTGACCAGCTCGGCGCCGATCTTCTCGTACGGGTCCTCGAGCTCGATCTCCTTGGCGATGGAAACACCATCGTTGGTGATCGTGGGGGCGCCCCACTTCTTCTCGAGGACGACGTTGCGGCCCTTGGGGCCAAGGGTGACCTTGACGGCGTCGGCGAGCTGGTTCATCCCGCGCTCGAGACCGCGCCGTGCCTCCTCGTCGAACGCGATGATCTTGGCCATGTGAAGTGGTCCTCCCGGACTGGGGTGGATTGCTCCGGACCGCGCTGGCGCCCGCGACGGACGGCCTGCCTGCCCCGTGGTTCCTTGCACCACCTGGCCTGCGGGCCTCACCCACCCGGTCCTTCGTTATCACTCTCACCTTCAGAGTGCTAACGCCAATGATTAGCACTCGGCATGGTCGAGTGCAAGCGGCTCCCAGCTACTGACCCCCTCGTACCGGCTCCTCGTACCGGCTCTCCGACATGCCGAAGGGCCCGTACCCCAGGGGGTGACCCCAGAGGTACGAGCCCTTCGGTGGGAACGAAGAACGTCGCTGCTGTTCGTCGGCGCGTGCTTCAGCCGACCGCGAGCTTGACCATGTCAGCCTGCGGCCCCTTCTGACCCTGCGAGATCTCGAAATCGACCCGCTGACCCTCTTCCAGGGTGCGGTAGCCGTCCATCTGAATCGCGCTGTAGTGGACGAAAACATCCGCACCACCGTCGACCGCGATGAAGCCGTACCCCTTCTCCGCGTTGAACCATTTGACGGTGCCCTGAGCCATGCCTAACTCCCCTATTACTGGCCCTTGCACGGACCCGCACTTCGCGGATCCGGGTCAGACCTCACCCCCCACAGGATTGGGGGCGTGCGCCGGAACGCGTCGACCGCGGCCGAATGTATCCGTCCAACTGCCGTCTGCAACAGGTCAATCCGACGAGAATTCCGGGCAGGACCGGTCGGGAATTTACGGAGAATTCGTCCGACTTCAGGGCAAGTCGGGCCCCATAAAGAGAACATAAGGTGCAAAAGACCTGCACACTTTGGCTACTTCTCGTCGCATGCGAAGCCGGTACTCATATGCGTCCGGCATGCGGAGTGGAGCGCGTTCCCCAACTGTACCGTGCTCAATCATAGAGAATTGCCCCCTCCGCTTCTCTCACGGAGGGGGCAATTCAATGAACTCTTGGTAACCGCGGTTACCCAGGGTAATGATCAGCCTCCGGCGACCGCCGGAATGATCGAGACGCCGGCCCCGTCCGGAGTGGCCGTCTCCAGCCCCTGCTCGAACCGCACGTCGTCGTCGTTCACGTACACGTTGACGAACCGCCGCAGCTTGCCCTGGTCGTCCAGGACGCGGGCGGAGATGCCGTTGTGGTTCTTCTCCAGGTCGGTGATGACCTCGGCGAGGGTGGCGCCCTCGGCGGCGACTTCGGCCTGACCACCGGTGTAGGTGCGCAGGATGGTGGGGATGCGGACGGTCACGCTCATGCGAGGCCAGCCTCTCGGAAGGAGTCGAGGTTCGGGCGGATGGTCGCGGTCAGGCCGGTGCCGGCGACCGCGTCCAGGGTCTTGAGGCCGTCGCCCGTGTTGAGGACGACCGTGGTGAGAGTGGGGTCGAGGAGACCATTCTCGATCAGCTTCTTCGTCACGCCCACCGTCACCCCGCCCGCGGTCTCCGCGAAGATGCCCTCGGTCCGCGCCAGCAGCTTGATCGCGTCGACGACCTGCTCGTCGTTGACATCCTCCACCGCCCCGCCCGTCCGGCGCGCGATGTCGAGCACGTACGGCCCGTCCGCCGGGTTCCCGATGGCCAGCGACTTGGCGATCGTGTTCGGCTTCTGCGGGCGTACGACGTCGAGCCCCGCCTTGTAGGCGACGGACACCGGCGAGCAGCCCTCGGCCTGGGCGCCGAAGATCTTGTACGGCTTGTCCTCCACGAGCCCGAGCTTGATCAGCTCCTGGAGTCCCTTGTCGATCTTCGTGAGCTGCGAGCCGGAGGCGATCGGCACGACCAGCTGGTCCGGGAGCTTCCAGCCGAGCTGCTCGCAGATCTCGTACGCCAGGGTCTTGGAGCCCTCCGCGTAGTACGGCCGCAGGTTGACATTGACGAAGCCCCAGCCCTCGCCGGCCGGGTCGCCGATCAGCTCGGAGCAGAAGCGGTTCACATCGTCGTAGTTGCCCTCGATGCCGACCAGCTCGCCGCCGTAGATCGCGGCCATGACGACCTTGCCCTGCTCCAGGTCGTGCGGGATGAACACGCAGGAGCGGAAGCCGGCCCGCGCGGCGGCGGCGCCGACCGCGCCCGCGAGGTTGCCGGTGGAGGAGCAGGAGAGGGTGGTGAAGTTGAAGGCGCGCGCCGCTTCGATGGCCTGGGCCACGACGCGGTCCTTGAAGGAGTGCGTCGGGTTGCCCGAGTCGTCCTTCACGAAGAGCTTGCCGGCGTCGACGCCCAGTTCGCGGGCGAGGTTGTCGGCCTTGACGAGCTTGGTCCAGCCGGGGTTGATGTTCGGCTTGTCCGCCACGTCCGCGGGGACGGGCAGGAGGGGCGCGTAACGCCAGATGTTCGCGGGGCCCGCTTCGATGCGCTTGCGGAGCTCTTCGGTGTCGTAGGCCGAGAAGTCGTAGGCGATCTCCAGCGGGCCGAAACACTCCTCGCAGGCGAAGACCGGGCCGAGCGGGACGCGGTGGCCGCACTCGCGGCAGGAAAGCGCGGCGGCGGGGCCGAGATCAACGGCGTCTACGGGGTTCGTGGTGCTTGCAACAGTCTGCGCAGCCATGGAGGCGAGGCCCTTTCTCCTCATCTTCCTCACGGCGCATCTCGCCGTGAGACGGATTTGGCACCTTCCCGAGCCGGGAGCCTCGCCACGTCAACGTGACAAGACCGGCTGGAGGGTTGCCGGGGCTTCAACGGGCCGTATCCCTCTGCCCCTCTGGATGAGCGGTGTTCAGTTGTGTATGCGATTGTCTCGCCGACGGCCCCGACATGCGATGGTCATCAGCGTTGTTCAAGACTGTAACCGAAGGCCAGGACAGTTGAGTGAGCCGTCCGAACCGCGAGATGGATCACCCACAGTCCGTGATCACCCCTCGCCGAGAGAACGCAGAGGAGCCGCGCAACGTGCTGAAGGAAGTCGAGCACTGGCTGAGCACCCGCTCCTGGTCCCTGACCGATCGGCCGCTCCACAAGATTCTCGCCGCGAAGCAGCGCACGGGCCAGTCGGTCAGTGTCGTGCTGCCCGCGCTCAACGAGGAGGCGACGGTCGGCGACATCGTCGCCATCATCCGTCATGACCTCATGCAGCAGGTCCCGCTCGTCGACGAGATCGTCGTCGTCGACTCCGGGTCCACCGACCGCACCTCCGAGGTGGCCGCCGCGGCGGGCGCCCGGGTCGTGCACCGCGACGACATCCTGCCCCGCATACCCGCCGTGCCCGGCAAGGGCGAGGTGCTGTGGCGTTCGCTGCTGGTGACCAGCGGCGACATCGTCTGCTTCATCGACGCGGACCTGAAGGAGTTCTCCTCCGACTTCGTCACCGGGATCGTGGGCCCGCTGCTCACCGAACCCGGCGTCGACCTCGTCAAGGCGATGTACGACCGCCCGCTGGGCGGCGCGGCAGGCCAGGGCGGCCGGGTCACCGAGCTGATGGCCCGCCCGCTGCTGAACATGCACTGGCCGCAGTTGGCCGGTTTCGTACAGCCGCTCGGCGGCGAGTACGCGGCCCGCCGTTCGCTGTTGGAACAGCTCCCGTTCCCCGTCGGATACGGCGTCGAGCTGGGCATGCTGGTGGACGCGCTGCACCTGGTGGGCCTGGACGCCCTCGCGCAGGTCGACGTGGGCGTGCGGAAGCACCGCCACCAGGACGGGCAGGCGCTGGGTCGGATGGCCGCGCAGATCTACCGCACGGCTCAACTCCGGCTGGCGCGCGGACATCTCGTCCGGCCGTCGCTGACCCAGTTCGAGCGGGGTCCTGACGGATTCGAGCCGCGCACGTACTCCGTGGACACGGAGGAACGGCCGCCGATGGTGGAGATCACCGAGTACCAGTCACGCAAGGTGGCGTAGCCGGCCGGGGGCGATGTCGCGGGCGGGGCCGTATACGGATCCATTCGGTCCGCTGTGGCCCGTCCGGGCCCGTCCGTACGTTTGAGCGTTTGTGGGCCGGGCTAGGTTGTGGCACATGACTTCCACGTACGGTGCTGCTCAGGTGCTCGTCGCGTCCAACCGCGGCCCCGTCTCGTACGAGGTGGGCGACGACGGTTCGCTGCACGCGAGGCGCGGTGGCGGCGGGCTGGTGTCCGGGCTGTCGGCGATCGGGCCGGACGCGGGGGCGCTGTGGGTGTGCTCGGCGCTGTCCGACGGTGACCGGGAGGCGGTACGGCAGGGGGTCGGCGAGGACGGCGTACGCATGCTGGCCATCCCGGCCGACGTGCACTCCGACGCCTACAACGGCATCGCGAACTCCGTCCTCTGGTTCGTCCACCACATGCTGTACCAGACCCCGCTGGAGCCGGTCTTCGACGCCGAGTTCCGGCGGCAGTGGGCGTCGTACGAGGCCTACAACCGGGCGTTCGCCGAGGCGCTGGCGGAGGAGGCGGCCGAGGGCGCGGTCGCGATCGTGCAGGACTACCACCTGTGCCTGGTCCCGGGGATGCTGCGCGAACTCCGGCCCGACCTGCGCATCGGGCATTTCTCGCACACGCCGTGGGCGCCGGCGGACTACTTCCGGATGCTGCCGGACGACATCCGGGAGCGGCTGCTGCGGGGCATGCTCGGCGCGGACCGGCTGGGGTTCCTGACGCGCCGGTGGGCGGACGCGTTCAGTGCCTGTTGTACGGAGTTCGCGGGCGGCCTTGGTGGGACGCGGATCGGCGTCCACGGCCTCGGCGCGGACGCGGAATTCCTGCGGGCCCGTTCGCACGAGGCGGACGTCGAGGAGCGGATGGTGGCGTTGCGCGAGGAGATCGGCGCGGGCCGCCGGACGATCGTCCGGGTCGACCGCACCGAGCTGTCCAAGAACATCGTGCGCGGGCTGCTGGCGTACCGCCAACTCCTCGACGATCACCCGGAGTTGCGGGAGCGGGTGGTACACGTGGCGTTCGCCTACCCCTCCCGGCAGGACCTCGCCGTCTACCGCGACTACACCGCCGAGGTGCAGCGCCTCGCGGAGGAGATCAACTCCCGGTACGGGACGCCCGGTTGGACCCCGGTCGTCCTGCACGTCAAGGACGACTTCGCCCGTTCCCTGGCCGCGTACCGCCTCGCCGACGTGGCCCTGGTCAACCCGATCCGCGACGGCATGAACCTCGTGGCCAAGGAGATCCCGCTCGTCTCCGACGAGGCCTGCGTCCTGGTCCTCTCCCGGGAGGCGGGCGCGTACGAGGAGTTGGGCGAGGACGCGATCCCGGTCAACCCGTACGACGTGACGGCCACGGCCACGGCCCTCCACGAGGCCCTCACCATGCCGACCGAGGAGCGAGCCGAGCGAACCAAGCGCCTCGCTGCGGCGGCTACGGCGCTTCCGCCGGCTCAGTGGTTCCTGGAGCAGTTGAACGCGTTGCGCGATCAGGAGGGTTGAGCGGCGGGCGGCTACAACCCAACTCGACGACGCACTCAGCCCAGTCGAGCCGCCAACGCCGCCAACAACCCCGCCACCCCCGCCGCCCCGTCCACCACCAGGTCCGCCCGTTCCCGCAGCTCCGTGACCTCGTCGCTTCCGCTGCACACCAGCAGGCCCGGGACGCCGTCGGAGCGGAGTTTTTCGACTGCTGCGAAGGCGGGGAGGTCGCCGAGGTCGTCGCCTGCGTAGAGGACGGATTCTGCGGCGGTTTCGCGGATGTGGTCGAGGAGGGCTACGCCCTTGTCCATGCCGGGGGGGCGCAACTCCAGGACCATGCGGCCGGGTTCGACGATCAGGCCGTGGCGGGTGGCGAGGTCGGTGAGGGGGGCGCGGAGGGCGTCGAAGGCGGCCTGAGGGTCGGTGGCTCGGCGGGTGTGGACGGCGAGGGCGCGGCCCTTTTCCTCGATCCAAGTGCCCTGCCCGGCGCCGATGCGGTCGAGGAAACCGGGGAGTTCGGCGCGGACGGCGGCGACCCCGGGGTGCGGGGCGGGAGCGGTGACTGTGCCGCTCACCGCGTCCCAGCGCTCCGCGCCGTAGTGGCCGAGGACGACCAGGTGTTCCAGGCCGCGGACGCCCGCGAAGCCGCCGTTGCGGACCGCCACTTCGGCCGGGCGGCCGGTGATGACGGCGACGGAGGCGACTCTCGGGGCGAGCGCGGCCAGTGCCGGTACCGCGTCCGGGTGGGCCCGGGCCTGCTCGGGGTCCGCCACGATCGGTGCGAGCGTGCCGTCGAAGTCGAGCCCGATCACCGCGGCGGCGGGGTTCGCGAGGATCGCGGCGAGGCCCTCGCGTCCGGCGGCGGTGACGGGGGTCGGCACTACGTCATCAGGGCTGGCCATACGACGACCCTATCCGGGCGGACCGGGACCGCACCTGCCCCTCACCGCTCCGAGCGGCGGCTTTCACGGACCCGTCTCAGCCTGTTCACCGTGACCGGGTCGTGGGCCAGTGCCCGTACGTCGTCCAGCAGGGCGTTGAGGAGTTGGTAGTAGCGCACGGGGGCCAGGCCCAGTTCCTCGCGTATCGCGCGCTCCTTCGCGCCGGGGCCCGGGAAGCCGCGGCGCTCCAGCGCGAGGATGTCCTGTTCCCTTCGGTTCAGCGAGGGCCGGTCGCCGTCCTTGTCCATGTGTCGAACCGTAGACCCCGCCACTGACAACCGCCCCGCCCCGCTACTTGCCGCTCTCCGCCAGCGTCGCCGCCGACTGCAACTGCCCCAGCACCGCCCCCGGGCTGCCGTTCGCGGCCACCGCCTGCCCTATGCGCTTCTTGATGTCGGCACTGACCGTGGCCCACGAGGTGTTGCCGACCGGGTAGAGCGTCGACAGCGGGAGTTCCGCCAGGAACGGCCGCAGCGCCTTGTCCTGCTTGTCGGCGGCCATCGCCTCGGACGCGGAGTTGGTCACGGGCAGCAGGTCGTACTCGCGGGAGAAGGCGAGGACGTTCTTCTCGTCGTAGACGAAGTCGAGGAAGTCGCCGATCTGGTCGCGGTGGCCGTTCTGCTTGAAGGCGGTCATCCAGTCGGCGACCCCCATCGTCGACTTGGCCTTGCCGGTGCGCCCGGGCATCGCGACCGTGCCGAACTTGACGCCCTTCTTGGTCGCCTGCTGGATGAGTGTCGGGTGTCCGTTGAGCATGCCTACGTCACCGTTGGCGAAGGCGGCGAAGGCGTCCGCGCGGTTCAGCTCGGCGGGTGCGACGGGACCGGTGAGGCCCTTGGCGACGAGGTTGTCGCGCAGCCAGGTGAAGGTGGAGATGTTCTCCGAGGAGTCGAGGGTGTAGGTCCCGATGTCGTCGGTGTAGCCGCCGCCCCCGCCGAGCAGCCACTGCATCGTCTCGGCCTGCGCCTCCTCGGAACCGAGCGGCAGCGCGAACGGGTACTTCACACCCCGCGCCTTCAGTGCCTGCGCGTCGGCCGCCAGCTCGCTCCAGTCCTTCGGCGGGGTCAGGCCGGCCTGGGCGAAGAGGGTCTTGTTGTAGAAGAGGACGCGCGTGGACGCGGCGAACGGCATGCCGTACTGGATGTGGTCCACCTGCCCGGCGTCCGCGAGCGGCTCCAGGAAGTCGGCTTCTACGGGGATGGAGAGCACGTCGGCGGTGGAGTACAGCTTGCCCGCGTCCGCGTAGTCCGCGTACGCGCCGATCTGTGCCATGTCGGGCGCCTTGCCGGCCGCGACCATGGACTTGACCTTGGCGTCGACGTCGTTCCAGGAGTACACACTGACGTCGATCTTCACGCCGGAGTGCTTAGCCTCGTAGGCCTTGACCAGTTCGTCCCAGTATTTCCGCGAGCTGTTGGACGCGGAATCGCCGTAGTCGGCGGCGACCAGCCTGAGGGTGACCTCGCCGGAGTCCCCGGTGAGGCCGCAGCCGCCGAGGACCGCCGTCATCCCCAGTACGGAGGTCACCGCGATCATTCCTGTCCTGCGCCGCTGCACTGCCGAATCCCCAACCTTTGCTGTCGTGACGTTCGCTCTGCGAACCCATAAGGTCTACACCACGTGAGTGGACTAGACCTCTCGCGGGTCGGCGGGCCACACTGTCCCCCGTGAGACATGTCATCGCCCTGGATGTGGGCGGCACCGGGATGAAGGCCGCCCTAGTGGGGGCCGACGGCGAGCTGCTCCACCGGGCCCGCCGGGCGACCGGCCGCGAGCGCGGTCCGGACGCCGTCGTCGAGCACATCCTCGACTTCGCCGCCGAACTGCGCGCCTACGGCGAGGAGCAGCACGGCGAGCCCGCGGCCGCCGCCGGCGTGGCCGTCCCCGGCATCGTCGACGCCGAGCGGGGCATCGCCTCCTACTCCGCCAACCTCGGCTGGCGCGACCTGCCCCTGCGCGATCTGCTCGCCGCCCGGCTCGGCGGTGTCCCGGTCGCCCTCGGCCACGACGTCCGCACCGGCGGCCTCGCCGAGGGCCGCATCGGCGCGGGCAGGGGCGCCGACCGCTTCCTGTTCGTGCCGCTGGGCACCGGCATAGCGGGCGCGATCGGCATCGACGGCCGGGTCGAGGCGGGCGCGCACGGCTTCGCCGGCGAGATCGGCCATGTCGTCGTACGGCCCGGCGGGACCCCCTGCCCCTGCGGCCAGACCGGCTGCCTGGAGCGGTACGCGTCCGCCGCCGCCGTCAGCGAGGCCTGGGCCGCGGTCACCGGGGACCGGGAGGCGGACGCGGCGGACTGCGCCAAGGCCGTCGACTCCGGCGACTCCCGGGCCCACGCCGTCTGGCAGGAGGCCGTCGACGCCCTCGCCGACGGCCTGGTCACCGCCCTCACCCTGCTGGACCCCCGGACGATCATCATCGGTGGCGGCCTGGCCGAGGCGGGGGAAACCTTGTTCACACCACTGCGGGAGGCGGTCCGGCGAAGGGTCACTTTCCAGAAGCTGCCGTCGATCGTCCCCGCGGCCCTCGGGGACACCGCCGGATGTCTCGGTGCCGGGCTCCTGGCCTGGGATCTCCTCAATCACAGCGACCGCACGGAGGTAACGCCCTGATGGCAACCGGTCCAAGGCCCCTCGTCCTGTCCGGCGCAACGGTCGTCCTCCCGACCGGAACCGTCAGGGACGGCCGGGTGATCGTCGACGGCACCCGCATCACCGGTGCCGCCCCCGAGAACGCCGACGTGCTCGACGTCGCCGGCCACTACCTGGTCCCGGGATTCGTCGACATCCACAACCACGGCGGCGGCAGAGCCTCCTTCACCTCCGGCACGGTCGACGACGTCCTCAGGGGCATCCACACCCACCGCCTGCACGGCACCACGACCGTCGTCGCCTCGACGGTCACCGGCGAGATGGACTTCCTCGTCCAGCGCGCCGGGCTGCTCTCCGAGCTGGCCGAGCAGGGCGACCTGGCCGGCATCCACTTCGAGGGCCCGTTCATCTCGCCGTGCCGCAAGGGCGCGCACTCCGAGGCGCTGCTGCGCGACCCCGACCCGGCGGACGTCCGCAAGCTGGTCGACGCGGCGCGCGGCAGGGCCGCCATGGTCACCCTCGCGACCGAACTGCCGGGCGGACTCGACTCCGTACGGCTGCTCGCCGAACTCGGCGTGATCGCGGCGATCGGGCACACGGACGCGTCGTACGAGCAGACGGTGGAGGCGATCGACGCGGGCGCGACGGTCGCCACCCACCTGTTCAACGCGATGCCGCAGCTCGGCCACCGCGAGCCCGGTCCGATCGCGGCGCTGCTCGAAGACGAGCGCATCACCGTCGAGTTGATCAACGACGGTACGCATCTCCACCCGGCCTCCCTGGAGTTGGCGTTCCGCCATGCGGGCGCGGGCCGCGTGGCGTTCATCACGGATGCGATGGACGCGGCGGGCTTCGGTGACGGCCGTTACATGCTCGGCCCGTTGGAGGTCGAGGTGAGCGAGGGGGTGGCGCGGCTGGTGGAGGGCGGCTCCATCGCGGGCTCGACCCTCACCCTCGACCGGGCCTTCAAGCGCGCGGTGACGGTCGACCGGCTGCCGGTCGAGGACGTCGTCGCCGCGATCTCGGCCAACCCGGCCAGGCTGCTGGGGAGTTACGACGAGATCGGCTCGCTGGAGCCGGGCAAGTACGCCGACCTGGTGCTGCTGGACTCCGCGTTCGACCTCAAGGGCGTGATGCGGCGCGGCAGTTGGGTGGTCGACCCGCGACTGGGCTGATCCGTGGGCCGGTCGCGGGCTGGGCCGGCCGCCTCCTCTTTGGCATGATCGATCCTTCGGAACAAGCCGGTTCAGAGGGGGAGGTCGGCCCGGTGATCCTCACGGTCACGCTGAACACCGCTCTCGACATCACCTACCGGGTAAGGGAGTTGCGGCCGCACGGCACGCACCGCGTCTCCGAGGTGACCGAACGGCCCGGCGGCAAAGGCCTGAACGTGGCCCGGGTGCTGGCCGCGCTCGGCCACGAGGTGACGGTCACGGGTTTCACCGGCGGCGCGACCGGCCGCGTCGTACAACAGCAACTCGCCTCCACGCCAGGCGTGTTGGACGCACTCGTCCCGGTCTCCGGCGCGACCCGGCGCACGATAGCGGTCGTCGACGAGCTGACCGGTGACACGACTCAACTCAACGAGCCCGGCCCGACGGTGACTTCGGCGGAGTGGTCCGCGTTCCAGGAGGCGTACGAGGGGCTGTTGGGCGGGGTCTCGGCGGTGGCCCTGTGCGGGAGTCTGCCGCCGGGGCTGCCGGTGGGCGCCTACGCCGGACTGGTCCGCACCGCCCGCTCCGCCGGTGTCCCGGTCCTCCTCGACACCAGCGGCGAGCCCCTGCGCCGCGCGGTCGCCGCCCGCCCCGACATCATCAAGCCCAACACCGAGGAACTGGCCGAACTCACCGGCTCCCACGAGCCGTTGCGCGGAGCCCGGGACGCACGCCGCCGGGGCGCCCACACGGTGGTCGCCTCACTCGGCCCGAAGGGCCTGCTGGCGGTGACCCCCGAGGCCCACTGGCACGCGACACCTCCGGCCCACATCCACGGCAACCCGACCGGCGCGGGCGACTCGGCGGTGGCGGGGCTGCTGTCGGGGCTGGTCGAACAACTCCCTTGGCCGGAACGGCTGGCGCGGGCCGTGGCGCTGTCGGCAGCGACTGTACTGGCGCCGGTGGCGGGCGAGTTCGACGGACCGGCCTACGAGGAGTTGCTGGGGCGGGTCGCGGTGACGGGGGGTGCCACCGCGGCGTGAGCTGTCTAGCCCTGCTGGCCCTTCTCCAGCCACAGCTGGTCCAGAAGGACATTGCAGCTATCGCCGTTCTCACAGGACAGGGTGATGGTGTTCGTGCCCTTGGTGAGGGTGGGATACGAGTAAGTGGTCGTCCATGCCTTGGACGGGTCGTTCTGGCCCGTGTAGTTCTTCAGGCCGAACTTGCTGCCGAACACCTTGCCGTTGACGGTGAGCGTCATGCTCCCGTCGTCGCCCGCGTTGCTGTAGCGGGCGAAGAGGGTGTACGCGCCGTCCGAGGTGATGCCGTTGACCGTCCAAGTGACCGAGGCGCCCACGTTGTTGAGGCCCGTCACATAGATGCCGCCGTCGGCCTTCGCACCCGCGACGTCGGAGGCCGTGGACACACCGGTCCCGAGCTTCAACGCCTTGGCGTCGATGGTCTGCGTCTCGTCCGCGCTGGACGGTTCGTTGCTCGGCGACGGACTCGACGAGGCGCTCTGCGAAGCCGACGGCGTCGACCCCGCCTGGTTGCCCGACTTGTTGTCGTCGTTGCCGTTCATCATCGCGACGCTGATGCCGATGACCACCGCGGCGACGACCGCGATCGCGCCGATCAGCAGGCCCTTGGTGTTGGGGCCGCGGCCCCGGCCGCCGCCGTCGTTGTACGACGGGGGCTGGCCGCCGGCCGGTGGGCCGCCGGGGAAGGTCTCCGGGGCCTGGTAGTGGGCGTTCGGCTGGGCGCCGTAGGACTGCTGCTGGGGGACGGTCTGGCCGTAGGGCTGCTGGTACTGCGCGGTGGGGGCGGCGGCCTGCTGGCCGCCGTACTGGCGCTCGCCCACCGGGCGTACTCGGTTGACGGAGCCCGGGTAGCCGTAACCGCCGCCGGAGGGCGGCTGGGCTCCGTTGGCCTGGCCGTCGGCGTAGAGGTAGCCGAACGGGTCGTCGTCCTCGGGCGTGCTCGCGCCGTTGTTGCCGGACGTCATCCCTTGGTACTCCTCAGCAGGTGCGGGTGCAGATACGTCAGCTTCAGATGCGTCTTCGATGTGTCTTCGATACGTCTGGAGAACTGCGAGCCTACCCGTTCCACGTCGTCCAAACGGGTGACTCAGACCGCATCAGACCACTGACCTGGAGATCATCCCGCGCGTCTGTGCTGTTTGGGACGAGATCGTTTCTCGATGTACATCCGTTCGTCAGCGGACTTCAGGACCTCGTCCGCCGTCATGCCGCAGTGGGCCCACCCGATGCCGAAACTGGCCCCGACCCGCATGGCCCGTCCGTCGACCCGGATGGGCTGGATGATCTCGTTCCGCAGGCGTACGGCCAGGTCGGCGGCGTCGGCCTTGCCGAGTCCGTCGGCCAGGACGACGAACTCGTCGCCGCCGAGCCGGGCCACCGTGTCACCGTCGCGGACGGCCCGGCCGAGCCGACGCGCGACCTCGATGAGAACCGCGTCACCCGCGTTGTGCCCGAACCGGTCGTTGATCGACTTGAAGCCGTCGAGGTCGCAGAAGAGGACCGCGAGCCCCTTGGTGCCGTCGTCACGTTCACCCTCGGGGGCGATGGTGTGGACGTGGTGGTCGTAGGCGTCCAGGAGGTCGGCGCCGGGGCGGAAGTCGAAGCCGTGGCCGTTCGCGTCGTAGGCCGGGTGTCCGTACGCGGCGTCGATGGACTCGATCTCGCCGGGGAACGCGGACTGCGGGCGCTGGCAGAGGCGGGCGGAGAGGCGGGTGCGCAGCTCCGCCGAGTTCGGCAGGCCGGTCAGCGCGTCGTGCGCGGCGCGGTGGGCGAGCTGCAGCTCTCGGCGCTTGCGGTCCTCTATGTCCTCGACGTGGGTGAGGAGGAAGCGCGGTCCGTCGGTGGCGTCCGCGACGACGGAGTTGCGGAGCGAGACCCAGACGTAGGTGCCGTCCCGGCGGCCCAGGCGGAGCTCCGCGCGGCCGCCCTCCGCCGACGTTCTCAGCAGGGTGCCTATGTCCTCCGGGTGCACGAGGTCGGAGAACGAATAGCGGCGCATCGCGGAGGCGGGGCGGCCCAGGAGGCGGCACAGGGCGTCGTTGCTGCGGAGTATTCGGCCGTGCTGGTCGCCGCCCATCTCGGCGATGGCCATGCCGGAGGGGGCGTACTCGAAGGCCTGCCGGAAGCTCTCCTCGCTTGCACGCAGGGCCTGTTGCTCGCGCTCCAGCCTGACAAGTGCGCGCTGCATATTCGCACGTAGACGCGCGTTGCTGATCGCGATGGCGGCCTGGAAGGCGTACATCTGGAGCGCTTCGCGCCCCCATGCGCCGGGCCGACGGCCGTTGCGCGGCCGGTCCACGGACAGGACGCCGATCAGCTCGCCGCAGGAACCGCCGGAGACGCCGGGTGTGTACATCGGCGCGAAGAGCCGGTCGGACGGGTGCCACTCGTCGTCGAAGCGGGGTGCGGGGCCGTCGGTGTACCACTGCGGTACGTCGTCCTCGTCGAGGACCCAGCCCTCGGTGTGCGGGATGAACCGCAGGTCGCCCCAGGCCTCGCCCATGCCGAGGCGGCGCTCCCAGGAGGTGCGCGAGCCGACGCGACCGGTGATGAGCGCCTCGGCGGCGGAGTTGCCCGCGAAGGCGGCGACCACGAGGTCGCCGTCGGGGCGGACCAGGTTGACGCATGCCAGCTCGTACCCGAGCCCGTTGACCACGCCGTCGGCGACGGTCTGCAGGGTGTCCGCCAGGCTGCGGGCGGTGTTCATGTCCGCCATGACCGTGTGCAGTTGTCGCAGGGTCGCAAGACGGACGTAGGGTTCCGACTCGGTCTCCATACTCGCCCTCCCCCCGAGACCTCGCAGCGAATCAAGGGTCATCTTCCCCGCCACTGAATCACAGCGCGCTGCCCACTCGGTACACAGGGTCAACAATTAATACCTCTTGTGACTCAAGTCACAGCAGAAGATGAACAATTGAGAGGAGTTTCTGCATTTTCCCTGTGCGTTTACTGAACGCAAACTTTGTAGGTGTGTGGACATGATGCACGACGATGTTCCGCCGCGTGGTCCCTTGGTCCTAGGACCTGATTGGGCCGCAGGTCCGATGCGGTGCGCGGATGCCGGAGATTAGCGTTTCGCCCGTGCTGAACACCGTGACAACCGCCAACGCCGATCCCTCCAGGCATGCTGTGGGGGTGAGCAACGACGAGTTCCGCGCCGCCCTCGCACGGCTGGCCGCGGGCGTGGTCCTGGTGACCGCGCACGAGGAGCCGTACGACCCGGACGACCCGCACGCTCCGGTCGGCGAGGACGTGGGCATGACCGCGACCGCGTTCATGTCGGTCTCCCTGGACCCGCCCCTGGTCCTGGTCAGCCTCCGCAACGGCTCCCGCATGGACGACCTCCTCGACGAACAGCCCCTGTGGGCCGTCTCCGTCCTCTCCGAGAGCCAGCGCCACATCGCCGGCCGCTTCGCCATGAAGGGCCGCATCAGCGACCGCCTCCTGTTCGACGACCTCCCCTACGTCCACGGTCCGGCGTCCGGCGCCCCGCTGATCCGAGGCGCCCTCGCCACCCTCGAATGCCGCACGGAACAGCGGGTTCCGGCCGGGGACCACACCCTTGTCATCGGGCGCGTTCTCACGGCTGAGGTGGGCAGCGCGGAGGGCGGTCCGCTGACGTATTTCCGGGGCAAGTACCGGCAGTTGGGCTGATGGCCAATTCGGTCGCCCCCGCCTGCCCGACCGCTTACCGTGCACGCATGACGACGACCACCGCGACCGCCGCCGGGCTCCGCCTCGAAGAGATCACCCCGGGCAATCTCGAAGCCGCCATCGGCATACGGGTCCGCCCCGACCAGGAGTTCGCGGTCGAGCCCGTCGTGAAGTCCCTCGCCGAGGCCTACGTCCACCCCGGCACCGCCTGGCCGCGCCTGATCGTCGACGAGGACCGGCCCGTCGGCTTCGTCATGGCCTTCCTCGACATCGACTGGAACCTGGACGGCTCCGTCATCCGCTCCGGCCTGTGGCGCCTGAACATCGCGGCGGACGAACAGGGCCGCGGTTACGGCCGGTTCGCGGTCGAGTCCGTGGCCGCGGAAATCCGCCGCCGCGGCGGCAAGGAGCTGTACGTGACGTGGCACGAGGGCCAGTCCGGCCCGGCCGACTTCTACCTGGGGCTCGGTTTCCGGACCAACGGCGAGCTGAGCGAGGGCGAGACGGTGGGGGTGCTGGAGCTGGCGTAGCCCTGGGGAGGTGGGGGCGGTGACGCCGTCCACCCGGGCGGGGTGTGCAAGGCCGGCGAACTGGGCGAAGCCGACCGCGCCGGGTCGCCACGGCGGTCACCGCGTCCCCGGCACGGGTCACGATGTCCGGGCCGAGGGCCTCCACCAGCGCGTCGAAGTCACCCTTGCGCACGGAGACGAGAAACACGTTGGCGACCACACGTCACCGGGCCCGCGGACATGAGGTCTGCTCGGGTCGGCGGCGGTGGCCGGAGCCGGTGTGCCGATGTCGAGGGGCTCATCCGCGCGGGAGTTGCCCGCTGCCCGCCCGGCTCAGCCGGAACCTGGCCGCTGGCACGGAGATGAAGGCGATGCGATGCGATGCGAAGCGAAACGTACGGCGAGAAATTCACCGCCGTTCTTGGTGCCGTTCTCGTCCCCGTTCCCCTTCCATTCGCGGAAGGGGATTTCGAAGTCGCCCACGGGTAAGCACAGTTGCAGGGATTACCCCCAGTCCCGCCCCGTCCGCCCCCGCTTCGTGTCGGAGCGTGCCTTCTTCTCTCGCAACCGGCGTTCATTGATGCCGCGCGGAATACGGGTGGCCCGGCGCGGCTTCGGTGGGGGTGCGGTGGACTCGGCGAGGAGTGCCGCGAGGCGTACCGCGGCGGTCTCGCGGTTGCGCCACTGGGAGCGGTGCTCGGAGGACCGTACGGTGATGACGCCGTCGACGAGCCGCGAGGCGAGCCGCTCCAGCGCCCGCGCCTTCCACACCTCGGGCAACGCCTCGGTCTTCGCGAGGTCGAAGCGCAGCTCCACCTGGGTGTCGCTGGTGTTGACGTGCTGCCCGCCCGGCCCCGACGACCGCGAGAAACGCCACATCAGCTCGGCCTCGGGCAGGGAGACGGAGCCACGGATGAGATAAGGACCGGACATGCCCCCATGGTCGCGTGCCTGTCCCGTCCACGTCACGCCAATTACCCGGGACGTCCGGGTAAAGAAAGTAAAGCCACGTGGAACCTTCGGTACCCCTCTTGGCGTTCATAGAGGTACCGGTAGCTTCGTCCTCAGTACGAAGCCCGCACCGCAACGAGGGAAGGACTCCCAACCATGGCTGTAAGCCTGTCCAAGGGTGGCAACGTCTCGCTCACCAAGGAGGCCCCGGGCCTGACCGCCGTCACCGTAGGCCTCGGCTGGGACGTCCGCACCACCACCGGCACGGACTTCGACCTCGACGCCTCGGCGATCGCGGTCAACCCCGAGGGCAAGGTGTACTCGGACGGACACTTCATCTTCTTCAACAACAAGTCGACCCCGGACCAGACCATCGTCCACACCGGTGACAACCGCACGGGCGAGGGCGCGGGCGACGACGAGGCGATCAACGTCAACCTGGCCGGTCTCCCGGCCGACATCGACAAGATCGTCTTCCCGGTCTCGATCTACGACGCGGAGACCCGCTCGCAGAACTTCGGCCAGGTCCGCAACGCGTACATCCGCATCGTGAACCAGGCGGGCGGCGCCGAGATCGCCCGCTACGACCTCTCCGAGGACGCGGCCACCGAGACGGCCATGGTCTTCGGCGAGCTGTACCGCAACGGCGCGGAGTGGAAGTTCCGCGCGGTCGGCCAGGGTTACGCCTCGGGCCTGGTCGGCATCGCCCAGGACTTCGGTGTGAACGTCTGACGTTCGCCGACCTCGTCGAAGCCCCTGGCCGCGGCCGGGGGCTTCGGCCTGTGCGGGGACGGGGAGTCGACGGAACGTCCGGGGTCGCACAGGGGCCGCTCAGTCCCGTATGGCAGTGTGCCGGGATCAACAGCGCTCGGTCGCCTGGAAGGACAGCGAGCCCTATGTCGTTCGGACCGTCCCCCGCCGGTTTCGGGCCTCCGCCACCCCCTGTCTGGACCCCGCCGACCGAGACCGAGCGGGCCCTGCTGGAGGCGAAGACACGCGGTGACCGGGCCGCCTGCTACGACGTGCTCGCCGGGGTCCGCCTCTACTACGAGATGTCACGCGAGGCCTACGACGCCCAACCGGACCGCGTCCACCGCGTGTTCGTCCGCGACCTGCGCACCGGCACCAGGCACTGGGAACTCTTCACCGACGGCATGCTGCCCGCACCGACACCCGACCCGGTGTACTCGCGGGCCTCGCTGAGCTGGATCGCGGACGCCTGGAACCCGCAGTGCCCGCCCGCGATCGTCGTCAACCCCGGCTCCCCGTGCGAACTCGCCCTGCCCTACGGCCCACCGGGCACCACCGACTGGTCGCGCGTGGCGGAGAAGGCCGGTGTCCCCGGCACCTCCATGCGGCTGCGCGCACTCCATGTCGGCGGCGCGCTGCACGGCCCCGTCGCCCACGGCCTGGCCTGCGGAGCCCTCCTCTGCGTCAGCAACGGCTCCCTCTGGAACGCGCCGGCCTGGCACGGCCACGGCTACGACGGTGAGCGCCGGCGGCTGCGCGAGTGGTGGGGCATCACCACCCGCGCCGAGTGGCAGCACCATCTGCGCAACCTGCTCGCCTGCGAAGCGTCCAGCTCCGTATGGGAGTTCGCGCTGAGCCTGCGCCGCACCATTTCCCGCGACTTCGGCGGCCATGTCGACACCGGCTACTGGCGGCAGGCCGTGGCCACCGTCATCCGCGCCAACTCCGAGGGCGCCACGGTGATCACCGAGGACGGCGTCACCCGGACCGACCCGCGGCCCGCCGCCGAGACCGAGGCCCGGATAGAAGGCGTGCAGCGGCTCATCGGCCGTATCACCCGCTACGAGGCCCGGATGCGCGCCGACGGCATCCTCGACGAGAACCGCCATGTCACCTCCGTCGAGGCCTGGGACCTGGGCCGCGCCTCGAAGATGGCCCGCTGGGGCCTCGGCGCCCGCTTCGCCACCCTGGCGGAGACCGAGTCCGCCGTCGTCCGGGCGGGCCGCGCCGCCGCCCTCGCCTACCGCTCCTGGCCGGACTTCTCCGCCGGCTACATCCTCGGCCGCTGCCTCCACTTCGACGAGGAGGAGTTCGGCGACTGGTACCAGGACATGGTCGCCGCCCACCGCATCCTGATGACGGATGCGGGGAGCCCCTGGCTGAACATCCCCTTCCGCTAGGACCTGTCCGGCCGAACAAGTCGCAGGAGCCGCAGGAGCCGGGCCCGGCACGCGCGCCCACCGCGTTAAGGCGTGGGGAGCTCAAGCGGCGCAGCCGGCACCCGCCGACTCCCCCTCGTCGGCGGCGGAAGCCACTGATGCCAACGCCTCCACCGACCTGATCCGCAGGAGCAGGGACAGGGGCAGGGACAGGCACTGAGGCGGACCACCCCCGATTACCGCAGCATCCACCGCTCAGCCCGCCGCACGCCGGTCCGGACCGTGCGGCTCGTGTCCCGCGGGAGGCGGCGCAGCAGTTCGCGGATGCCGTGGCGGAGGCGGTGGTCGGCGGCGGTGCGGAGCAGGAGGCGGCGGGTGGTGCCGATCCGGCCGGGGGTGCCGACCGCGAGCCGGAGTTGGCCGCCGGGGCCGGCCCAGGTGGGCGAGACGAGGCGCGGGGGTGTGCCGACGGCGACGGTGCCGAGGGAGATCCGGGTGCCGCCCGGGGCGGGGGCCAGCCGGGGGCGGCGGCCGACGCCGAGTACCTGGGCGCTGGCCCAGACCTGGTAGGCGCCCGGGTCCATGGGCCCGTCGCCGGTGAGGGTCAGCGGGTCGATGACCGTCTCGCCGGCGACCACGACGCGGTGACGGCCGCCGCCGAGCGGTTCGAGGGTCGGCGTCAACTCCTCTTCCGGGTACCACCAGTGGTCGCGGGTGGTGTCGTGGACGATGAGTTCCCCGTGCGCGTAGGAGAAGGGGTCGGGGACCTCCCAGTCCTCCGCTCCCTCGATGCCGTCGAGGAGTTCGGGGTCGAGCAGCATCCGTCCGCCGCGCTCCACGAGGGTCAGCGGCTCGCCGTCGCCCCGGACCATGCCGACCCGGGTCCGGATCACCAGCCTGCCGTTGCGCCACCGCATGTCGTCCACGTCGACGTGCGCCCTGATCCGCTCGGTGCGGCGGGCGAGTTCGACCAGGGAGTCCAGCCGGCCCCGCACGAGCAGCTCCGCCCGCAGCCGGCTGATCGCCGGGAGCCCCTCGCTCACCCCTGGCGGATAGCTCGTCATCGCCATCCGGCGGACGGTGGTGAAGTACTCCTCCAGATCCTTGCCAGTACGCCGCAGCACCCGCGGCTCGCTCACCGGCCGCAGCAGCTCCACCCGGTAGGAACGGCGCAGCAGCCGGTCCTGCAGATCCCCCGGCGGTGTGCCCTCCTTGATCGCCTCCACCACATTGCCCAGGTGGCCGTAGTAGTCGTCGGCGGTGATCCGGCGACTGCTGTTGTTGCCGCCGTCCTCGCGCCGGTTCCAGCGGTAGCAGGGATAGTCGCCGAGGATCGACACCGTCCTGGCCCGCACATAGGTGCGCGCCATGAAGAGCTGGTCCTCCAGCCTGACCCGCCCCTCCGGGAAGCGGATCCCGTGCTCCCGCAGGAAGGCCCGGCGGAACATCTTGTGCGGCGTCAGGCTCTCGAAGAGCGGCGCGTCGGCGGCGGTGCAGCGCTCGACGGTCCGCTTGAAGACGTTGCTGGGCCCCTGCATCGTCCCGTGCACCTTGCCCAGCACGACGTCCGACCCGTTGCGCGCCGCCAGGGCGTAGAGCCTCTCCAGCGCCTCGTACGACAACTCGTCGTCCTGGTCGACGAACTGGACGTACTCCCCCTTGGCCCGGTCGATGCCCACGTTCCGCGGCTTGCCCGGCCAGCCGGAGTTCTCCTGCCGGTAGACCCGCACATGCGGGTGCGCCTCGGCCAGCCGCCCGAGCCGCTCGGCCGAGTCGTCCGTCGACCCGTCGTCGACGTACACCACCTCGTATGCGTCGGCCCCCAGGCTCTGATGGACGAGCGACGGCGCGCAACGCTCAATGTAGGAACCGGCGTTGTAAACCGGCACGACAACGCTGACCTTGATCAAGACATCCCCCCCGGGACAAGTGTTGTTGAAACACAAGACACTTGTTGTTGGGGAGAAGTTGTACGGCACTTGGCACGGGCGTTAGGAAACGCGGCCGGGCGCCGGACGCGCCCACGGATCCGGAACCGCCCCGGCGGCTAGCGTGCCCCCATGTTCCTCGAACCGCTCACGCCCGCCGAGGCCGGCGCGCTCCCCGGCGAACTGCTCACCGAGCTGACCGCCCTCTACGCCTCTCATCACGCCTTCCACGCGCTCAGCGGCGACTTCCCCGACCCGGAGGACATCCGGCCCGAGCAGGTGGCGACCGCGTTGGCCGACGAGCTGGCCGACCCCGAGGTGGAGGTGCTGCTCGCCCGGAGTTCCGGGCGGCTCGTCGGGATCGCGATCACCCTCGGAACGCATCCCGACCCGGAGGACGAGGACCCCTGGATCGGTCTGCTGATGGTGGACGCGGCACAGCAACAGCAGGGATACGGGCGGCAGTTGGCGACCCTCGTCGAGGACCGCTTCCGCGCGGCCGGCCGAACCGCCGTACGCCTGGCCGTACTCGACAACAACCCCAAGGGCCTCGCCTTCTGGACCGCCCTCGGCTACGACGTCATCGACCATCGCGAGGACCGCCAACTCGGCCGCCCCTGCGCCGTGTTGCGCAAACAGCTCCGCAGGATCCGCCACTCCGCCCGTGTCGCGGTGCTCGACCCCGCCGGCGCCGTCTTCCTCTTCCGCCACGACGACGCCGAGGGCGGCGCCTTCTGGGCCCTGCCCGGCGGCGGCCTCGAAGGGGACGAGACCCCGCGCGAGGGCGCCCTGCGCGAACTGCGCGAGGAGACCGGCTGGACCGACCTGGAGCCCGGCCCCCTGCTGTGCACCAGGGAGGTCGACCTCACCCTCTCCGGCACCCCGGTCCACCAGCACGAGCGCGTCTACGTCATCCACGGCCCCCACCGCGAACCCACCGGCCCCCACCTCACCTCCACCCACACCGAGGAAGGCATCCTCAGCTGGCGCTGGTGGACCCGGGAGGAACTCCGGGCGGCGACGGAGACGGTGTGGCCGGCCGAACTCGCGGGGCTGCTCGACGAGTTGGACGAGTCGGGGGCGGGGTGACGACGATCAGTACACCGCCATCCGAAGGAGCAGACCTGATGGCCGACACCAAGGACCGCCGGCAGCCCGGCCCGCAGCTCCGGGCCCTGCTCTACACCGACTTCGACGGCAACCCGGCCGACCCCGACGACGTGATCGCGGACGCGCTCGACGACGACGGCCATCTCGAACGCACCCCCGGCCTGGTCACGATCCTCCAGGACGGCACAGCCGACCCCGCGGATCGCCTCCTCGCCTGCCGCGCACTCACCAGTTGGGCCCATCCGCTCGGCTACGACACCGTCGTCCAAGCGGCCGCGGCACCCGACGACGTGGTGTGGCGTGGGCAGTCCGCCGACCGGTTCTTCAGCCAGGACGACACCTTCGGCCAGCTCGCCGACGCGGTCGGAGCCAGTCGGGACATGGTCGACGAGCGCGGCACCGCCGGCCTGCGGATCGAGGCGGCGCGTGCTCTGCTCGCCCTCGCGGACCGTGTCCAGTTCGACCGGCACATCTCCTCGCTGCTGACCCGCGAGATCGTCGGGGAGGCGCGGGACGAGATCGGCGGCGCCGTCGAGCGGGGCATCGGCCGCCTCGCCTCCGGCGAACACGTCCGCTACGACCTGGGCCTCCAACTCGCCCTGCTGACCGTGGCGATGAAGAAGTACGACGAGCAGGGAGCGAACGACGCGATGGCCCGCCTCGCCGCGGCCCGGCCGGGTGAGCGCGCCCTGCGGGAACTGGCGGACGCGACCGGAAGCTCCCTCTGGCTGATGCAGGAGTGACCGGAGCGAGCGGTTCGGCCGGACCGGTCAGGGGTGGGCCGGCTTTCCGTCCCCGTACAGCCAGTCCTTCCAGATCCCGCTGAAGTCCTTCCCCGGCGCCATCCTCTCCACGTACGCCGTGAAGTCCGCCGTGTCCGCGTTGCCGTGGCGGTGTGCGGCTGCCCAGCCCTGGAGGATGTCGTAGAACCTCGCGTCCCCGACCGTCCGGCGGATCTTGTGGAGGACCATCGCGCCGCGTTCGTAGACGGGGCTGTCGGAGATGTGGGCGGCGGAGGTGGGCTCAGCGGGCGGGAAGGCCCAGACGTCCGCGTCGCCGCCGCTCCTGTAGAGGGCGTCGAAGGTCTGCTGAGCGGTGTCGCCGTCGTGGTCCTCGGACCAGAGCCACTCCGCGTAGGTCGCGAAACCCTCGTTGAGCCACATGTCGCGCCAGGTCTTCGGGGTGACGGAGTCGCCGTACCACTGGTGGGCGAGTTCGTGGACGAGGGTGGCGGTGTCGGGGGCGCCGGGGAAGAACGGGCGGTTCTGCGTCTCCAGCGCGTAGCCCGCGTCGCCCCGGCGGTCGACGATCGCGCCGGTGGAGGAGAAGGGGTACGGGCCGAAGTTGTACTCCTCCCACTCCATGATCTCCGGGAGCCGGGCCAGCACCTTGCTGCTCGCCGCCGCCTCGTGCGGGTCGACCGCGACGTACACGGGGAGGCCGTTGCTCAGGGTGGTGCGGGTGATGTCGTAGTGCCCGATCGCGACCGTCGCGAGGTAGGTCGCCATCGGCTGGGTGGTGCGCCAGGTGGAGGTCGTACGGCCGGCGCCGGTCGTCGTCTCCGTCCTCAACTCCCCGTTGGAGACCGCCCGCAGACCCTTCGGGACGGTGACCGTGATGTCGTACGTCGCCTTGTCGGACGGGTGGTCGTTGCCGGGGAACCAGGCCATCGAGCCGGTCGGCTCGCCCAGCGCCAGCGCACCGTCCGCCGTGGGCAGCCAGCCCTCCTGCGAACCGTCGGGATCGGTGATCGTTCCGGGCGTGCCGGAGTAGCGGACCGTCGTCCTGAACGTCTCGCCCTCGGCGAGGGCGGCCGACGGCCGGACCGTCAGCTCCTGACCCCTGCGCGTCCAACGGGCCTTCCTGCCCTGCACCGTCAGCGACTTGACCTGCATGCCCTTGAGGTCGAGGTCGAAGGCGGAGAGGTTCTGGCCTGCCCGGGCCGTGATCGTCGCCGTACCGGTCAAGGGGGTCGGGGTCTCGGGGGCGTACTCCAGGTTCAGGGCGTAGTGGCTCACGTCGTAGCCACCGTTGCCCGCCTGCGGGAAGTACGGGTCGCCCACCCCCGCGCTGCCCCGCCCGTCCCCCGTCCCACCGCACGCCGTCAGGACGAGGGCCAGCGCACAGGCGGTGACCATGGGGAGAAGGGGCGCGGATCGGGACACGTCCGCGATCCTACGAGTCCCGGATGCCGCCGCCCCGGCCCAACTCCCCCGAGTCCGGCGGTCGCCGTACGCTCGGCTCGTGCCCCGCTCTCACAAGAAGCCCCGGGTGCTCGTCGCTGACGGGCGCGCTTATTCATGGACCCTGCGCCACAAGCACCGCCAGGCCCTCGGCCGTTCCCCGGGCTGTGTCCACACCCTCACGCTGTCTCCCCGGCCGGCCGGCAGCAGTGCTCCCCTGCGGATCGTCTTCGTGGCCGGGCCCGGACGGTTCGTCCCGGGCGGAGCCCCCTTCGGTTCCGGGGACGTGGGGTTCGTCCGGGGCGCCACGCTGAACCTGCACGAACCCGGTGCCGTCCGCGCCCTGCTCGACGCGGCGGCGGCCCGTGGGTGGGTGCCGCGCGCCGGAGAGACACGGGCCGTGGAGGTCGACGGCTGGACCCTGCTGGAGGTCGCCGCCGCCGCGCGGGACGGGCATGGCGACGGTCCCGCGGGGACGTCCTGAGCAGGGGCGCAGCCGCCCACCGCCGGCCCCGGCGAACCGTGACACCATCACCTACGTGCTCGACATCGGCTACGCCCTCTCCAACCGCTTCCCCGACCCCCCGCAGACCGACTACCGGCGCGCGGACGTCCACGCGCTGCGGCACGACCTGTTCTGCGGTGACGTGTATCTCGCCGACACCAAGGCGGACCGGGAAGTGGCCACGGCCTGGGGCTGGGTGCCGGTGCTCGACTTCGCGTGGGCGCTGTGCGACATCGTGGAGCGGATCGACCAGGACCCGGCGGGGTCGCGGGCGTCCCGGCCGCAGCGGGCGGAGCTGGACTTCACCGAGTCCACCGACCGCATGCTCTTCGAGCGGCGCTTCGGCTGGGTGGACGTCGAGGCCGACTGGATGCGGCGGGACGAGGAGCCGCTGACCTTCTCGCACGCCGAACTCCGGCGCGAGGCACGGGACTTCCTGCACGATCTGATCGCCGACCTGGCCGATATGCACGAGGCCCTTGGGGAGAACCCGGCGATCTGGACTCTGCAGGCCCGCTTTCCCAGGCTTCCCTGAACCGGTGCCGGTGCCTCACCCCTCCACCCGAATCCCCATCTGCACCGCCAATACCGGTGCCAGATCCAGCAGTTGCCCCATGCTGATCACCGCCCCGGACAACCGGTCCACCCCCCGCCCGATCTCCAGCTCCGCCGCCCCGCGCAGATCCACGTCCGTGAGCGTCACCCCCGTGAAGTCCGCCCCCTTCAGCGCGCAGTCCACGAACTCGACGCGTTCCAGGCGGGCGTCGAGGAAGTCCGGTTCGACGAGGACGCAGCTCTCGAAGACGACGTCCCGGAGCTTCGCCTTGCGCAGGTTCAGATAGTCGATCTTCCCGCCGCGGATCACCACCCGCTCCAGCACGGCGCCGTGCATCTGCACCCCGCCCATCCTGGCGTCGATCACCTCGACATCACGCAGGGTCGCATCGGCGAGGTCCGTGCCGACACCCCGTATGCCGGTGAGGACCGAGTCCAGTACGCGGGCGTGGTGCAGCCGTGTCTCGTCCAGCGCGCAGCCCGTCAGCGCACAGTCCATGAAGCGGGCGCCCCCGCCGTCCTGCCCCGCGAAGTCCTCGTCCCGGATCTCCAACCCGTCGTAGTCCCCGTCCGGCTCCAACTCACCGCCGCCGTAAGCCTCCAGAGCCGGCAGCCGCACCTCCGGCCGCCGCGCCCCCTTCACTCCACCCGTCCCGCCCACCGCTCTCCTCGCCATGCACCCCATCCTGCACCCCACCACTGACATCGAGGCCTACGGACCCTTGACCTCAAGCATGCTTGAGGTTGAAGAGTGGCCCGCATGCATGCCATACGACTCCACACCTTCGGCCCCGCCGAGAACCTGACCTACGAATCCGTGGACGACCCCTCCCCCGGCCCAGGCCAGATCCGTATCGCCGTAGCGGCCGCCGGAGTGCACCTCCTGGACACCGTGCTACGGGCGGGAGAGCGGGGCCCGCTGCCCGAACCGCCGCCCCTCCCCACCATCCCCGGCCGCGAGGTCGCCGGTGTCGTCGAGTCGCTCGGCGAGGGGGTCGCCGGGCTGTGGCTCGGGAAGCGGGTGGTCGCGCATCTCGGGTTCGCGCCGGGCGGGTACGCGGAGCTGGCCGTGGTCGATGTCGACCGGGTGCACGAGATCCCGGGGAACCTGGACTTCGCACAGGCCGTCGCGATGATCGGGACGGGTCGGACGGCGATGGGGATCGTTCAGTTCAGCGAGTTGGGGGCGGGCTCCGTGGTCGTCGTACCGGCCCCCGCCGGTGGGCTCGGGACCCTGCTCGTGCAGTACGCCGCACACGCCGGCGCCACCGTGATCGGTGTCGCGGGCGGCCCGGAGAAGGTCGCCATGGCACAGGCGAACGGCGCCGATCCGGCCGTCGACCACACCGACCCGGAGTGGCCGGAGAAGGTGCGGGCCCGGCTGGGCGGCCGCCCCGCGACCGTCGTGTTCGACGGGGTGGGCGGGCCCGTGGCCCGTGCGGCCGTCGGCCTGCTCGGGCCCGGCGGTCAGCACCTCGTCTTCGGCTGGTCGAGCGGGGAGCCGTATGCCGTGGAAGGGCTGTCGGAGCAGGTGCTCGGGCCCGTGATGACGCGGAAGGCCGGCGGGCCGAACCCGGTCCGGACGCTGGAGTCGCGGGCCCTCGCCGAGGCCGCCGAGGGGCGACTCGTGCCGGCCGTACGACGGTTTCCGCTGGCCGAGGCGGCGGACGCGCACCGGGCGCTGGAGACACGCAGGACGACCGGAAAGGTGGTATTGGAACCATGACCAGCCACAACACGCCCGCAGATGCGATACATCCCGATTCATGGTCTTCTGACCAGATGAGTGTCACCCGAACAGGTGAAACCGGAACGACGGCCGCGGACGGTCCCGACCCCCGGCGCTGGTGGGGTCTGGTGATCATCGCTCTCGCCCAGTTGATGGTGGTCCTGGACGCGACGATCGTGAACATCGCGCTCCCGTCCGCACAGCGTGACCTGGGCATGTCCGACGGCAACCGGCAGTGGGTCATCACCGCGTACACGCTCGCCTTCGGCGGACTGCTCCTGCTGGGCGGGCGGATCGCGGACCTGGTGGGGCGCAAACGGACGTTCATCATCGGCCTGATCGGCTTCGCCGGCGCCTCCGCGCTCGGCGGCGCGGCCACCACCTCGGGCATGCTCTTCGGCGCCCGCGCCCTCCAGGGCGTCTTCGCCGCCGTACTGGCCCCGTCCGCGCTCTCCCTCCTCACCACGACCTTCACCGACCCGAAGGAACGCGGCAAGGCGTTCGGGATCTACGGCGCGCTCGCGGGCAGCGGTTCGGCGATCGGCTTCATCGCGGGCGGACTGCTCACCGAGTACCTGAACTGGCGCTGGTGCCTCTACGTCAACATCCCCATCGCGGTCATCGCCGTCTTCGGCGCCTTCGCCCTGCTGCACGACCGCCCGGGCCACACCGGCGCCCGCCTCGACGTGCCCGGCGCACTGCTGGGCTGCGGCGGACTGGTGGCGATCGTCTACGGATTCAGCGAGGCGGAGTCGCGCGGCTGGACGGACTCGCTGGTCCTGGGCCTGTTCGCGGCAGGTGTCGTGCTCCTCGTGACGTTCGTGTGGTGGCAGACCAGGGCCCCCAGCCCCCTCCTCCCCCTGCACATCGTCAAGGACCGCAACCGGGCCGGCTGCTTCCTCACCATGGGCCTCGCCGTGATCGGCATGTTCGGCATGTTCCTGTTCATGACCTACTACCTCCAGGTCATCCTCGGCTACTCGCCCGTGAAGACCGGCATGGCGTTCCTGCCCCTCACGGTCGCGATCATCATCGGCTCGACCCAGATCTCGGCCCGCCTGATGCAGCACGTACCGCCGCGCACCCTGATGGTGCCGGGCGCGGTGCTCGCCGCAGGCGGCATGTCCTTCTTCACCCGGCTGACCGTGAACTCGGACTACGCGACCGAACTCCTCCCCGGCCTCCTGCTGATGGGCCTCGGCATGGGCCTGATCTTCATGCCGGTCTTCGCCACCGCCACGGCCGGGGTCGCCCCGCAGGACTCGGGCGTCACCTCCGCGACCGTCAACACCTCGCAGCAGGTGGGTGGTTCGATCGGTACGGCCCTCCTCAACACGATCGCCACCACCAGCAGCACGGCCTACATCGCCGCCCACCTCCACGACCCGGCCCAGAAGGCCCTGATCACCAGCGAGGGCATCGTCCACGGCTACACGGTCGCCATCTGGTGGGCCGTCGCCGTGATGCTCCTGGCGGGCCTGGTCGCCGGCCTGATGGTGACGGCCCGGGCGCCGAAGCACGGGGCGGCGGTGGAGGCGCCGGTGCCGGAGTCGGTGACGTGAGTGTCAGTTGCGGCGCAGCAGCACGGCCGCGGCTCCGACGGCCACGCTGGTCGCCAGGATCCAGCCGGCGAAGGCCAGCACGACGGCGATCCACATGGAGATGCCCTGGGTGTGCCACTGCGTTTCCTGGCCCAGGTCGAGGATGGGGAGCAGGAGATCCAAGGTGTAGATCTCGGGACTCCACGCCGGGCCTTCGCCGGCCTTCATCGGGGCGGGCGGCCGGTGACTGAACCACAGCGAGCCCGCCGCCCAGATCACCGAGAGCCAGACCACCGCGCGCCCCGGACGGTAGCCGTAGCCGAAGGTCACGTCCTGCACCGCGTCCCACACCTTCGCCACCCCGCCGAGGGTCTCGCGGCGACGGCGCATCCGGGCGAGCAGCACCGTGTCCGCGTCCTGGGGCTCGCCCCCGGCCCGCAACACCCTGGCGAGCTGCTCGTACGGCTGCGGATCGTAGGTGTCCAGGGTCGCCGTTCTCAGCCACGCGATTCGCTCCGCGACGGTGAACAGCCCAAGGGGCGCGATCCGTTTGTAGACGAAGCCGGACAGTTCCAGGCCGGTCCTCGGCCAGCCGCTCACCGAGTCCACCAGCGTGTCGACCGAGGCCTCCTCAAGCACCACCCGGCTCCCGTGGACCTCGCGCGGGAGGAACCGCAGTTCCGAGGCGTGCACGCGGCGCAGCGAGAACACCCCTTCCTCACGGCGCAGTTCGGCCGACTGGAGGTCGATGGCGTCCCCGATCCGCGCGTCGTCGAGCTGCACCTCGCCGTCGAACACCGTCCGCCGCTCGCCGCTGCCGCCCTCGGAGTCCGTTCTCGCCACGGCGCTCGGGGAGAAGTACAGGGAGCGGTCGACCGACAGGCGCGGCGCGGTCAGCGCGTAGCGGTCGTGCCGATTGCGCAGCCGACTCCCGCGAAAACTGCAGGACTTGCCGACGTGTGCGTCCGCGAGCGATATCCGCCCGTCCGACTCCAATCCTTCCGCCTCGATGTTCTGCGTCACGACGACGCCGTCCGCCAGCAGGCTGAAACCGTTCCGGTCCGGATTCAACGTGGCCTGGTTGAGCAGCAGATCGCCTCCCACCTGCGCGTTCTTCAGGACGAGGCCGCGATGGAAAGTGCACCGCGGCAGGTGAAGATCGCCCGCGACGCGCACTCCCTCCGCGTGCATCGTCGGCAGGAAGCAGCCCACCAGACGCAGCGTCGACATACGGCTCGCCGTGAGCTCTACGGGTCCCGTGAAATCGCACTCCACCAGTTCCACATAGGCGGCCACCTCCGCCCCCGACAGGTCAAGGACTCCGGTGATATCCAAACCCCTGAGCTTCAGGGAGGAGACCCTGCCGGGCAGCGGCGGCGGACCGTCGAGCAGCAGCCACGCGACGATCTCGGCGCGCACGCGCAAGCGGGCCGAGGGCGGATGGTCACCGCCGCGCGAGTCGGGCCGGCCGTCGTAGACGCTGCCCATGCGAAACGCCATCCACATCCCCCGCTCGTCGGGGGTGAGATCGGCGGGCATCTCCGTGCTGTCGCTCAACTGACGCCTCCTGGCCGGGTCATGGACCATTGTCCATGGTCCGCCGGCCCCCTCAGTGGCGCCCGGCCACCCGGTCCGCGACCCGCGCCAACCGCGACGACTCCGCACTCTGCCCGGCCAGTTCACGCCGGTCGGCCGCGCGATACGTGGCGTACATGCCCTGCACGCCCAGCCAACGCAGCGGCTCCGGTTCCCACTTGCGGACCTTGTGGTCGACCCAGGGCAGGTCCACCAGGTCGGTGCGGCCGGCCTGGCCCGAGTCCAGCCGGACCAGGTCCCGCAGCGTCCGCGCGGCGAGGTTCGTGGTGGCGACGCCCGAGCCGACGTAGCCGCCCGCCCACCCCAGGCCGGTCGCACGGTCCAGGGTGACCGTCGCGCACCAGTCGCGCGGCACCCCGAGCACCCCCGACCAGGCGTGCTCGACACGCAGCCCGGCGAGCGAGGGGAAGAACCGCACCAGGATCTCCCGCAGCGCCTCGATCGTCGCCGCTTGCGTCCGCCCGTCGTTGTCGGTCCTCGACCCGAAGCGATACGGCACCCCGCGCCCGCCCAGCGCGATCCGCCCGTCGGCGGTGCGCTGCGCGTACATATAGGCGTGCGCCATGTCGCCGAGGGCTTCCAGGCCCGCCCAACCCACCGACTCCCACTGCTCGTTGGTGAGCGGCTCGGTCGCGATCATCGAGGAGTTCATCGGCAGCCAGGTCCGCCGCTGGCCCTTGAGCGAGGCGGTGAAGCCTTCGGTGCAGCGCAGGACGTAGGGGGCGCGGACGGTGCCGTACGGCGTGACGGCGTGCCCGGGCCGGATCTCGGTCACCGGCGTCGACTCGTGAAGGGTGACCCCCGCCGCCTCGGCCGCCGCCGCGAGCCCCTTCACCAGCTTCACCGGGTGCAGCCGCGCACCGTGCGGCGTCCATGTCGAGCCGACCGCGTCCGCGACCCGGATCCGCTCGGCACTCTCCCGGGCGCCGTACAGCTCGCGGTCCTTCTCGCCGTAGGACAGCTCGTGCTCGTGAAAGGCCTTCAGCCGCGCCAATTGGGCCGGTGTGCAAGCGACTTCGAGGACACCCCCGCGATGGATGTCCGCCTCGATCCGCTCCTCCTCCGCGACCCTGATGACCTCGCCGACCGTGTCGTTCATGGCCTTCTGGAGGCGTACGGCGGCTTCGTGGCCGTGGAGTCGGGCGTACCGGTCGCGGCCCGCGATGCCGTTGTAGAGCCAGCCGCCGTTGCGGCCCGAGGCGCCGTAGCCGCAGAACTTCTGCTCCAGGACGGTGACTTGGAGGGAGGGGTCCGCCTTCTTCAGGTAGTACGCGGTCCACAGTCCCGTGTATCCGCCGCCGACGATCACGACGTCGGCGGTGGCGTCACCGGCGAGGGGCTCCCGTCGCGCCGGGAGGCCGTCGTCCGCGTACCAGAAGGAGATTCCGCCGTTCACGACACCGTTCACGACACCGCTCGCCGAACTGCTCATGCCGGGACGCTAACCCCTGAGGGCGGCCACTGTCTCCTTCGGATTCCATGCTTTTCCGCAGCCTCTGACCAGCGGATAACACGCCAGGCCGATGATTACGGAGGTGAAATGCCCGAGATCGGTGAAGGTGCGGCCGGTGGCCAGCGGCACGCCGTAGATCGCGAGCACGACGAGCAGATAGGGGTACCGCCACGGCGCCGCGATGCGGTACGTCAGCACTCCGACCACCCCGGCCAGCGCGTAACTCACCCCGATGTCAAGGGTGTCGGCGGCCGAGCGCGGTGCCATGTCGTGCTTGATCGCCCACAGCAGCGCCCCCTCGCTGATCAGTGTGGCCAGCACATGCGCAGCCACACACACCATCAGCCAGCGGGCCGTCCCCAGCCACCGCTCGGCCTGTGCGTGGAACACCGTGTACAGCGCCGCGTACGGCAGCCAGCGCCCGCCGTCCATCCACATCGCACTCGCGAACAGCACCCGGACCGGGTTGTTCGACAACTCGTGGATGTTGGTGGACCGCTGGCGCAGGAACTCCTGCTCGAACTCCGGCGACATGTGGTGCATGGCGACCGTGGTGACGAAGAGGATCCCCAGCCAGATGTAGGTGCCGGGGGCGCTGCGGACGTATGTCCACACCCTGTGGAGGCCCCGGATAATTCGCATGAGCCGATTCACGCACGCAAGTATCGTCGGAGCCGTGATCGACATTCCGGCCGGACTGGTCGCCTCGCAGGAGAGATTCCACGGAGCGGCCGGACGCGCCTTCGTCACCGCGCTCCCCGAGCGGGCGGCCGGCTTCCTGGACCGCTGGTCGCTACGGCTCGACGGCCCCTCCATGTACGGCATGTGCGCACTCGTCCTGCCCGTACTGCGCGCCGACGGCGGCCGGGCCGCGCTGAAACTTCAGTACCTCGACGAGGAGACGGCCGGCGAGCCGGTCGCGCTGCGCACGTGGGCCGGCGACGGCGCCGTAGGACTCCTGGAGTACGACGACGGGACCGGCACCCTGCTCCTGGAACGCCTCGACGCGTCCCGCGCCCTCAGCCACGAACCGGACACCCGCGCGGCCACCGTCGTCATCGCCCGTCTCCTGGCGCGCCTGACGACGGTTTCCGCACCCCCGGACCTGCCCCGACGCCTCGGCCCCCTGTCCGCGACCATGCTGACCCGCGTCCCCGCGGCCCTCCCCCACCTCGTGTCCCCCGCCGACCGGCACCTGATCGAGGACTGCGCGGCGGCCGTCCGCGAGGTCGCCCCCGACCCCGGCGACCGCCTCCTCCACTGGGACCTGCACTACGACAACGTCCTCGCCGCCACCCGCGAACCCTGGCTCGCCATCGACCCCAAACCCCTCGCGGGCGACCCCGGTTTCGAACTCTTCCCGGCCCTGGCCAACCGCTTCGACCCCGACGAAATCCATTGGCGCTTCGACGCGATGACGGAGGTAATGGGCCTCGACCGGGGGCGGGCACGGGCCTGGACCTTGGGCCGGGTGCTGCAGAACGCGCTGTGGTCGATCGAGTCCGGGAACCGGCCGGCGCCGCACCACTTGGAGATCGGGCGGCGACTTCGCGGCTGAGGGGGGCTGCGTGTGCTGACACCGGTGTCCAGGTATCCCGGGTTGGCACGGCACGGTCGGACCTCGCGGCCGCGCGGCGACGGTTGTCGCGGGGGAGCGGAGATGCTCCCGTAGCGCGGCGAGGACGGGTGGCGGTCGCCGCGATGCGGGACCAGGGAATGCGGGCACACCGGGGTCGGCTTCCGTAACCGGATCCGGCGCAGGTGGTGATCGGCGGGCGAGATCAAATGAGTCCGCTCACCAACGAAGATCGACCCGGGCGCCTGCGCCCTGTCCAAGCCCCCGCACAGCGACGCCAGTCGCGGTACCGGCCCCGGAAGACAGAACCGCGACCGCACCTCTGCCCGAACCCCCTACGCCCACGCGGGCGTCCAAGTCCCCACCTCCATCCGGCCGGGCCTCCCAGCGGACCGGAGATGGTCCTCCAGCGCGGCAAGGGCCGGGTGGCGGTTGTCGCGGTGCCGGACCAGGGAATGCGGGTACACCGGTGTCGGATTCCGTACCGGAATGCGGCGCAGGTCGTGGTCCGTCGGCCAGGTCAGGCGGGTCTGCTCGCCGACGAGGGTCGCCAGGGAGTGGGAGCCGGCGATGGTGTCCAGCAGGGGTTCGACGCCGAAGTCGGGGCCCGTGCTCTCCACGGTGAGGCCGAACGCGGCGGCGAGGGCGTCGTAGTAGGCGGCCCACTCGGTGCCGGGGACCAGGCCGGGCATCCAGATGCGGTGGCCGGCGAGGTCGGCCGGGGTGAGGGTGCGGGCGGTGGCGAGGGCGTGGGCCGGGCCGGTGAGGAGCTGGACGGGCTCGTCGAAGGCGCGGGTGACCTGGATGTCGTCGGGGAGCCGTCGGCCGGTCATGGTGACGGCGCGGAAGGACGCGTCGACCGTGCCGGACCGGATGGCGTCCACGGCCGCCTCGGCGTCGAAGAGGGTCACGACGTCCAGCTCGATCTCGGGGCGCGCGCGGTGGAAGTCGCGCAGCAGGGCGGCCGGGGCGAGCCCGCGCCCGATCACGTCGACCCGCAGCGCGCGATGCCCGGGCCGGACGGAGGCGAACGCCCGCGCCTCGGCCCGCAGCAGCTCGCGGGCGTGGGGCAGGAACGCCCGCCCGTCGACGGTCGGCTCGGCCCCGCGCGGGGTCCGCACGAACAGCCGTACTCCTACGGCCCGCTCCAGCGCGGCGATGCGCTTGGAGACTGCCTGCTGGGTGATCGACAACTCCGTGGCGGCGTCCTGGAAACGGCCCGCGTCCGCGATGGCCACGAAGGTGCGCACAGCGTCGAGATCCACGCCGGTGACGATACTGGCGGCCACTGACAAGGGGCGGGGAGCAGGTCGTACAACCAGAGGTTGTGGTCTCGCGGCGGGTCGGTTGTTTGACCGGTCGGGGTGCTCCTCGGTTTGATCCCTGAGGTCCGTGAGGTCGGCGCGGGGTGGTTCGAGCGAGGGAGTACGGGTGGGCAGGCGGGCGCTCGGGCGGCGGTTCGGGTGGTTGTGGGCGGCGTTCGCCGTCAGCTCGTACGGCACGGGCCTCGGGTTCGGCGCGTTCTCCGTGCTCGCGATCCTGGTGCTGCACTCCGGGCCGACCCAGGTCGCGGTGCTGTCCGCCGCCGGGCGGGCCGTGGGAGCCCTGGTCGCGGTGCCGCTCGGCCCGTGGGTGGAGTTCCGCCGCAAGCGGCCGGTGATGATCGCGATGGACCTGACCCGGTTCGCGGCGCTGCTGAGCGTCCCCGCCGCGTACGCGCTCGGCCGGCTCACCTTCGCGCAGCTCCTCCTCGTCTCGATCACCGTCGCCGCCGCGAACATCGCCTTCAACGCGGCCAGTGGCTCGTATCTGAAGTCGCTCGTACCGCAGGAGGACCTGCTCGTCGCCAGCGCCCGCTTCGAGTCCACGACATGGACCTCGACCATGCTCGGACCGCCGCTCGGCGGGGCCGCGATCGGGCTGTTCGGCCCGGTGACGACCGTGGTGGCGGACGCGGTCAGCTATCTGCTCTCGGCTCTCGGTATCCGTGCCATCGGCGGGACGGAGCCGCG
This sequence comes from Streptomyces sp. NPDC051576, assembly GCF_040681835.1. Taxonomy (NCBI): domain Bacteria; kingdom Bacillati; phylum Actinomycetota; class Actinomycetes; order Kitasatosporales; family Streptomycetaceae; genus Streptomyces; species Streptomyces sp. NPDC051576. The sequence goes on from NZ_JBFAZO010000004.1 coordinate 565,929, forward strand.
CCCCGAGCGGAGCGGCGGGCCGCGGCTGCGCGCGGGCGACCTGCTCGACGGCTGGCGCTACATCCTCGCCCACCCCACCCTGCGTCCGCTGCTCCTCAACGCGATGACGGTCAACGGCCTGATCATGGCCTCCGAGCCCCTGCTCGCCGTCCTCATGCTGGGCCGCCTCGGATTCGCGCCCTGGCAGTTCGCCCTCGCGCTCGCGGCCTCCTCCGGCGCCGGCGGCTTTCTCGGCTCACGCCTCGCGCGCCCGCTCGCGACCCGGTTCGGAGCACACAAGGTGATGCTCACCGCCGGGGCGCTGCGCGCGTGCTGGCCGATCGGGCTGGCGTTCGTCCGGCCCGGAGTCCCCGGAATGCTTCTCGTCACCGGCGTCCAACTCGGCCTGGTGACCTGCATCGGCGTCTTCAACCCCCTGCTGGCCACCGCCCGGCTCACCCGGACCGCCCCCGACCGCGTGGCCCGCACCCTCACCGCCTGGTCGGTCAGCACCAGCACGGCGATCGCGGCGACGACGGCCGCGTGGGGGCTGGTGGCGGCGGCCACCACCCCGCGCACCGCGATCGCACTGGCCGGAGCCCTCCTCCTGACCAGCCCGCTCCTGCTCCCCCGCCGCGAGCCCGCCGAGCGGGACATGGACCCGAGCCCGTCTACCCTCTCCGCATGATCCGCACCGCGATCCCCACCGACATCCCCGTCATCCACGCCCTGATCCGCGAACTCGCCGCCTAGGAGAAGGAACCCCAGGAGGCGAGGGCCACCCCGGAACAGCTCCACGAGGCCCTCTTCGGCCAACACCCGGGCGCCTACGCCCACTTGGCGATCGACGACACCACCGGCGAACCGGTCGGCTTCGCCCTGTGGTTCCTCAACTTCTCGACCTGGCGCGGCGTCCACGGCATCTACCTGGAGGACCTGTACGTCCGCCCCACCGCCCGCGGCACCGGCCAGGGCAAGGCCCTCCTCACCGAACTGGCCCGCATCTGCGTGGCCCGCGGCTACGAACGCCTGGAGTGGTCCGTCCTCAACTGGAACCGCCCCTCGATCGACTTCTACGAGGCACTGGGCGCCCGCCCCCAGGACGAGTGGACGGTGTACCGGCTGACGGACGAGGCGTTGCGGAAGCTGGGCGACACCGGGAAGCCGGCCTGAGGGCCAACTCGGCGATCACCGACGGAAATTGGGGCGCACGATCATGTCCGGACTGGGCAGGGTCTCCGCATGAGCTTCACGAATATGCCAACTTTTTTACCGGGCCTAGAACTCTCCCGCCGTTTCTACACGGAAGCCGTCCGCCCCCTCCTCGAAGAGACCGCCCCCGACCTCCCGCACTCCGCCGCCCGCATCGGCGGCGGCTCCGAGGTCCTCGGCTACGACACCCCGCGCTCGACCGACCACGAATGGGGGCCGCGGCTCCAGCTCTTCCTGCGCCCCCGGGACGTCCCCCGGCACGCGGGCCGCATAAGACACCACCTGGCCGAACACCTCCCGAAGACGTTCCACGGCTACCCGACCCACTTCGCCCCCACCGGCGAGGGAGACATCCGCGTCATGCGCGGCACCGACGGCCCGGTCCACCACCGCGTCGAAGTCACCCACACCAGGGCCTGGTTCACCGACACCCTCGGCTTCGACCCGACCCACGAGGTGACCTCCGCCGACTGGCTGGCCACGCCCACCCAGCTCCTCGCGGAGGTCACCGCGGGCGCGGTCTTCCACGACGGCCTGCACCAACTCGGCCCGCTGCGCCACACCTTGCGCTGGTACCCCCGCGACATCTGGCTCCATGTGCTGGCCCGTCAGTGGCTGCACATATCCGAGCGGGAGGCGTTCGTGGGCCGCTGCGGAGAGGTCGGCGACGAGCTGGGCTCCGCGGTGATCGCGGCCCACCAGATCCGCCATCTGATGCGCCTGTGCCTCCTCATGGACCGCCGCTACCCGCCGTACGACAAATGGCTGGGCAGCGCCTTCGCCCGCACCACCGCGGGCCACCGCCTCACCCCGGTCCTCACGGCCGCCCTCGCGGCCACGGACTGGCACACCCGCGAGAAACACCTCGCCTACGCCTACGAGGCCGTCGCCGGCATCCACAACCAGCTCGACCTGACCGACCGCGTCGACCCCACCACCCGCCCCTACCACTCCAGACCCTTCAGAGTCCTCCACGCCGAACGCTTCGCCAACGCCCTCACCGCCCGCATCACCGACCGGGCCCTCCGGGACCTGGACCGCGCCGGGCCCGATCGGGACCCGATCCCCTGAGAACCCCCGGGCGTCAGCCCAGGAACGGCATGGGCGAGGCGTCGGGCGGCAGGTTGAACGGTGTGACCACCTGGATCGCCGAGGGGAGGGTCGGGCCGTCGTCCGGCAGGGCTTTGTGGGCCCGCATGACGGCCTGGCAGGCGCGGCGTACGTCCTGGCGCAGATCGTGGTGGAGGACGGCGGAGAGGCGGCGTTCGCGCAGCAGCCGCGTGTTGTCGTGGTCGAGGTCGTGGGCGATGAAGACGGCACACGGCCTGCCGAGGTCGTCGAACGCGTCCAGCGTGGCGAGGTTGCCCCCGCCCATGGAGTAGACCGCGACGATGTCCTCGTCGTCCTTGAGCGCCTCAAGGACGAGGGCGCGCTGGGTGGCGTCCAGTCCGTCGCTGTCGGTGACCTCGACCAGGGAGCGCTTGGCGTCGCCGAGCCGCATCGCGCTGCGGAAGCCCATCTCGCGCTCCTCCTCGCCCCGGAAGGAACCGCGGCTGATCGTGGCGAGCACGTTGCCCGGCCGATCGCCGAGCCACTGCTGGAGGAGGTAGGCGGCGGTGGCGCCCGCGGCGCGGTTGTCGATGCCGATGTACGCCAGGCGAGAGCTGTGCGGCAGGTCGGTCACCAGAGTGACCACGGGGATGCCGGCCCCGACCAGTCGCCCGACGGCGGCGGAGATCTCCGGCAGGTCGGGGGCCTTGAGGATCACGCCCTGCGAACCGCGCCTGGCGATCTTTTCGAGGGTGCCGATCAGCTCCGCCGACGGGCAGGTCTCGCGGAAGTGGAAGCGTGAGCGCACGACGGCGGGATGCAGGGAGGGCAGCTCGGCCTCCAGCGCCTCGCGTACGGCGGTGGAGAACCGCTCCGGCGTCTGCATGACGATGTCGATCATGAAGGTACGGCCCGCGATCCGGACCTGGGTCTGCTGCCGGTCCAGATCCTTGATGGCTTCTTGCACCTCCCTGATGGTGCTCTCCGTCACGTTGCCCCGGCAGTTGAGGACACGGTCCACCGTGGCGGTACTCAGCCCGGCCTGGCGGGCGATTTCCCTGATCGGATAGGGGTGACGCATGACTGGCCCCAAAGGAGGATGATGGGTTTTTGATTCACCGCTGAGGATTGCCTGATGGGTGCGGGTTATCAAGACTGGCAGAAAAGCAGGCACTGCGAAAGGACCCTGATGCCCTCCCCAGCGACGGCGAAGCGAACCTGGCTCACCGAGGCCGACTGCGACCTCGATGCGTTCCGCTCACTCGTCGAGCAGAAGACCGACATCGGGGACTACCCGTCGGCCGCGGGCGTGGAGCAGAACGTGGTGCTCTACGACAGCGCCCGCCTCCGTGCTCTCGCGGCCACCTTCGAGGGCCGCCGGGACGTGCAGAGCGAACTGGTCTCCGCGCTGCTGGACGGGCCCGGCATCGTGGTCCTCAAGGGTGCCTTCTCGGACGAGGCCGTCGTGGACCGGGCGTCGGACGCCTTCCGCGCACTGATCGAGGAGGAGCGGGCGAGCAGTGCGGGCCGTGGCGACCACTTCGCCAAGCCCGGCGCGAACGACCGGGTGTGGAACGCCCTGGACAAGGTGGCCGTACGGGCGCCCGAGGTGTTCGCCGACTACTACGCCAACGACATCCTGGAGCTGATCTCCGAGGCCTGGCTGGGCCCCGCCTACCAGGTCACCTCCCAGCTCAACGTGGTCAACCCGGGCGGCGCCGCACAGAACGTGCACCGCGACTACCACCTCGGCTTCCTCACCCAGGAACGCGCCGCCGCCTACCCGGCGCACGTGCACCGTGTCTCCCCCGTGCTGACCCTCCAGGGCGCGGTGGCCCACTGCGACATGCCCGTAGAGTCCGGCCCCACCCTCTACCTCCCGCACTCGCAGAAGTTCGAGCCCGGCTACCTCGCCTGGCGCCTCCCCCAGTTCATCGAGTACTTCGGCGCGCACCACGTCCAGCTCCCCCTGGAGAAGGGCGACGCGGTCTTCTTCAACCCCGCGCTCTTCCACGGCGCCGGACACAACCGGTCGGTTGACATCAAGCGCATGGCCAACCTGCTGCAGATCTCCTCCGGCTTCGGGCGTGCGATGGAGACCGTGGACCGCGAGGCGATGGCGAACGCCCTCTTCCCGGTGCTGCTGACCCGCAAGGCCGAGGGCGTCACGGAAGACTGGCTGCGTCGCGTGATCGCCGCCACCGCCGAGGGCTACCCCTTCCCGACCAACCTCGACCTCGACCCACCGGTCGACGGCCTCGCCCCGCCCTCCCAGGCCGACACCCTCCACCAGGCCGTCACCGAGGACTGGGACCCCGAACGACTGCGCGACGAACTAGAGGCGGCCGCCAAGCGCCGCGAGAGCTGAAAGGCACCGAGACCTCATGGGACTTCTTGAGGACAGAGTCGTCCTCGTCAACGGCGGCAGCCAGGGCGTCGGCGCGGGGATCGTGCGGGCGGCCGTACGGGAAGGCGCGAGCGTCGTCTTCACCGGCCGCCGGGCCGAGGTGGGCGAGCAGCTCGCCGCGGACACCGGCGCGCACTTCGTGCGGGCGGACCTCTCCGACCCGGCGCAGGCGCGCGACAGCGTCGTACACGCCACGGACGTGTACGGGCGGGTCGACTGCCTGGTCAACGCGGCCGGACTGACGTCGCGCGGCTCGCTCCTGGACACCACGCCGGAGCTGTTCGACCAGCACATGGCGATCAATCTGCGGGCGCCGTTCTTCGCCATGCAGGCGGCGGTGGCGGACATGACGGCCCGCAAGGCGCCCGGCACCATCGTCAACATCATCTCCAACTGCGCTCACGGCGGGCCGCCCCACCTGGCGGCGTACTCCGCGGCCAAGGCCGGTCTGGCCGGCCTGACGCGCAACGCGGCGCACGCACACCGCTGGGACCGCATCCGGATCAACGGCCTCAACATCGGCTGGACGGACACCGAGGGCGAGGACGCCACCCAGCGCGCCTTTCACGGCGCGGGCGACGACTGGCGGGAGAAAGCGGCCGCCGCACAGCCCATGGGCAAGCTCGGGCAGGTCGACGAGATCGCGGACTTCGTCGTCCTGCTGCTCTCCGACCGCAGCGGTGTCGTCACCGGCTCGGTCATCGACTGGGACCAGATCGTCTTCGGCGGACAGGACTGAGCCGCCCCGCGGGGTGAAAGGAGCAGGATCTTCATGCGCTTGGGAATCATGGGCCTGGGCCGTATCGGCGCGTTCCACGCCGAGACCCTTTCCGGGCTGGACGTCGTGGACTCGCTGGTGGTCACCGACCCGGTGCCCGCGGCCGGCGCCTCGGCCGCCGAGCGGTTCGGGGCCCTCGCGGTGGACTCCCCCGAGGCCGTCCTCGCCGCCGGTGTGGACGGTGTCGTGATCGCCGCCGCCACCGACGCCCACCCGGAGCTGATCCGGGCCGCGGTCAAGGCGGGCGTCCCGGTCTTCTGCGAGAAGCCGGTGGCCCGTGGCGTCGAGGCGAGCCTCGATGTGCTGCGTGCCGTGGAGGGCAGCGGCGTCGAGGTGCACATCGGCTACAACCGTCGCTTCGACGCGGGCTGCGTGGCCGCCCGGCAAGCCGTGCTGAGCGGCGAGCTCGGCGACCTGCACACCGTACGGTCCACCACGCTCGACCCCGCCCCGCCGCCGGCCGCCTACGTGGCCGTCTCCGGCGGCATCTTCCGGGACTGCAGCGTGCACGACTTCGACATCGTGCGCTGGGTCACCGGCCGTGAGGTGGTCGAGGTGTACGCGACCGGCGGCAACCGGGGCGTCGACCACATCCGGGAGGCGGGCGACGTCGACACCGCGTCCTCGCTGCTCACACTCGACGACGGCGCCATCGCCGTCGTCTCCAACTCCCGGCACAACGCCCGCGGTCACGACGTACGCCTGGAACTGCACGGCATGAAGGACAGCATCGCGGTCGGTCTTGAGGACCGGCTGCCGCTGCGCTCCGTGGAGCCGGGCGCCACCTTCCCGGCGGGCACCCCGCACCACTTCTTCATGGACCGCTTCGCAGCCGCCTACCGCGCCGAGCTCACCGCGTTCACCGAGGTCGTCGCCGGCACCCGCCGCTCGCCCTGCACGGTGGCGGACGCCATCGAGGCGAGCTGGATCGCCGAGGCATGCACCCTGTCGCTGCGCGAGCACCGACCCGTACGACTTGAGGAGGTACGAAAGGCATGAGAGACGAACCCCTGCGGATCGGAGTGCTGGGCGCGGCCCGGATCGCCGAACTGTCCATTGTGGGACCGGCCCGCGCGGGCGGCCACCGGCTGGTGGCCGTGGCCGCCCGTGACCGGGGCCGCGCCGAGGCGTTCGCCGCCACGCACGGCGTCGAGCGGGTGGCCGCTTCCTACGCCGACCTGATCGCCGATCCCGAGATCGAGGTCGTCTACAACCCGTTGGCCAACAGCCTGCACGGGCCGTGGAACCTGGCCGCGCTCCAGGCCGGCAAGCATGTGCTCACCGAGAAGCCGTCCGCGAGCAACACCGAGGAGGCGACCGAGGTCCACGAGGCCGTCGCCAAGGCGGGCACGGTGTTCATGGAGGGCTTCCACTACCTCTTCCACCCGGTCATCACGCGCCTGCACGAGCTGCTGGACAGCGGGGAGTTGGGCGAGCTCCGGCACGTAGAGGCCATGGTCGCCATGCCCGCGCCGCCGGACAGCGACGTACGGTGGTCGCTGCCGCTGGCCGGCGGCGCGCTGATGGACCTCGGCTGCTACAGCCTGCACGCGCTGCGGATGCTCGCCCCCTGGGGAGGCGGCGCGCCCCGACTGGTCGCCGCGCGCGGCGGCGAGCGGGCCGGGGCCCCGGGAGTCGACGAATGGCTCTACGCCGACCTGGAGTTCCCCGGCGGCGCCACCGGCACCGCCCGCTGTCACATGGCCTACCACGAGTGGCAGATGGACCTTCGCGTCGTGGGCACGCTCGGCGAGGCCACGGTGATGAACTTCGTCCAGCCGCATCTGGACGACCGGGTGATGGTGCGGACAGCGGCCGGTGAGCGCGCTGAGGAACTCGGCCGCCGGTCGTCGTACACCTACCAACTGGAGGCGTTCGCCGCGCACTTGCGGCAGGGCGCACCGTTGGTGCTGGACGCCGATGACGCGTTGACCACCATGCGGTTCATCGACGAGTGCTACGGGGCGGCCGGGTTCTCCGTCCGGCCGCGTACGTTCCTTCCGACCACGGCATGACACAGCGGGAGGGGGCGGCACCGGTCCGGTGCCGCCCCCTCCCGCTGTGGGTAGGCCTACCCGTAGAGGGCCAGCCGATCCACCATGTCTCCTGTGGTCGTGGTCAGTTGGTCTGGGAAGCACCGACCTGAAGTTCGTCCGCTCCCGGAAGCTCGTCGACGTCGACGCCGCGGACCTGGGCCAACTCGTGCTTGAGGGCGGCGAGTTCGGTGCCGCCTGCCATGTGGTTGGTCAGCTCCTCCAGGCTGATCTGGCTGCGCTCGGCGGAGAGTTCCATCGTGCCCAGACGCAGCACACTGAAGTGGTCACCGACCATGTAGGCGTGGTGCGGGTTGTGGGTGATGAAGATGACCCCGAGGCCGCGTTCGCGGGCCGCGGCCACGTACTTCAGCACCACACCCGACTGCTTGACACCCAGGGCGGCGGTCGGCTCGTCCAGGATCAGCACCCGGGCGCCGAAGTACACGGCGCGGGCGATCGCCACACACTGGCGCTGACCGCCGGAGAGGGTGCCGATGGGCTGCTCCAGGTTGTCCAGGACGATGCCCATCTCCCGCAGCTCGTGATCCGCGGTCTGCTTCATCTTCTCGATGTCCAGACGGCGCAGCGGCCACGGGCCCTTGGTCATCTCCGAGCCGAGGAAGAAGTTGCGCCACACCGGCATCAGCGGCACCACCGCCAGGTCCTGGTAGACCGTCGCGATGCCCTTGTCCAGCGCCTGACGCGGAGTGGTGAAATGCACCGGCTCCCCGTCGACGAGGAACTCGCCCTCGGTGTGCTGGTGCAGCCCCGAAATAATCTTGATCAGCGTCGACTTGCCCGCGCCGTTGTCGCCCAGCACACAGGTCACCTGGCCCGGACGGACCGCGAGATCCACCCCGTGCAGGGCACGGATGTTGCCGTACGCCTTGCCCGCGTTGCGGAGCTGGACGAGGGGATGGTCGACACCCTCGGGCGCCGCATCCTGGAGGATCGCACCGTGGGTGCCACTCGTGTTGTCGGTCATGAAGGTCACCTCCGGGTCGCGGTGCGCTGGATCCACAAATTGATGAGAACGGCGCCGAGCAGCATCACGCCCAGGAACGCCTTGAACCAGTCGGGGTTCCAGCCCGCGTACACGATGCCCTGCTGCACCATGCCGAACATGAACGCGCCGAAGACCGGGCCGATCGCCGAACCGGCACCACCGGTCAGCAGACACCCGCCGATCACGGCAGCGGAGATGTAGATCAGCTCGTTGCCGACACCCTCACCGGACTGCACCGTGTTGAACGAGAACAGCTGGTGCATACCGACGAACCAGGCACCGAGACCGACCAGCATGAACAGCGAGATCTTCGTGAAGGTCACCGGCACACCCACCGCCCGGGCGGAGTCCTTGTTGCCGCCGGACGCGAAGACCCAGTTGCCGTACTTCGTGCGCAGCAGCACCCAGGTCGCGATGGCCGCGAACACCAGCCAGTACACAATGGTGATCTTCACCTGCACACCGCCGACATCGAACGACGACGCGAAGACCTTCTTGGCCTGGCTGAAGCCGTCCATGTCACTGATGTCATCGGTCGCCACGTTCCCGGTGACCAGCTTGGTCACCGCGAGGTTGACACCCTGCAGGATCAGGAAGGTGCCCAGGGTGATCAGGAAGCTCGGCAGACCGGTCTTGACCACCAGCCAGCCGTTGAGGAACCCGATCGCCAGCGACACGATCAGCGCGACGATCACACCGACCCACACGTTCATCGTCAGCTGGTAACTGAGCATCGCCGCGGTCAGCGCCGAGGTGATCACCGCGACACCCGACGACAGGTCGAACTCCCCGCCGATCATCAGCAACGCCACCGGCAACGCCATGATCCCGATCGTCGACGACTGATACAGGATGTTCGCCATCGAGGCGCCGTCCCGCACCGGCGGAGCGGCAATCAGGAAGAACACATACACCGCGGCCGCACCGAGGAAGACACCCACCTCAGGACGCGCCAACAACCGCAACGCCAAAGGCCGTTCGGAGGTCCGGCCGTCCGTCTGATGGTCCGGCGGAGCCGGCGACGGGGAACCCGTCGCCGGAGCCGTGGTCTGGGTCATAGTCATCACCGAGTGCCCTTCGCGGCGAACGCGGCGACCTTGTCGATGTTGCTCTTGTCGACAATGGCCGGGCCGGTCAGCACGGCCTGCGCACCGCCGCCGCTGTAGTTGCCGTTCGTCTTGTAGAGCCACAGCGAGTCGACCGACAGGTAGCCCTGGAGGTAGGGCTGCTGGTCGATGGCCCACTGGATCTTGCCGGACTTGATGGCGGCGACCGCGTCCTTGTTGAGGTCGAACGTGGCGAGCTTGGCCTTGCTGCCCGCGTCGGTCACCGACTGCGCGGCGGTCAGGGCGATCGGGGCGGCCAGCGTCGCCACGAAGTCGATCGACTTGTCCTGCTGGAGCTTGGCCGTGATCGTCGACTTCACCGACGGCATGTCCGTGCCGTTGACGTACAGGATGTCGGTCTTGCCGGAGAAGGTCTTCTTCAGCCCGGCACACCGCTGGGTGAGGCCGATGTTGCCCTGCTCCTGGACGACACAGACCGTGTGCTTGGCGCCGACCGAGTTGAGCTTCTTGCCGAACGCCTCACCGGCCACCGTCTCGTCCTGCCCGAAGAACTCCAGCATGCCGAGCTTCGTCCAGTCGCTCACGCCGGAGTTGAAGCCGACGACGGGTATGCCGGCCTGCCCGGCCTTGGCGACAACGCTCTTGAGGGCGTCCGGCTTGGCGAGGGTCAGGGCGATCCCGTCGACCTTCTGGTCGATCGCGTTCTGCACCAGGTTGGCCTGGTTGCCCGCGCTCGGGTCGGAGGAGTAGACGAGCTTGACGTTGTCCTTGGCGGCGGCGGCCTGGGCGCCCTTGCGGACGATGTCCCAGAAGGTGTCACCGGGCGCGGCATGCGTGATCATGGCGATCGTCATGCGGGGAGTGGTGGCCTTGCCCGCCGAGGCGCCGGAGGTGTCCTCCGTGGACTTCTTGCCGCCCGAGCTGCTGGAGCAGCCGGCGACGAGCAGCGCGGCGGCTGCGGCCGTGGCGACGACGGGGACGATTCTGCGGGAGCGGGTGTACGACGTGCGATCCATCTTCCGGCACCTCACTGTGCGACGGGGAGGGTAAGGAGGCGACTGACTGTTGCAGGCGCTGTGGGACACATGCCGTTTACGCGGATGTTTCCCATGACGAGATGGAACAGCCATGAACCCCGGGGGTCAACGTTTGTAATGACATCATTTATCCATCACGGCAAGATGTCAGAACATGCACTTGACGTTGCTTGTGGCGCCCTCTACACCTGAAATGGCCTGAGTCATTCGGCCTTTTCCCTTCGCCTACCCAACGCGATGAGCCGGCTTCAGTTTTTACATGCATTAGCCATTCAATGCCCGGCTTCATGAGAGGAAACCCGCACCCATGAAAATCCTCCGTCACTGGATCAATGGCAAGCCCTACGAAGGTTCGTCCGGACGCCGCGGCCCCGTTCTCAACCCTGCAACCGGCGCCCAGGAGAAGGAGGTTCCCTTCGCGTCGGTCGACGAGGTCGACGCGGCGGTCGCCGCGGCCAAGGACGCCTACGCGACCTGGGGCACCTCGTCCCTGGCCAAGCGGACGACGATCCTCTTCAAGTTCCGCGCGCTCCTGGACGCCAACCGGGACGCGATCGCCGAGCTGATCACCGCCGAGCACGGCAAGGTGCACTCCGACGCGCTGGGCGAGGTCGCGCGCGGCCTGGAGATCGTCGACCTGGCGTGCGGTATCAGCGTGCAGCTCAAGGGCGAACTGTCGACGGGAGTCGCCACCCGCGTGGACGTCTCCTCGATCCGGCAGCCGCTGGGTGTCGTGGCCGGCATCACGCCCTTCAACTTCCCGGCCATGGTGCCGATGTGGATGTTCCCGATCGCCATCGCGACCGGCAACACCTTCATCCTCAAGCCCTCCGAGAAGGACCCCTCGGCGGCCCTGAAGATCGCCGAACTGCTCGCCGAAGCCGGCCTCCCCGACGGTGTCTTCAACGTCGTGCACGGCGACAAGGTGGCCGTGGACCGTCTGCTGGAGCACCCGGACGTCAAGGCGGTCTCCTTCGTCGGGTCCACCCCGATCGCCCGCTACATCCACACCACCGCCTCCGCCAACCACAAGCGGGTGCAGGCGCTGGGCGGCGCCAAGAACCACATGCTGGTCCTCCCGGACGCCGACCTGGACGCGGCCGCCGACGCCGCCGTGAGCGCCGCCTACGGGTCGGCCGGCGAGCGCTGCATGGCCATCTCCGCCGTCGTCGCCGTCGGTGCGATCGGTGACGAGCTGGTGGCGAAGATCCGCGAGCGCGCCGAGAAGATCAAGATTGGTCCCGGCAACGACCCGACCTCCGAGATGGGCCCGCTGATCACGAAGGTGCACCGCGACAAGGTGGCCTCCTACGTCACCGGCGCGGCGGCCGAGGGCTGCGAGGTCGTCCTGGACGGCACCGGCCACACCGTGGAGGGCTTCGAGGACGGCCACTGGATCGGCATCTCGCTGCTCGACAAGGTGCCCACGTCGGCGAAGGCCTACCAGGACGAGATCTTCGGCCCGGTCCTGTGCGTGCTGCGGGTGGACACCTACGACGAGGGCGTGGCCCTGATCAACGCCTCGCCGTTCGGCAACGGCACCGCGATCTTCACCCGGGACGGCGGCGCGGCCCGCCGCTACCAGCTGGAGGTCGAGGCCGGCATGGTCGGCGTGAACGTCCCGATCCCGGTCCCCGTCGGCTACCACAGCTTCGGCGGCTGGAAGGACTCCCTCTTCGGCGACCACCACATCTACGGCAACGACGGCACGCACTTCTACACCCGCGGCAAGGTCGTCACCACCCGCTGGCCCGACCCCGCCGACGCCCCCACCGGCGTAGACCTCGGCTTCCCCCGCAACCACTGAGCATGCCCGGGAAGCGGAAGGCGGGCGGCGAACCGGCTCCGTTCGACATCGCCATCGACCACCGGAGCCCGGTTCCGCTGTACCACCAGCTCGCCCAGCAGTTGGAGCAGGCCATCGAGCACGGCCTGCTCCAGCCGGGTGCTCTGATCGGCAACGAGATCGACCTCGGCGAACGCCTCGGCCTCTCCCGGCCGACCGTCCGGCAGGGCATCCGGACCCTGGTCGAGAAGGGGCTGCTGGTGCGGCGGCGGGGCGTCGGTACCCACGTCGTGCACAACACGGTCAAACGCCCTCTGCACCTCACCAGCCTCTACGACGATCTGCGGGAGGCCGGGCAGCAGCCGAGCACCCGGGTGGTGAGCAACGACGTCGTGCCGGCGTCCCGTGAGGTCGCCACGGCCCTTGGGGTGAGGCAGGGCGACAGCGTGCTGCGGCTGGAACGGATCCGGTACGCGAACGGTCTGGCCGTGGCCGTACTCCGCAACCACCTGCCGACCGGTCTCCTGCTGGACCTGGACACGGAACAGTTGGAGTCCACGGGCCTGTACCGGCTCCTGTACGCGGCCGGGGTCACCCTGCACAGCGCGCAGCAGGCGATCGGCGCGCACGCTGCCACCGCCGAGGAGGGCGCCTACCTCGCGGTGCCCGAGGGAGCGGCCCTGCTCACCATGCGGCGCACGGCGTACAACGCCGCGGGCGGGGCCGTGGAACACGGCACGCACCTGTACCACGCGGCGCGCTACATGTTCGAGTTCCAACTCCTCGTACGGGCATAGGGGCGCGCGCGAAGGCAGGGGGTGGCGGGGACGACCGTGGTTTCGTCCCCGCCGCCCCCTGCGGCTCTGTCCCGGCTCTGCCCCGGCCGCTATGCCAGCAGCGCCGCCGCGGTGCGGTACGCCGCCTCTGCGGCCTCCTGGACCGGCAGCTTGCGGTGTACGTCGGACAGGATCTCCACTCCCCAGGGCCCGGACCAGCCGGCCGTGCGGAGGGCGGTGATGATCCCCGGCAGGTCGAAGGAGCCCTCTCCGCACAGGCGGCGGCGATGGACGGTGTCCTCGAAGAGGGTGCCGATCACCTGCGCGTCGGCGTCGTTGAGTTCCACGCCCACGATGCGCGAGGCGGGCACCTTCGCCAGCTCCGCGGGCGGGGTGTGGGCGCGCTCGGTGTGCCAGACGTCGATGATGAGGCCGCCGGCCGGATGCCCGGCGGTCTCGACCAGCCGGAGACCGTCGTGCACGGTCTTGAGGTTGGTCCAGGGCAGGAACTCGACGGCGAGCCGCGCGCCCACGTCGTCGCACTGTGCGGCGAGCGTGGCGAACTCCTCGGCCCAGACGTCGAGTTCCCACGGGCGGTCCTCGCCGTCGGGGCCGATCTTGAGGTGGTGTGCGCCGAGCGCCTCGGCGGACTGGAGCATGTGCCGGCGGACGGCGTCCGACGCGGCGCGCCGGGGTCCGTCGGTCCACCAGTCGGTGAGCAGCTCCAGCTCGATGTGGTCGAGTCCGTTGTCGGCGAAGAGGGAGCGGATGCCCGCGATCCCGTACTGCCGCTCGGCCTCCACGAGGTCCGCGTGCAGCAGGCCGAAGGCCGTGAACCCGGCGGCGCTCGCGGCCTCCACCCGTTCCCGCAGGCTCAGCGGGCTGCGCAGGTCCTCGCCGTCGGGAGCGGCGTCGCCAGCGGTGGTCCAGCAGGTGGCGAGCAATTTCTCAGTGGTCATTTCTCGGTATTCCTCAGAAATGGATTACGAGCCGACCGGGACGGACGAGGCCAATTCCCGGCCGGGTGTGAATTCGACCCGAAATCGTTATGTGCCCGAGAGCGGGGACGACCCGTGCGGCAGGAAGTCCCCGCCCTCAGGGCGGACAGGTGGTCTGTATACGGTTATGCGGTGGCGCGCAGCACCGAGCGCAGATGCTCGGCGCTTTCCCATACCTCCTCGACGGGTCCCTTTTCCTTGGGCTCCGCTGTGAGGATGGTGTCCTGTTCCAGGACATACCATCCGTCGTATCCGCGCGCGCTGAGGTGCGTGACGATGGACTCGACGTCCACGTCTCCCGCGCCCAGCGGGCGGTACATGCCCCCGCGTACGGCCTCGGTGTAGGTGAGGCGGCCCGACTGGACCTTGGCGGCGATGGAGGCGTCCACGTCCTTCATGTGGGTGTGGGCGATGCGCTCGGGTGCCTGCCGGGTCAGCTCGGCGGGGTCGGTGCCGCCGATGAGCAGGTGGCCGGTGTCGAGGCAGAGGGAGATCGACGAGTCCTCCAGGACGCGCCGGACCTCCTCGCCGTTCTCGATCATCGTGCCGACGTGCGGGTGCAGCACGGCCCGTACGCCGCGTTCGGCGGCCAGCGCCGTCAGCCGGTCGAGGTTGGACAGCAGCAGCTTCCAGCCGTCGGCGTCGAGCTCGGGCCGGGAGTCGTAGCCGTCCTGGCCGGTGATGGCGGAGAGGACGAGGACCTCCGCCTTCGAGGCGGCGTAGCTCTCCAGGAGCTGTTCCGTCTCGGGCAGCGGGTCGTGGCCGGGCACGTGCAGCAGCAGCGGGGTGAAGCCGCCGACCGCGTGCAGGTCGTGCTCGGCGAGGGTCCGGGCCATGGCGTCCGGCTCGCCGGGCAGGAAGCCCTCGGGGCCGATCTCGGTGGCGGCCAGGCCGACCTCGCGCATCTCCTTGAGCACCCGTTCGGGCGTCAACTGGTAGCCCCAGCCGGGCACTTCGCACACACCCCAGGAGATGGGCGCGCCGGCGATCCTGTTCAGCGGTGAAGTGGTCATGCCGTGGCCTTCCGGAGGTTGTAGTCGGGGTCGGCGACCGCGGCCGGCGGGCGGTCCGCGAGGACGTCGGCGACGCCGCGCGCCGCGTCGACGAAGGTGAGCGTCATCGCCCTGCGGGTCATGCCCATCAGGTGCGGGGTGAGGACGACGTTCGGGTGGTCGAAGAGCGGGTGGTAGAGGGCCGGCTCGGGGTCGAACACGTCCAGACCGACACCGGACAGCCGGCCCGACTCCAGGGCGGCCAGGGTGGCGTCGAGGTCGAGCAGACCGCCCCGGCCGCAGTTGACGAGGATCGCTCCCGGCTTCACCCGGGCCAGCAGGCGCTCGCCCACCAGGTGCCGGGTGCCGTCGGTGAGCGGGGTGTGCAGGGTGATGACGTCACTGGTGGCGACGAGGTCGTCCAGATCGGCGCAGGCGACGTCGGCCGGCGGCGGGCTGAACGGGTCGTACGCGAGCGTCCGCATGCCGAAGACGGCGGCCAGCTCGCCCACCCGGCGGCCGATGCGGCCGTAGCCGACGATCCCCACGGTGGCGCCGTCCAGGTCGCCGACCGGCAGGGAGGCGCGCTCGGCCCAGCGGCCCTCGCGCACCAGCTCGGTCAGCGGGTTCAGGCGCTTGGTCAGATGCAGTGCCATGGCGAGGACGCCCTCGGCCACGGCCCGGCTGCCGCTGTTCGGGGTGACGACGACGGGGATCCCTCGGGCGGACGCCGTCGCCACGTCGACCAGGTCGACGCCCACTCCGGTGCGGGCGATGACCCGCAGCCGGGGCATCCGCGCGAGGAGGTCCGCGTCGACATGCCGGTCCGCGCGGACGATGGCGCCCTCGGCGACCGCGAGGTCGTCGGGCGTCGGGTCGGTCACGAAGGTGACCCGCTCGCCCAGGACGGGGGCCACCGTGTCCGTGTCGACCGGGCCGAGGGCCACTACGACATGCTTGCTCATACGATCAACTCCGCGCCGGGTGACCGAAGTTCGCGCCGTCCACGGCCGGAACCGGCTGCCAGGAACCGCTCTGGGCGGAGGCCGCGGCGGCCGCGATCACCTCGGCGACGGCGTGCGCGTCCTCGATCGTCGAGTTGTTGTGCTCGACGCCCGCGACGGCGGCCAGGAACTTCTTGGCCTCGATGACCTTCAGGTCGTCGTAGCCCATGCTGTTGCCGGGGCCGGGCTGGAAGCTGGCGTAGTCGCCCATGTGGCCGTTGCCGAGCACCGTGGTGTAGCCCTGGTCGGGGCCGCTGCGGCCGACGGCGACGCGCAGTTCGTTCATGCGCTCGAAGTTCCAGGCGACCGAGCCGTCGGTGCCGTAGATCTCGAAGCCGATGCCGCACTGCGGGCCGACGATGACGCGGGACGCCTCCAGCGTGCCGACGGCTCCCCCGTTGAAGCGGACGAGAGCGGCGCTGTAGTCGTCGTTCTCGACCTCCGCCATCTCGCCGTCCTCGATCACCGCGAAGTGCGTGCCGGAGCCCATGGGCAGCAGCGGGCGCTCGGTGTAGACGGTGCTGGTGAGCGCGGAGACCTCGTCGATCGGGGCCACGACGTAGCTGACGAGGTCCACGACGTGGCTCATCAGGTCGCCGAGCGCGCCGTGTCCGGCCAGGTCCCGCTTGAAGCGCCAGGACAGGGCGCCCTTGGGCTCGGAGGCGTAGCCGGAGAAGAACGTGGCGCGCACGTTGGTGATACGGCCGAGCCGTCCCTCGGCGATGAGCTGGCGGGCCCGCTCGACGGCCGGGGCGTGCCGGTAGTTGTAGCCGATGGAGGTGACCACACCGGCGGCGCGGGCGGCGGCGGCGACCTCGGCGGTCTCCTCGGCGCTGCGGCCGACGGGCTTCTCGATCCAGAACGGCTTGCCGGCCTTGGCGGCGGCTATGCCGATCTCGTGGTGCAGGAGGTTCGGCGCGCAGATCGAGACGACCTCGACGTCCGGGTCGTCGAGGACGGCACGGTAGTCGGTCGAGGCCTTCTCGTAGCCGAGGACGTCACGGGCGTAGGCGGCCCGGTCCTCGGCCGTGTCGGCGGCGTGCACGAGGCGGGGCTTGATGCCCAGCTCGGGATAGACGGACGGCAGTGCCTGGTAGGCGCGGCTGTGCAGCTTGCCCATCCAGCCGACGCTGATGAGTCCGACGCCGATCTCGCGTGCGGCGCCCGGGGTGGTGGGGGTCATCTGTGTCTCCTGAGGTTTCTAGGCCCGGGCTTGGTCGAGCGCGCTGGACAGGGCGGCGGCGAGCAGGGTGGAGTCGGAGCCGATGCCGATGAAGGTCCAGCCCTCGGCCCGCTTGGCGGCCGCGGCCGCGCCGTCGTTGACGAGGAGGCCGCACGCCTTGCCGTGGTCGGCGGCGGCCTTGCGGACGCGCTCCAGCGCCTGCTGGTAGACCGGGGCGCCGAACTCGCCGGGCACGCCGAGGTCGTGGCTGAGGTCGCGGGGGCCGACGAACAGTACGTCGGCTCCGTCGAGGGCCGCGATGGCCTCGACCTCGTTCAGCGCGGCGACCGACTCGATCTGGACCACGCCGAGGATCTCCCCCTCACGGTCCAGGGCCTCGGGGTCGAGGGCGAAACGGCAGGACCGGTTGTAGGTGGCCACGCCCCGGTCCCCGGTGGGCGGGTACCTCAAGTGCCGGATGGCTTCCTCGACTTCGGCCGCCGAGTCGAGGCGCGGCAGCATGACGCCGGCGACGCCCTGGTCGAGGGCGCGGCCGATGCGGATGCGGGCCGCGGACTCGACGCGTACGACGGTCGGCACCCCGTAGGCAGCGGCGGCGGGGACGGTCGTACGGAGCTGCTCCTCGCCCCCGGCGCCGTGTTCGAGGTCGAGCAGCACCCAGTCGGCACCGGCGGCGGCGCAGACCTCGGCCGAGACCGGGGAGGCGAGGCCGATGAAGGTGCCGAGGGTGGCCTCACCGGCAGCGAGGCGGCGGCGCAGGCGGCCGAAGTCCAACGGTGAGTTGTTCATCCGTACCACCTCTGGGAAGCGAGACCGTCTTCGTACTCACGGCGCAGCTGGGCGACCGTTTCCTGCTCGGAGACCTCGGCCGGGGCCACGTCCCACCACACACCCGCACCGGGGAGGTCGGCGTGCGGGATCACGGGCACGACGAGGACGACGGGCCCGGCGTGGTCCCGGGTGTCGGCCAGGGCGGCCCGCACCTCGTCGGCGGTGGTGGCGCGGAGCGCGCGGGCGCCGAGGCCCTCCGCCGTCTTGACGAGGTCGACCTGGAGGTAGTCGCCCTCCAGCCGGGCGGGCTTCTGCGAACCGATCTCCAGGCTGCCGTCCCGGTACCGGAACTCGTTGCCGAACTCCCGGCCGTTGCGCCCCATCTGGAGGCGGTGGATGACCTGGTAGCCGTGGTTCTCCGGGATCACGATGGTGAGCGGGAGCCGCTCCTGGGCGGCCGTGACCAGCTCGGTCGGCGCCATCAGGAAGGTGCCGTCGCCCAGCAGGGACAGCACCCGCTTCGAGACGTCCGGCTCGGCGAGGCGGACGCCGATCGCGGCGGGCAGTTCGTAGCCCATGCAGGAGAAGCCGAACTCCAGGTGCGCGAGGCGGCCTTCGGTGGCGTCCCACACCTTCTGGAGGTCGCCGGGCGGACCGCCGGCGGCGGCGATGATCGTGTCGCCGGACCGCGCGTGCTCCTGGAGCAGACCGATCAACTGGCCCTGGGTGAGCACCGCGTCGGTGTCGCTCACGACGTCGGGATCAGCGGTGGAGTGGTCGAAGGGCGTGTCCGGGTCGAGGGCGGCGGCCCGCAGCTCCTGCCACCGCGCGTCCAGCTCGCGCACCTTCTCCTGCCAACCGGCCGACGTGGTCGTGCCGTTGGCGCGTACGGCGTCGGTCAGCGCGGCGAGCGCCCGCTTCGCGTCGGCCACGATGCCGGTGGCGCCGAGCCGGTCCGCGTCGTGCACGTTGACGTTGATGCTCGCGAAGCGCACATCGGGGTTCTCGAAGATGGAGTGCGAGGCGGTCGAGAAGTCCGTCAGACGCGAGCCCACGGTGAGCACGAAGTCGGCTTCCCGGGCGAGGGCGTTGACGGCCTGGGTGCCTTCGAGGCCGATACCGCCCAGCCCCCACCAGGCCCGCCGCTGCACCGCGCCCTTGCCGCCGAACGTCTCCGAGACGGGGATGCCGGCCGCGTCGGCCAGCGCCTCCAGCTCCTCGGTGGCACCGGAGTACACGACCCCGCCACCGGCGATGATCAGCGGCTTCTCCGCCTCGGCGAGCATCCGCGCCACCGCCGCGACCTCGTCGGCGTCCGGCGCCGGGCGGCGGATCGTCCAGTCGCGCTCGGCGAAGAACTCCACCGGGTAGTCGTAGGCGTGGGACTGGATGTCCTGCGGCAGGGAGACGACGACCGCGCCGGTGTCCACGTCGGTCAGCGCCCGCATCGCCGCGGGCAGCGCGGTCAGCAGCTGCTCGGGCCGGGTGATGCGGTCGAAGAAGCGGGAGACGGGCCGGAAGGCGTCGTTGACCGAGGTGTCGGCCTCGATGGGGTGCTGCAACTGCTGGAGTACGGGCCCCTGGTGGCGGGTCGCGTAGGTGTCGCCCGGCAGCAGCAGGACGGGCAGCCGGTTGACGGTGGCGAGGCCCGCGCCGGTCACCATGTTCAGGGCGCCGGGCCCGATGGAGGCGGTCACGGCGAGGGTGGAGTGCCGCCTGTTCGCCTTGCCGTAGGCGGTCGCGATGTGGACGAGGGCCTGCTCGTTACGGCCCTGGATGAAGGGGAGTTCATCGCTGAGCTGGTCGAGGGCCTGGCCGAGGCCGGCCACGTTGCCGTGGCCGAAGATGCCGAGCGCGGCGGGGATGAGGCGGCGGCGGTGACCGTCGGCCACGGAGTACTGCCGGGAGAGGTAGGTGACGACGGCCTGGGCGACGGTGAGGCGCACCGTGCGCTGTTGCGTCCGGTCAGTCATGAGTGGCTCCTGATAGGGGATACGGGCGCAGTCACCAGGGACGGCCGTGCAGAACGATGGTCTTGACCTCGGTCATCTCGCTGACCGCGGCGCGGGGGCCTTCCTTGCCGTAGCCGCTGCCCTTGAGGCCGCCGTACGGCATCAGGTCGGCGCGCCACAGGGGCGTCCAGTTGATGTGGACGGACCCGGCGTCGATCTCCCGGATGGCCCGCACCGCTCCGGCGATGTCGGAGGTGAAGATGCCGGCGCCGAGGCCGTAGGCGGTGCCGTTGGCCTGGGCGATGGCGGACTCCCAGTCGTCCGCCGAGCTGACGGCGACGGCGGGACCGAACAACTCCGTCTGGCTGAACGCGGACCGGGGGTCGACGTCGGCGACGACGGCCGGCTGCACCACGGCACCGTCGCGCTCACCGCCGATCAGGACCCGCGCCCCGTCCACGGTGGCCTGGGCGATGGCCCGCTCGACGCGCTCCGCCTCCTTGGCCGTGATGAGGGCGCCCATCGTGGTGTCCGGGGAGGAGGGGTCGCCGGTGCGGATGTTCCGGACCTTGGGGACGAGGGCGTCCAGGAAGTCGCCGGTCACGGCGGGATGGGTGATGACCCGCTGGACAGAGATGCAGACCTGTCCGGCGTTGACGTACCCACCCGCCGCGACGGCGCTCGCGGCGGCCTCGATGTCGGCGTCGGGGAGGACGACGACCGGGCAGGAGGCGCCGAGTTCCAGGGACAGCTTCTTCACGCCGGCGACCCGGGCGATGTGCTCGCCGGTGGTGGTCGAGCCGGTGAAGGAGATCTTGCGGACGCGGGGGTCGGTGACGAGGGCGTCGCCGAGCACCGAACCGGAGCCGACGAGCACGGAGAGCACGCCCTCCGGCAGACCCGCGTCGACGAAGCACTCGGCGAGTTCCAGGGCGGTGAGGGGGGTGCTGGTGGCCGGCTTGAGGATCACCGCGTTGCCCGCGGCCAGGGCCGGGGCGAGCTTGTGCAGGACCAGCAGCGCCGGGTAGTTGAACGGCGTGATCGCGACGACGATCCCGCAGGGCTGGCGCAGCGTGAAGCCGATCTTGTCCTGACCCGTGCCGCGGTTGGCGTCGAGCGGGAGGGTGTCGCCGTAGAGCTGCGTTCCCTCGAAGGCGGCGAGCCGGATCAGGTCGCCGGAGCGGGATGCCTCGCCGGTGGCCTCGGTGATGGTCTTGCCGGACTCCGCGCTGATGGTCTGCGCGGTCTTCGGGGCACGCTCGTCGGCGAGCTCGGCGGCCCGCAGCAGGATGCGCATCCGCTCATGGGCGGGCGTACGGCGCCAGACGGCCGCGCCCCGCTCGGCGGCGGCGAGGGCAGCCTCGACATCGTCGGTACCGGCGAGCGCCACGGTGCCCACCGTCGAACCGTCGAACGGCGATGTGACCTCCCGGGTCCGCCCGTCCCCCTTGGCCGCCTGCCAGCGACTACCGATCAGCAACTCCACGGGCGCCATTGCCCTCTCCCTTCAGGAAGCCGTCAGAACACGGCTGTGCCCACGGCCAAGCCGTTTACGTGCCCGTAACGGTAGGTCCGCCGGAAGGGGTTGCGAAGCCCTCGGATGAATCATTTCGCCATCATTGGGGCCAGCATTTATCCATCATCGTGGAGGGCTGTCATCGTCCTGCCCTACGGTCGGAACATGGATCGGAACCTGGATGGGCACACGGACACGTCGCACGGGAAGCTCCGCTCCGTCGCCTTCATCGGCCTCGGCATCATGGGCGGCCCGATGGCGGCCAACCTCGTCCGGGCGGGGTACCGGGTCACCGGCCACAACCGCAGCCGAGCGGCCGTGGACCGTCTCGTCGAGGCGGGCGGGCACGCGGCGGGCAGCGTGGCGGAGGCCGTGGCCGACGCGGACGCCGTCATCACCATGCTCCCGGCGGACGCCGAGGTCACCGAGGTCGTCCTGGGCGAGGGCGGCGTACTCCAACACGCCCGCGCCGGAAGCCTGTTGATCGACATGAGCACCATCAGCCCGCGCACCGCCGTCGCACTGGCGGAGGCGGGCCGCGAATATGGCCTACGAGTCCTGGACGCCCCCGTCTCCGGCGGCGAGGCGGGGGCCATCGAGGGCGTGCTGTCCATCATGGCCGGCGGCGAGGACGCGGACTTCGAGCGGGCGGCTCCCCTCTTCCACGCCCTGGGCACCACCGTCGTGCACGTCGGCCCGCCCGGCGCCGGCCAGACGGTGAAGGCCGCGAACCAGCTGGTCGTCGCCGTCAACATCCAGGCCCTGGCCGAGGCCGTCGTCTTCCTGGAGAAGGCGGGCGCCGACCTGCCGGCCGCCCTGACGGTCCTCGGCGGAGGCCTGGCCGGCTCCACCGTCCTGAACCGCAAGAAGGACGCCATGCTGAACCGGGACTTCGCCCCCGGCTTCCGCATCGACCTCCACCACAAGGACCTGGGCATCGTCACCGACACGGCCCGCGACACCGGCGCGGTCCTGCCGACGGGCACCCTGGTCGCCCAACTCCTGTCGTCCTGCCGGGAGAACGGCGAGGGGGGTCTGGATCACTCCGCGTTGCTGCGGGGGGTCGAGCGGCTTTCTGGTCGCGCGCGGACCGACTGAGCCCGCCCGTGGCGCAGGGCGTTCCGGCGTCAGGAGGCGCAAGGGAGTAGTACGGAGAACCGCCCCGGGCGCTACTTCCGCCGGCTCTTGTGGCCCGAGATGTCCGCGATCCAGGTCACGAAGTCGCCGAGGTCGATGTTGGCGCCGTGGCCCTGGTCCCAGTAGAAGAGGTAGTTGACGTCGTCGCCGAGGTTGTCCAGGGCGGTGGCGAGGTTGGCGGAGACCGTCAGTGCCGTGTCGGTGTCGTTGGTGCCCAGGCGGATCCACCAGTGCTTGGCGCGCCGGGAGTTGGGCTGGTCGACGATGAAGTGCATCGGGTTCATCAGGCGCAGCTTCGCGGGGATGTCGCTCGCGACCCGCTTGGTGGCGAGGCCCGTGGTGTCGTTCTTCGCGCCGTACGCGGTGAAGTGGCGGGCGAGCGTCGTACCGGTGCCGAACTCGTTGTTCTCGCCGGCCGACAGGTCGAAGGCGTCGAACGCGGGCGTGGTCTTCTTGCGGGCGCCGACGTGTGCGAGGTACTGCGCCCAGGTGAAGGTCGCCTGCTCGCCGTCCCAGCCGATGTCCGTGTTGGCGGCCAGATAGGTCGCGCGGTCGGTGTCCGAGAGAGCCTTGAGGTAGGCGGTGGCCGACGGCCGGATGAAGGTGTCGAGCAGGTAGTCGTCGTAGTTGCGGGCGGTGAGCGGGCCGAAGCCGTCCATGCCACGCAGCTTCAACGACGCCTGGTACTCGGCGAACTGCGCCTGGAGCTGCTTGGAGACGGTCTGGTCGACGACCGCGCCGGTGGTCTGGGTGACGTTGGTGCCCCAGTTCCACTCGTAGGCGCCGTCGGCGTGCTCCAGGTCGGCGATCGGGCACCAGTCGGCGCTCGCGAAGACCGCGTCGGAGGTGTCGGCGGCGCCGATCTCCTTGAGGTACGTGGCGTACAGCGGGCTGTCGCCGGAGGAGCCGACGAGCGCGGACAGCGCTCCGCCGGCGCTGACACCGGCGGAGATGATCCGGTCGGTGTTGCCGGGGATGCGGCCCTTGTTCGACCTGATGTAGCGCACGGCCGCCTTGAGGTCGACGATCGCGGCGGGGGCCGTTCCGTAGTACTCACCGGCGGTGTTCGTCAGCGAGCGGCCCCGGGCGCCGGGCTCCACGACGACGTATCCCGCCAGCAGGGCCATCTTCGGCATGGCGGCGGCACCACCACCGCCCGGCTCCGGTGTCGCGGAAGCCGAAGCCGAAGCAGTCGGAGTGGCGGAAGGAGACGCAGAGGCCGACGCGGACGCCGAGGGGGAGGCGGAGGCGCCGCCCGGCCCACCCGCCGGCGGTGTGCCGGTCATCGCGGCGCCGCCGACACCGGTCGCCGTCGTCACGGAGGACGGCATGTAACCGGCGATCACGTTGGACACCACGATCGGCGCGTTGCTCGCGTCCACGGCCGTGCCGTCGATCTCGACGGGCACGCTGACGATCAGGCTCTGGTACTCCTCGTCGACCGGCTTGGCGACATAGGTGATGGCCTTCCAGAAGTGGTAGGTCACCTCATGGTCCTTCAGATCCGCGCCCGTGATGGTCGTCGTGATCTCCGTGTACGCGTCCGGGTCGAAGACCAGGCTTCCCGGGGACGAGGAAGAGGCGGACGAGGCAGTCGTCGTGGCCGACGCCTGTCCGCTGAGGGTGATGCCGCCGATCGCCGCGACCCCGGCGGTCGCACCGATCCCCATGACGACGCTCCTGCGCTGAACTGACTTGTACTTCACGTCTGTTGACCTCTCCAGTACATGGCCGTGTCCCCCTCGGTCCGCACCGGCCTGCGGCTCCTGTCCTCCCGAACGTAGGCGGCATGTTGACGATATTGCCAACGATCCGTTCGCATTCACAGGAGACCGATACGTGCCACGAGGCCCCCCGAACCACGCGAACCACGGTGGCTGAGAATCCCCTTATTGTTGACGAAATTGCGGACACTTCTGTTGTGGCGGTCCTAGGGTCCGAAGGCGAACATCGAGACAGGCGACCACCGCCTTCGTCCCGACGCCCCCCACGGCAAAGGAGAAGAATCCGTGAAACGCCGGAGCGTCCTGGCTGGACTCGCCGCGGCAGCCGCCGTCCCCGCCATCGGTGCCTGCTCTTCCGCTTCCTCCGACTCGTCGAGCAGCGCGGTGAGTGGGACCCAGTTGGCCGCGCAGAGCGGCCACATTCTTGGGGCCACCGCCATCACCGAGGTGTTCGGGGACGGGCAGAAACTCACCGCGGTCGCCGTCCAGTACGACACCGAGATTGACACGTCGAAGTTGACGCTGTCCACGTTCAAGGTCACCGACAGGACCGTGACCAACGTCTACGCCAACACCGAGGCGGCGACGGCCGGACATGGGACCAACGGCGCCTACGTCGTCAT
Organism: Streptomyces sp. NPDC051576; assembly: GCF_040681835.1. Lineage (NCBI taxonomy): Bacteria > Bacillati > Actinomycetota > Actinomycetes > Kitasatosporales > Streptomycetaceae > Streptomyces > Streptomyces sp. NPDC051576. Next base: position 590,963 of record NZ_JBFAZO010000004.1, read on the forward strand.
CGAGCTCTCGCCCCTCGATGACGCGGCCCGCCTGTACGTGGACCACTTCTCGGGCTCGTCGTCCTCCTCCTCTCCGTCCCCGTCTGCGTCGGCGTCCTCCGCCTCGCCATCGAGCTCTCCGAGCGGCGGTCCCGGCGGCGGGGGCATGACCCCACCCACGCTGAAGACGGCGTCGGCCGAGGTGACCCAGACCGGCACGGTGACCACGGCCGCCGGCGACACGTACGCCGCGAGCGGCGGAGCCGTCACGACGAGCAAGGTCGACAACCTGATCGTCGACGACTTCCAGCAGTTGAAGTACACCGACGCCGAGACCGGCAACTCCCTGCAGTACAACCTGTTCGTGCCGAAGAACTACGACCGGCACAAGTCGTATCCGATGGTGCTGTTCATGCACGACGGCGGTACGACCAGCACGAACCCGCTCATCACCCTCACCCAGGGACTCGGGGCGGTCATCTGGGCGAGCCCGAGCGAGCAGGCCAAGCACGAATGCTTCGTCCTGGCACCGCAGTTCACCAGCGAGACGGACGAGGGCAGCGACGGCAACGCGCCGGCCCTGAAGACCATCAAGGGCCTGATCGAATCGCTGGCCGACAAATACAGCATCGACCGCAAACGGCTCTACACCACCGGCCAGTCCGGCGGCACGATCACCTCGATCGCACTCGACTTCACCTACCCCGACCTCTTCGCGGCCTCCTTCCTCGTCGCCGGCCAGTGGGACGACCTCACCCAGGTCAAGCCGCTGGCCAAGCAGAAGATCTGGGCCGTGGTGTCACAGGGCGACGAGCAGGCGTACCCGGGCATGACCGGGATCATGGACACCCTCGCCAAGGAGGGGGCGAAGATCAGCCGCGCCGTCTGGAACGGCCAGCTCACCCCGGCCGGATTCGCCCCGTACGCCGCCGCGATGCGGGCCAAGAAGACGCCGGTCAACTTCGTGGCGCTGAAGAAGGGCACCGTGGTGTGGCCCGGCCTGGAGGAGAGCAGCGTCGACAACCACGTCTGCACCTGGCGGGCCGCCTACACCATCGAGGGAATCAGGGACTGGCTCTTCGAACAGAAGAGGTGACCCGGTCATGGCGGTGGGGCGGCCCGGTCGGGGGCCGCCCCACCGCCATGACCGCTCAGGCGCCCCAGTCGGCAGGCGCGGTGGAGGCCGGCAGGAAGGCCGTGCGGGTCAGGAAGTCCCTGAGCAGCAACCGCCATACGTGCCACTCGTGTCCGCCGTCGATGAACGCGGTCTGGACGTGGACACCGGCGGCGGTGAGGTCGCGCACCGCGCGGAAGGGCCCCCGGTGGATGGTGGAGAAACCGGGGTTCACGGGGTCCTGCCAGCCGCCGCCCACGTACACCGACACCTTCTTCATGGCGGCGACGAGGTCGGCGGAGAAAGTGGTGTCCGGCGGCAGGCCGGCGCTCATGATGCCGTAGTAGCCGAACTGTTCGGTGTTGTTGAGCAGGAGGTAGGAGGTGCGCATGCCGCCTGCCGACAGCCCGGAGTACGCGCGGTCGGACGCCGAGGCCGACACGTTGTAGTGCGCCTCGACCCATGGGAAGACCCGCTCGATGAGGTCGGTGCGGTGGAGTTGCTCGGCGGTCGAGGCGGCGTAGCCGGTCGCGTTGGGCATGACGACGACCATCGGCTCGACCTCGCCGCCGTTGACGAGGTTGTCGAGGATGTCGGCCATGTCGCCCTGGGTGCTCCAGCCCATCTCGTCCTCTCCTCCGCCGTGGCTGAGGTAGAAGGTCGGATACGGCTCGGCGCGCTTCGGGTCGTAGCCCGGGGGCGTGTAGATCACGAGGTAGTTCTCGTCGGCCGGCGTCACATGCCCCGGTGAGCTGTAGGTGACGTGGCGGAGCTTGCCGCGCGGGCCGTCGGTGGGCCCCTGCCAGGACAGGTCGACGGGGTCGAAGCGCGGGTCGGAGGGGACGTAGACCTGGCTGCGGTCCACGGCCCGGCCGTGGAGGACGCCGTCGACGACGTTCCAGGCCGGGTTGGCCGGGTCGGGGACCTGCCCTGTGGTGGTCGTGTCGTCGGCGTCGGCATCGATGAAGAAGCCGTAGGTGAAGACGCCGCCCGGCAGGGGTGTGGTGTGCGTCCACACGCCGTCGCGGCCCTTCTTCATGTCGACGACGGGGAAGTTGGGGCTGGTGGAGTTCGGGTGGGAGGCCGGTATGTCGCCCGGCCGCCACTGCGCGGGCAGCAGGCCCGGGGTCGGCACGGTGTAGTCGGGTCCGGTCAGCCGCTGCGGGAGTTCACTCGGCCGCTCGAAGTACCACTCGCCCTTGAGCTGGACGCGGGTGGCGGTCGGGGCGTGGTAGCGGAAGGTGACCTCGTAGCCGGTGGGGTTCTTGCCGGTGTGCTTGACGACGGGCCCGTACTCGTCCTCGGTCCTCCTGCTCTCAGGGGGCGACGCGGCTGCGACGCCGGCCGTCGATCCGAGCAGCGACGCGCTCCCCACGGTGAGGGCCATGGCTCTGGCGGCTTCTCGTCGTGTCATTGACATGCGTGCGGCTTCCTTCCACTGGTGCGGGTCAGTTCGAAGGGCTTCCTGAGCCGGCGTTGTAGTAGCGGTCGCCGCTGTAGACGGCGGTGAGCGTGCCGGTCCAGTGGCCGGCGAGGGTGGCCCTGCCGTGGACGAGGGCGACGGGGTGGCCGACGGCGACGCCGTCGGCCTTGAACTGGACGGTGCCGGTGGGGGTTCGGGGTTCCGCGGTGGACGCCGTCACGGTCGCCGTGAGCTTGTCCGCGCTCGCCGTCACCGTGGTGGCCGTGGCCCGGAAGCCGACGCGGGTCAGGAAGTCGTAGAGGGTCTGCTGCCAGAAGGCCCAGGTGTGGCCGCCGCCGACGGAGTAGTACGTGAAGGGGACGCCCGCGTTGATCATGCCCTCGCGTTCGGTGGTGGCGGTCATCATCGGGGCGTTGCCGCCGAGGTCCTCCTGGCCGATGGCGAGGTGGATGCCGAGCACCTGCTTGAGCTGCGGGTTGGTGTAGGCGGGGTCGACGGGAGTGTTGCCGGAGCCGGTGACGGTGACGGCGGGGGCTCCGGAGGCCGGGGACCACACCCCGTAGTACCCGAACTCGGTGGTGTCCTTGAACAGGAAGTTGTTGGCCTGGGTGCCGTAGGCGGAGGTGCCGGCGAAGGCGCGGCCCGCGGCTGCTGTGGCGACGTCGTAGTGCTGCTGGACGTACGGGAGGACGTTGGCGGTGATCTCCGAGGTGTAGCTCGTGCCGCTGGTCAGGCCGGAGCCGTCCGGCATGACGACGACGGCGGGCTGCATCCGGTGCTGGGCGATCAGGTTGTCGACGATCTGCTGGACCCGGCCGCGGGTGGGCCAGGCCGCCTCGGTCTCGCCGCCGCCGTGGCTGAGGACGAACACGGGGTACGGAGTCGTGCGCCCGGGGTCGTAGCCGGGCGGGGTGTAGACCGCCAACGGGTGTGTTCCCGTACTGGAGTTGGCGGTCGGATACGTGACGTCCGTGATGCGGCCGCGCCGGCCGGCGGGGGCGTCGGCCGTGTAGGAGAGGTCGGTGGTGCCGGACTTCGGGTCGGAGGGGACGTAGACCTGGGAGAAGACGGCGGGCGAACCGGTGGTGCTCCAGGGCGGGACGGCCGGGTCGGTCTCGGCGGTGCAGCCGGTCAGCGCGGCGGACGCACAGTCCGGATAGAACTGGTAGTCGAAGGTGCCCGAGGGCAGCGGGACGGTGTAGGACCAGACGCCCGACTTGGCGTCCTTGGTCATCGAGGCCACGGCCCATGCCTCACCGGGTTGGTCCGGGGACTGGAGCGGGAAGTCGCCGGGTCGCCAGTCGGCGGCGGCGACCGGTGCGGCGTTCGTCGGATCGGTGCTGGACGAGGCCGTCGACGCGAAGGACCAGGTGCCCTTGATCCGCATCGACGTCGCCGACGCGTCCTTGACGCGGAACGTGACCTCGTAGCCCGTGGGGCCCTTACCGGTGTGCGTCACGGTCGGCCCCGACGACGGCGACTGCGACGGTGTCTGCGCGTCTGCTGACACCGGCACGAACACCACCGCCAGCACACCGGCCAAGGCCAACACCAACGAACTTCGTCCGGGAATCGTGGGCATCCTGCGCTCTCTCCGACGGTACGCGGGACTGCCGAAAGGCAGCTTGCGGACAGTTGAGTTCAACAAGTGAACGCGATTTCGCGATCTGCATCGACTTGTCTAACGCCGCCGCAATCAAGGCGTCAACGGGTCTGACAGGGCTGTGCGATCACTGTGAGAGGCCCGACGGAGAGCTCTCTGTCACGGCCGCCGTGGCATGCCTCTGAGGATGTCGTCGATGCGCCCGTTACTGGTCTCGTAACCGGCGCCGCCGTCTTCGAGAAGCATGATGCGGCGTATCCGCTCCGCGCTGAGGCCTCGATCATGAAGTTCGATCACCTGGTCGCGCCACGCTATGGCAGACATGGCACCGTCGATCGCCCAGTGGGCTCTCAGCGATTCGCGTGACAGCTCCTGCGCCTGCGCGAGAGCCAAGTCCGCTCTCTGCAAGCTCAGTTCCGCGCTGATTCGACTCTGCTCCAAGGCCGCGTCCGCCTTGCGGAGACTGACCCGAGCGACGAACACAGAGATGATGTTGGCGATGACGGCGGACAGCGCCGCGACGATCGTCCATAGTTCCAACGCGTTGCCTCCTGCTGGCCAGGTACGCACGTACCGGGGGGGGCGCCCCGCAGTGTCTTTCCCACTGACTACGTTGCCGTCACGCGCCGGCCGGGCCGCCGCAGTCGCGTGCCGCCCCTCGTGCCGCTGACAGCGCGAACGCCGTTTCCGCCAGGGCGATGTGGCTGAACGCCTGCGGTGCGTTGCCCAGTTGGCGTCCGCCGTCCGGATCCCACTGCTCCGCCAGCAGCCCTACGTCGTTGCGGACACCGAGGACCCGCTCGAAGGTCTCCCGGGCCTGTTCGGCGTTGCCGGTCACGGCGAGGACGTCGGCGTACCACAGGGTGCACGCCACGAACGCGCCCTCGCGGCCGGGCATGCCGTCCACCCCGTGCACGCCGTCGCCGCCCGGTGCGTACCGGCGCAGGAACCCGCCGTCGTCCAGTCCCCGCATGGCCCCCACGGTGCCGCGCACCCGCGGATCCCGGGCGGGCAGGAAGCCGAGCCGGGGGATCAGCAGGGCCGAGGCGTCCAGGGCCGGGGAGCCGTAGGACTGCACGAAGGACCGCTGTCCGGCGTCCCAGCCCTCCTGGCAGACCTGTCGGTGCACCTCCTGCCGCATGGCCCGCCACTCGGCGGAGGATCCGTTGCGGCCGAGCAACTCCCCCATGCGCAGGGCGCGGTCGGCGGCCACCCAGACCATCACCTTGGAGTGGACGAACTGCCGCCGCGGCCCGCGGACCTGCCACAGTCCCCGGTCGGGCTCACGCCAGTGCCGTTGCAGGAAGCCCATCATCGCCTGGACCAGGTCCCATATGTGGGCCGGCATGGGGATGCCCGCCCGCAAGGACAGATACAGCGTGTCCAGGACCTCTCCGTACACGTCGAGCTGGAACTGGTCGACGGCCAAGTTCCCGAACCGCACCGGCCGCGAGCGCCCGTAGCCGGGCAGCCAGTCGGCTTCGGTCTCCGGCAACAGCCGCTGGCCGCCGACGCCGTACACGGCCTGGAGATCGGCGGGATCGCCGGCGATCGCCCGCACCAGCCAGTCCAGCCAGGCCGTCGCCTCGTTGAGGTAGCCGCTGCGCAGCAGGCAGGACAGGGCGAGGGTGGAGTCGCGCAGCCAGCAGAACCGGTGGTCCCAGTTGCGTTCGCCTCCGACGCAGCCGGGCAGCGAGGTGGTCGGCGCCGCGACGATGCCGCCCGTGGGCTCGTAGGTGAGCGCCTTCAGGGTGATCAGGGACCGCACCACGGCGTCCCGCCACGGCCCCTGGTAACGGCAGCGGCCGACCCAGTCGAGCCAGTAGTCGGCGGTCTCCTTCACCAGGGTCTCCGCCGGTATGTCCAGCAGCGGGGGCGGCTCGGGCCGGTGCGAGGGCGCCCACACCAGCGTCAGGGCGACCCGCCCGCCGGCCGGGACGGTCGCCTCGTACACCGTGGACGGCCCGCGCTCGAGCACCCGCACCGGCCCTTCGGCGCCGAGCCATACGGCGTCCGGCCCGGCGACCGCGACGGTGCGGTCGTCAGCGACCCGGGACCAGGGCAGCACGCGGCCCTGGTGGAAGCGCAGGCGGAGTTCGCTGCGTACGGTCACGGAGCCCGACAGTCCCTCCACCACGCGTACGACACACGGCAGCCCGGCGCGCGGTGGCATGAGGTCGGTGACGCGCACGGCGCCGGTCGGGGTCTGCCACCAGGTGTCCAGGACCAGCGTGTCGGGCCGGTAGGCGCGGCGCGTGCAGGTGCCGGGCGCGGCCACCGGGGCCAACCGCCAGAATCCGTTGTCCGGCGCGCCCAGCAGCGCGGCGAGGCAGGCCGGCGAGTCGAAGCGGGGCAGGCACAGCCAGTCGATCGACCCGTTCCGGCCGACCATGGCGGCGGTTTCCAGGTCGCTGATCAGGGCGTAGTCCTCAATGAGTGCGTTCATGACCGGAGTCACTCCAGGCCGGCTCCCAGATCCCCTGACTCCGCAGCACAGCACGAGCGCCTTCAGGGCGGCCGAGCCGCGGGCGGCCCGGTGCGCGCAGCGTCCAGCCCGCAGCGCGCCAGGCGACCGGGTCGAGGCTGTGGCGTGCGTCGACGACGGCCCGGGTGCGCACCACCGCGCCGAGGGCGGCCGGGTCGAGTTCCCGGTACTGGGGCCAGTCGGTGAGGTGGAGGACCACGTCGGCCCGTTCGCACGTCTTGGTCACGTCCAGGGCGAACTGGAGCTCGGGGTACGCGGCCCGGGCGTTGTCGATCGCCTCCGGGTCGTGGACGCGGACCTGGGCGCCCCGGCGCCTGATCGCGTCCGCGACCGCCAGTGCCGGCGAGTCGCGGACGTCGTCGCTGAAGGGCTTGAAGGCGGCCCCGAGGACCGCGACGCCGTGGTCCTCGAAGGACCCGCCGACGAGCTGTTCGGCCAGGTCGACCGTGTGACGGCGCTGCCGGGTGTTGATCTCGTCGACCTGCCGCAGGAAGACCACCGACTCCCCGCACCCGAGTTCCTCGGCCCGGGCGGCGAAGGCCCGGATGTCCTTGGGCAGGCAACTCCCGCCGAAGCCGAGGCCGGGTGCCAGGCATCGCGGCCCTATGCGGGAGTCGGCGCCCATCGCCTCCGCCAGGGTGGTGACATCGGCCCCGGTGGCGTCGCAGATCTCGGCCATGGCGTTGATGAAGGAGATCTTGGTGGCGAGGAAGGAGTTCGAGGCCAGCTTGACCAGTTCCGCGGTGGCGGTGTCGGTGCCGATGAACGGGATGCCGGCCGCCAGCAGGGGCGCGTAGATCTCGCGCAGCCGCGTCTCGGCGTGCGCCGTGCGGACCCCCGCCACGATGCGTTCCGGCCGCAGGGTGTCACGGATCGCACAGCCCTCGCGCAGGAACTCGGGGTTCCAGGCGAGGTCGGCGTCCGGGGCGGCCGTGTGCAGCCGCCGGGCCAGCCGGTCCGCCGTGCCGACCGGCACCGTGGACTTGCCGACCACCAGGACGTGCTGGTAGCCGCTGAACGGCAGAGCGTGCGCCAGGCCGTCCACGGCGGCCTCGACGTGGCTCAGGTCGGCGGCGCCCGAACCGGGCCGCTGCGGAGTGCCGACACAGACGAAGTGGGTGTCGGCGAAGGCGGCGGCCTCGGTCAGCGAGGTGGTGAAGCGCAGCCGGCCCGCGTCCACCCCCCGCTTGAGCAGGCCGGGCAGGCCGGGCTCGTAGAAGGGGGTCCGGCCGGCGGCGAGCGCGTCGACCCGCTCCGGGTCGGTGTCCACGCCGAGGACCTCGTGCCCGAGTTCGGCCATGCAGGCGGCGTGGACGGCTCCGAGGTATCCGGTGCCGATGACTGCGAGGCGCATGTCGTTCTCCCTGGTCCGCGGATGATGGAGATGCGGTCGCGAGGCGGGCCGCGTCTCAGGGGCGGGCGGCGCTCCCGGGGGTGCGGTTCGGCAGGGGAAGCCCCAGCAGGTCGCGGTAGCAGGCGTCGACGGCGTCACACATGGCCGCCGGCGCGAAGGCGCCGCGCACCCTTCGGCGGCCCTGCCGTCCCATCTCCGCGGCCTCTCGTGGACGGTCGAGCAGCCAGCCGACCGCTCGCGCGGCACCCTCCGGGTCGCGCGGTGCCACGAGCAGTCCCGTGGCGCCGTGCTCCACCAGGTCGGGCACACCGTTCACGGCTGTCGCGACGACCGGGCGCTCGGTGGCCAGCGCCTCGGTGAGGGCCCGGCCCAGGCCTTCGTACAGCGAAGTGATGACGAAGACGTCCACTCCGGCGACCAGCCAGGCCGCGTCGGGCCGGTGTCCGGTGAGCGTCACGTCGACATCCAGTACGGCCGCGAGCCGCCGGACCTCGTCCTCCATCGGCCCGTCGCCGATCATGACGAACGCGGTGCCGGGACGCTCGGCACGGAGCGCGGCCGCCATGCGGATGAAGTCCAGCGGCGCTTTCTGGTCGTCGATCCGGCCGACCGTGCCGATGAGGGCGGTCTCGCGGGGTACGCCGAGCACGCGCCGGGCGACGGGATCGAACCGCTCGGGGATGTGTCCCAGTTCCACCGCCGACGGCACCACGTGGACGCGGCCCGGCGGGGCGAGGCGCTCCTCGACGGCCTGGCGGGCCACGCTCGGCGCGACGGCGAGGAAGCGGTGGGTGAAGCGCCGCGTCGACCGTTCCAGGCAGCGGTACAGCGCCTGCCGGGGGCCGGACATGTACGGGTGGAAGCTCACGCCGTGGAAGGTGTGCACCACCACCGGTGTGCGGCACAGCCGTGCGGCGACCCGCCCGAGGAAGCCGCCCTTGGCCGAGTGGGTGTGCACGACGGTGAACCGCTCGCGCCGGATGAGCCGCACCAGTCGCCACAGCACCAGCAGGTCCGCGGGGGCCAGGGTGTGCCGGAACGCCGGTATCTCCACCGTCCGGATCCCGGCGGCGCGCGCCCGGCCCCAGAGTTCGCCGCCCGGCACTCCGGCGATCCACACCTCGTACCGGCCCGCGTCCATGCCCTCGGCCGACAGCAGGGTGTTGCCGCCGGCTCCCGCCCGGAAGCGGGTGATGACGTGCAGGACCTTGATCCGTGGCGGCCGCGGTGGTTTGGGCAGCGTGGCCGTCGGCACCACGCGTGGCGGTGCCGACGGCCAGCGGACGGACGCACCGTCCCGTCGGTCCGCACCGGGGGCAAGGGGCCCGTTCCGCATCGTCGATCACCGCCGTTAAACCGTATATTTACGACGTATACGTACATCTTCTGCCCTGAGGCGGTCCAGGTCAATCCGCCGGAGGATATGGACATACGAGGCACATGCGGGAGGAACGCCCATGGCTCTGGCCGAACTGCACCAGATCAAGCGGCTGCTGGTGTGCCCGCTCTGTCGCTCACCCCTGCGGACGGAGCCCGAAGGGCTCAGCTGCACCGCACCGGACTGCCCGTGTCACGCCTCGCTCTCGTTCCCGGTGGCGGGGCGGTGGCCGGTCCTCGTCGACTTCGAGCGCAGTGTCGTGGACCGGGCGGAAACGACGGCCGCGGCCGCCCGGCCGGACGCCGGCGGGCCGCGGCCCGCCGGGCTCGTCCACCGGCTTCCCGCCGCTCTGCGGCTCGTCTGGAAGCCGCACAATCACGTCGCGGCCCGGAACATCGATCTCCTGCTGCGCGCGCTCCCCGGTCCCGCACCGACGCTGCTCGTCGTCGGCGGGGCGACGGTCGGCAACGGCGTGGGCGCCGTCTACCGCGATCCACGCGTCCAGGTGATCGGCTTCGACATCGCCCCCAGCCCGGTGACCCAGTTCATCGCGGACGCCCACCGGATTCCGCTCGCCACGGCGAGCGTGGACGCGGTGCTGGCACAGGCCGTGCTCGAACACGTACTGGACCCGCCCCTGGTCGTCGCCGAGATCCACCGGGTCCTGAAGAGTGGCGGACTGGTCTACGCGGAGACCCCGTTCCTCCAGCAGGTGCACGCCGGCGCCCACGACTTCACCCGCTACACCGCGAGCGGTCACCGCTACCTCTTCCGCCGCTTCGAGGAACTCGCCGCCGGCCCCGTCGCTGGCCCCGGCACCCAGTTCCTGTGGAGCACCGATCACCTGGTCCGGGGGCTGACCCGTTCCCCCCTCGCGGGCCGTGGCGTGCGGGGGCTGCTGTGCTGGCTGCGCGTCCTGGACCGGCTCGTCCCGGCCGGCTACGCGGAGGACGACGCGTCGGCCGTGTACTTCCTGGGGCGCAAGGCCGAGCGGGAACTGACGGCCGAGGAGATCATCGCGTACTACCGCGGGGCGCAGGCGCCGGGCTGACACCGGGCCGGCGTGTCACCTGCGGCCCGCCAGGGATTCCGCGGACCGGACCCGACGGGCTGCCCGCTCGGCCCGCACCATCGCGGCGAGTCCGGTACGGAGATCCGTGACCGGCAGATAGCCGAAGGCGTTCCGCGCCACGGTGATGTCGGCCGCGGTGCGCCGGGCGTCGCCCGGCCGCGCGGGCCCCGGCACCACGTTCACCGGAGCGGCCAACTGCCCGAGCAGCGCTATCGCCTGACGCATCGTCACCTCGCAGCCTCCACCGATGTTGGCGACCCCGGTCCACGAGGAGGACGCCGCCGAGCGCATGGCCGTCACCACATCCCCGACGTAGGTGAAATCACGGCTCTGCCCGCCGTCCCCGTACAGCGGGAAGGGCCGATCGGCGCAGGCGGCCGAGACCAGCCGCGAGAACGCCATGTCGGGCCGCTGCCGGGGACCGTAGACGCTGAACAGCCGCAGGGAGAGCGCCGGGACGTCGAAGACGGTGCGGTAGGTCTCGCACAGCTGCTCCGCGGCGAGTTTGGTGACGCCGTACGGGGAGACGGGCCTGGGAGACAGTGTCTCCGAGGTCGGATACGCCTCCGCGTTCCCGTAGACGGACGAGCTGGACGCGTAGACCAGCCGGCCGAGCCGGGTCTCCCGTGCCGCCTCCAGCACCCGCTGGGTGACCAGGACGTTCCGTTCGAGGTAGACGGCGAACTCCGCGCCCCAGGAACCGCGGACTCCGGGCTGGCCGGCGAGATGGTAGACGGTGTCCGCGGCGGCGAACAGCGGCTCCAGACGGAGATCCAGCAGATCGCCCCGGCGGAACGTGAACCGGTCCCGGCCCACCAGCGGGGCGAGGTTGCGCCGCTTGCGCGCGGGTTCGTAGAAGTCCGTCATGGCGTCGATGCCCATGACCTCGTCCCCGCGGGACAGCAGATGTTCGCACAGGTGCGAGCCGATGAATCCCGCCGCACCGGTCACCAGGGCGCGCATCAGAGCCCGCCCCCTCGGCCACCGCGCCGCCCGCCCGCTCGCCGGTCGGCGTCCCGGTGCGCGTGGCCGTCCCACCCGGCGGACAGCACGTACAGGGCGGTCCGGGCGGTGAGGCGCAGGACGTTCGCCACCGTGGCACGGCGGAGGAACTCCGCGTCCAGGGCGACGCGTTGGGGCACGAGCACCGTCAGGTAGTACTCCTCGGGATCGGAGCGGCCGTCGAGTCTCGCGGCATACGCGCGCGACCTGAGCTGGCACGGTCCGGTGAGCCCCGGGCGGTGCCGGAACACCCATCGGTGCTCCGGCGGGTAGCGGCGGGCAAGGTCCGGTATCTCGGGGCGGGGGCCGGCCAGGGTCATGTCGCCGCGCAGCACGTTCCACAACTGCGGCAGTTCGTCCAGCTGGAACCGGCGCAGCAGGTGCCCCGTGCCCGTCACCCGCCGGTCGGAGCCACCGGTGACGCCGGGGCCCGCGCTGCCGTTCCGCATGCTGCGGAACTTGTAGAGGGTGAACTCCCGCCCGGCCTCCCCCGTCCGCCGCTGCCGGAACAGCACCGGTGCGCCGCTCGTGACCCGGACCAGTGCCGCCACCAGAACCAGCAGCGGCCCGAGAACGACGAGCAGGGTCAGGGCGACGGCGACGTCCAGGGTCCGGCGTGCCGACGAGAGCCGCACGGCGCTCATGGCGGGCGGAACCCCTCGGGGAATCAGTCGGGGTGTCTGTCGGGGTGTCTGTCGGGGAATGCGGCCGACGGTGTGCATGAGTGGCCCGCCTCGTTTCTCGGTACCGGGTCAAGTGGGTCGAGTGGGTCGAGTGAGTTCTGGTCACGGCTCGCGCGGAGCCAGCGCAGGAAGCGCAGGTACACGCCCAACGTGGGCCCAAGATCCGCCCACTGTCCCCGCACGGCGGCGGCCGCCAGGCGCACGGCCGGCTCCACGGACAGGGTCAGCGCCATGAGCAGCCATGCCTGCGGCTTCGTCCAGTGCAGGAACGCGTAACGGCTGCGGCTGCGCAGCATCAAGTAGTGGCGCCACGGCCCGAGTTGGGCGGAACTCACGTTTCCGGCATGGTGGACCCGCGCCTGCCGTACGAAGTACGAGGGCCACCCGGCACGGCGTGCCCGCAGCGCGAAGTCGACCTCTTCGAAGTAGAGGAAGTAGCGCTCGTCGAAGCCGTTCAGTTCGGTGAACACCGGTCGGCGCACCAGGAGGAACGCCCCGATGACCTGGTCCACGGCGCCCGACCGGGTCAGGTCGCGCGGCCTGAGATGGTGTGGCGGGAAGAGAGCCGGCACCAGCCGGTCGAGCCCCGTCATCTTCCCGGCGAGAACGCGCAGGGTGGGGAATCGCGAGCACGAGATCTGCTGATGCCCGGCTTCGTCCACCATGAGTGCTCCGAAGATCCCGAAGCCGTCCGTGTCCGGTCTCCGCAGGAGCCGGCCCATGACCTGCAACGTGTCGGGGTACAGCCGCGTGTCCGGATTGAGGAAGAGCAGGTAGTCGCTGTCGCCCCGGGCCGCCCCCTGGTTGCAGGCGGCGGCGAAGCCGCGGTTGCGCGCGTTGCGGACCACCTCAAGCGGAATGCCGGCCGCGGTCAGACCGTGCAGGGAGTCGTCGCCGGAGGCGTTGTCGACGACGACGATCCGCGCCACACACAGCTGCGAGCGATCGGTCCCGACGATCGAACGCAGGCAGTCTCCCAGGTAGCGGCCGGTGTTCCAGTTCACGATCACGATGTCGGCGGTCGGTGCGGGCCGCGCCTCGGCCGTCATCGGAGCACCGGCCCGAGTTCCAGGGCCGAGACCCAGCGGGGCAGCCACGCGTCGTACGAATACCTCCGGCCGGTGATGCCCCGGGCGGCCCGGCCGAGGCGTTGCCGGCCGGCCGCGGAGGAGTCGGTCAGATCGAGGATCGCGCTGGTCCAGTCGTCCTGGGTCCGGGCCGCGGGCATGCCGAACTCGGACAGCAGGTCGGCGTTGACGCCGAGCGGGGTGGCCACGGCGGGCAGACCGGCGGCGGCGTACTGGAGCAGCTTGTATCCGCATTTGCCGAGGCTGTAGGCGGTCGCCCGCAGCGGCATCAGGCCTATGTCCATGCCGGCCAGCGCCGTCCGCTGGCTGTCCGGGCTCCAGGCGATCCGGTCGATGAGGCGCTCCAGGCCGCCGAGGGACGGCGTGGTCGTGCCGACGAGCGTCACCCGCGCACCGGTACGCCGGTGGATCTCCGTGAGCGCTTCGGAGATCAGCAGCAGGCAGGCCTCGTTGTCCGGCGAGCCGATCCAACCGAGCCGCGGCGGATCGTGCAGCGCGTACGACGTCTTGGAGGTGTAGTCCTCCAGGGCCACGCAGCTCGGGATCACCACGACGTCGTGGTGGTACCGGGAGGCCCAGTCCGCGAGGACCGTGTTGCCCGCGATGACCCGGTCCGCGTGACGGACGGCCACGTACGCCTTGCCCGCCTTGGGAGCGAGCCTGCGCGCGAGACCGCCCTCACCCAGATCCCACTGCAGGGCGTCGTCGAAGTCGTACACACCGAACTCGGCACCCGTGAGCAGCCGCCGCTCCCACCAGCCGCGGCTGAGCGGGGAGGCCTCGCGGTGCAGCAGGAGCCGGCGAGGACGAGCGTGCGCGATGGCCGCCAGCCGCAGTTCCGCCTGCGCGAGGGAGACCGGCCGCCGTACCAGACGGGAGACGGAGGCGTCGGGCAGCGAGAGATAGCTGCCCACGGTGAAGTCCGCGCCGACGCGGTCCAGCCACGCGAAGACGCGGACCCGTGAGCTTCCCGCCCCCCGGCCGTAAGGGGTGACCGCGCAGCGCTCCAGATGACGATCCATGGTTCACGTCCAGCCGTATGCTGATAACGTATGTTTACAACGTAAATCCCACCTTCCCTCTCCATTCGGACGACGTCAAGAACAGCCGGAGCGACCTGTAGGGAGGAGTCCCATGGATCTCCGCGACTACATCAGCACCCTGCGCCGAAGGTGGCGGTTCATCGTGGTGTGCGTCCTGCTCGGACTGGCAGGGGCCGTGGGCGTGACCGCGCTGATGCCCCGCACCTACACGGCGAACGCCCAGCTCTTCATCGCGACCAGCGACAAGGACAGCGCCGTCGCGTACCAGGGCGGTCTGTTCGCCCAGCAACGGGTCAAGTCCTACACCCGCATCGTCACCAGCACCACGGTCCTCGGCGGCGTCATCTCCGATCTCGGCCTGCACACGTCCCCGGCACGACTGGCGCAGAAGATCACCGCGCAGGCGCCGCTCGACACGACCCTGATCGACATCAAGGTGAACGATCCGTCGGCCGCCAGGGCGCAGGCCATCGCCGACCAGACCGCCGTTCAGTTCACGCGGTACATCGCCACCATCGAGGACTCCTCAGCCGGTTCCCCACCGCTGGTCAAGGCCAGTGTGGTGGGCGGGTCCGAACCGCCCACCACCCCGACGAGCCCGCGTCCCGCACTGAACCTGGCCCTCGGCCTGCTCGCCGGGATCGTCGTGGGCGTCGGGGGCGCCGTGCTGCGGCAGTCGCTCGACACCACCCTCCGCTCCGCGACCGACATCGACACCCACCTGGGCCTGCGGACGGTGGGGGCTGTTCCCCCACCCGAACACGGCCGCCCCGGCGCCGGAAGGCGGGGCGGCGCGGCCCGCCGTACGGAGGCGGTGAGCCGACTGCGCACCCGACTGCGGTTCGGTGACGGGGACCGCATGCCGAACTCGGTGCTCATCGCCGGCGCACTGCCCAAGGAGGGCAGGACGCGGACCGCGATCGATCTGGCGACGAGTGTCGCCCGCACCGGGCGGCGCGTCGTCCTTGTGGAGGCGGATCTGCGCCGGCCACGCCTGGCCAAGGACCTGGGCCTGCGCGGCACGCCCGGACTCACCGGCGTCCTCGTCGACGGCACCCCACTCCACGACGCCCTGGAGGACTGGGAGGACGGCGGCATCAGCGTGCTGCCGAGCGGCCCCCCGGCGGAGGATCCGAGCACGCTCCTGTCCTCGCCCGACACCGCACGGCTCATCCGCACGCTGGAGGCACGCGCGGACCTCGTGGTGGTCGACAGCCCGCCGCTGCTGCCCTTCGCCGACGGGGCGGCACTGGCCTCCGTCACGGAAGGCGTGCTGTTCGTCGTCCGGGCCGGGAAGACCCGCCGCGACGCCGCCGTCCGCGCCCTCGACGACCTCTCGGCGGTTCACGTACGGGTACTCGGTGCCGTCCTCACCGGGACCCGCGCCGAGGAGCCGCCCGGGCGGCAGCCACCCGGGCATCCGCAGCACCAGGACCTGTCGCCCCGGGAGCAGTTCCGTCCGGACCACGCCTGGAAGCCGGACGACCGGACGTGGTCGGCACCAGCCGTGTCGCCCTCCCCCGACCGCCACCGCGCATAGGGGGTGAGACGCCCCATGACGCAGCACCAGACTGATACGGCACTGCTGCTGGGTGTCCTGGCCCTGCTCTCACTGCTCCCGGTGGCCGTGGCGCTGCGGCGCGCCCGGGCCTTCCGGGACTGGGACCTCACCGCGACGATGGTCTTCCTGATCGGCGTGCTGGCCGGTTTCCCGAGCGTCGTGTACCTGATGCACGCGGGCCGCACCGAGCAGTTCGACCCGTCGGGAGAGGTGGTGATCGGATTCCCCGGCTGGGTGACCAGAATCGGGGCCGTGAGCAACGGCGTCCTCCTGGCCGGATGCGCCCTGTTCGTCCTCCAGCGGCTGCTCTTCGCCCGCGCCCGGATCAACACCGCGCCACTCATCGCCTGTCTGCTCGTCCTGCTGTTCGCCTTCTCCGACGGTCTGCACGGGCAGCAACTCCTCGCACCCAGACAGCTCGTCCTGCTCATGTGCCTGCTCGCTGCGGGCGTCGCCCGGCCGGGGCGCTCGGCGTTCCTGGGCGGAGCGGCCGTCGTCCTCCTGTTCACCGTGCTGAGCGGGGTCGAGGCGCTCATCGAGCCGGCCACCGTCCTGCGGGAGTGCCGGGCCGACAACCCGTGCGGTCTTCTGGGGGTTCACTACGCGGGCGTCTTCACCAACGAGAACATCTTCGGCCTGCTGCTGATCACCGGCATCCCCTTCGTCTGGATGGGGCTGCGCGGACGCGTGCGCACCCTCCTGGCGTGCTACGTCGCCTTCGTGGCCGTCGCCACGGGCAGCAGGCTCGCCGATGTCGCCGCCGTGGCGACCGTGGGCTTCCTGATGCTGCTGCGTCCGAGGCTCCCGGACGAGACGGGCGACCGAGACCGAGGTGCCTCACCGGGACGGACGCTGCTCGCCGTGCCGGTCCTGGGAGCAGCGGCCCTGATCGGCCTCGCCGCTCCGTTCACCAGCGCGAAGGGCGACGGCGTCGGCGATCGTGCCGCCATCTGGGGCATGGCCACGAGCGAACTGCACAAGTCGCCCCTCTTCGGTTTCGGCGGCAAGGCATGGACCGGCAAGTACCTCACCGGCGAGATCCCGGCCGCCCTCTCGCCGTCGCTGCACAACCAATGGATCGAAGTCCTCTACGCGGGCGGGATCGTGGGCCTCGCTCTCTACCTGTTGCTGCTCGGCCACCTTCTGGTGAGGGGGCGCGTCCCCGGCTTTCCCGTCGCCGCGAGCGTGCTGCTCCCCGTCCTGCTCGCCTCGGTCGTGGAGCGTCCCTGGTCGTTCAGCATCAGCAATGAGCTGACCTTCGCTCTCGTCACCGCCGTACTCGTGCCCACGGTGGTCCGCGACGTGGCCGGTACGACGGTCGCGGCATCCGGTTCCGGCGCGCTCCCGGTGTCCGCGCGTGCCGATCAGACCCCGATCCTCAGCCGCCGCAACTGACCGCCGGCCACGACCATTGCCGCGCAGGCCAGTGCGGCGAGCACCGGGAGCCCCGCCAGCGTCAACGGGAGCAGCCCGTGCCAACCGGCGTTGAGGATCGGCAACTCGCCGACCACACCGGTGATCACACCGAGAGCGGTGGCGGTCGCCCATCTCTTCGGCAGCCGGGCTTCCCTGAGATCGGCCAGCCGCCGGCAGAGGAACACGAAGCGCACGGCGCCGGCCGTGTAACCGATCGCGGTGGCGAGAACCACCCCGACGACACCGAACTGGAGGGTCAGGGGCACGGTGAGCGCCAGATTCACCACCGTGGCGAACCAGCAGTAGCGGGTTTCCAGACCAGGCCGTCCCGTCGCGCGCACGAAGGCGGTGCGGATCCCGGTAAAGGCCACCTGGGCGGCGTAGCCCGCCATCAGAACGGCGGCGACGACCCCGCTCAGCGCCAGATCGGTACCGAGCCACACCTGCACGGCGAAGGCGACGGTCGCGGTGGTCACCGCCCCGTAGGTGAGGACGACCGGCAGCCAGCGGGCCTCCACGGCGTGGAACTCCTCCACCGCCCCGGCGAGTCCGCGCCGGGCGTAGACCACCGTCATCCGCGTGAAGATCGGCGGGAAGGCATAGAGGGGAAGGCTGCGCAGTGCGGTGGCCGCCTGATAACCGGCGGCATAGATCCCCACGTACCGCACGGGCAGCAACGCGGCGATCACAAAGGCGTCGATCTGGCCGTTCAGGAAGACCGTCAGCCCCGAGAGCTGCATCCGCAGGGCGTACCCGAAGAACTCGCGGCGGGCGTCCGCGTCCGGCAGCAGCGGCCTGCGCAGGCGGACGTGTCGTGCGCCCACGCACAGACCGCAGACCAGCAGGAGCAGATACCTCCCCACCGAGACCGCGGCGAGCGTACCGAGGCTCCCGCCAGGACCGACCAGCAGCACCACCGCGGCTCCGTACGCCGCACACGAACCGAGGCTGACGCCCGCCAGAGAGCGGAATCGCCCGTGCGCCTGCAGCAGTGCGGTGGCCGCGTTCGAGCCCATCGCCGCGGTGACGAGGGGACCGAGGTAGAGGAACAACTCCTCGGCCTCGCCTCGCAGATGGGACGGAAGGTCCAGGAGATCCACCGCCGTGGGGGCTACCGCCAGGCCGATGCCGCTGATCAGCGCTCCGAGCCCGACGAAGACCGTCATGGAGCCGATCACCAGCCGCCCCGTCCCCTCAGGGTCGCCGCGCGCCCCGTGGCAGGCGAAGAAACGCTGCAGGGACGCCCCCACGCCGCCGTCGAGGACGGTGAGTGTCGTCAGGAGGACGAGGATCAGCGACCACACGCCGAAGCGGTCGAGGCCCAGATGGTGAATGAGGTACGGGGTGAGGGCCAGATTGGTCAGGAGAGGTGCCACCTGGGCGAGTGCGCTGTACCCCACGCCGGAGAACGGACCGCGCGTTGCCCCCGGACGGTCCGTCCCTCGGTTCCGCTCACCGAATCGGCGAGCTCTCAGGTCCATTTCGAGGAATCCTTCGCCGAGAGGGCGTGCCGGTCGGACCGTCGGCCAACAGACCCCGCAGCGGAGCGAGGGTCTCGTCCCAACTCAGGCGTTCCGCCTGTGCGTAGGCCTGGTCGCTGAGGGCACGCCACCGGTTCTCGTCCCGCATGTCGTCCACCACCGAGCGGAACGTCTCCTCGGTATAGGGCAGCGAACCCCGCAGCAGATCCAGGTGACGCCGCCAGGCGGGAACGAGTACCGGAAGCCCGTAGGAGAAGTAGTGGAGGTGTTTCGAGGAGAAGCCGTCGCGTCTCAACTGGTCCTTGCTGCAGGTGACCAGCCCCAGCTGGTACTGGGCCAGCACGTCGAGCGACGGCGTGTAACCGCGGTATCGCAGCCCCAGTCGCGGGTCGGGGGGAGGTCCGCCGAAGACATCGATGTGGGGGTAGAGCCTGCACAGACGCGTCAGCAGGTCGGGATCGTTGAAGCCCGCGCTCACATTGCCGAGGTAGACGACGCGCGGTGGATCGCTGAAGGAGGCGCGCCGGGCGGAGGGAGTGCAGCCGAAGTTCAGGGGCATCAGATTCCGCCCGCTGATCCCGTACTGCTCCAGGGCGTACCGGGCGTACGACTCCCAGTGGAAGGCCAGGTGATCCGTGCCCTCCAGCACCCGGGTCTCCAGCCGCCGGAGTTTCGCGTGCTGCCGCTCGGTGAGCCTGCCGTCGAAGTACACCTCGTCCGCCCAGGGAGCGGGGGCGTCGTACAGCGTGGGGGTGCGGCCGGCGTGGCGCAGGACCCCCGCGTCGTACACCGTCTCGCAGATCACGAGATCGAAGTCCTCCAGCCGGATCGACCTCTTCAGAATGTGTCGCCGAAGGTGGTGATCGGCGACCAGCAAGTAGTACGAGAGGTGGCGACGCCCGATGCCCCAGCGGCGGACGACCAGCGCGGAGGCCGCCTCCGTCGCGTACAGCGCGAGCCGCCCCGGACCGGGAGCGGGAAGCTTTCCGCGCAATGGTCCGCCGTTCCACCGGCTGAGGTGGTAGGTGTCGAAGAGGCTCACCTCGTGGCCGCGGGCGCGGAGGAACCGCTGGATCGCATCGGGTTTCACGCCGTTGGCGAAGGCGTCCTGCTGGCAGATGACGAGGATGCGTTTCATGGTTGCTCCTCCATCGCACGGCACTGTGCCCGCAGTTCCGCCTTGTCCAGGATCAGTGCGTACTGCCCGCGGATCATCTGCGAGTGGACGATCGGCGCGGTGCTGAACGAGGTGTGAGCGGCGTCCAGATGGCGCAGGCCGAGTGCGAGGTCGCGCAGATCGCCGTTGGACATCCGGTCGTCCACGCTCACGGTGCGGGTGATCGCGTCGAGGGTCCGGGTGGTGCCGAACGGATCGGTGATGCCGACCCCGCCACGCACCCGACCCACCAGGCCGCGCAGGAACTGCTGTTGGTGTTTGATCCGGTCCAGTTCGCCGCCGGGCAGTCCGTGGCGCTGACGGACGTACGCCAACGCCTCCTTACCGTTCATGGTGTGGGTGCCGGCCATGAAGTGCCGGTGCTGCTCGGGGTCGTAGCTGTCCCTCGCGACGGTGACCGGTACGCCGCCGACGGCATCGGTGAGGGACCTGAACCCGTGCCAGTCGACGACGCCGAAGTGGTCGACCCTGACTCCGGTGAGCTGTTCCACCGTCTTGATGAGCAGGGGCGGCCCGCCCCAGGAGAACGCGGCATTGACCTTGGCGGAGCCGTGCCCGGGGATGGGCACCCAGCTGTCCCGGGGGATGGACAGCGTGGCGGCCGTGCGTTCACCCGGGCCCAGACGCACGAGCATCAGCGTGTCGCTGCGCTGTGCCCCGTACGTCCACAACCGCGCCGTGGCGTCCCGTCCGGTGGTCGGTTCGCGGGAGCGGCTGTCGACGCCGGCCAGGAGGAAGGTGGTTCCGTCGGTGGCCCTGGGCCGTGGGCCGGCCGGGAAGGCGTGGGGAATGCGGGTCACCCGGTCGCCGTAGTGGTTCGTCGCCCACCAGACTCCGCCGGCGCCTAGCCCCAGGAGGACCGGCACGGCGAGGAGGGCGAGGACCAGCACCGCCCGCAGAAGCCGACGGCGTGGCCGGGCGGTCCCGCCGAGAGCGTGCCTCGGCGCCCACTGGGGCGGCTGACGGTGCCCGGACATCAGAAGCCGTCCGGATACGGATCGGCCATGCCGTCGTGCGGCCGGTGTGCCGGCGCCGACACGGGGAAGCCCGGGAGGAGACCGGCCAGCACCCGCCGCACCTCGCCGGGGTCGTTGCGGTCCGCCGCCGCGTACAGGGCATGGAGCCGCTCCGGCAGCGCGGCCGGGGGCCCGTCGCCGTTGACGGGCCTCGCCGCGAGGATCCGCGGGTGGGCGGTGCGCGTCTGCCGCTCGCGGGAGGAGAACAGCGTCTCGTTGAGCTTCTCGCCCGGCCGCAGCCCGGTGAAGCGGATGTCGACGTCCGGCACGTGCACGGAGCGGGCGAACTTGCGGACGATGTCCACGATCCGCACGGGGCTGCTCATGTCCAGCACGAACACCTCGCCGCCCCGGGCCATGCGCGCCGCCTCCAGGACCAGGCCGACCGCCTCCTCGACGGTCATGAAGAACCTGGTCACGTCCGGGTGGGTGACGGTCACCGGGGTTCCCCTGCCCAGTTGCTCCGCCACCACCGACAGCAGGGAACCGCGGCTGCCCAGGACATTGCCGAAGCGGACGGCCGAGAAGACGGTTCCGGGCGGGACCTCGCGCTGACCGTGCTGCACGATGAGCTCGGACAGACGCTTCGTCGCGCCGAGCACCGACACCGGGTCGGCCGCCTTGTCCGTGGAGATCAGTACGAAGCGCGCGGTGCCCACCGCCGCGGCGGCGCGGACGAGGTTCTCCGTTCCCCGCACGTTCGATTTCACGCCTTCGCATGGATGCAGTTCGAGCAGCGGCAGATGCTTGTGGGCGGCCGCGTGGAAGACCACCTCCGGGCGCAGTTCGCGGAAGATCTGGTCGATACGGGCTCGGTCCCGGATGTCCGAGATCACGATGTCGTCGCCGCGCAGGGCGTCGCCGTAGAGCTCCAGTTGCAGCCGATGCAGGTTCGACTCGTCGTGGTCGAGCAGGAACAGCCGGCTCGGGCCGAAGGCCCGTACCTGGTGGCAGAGTTCGCTGCCGATCGAACCGCCGGCGCCGGTCACCAGGACCCGCCGCCCGACGATCGTCGAGCGTGCCTCGGGACTCACCACGTGCACCTCGGCGCGGCCGATCAGTTCGCGTACGTCCAGCGACCGCATGTCGCTGCCCACCACGTCGCGGCGCAGGGCCGCGATGAACGACGGCAGGTACCGCACGTTCGCCCCCTCGGCCTCGGCGTCCCGCGCCACCTGGTGGAAGCGGTCCGGGGCGAGACCGGGGATGGCCACGACCACCACCTCGATCCGGTACGCCGACACGGCGGCCCGGGTCTCGTCCAGGCCGCCCAGTACGGGCAGGTCCCCGGTGGCATCGGCCCGTTTGGCGGGGTCGTCGTCGAGGAAGCAGACGGGGTCGAGCCCGAACTCGGGGGTGCGGGCCAGATCCCGGGCGAGCGCCTGTCCGGCCTCACCGGCACCGACCACCAGAGTGCGCAGGCCGTGGAGCGGTCGCCTCTCCCGCGGTCGGACCGTGGCCGAGGGGGCGGCGAGCCGGGCCAGCTCCGCGCAGACCCGGTCGACGGCCCGCTCGGTGAGACCGGGGTACAGGGGCAGCGACAGGAGCTGCGGGTACAGCGCGTCGGCGCCCGGCAGGTCACCGGGCGGGATGATCGCCGTGCCCTGGAAGTACGGCATGTGGTGCAGGGGGATGAAATGGACGGAGGTGTGGATGCCGTGCTCGGAGAGCCGCTCGACGAGTTCGTCACGGCCCGTCCCGTACTCCTCCAGCACACGCACCACGTAGAGGTGGCGGGCATGCCGCCCGGGCGTGGCGGCCTCCAGCGGTTCGAGTCCGCGGACAGCCGCCAGCGCCGTCGTGTACCGCGCGGCCAGGGCTTCGCGCCGCCGCTGCCAGTTGTCGAGGTGCCGGAGCTGGGCCCGCCCGATGGCGGCCTGCACATCCGTCATATTGGCCTTCAGGCCCGCCTCCTCGACGGTGTACCGCCAGGAGCCGCCCGGCAGGTCGCGCCGCCAGGCGTCGGCGGACATCCCGTGCAGCCGGGTGCGACGGATCCGCTCGGCGAATTCGGGGTCGTCCGTGGTCACCATGCCGCCCTCGCCGATGGGCAGGTTCTTGGTGGCGTAGAAGCTGAAGCAGGTCGCTCGCGACACGCTGCCCACCGGCCGGTCGCCCACCGACGTGCCCAGGGCGTGCGCGGCGTCCTCGACGACGTGCGTCAGGGGCAGCCGCGCCGCCCGCGCCAGTTCGGCGACCGGTGCCGGGGCGCCCGCGTAGTGCAGGACCACCATCGCCTGGGGGCAGCCGCACACCCGGACCGCCCGTGCGACGGCGGCCGGGGTGGGCATCGCGGTACGCGGATCGACGTCGACCAGGACCGGCCGCAGCCCGGCGTGCAGGACGGCCTGGGCCACGCCGCAGAAGGTGACGGCCGGGACCAGGACGGTCCCGCCGGCCGGCAGCCGCAGGGCTCGCAGCGCCAGTTCGAGCGCCGCGGTGCACGAACTCACCGCGACCGCGTGCGCGGCCGAGACGTAGGCCGCGAACTCGTTCTCGAACAGCTCGGTCTCGGGGCCGGTGGTGACCCAGCCGGAGGCGAGCACCCGCTCCGCCGCCCGCCGGGCACTCGGACTGATCCAGGTCGAGGCGAACGGCACGTCCTGCTGCGCCGGGTGCTCCGCGGGGCGGGCGCCGTCGTCCGGCTCCCGCCGAGGGTGCAGACCGTGAACCTTCATCTCGCGCTCCCCACTCGCCGCTCCCCGGGGAACGACGGCACCCTCCGATGCAATTGCGTATATTTACGTCGTATACGTACACATTGCGCTCTCGAGCGCATAGAGTCAACACAGGCGGGGAACGGCACGGGTCCGAGCGTGTGGAGGCGAGGCATGGCCAAGGAGCGGAGCGAGACGCGCAAGAAGGACGCGGGTCCGCCGGCCGACCCGGCGCGCCGCGCCAGCGACCGCGGCCGTTACGGCCGGCTGAGCCGGGAGCGGGTGCTGGCCAGCGCGCTGGACCTGGTCGACCGGGAGGGCCTGTCGGCGCTGAGCATGCGCCGGCTCGGCACCGAGCTGGGCGTGGAGGCGATGGCGCTCTACCGGTACGCGGAGGGCAAGGACGCCCTGCTGGACGGCCTGGTGGAGGCCCTGTACCTCAAGCTGGAGGAACGACTGGCCACCGAGCCCACCGCCGCAGACTGGCGCGACGGGCTCCAGCGCATCGCCCGGGCGACCTACGACGTCTGTCTCGCCCACCCCCAGGCGGTCCCGCTGCTCACCACGCGCATGCTGGCGGTCCCGCTCGCCCAGCGTCCGCTCGCCGTCCTGAAGGACCACGAGAGGGTGCTCACCCTGCTCCGTCAGGCCGGTCTGGACGACGTCCGCGCCTCCGCCGTGTTCCGTGCCTTCACCGCATGGCTCCTCGGCTATGTGTCCGCGGAGCTGCGGCCCATGGTGGACAACCCGGAGGAGCCCGATCCCGCCTTCCGCCTCGGACTGCACCGCATGCCGCCCCAGGAGCTGCCGACGCTCCGGGCGACCGCCCCCGCCCTGGCCGAACGGGGCGGGCCGGAGGGCCTGGCCGCCGGCCTGGACGCACTGCTCGACCGTTTCGCCCGCGCTCAAGCGGAGTGAAGGGCCCGGCCGCCGGCGGTCCTGCCTCGGCGAAGAACCTGGTCGACAGCGTGCTCGCCGGGATCGGGCCGACGTCGTAGATCACCTCGTCGAGCACCGACTCCAGCGAGTGGGCGGTGTACGGCAGTTGAGACGACTCCCGGTGGTTCTCCGCCCGGCGGAACCCGCCGGGCCGCGACGGAGCATGGGACTCCACGCTCCGTCAGGAGTCCCCGTTTTCACGGATGGCGCGGCATCCCGCGACGCGAGGCGATATCTCTTCCTGCGCGTGCGGGAAATGACCAGCTGAGTAAAATGGATGCCGGAAACGTCGATGTCTCGGCGAGAAGGAGCCCGCACAGCTGCGGAGAATTCTCCTCAACACCAGCCCGATGCCACGAGCCTCTCCGTTGTTCTCCGGTGCCGTTCGCCCGATGAGTGGCCCCCAGGAGGTGAATTGGGGTGAACGCGCGACTGCGCAGCCAGGGCGTGATGGCGGCCGTCAGCGTATGCATCGTCGTACTGACCGCGTTCTACTACGCCTTTCCGGAACAGCGGTTGATATTCGTCGCCATCGGGGCAACGGGAGTCATCGGTATTGTCCTGGGTGTCATTCTCAACCGCCCGGCGCATCGATCCCCCTGGCTGTTGCTCGCCGCGGGAAACCTCGCCTTCGCCGCGGGCGAGGCCACCCAGATCATCCTCATCCAGTCTCGTGAACAGGTCCCTTTCCCGTCGATCGCCGATGGCTTCTATCTCGCCGCGTATCCGCTCTACGCGGCCGGGCTGCTGGGCTTCGTCCGCTGGCGCACCAGCTGGCGCGACCGCGCGAGCCTCGTCGACGCGCTGACGCTGACAGTCGGCCTGGCACTGCTGTCGTGGCTCTTCCTCATCGAGCCGAACTCCCACGTCCCGGGTCTCACCTGGGTGCAGAAGGCGTTCGCCATCGCCTATCCGCTCGGCGACATCCTCGTCCTGGCGATGCTGCTGCGCCTGCTCGCCGGCCGCGGCGGCAGGAGCCGCTCGCTCCTGCTGCTCACCGTCGGCACCCTCGGCCTGCTCACCGCCGACGTGCTGTACGGCCTGATCCAGCTGAACGGGACGTGGCGTACGGGTACCGCGGTCGAGCTCGGCTGGGTCGTCCTGTACGGCGCCTGGGCGGTCGCCGCGCTCGATCCGTCCATGCGGTCGCTGACCCGCCCGGTGGCATGGCGGGCCGAGACCGGTACCGGCCGGCTGAGCCTGCTCGTCCTGGCGTCGCTGATCGCGCCGGGCATCCTCCTGACGGAAGCGGTGCGCGGCGAAAGCTCCGACATCGGCGTCATCGGGGTGTTCTCCACGGTGCTCTTCCTCCTCGTGCTCTACCGGCTGGCAGGCGTGGTGGCGACCCACCGGCAGGCCGTCGGCCGGGAGAAGGCGTTGCGCAACGCGGTGTCGTCACTGGGCGGAGCCGGCGATCCGCGGGATGTGGCCGCCGCCGTCCACTCCGCGGTGATGGAGCTGACGTCGCACGGCCCGTTGCGTTCCGCTCTGCTCACCCTGCCGGACAACGCGCTCTGGGTGAACGGGGCGTACGGCGACGTACGAGGGCCCGTGCCCGCGCAGGGGACGGCAGCGGTACGGGAACTGGCCGCGTCCGGCGAGAACCACCTGACGGCGCTCGACGACGTGGGGCCCGATCTCGCCGCCCGGCTCACAGGCCGGGAAGAGGAGCCGACCCGAGCCGGCCACGCGCTGGTCTGCCCGCTCACCTCGCAGGTTCACCCCTCGGGCGATCCGCTGATCGGGGCGCTGATCGTGGCCGGCGACGAGCACGCCCTGCTCGTGCTCCGCGACGCGATGGAGACGCTCGCCGCGCAGACGGCACTTGCCGTGGCGCGGGTCACCCTCGCCGAGGAGGTCAACCGGCGCAACAGCGAGGCGTACTTCCGCACGCTGGTGCAGAACGCCTCCGACGTCATCCTGATCCTCGACGAGGACGACTGGGTCCGTTACGCCAGCCCCTCCGCCGGCCAGATGCTGGGCGTCCCGAGCCTGGAGGGCACCCGGCTCATCGATCTGGTGCCACCGCAGGACACCCAGGCGGTGATCGAGACGCTCGGCCGGATTCGGAGCCACGAGTACCAGACCAGGCGTGAGCACTGGCGCATGGTGCGCGTCGATCAGACGTCGATCGAGGTCGAGGTGAGGTGGAGCGACCTGCGGGAGGAGGCCACCGTCGGCGGGGTGGTGCTCACCCTGCGGGACGTGACCGAACAGCGCAAGCTGGAACGCGAGCTCACCCATCAGGCTTTTCACGACTCGCTCACCGGCCTGGCCAACCGCGTGCTCTTCCAGGAACGGGTCAACCACGCCCTGGTGCAGGTTCAGCGCGAGGGCACGGTGGTCGGCGTGCTCTTCGTCGACGTGGACGACTTCAAGGTGGTCAACGACATACACGGCCACGGTGTGGGCGACGAACTCCTGGTCGCGCTGTCCCTTCGTCTGCAGACCACCGTCCGTGCCTCCGACACCGCCGCGCGCCTCGGCGGCGACGAGTTCGCGCTGCTGGTGGAGGGCTCCGCCGCGACCGAGAGCGTGGAGCGGTTCACCGAACACGTGATGAGCGTGTTCGCCGAACCGTTCCGGCTCAGTGTGGGACCCATGAGCGTGTACGCCAGCGTCGGCTTCGCGACGACGGACGACAGCGTCGACTCGGTCGAACTGCTCACACACGCCGACCTGGCGCTGTACGCGGCGAAGACGGCGGGCAAGCGCCAGTGGCGCCGCTACCGCCCGGAACTGCAGAGCGGCATGGCCGAGCGTGCCAAGTTGCAGGAGGGACTGGACAGTTCGCCGATCGAGACGTCGTTCCTGGTGCTCTACCAGCCCATCGTGGAGCTCACCAGCGGGCGGATCTCCGGCTTCGAGGCGCTCGTGCGCTGGCCCCACTCCACGCGCGGCATGGTGATGCCCGAGCAGTTCATCACGCTGGCCGAGGAGAGCGGGCAGATCGTCCCGCTCGGCGCCTGGGTGCTCAATCGGGCCGCGGCCGAGGCCGTCAAGTGGGAGGACTCCCTGTGCCGTTACGGGGTGCCCGACCGCAACGCACCGTATGTCAGCGTGAATGTGTCATCGCGTCAGTTCCGGGACGAGGAGTTCTACAACGTGGTCCGGCGCGCCCTGGATCTGTCCGGCGTCGAACCGTCGTCTCTCGTACTGGAACTGACCGAGAGTGTGTTGATGTACAACGACGAACGTATCCTCCGGGAGATGAGGTCGCTCACCGACCTGGGGATCCGTATCGCGATCGACGATTTCGGAACGGGCTACTCGTCCCTGAGCTATCTGCGTGAATTCCCCATCTCGATACTCAAGATCGACAAGTCGTTCGTCGACGAACTCGGGCGCTCGTCCGAGCAGTACGCCCTGGTCGAGGGGATCACGCATCTCGCGGACACACTCGGCCTCACGGTGATCGCCGAAGGAGTGGAGGACATGAGACAGCAGGAGGTGCTGATCTCCATGGGCTGCCCGCTCGGCCAGGGGTACCTGTTCGCCGAACCGGTCAGTGCGGAGGAGGCGGGGCAGCTGGTCCTCGCGCCGCCGCTCGGCCGCCCGGCCTGATCGCCCGCGGCGCCCGCGGAGGGGAAGCGGTCATGGCGGCGGCCCGCTCCCACGAAGGGCGCAGGCCGTGCTCCGCAGAACGCCGCACCAGGCAGGAGGCCCAAGGTGACGGAACGTGATCACCCTCCGGCAGAGCCGGCCGCGTTGTGCGTCGTACTGCGCAACGACGAGGAGCAGTACGCGATCTGGCCCGCCGGTCGCCGGATTCCGGCCGGGTGGCGGCGGATCGGCGGACCGGCGGACGCCACGTCGTGCGGGAGCCTGGTCGACCGCCTGTGGACCGACATGCGGCCCGCGAGCGCCCGCGGCGAGCGGCGGCCCCGGGGATCCGGGCCGCGTACCGTGCCCGAGCTCGTCCGGGAGCGGGCGCGGCGCGAGCCGTCCGCGCCCGCGGTGCTCTCGGACGAGGGCCGGCTCAGCTATGCCGAGCTGACCGGCCGCGCCGACCGGCTCGCCCACGAGCTGCGGGAGTCCGGTGCCGGCGCGGAGTCCGTGGTCGCCGTGTGCCTCGACCGGGTGCCCGAGTTGATCGTCACGCTGCTGGCGGTGCTGAGCTCCGGCGCCGCGTTCCTGCCCCTCGACCCGGCGACTCCACGGCAACGGATGGTCGCGCTGGTCGAGGAGACCGGTTCACGCCTCATCGTCTCCAGCCCCGAGCGCGCCCCGATGTTCGCCGGGTGCGAGGCACGCGTCGTCTACGCCGGGATCGCCGGGGAACCGGCCACGCGGGCGCCGGCCGAACCGCCGGAGGCAGGCGGCCCCCGGCCGGACGACCTCGCCTATGTGATCTACACCTCCGGATCCACCGGACCGCCCAAGGGCGTGATGATCACCCACCGGTCGCTGTCCCACTCGCTCACCGCGGTGGCCCGGGCCTACGAACTGACGCCCGGCGACCGGGTGCTGCACGCCGCGGCGCTCGGCTTCGACACCTCACTGGAGCAGATCTTCGCCACGCTGATCAGCGGCGCGACGCTCGTCCTCGCGGGCGCAAGGACGTGGGCACCCACCGACCTGCTGCGCCGCCTCCCCGAGCACGGGATCACCGTCGCCGACCTGACCCCCGCCTACTGGCAGCGGATCGTCTCCGTCGCGGACCGCGGCGAGATCCTCGCGTCGCTGAGGCTCGTCATCGTCGGCGGCGAGATCGTCACCGCCAAGGACTGCCGCGCCCTTCGGCGCCGGATCCCCGGCGCTCGGCTCGTCAACGCCTACGGACTCACCGAGACCACCATCACCTCCACGCTCTGCGACCTGAACGAGGAGGTGCTCGCCGCGCCGGACACCGCAGTCGCCCCGGTCGGCACACCCGTGGAGGGAACCCGGGTCCACGTCCTCGACGCGGAACTGCGCCCGGTGCCGCCGGGCGAGCGCGGCGAGATCTACCTCGGCGGCCCGGGTGTCGCGCGCGGTATCTGGCGGCAACCCGCCCTGACCGCACGGCAATTCCTGCCCGACCCGTACGGCTCCGCGCCGCGGGACCGGATGTACCGCACCGGGGATCTGGGCCGCCGGCGCTCGGACGGCAACCTGGAGATCCTGGGCCGGGTCGACGACCAGATGAAGATCCGCGGATTCCGGGTCGACCCGGCCGAGATCGAGGCCGTGCTCGTCTCCCACCCGGAGATCGGCCAGGCGATGGTGGTGGCCCGGGCCCGCGACAACGGCGACCGGGACCTCGTCGCGTACTACACGCCGACCGCGCCACCGACCGGCGGCGCGGCGGCGCTGCGCGCCCGGCTGCGGTCGGCGCTCGCCGAGGTCCTGCCGGGCTACATGATCCCGGCGGCCTTCCACGCGGTGGAGCGGCTGCCCGTCACGCCCGCCGGAAAGCTCGACCGCAGGGCCGTGCCGGAAACCGGGACCAGGGCCTCGGCGACCGCCGCCGACGACCGTCCGGTGCCGCAGGGGATGGCCCAGTTGTGGGGCCAGATCCTGGGTGTGGAGTACGTCCGTCCGCACGACGACTTCTTCGAGCTGGGCGGCAACTCGCTGCTGGCCATGGAGATGCTCGCCCGGACCCGCGTCGTCTTCGGCATCGGCGTCGGCCAGATCCGCGACCTGACCCGTTCACTGCTGCGGCATCCGACGCTCACCGCGTTCGCCGAGTCCGTGCGCCGGGCACGGGCCGGCACCCTGGCCCACCCGGACGGCGGGAACGTCGACTTCGCCGCCGAGACCGACCGGCGCGTCCCGGCGGTGGGCCGTGAAGCGCCGGCTCCGCTCCCCGGCAACCCCGGCGACGTCCTCCTCACCGGGGCGACCGGGTTCTGCGGCGCGTACATGATCGACGAGCTGCTGCGCAGGACGACGGGACGGATCCTCTGCCTGGTCCGGGCCGACGACGAGCGGCACGCCATGGAGAGGATCCGCGGGAGCCACCGGCGGTACGTCGGCAGCGATCTGTCGAGCGCGCGCGTCAAGCCGGTCGTCGGCGACCTGGGCAAACCAGGACTGGGGCTGTCATCGGGCCGGTTCGACGAGTTGGGATCGACCGTCGACGCCGTCTACCACTTCGGCGGACAGGTCAACTTCATCTACCCGTACCACGAGTTGCGCGCGGCCAACGTCGACGGAACGTACGAGATCATCCGCCTCGCCGCCCGCAGGGCCGTCCCCGTCCACTTCACCTCCAGCATGGCGGTGTTCGCCGGATTCGGGCCGGCCGGCGTGCACGAGGTGACGGAGAGCACGCCGCCGCGCTTCCCCGACTATCTGTCGGTGGGATACGTGGAGACCAAATGGGTCGCCGAGGCGCTGCTGAAGAAGGCGTCCGACGCGGGCCTGCCGGTCACCGTCTACCGCCTGATGGACATCACGGGCGGCAGCGGAACCGGCGTGATGAACACCAGCAGCGAGATGGCCGCCCTCATCGACTTCATCGCGCGGACCGGGCTGTGCCCCGAAGTCCGGCTGTCGCTGGACTTCCTGCCGGCCGACCACCTCGCCCGCGCCATCGGGCACATCTCCACCCGCCATCCCGCTCGCGGCGAGGCCTACCACCTCACCAACCCCCGTCCCGCGCTGCTGGAGTCGCTCGCCGAGCGCCTGCGCCAACGGGGTCACCCGGTCCGGCAGATCCCGTACGCCGAGTGGATCGCCGATCTGGTGAAGTACGCGGCCGGGCACCCCACCGACCCGATCACCCCGTTCGTCCCGCTCTTCGTCGACCGGTGCTCCCGCGCCGACATCACCGTGAGCGAGATGTACTTCCAGGGCGTCTTCCCGGAGTTCGCGCGCGCCAACGCGGAACGAGCACTGAGCGAGGCCGGCATCGACGTACCGCCGATCGACGCGGAAGTGATGGACCGCCACATCGACTTCCTCCAAAAGGCGGACTATGACCGGCCGGTGGAGAGCGGAGAGCACGGAGCGGCCCGAACGGCACGGTGGTGAGCCGATGCCCGGCTGGGAGGAGCTGGACGTGCAGGACGCGGCGCCCGACGGTCCGGTGGCCTTCTGCGCCGACCTCAGCCCCGCCGGTCTCCTGGCGGCGTACCGCGCCGGCGTCTATCCGTTCCCGGCATCCGACGAGTACACCCGCGCCCTCAACGAGGTGGTCTTCGCCGACCAGGTCCGGGACGGCCGCATCCGGCTCGTGGAGAAGGACGCGGGAAGGGACGCGGGACAGGACTCAGAGGAGGACCCGGAGGAGGACCCGGCCGACCCCTACGCCGTCTCCTGGTGGTCGCCCGACCCCAGGCCGGTGCTGCCCGTCTCGGCCGCGCACCTAGGCCGGAGCCTGGCCCGGCGGCTGCGCAACCGGCTGCCCTGGTCGACCAGCCTGGACCGCCGGTTC
Source organism: Streptomyces sp. NPDC051576 (assembly GCF_040681835.1). Lineage (NCBI taxonomy): Bacteria > Bacillati > Actinomycetota > Actinomycetes > Kitasatosporales > Streptomycetaceae > Streptomyces > Streptomyces sp. NPDC051576. Next base: position 622,797 of record NZ_JBFAZO010000004.1, read on the forward strand.
GAGCGGGTCGTCCGCGAATGCCGCGTCGGCCGCACCCCCCGATGGCTCACCGAAGAGCTGATCGCAAGCCTGGTCCGCCTGCACGAACTGGGCCACGCCCACAGCGTCGAGGTGTGGGAGGACGGCGAGCTGATCGGCGGCGTCTTCGGCCTCCGGGTCGGTTCGGTCTTCAGCATGGACTCGATGTTCTTCCACCGTCCCGGTGCCTCGAAAGTCGCGGTGACCGACCTCGCGGCCCGCTTCGCACAGGCCGGCGGCGTCTTGCTCGACGCACAGCGGGACAGCCCGCACGTCCGCGCCCTGGGCGGCATCCTCCTACCGCGGGAGCAGTACCTACGGCACCTCCGCCGCACCGCGCACGACACCTTCCCGATGCCCACCGCCGCCCTGCCCGCGCACCGCCTCGCCCCGCCAGGAAACCCCAGGCCAAAGCCCTGACCTGGGGTTCACCACGGAGCCCCCTGTCGGATTCGAACCGACGACCTACGCATTACAAGTGCGTTGCTCTGGCCATCTGAGCTAAGGAGGCCTGCACGAAATGACCACGCGCGATGATCACGCGCGCGATCACGTGCCCGTGCAGTGTACCCAGGTCCCCAGCGTGCCCTGTCGAAAATTTCCGCGAAGTTCACATGCCTTCGGGTACTGACAGACCGGGCGAACGCCAGGTACCGTCCGTATCCAGTTCACTCGTGTGGACTACACCACCACCTTCCTACAACGGATCGTCCGGCACGTTCCTGCCGGTAGAAGGGGGCCCTCACCATGGCCACTGTTTCGTTCGACAAGGCGACCCGGATCTACCCGGGCACCGAGAAGCCCGCCGTAGACGGACTGGAGATCGAGGTCGGGGACGGCGAGTTCCTCGTCCTCGTCGGTCCGTCCGGCTGTGGCAAGTCGACCTCGCTCCGGATGCTCGCGGGGCTCGAGGACGTCAACGCGGGCGCCATCCGCATCGGTGACCGCGACGTCACGCACCTGCCGCCGAAGGACCGGGACATCGCCATGGTGTTCCAGAACTACGCGCTGTACCCGCACATGACGGTCGCCGACAACATGGGCTTCGCGCTCAAGATCGCCGGCGTCAACAAGGCCGAGATCCGCCAGAAGGTGGAGGACGCCGCGAAGATCCTCGACCTCACCGAGTACCTCGGCCGCAAGCCCAAGGCCCTCTCCGGTGGTCAGCGCCAGCGTGTGGCGATGGGTCGCGCCATCGTGCGTGAGCCCCAGGTCTTCCTCATGGACGAGCCGCTGTCGAACCTCGACGCCAAGCTCCGTGTCTCGACCCGTACGCAGATCGCCTCGCTCCAGCGCCGCCTCGGCATCACCACCGTCTACGTCACCCACGACCAGGTCGAGGCCATGACGATGGGCGACCGGGTGGCCGTGCTCAAGGACGGTCTGCTCCAGCAGGTCGACAGCCCCCGCAACATGTACGACCGCCCCGCGAACCTCTTCGTCGCCGGCTTCATCGGCTCCCCGGCCATGAACCTGGTCGAGGTCCCGATCACCGACGGCGGTGTGAAGTTCGGCAACTCGGTCGTCCCGGTCAACCGCGACGCCCTCAAGGCTGCCACCGACAAGGGTGACCGCACGGTGACCGTCGGCGTGCGCCCCGAGCACTTCGACATCGAGGAGCACAACGGCGACGCCGCGAAGTCCCTCACCAAGGACACCGAGGACGCCCCGGCCGGTCTCGCGGTCTCCGTGAACGTCGTCGAGGAGCTGGGCGCCGACGGCTACGTCTACGGCAGCGCCAAGGTCGGCGACGACCTCAAGGACCTGGTCGTCCGCGTCAGCGGCCGCTCGGTGCCGGAGAAGGGCTCGACGCTGCACGTGGTGCCGCGTCCGGGCGAGCTGCACGTCTTCTCGACCTCCACGGGCGAGCGCCTCACCGACTGATCAAACGTTCCCAGGAAGGGCCCCGCGGTCGTCCGCGGGGCCCTTTCCGTTGGGAAAAGCCACTCAGCCATGTCGACAAATACCCCGGCAGACCCGTCATTTCGAGCAGTGTTCGTCAACGCCCTACCCAATTCGGGGCACCAAGCCATCCCCCGAATTGGTGACTAAATGTCGCCAAATCATTACCGGACGCTACCCTCACACGCGTGAAGCACTCCAATAACCAACAGCCGCGACGCGGCCGGGGCCCCGCTCGCCGGGTCGGCCGCACCCTCGCCCTCGTCCTGCCCGTCATGATGGTGCTCTCCGGGACCCTCGCGGTCACCCGGGTCAACTGGTCGGGGAGCCCCTCCAGTTCGATGCTCACCGCGACGGACGTCACGGCGGCCGGAGCCTCCTCCAGGGCGGCCGCGCGCGCCCCGCAGGACATCCTGCGCGACCAGCTCATGTCCGAACTCCAGGACAAGAACCCTGGCGTCGTCCTGACCCACCTCCAGGAGGCGGTCAACGGCCACCCGTCACTCGCCACGCACTGCACCTCCATCGCCCGCGCACTGGGCCGCGCCGCGGTCCGTATCTACGGCGCGGCGCGCGCCCAGTCCTACGCCCGCCCCGTGTGCGACACCGCGTTCGCCTCCGGGGTCATGGCCGCGCACAGCTGACCGGAGCCGGTGCCCGGAGTAGGAGGTCGGTAACGGCTGATTAAGGAACGGTCGCAGCCGAAAGTCGCGGTGGGGCCGCCACGTACAGTTCGGGTCATGACCGATCCGAACGCCGCGTCGCGCCCCACCCAAGCCGTGATCCTGGCCGGTGGCCAGGGGTCCCGGCTGCGCCCGTACACCGACGACCGGCCCAAGCCGATGGTCGAGATCCCCGGCACGGGGACGCCGATCATCGGCCATCAGCTCGGCTGGCTCGCCGAGGAGGGTGTCACCGATGTGGTCGTCAGTTGCGGCCATCTCGCCGAGGTACTGCAGGACTGGCTGAAAACAGCCGATCTGCCTCTCGATGTGACCACGGTCGTCGAGACGGAGCCGCTGGGCCGCGGCGGCGGCCTCAAGTACGCCGCCGCGCGTCTGCCCCGCCCGGACAGCGCCTGGTACGCCACCAACGGCGACATCTGGACCCGCTTCTCGCTCCGCGACATGGCGGACTTCCACACCGAGCGCGACGCCGTCGCCACGCTCGCGCTGGCCCGGCCGCGGATCCCCTGGGGCGCGGTGCAGACGGACGGCTTCGGGCACATCACCGACTTCATCGAGGCCCCGCCGACGACGTACGAGATCAATGCCGGTGTCTACGTCTTCTCCCCCGAGTTCGCCGGTCTGCTGCCGGAGCGGGGGGATCACGAGCGGACCACGTTCCCGCATCTCGCACGGGAGTTGAGGCTGGCCGGGTTCCCGATCCCACAGGGCGCGTACTGGCGGGCCATCGACACCGCGAAGGACCTCAGGGAAGCCGCCAAGGAGCTTGCCGCGCTGGGGCGTTAGAGACCGGCCTGGTACGCCCGTCCAGTACGACGGTTCCAGTACTACGACGAGAGGGTCCCGCACGGATTCGTGCGGGACCCTCTTTCGTGTCGGTGTCAGCCGGTGGGCGACTGCTTCAACAAGCCGCCCACCGGCCCAGCTACCCCAACAGGCCGCCCACCAGGCCCGGCTGGCCGGAGGAGGACGAACCCCCGGTGCTGGAGCCGCCGCTTGAGCCGGTGCCGCCCGTGCTACCGCCGCTCGACGTGGGACCGGAGGTCGTACTGGGGGCCTGGCCGGCCGGAGAGGACTGCTGGGGCTGCGTACGACCCGCGGTGCCCTGTGTCTGGCTGGGCGTGCCGCTGGTGGCCGTACCGGAGGAGTGGGTCGCGCCCGGGGTCGTCGCGGCGTGCGACGGGGTGGGCGAACTTGCGTGATGAGAAGGGGAGTTGACCGCAGAGGGGCTGCTGCTGCGGTGATCCTTGGTCGGTTCGCCGGGGAGCGGGGCGCCGGGCAGTTCGTTGCGCGGGGCCTCGCCGGGGCCGGGGACGACCACGCGGCTGGAGTCGCGGACCGCGCCGCCGAGCAGCGAGCCGATGAGCAGGGTGAGGCCGATGGAGACGGCCGTGACGAGGGCGCCGCGGCGCAGCACGTAACGGCGCAACTCCCAGATGTCGGCACGGGGTCCGAGGCGGCGCCAGGCGCTGCCCGCGAGCCGGCCGTCGACGGAGTAGACGGGGGCGCCGGCGATGATCAGCGGGGACCAGGCGGCGAGGTAGATGATGTCGGGGGCGTCGTAGGCGGGAACGGTCTTCCAGCTCACGGTGACGATGAGCGCGGCCGAGAGCAGCGCGCCGCCGACCGCCGCGACCCGCTGCCACAGGCCGAGGATCGTGAGGACGCCCACGATGACCTGGGCGAAGGCGATGACGAGGCCGGAGCCGACGGGGTGCTGGAGCGCGAACTGCCGTAGTGGCTCGGCGACTTCCCAGGGGTGCAGGGTGTTGAGCCACTTGACCATGGAGCCGCGTTTGCCGCCGTCGAAGTAGACGGGGTCGCACAGCTTGCCCATGCCGGCGTAGATCGAGATGAAGCCGAGGAAGATGCGGAGGGGGAGCAGGACGACGCCGAGGTTCATCCGGCGACCGGGGTAATAGGCGTGCCGGACAGGGTCGTTGCCGTACCGCTTGGCGCTCCGGTCCCGCTCCGCGTCCGTCTCGTCCGCGTCGATGCCCTCGAACTCCCCTCCCCCGTACGCGGGTTCGTCGTAGGCGCTGCCCACGGTCCGCATCTGGGGCAGGAGTCGGTTCTCGCCGGTGTCGTGGTCGTGGCCGCGCTGGGCGCCGACGATGGGGGTTTCGAGGGTCTGCGCGGTCAGGTCGCCGCCGTAGCCGCCGTCCTCGATGCGCGGGATGACCTGCGTGGCCCCGGCGTCGCCGGCCGGCTGCTCGCCGTGGCGGACGCCGCTGCCCCGCACGGCCTGGAGGAGCCGGTGGGCGCCGGTGTCGTCCGGGGCGGACTTGCCGCTCCAGACGACGGGCCGTCGGCGCGCGGCGCCGGCACCGACCGCGGGCATCCGGGCGGTGTCCTCAGCGGCGCTCAAGTGCCGTGCGAGGCGCGGGTTTCGGGTGCGCGTCGAGGCGCCCAGCTGCACGCGGAAGCTCGCATGATTGACGATGACCTGGGCCGGATCGCTCGGCACCTTCACCATGCTCAGCGCGGGAGCGTCGTCCAACCCGGACTCGAATCCGGACGAGCGGTCCCCCGTGGGTGTGCGGGGTGTTCTGGTGTCCACACTCATCTAACCGAGTGACGTGTGTTTAGGACACTGCTTTGACTTGCCGGATGTGTCCGGACAGCGTCAAGCTCGCCCTCGACACCCAGATTGCCCCGAGTGGGTGACCCCGCCGAACGCCCGTTCAGGAGCGCCCGTCGGCAGCGCCTCGCAGGGGACGCCCCCGGCCACGACACCTGCGCCGGGCGCCTCCACTGCGCCGACCTCCGACCGACAAGCTCCGCCTGCCCGCACCAACTGCCGTCGGAACCAACGCCGAACCGCCACGAGGAACACGGCTCCGGCCGTCAGCCCGCCGACGAGCCGCCTCGTAGAGCACGATCCCCACCGCGACACCCGCGCTGAGCGACTCCGCCCTCCCCCGGCACCGGGATCCGTACCTGGTAGCCGCAGGCCACCTCGCCATCCGCCCTCGCACGCTTCACGACGCCTGCGCCGCCGGCGCCGACCGGCGGGCTCCGCCTGCCCAGCCACGCGGCTCCCGCCGGCCCCGCCCAGGAGTTACCCCGCAGAGCACCATCCCGGCCCAACGCCCGCGCAAAGCGACCCCGTTACGCCGACCTCCGACCAGCGGCCAACGCCCGCCGAGGCCGCAGCAACTCCCGCCGGCCCACCCGCAAGCCACCCCGCAGAGCACCACCCCGGCCCCAACACCCGCGCAAAGCGCCCCCGTTACGCCGGCCGCCGACCAGCGGCCAACGCCCGCCCAGCCGCGCCGCACACCCGCTCAGGAACGCTTACGCGCCGCCTCGTAGAGCACGACCCCTGCCGCGACACCGGCGTTGAGCGACTCCGCGCCGCCTGGCATCGGGATCCGTACCCGGAAGTCGCAGGTCTCGCCCACGAGTCGGGACAGGCCCTTGCCCTCGCTGCCTACGACGATGACCACCGGGCCTTCCAGGGCGGCCAGTTCGGTGATGTCGGACTCGCCGTCGGCGGCGAGGCCGACGATCGCGATGCCGGCCTTCTTGTACGCCTCCAGGGCGCGCGTCAGGTTGGTGGCGCGGGCGACCGGGGTGCGGGCGGCGGTGCCCGCGGAGGTCTTCCAGGCGCCGGCGGTCATGCCGGCCGCGCGCCGCTCGGGCACGAGGACGCCGTGGCCGCCGAACGCGGAGACGGAGCGGACGATCGCGCCGAGGTTGCGCGGGTCGGTCACCCCGTCGAGGGCGACGATCAGCGGGTCCTCGCCCTTGTCGTAGGCCGCGTTGGCGAGGTCCTCGGCGTGCGCGTACTCGTACGGCGGGACCTGGAGGACCAGGCCCTGGTGGTTGAGGCCGTTGGTCATACGGTCCAGCTCGGGGCGCGGGGCCTCCATGAGGTGGACGCCGCCGCGCTCGGCGACGAGCTGGAGCGCCTCGCGCACCCGCTCGTCGTTGTCGATGAACTGCTGGACGTAGAGCGTGACCGCCGGAACGCCCTCGCGCAGCGCCTCCACGACCGGGTTGCGCCCCACGACCATCTCGGACGTGCCCTTGCCGCCGCGCCCGCGCGCGACCGGCGCCCGGCGCTGGAGCTGCTTGGCCTTGGCGTTGGCGACGCGGTTCTTCTTGTGGCCCTTGCGCGCCTCGGCGGGCGGGGTCGGCCCCTTGCCCTCCAGGCCCTTGCGCCGCTGGCCGCCACTGCCGACCTGCGCGCCCTTCTTGCCGGACATGCGGCGGTTGTTGGCTGCCATGACCTACCTGTCTGTGCGATGCGATGAAGTGCGATGAAGTACGTACGTCTATGCAGTGTGCCGCCCGGAGGGCCGGGCGGCACAGTCGATCTTCGTTGACCAGGGTGTGACCGGGGTGGGCTCAGCGCGGGCCGAGGGTCCAGCGCGGGCCTTGCGGGCCGTCCTCGATGGACAGGCCGGACTGGTTGAGCTGGTCGCGGATGGCGTCCGCGGTGCCCCAGTCCTTGCGGCCCCGGGCGGCCTCGCGCTGGTCGAGGACCATGCGGACCAGGGTGTCGACGACGCCGTGCAGGTCTTCGCCGCGGTCGGTCTCGCCGGCCCACTGCGGGTCCAGCGGGTCGAGGCCGAGAACGCCGAGCATGGCGCGCACCTCGGCGAGGCGGGCCACGGCGGCTTCCTTGTCGTCGGCGGCCAGCGCGCTGTTGCCCTGCCTGACCGTGGTGTGCACGATGGCCAGCGCCTGCGGTACGCCCAGGTCGTCGTCCATCGCCTCGGCGAACGCCGGCGGCACCTCGGCCGCGGGCTCGACCGCTCCCCCGGCCTTCTCCACCACCCGCTGCACGAAGCCCTCGATCCGCGCGAACGCGGACTCCGCCTCGCGCAGGGCCTCCTCGCTGTACTCGATCATCGAGCGGTAGTGCGGGGTGCCCAGGTAGTAGCGGAGCACGATCGGCCGCCACTGCTTGACCATCTCGCTCACCAGCACACTGTTGCCGAGCGACTTCGACATCTTCTCGCCGCTCATGGTGACCCAGGCGTTGTGCACCCAGTACTGCGCGAAGTCGTCGCCGTAGGCCTTGGCCTGGGCGATCTCGTTCTCGTGGTGCGGGAAGATCAGGTCCAGGCCGCCGCCGTGGATGTCGAAGGCGGGGCCCAGGTACTTGTGCGCCATCGCCGAGCACTCCAGGTGCCAGCCAGGACGGCCCCGGCCCCACGGGGTCTCCCAGTCCGGCTCGCCCGGCTTGGTCGCCTTCCACATCGCGAAGTCGCGCGGGTCGCGTTTGCCGGTGATGCCTTCCTCGGAGGGCTGGCGCAGGTCGTCGATGTCCTGGTTGGACAGCTGGAGGTAGTCCGGGTAGGAGCGCACGTCGAAGTAGACGCTGCCGTCGGCCTCGTAGGCGTGACCGCGCTCGATGAGACCGCGCATCATTTCGATCATCTCGGGGACATGACCGGTCGCGCGCGGTTCGTACGTCGGCGGGAGGCAGCCCAGCGCCTGGTAGCCGTCGTTGAACGCGCGCTCGTTCTCGTACCCGATGGACCACCAAGGGCGGCCCTGGTCACGGGACTTGGCGATGATCTTGTCGTCGATGTCCGTGACGTTGCGGATGAACGTGACGTCGTAGCCGCGGTACTCGAACCAGCGGCGCAGGATGTCGAAGTTGAGGCCCGAGCGGATGTGGCCGATGTGCGGGGCGGCCTGCACGGTGGCACCACACAGGTAGATCGAGACACAGCCCGCGGTGAGCGGGTTGAAGTCGCGAATCTGCCGGGCGCTGGTGTCGTACAGACGAATGGTCACCACACCAGGGTAGTGGGCGGTGGGTAGTGCCCCGCGACCCTTCCCGCCCAAGGGGCACGTATTCGTGACATTCGCACGTGGGGGTGGTTCAGGCGGTCCTGACCACCAACGCCGTCGCCACCGCCATCAGCCCCTCGTCGCGCCCCGGGAAGCCGAGCCCGTCCGTCGTGGCGCCGGACACCGACACCGGCGCACCGACCGCCTCCGACAGCAACTTCTGCGCCTCGTCCCGCCGCTTGCCGATCTTCGGTCGCGGTCCTACGACCTGTACGGCGACGTTGCCGATCGTGAAGCCGGCCTCGCGGACGATCCGGGCCGCCTCCGTCAGCAGGGTCACGCCGGACGCGCCGGACCACTCGGGTCGGCCCGTGCCGAAGTGTTGACCCAGGTCGCCGAGTCCGGCGGCCGAGAACAGCGCGTTGCACGCGGCGTGCGCGACGACGTCCGCGTCGGAGTGACCGGCCAGACCCGGGCCCTCGCCCTCCCACTTCAGACCGGCGCACCACAGCTCGCGGCCCTCCTCGAAGGCGTGGATATCGGTGCCGATGCCGACCTGGGGCAGGACCATGACGGGCTCAGAAGCCATCGTTCAGCCTCCTGCGGGCCAGGACCGCCTCCGCGAGGACCAGGTCCAGGGGGCGGGTCACCTTGAAGGCCTCCTCGTGGCCGGGGACGACCACGACCCGCAGGCCGAGCTGCTCGACCATGCTCGCGTCGTCGGTCACGTTGTCCGTGACCGTCTCGTGCGCGCGGATCAGCGTCGCCCGGTCGAAGCCCTGCGGTGTCTGCACGGCACGCAGGCGGGCCCGCTCCGGGGTGGCGACGACCGGCTCCGGCGCGCCCGGGGTCTCCGCGGGCTCGACCTGCTTGACGGTATCGGCGAGGGGCAGCGCCGGTACGACGGCGGGCGCTCCGTCCCGTACGGCCTCGATGACCGCGTCGACCGTGTCGACGGGGACGAGCGGGCGGGCCGCGTCATGGACCAGGACGATGTCGTAGCCGGGGGGCAGCGCGTCCAGGCCGAGCTTCACGGACTCCTGGCGGGATTCGCCGCCGGGGACGACCAGGAAGTCGGTGCGCTCGGGCAGCGCGTGCGCGCCGAGGAGGGCCTTGACCTCGGCGGCGCCGTCGGGCGGGGCCACGACCACGACCAGGGAGACCGCGCGGGACGCGGCCAGTGCGCGGACCGCGTGGATGAGCATGGGGGTGCCGTTCAGCGCGCGTAGTGCTTTGGGGGCGCCCGGACCGAGGCGTACGCCCCGGCCGGCGGCCGGAATGACGGCTGCGGCGGAAGACTGCGCCTGCGAAGGGCGCGAATCGTCAGACATCGGTTCCTGTCAGGTTTGTGTGCTCGACCTACGTGGGTATGGCCTGAGGAGTGCCGGGCGCGACGCCTTGACCGGACCCTTCCGTGACACCGGTCGAGCCTGCTGCCCGGGCCCGGCACACCATTATCGGGGGACGTTTCTCCGGCGTTCGACGGAGGTCTTCGACGAAGTCGTCGACGGGGTCGTGAAATCCCCCGAACATGCCGAAGCGCCCGGCGACAGACGGGCTGTCATCGGGCACCACGGCATTTCACAGTGCTGAGCAGGGCGTACCAGTCGCCTGCGTCAGGACGCGAGAACCTCGTCGAGCAGGGCCTCGGCCTTGTCCTCGTTCGTGTTCTCCGCGAGCGCGAGCTCGCTCACCAGGATCTGGCGAGCCTTGGCGAGCATGCGCTTCTCACCTGCGGAGAGTCCGCGCTCGCGCTCACGACGCCACAGGTCACGGACGACTTCCGCGACCTTGATGACATCGCCGGAGGCGAGCTTCTCCAGATTTGCCTTGTAACGACGCGACCAGTTCGTGGGCTCCTCGGCGTACGGAGCGCGCAGCACCTCGAAGACCCGGTCCAGCCCGTCCTGACCGACCACATCACGCACGCCGACGAACTCCGCATTGTCCGCTGGCACACGCACCGTCAGATCACCCTGGGCGACCTTCAGCACCAAGTAGGTCTTGTCCACGCCTTTGATCTGGCGAGTTTCGATAGCCTCGATCAGCGCGGCCCCGTGATGGGGATAGACCACGGTGTCGCCAACCTTGAACGTCATGTGACAGGTACCCCTTCCGTGGCTATCCAGGGTAACACGGAAACTGCGTGTTCTGAATGGCGTTTTCGCAGGTCAGGGCATATCTCGGGGCTTGACAACAGCAACAGGAACGTGCTGCGGACGCCGAGCGGAAGAGGGTATTCGCAGGTCGGAGCGGCTCTCCGGGCGAGGTGAAACGCGTACGTTACACACATCCGGAGGCGCCTCCAAGTGGGCGAACGTCCACAAATGTCTGGTTCCAAGTGCTCGACTTCCGCTACTCCGTTCGGTGGCCGGAGCCCGGTACGAGGTGAATCCGGAAATTGATCACCGACACCGGACGAGCGGCCCGTGATCAATTTCCCGGGGTGCCGTGCATTCTTCACGGAAAAACCCCTGACGGAAGCCCGGGCCTCTTATGTGAATGCAGGACGAGTGGCGGGCGAAAGTGACCCGTGAGTCACTTGTGGCACCCGGACACCCCCCTGCACGAGCGAAGCCGGTGAGGTTGGGGAGGGTCGGGTGCGATGGCGCGGGAACGGCTCGGTAACCTAAGGCCGCTGACAGACACTTAGGGCGGCTTTATTCGGGAGTCGCCCTGCTCCGCCCACGTTCAAGGAGTAGCCGCCGCCGTGAGCAGCAGCCTTCGACGCGGCGCCCTCGCCGCCGCCGCCATCGCGTTCTCGATCGCCTCGCTCGCCGCGTGCGGCGCCGGCAACGACGCACAGACGCTGGAGGTCAAGCCGGACAACGCGGCCGTCTCCGTCGGCGTCATCAAGGTGCAGAACGCGCTCGTCATCACCCAGCCCGACGCCGAGTCCAACGGTCCCGCGGTCATCTCCGCGACCGTGTTCAACACCGGCACCACGAACCAGACCCTGGACTCCGTCAGCATCGACGGCGCCGGCACCGCCACGCTCACCCCCGCCAAGGGCAAGGGCAAGCTGGTCGTCCCGGCCGGGGGCTCGCTCGTCCTGGGCGGCAAGGGCAACGCCTCGGCGGCCCTGACCGACTCCGGCAGCATCAAGGACGGCAACGTCCAGAAGATCACCTTCACCCTCAGCACGACCGGTGGCGTGAGCCTGAGCGCGTTCGTCGTCCCGGCCGACAACTACTTCACCAAGTGGGGCCCGACCGCGATCCCCTCGGCCACCGCGAGCACCTCCCCGAAGCCGGGCAAGAGCACCTCGCCCTCGGCCACCCCGACCGACTCGGCCTCGGCGAGCGCCACGGCCAGCGAGTCGGCCACCGGCACCACCGGCTGAGCGAGCCGCCGTACGGCGAAGGGCGGGACCTCACACGGAGGTCCCGCCCTTCGCCGTAGAACAGTCGTGGAGCCGCTGATGCGGTGATCGCGGTTTACGGCTCGAACTTGTAGCCCAGGCCCCGCACCGTCACCAGGTACCTGGGCGCCCCCGGGTCCGGCTCGATCTTCGCGCGCAGGCGCTTGACGTGGACGTCGAGGGTCTTGGTGTCGCCCACGTAGTCGGCGCCCCAGACCCGGTCGATGAGCTGCATGCGGGTCAGTACGCGGCCCGCGTTGCGCAGGAGCATCTCCAGCAGGTCGAACTCCTTGAGGGGCAGGTCGACCTTGGAGCCGGAGACCGTGACCACGTGGCGATCCACGTCCATGCGGACCGGACCGGCTTCGAGGGCGGCCGGGGTGACCTCCTCGGGCTCGCCGCGGCGGCGCAGGACGGCCCGGATACGGGCGACCAGTTCGCGGGACGAGAAGGGCTTGGTGACGTAGTCATCGGCTCCTATTTCCAGGCCTACGACCTTGTCGATCTCACTGTCCTTGGCCGTCACCATGATGACGGGGACGTTGGAACGGCCGCGCAGCTGGCGGCAGACCTCCGTGCCGGGCAGCCCCGGCAGCATCAGGTCGAGCAGGACGAGGTCGGCGCCGTTGCGCTCGAACTCGTCGAGTCCGTCGGGCCCGGTGGTCGCGATGGCGACCTCGAAGCCCTCCTTGCGGAGCATGTACGACAGGGCGTCGGAGAAGGACTCCTCGTCCTCGACGACGAGCACTCGGGTCACGGAAGGACCTCCGGGGCGGGAAGCGGTTCGTACGGGGATGGATCAGGGGACCCCTCGACCTCGTCGTCGAGGTCGGGGTGCTGGTGAGCGCGGTCGCGGGCCGCACCCGCCTCCGGCAGCCTCAGGGTGAAAGTGGAGCCCTGTCCCTCGGAACTCCACACCGTGACCTCCCCGCCGTGCGAGGCGGCCACGTGCTTGACGATCGCCAGCCCGAGACCCGTACCGCCGGTGGCCCGTGAGCGGGCCGGGTCGACACGGTAGAAGCGCTCGAACACGCGCTCCTTGTCCTTCTCGGATATCCCGATGCCCTGGTCGGTCACGGCGACCTCGATGTGGTCGCCGCCGGCCGCGGTGAGCCGACGGGCGGCTATGCCGACTCGGGTTCGGGCGGGCGAGTAGTTGACGGCGTTCTCGACCAGGTTGCCGAGGGCGGCGGCCAGTTGGCCCCGGTTGCCCCAGACGTGCAGGTCGGCGGTGCCGCCGGCGGCCATGGTGATCTGCTTGGCGCCGGCCTGGTGCCGGCAGCGGTCGATGGCCTCGGCGACCAGTTCGTCGACGCGGACGGGTTCGGCGTCTTCGAGCGGGTCGTCGTTCTGGACCCGTGACAGGTCGATGAGCTCCTGCACGAGATTGGTCAGGCGCGTGGCCTCGATCTGCATCCGGCCGGCGAAACGCTCCACCGCCTCAGGATCGTCGGAGGCGTCCATGACCGCCTCCGACAGGAGGGAGAGCGCGCCGACGGGGGTCTTCAGTTCGTGGCTGACGTTCGCCACGAAGTCTCGTCGTACGGCCTCGATACGGCGGGCCTCGGTGAGGTCCTCCACGAGGAGCAGGACGAGCCGGGAGCCGAGGGGGGCGACGCGAGCGGACACGGCGAGTGCCTCGCCGCGTCCGGTGCCCCGCCTGGGCAGATCCAGTTCGACCTGGCGTATCTCGCCGTCGCGCCGGGTGTCCCTGGCCATCTGGAGCATCGGGTCGACGGAGAGCTTTCCGCCGCGGACCAGTCCGAGGGCGTACGCCGCCGAGCTGGCCTTGACCACGGCGTCCGCCTCGTCGAGGACGACGGCCGAGGAGCGGAGCACCGAGAGCACGGTGTCCACACCCGGCGGAAGCACCGGGTCCGTATGCAGGGAGGTCCTGGTCGGTCGCTTCTGGTCGCGTTCGCTCCAGCGGAACGCCAGCATGGCGATGACACCGGTGAGTACCCCGGCGATCGCTGCCGCTGCGGCGACCGCCGCGTTCACGTCCATGCTCCCAGGTTAGGCATGGGATACCTCCTGGCCACAGCCATCGGAGTGCGACCTCGAACACTCGTCGCCCAGAGTTCACCTTGGAGCCAGTATTGATTCATTTGGGGTGGCGGAAACAGTCGCGTAGGAGCGGGAACGTGGGAGCGTGGGGTGGAAGGGCCGGTTTTCAGTCGTACCAAGTCGTACCAAGAGGCCTTTCAGTCACACCGACAGGCCGGGCCACCTGAGCCCACGAAGCAAACGTAGGAGAGGGAACCCTGATGCGGGACGCGTACCACGAGGAACTTGACTCGATCGGCGACGGTCTGGTGGAGATGGCCCGGCTGGTCGGGTCGGCGATCGGACGCGCCACGACGGCCATCCTGGACTCCGACCTGAAGCTGGCCGAGAGCGTCATCGAGGCCGACAAGAAGGTCGACGATCTCCAGCACGACCTGGAGGCCCGGGCCATAGCCCTGCTGGCCCGCCAGCAGCCGGTGGCGACGGACCTGCGCATCGTCGTGACATCCCTGCGCATGTCGGCCGACCTGGAGCGGTCCGGCGACCTCGCCCAGCACGTGGCGAAGCTGGCCCGGCTGCGCTTCCCGGAGCGCGCGGTGCCGCACGACCTGCACGCGACCATCCTGGAGATGGGCCAGCTCGCCCAGCGCCTGATGGCCAAGGCGGCCGAGGTCATCATCACGAAGGACGTCGACCTCGCCCTCCAGCTGGAGGCGGACGACGACGCCATGGACCTCCTCCACCGCACGCTCTTCCAGCACCTGCTGGACGACAAGTGGCAGCACGGCATCGAGACCGCGGTCGACGTGACCCTGCTCGGCCGCTACTACGAGCGCTTCGCCGACCACGCGGTGTCGGTCGCCAAGCGCGTGGTGTTCCTGGTGACGGGCGAACACGCGGACGAGATCCAGCCGGACATCCAGCCGGTCACGGGGGCTGAGGGGGCGTAGGCCTCCGGCGGTGGGGCGGGGGGGCTAGCGTTCGGTTGGCTTCGGGCGGGGCGGGGCTTGCGTTGGGTCTCGGGCTGGAGGCTTGGTTCTGGATTGGCAGCGGGGGATGTCCCGGATACAGGGGAGGGTTCTCCGCGGTGGGGGCGTAGGTCCCCGGGCGAGGGGATCGCGGTGGAAGCCTCCATGCGCCGTTGATGCGCCTGGCGGAGTGGGCATCCAATGGGGGCAGGCACCAGCCTCCAGGAGGACGCATGGCCGAATCCCCCGGTACGACCCCCGACCCGACGCAGGAGCGCGAGACGCAGCAGCCCGCCGAGATCAAGAGCCTTCCGCTCTTCGGCGCCTGCGGCTGCGGCTCGGGCTGCGGGTGCGGATGCCAGTCCGGCAATCCGTGTCAGTGCGGCTGACCGACACGTGATGCCATGAGAGGGGCCCCGGCGCGGCAAGCGCCCGGGCCCCTCCGCACACCCCGACGTCCAGGGCCTCCCGCGCCGGAACGTCGCTCCCCGCACAGGCCCGGGCGTCCCCGAACGGATTCCCCCTCGTCCCCCGTACCCCCGTGATCGTTCCGCACGGTAGCCGCCGGCGCCGAACGGGCGCAGCATGAAAGAGGAAGAAGTGAGGGCGGGCGAGCGCACGGAAGGAGGTGCGCGGCCATGGCTCAGTACATGGACGTACACCACGGAATGAAGGGCATCACGGCCGACCAGCTGAAGGAGGCCCACAAGGCGGATCTCGCCGTGGAGAAGGACGAGGGCGTGCACTTCGAGCGGGCCTGGGCGGACCCCGACTCCGGGACCGTCTACTGCCTGTCGGAGGCGCCGTCGTCCGAAGCGGTCCAGCGGGTCCACGAACGCGCGGGGCACCGGGCGGACGAGGTGCACCCGGTGCCGTACTCGATCTGACGCCGTGCCAGGGGTGGAGCCAGCCCCACCCCCGATCGGGTGGGGCGCTCCATGGTCGCGGTGGGCGGGCGAAGGCATCGTGGAAGCCGTCACCGACAGCCGATCGTCCGCCCGGAAGGAACGTCCCATGGAATCAACGCAGTTCACGAATCCGGCCGAGGTCCCCGGCGAGAACGCCCTCGTCCCGCTGCTGGTCGCGTGGGACCTGGCGCATCCCTCCGTGGGTGATCCCGAGTGGCGGCACCTGCTGGACGAGATCGCGCATCCGCGGACCACCGAGGCGTTCCGGCGTCTCGCCGGGGCCGCAGTCTGAGTCAAGAGGGGGGCGGGCCCGGGTCGTTCGATCATTGAGTGCTGGTTGGGCAAAAGGTTCGGCATCGGCAGTTCAATAGTCTTGTCCTGTGCATGTCTCACTGGGTGAGATGCACGCAGACCATCGCGTCCTCGCGTGCAACTCAGGATCACCCAGGGGGGATTCATGCACATAGCCCGTACCAGACGTGGCCTCGCGGCTTCCACGGCCGCCACCGCCACCCTCGCCGCCGCCGCACTCGCGACCGCCCCGCTGGCCGGTGTCGCCGGCGCCTCGTCCGCCACCGTGCCGCAGACGAAGGCCGTCCCGGCCATCACCGGACACACCCTCGCCCGTGACGTGCCCAGCCCGCTCTCCAGCGCGGAGTGCGAGGCCAAGTGGCAGATCGCCTGCTACAACCCGCTCCAGTACCGCACCGCGTACAACCTCAACTCCCTTTACAAGAAGGGGATTACGGGCAAGGGGCGGACGATCGTCATCGTCGACTCGTTCGGCTCGCCGACGATCCAGCACGATCTCGACGTCTACAGCAAGCAGTTCGGGATGCACAGCGCCAAGGTCAACGTGGTCAAGTGGGGCAAGGTCCCCGTCTTCGACCCGAAGAACGCGGACATGACCGGCTGGGCGGGCGAGACCACCCTGGACGTCGAGATGGCCCACGCGGTCGCGCCCGACGCGAAGATCGTGCTGGTGGAGACGGCGGTCGCCGAGACCGAGGGCGTCACCGGGCTGCCGGAGATGATGGACGCCGAGAAGTACCTGATCGACCACGGCGTCGGCGACGTCATCACCCAGAGCTTCGGCGCCACCGAGAACACCTTCCCCGGCTTCGACCAGGGCGACTTCTCCAGCATCAAGAAGCTGCGCTACGCCTTCCAGGACGCGAACCGCAAGCACGTCACCGTCCTCGCCTCCTCCGGCGACGGCGGTGCCACCGACTACAACGCGGACGGCTCGGCCTTCTACGACAAGCCGGTCAACTCCTGGCCTTCTTCGGACCCGTTGGTCACGTCCATCGGCGGCACGCAGCTCCACCTGGACGACAAGGGCGACCGCGTCACCCCGGACAGCGTCTACAACGACTACGGCGCGGGCGGCGGCGGCCAGTCCCACGTGTTCTCCCGCCCGTCCTTCCAGAACGGCGTGAAGAGCGTCGTCGGCACCCAACGCGCCACCCCCGACGTGTCGATGGCGGCCGCGGTCAACGGCGGTGCCTGGACGTACTCCAGCTTCGACCCGACCGCGATCGGCTGGGACGTCTACGGCGGCACGAGCGAGGCCAGCCCCCTCTTCTCGGGCATCGTCGCCCTCGCCGACCAGGCGGCGGGCCACCGCGTGGGCAACATCAACGAGGCGCTGTACGCGCTGGCGAAGCACGGCGCCGCCCGCAACGGCATCGTCGACGTCAACGACGGCACCAACAACTCGTACGCGGGCGTGACCGGTTACACGGCCGTCAACGGCTACGACATGGCGACGGGCGTGGGCACGGTGGACGCGCTGCGCTTCGTCCCGGCGCTGGCGAAGGCGAGCCGGCGGCACTGAGTTCGTACATCGCGTCTACGGCGGCCCGGGTTCCGTACCCGGGCCGCCGTTCGCCTGTTCCCGCCGCTCACATGCTGATCGACTGGGCGTACGTGACCTGGTTCAGGATGTGGAAGACCTGGTCGCGGGATTGCACCGGGACCATCGTGGAGTGGTGCCGGCCGCCACTGTTGACGCTGACCTGCACGAAGCCGGTGGTGACGCGCTCCTTCATCAGGAGGAACAGCAGCCCGACGAAGCAGAGCAGGAAGAAGACGATCGCGAGCACGATCGCGTACGGCGGGATCCGCTCCTCCGTACGCGACTTGTCGGTGGCCGTCCAGATCGCGCCCCTGAGCGGCATCGGCCCGGCCGGGCTCACGATCGTGTCACCGTTGACCGCGATGTCCCCGAGGGTGAACATCGGCCCGCCGAACGGGGGTTGGTGGGGCTGGGGCTGCGGTTGCGTCTGCGGCTGCTGCGGTACGGCTTGCGGGTAGCCGTAGTTGGGCTGCGCGGGATAGCCGTAGCCGCTCTCGCCGTACGGGCCGCCGGTGGGCGGAACCGTGGGCGGGACCGTAGGCGGACCTGTGGGCGGGCCTGTGTACGGGTTCTTCCCGAACGGCTGGTCGGACGGCTGGCCGGGCGGCTGTTCCGGAGGTGGTCCGGGGTACTGGTTCGCCATGGGTGCTCTTCCCCCCGAGAGTGCGTGCAACGTGCCGTTCATCCTCTCAGTGCGATCACCTGCTGTATGCACGCAAGGACAACAATCATGCGACAGTGGGCCCATGACGGCACCCGAAGTCACGGTCGACGAGGTCGAGGAACTCGCGGTGGAGGGCCTGCGCTGGCTGACCGGGACGGCGCGGGAAACCCCGGGCGGAGGCCTCGCCTGGCCGACCAGACCATCGGACGCCGAACTCAACTCCTCGCTCTACAGCGGTACGGCCGGAATCGTCCCCGTACTCCTGGAGGCATGGCGGCACTTCGGTGACGACTCCTACGCCGACATGGCCCTGCGCGCGGGCCGCAGCCTCGCGGACTCCGCCGCCGATCTCGACGAACTCGCCGACGACTCCCTCTACTTCGGCCGCACCGGAACGGCGCTCGCCCTGCGGGCACTTCACGACCAACTCGGCGACACATCCGCGGGCGCCGCGGCCGACAATGCTCTACGACTCGTCCGGTCGCGCTTCGACGGAACCCGCTGGGGCGAGCTGTTCGAGCTGATGGGCGGCAACGCGGGGATCGGCCTCGGCGCACTCCTGGCCGGCGACGCCGAGTTGGCCGTCCTCGCCGTGGAGCCGTATCTGCGGACGGCGGAGCGGACTCCGGCGGGCGTCCACTGGGCCCACCGCCCGGGCATCGACGCCCGTCTGCACCACATCTCGCACGGCACGCTGGGCATCGTCCTGGCGCTGGCCCGGATCGGCGACGCGACCGGCCGCGCGGACCTGGTCGAACTGGCGCTGGCCGGCGCGGCGGACGTCGTGGCGCGCGACGAGGCGGGCCCGGAGGGCTTCCTGGTCCCGCACTCCACCCCGCAGTTCCGCCCCGACGTGATCGCACCCGTCAGCTACGGCTGGTGCCACGGCCCGGCCGGCGACGCCCAGGTCTTCCGCACCCTCCGCGACATCACGGCCGACCCCGTCTGGTCCACCCTCACCGACCGCTGCTGGCACACGGTGACCCACTCCGGCCTCCCCCGCCGAGAACACCCGGGCTTCTGGGACAACAACGGCCGCTGCTGCGGCACGGCGGGCGTCCTGGCCCTGGCCTGCGACCGCCTCGCCGAACAGACCGGGGAACCGCACGACTTCGCCCACGTCCTCGTCACGGACCTCGCCGCACGCGCGATCCGCGACAACACGGGCGCGCGCTGGTCCAACGTCGAACACCGGGTCACCCCTGGCGACTTGGAACCATGCACCGGCTGGGCGATGGGCAACGCGGGCATCGTCCGGGAGTTGCTGCGCTTCGTGCGGGTGAGCCGAGGGGGCGAGCCCCGGTACACGTTCACCTGGCCCGATCAGGTCCAAGTGGCGTCATTCCAGGGCGCGTAGACCGCGTCCCCGAAAGTAGTGCCGCCCCGCACGGAGGGTCAGGACCACCGTGGTGACCGCCAACCCGAGGTTGAGGGTGTCCATGACCATGACGAGGGCGTAGGGCGCGTGCAGCAGGCGCGGCAGATTGCCACCGATCACCCCCAGCCCGATGAGAAGCGGCAGCCACGCCCAGAAAAACCGCACACCCTGCTCAGAACCAGCGGCCCCCTTCGATCCAACTGCTTGATCGTGACAGGGGAGCGGCGGCTTGCCTACTGGTCCCAGAGGCGACGGCGTTGTCAGTGGCGGCTGTTGGCTTCCGTGGCAGAGTTCTCCTGACTTTGGCCGGGCCCCTGTGAGTCGGCGGCGTTTCAGCGATCGAGTCGAGCTGCCTACGCGCTCGTACGCTCCCGATCGGAGAGGGATGGGGAGAGCATGGGCAGTCGAGTACTTCTTGCTGGTGTGCGATGACGTGCCCACTGACGTCGTGCTCACTGACGCCGGCGCCCGTCAGTCACGGCCCTACGCGCTGCGGGAGCGCAGGCGGAGACGAGGGAACAGCCGGAGCCGGGTTTCCCGAAGTCCTGAGGACGGCCCGATCAACCGGCCACCACAACGACAACACGCCCCCTGCCCGCGAGGAACCCGCGGGTAGGAGGCGTGAAGCGTGCCGCCTACTTCTTCTTGCCCTGGTTCTTGACCGCCTCGATCGCAGCCGCGGCCGCGTCAGGGTCGAGGTACGTCCCGCCCGGCTTGACCGGCTTGAAGGACGCGTCGAGTTCGTAGGACAGGGGGATGCCCGTCGGGATGTTCAGGCCCGCGATGTCGGCGTCGGAGATGCCGTCGAGGTGCTTGACGAGGGCGCGGAGGCTGTTGCCGTGGGCTGCTACCAGGACGGTGCGGCCCGCGAGGAGGTCGGGGACGATGCCGTCGTACCAGTAGGGGAGCATCCGGACGACGACGTCCTTCAGGCACTCCGTGCGGGGGCGGAGCTCCGGGGGGATCGTCGCGTAGCGCGGGTCGTCCGACTGGGAGAACTCCGTGCCGTCCTCAAGGGGCGGGGGCGGGGTGTCGTAGGAACGGCGCCACAGCATGAACTGCTCCTCGCCGAACTCCGCGAGGGTCTGCGCCTTGTCCTTGCCCTGGAGGGCGCCGTAGTGGCGCTCGTTCAGGCGCCACGAGCGGTGGACCGGGATCCAGTGGCGGTCCGCCGACTCCAGCGCGAGCTGCGCCGTGCGGATCGCTCGCTTCTGGAGGGACGTGTGGACCACGTCGGGGAGGAGATCGGCGTCCTTCAGGAGTTCGCCACCGCGGACTGCCTCCTTCTCGCCCTTCTCGTTCAGGTTGACGTCCACCCAGCCGGTGAACAGGTTCTTAGCGTTCCACTCGCTCTCGCCGTGGCGGAGGAGGATCAGCTTGTACGGTGCGTCGGCCATGCCCCAGAGCGTAATCCACGCATTCGGGCCATGACCTGGCGCCTGCCTCCCGGTCCGACAGTTGACGGCATCTGTTAATTGAGTGGTCCGCCCGGGCCCCGCGTTCGTAAGTTGTGCTCGTAGCCGTTGCCGCTTACATGCCTGCCGTCCGACCGTGGGGGATCGATCCATGTCACTCGCCGCCCTGAGACGCGCCGCCCGGGAATCCGTCTCCGGTCTGCCCCGCGAGTTCTGGTGGCTGTGGACCAGCACCCTCGTCAACCGGCTCGGGGCGTTCGTCGCCACCTTCATGGCCCTGTACCTGACCCTCGACCGCGGCTACTCCGCCACGTACGCCGGTCTCGTCGCCTCGCTGCACGGGCTCGGCGGGGTCGTCTCCTCGATCGGTTCGGGTGTGATGACCGACCGACTCGGCCGGCGGCCCACCCTGCTCATCGCCCAGTCGTCGACCGCCGCGGCCGTGGCCCTGCTCGGCTTCATGCACGATCCCGTCGCCATCGCCGGCGTCGCCTTCCTCGTCGGGATGGCGAGCAACGCCTCGCGCCCGGCCGTGCAGGCGATGATGGCCGACATCGTGCGGCCCGAGGACCGGGTCCGCGCGTTCTCCTTGAACTACTGGGCCATCAACCTCGGCTTCGCCGTCTCGTCCATGGCCGCCGGGTTCATCGCCGAGGTCAGCTACCGCGCCGGGTTCCTGCTGGAGGCGGGGATGACGGCGGTCTGCGCGGTCGTCGTCTTCCTGAAGCTGCCGGAGTCACGGCCCGCCGTCGTCACGAGCGACGACGGGAAGAGGGCCGTGGACGCGGTCGGGCTGGGGACCGTACTGCGCGACGGGCGGTTCATGAGCGTCGTCGGGCTGTCCTTCCTCGTCGCCGTCGTCTTCCAGCAGGGCTCGGTCGGGCTGCCGGTCGCGATGGGCGAGGCCGGGTTCACGCCCGCCGACTACGGCACCGCGATCGCCATCAACGGCTTCCTCATCGTCGCCCTTCAGATCCCGGTCACCCGTCTCATCGAACACCGCGACGCCAAGCGCCTGTTGGTCGTCTCCTCACTCCTCGCGGGCTACGGCTTCGGGCTCACCGCGTTCGCCGGCTCAGTCGGCGTCTTCGCCCTCACGGTGTGCGTGTGGACCCTCGCCGAGATGATCAACGCGCCCACACAGACCGGGCTGGTCGTCCGCCTCTCACCGGTCCAGGGACGCGGGCGCTACCAGGGCATGTACACCCTGTCCTGGTCGCTCGCCGCCCTGGTGGCACCCCTCATGTCCGGGTTCGTCATCGACCGGTTCGGGGCCGCGTGGCTGTGGGGGACGTGCGCGGCCGTCGGCACGGTGGCGGCCGTGGGGTACGGGGCACTGATGCGGCGGGTGCCGGACGGGCAGCCGGCGGGGGCGAGGGCGGAAGCGGAGCCGGCGGTGGGCGACGCGGAGGCGGACGTCACGGCGGCCTGATCATGGCAGCAAGCCCTCCACCAGCGGAGAACCGCAGGTGGAGGGCTTGTCGGCGTAGGCGGTCGGACGCCTGCCGATTCAGATGCCGACGGTCACGCTGACCTGGGGGAGCTGGGCGACGGTGCCCAGGGCCAGGTCCTTGACCGAGGCGACCTGCGCCAGGACGTCCGCGCTGGTGATCGAGGTGTCGCCGGCGGTGAGGCCGATCTGCGGGCACAGGCCGCCCGAGACGGTGTCGAGCTCGGCGTCGGAGATCTCAAGGGTCTGAACCTGGGGAGCGGAGTTCATGAGGAGACTGCCCTTCGCGTGGATCACGGATGGTGCACGTGGTGCACTGGGGGGAGAGCGGCTCCGCTGGGGGGCAGGCGGTAGGCCGCGGTGCGCAGGATCAAACCACGCCCCGTGCCGGGCATCCACTCCGTCCCTGTTCCCGAAAGGCAGTTGAGTGGATCGGGGGCCGAACCGTGTGGACGCGCACACGAGTTGGGGCCGGCTTCTCTACACGCGGCGCCGCACAGGGAGTCCACAGACGGTGCCCCCGCCGAGCCGAACCGGACAACTCCGCACCAACAGCACCCGCTCGCCCCACGATTGCGCAGCCACTGTGCAGATTCGGTCGTAGCCGCGGTCACGGGTGCATCCGCGCCCCTTTCACCACCTTGTCCACCCCATTCCGCGGCCCGTACACAGCCAGCCCCACCACATCCAGCTCAGCCGTGGCCACCGCCCGCACCGCCGCCCGGTTGTCCCGGTCGTTGCCGGTGCCGAACAGGTCGGACGTGAAGATCGCGCGCGGCAGGGCGCGGGACAGGGCCCGTGTGTGGGCCGCCATGAGCGTCTCCTTCGTGGCCTCCAGGACCACCACCGGCTGCCGGAACATCGGCAGATAGGCCACCCCGTCCGCGTCCTCGTACGGCTCCCCGATCACCTCGGGAACCTGTGCGCCCAGGCCGCTGACCAGGAAGGACGTGACGTTCAGGCGCTGCCAGGGCTCAAGGTCCTCGCGCAGCAGGACGGCGATCTTGGTGTCGAAGCGGATCGGTTCGCCCGTGATGTCAGTGCTCATGGATCGAGACTGCCGACCGCCCCGCGCCCTCGTCTTGTACGTTCTTTGCATGGCCCCGCAAACCGGCCCACCGCGCCCCCAGCAGGAGGTCTCCGCGTGGCGGCCCCGTATCCCCGGTGTCGTCGAGGTCTTCCACGCCCACTTCACCGAGTACGCGTACCCCATGCATGTGCACGACGCCTGGACGCTGCTGATCGTGGACGACGGGGCCGTACGGTACGACCTCGACCGGCATGAGCACGGCACCCCGCACGACACGGTCTCCCTGCTCCCGCCGCACGTCCCGCACAACGGCTCCCCCGCCACCCCGCACGGCTTCCGCAAGCGCGTCCTCTATCTCGACGGCACCCACCTCCCGGACGGCCTCATCGGTTCCGCCGTCGACCGGCCCGACCTCCGTGACCCCGAACTCCGGCTGCGGGTGGGCCAGTTGCACACCGCGCTCGACCACCCCGGCGACGAACTGGAGGCCGAGAGCCGCCTCACCCTCATCGCCGAACGGCTGCACGCCCATCTACGGCCGTCCGCCCCCGCCCCCACCGGGGACCCCGCCCTCGCCCGCACCCTCCGCGAACTCCTCGACGAGCACGTCACCGACGGCATCGCCCTCGACGAGGCCGCGCGGCTCGTGCACGCTCATCCGGCCCATCTGGTACGGGCGTTCAGCGGCGCGTACGGCATCGCACCGCACCAGTACCTGATGTCCCGCCGCGTCGACCGCGCCCGCCGGCTCCTCCTCGACGGCCGCCCACCGGGCGAGGTCGCGGCGGCCACCGGCTTCTACGACCAGTCCCATCTCACCCGCCATTTCCGGAAGTTGGTGGGGGTGACGCCGGGGCGTTATTCACGCGACAGGCGTCAACACCGCGGCTAGATTCCGCACATGGAGCGCATCGACTGGCACGAGTGGCACAACGCCTACGACTCCCCCGACTCCTACCTCAGCGAGCGCCTGGCCCTCGTCCAGGAACGCGTCCGGTATGCCCTCGACGCCGCCCCGCCCGGCCCGCTCACCGCGATCAGCCTCTGCGCCGGACAGGGCCGCGATCTCATCGGCGTACTGGCCGACCATCCTCGCGGGGCCGAAGTCCGGGCGCGGCTGGTCGAGTTGGACGAGCGGAATGTCGCCGACGCGAGGCGGGCCGCGCGGGACGCCGGCCTCCCCCGCGTCGAAGTCGTCGCCGGAGACGCCTCGTTGACGGACGCCTACACCGACCTCGCGCCCGCCGACCTCGTCCTCCTGTGCGGTGTGCTCGGCAACATCATCGACGCCGACGTCGAACGGCTCCTCGACCACTGCACCGCCCTGTGCCGGACCGGCGGCACGGTCGTATGGACCCGCAACCGCAAGGCCCCGGACCTCGTCCCCCGGATCTGCGCCTGGCTGGAGGAGCGCGGGTTCGAGCGGCTCTGGGTCTCCGAACCCTCCCGCGCCGCCTCCGTCGGCGCCCACCGCTTCACCGGCGAGAACCGCCAACTCCCGCCCGGCACCAGCATGTTCGACTTCATCGGCTACGACACCCTGTGGCGGACCTGAGCGGACCCGGCCTACAGCTCCCGCTGCGCCTCGTACAGGTTCCGCGGCCGTACGACATCCGTCGTGCCGTAGAGCTCCAGGCGTGAGTGCGGGTCGCCGGTGAAGTCGGGGACGTCGGTCTGGTCGAACTCGGTGACCGTGTTGAGGCCCACCGTGGCGCTGTACGGGGCCAGTTGGTCGATCTTCATCAGGCCGGCGCGGCCGTTCGTCACGCGGACGTTCCAGTGGGTGAAGCGGGCGCCGAACAGCGGGCCGGCGCTGGCGTCACCGCCGTGGCGGCCGTTGTTGTTCACCGTGATGTCGGTGCGGACGTTCGCGAAGGGCAGGCCGCGGTGGCTGTCGAAGGTGCCCATGCGCATGTCGCCGCGCGACCAGACGTTGTACGAGGACAGGCCCTCGACGTTGATGCCGTGGAGCTGAGTGTTGGCCGGGGCCGGGACGGTGCGTTCCTCGATGGTGAAGTCCTCGATGAGGTTGTCGTGCGAGCCCTCGCGGCAGAAGTAGGGGTGGTGGGAGCCGCGACCCGCCACCGTCGTACCGCGCAGGGTGCATGCCGAGGCCGCCACCAGGCCGAAGCCGTTGTCGACATGACGGACCGTCACGTCGTCCAGCCAGCAGTCGTAGGCACATTGGAGGACGACCCCGTTGTAGCCCTTGTCGAGGAGGTGCGGTTGCTGTGGGGCCTCCACTGCCTCCAGGGTGAGGCCCTCGACGCCCGAGCCCGTCAACTCCTCTACGTGGGTGGTGAGTTGCGGGTTCCATTCGGGGCGGATGTCGAGCGGGAGCGGGCGTTCCAGGGTGACCTCGCGGCCGTGGACGCGCGCGATGCGGACGGGCCATTCGTAGGGGACGTAGGACAGCAGTTTCGTCTTGTCGTCCCAGTAGTACGCCTCGGGGCCGGGGCCGCCGCCCGCCATGTGCTGAAGGAGGGTGTGGCCGGGGTCGTCGGCGAGGCGGAGGAGGACCAGGGTGCCCGGCCTCAGGTGCGAGGCGTCCGCGACCGTCACCGTCCAGGAGCCTTGCCGGGCCGGCTCGACCGTCGTCAACTGCCGCCATTCGTCACGCCTGTTGCCGGTCCAGCCCTCGAAGGGCCAGGCCTTCGCCCTGATCGCGGCGACCAGTGAGTCCAGGCGGGCCGCCGGAGCAAGCCAGATGAGGCCGCCCGCCCAGGACCAGGAGGACTTGTCGCCGCCGTAGCGGGAGCCGTAGACGCCGATCAGTTCGGTGAGGTTCTTCGTCGCGTAGAGCTTCGTACGGTCGCTGCCCGCGCCTCTGACCACCACGTTCGAGTGGCCCACACGGATCACGTCGTCGATGCGGAAGGTGCCGGGCGGGATGAGAACCGTGCCACCGCCGGCCCCGCCGGCAGCGGCGATGGCACGGTTGATCGCGGGGGCGGAGTCGGTCGTGCCGTCCGCCACGGCGCCGTAGCCAAGGACGTCGAACACCCGTGAGTGCCGGGGGTGGCGCCGTGCGCCCGCCTTCCCGACGTACGGGATCTGCGGGTGGGTGAAGGGGGTTCGGGTGAACTCCCGCCAGAGGGACGGGACTTGACCTCGCGGTGTCCCTGTCGGCAGGGGGGCCGCCAGGGCCAGCGTGCTTCCGAGCAGGGTTCGTCTGGTGAGGCGGGTGCGGCTCATGTACGTACGTCCTCCCACGCAGATTTTCATGGATGTGAACGCTGTTCAGAAATGTGCTGGCGGTGAGCATGCCACGACGGCCGGTCGCGGCGAAAGGGGTCAGCAGGAGATCAGTCGGTGGGGCGCTGAGTCAGGTGAGTGAACGCGTCCAGGTTCCGCGTCGACTCCCCGCGCGACACCCGCCACGCGTACTCCTTGCGGATCGCGGAGGCGAAGCCCAGCTCCAGCAGGGTGTTGAAGCTGCCGTCGGCGGCCTCCAGGACCTGGCCGAGGAGGCGGTCGATCTCGGCCTCGGTGACGGCGGAGAGGGGCAGCCGCCCGGTGACGTAGACGTCACCGAGCTGGTCGACGGCGTAACTCACGCCGTACAGCTTGAGGTTGCGCTCCAGGAGCCAGCGCTGGACGGCCGTCTCGTTCTCGTCGGGGTGGCGGATGACGAAGGCGTTGAGCGAGAGGGAGTGGCGGCCGACGATGAGGGAGAGGGTCGTCGACAGCTTGCGGGTGCCGGGGAGTTGCACGACGTAGGTGCCCGACTCGGGGCTCTCCCAGGCGAGTTCGGCGCTCTTGAGGAAACCCTCGATGACCTGCGCCGCCCGCTCCTGGTCCGCTGCCGCTGCCTCACCCATGGTGCGAGCGTACGTGACGGCGGTGGGCCTGCGCGGCGGCCGCGTAGACGTCCGCCGTGGCGGCGGCCGCGGTGTCCCAGCCGAAGCGCTGGGCGTGCCGGGCGGCGGCCTCGCCCATGCGGGGCGCGAGGTGCGGGTCGTCGGCGAGGTCGCGCAGCACGCGCGCGTAGGCCGCGGGATCGTGGCCCTGGACGAGGAACCCGGTTTCTCCGTCGCGCACGGCCACCGGGAGGCCGCCGACCGAGGCCGCGAGCACCGGCGTACCGGCAGCCTGCGCCTCTATGGCGACCAGGCCGAACGACTCGCTGTACGACGGCATGACCAGCACGGACGCGGCCCGGAACCAGTCCGCGAGCTGCTCCTGCCCGACCGGCGGCCTGAACCGTACGACATCCGCGATGCCCAGCCGCGCGGCTAGTTTCTGCAGGCCCTCCGGCTTGGCGAGGCCGCTGCCGCTGGGGCCGCCGACGACGGGGACCACGATGTTCGAACGCAGTTCGGGCCGCTCGTCGAGGAGCACGGCGACCGCGCGCAGGAGCACGTCCGGCGCCTTCAGGGGCTGGATGCGGCCCGCGAAGAGCGGGATCAGCGCGTCCTGGGGCAGGCCGAGGCGGGCGCGGGCCGCCGCTCGGCCGTCCGCCGGGCGGAAGCGGTCGAGGTTCACGCCGGGGTGGACCACGGCGACCTTGGCGGGGTCGGCGGCGTAGTGCCGTACGAGTTCGTCGGCCTCCTCCGCCGTGTTGGCGATGAGGCGGTCGGCGGCGGCGACGATCTGGGTCTCGCCGATGACGCGGGCGGCCGGTTCGGGGGTATCGCCGTCGGCCAGGTTGGCGTTCTTGACCTTGGCCATGGTGTGCATGGCGTGCACGAGGGGGACGCCCCAGCGCTGGGCGGCGAGCCAGCCGACGTGGCCGGAGAGCCAGTAGTGCGAGTGGACCAGGTCGTAGTAGCCGGGGCGGTGGCCGGCCCAGGCCTGCATCACTCCGTGGGTGAACGCGCAGAGCTGGGCGGGGAGTTCCTCCTTGGCGAGGCCCTCGTAGGGGCCCGCGTCCACGTGCCGGACGAGCACGCCCGGGGCCAGCTCCACCTTCGGGGGGAGGGCCGCCGTGGTCGCGCGGGTGAAGATCTCGACCTCGATGTTGATCGCGGCTAGGCGCTGGGCCAGCTCCACGATGTAGACGTTCATGCCGCCGGCGTCGCCCGTGCCGGGCTGGTGCAGCGGTGAGGTGTGCACGGAGAGCATGGCTACACGGCGGGGTTTGCGGTGCAGTCGCAGCCGGGCGGGCGTGGCCGCGGAGCGCCGCCCGAGCCTGCTGACGTACTGGCTCACGTGGCGTCCTCCTTGCTGCGGGCATGCCTGAGGGCGGGCGTGGGGTTCCCTCCAGGGGAGCCAACGCCGGAGCGTCCGATTCCCATTCCGGGGCGGCGGGATTTTGCCGAGCCATTACCGTGCGTCGCTCAACCGTTCGAGCGGCTACTGCGTGGCCCATGGTCGCGCTGGGCGGGCCGCCGGAACGGTCCGGCCGCCCACCGGTCCGTTTGCCCGAACGGTCGGCCCGCATGCCCATGACCCGCTCGTGACCACCCGCGAGGCGGTCGCCGATCACTTCTTCGTCGACTCAGCGTGTACATCGAGCTGAGCCAGCCCGGCGGGGATGGCTGATCTGCACCGAGACGATCGCCCGTCCGACCACCGAGGGCGTCAGCGTCGACTTCGCCCCCAGGGCCTGTACCTCGGTCAGGCCTTCCGGGTGCATGTGAAGGCGGGCGACCAGGTCGACGGGGACATCACACCGAACGTGGTGGTGCCGGACATGACGTGCGGGGCTTCGTCGTCGGCGCAGGCCTCCGTGCCGGCTTCGTCGTCGCCGCAGCCCTCCGGCTCCGGCTCGTCAGGGCTCCTCCGGCTCCTCCGGCTCCTCCGGCTTGTCCGACGACTCCGCCCCGACCGCTGCCGAGAGCAGCAGCCCCGTGCCCGCGGCGAGCAGCGCCCCGTCGCCCGCGGGTGGCGGCACCCACCTCGCCGAGACCGGCGCGAGCAACGGCGCCACCGCGTTCGCGGCCACCGCCACAGCCCTGATCGCGCCCGGCGCCGGCCTCGTCCTCACACTGCACCGCAGGGCAACACGCGCCTCGCGCTGACCGAGGTCCCGCCTGGAGGGTCCAGCGGGCGTGGAGGGTCCGCCGGCCACCGCGCCGACAATGGAGGTGTCCCACTCCACATCCCGCCGGCCACGCTCCCGCACCGGTCCCACCGCGCCGCCAACGCACGCGCGCCCTCCACCCCGGCGCCGGGCCCCCAACTCCCAACCCGAACCCCCGACCACGGAGGACCGCGAGCGCCGTTCGGCCCGGACAAGGCCTTAACAGCGCCCCGCGGGCGACGCCACCCACCTCGCCCAGACCGGCGCGAGCAACGGCACCCCCGCGTTCGCGGCCACCGCCACAGCCCTGATCGCGCCCGGCGCCGGCCTCACCCTCACACTGCACCGCAGAGCGACACACACCTCACGCTGACCGGGGTCCCGCCTGGAAGGCCTGAAGAGCCCGCCCGGCCACCGCGCCGACACCGCCCGCATACCCTCGTAGCCATGACTGCCCGCGCGACAACCCGCCCCGTGGGAACGGTGACGCGCGGGACGACCAACCCCAACCGGCTGCGCCGCA
Organism: Streptomyces sp. NPDC051576; assembly: GCF_040681835.1. Classification (NCBI taxonomy): domain Bacteria; kingdom Bacillati; phylum Actinomycetota; class Actinomycetes; order Kitasatosporales; family Streptomycetaceae; genus Streptomyces; species Streptomyces sp. NPDC051576. Next base: position 652,681 of record NZ_JBFAZO010000004.1, read on the forward strand.
TGGACCGCTGGATCGCGGCGACGCACGGCGCGGAGTTGCGGCGGGCCGTCGAGCCGGTCGCCGTCGACCTCGGGTACGGCGCGGCGCCCTGGACCGCCGTGGAGCTGCTGCAACGCCTCCGGACCGTCGCCCCGCACGCGCGCGTGGTCGGTGTCGAGATCGAACCGGCCCGGGTCGCGGCGGCGAAACCGTACGAGCGCGAGGGGCTGGTCTTCCGGCACGGCGGCTTCGAGGTTCCCGTCCCGCAGCGGCCGGTGCTCATCCGCGCGGCGAACGTGCTGCGGCAGTACGACGAGGCGCGGGTCGCCGAGGTCTGGGCGCGGCTGTGCGGACGGCTCGCGCCGGCCTCCGCGCACTCGCGGGGCGGGCTGCTCGTCGAGGGGACCTGCGACGAGATCGGGCGCCGGCATGTGTGGGTCGCGCTCGGCCCGGAGGGACCGCGCACGGTCACCTTCGCTACCCGGCTCGGCTCACTGGAGCGACCGTCCGACCTCGCCGAGCGCCTCCCCAAGGCCCTCATCCACCGCAATGTGCCCGGCGAACCGGTGCACGCCTTCCTCCGCGACTTCGACCGCGCGTGGGCGGCCGCCGCGCCCTACGCCTCCTACGGCGCCCGTCAGCGCTGGATGCGGGCGGTGCGGGACCTCACGGCCGACTGGCCGGTGACGGACGGGCCGGTGCGGTGGCGGCAGGGCGAAGTGACCGTGGCCTGGGGGGCGTTGGCCCCGCGCGGGTGAACCCTGGCGGGCGCGCGGCCCGCGGGGGACGGCAAGGGAACGATCTCCGGCGGCCGTTCGTCACACGGGCGGAGAGATCACCACGGCACGCACGCCCAGGTCATGACCTGGAAGGAAAGGAGAGAAGTACGGGAAGTACTGCCTCTGTCGTTTTGTGTGCGGGCATGGCACGATCCCTCAGGCGTCCGTAAGTTACTGACGGTCAATCAGATACGTCGGGCATGTACAGATGTGGGGGCAGGGGTATGGGAGCGGGCAGGCGAGCCCTGATCACGACGGCCGTGGCGGTGGTCTGCGGGGTCACCGTACTCGCGGCACCCGGCACCGCGTTCGCGAGCCCGACGCCGACCCCGTCGACTACGGCCTCCTCGACTCCCGTGACCAACAAGGACCTTGAGGCCGTACGCACGAAGCTCGACAAGCTCTACCACGACGCCGCCGTCGCCACCGACGCCTACAACGCGGCCGAGGAGCAGACGAAGAAGCAGTCCGCCGAGATCGTCGAGCTGGCCAGGAAGATCGTCCGGGGCCAGGCGAAACTGGACGAGTTGAAGGACCGAGCCGGTGCCGCGGCCCGCGCCCAGTACCGCACGGGCGGGCTTCCGGACGAGGCGCAGTTGATGCTGAGCGACAATCCGCAGGAGTTCCTGGACGGTGCCGGGCGGGTGCTCCAGGGCGAGCGCGCCACCAAGGGCCTGATCGCGGAACTGACGCGCACCCAGCAGGACTTGAGGCAGTACACCGCCGACGCCTCCGCGCAGTGGCAGCAGTTGGAGAAGAACCGCCAGGCCAAGGCCACCGCCAAGAAGAAGGTCACGACCCAGATCGCGGCGGCCGAGAAGCTCGAGTCCCAACTGGAGAAGCAGGAGAAGGAGCGCCTGGCCAAGCTGGAGCAGCAGGCCGCGCTGAAGGCGCAGACCGCGTGGCTCGACTCCGGTGTCCTCAAGGACATCAGCGGCAAGGCGTCCGCGGCGGACAAGGCGGCGGTGGCCTACGCGACGGCCCAGCTCGGCAAGCCGTACGAATGGGGCGCCGAGGGCCCGTCGTCGTACGACTGCTCGGGGTTGACCTCGCAGGCCTGGGCGAGCGCCGGCGACCCGATCCCGCGCACCTCGCAGGAGCAGTGGAAGCAGCTCAAGCATGTCGACGTCAAGGACATGCGCCCCGGCGACCTGATCATCTACTTCGACGACGCCAGCCATGTCGCGATGTACATCGGCGACGGCGCGATCATCCACGCCCCGCGGCCGGGGCGGACCGTGACGATCGCGGGGGCCGGCTCGATGCCGATATTGGGTGTTGTGCGACCGGATGCGTAATTTGCCCACCCGGTAGGCGTGATGCCGTCGGGGTGACCCCAACCACGTGACGCAGCGCACGCACCACCCGCCCCAAACCCCCACCGGGCGTGACCTTCGTCATTCCGACCCCACCGCCATCCTGCCCAACTGCGGTACGGATCACGGCATATGACAGTGGCCACCTGCCAAGCGACCTGCCTCACACCATTCCTTTACGGCGCCGACTACCGCTATGGTCCCCGTCGGTGGGTCGAGGTCCCTCGCCCCGCCGCCCTCGGGGGGAGGGAAGGAAACAGGACGATGCCCGCACCCATACCGCGGCAGAGAGCGATCCCGGCCGTGGAGAGTGGTCAGGCGCAGGCCGCACCCGCGGCCGACGGCCCCTCCGGAGGCAGCTCGGGAGACACCGCACGAGGTGGCTCCCCGGCCACCGAGGCCCCGCGCACGCAGGACCCGGTCGACGACGACACCGTCACCGGCGACAAGGACGGCACCGGCACGGCCGAGGCCGCGCCCCGCGCTGCCCACGGCACCCCGGCCGGCCACCTCACCCTGCTGATGATCGAGGACGATCCCGGCGGCTCGCCGATCGTGCCCGAGCTGCTCGACCCGACCGGCAAGCCGATCCGGATCCGCACCGCCCGCAACCTCACCGAGGCCGAGCGGCTGCTCACCGACGACGTCCACTGCATCCTGCTCGATCTCGCGCTGCCCGCCCCCGGCCGGGCGGCGGAGGGCGCCGACGGTGTCGTGGACGAGCTGGCCGTGCTCAAGCACGTGCTGAGGATCGCGCCGCACCACGCCGTCCTCGCCCTCACCGCGTCCGGCGACACCGAGCGCGGCGCCGAGGCGGTCCGCGTGGGCGCCCAGGACTATCTCTTCCGCGACGAGCTGGACGGCCGGCTGCTCAGCCGCGCGATCCGCTACGCGGTGGAGCGCAAACGCTCGGACCGGGCGGAGCGCAAGCTCACCGAGTCCAAGCTGCGCGCCCAGGAGAACGCCCGCCTGGAACGCGGCCTGCTGCCCACACCCCTCCTCGACGGCTCCCCGCTGCGCTTCGCCGCCCGCTACCGCCCCGGCCGCTCCCGCGCGCTGCTCGGCGGCGACTTCTACGACACCGTGCGCACCCCCGACGGCACGGTGCACGCCATGATCGGCGACGTCTGCGGGCACGGCCCCGACGAGGCCGCGCTCGGCGTGGAACTGCGCATCGCCTGGCGCGCGCTCACCCTGGCGGGCCTGTGCGGCGACGAGCTCCTCGGCACCCTGCAACAGGTCCTGGAGCACGAGCGCCCCGACGACGAGATCTTCGCGACGCTCTGCACGGTCGACATCGCACCCGACGGCCGCCGCGCGGGCCTGTGCCTGGCCGGCCACCCGTCCCCGCTGCTCGCCCGCCCCGGCCGCCCGGCCGAACTCCTCCCCTACGACAACAACGGCCCCGCCCTCGGCCTGCTCCCCGGCGCCCGCTGGCCCCGGATGCAGGTGGAACTGGGCGCCGAGTGGAGCCTGATGCTCTACACCGACGGACTGATCGAGGGCCGGATCGGCGAGGGCCGCCGCGAACGGCTCGGCCAGGACGGCATGGTGGCCATGGTCCGCCGCCAGCTCGCGGAGGGCCTGCGGGGCGAGGAACTGCTCCGGGCCGCGGTGAACGAGGTCCGCGACCTCAACGGCGGGGAACTGACGGACGACGTGGCGGTACTGCTGCTGGACCGGGCGCCGTAGCCCGGTCCCTGCCGGGGGTGGTCGTACGGCTTCAGCGGCCGCCGTTGTACGGGCCGTAGGGGCCGTCGCTGCTGGAGCCGCCTCTGCGGCTGCGGCCGCCGCCGGGGAGGCCGCGGAGGGCCGGGCGTACGTCGACCATGTACACGATCGTCGCGACGAGGCCGATGATCGGCAGGAACGACAGGATGTTGAAGATCAGGTTCACCACGAAGGCGAGCCCGAGGATGATCAGCCAGAACGGCTTGGTCTTCTTGTCCGCCGCGCGATAGGCGTCCTCGCGACGCGTGGCGGCGTCGACGAGCGCGAAGCCGCTGAAAATGATCAGGGCGGTACTCAACAGCCACATGAACCCCGTGAAGCCCTGCATCAGCACTACGTCCACCACCCGACTCGGCTAGTCCTACGCGGTCACCGTACCCGCAACCGGATTCCCGCTACCCGAAGAACGGGCCGGGCACTCATGGAGTGCCCGACCCGTCACCGATCACCCGTTCGTGTCACTTCGCGGGCGGGGTGGTCTTCTTCGCGGTGGTCTTGCGGGCCGGCGCCTTCTTCGCGGCGGGCTTCTTCGCCGGAGCGGCGGCGGCCGGGGCGGCCGGGGCCGGGGTCTCGGCCTTGACCACGACGGGCTCGGACACCGGCTCGGGGTCGGGCTCGACCGCGACGGCCAGCTCCTCGATCTCGTCGGCGGCCTCGCCGCGCCAGGTCTTCACGGCCTGCTCGCCGTGCTCGGCGACCTTCTCGTACGCCTCGCGCGCCTTGACGGCGTACTCGGCGGCGACGCCGACACCGCGCAGCGCGAAGTCCTGGGCGGACTCGCCGAACTTCTTCAGGTCGGCGTCGAGCGTGCTGCCGAGCTTCTTGAGGTCGCCGTCGAGGCCGGTGATGAAGTCGTTGACCTTGGTCTGGAGGTTCTCCTGCGCCTCCTTGGCCTTGGCGCTCGCCTCCTTCGCGCGGGCGGCGGCCTTCTCCTGCACGGCCTTCGGGTCGGTACCCCGCACGGCGTCGATCCGGGCCGGAGCCTCGGCACGCAGCTGCTCCACCAGACCGGGCACCTTCTTGGCCTGCTGGAGCGCGAGGTCGGCGGTGCCGGCGGCGAAGTAGAGGGGGGTGGGGTCGCTCAGGGTCTTACGCAGGTCATCGGTGATGGCCATGGTGATGGTCCTCCCGGTTGCTATCAGCTGAGGGTTTTGTGATGTACGTCCGCGGGTCAGCCGGCCGTCCCGTCCCGCGGTTCGGCGTCGCTGCCGTCGGCACCGTCGGTCGCGGACGGTTCGCTCTCCTCGCCCCCGTCGGCGATCTCGAACCCGTTCTCCTTGCGGAAGGACTCGTAGATCTGAAGCAGCACCTGCTTCTGCCGCTCGGTGAGCGTGGGATCGGCGAGGATGACGGCACGCGTCTCGACCTCGTCCCGATCACGTTCGGCGTCGAGAATGCCGGCCCGCACGTACAGCGTCTCGGCGGAGATCCGCAGCGCCTTGGCTACTTGCTGCAACACCTCCGCGCTCGGCTTGCGCAGCCCGCGCTCGATCTGACTCAGATACGGATTCGACACCCCGGCGGCATCGGCGAGCTGCCGCAGTGACAGTTGCGCGTTGCGCCGCTGGTCACGCAGATACTCCCCGAGATTGCCGACGTTGAGCGTTGCCATACGTCCACCTTGCACCACCCGCGCTAACTATTGCAAGCACCCGCTTGCAAAAGTGCGCCATGCCACTCGGGGGTGGGGTCTGCCAGGGTGTGCGTCGTGGACGAACTGGTGGAGCGTGTCGACGATCAAGATCGTGCCGTGGGGATGGTGGTCAGCCGCCGGCAGGCCGTCCGGGAGGGTTGGCTGCACCGGGTCGCCGTGACGGTGTGTCGTGATGAGGGGGGCCGGATCCTCGTCCACCGGCGGTCGGAGCAGGTGTCGCGCTTCCCCGGGCTCTATGAGGTCGAGGTCGGTGGCGCCGCGAATGTCGGCGAGTCCTACGAACAGGCCGCCGCACGGGAGCTGACCGAAGAGCTGGGCATCCGCGTGCAGCCGCGCCTGCTGTTCACGTTCCTCAACCGCAGCGGTCTGAGCCCTCACTGGCTCGGCGTGCACGAAGCCGTGGTGCCGGACGCCGTGACCGCCGACCCCGATGAGGTCGCCTGGCACGGCTGGCTGACCGAGCCGGAGCTGCGGTCGGCCCTGCTGGAGTGGCGCTTCACCCCCGACAGCCACGAAGCCTTCGGCCGGTATCTCGCGTTCAGGACCGCGCGGTCCTGAACTTGGCCGCCTCGCGGGCTGCGGCGGCCAGTCGCGGTCAACGCGCCTTGTCAGAGCGGCTGTTCGTGATAGGGAGGACGGATGTTCGGTCGACTCCCACTCGCTGAGCAGCTCGATGGCCTGCGGTCCGTTCTCTCCCAGAACGAGGTCCTGGCCGACGTGCTGACCAGGGCAGCGACGCTGGAACTGCCCGGCTGGTATGTGACGGCGGGCTGCCTTTTCCAGACGGTGTGGAACGTGGTCACCGACAGGCCCCCGACCAGTGGCATCAAGGACTACGACATCTTCTACTTCGACGGCACCGACCTGTCCTGGGAGGCGGAGGACGCTGTGATCAAGGCGGGGCAGGAGATGTTCGCCGGACTGCCGGCCGAGGTGGAGATCCGCAACGAGGCCCGTGTGCACCTCTGGTACGAGCAGAAATTCGGCGTACCCTGCCCGCCTCACGAGTCCACCGAGGCGGCGATCGACTCGTTCGCCGCGACGACGTGCTGTCTGGGGGTGCGGCTGGACCCCGACGGTGGGTGGCACGTCTATGCGCCCCACGGGCTCTCCGACGTGTTCAACCTGGTGGTCCGGCCGAACCCGGTGCTTGCCCCGCGGGAGGTCTATGAGGCCAAGACGGCACGCTGGAGGGACGAGTGGCCGGAGCTCACGGTGCTGCCGTGGCCGGGCTGACGCTCGGACATCGCGCCATCCGCCAGAACGCCGTGGAACACCCCACCGGAGGCGAATCCCGATACCGCCGAACGCGGTGCCGGCCTAGCGTTCCACCCATGACCTCCCTGGGTGCCGACACCGACGACGAGGCCGGCGTGACCGTCCGCTGCCAGGACAACCCCTCCGTCGGCGTGACCTTCCGCGACCGGTTCAGCCCCGACCCGGACTCCGTGCACTATGCCGTCGAGCTGCGGGCCCCGGGCCTGACCGCGCGCGTCGACGAGGTCGTCGCCTGGATCTGGGACAGCGATCTCACCGTGTTCCTGGAAGAACTCGCCGCGGACTACCGGGGATGGGACGGTGCACGGAGCTGGTACACCAACGACCGCGACCTGACGGTGTCGGCCGTCTTCCGGTCCGGCGGTCATGTCGGGCTGACCTGGACCGTGCGCCCCTGGCCGCGGGCCGTCGGCGGCTGGAGCGCCTCGGTGACCACGTGGCTCGAAGCCGGCGAGCAGATGACTGCCCTGGCCGCCGACATCCGGCGCTTCCTCGCCGAGGAGCACCAGTGACAACCGGCATGCGCATCACCTGGGTACTGGAGGCACACGGATGGGCCGACTGCACCCTTGAGGATCAACACACCAAGGCCGAGCTCACCGCGTCCTACATCACCAGCGCGCCCGAGGAGTTCCTGACCGCGGTGGCCCGGCTCGTCGCGGGGGAGACGGAGACCCGTGTCCAGTTCGACGCCGAACCGACCGCCTACCGCTGGGTGTTCTATCGCGAAGGCGACGACATCTGGATCCGCGTGCTCGAACTGCGCGACGGCGGCGACCACGACAAAGAGGGAAGCGAGATCTGGTCGAGTCAGCTCGGCATCGACCAACTCGCCCGCGCCGTGATCCGCTGCTTCGACGAGGTCGCACAGACCTACGGCGAGAGCGCCTACCGAGGCAAGTGGGGCGACCACTTCCCCCGAACCGAACTCGAAGCCCTCAGACGCCTATGGCTCACCCACCAGCATCCCCAAGGCACATAGCCCGGACAGCGCACTTCTCAGGTCGAGCGAGACGGGACAGGAGCGAGCCAGCCCCGATCAGGACGCCTGAACCTCGTCGAAGAGCGCGACGGCATCCGCGGGATCCGGGCTCATCAGGCGCTCCAGACCCGCCGTAGTGATCTTCGCCCACTTCCCGGCCCGTGCCCACATCTGCTCCTCGAAGGCGCGGACGGCGTCGTCCGGATCCGCGGAGCCGACAGTGGCGATGGACTCGGCGAGTTCGGCGCCCTCCAGCATCGCGAGGTTGGCGCCCGCGCCCAAGGGGGGCATCAGATGGGCCGCGTCGCCCAGGAGCGTCACCCCGGGGACATGGGTCCAGGTGTGGGAGACGGGCAGGACGTAGAGGGGGCGGTGGACGAAGGTCGTGCCGTGGCGGAGGAGTTCGAGGACGGGGGCGGCCCAGCCGTCGAACAGGGCCAGCAGGCTCGATCGGACGGCCTCGGGGTCGGCCAGGTCCAGGTGCGCGTGCCAGTCCAGCGTTGCGCGGAACTGGGCGTGCGCCTTGACGTGGCCGCCGCTGTTGCGCTGGGCGACGAGGGCACGGTTCACGCCGTACACCGCCATGGAACCGTCGCCGATCAACCGGGCGAGGTCGGGGTGGCGGGTGTCGACGTCGTCGAGGGAGGTCTCGACCGAGGTGACCCCGGTGTAGCGCGGCGTCGCCGGCGAGACCGCCGGGCGGGTCCGGGACCAGGCGCCGTCCGCGCCGACCACGAGGTCGTACGCCTCCTGTCGCCCGTCGGAGAAATGGATCAGTACGCCGTCCGGGGTCCCCGGCACCACCCGCGTCACGCCCCGCCCCCACTGGACGTCGAGCGGGCCGAGCAGCAGGTCACGGAGTTGTCTGCGGTCGATCTCGGGATTGGCCAGGTCGTCCGGGCGGGGCCGCCAGTCGCGCAGGACCGTCCCGTCCGGGTCCAGGATGCGCATGGCCTGCCCCTCGGGGCGGGACAGCGCACGGAACTCCGCCAGCAGCCCCGCCTTGTCCAGCGCGAGTTGGCCCAGCCCTTTGTGCAGGTCCAGCGTGCCGCCCGGGGGACGGGCATCGGGGGCGGGATCGCGTTCGAGGACGGCGACGGGGTGGCCGTGGCGGTGCAGGACACGGGCGAAGGTGAGGCCGGCGGGACCGCTGCCGACCACTGCGATACGACGTCTCATGGCGATACACTGTATTGGTTCATTACAATGTATCGCAACGGTACGGTGTGACCATGACTGTCTGGGACCGGCCGGAGCCGCCGACTCGACCCGTGCCGCTCGACCGGGAGCGGATCGTCGCCGCCGCCGTCGCGCTGGCCGACGAGGGCGGGCTCGAGGCGGTGTCCCTGCGCAAGGTCGCCGCCCGGCTGAACGCCGGCCCGATGCGGCTGTACGGATACATCGCCACCAAGGAGGAGCTGTTCGACCTCATGGTGGACGAGGTTCAGGCCGAGATCCTCCCCGAGGAGCGACCCGGCGACTGGCGGGAGGCGCTGCGCGGTCTCGCCCGGCGCACCAGGCAGACCGCCCTCCGTCACGAATGGCTCGCCGACCTGCTCGGCGGCCGCCCGATCCTGGGCCCGAACGGTCTCGCCGTGGCCGAAGCCACCCTGTCCGCCCTCGACGGCCTCGCCGACGTCGACACCGTCATGCGTGCCGTGGAGACGGTCAGCGCCTACTCCACCGGCGCGATCAGACGCGAGATCGCCAACCTCCGGGCCGAGCGCGCCACCGGCCTGACCAAGCGCGACTGGCAGCGCGCCCACGGCCCGCACCTGACGAGGATGCTGGCCACGGGCCGCTTCCCGGCCCTGACCAAGGCCGTCCACGACGGCACGGACGTGGACGCCGAGACCTCCTTCACCACCGGCCTGGACTGGGTCCTCGACGCGGTGGCCGCGAAACTCGACGGGCCGTCGACGTGACGCTCAGCTCCTGCTGTCCTGCTGACCCGCGATCGACTCAGCCCCGCCGAGAGCCACCCTCCGCAAGCACCACCCGGCACTCCCCCCACGCCGATTCACTCAGCAACGGCCGCAACCGGCTGAACAGCGCGAGGAGTTCGGCACCCCACCGCGCACGAAAGACCGGGTCGACGCGGGCGAGGTCGAGTTCGTTGGCGGAGGACAGTTCGGCGAAGTCCCGTCGTGGTCCCAGCTCCGGCGTGCGCACCCGGCCGGTGAACCGGTCATGGAAAGAGGCGTCGGCGTCCGTGAGCGTCGGGTAGGTGGCCCTCCGGTCGCACGAGGCGTAGAGGTACACGATGCTCTCCGCCTCGGCGCCGATCACCTCGGCGAGTTCGTCGCGGCGGTCGAGGGAGAGCGGTGCGACGGGGAAGCCGTCGGTGCCGTAGAACGCGTGGCACAGGCCCGCGAGTTGGAGGGCGGGACGGGCGTTCCAGGCGGCGAGTCGTTTCTGGACGCGCTGGAGGTGTGCGAGGAGGGTGCCGCCCGGGTGGGCGGTCTCGGCGGCACCGAGTTCGCGCAGGAGCGCGACGGCCCGAACGGAAGCGTCAGCCACGGAGAAACCCGGCACGGTCGGGATCCTTACGTCTCGTCTCGTCTTGCCTTGTCTCGTCTTGTCTCGTCTTGTGAGGTCGGCACCCGTCCGCGCGTTCGCCGGTGGTCCGGACCCCGGGAAAGCGCGGACGGGTTGCCGCCTGGGCCCTGCACTGATCCTCGGGGACCCCGTCACCCCAGTCAATCCTATGGATTTCTCCCCAACTCCAAGCTTTAACTTGGCAGTTATGACTCTGGAGGATCTGCGTGTCTTCGTGGCCGTGTGCAGAGCGGGCAGTCTGAGCGCTGTCGCCCGTGAGCTGGGCCGCACCCAGTCGGCGGTGAGCCAGCATGTGAAGCGGCTGGAGCGGGAGGCCGGTCTGAGCCTGCTGGAGCGGCAGCCGCGCGGGGTCGTCCCCACCGACGCGGGGCGTGTCCTGTGCGAGGCCGCCGCGGACAGCATCGCCGGACTCGATCTCGCCATGCGCCGGCTCGGGGACCTCGTCAACGGCGACACCGGCTCCGTGCGCGTCACCACCGGCGGAACCACCGTGCGGCACTTCATGGCCGAGGCCGTCGTCGCCTTCCGGCAGCGCTGTCCGAAGGTCAGCCTGGAGTTCCGGACGGAGACATCGAGCCGCGCCTGCTTCGACGCCCTCATCACCGGTGACCTGGACCTCGCCTGGGTCACGATCGCCGGTTCGGTACGGGGAGTCGAGCAGCGTCCCGTCGTAGCCCTGCCGTGGGTGCTGGCCGTACGCGCCGACGATCCGCTCGCGGGCCGGGCCCAGGTCGGCCCGGCCGAACTAGCCGGCACCAGCCTCATCCGCCTCCCGCCGAACTCCACCTCGGGTGCCCGACTCGACGCCGCCCTCGCCGACCTCGGTGTCCGCGGCGGCTCCGACACCAGTGTGGCCGACTGGGACACGGCCCTTCTGTTGGCGGAGCTGGGCCTCGGTCATGCCGTCGTGCCCGTCCTCCCCGGCTGGGAGGTGCCCGGCGACGGCCCCCTCCGCCTCGTCCCCCTCCCCGACCTGCCCCCGCTCCCGGTCGGCTGGGCCGTCCGCCGCTGGGACGCCCTCACCCCGCTGGCCCGGACCTTCGCCGACACCGTCGCCCGCAGTTGCGCCGAGAAGGCCGCCCTCACGCGTTCCACGCCCGCAGCTTGTCCGGATCGACCACCATCCACAGCTCGGTGATCAGCCCGTCCCGCACCTCCGCCGCCACCACGCCGAGCGTCGTCCCGCCCATCCGCACCGACACTCCGGGCAGGCCGTTGACGTCGTCCTCGACGAGTTCGACCCCGGGTTCCCGGCGCAGGAGGCCGAGGAGGAAGCGGGCCACCTTGTCGCGGCCGACGATCGGGCGCAGGGCCGTCCGCACCTTGCCGCCGCCGTCGCTGCGCGAGGTGACGGCGGGATCGAGGAGGGCGACGAGGGTGTCGAGATCGCCGGTCTCGCAGGCCTCGCGGAACGCGGAGACGACCCGCCCGTGTTCCGCCGCCGTACCGCCGCCGGACGGCCTCTGGGCCAGTCGCCGGCGCGCGGAGGAGGCGAGTTGGCGGCAGGCCGCGGGGGTACGGCCCACCGTCTCGGCGATCTCGGTGAACGGCATCCCGAACACGTCGTGGAGCACGAAGGCGACGCGCTCCGCCGGAGTCATCGAGTCGAGCAGCACCAGCATCCCCATGCTCACCGACTCGTCGAGGGTGATCCGGTCGGCGGGATCGTCCGCGCCCGCGCCACCCGTACTGGTCCACGCGGCCCCGTGCCGCACCGGCTCCGGCAGCCACTCACCGGCGTACCGCTCCCGCCGGGCCCGCGCCGAACCGAGCTGGTCGAGGCAGATCCGCGAGGCGACCCGGGTCAGCCACGCCATCGGCACCTCGATCGCCCGCTGCTCCGCCTCGGACAGGGCGTACCAGCGGGCATACGTCTCCTGTACGACGTCCTCGGCATCCTGCACCGAACCGAGCATCCGGTACCCGAGGTTGAGCAGCCGTCGCCGCTCGGCCGTGAGAGAACCGAGGGTCGGGTCGTCATGGGCGGCCACGGCGCGGTCATCCTCCCCGGGCGATGCGGCCCTGTGCGACCTGCTGCGCGAGCCATTCGTCGTACGTCTGGACACCGCGGGGCCCGGTCTCGCCGGCAACCGGCAACAGCCCGTCCCCGTTCATTCCCGCCCCGACCGCCCCCGGCATCCGCACCGGCAGCACCAGCCGCCGCTCGTGCCGGGCGCGCAGCAACCGCCGTACCATGTCGACGAGTTGCTCGACACGCGGACCGGCGAGGTCGGGGGCCATGCCCTGCGCCGGACCTGTCGCGAGCCGCACGAGGTGCTGGGCGACCTCGCGTGCCGCGACCGGCTGGGTCCGCATCCGGGGCACCACCGCGAGGGGTTTCGGAACCCGGTCGAGCGTCTGCCCCGCGAACTCGTGGAACTGGGTGGCCCGTAGCACCGTCCACGGCACCGGTCCCTCCTTCACCACGGCCTCCTGCCGGAGCTTGCCCTGGTAGTAGCCGAGGCCGACCCGGTCGATGCCGACGATCGACAGCACCACGTGATGCCGTACGCCGGCCCGCGCGCCCGCGTCGAGCAGGTTGCGGCCGACGGTGCCGAAGAAGGCGGCCGACTTCCGCGCCCCCACGGTCGTCACGTTGCTCACGTCGACGACCGCCTCGACCCCGTCCAGCGCGGCATCGAGCCCCGCGCCCCCGACGAGCAGGTCCACCCCCCTCGACCGGCTCAGCACCACCGGCTCCTGCCCGCCCGCCACCAACTCCTCGACCACATACCGCCCGACCAGCCCCGTACCACCCGCCACCGCGACCCGCATACCGATCCTCTCCTTCACCGGTTACCACATACGTCTACGACGACGCAGCCCCCGCGTATGTCAGGGCGAGCCTCGATCCGGCGTCTCCCGCACCATGAACACGTCCACCTCGTCCTCGCTCTCCACGACGAACCCGTGCCGCTCGTACAACCGCCGGGCCGGGCTCCCCCGCAGCACGTCCAGCCGGACGACGGGGACACCGTCACGGTCGCACCGCTCCAGCAGCTCCCGCAGCACGGCGGAACCGATCCCGCCGCCCTGGAGACGCGCGGCCAGATAGAAGTGCTCCAGCCAGTGGCAGCGGGCGCCCTCGTCCGGCCGTAGCGCCACACACCCGGCGAACTCACCGCCCACCTCGATCACCCACGTGTGCGCGGGCTCGAACCTGTCGAGCAGCCGCTGCCGCACGCGCCGCGCGTCGTACCGCCCGAGCCGTTCCAGATCGGCCCGCATCACCTCCGCGCGCAACTCGGCCGCGGCCTCGACGTCCGCCGCCCGCGCGGGCCGTATGTCCCAGTCAGCCATGATCGGCACGCTACCGCGCGCACCTTCCACCGCACGGAAATCCGATGGAATCCCGGCGGCTCCGCTGCTGGAATGACGCGATGCGCGAAGACACATCGACCGTCGACGACACCTCGGTCATCGTTGACCGCGGACAGTACGCGGACACCAAGACGCCCTGGGACCACGCAAGTTGGCGGGAGTCGGCTCTCGACTGGGCGGGCCGCGAGCTGGCGGCGCGGGGCCTGCGCGCGACCGGCCGCCAGAGGGTACGGCTGCGCCCCTGGTCGGTGCTGGTCCGTATCCCGGTAGAGGCAGACGCCACCACTCCCACCACCATCGTGTGGCTGAAGGCCAACCCGCCGGCCGGCGCCTTCGAGGCACCGCTCACCGCCGCGCTCGCCCGATGGGTACCGGAGCACGTCCTTGAACCCCTCGCCGTGGACGCCGAGCGCGGCTGGTCGCTGCTGCCCGACGGCGGCGCGCTCTTCCGGGACGTCCTCGACCACGGCCCCGCCGAACAGCGCGCCTGGGAGGAACCACTGCGCCAGTACGCGACCATGCAGCGCGCCCTGATCCCGTACACCAAAGATCTCGAACAACTCGGCGTCCCCAGCGCCCGGACGACGAAACTCCCCCAAGTCTTCGACCGGACAGTGGAGTTCATCAGGTCCGTCACCTCGACCGCCTCCGTCGACCCCGCGAGTCTGCGCGCCCTACGGCCGCGCCTGCTGGACTGGTCGCAAGAACTCGCCGACTTGGGCATCCCCGACTCGCTCGACCACTCCGACCTGCACGACGGCCAGGTGTTCAACCCGGAGCCCGGCCGCTTCGTCTTCTTCGACTGGGGCGACGCCGCCGTCTCGCACCCGTTCTGCAGTTTCCTGGTCCCCGCCGGCCGGGTCGCCGAACGCTACGGATCAGAGGCGCTGCCCCGCCTGCGGGACGCCTACCTGGAACCCTGGACGTCAAACGGCCTCACCACAAAGGAACTTCACCGCGCGCTCGCCCTGGCGACACGGCTCGGTGTCATCGGCCGCGCGGTCTCCTGGGGCCGGCACTTCCCCGGCGCGACCGAGGCGACCCGCGCAGCGGGCGCGAGGGCAAGCGCCGAGTGGCTGCTGCGACTGACGTCGGACGAGCCCCCGTTCTGAGCGGATCTCCGTCAACTACCCACGGCCCCCTACCGATTGACGTCCAACCACTCCCGCACCGCATCGAGATCCGCACCCGTGATCCCATACCGGTGGTCGACACGCCGCAGCAGCGCCCGTTCGGGGTGATGGGCGCTCACCCAGTCGCGGTCGGCGTCCCCGATCTCGTCGTCCAGCCACACGAAGGCCCGCCCGGCCGCCCAGTCGACGAGCGGCCGGGTCTTCCAGTGCAGTCCGCCGGGGGCACCCTCGGCGGGGTCGGGCCAGTCCACCAAGGGGAGTTGGGGCAGTCCGAGCCAGGGCGAGACGCACACGTTCGCGTCGTCCATCCAGGTCGTGGCCCACACCAACTCACAGCGCAGCGCGGCCAGTCGCGGCCCGAGCGAGGGGTCGATGCGGGTCAGCAGCGGCGGGGCGTCGGCCGTCGGCCGAGCGAAGGCCGGTTCGTACACCGGGTACGGCCGCGACGCACCGAAGGGGAGCAGCGTCCCGTCGACATCGAGGAAGAGGAGCATCGGCACCAGGATCGGGCACTCTCCGCTGCTACGCCACGCACATCACCCCTCGAATCCGCCCGCGCCGAGGATCTCGTCGACCCGGGCCCGATGCGCCACCTCCCACTCGTCGAGGCTCTCGGCGGCCTCCTTCTCCAGCCGCGCCCGCGCCCCGGCGAGCACCTCCGCGCGCCGCCCGCCCGGCACGACGACGACCCCGTCCTCGTCGGCCACCACGACATCCCCGGCGTCGACGGCCACTCCCCCGCACGTCACCCGCTCGTTCAGCGGCAGTACGGCCTTCTTGACCCCCGGGATCGGCACGACGCCCCGGGCGACCACGGGGAACCCCGCCTCCCGCACCTCGCCCACGTCCCGGATCACCCCGTCCAGGACGAACCCGGCGATGCCGCGCCGCTGGGCGACGGCGCAGACGTTCCCGCCGGCGAGCGCGTACTCCACGTCCCCCGACTCCACGACGAGGACCGAACCGGCCTCGGCGCGGTGGATCGCCGCATGCAGCATGAGGTTGTCGCCGGGAGGACACCGCACGGTGAAGGCCGGCCCTGCGAGCCGCGGCATCGGACCCCACAGCGGTCGGATACCGAGGTCCATCACCTGCCGGCCGCCGAGCAGGTCGGCGAGGGTGGTCGTGGGGATGCTCCGAAAGTCACTGGCGTCAGTCATACGCCGGACGCTACCGTCCCCTCTTATGACTGCCGGGTCGGCCTTGTGCCGTGAACGAGTCGGGTACCCGGCCTCCGAGTGAGGCCGTGGCGGGCCAGGGGCCCGCCATCTGTCACTGCATCCAGAAAATCGGCGTCACCGCCCTCCACGGACCAGCAGCGACAGAGAACAAGGAGCCTTACCCACCCCATGCCCAACGACTTCAACCAGCATGTCATCGACGAGTTCCGCGCCAACCGGGGCCGCGTGGGCGGCTACTTCGAGGGCGCCCGCCTACTCCTCCTCACCACCACCGGCGCCCGCACCGGCACCCCGCACACCACCCCCGTCGGCTACCTCCCCGACGGCGGCGACCGAGTCCTCGTCATCGCCTCGGCGGGCGGCTCGCCCCGGCACCCCGACTGGTACCGCAACCTCCTCGCCCACCCCCAAGTCACCGTCGAGACCGGCACGTTCACCTACGAGGCACGAGCCGTGGCCCTCACCGGCGCGGAACGCGACGAGGTCTTCGCCCGAGCCGTGGAGGCGGACGCGGGCTGGGCGGCGTACCAGGAGAAGACCGACCGGGTCATCCCGGTCATAGCCCTCCACAGCCTGGCGCAGGGCGGCCCGGGACAGATCAACGCACCGTCCTTCGGCGAGGCGATCAAGGCGGTTCACGACGCGTTCCGCCACGAACTGTCCCTGATCCGCGCCGAGTTGACCACCGGCACCACCACCCTCGGCGCCCAACTCCGCGTCAACTGCCTGACCTTCTGCCAGGGCCTGCACAACCACCACACCGGCGAGGACCTGGCCCTGTTCCCGCACATCTCCGAGCAACACCCGCACTCCGCACCCGCGTTGGCCCGCCTGCGCGAGGAGCACGAACGGATCGCGGAGCTGATGGACGAGTTGCGCGAGGCGCTCACCGCCGAGGACGCGGACCCGGGGGGCGTCCGGGACGAGGTGGAGCGGCTGACGACGGCGTTGGAGGCGCATCTGACGTACGAGGAGGAGGAGTTGATCCCGCTTCTCGGCTGATGCGGGCCACGTCACCCCTCTCGGGCGGTGAGCCGTGATGTCCGCCAGCGCAGGAGGATCCGCTCGATCTCGCCCGGCTCCGGTAGGTGCCGGAGCCGGAGCGGTTCCGCCGCTGCCTCCAGGGCCCGGCTCACCGCCGGCACGGCCGCTTCGAGGCGGCTGGGGGCGAGGTCCTCCGGGAGCAGCGACTGCGCGGCCCGCATCACGTCCGGATAGACGGACTGGGCCCGCTCGAAGTCGAGGTAGTGGCGCAGATCCTCGGCGTACCCCCGCACAGCCGCCGGACGCACCCTCGCCATCGCCTCCTCCCAGGCGCCGGTCAGCTCGGCCCACTGGTGGTGCGGGTACCGCATACGCACCAGGTGTGTGGCGAGGTCGTGCAGCGGGTCCCCGTAGGTGGCCAGCTCCCAGTCCACGCAGATCAGGGGCGGCTCGCCGGCGTACGGCAGGATCAGGTTGTCGCGGTGGAGGTCCGCGTGCAGCAGGCTGTACGGGCGCCGGGTCATGAGGGGAACCCGTTCGCGGAACCGGGCCAGGGCGTCGTCCGGCACCCCGAGCGCCGCGAACAACCCACCGAAGGCTGCCTGGTTGGGCCGACGGATCTGGCGGTCAGCCTGGTCGACCAGCGTGCGCAGCAGCTCCTGGCTGTCCGTGTCGTCGCTCGGCCAGGCGCTCGGCAGCGGCGGCAGCGCGTCCCGGCGGACCCGGGCCATCCCGGCGAGCAGAGCGGCGAGTTCCGTGACGAGGCGGGAATCGACCGGCTCTCCGTCCGCGCACACGCTGGAGAGCGGTACGCCGTCCACATAGCTGTGGATCGTGAACTCCCGGCTCCTCATGAGGCATTGGGGAACATGAGGCAGTACGGCGCCGACGGCGTCGAGGATCGCGGCCTCGTCCCGCCAGGTCCGGATCACCACCGCCAGGGCATGGGCACGCCGTCTCCGCAGGAGCACGGATGTGCCGACAGGCCGCTTCACCAACCGCGCCATGTCGTCGTCCGTCACGATCAGCACGTAGCTCTGGTTGTGGTACCCGTTCGCCGCCTGTCGCGGCTCGGGGGCGTGTGCCAGGAGCGAGCTGAGGGAGGGGATGTCGGGATCACCCGGTGTGCCCATGGGGTGCTTCGCCGCCGGAGGAGCTAGCGGACGAGCGCCGACGCGATCCGGGATCGGCTCGGCACCTCGGTCAGGCCCAGGGGGCGGGCGGCGGCCGTCATGACGGCCTGTAGTTTCCGGACCGCCGCCGGAAGCCGGACCCAGTTGAACCCCGACCCGTCACGCAGGGACAGCGACACCCGGATGATGTCGGTGAACACCGACTGCGCCTTCTTGAAATCGATGAGGCGCTCCAGGTCCTCTTCCCAGCCGCGTGTGCTCTCCGGGCGTACACCATGGACGACCCTGAACCACTCCTCCGCCATCCGGCGCTTCTGGTCCGCCGGGTACGACATCAGATAGAGGTGCGTCGCCAAGTCGTAGAGCGGGTCCCCCACCATCGCCAACTCCCAGTCGATGGTCCAGAGTTGGTTGAGCGGGTCGAGGACGAAGTTCTCGCGGTGCAGATCGGCGTGCAGGAGGAAGAAGTCGCGTTCCGTCAGCCCGGAAACGTTCTTTCTGAGGTGATCGAACGCTTCCTCGCCGATACCGAGGTCTTCGAAAAGTCTCCCGAATCTGAGGTGGTTGTCCTTGTAGACCTGGTCTTCCACGAAGACGATCAGACGTTCCAGGAAGCCGTCGCAGTCACCGTTCTCGGCGCGGTCCTCGGGCTCGCAGCGCCGGCCCACGTCGAGCGTGTCCTGCGTGATCCGCGCCAGCTCCTCGAACAGGCCGACGATCTGGTCGAGGACCACCGGCGAGACCCGCTTGTCCTCCCAGGGACGTGGCTTGAGCGTCCGGCCCTCGATGAACACCTGCAGCGCCATGCCCTCGGCATCGTAGACATCGGGGATGCGGCTGACCCTCCCGTGCAGCGCCCGGAGCAGCTCCTCCTCCGAGTGGAAGCACCTGCGGTCGAACCACAGGATCCGATCGCGCGGCTCCCGGAGCTTCACGATGCGTGTCTCGCCGGGCAGGGACAGGACGTACGTCTCGTGGTGGTAGCCCTTCAGAGGGCCTTTGACCACGCCGTTGGCGCCGCTCAGTTCGTCGGCTCGCTGCCGAACGCCGATGAGATCGGATGTCATTCGCTGGGTTCAGCCCGTTCCGGTGGAGCCGATGGTGTAGAGGAGGCGCACGTTACTCCACCAGCTTCGGGGATCGATGAAGAACCCGCTCATTGAACCGCCGCGGGCGAGGGCACGTATGTCTGAGCTACACCTGCCGCACAAATTCCAGCAAGGGCTCCAGTGAGTCCACGACCGCCTCGGCCCCCGCCCTGCGCAGCAACGATTCTTTGTCGTGGTTACGCGCGTAACCGAGGAACGGAACGCCCGCCCGACGTGCCGCTTCGCAGTCCGAGGGAGTGTCGCCGATCATCAGGGCGTCGCCGGGGGCGGCGCCCATGGCGCGCAGGGCCCGGTTCAGGCAGTGCGGGTTCGGCTTCAGGAGATCGAGGTCGTTCGTACGGCCGTAGATGTGCGGGGTGAAGCACTCCAGCAGGCCCCGGCCGTGGAGGTACTCCGTCACCGTGCGCGGGGAGTTGTTGGTGGCGACGGCGAGGTGGATGGCGGTGGCGCTCCAGGTGCGTATGAGGGGATCCGCCCACGGGGTGGGGAACGCCGAGTCGACGGCCTTGAGTTCGTGCTGGGTGAGCAGCTCCTCCAGCTCCTCCACCAGGTCGCTGCGCGGATGCCGTTTGTTGACCGCGTTCAGGACGACGTGTGGATCGGGATGTTCCCGCTCTCTCTGCGTCAGCAGCCCTCTCAGTCCCTGCCGTTCCAGCCAGGACACCAGGTCCCTGGCCACGCCCTCCGCCGAGAGCCCTGCGAACAGGCGGCAGACGGGGCCGTCGAAGTCGAAAAGGACGAAGCGAGCACCGGTGATCAGTTCGCGCACGTTGCCTGTCTCTTCTGTCACCGGAACAGTCTGCGCCGTATCAGGAGTCACTAGGAGAGTGTCAGGTCCGTCGTGATGGTTTCCCAGAGGGCGTCGAACCACTTCTGCGATTGCTCCACGAACGCGGCGTCCCGCTCGCCGGTCTGGCGCAGGAAGGAGAAGAGGAGGGACTGGGAGCCCAGTACGTCGTACATGTCCAGGGTCTGGCTGCCGTACTCCTCCTCCCGTCTCGTGAGCATGTAGTAACCGAGCAGCGCCTCCTCGCCGTTGAGGAGATACAGCTTCACCGGTGGGGTGAAGGGGAGGGCGCGGAAGGTGACCTTCACCTCCATGCCGTGGGTGGCCTTCAGGGACAGCAGGTTGTGCTGGAGCACCTGGCCCTGGGCGTTGCGCATCGACAGCCAGCGCTTGTGGACCGAGTCGTCCTCGCCGGTGTCGTCGACCGGGACGGGGAAGGCGAGGGTGATCTCCCGGGACGGGACCAGGATGCGGACCTCGATCGACCGGGGGCCGAGGCGGCCCTCGTGGATCTGGCGGAGGGGTTCGCCGATGGCCACCATCAGTGTCTCGGCGGTGTGGCACACGACGTCTATGCGCACGTCCGGCACCGAGAACGCCTCGGTCAGCCGCGGTGCCAACCCCACCATCGTCGGCTGGGGATCCTCCGGCGCGGGGGACCGCTCCGCGATCCGCGGCGGGCTCCCCTTGCTCACGTTCGTCAGCAACCCCGCCTCCTGGAGAACCCGCAGCGCCTGGCGTACGGTCCCCCGCTCCACCCCGAACTCCTCGGCCAGGTCGGCCTGGGTGGGCAGGCGGTCGCCAGCCTTGAGGTCGCCGGTGCGGATGCGGTCGCGCAGGGTGTCGGCGATCTCCTGGGGCGAGAAACTTCTGCTGCCGTTCACTGCCACGTTCTCCTGGGTCACGACCAAACGGTATAACTCTGCCCCATCTAAGGGGAGTTGTTTGGAACTTGATTGTAAGTAGGTGTGAGTAGGTGCCAATCGGGAACAACTTAAGCAGAGTTGGCTGCCAACTTCCTGGAGTTGATTCAAGTTGGTGGAAGTTTTGCTTCCGCAGCCCGAAGGGGGAACCACCGTGCCTGCCATCGCCCTCCTCTCCGCCGTCTTCGTCGTCGGCTTCGAGCAGATCGTCCAGTGGAAGTACGGCGCCACCGGGATCATCGGCCTGCTACTGCTCTCCATCGGCATCAAGGCCAAGAGTCCGGCCATCAGTTCCATCGGGGCCGTCGTCCTGGCCCTGCTGGTCACCGGACCGGCTCTATGACCCGAAGGCCGCCACCGCCCTTCGGGTCAGCCACTGCGGGAGGCGATCAGCTCGTCAGCGTCAGCTCCGAACTGATCGTCTCCCACAGTGCGTTGAACCACAGTTGCGACTGTTCCACGAACGTCGTGTCCCGCAGCCCCACGCCCTGCTCGAAGGCGAACAGCATCGACTGGGTGCCCTCCGCGTCGTACAGCTCCACCTGTTCGTGGCCGATCTCCGCCTCGCGCTGGGTCAGCGTGTAGTAGGCGAAGAGCGCCTCCGAGCCGTTGAGCAGGTACAGCTTCACCGGCGGTGTGAAGGGGAGCGCGCGGAAGGTGATGTGCACATCGATGCCGTGGGTCGCCCGTAACGCGAGCAGGTTGTGCTTCAGCACCTGACCCTGGGCGTTGCGGTGGGCCAGCCAGCGGCGTTGCAGCCGGCCGTCGGCCGGGGCGTCCACCCGGGAGGGGAAGGCGAGTTCGATGTCGCTGCTCGGCAGCAGCACCCGGACGTCGACCTTGGCCGGTTTCAGCTGTCCGGCGTGGATCTGACGCAGCGGCTCGCCGATGGCCAGCGTGAGGGAGACGGCCGTCAGACACAGCGCCTCGATCTCCACGTGCGGCTGCGCGAAGGCTTCCGCTATGCGCGGCGCGAGGCCCTGCATCGTGGGCTGCGGTGGCGCTCCCGGGCCGGTCAGGGCCATGGTGAGGTCGGGGGCCACGGTCGCCGGGCTCCCCTTGGACACATTGGTGAGCAGCTGCTCGGACTGCAGGATGCGCAGCGCCTGCCGTACGGCCCCGCGCTCGACGCCGAACTCGTCCGCCAGCCTGGCCTGCGTGGGCATGCGCTGGCCGGGCCGCAGCACACCGGACTTGATCCGGGTGCGCAGCTCGTCGGCCAGCTCGCGGTGCGACCACTGGGCGTGTTCGGCGTCCACGACCAAACACTACAACTTCCCGCCATCTTCTGGCAGTTCATGGAAAGGTGGTTATGAGACGCACCCAAGAGGAGATAACCAGAGAAGAGTTGGTAGCCAACTTGGCCAACTTGGCGGACCGGGTCTCTCTCCTGGAGGGGAGCCGAGAGCCCGGTCAGCCGGCACCACCACAACTGAACAGCTACAGCTACGGATGACAGGAAGGAACGTTCAGAAGATGTCCGGGCACCATGGCCGCCTGGACGTACGCAGCAGGGCGTCGGCCACTCGGGCGGCGCCCGCTCGTTCTTCCCGGACCCGGCCCAGCGCCGCGAGCCGTACGGCCGACTCGCCCCCGAGCCACAGTGTCCCCAACTCCCCCACATCCAGCGTGAGTTCCGCGCTCTGTGTGGTCGGCGCACAGGACGCCCCCTGCGCCGAGGCCTCCAACCGGTAGCGCCCGCCCGCCAGTCCGGCCCCGTCGGCCACCTCGAACACCAAGGTGCCCTCCCCCTCGTACGACCGCGCCTCCATGGCCCGTACGACATCCAGGATCCGCACCCACAGCCAGTCCGCCTGAGTCGTGATGGTGGCCGCGCGCGGGTCCGGGAGCAGGAGGGGCAGCAGGTCGTCGGGGGCACGCCAGCCCGACTTGACCTTCGCCACCCAGTCGATCGAGCAGATGTAATGCCACAGAGCGCGTTCGGCGGCCGGTGTGGTGGCGATCAGGCTCTTCACCGTGGCCGTGTCGAGCGGCTGCTTGGCGTCGTTCCAGGTGTCGTCGCAGACGTAGGTGGCCAGGCCCTGCACCTCGCCGTCGGCCGCGCGGTAGAGGGCGTAGAACGGCTCGGTCCATGGGGAGCGGTCCAGGTTCAGCACTCCGGTGGTGACCTGCCACCAGCGGTCGTCCCTGGTGACCGCGCCGGGCTGGGCACGGCGCAGCCGTTCGTACAGTTCGGGGCCGAGCTTGCGTACGTCCTCGCCGTCCACCAGGTCGATACGGCCGCCGTCCGCCGGGGCCGACCAGCGGGGGTCGAGGCCGGTCCGCGTGACGTCGATCTGCCACTCGGTCGCGGTGGTGGCGGGGCCGAAGCCGTAGCGGCCGTAGATGCGGTACTCGGCGGCGATGAGGGTGGCCACGACGTCGCCGCGTTCCTTCGCCGCGGCCAGGTCCTGGGCCATCATGCGGGTCAGGATGCCTCGGCGGCGGTGGGTGGCCGTGACGCTGACGTTCGTGATGGCGTCGGCGGGGACGAGGGTGCCGCCGACTGCCGTCAGCTCCTGGGGGAAGGAGCGGAAGGTCGCCACACAGCGGCCGTCGTCGAAGGCGCCCAGGGTGCGGGGCGGGTCGATGTAGGTGCTGCGGTCGGCGATCTCCTCTTCGGAGACGGCCGGGGTTCGCAGGAAGCCGGTGTTCAGGGCGCGGATCCAGTCGGGGATCTCGGGGGTGGTGATGGGGCGTACGGCGAGGTCGTCTTGGGCGCGGGTCATGGGGTCACGGTAGGTCGGTGGGGGTGGGGGTCGCGCGGGGATTTTTTTCGCCCGAACGCCGGACGGGCTGGATGATGCCGGCTCTCCACGAAGCCGGAGCGGACGACCTCGGCACCCCTCGCCTCACACCAGCAGGTCGTCCACCTGTGCCTCTCCCTCACGGTACCGGCGGGCGATCTCCGAGCTGCAGCCGTCGGCCGTGTGCTGCAGGAGTTGACGGCGCCGGGACACCTGCTGTTCGTACCGCACGAGCCGGCCCATCGCGGTGGTCAGCTCCAGGTCGGTGCGCGCCTCCAGGTCCGAGAGCTCGACCTCGGCGAGCATCTCGGCGGCCAGCAGCCGGGACTCCTCGCTCTGCGGGGTGCCCAGCGTGACGTGCCGGGCCGAGGAGCGGTGCCGGGCCGGCGCGTCGGTGAGGATCTCCGACAGCCGGTCGACCAGGTCGGCCCCGGACAGGTCGACCGCGGAGGCCGCGCCCGCCGGGGAGCGGCGCGCCAGCTCCGACCGCAGGATGTCGATCCGCCCCTGGAGGAGCCGTCGTACGTAACTGAGGTCGGCCTCGTCGCGCTGCGCGTCGCGGCGCAGCGCGCGCAGCTCCGGGAGCCGCAGCGCGGTCAGCTCGGGCGCGGTCGGTTCGGCGGCCAGCAGCGGGCCGCCGGTCTCCGTGCGCTGCACGGGCGGCCGGTGAAATCCCAGCCGCCCGGTGTTCGGTGTGCTCATGTGCTCTACCGTCCCCTCGACCGGCTTGTGGAAGCATCGTGCCACCCCAAGTGGCCCGTATGTGACCGAGTGCCCCCGAACGGCCCCAGATGGGGGGTTAAGGAACAAAAATGGGCTACCCTACGGCCCCTTCCGAGCCACTCCCGCCCGCACGGCATCATGGGTCCCATGCGTGCGGTGGTGCAGAGAGTGGACGGCGCGAGCGTCGTCGTCGAGGGCGAGACGGTCGGGTCGATCGACGGCGAGGGCCTGTGTGTCCTCGTCGGCGTCACCCACGAGGACACCAAGGAGAAGGCGGCCCAACTGGCCCGCAAACTCTGGTCGATCCGCATGCTGCACGAGGAGAGGTCGTGCAGTGACATCGACGCGCCCCTGCTCGTCATCAGCCAGTTCACGCTCTACGGCGACGCCCGCAAGGGCCGCCGCCCCACCTGGAACGCGGCTGCCCCCGGCGATGTGGCGGAGCCCCTGGTCGACGAGGTCGTCGCCCGACTCCGCGCCCTGGGCGCCACGGTGGCCACGGGCCGCTTCGGCGCCCAGATGCGCGTCTCCCTGACGAACGACGGACCGTTCACCGTCGTCATCGACCTCTGACAGACCTCTACGGTTCTACGACCGTCTCCTGCGCCGCCGCCGTCGAGTCGGCCAGCAAACGCGCGTCCAGGGGTACGTTCCGCTTCACCAGGGCCAGGGCGATCGGGCCCAGTTCGTGGTGTCGTACGGACGTCGTGATGAAGCCGATCTTCCGGCCGTCCGGCCCTTCGTCGGCGAGGCGCAACTCGACGCCGTGGCCCGGGAGATGGACCTCGCTGCCGTCCAGGTGGAGGAAGACGAGGCGGCGCGGCGGCTTGCCCAGGTTCTGGACGCGGGCGACGGTCTCCTGTCCCCGGTAGCAGCCCTTCTGGAGATGTACGGCCGTGCCGATCCAGCCCAGTTCGTGCGGGATGGTGCGGTGGTCGGTCTCGAAGCCGAGGCGGGGGCGGTGGTGCTCGACGCGCAGCGCCTCGTAGGCCAGGATGCCGGCCGGTGGGCCCGCCTTCTCGGCATAGGACTCCAGGTCGGCGCGCGGGAGGAACAGGTCGCGGCCGTACGGCGTCTCGCGTACGACGACGCCCTCCGGGACGTCGGCGATGGAGCCGGCCGGGACGTACACGACCGCGAACTCGCTTGTGCGGTCGGTGACTTCGACGCGGTAGAAGAACTTCATCGACTCCAGGTAGGCGATCAGCGCCTCCTGGGTGTCCGGCTCGGTGTGCATCCACACCGTGGTGCCGTCGTCGACGAGGTACAGGGCGTGCTCGATGTGGCCGTGCGCGGAGAGGATCAGTGCCTCGGTGGCGACGCCCGCCCGCAGGTCGCTGACGTGCTGGGTGAGCAGCAGGTGCAGCCAGCTCAGCCGGTCGTCGCCGGTGACCGCGACCACCCCGCGGTGCGAGAGGTCCACGAAACCGGTGCCGTCGGCGAGGGCGCGCTGCTCGCGGAACAGGTCGCCGTAGTGGGCGGCGACGCCTTCGTCCACTCCTTCGGCGGGGACGGCGCCGGGCAGGGACAACAGGGGGCTCTTCATACCCGTAAGCCTACGACTCGGTAGTTGAAGTCTTCATGGAACAGTCGCGGCATCTGCCGAAGATCGCGAAGTGCTTCATGTCCGTCTCGAAGCCGAAGGTGTCCCGCAGCTTGGCCCGGAACTCGGCGGCCACCTCCACGTCGGCCTCGATGACGTTGGTGCAGTCACGGCAGACGAGGTGGATGTGGTGGTGCCGGTCGGCGAGGTGGTACGTCGGCGCCCCGTGCCCGAGGTGGGCGTGGCTGACCAGCTCCAACTCCTCCAGGAGCTCCAGGGTGCGGTACACCGTGGAGATGTTGACCCCCGACGCGGTCTTCTTCACCTCGGTGAGGATGTCGTCGGGGGTCGCGTGCTCCAGGGTGTCCACGGCTTCGAGCACGAGTTGCCGCTGCGGGGTCAGCCGGTAGCCGCGCTGCCGCAGATCACTTTTCCAGTCGGTGCTCACCACACTGGAAGTCTAGAGCTACTTGAAGAAAGCGATCCCGTCGTCCGGCATGTCGTCCGGGAGGGCCTTCGCCCAGCGTTCGACGTCCTCCGGGGTGACGACCTTCTTCAGGTGGGCCGACATGTAGGGGCGCAGCTCGACCTCGGGGGTCTG
The DNA here is from genome assembly GCF_040681835.1 of Streptomyces sp. NPDC051576. Taxonomy (NCBI): domain Bacteria; kingdom Bacillati; phylum Actinomycetota; class Actinomycetes; order Kitasatosporales; family Streptomycetaceae; genus Streptomyces; species Streptomyces sp. NPDC051576. The sequence goes on from NZ_JBFAZO010000004.1 coordinate 679,144, forward strand.
CTTCTCGCCGACCCACATGAGGTCGCTCTTGACGTAGCCGTAGAGGCGCTTGCCGCCGGTGTAGGGGCCGGAGGCGGCCGTACGGGCGACGGCGTCCGTGACCAGGTCGATCTGGGGCTTCTGCTTGGCCAGCTCGCCGTACCAGATCTCGACCACGCCGTCGTCGCGCGTCATCGTGACCTCTACCTTGCGGTCGGCGTCGATGCGCCAGAAACCGGACTCGGTCTCCAGCGGGCGGACCTTGTTCCCGTCGTTGTCCAGCACCCAGGTGTGGGAGCGGTACTCCAGGAAGTCACGGCCGTCGTGGCTGAAGGTGACCTCCTGGCCGAAGTTGCACTTCTCGGAGCCGGGGAAGTCGTGCACCCCCGCGCCGGCCCAGTCGCCGAGCAGGAAGACGAGGGGGACCAGGTCCTTGTGGAGGTCGGACGGGATCTCGATCATGGGGTCTGCAGTTCCTCGATGGGGGTCAGCGCTGGCCCTGGTACAGCTTCTTCACGCTCAGTCCGGCGAAGGCGAGAACGCCGACGCAGACGAGGACCAGCAGGGTTTCGAAGAAGATCTCCACGGGTGCTCCTTGGTGAGCGCGGTGCGGTACGTACGCAGGGCCGGCCCCAGCTTAGTCGTCAGCCCAGGAGCTGGCTCTGCAGGGTGACCGTCTGCTGGAAGGGGACCTCCTTCGCGCCGCCCTTGCGGGACTGCACGATCAGCCCGAGGGTGTCACCGGCCGAGAGGTAGGCCTGCCGCACCTCCTCGGCGCCGTACGGCTTGTCCTCGGTGTACGCCGACACCTTGACGTTGTCGGCGAGGATCTCGTCGCTGACGGTGTCGTCGTAGCTGGTCTTCTCGGCACCGACCAGGGCGTAGACGGGGCTGTCGTACGAGATGAGGCCGGGCGAGAACAGGTCGTCCGCCGTCGCCGCGGTGTCGAACTGGAGCAGGTAGATCCGGGTGTGCGTACCGTCCGGAGTGGTCCAGCCGCGGGCCGCGATGTGCCTCAGGCCGTCGTCCTTCAGCTTCTGGGCCAGCTCCTTACGGTCGTCCGCGTCGGCGTACTGCGCGAGGAAGGTGCTGGTCGCCAGCCAGCCGTCCGTGCCGCGCAGCGCCGCGTCCGCCTTCGCGCCCTTGGGCGCGGGCAGGAGCAGCGCGCGCTGGTCGGCGTAGTGGGCGCTCGCCTTGTTGTCCGCGGCGAACGGTCCCGGGCTGCCGGAGGGCAGGGGCGCCCGGGTGATCGCCGGGTAGTCCCAGCGGCCGTCGGACACGGTCGACAGACCGGGTACGTCGGACCGCTTCATCTGCGTGATGCCGTACGCCGTCCCGGTTCCGGCCGCCGCGAACACCAGGACGGCGGCGGTCCAGCGCAGGGCGGCGCGCAGCGCGCGGCGGTCCTTGGGGGCGGCCGGGGGCATCGGCGGGGGTGCGTCCGGCATGGGCGGGATCACGGGCTGCTGCTCCTCGTGCTGCTGCTCGGTCATACCGCTTCCCCCGTCGTCTTGATGCGGTCGAGCTGCTCGCGCAGGAACGCCGCGACCCCCTTCTTGTCCATCGCCTTGGTCCCGGACGCGTCGAGCGTGATCAGGACGTCGCCCTCGTTGGCGAAGCAGAGCATCGTGTCGAGCTTCTCCCCGGCCTCCTGCTTCGGCAGGAAGCACAGCGCCTCCTTGTGGCCCGGGACGGTGGGCCCCTTGCGGAACAAGGTGACGGCGTCCAGGAGTTCGTTCTCGTCCCTGACGATGTTCCGCGCGGCCTTCTCGTCCATCTGGGCGAGCTGGACCTCGACGGTGTAGGCGTTGATGTCCGAGGAGGCGGCATAGAGGTAGCTGCGCATCGCGATGCCCTTGATCTGCTCCTGGTCGATCTGCTCCTCCAGCGCAAGCCGCTCGGCGCGTGGCAGACCGCTGAACTCCTCCTTGCGCAGGGCGGTCGCCTCGCGCCCGGTGAGCTGGGCGTCGGCACCGAACTCGGCGATGTCCGGGCCCTGGGTGTAGGCGTAGTCGTACGGCCGCAGCATGCCGCGCAACCCCGTCGCCGGCGCCGCCTTCTTCTCCGCCGCGGCCTTCGGGAACGTCCATACGGGGGCGCCCGCGTCCCGGTCGGCGCCGTTCACGGTCACGACGGTGTATCCGACCCCGCCGAGGACGAGGACGGCGAGGAGGGCTGAACCCGCGATCGCGGCGATACGGCCACGCCCCACACGTACGGGTTTCCCGGCCTCGGCCGGCTCGGTCGCCGGTACGGGCTCCGCGGAGCCCTGAAGGGGCTCGGGGTTCTCGGTCACAACCGCTCCATCTGCCGCGTGGCCAGATCCATGATCGTCTTCTTCGGGACCGGCTTCGTGTCGGAGACCCACATCTCCAGGGCGATGTCACCACGCCAGGCACGCGCCTCGGCCTGGTACTCGTCCAGATAACCGGCCTCCCGTTTCGGGGAGTTGTGGACGTACACCATCCCGTCGCCGGTGCCGGGGATCGGCCAGCTGTCGGTATGGGACTCACGTCCGGACAAGTAGTAGGCGTCCTTCGCCGCGTCGGCAGCCGCGAGATCGTTCTCCTGGCGGTACTGCACGAGCCTGATCTCGATGGAACGCGTGCTGGTCGCCTGCCAGGTGGTGACGGCGACGCGGCGGAACTCGGACGCGGTGAGTTCACCGAGGGCGGAGTCCGGCTTGTCGTACGTCTCGGCGTACTCCTCCAGGCTCATCCAGCCGTCGATGCCCACGGTGTAGTCCGCCGCCCGAGCACCGGCCGGCTTCTTCAGGAGCAGCTTGCGCAGGTCACCGTCGACCTTGACCTCGCGGTCCTGGGCGGCCGAGAGCGGCTCGGGAGCGGGCCCCTTCGCCTGCGTGAGCGTCTGCTGCGCGAGCGAGGGCAGCTTGTCGGGTGCGCGGTCGGCCTGCACGAGGAAACCCGTGCACGTACCGGCTACGACACCGAGGACGGCGGCGACGGCGATGAGGAGGGTGGTGCGCCCACGGCGGCGGGGCGGTGCCCCTTCGGGCGTTTCGGGCCCGGGTGTTTCAGGTTCGGGTGTTTCAGGTTCAGGTACTTCCACAACGTCCCCCACGGAACATGGCATGCGCATTCCATATGCGCGCGCACAGGAGACCCATGGCTGTTGCAGGGAGTTGTAAGGAAGTTGATTACGATTCGGTCATGGCGAAGAAGCTCGTGATCAAGGTGACCGCGGGGGCCGACGCCCCCGAACGCTGCTCGCAGGCGTTCACGGTGGCGGCGGTGGCCGTGGCCAGCGGGGTGGACGTCTCACTGTGGCTGACCGGCGAGTCCGCGTGGTTCGCGCTGCCGGGCCGCGCCGCCGAGTTCGAACTCCCGCACGCGGCCCCGCTGCCGGACCTGCTCGACTCGATCCTCGCGGCCGGCCGCGTCACGCTGTGCACCCAGTGCGCGGCACGGCGGGACATCACCGAGAAGGATGTGCTGGAGAACGTACGGATCGCCGGGGCGCAGGTGTTCGTGCAGGAGGCGATGGCCGAGGAGACGCAGGCGCTGGTCTACTGACCCTTGACCGAGCCCACGAACTCCGACCAGGCGCCCGCGCCGAAGAGGAGGGTGCCGTGGGTGGGGTTCTTGCTGTCGCGGACGGGGACGAGGGCGGGGAGGTTGGGGGCGACCTCGACGCAGTTGCCGCCGTCCGGGTTGCTGTAACTGCTCTTCCGCCACGTCACGTTGGTCAGGTCGATGGCTCGCAAGGTACTTCCTCCAGCATCCGCAGGATGAGCGACAGCGACTCGGCCGGAGACAACGCCAGGTCACGCATCGCATCGTACGCACGTTGCAACTTCTCAACCGAGGCATTTTCCTCGATGAGTTCGCCACGGTGCACGTTCTCCGTATACGCCACGGTAGTGCCGTCCAGCAGTCGCAGGAACATCACGTCGGTGCTCACCAGGCCGCACAGACCGGCGCTCTGCGCCAGGACCTGGATGGTGATGTCCGGTCGCTCCGCCGCCTCCGCCAGGTGCTGAAGCTGTTGCCGCCACGCTTTCGGGTCCCGTAGAGGCGTGCGCAGTACCGCCTCGGCGAGGAGCGCGCGGAACGGTGGCGAGTCATCCTGCCTCTCCAGCAACTTCCGCCGACCGGTGCGCGCTTCGACCTGCTGGTCCAGTTCCCTGCCCCTGTACCCGCCCATCGAGAGAACCTCGCGCGCGTACGCGTCCGTCTGGAGCAGACCGGGCACGATGCTCACCGAGTACTGCCACAGGCTCACCGCCTCCGCCTCCAGCATCATGTAGCGGCGATACTGCTCCTTGAACTGCGTCGGGTCCCCAACTGCCATCTCCCACAAGGTGAGTAGCAACGGCGACGTCCCGTAGTACTGATCCAGCGCCTGTACGACCTCGGGCCCGCCCAGCGTCGCCCCGCTCTCCATCTTGCCGAAGAGGGACGCGTCCCACCCGAGTACCTTCGCGAGCTCACGCAGACTCATGCCGCGCTCGTTCCTCAACCGCCGTAGCTCCTCGGGGAACCGCTTCCTGGGCTCATGGCTCAGCTCCGTGACCACCAGCCGTTGGGGCATCGCAACCTCCTGTGGAATTTGCCGCATTTCATTGACCGGCGCTGAAGTTGACCAGTTCAGCGCCGTGTCCGCCTCCGGCCTGGGGCATCCTCGTAACACCCAGGAATGCACAGAGTAGTTCAACTGTCGCATTCTGTAAGGAAGTTACACAAAAAGGAGGAGAAGCCGATGGAACCCGGAGCCCTGCTCTACGACCCCGCCACCAACAAGGTCGGCGAGTACCAGGACAAGTCGGGCCCCTACGCGCTGCTGCGTCCCGTGGGCGGTGGGAGGGAATGGCAGGCGGACCCGGCGTCGTTGCGGCCGGCGACGGATCAGGAGCGGCTGAGCGCGGGGGTCCGCGCGGCGAACAGCCGCGCGCGGACCGACGCGCCGTTCCTCGTCCTCACCCCGCCCCGGGCGGACGCCGGTTGCGCCACCTGCGCGAAACTCGCCGGACTCCGGGCCACCGCACGGACGGAGCGCGACCACAGCGCCGAGACCGACACGAACGTGCTGCTGCGCAAGCACCGGAGTGAGGCCCACCGCGCATGAAACGACCGCTCCCTCACCAGCTGATCCAGGTGCCCCCGAGCTGGGCCGTCCCGCCACCCCTCATGCCCCAGCCTGCGGCGCGACCACAGGAACCACCGCCCGAGCCGCAGGCCGTCCCCGAGCAGCGCACCCGGGGCCGCCGATTCCGGCCGCCCCGCGTGCTGCGCGAAGACTCCTTCTGGACAGGGGCGTTGACGGCACTCTGCATCGGCGGCCTGCTGATGGCGATCATCGCGGCGAGCTGACAGACTCGTACGTCTTCTCTCTGAAAGGCCCGGTCGTGACGCTCGGCATGGTTCTCGGCGACTTCTCCTCTCGCGCTTCGACGCGGGAGCGGTAGCCCTGCCGTAGTAACCCGGGCCATTTCTCCTGCTCCTCGTCGAAGTGCTCTTCGTGCCCCCGCACGTTCGATCACGAGGAGTACGTCGTGTCCACGATCCACTGGACCGAAGCCCACACCATCCGTTCCGCCCGTTGGCATTCCGAGAGCGCCGCACCGCTTCCGGGGCGGGTCGTCGTCGCCGATGACCGCATGAAAGCCGACAGCGCCTACCGCCTGGCCTGCGAAGGCACGGCGTTCCTGTGGCTGGGCGACTTTCACAACGCCCGTCAGCTACTGCGGGCGATGAGCCGACGCACCGACCGCAAGCCTCCCCGCCCGGGCGGCAGCCCGGCCGAGTCCTTCCATCTGCACCGGCGCGCCCGCGCTCACCGGGCGCGTGTGCTGAGCAGGCTCCTCGTGCTGTTGGAGGGCGACCATTCCCTGGCTCTGCGCAGAGCTCCCGATGTCCGTCAGGCGTGCACCGAGGCGTACGGCCCACCGCACGCTCCCATGGCCGTCTCTCTCACGGAACTGCTGGGCGTGATCGGAGCCCAGCAGTGGCGGGCGAAGGGCGTCGAGGTACCGGCGCTCGACGCCCGCATCCACCCGCACTACGGCGTGTTCTCCCCGCTCAGGGGCGAGTACGTGGACCTGGTCGCGCAGGCGAACCACGGTGGGGGTGCTCCCCGTACCGCGTTCGACCTCGGCACGGGGACGGGCGTGCTCGCCGCGGTCCTGGCCCGCCGCGGGGTCGACCACGTCGTGGCCACCGACATCAATCCGCGCGCACTGTCCTGCACCCGGGACAACGTCCGCCGGCTGAACCTCGCCGGGCGCATCGATGTCGTAGGCCCGTGCCTGTTTCCCGACAGCCGCGCCGACCTCGTCGTCTGCAACCCGCCCTGGATTCCCGGCCGTCCGATGTCTGCCGTCGAGCAAGGTGTCTACGACCCGGACAGCGCCATGCTCCGCGGTTTCCTGGACGGGCTGACCGCCCATCTCGCACCAGGGGGTGAGGGCTGGCTCATCCTCTCCGACCTCGCCGAGCACCTCGGGCTGAGGACGCGTGAGGAGTTGCTGACCGTCATCGAGGGAGCTGGGCTCCATGTGCTGGACAGGATCGACACGAAGCCGCGGCACCCGCGAGCGAGGGACACCACGGATCCCCTCCACGCCGCCCGCGCCGCGGAGGTCACCTCGCTGTGGCGCCTGGCCGGCGGCTGATCCACAGGCAGAACGGATGTCCCGCCGGATCGAAGAACACCCGTACGTCGTCCTGGGGTTGGTACTCGGCGAGCCTGGCCCCCTCCGCCAGCGCCCTCGCGGTCTCGGCCTCCAGGTCGTCGACCTCGATGTCGAGATGCATCATCATCTGCTGCTCACCGGGGTTCCGGGTGGGCCACAGGGGCGGGACGTACGCGGGCTCGGTCTGGAAGGAGAGGCCGGTGCCGGTGGCGTCGCCGGGCGGGCCGATGAGCACCCAGTCGGGTTCCTCCGCCCGCACCACATACCCGAGCAGCCGCTGATAAAAGTCGGCCAACTCGTGCGCGTCATACGCGTCGAGCACCACGGTGGACAGTCTCGTAGGCGACATGAACGCCTTCTTACTGGCCCCGCCTCTTGCCGTCCAGCCTGGCCCAGCACCACTCGGGCTTCACCCCTTCTGCGGTATGTCACCCGGGCCGTCTCCCCCTACGTTCAAGTGATCTGATCGGCTGAAAGGTGGACCACTTGATGGACAAGGGACTTCGACGCGAGCCGTCTATCTGGACATGGCAGGGCACGTCATATGTCCTGGCGCAACCACGTGGACGTCGATGTGCGAGATCGACACCGGCGAGAAGCCGATGAACCAGGCCGACGTCAACTGCCGGGTCTACTAGACCGGTAGACCGACAGGGAGAGCACAACGTGGTCGAGAGCTCGGGAACCCTATTCGCCGCTTTCTACGGCGAGTTCGCCCCGCACGCCTGGCACGACCCGGAGCACGACGCCTACCAACTGTTCCACCGGCGCTCGCAGGCCATGGGCTGGCTCGACCGGCTGTGGGGCATGAACGACGCCGGGCAGCGGCATCCGCTCGGTGTCGTGGGGACGCGGCTGGTGTCCTGGTTCCAGGTGGACGCGGGGGCGGTGGGTGATGAACTGCCTCTGCCTGTGCGGCCGTTCCTGTCGTGTGCGGAGAGTGTGACGGCTCGGATCGGGCGGGTCGAGGTCGACACTGTGCAGGTTCTGCTGCCCGTGCAGGCGATCGACACGGCGTCCCGGCCCGCGTACGCGAGGGTGCCGTCCCTGCTGACGGTCGAGTGGTTCGCCGGCGGGGACCCCCGGGCCCGGGTTCCGGTGCGGGTCGCCGTCAGCGGCGGCGGGGCGCCGGCCTCTCTCGCGGAGCGGGTGGCCGGCCTGGATCAGGATGTCTTCGTCTGCCGTTCCCACACCGGCACCGGCGCCGTCCCCGACGACCTCCCGCCGCCGCCTTTCGACGACAGCTTCTGGGGCGGCCCGGCGTCGGACACCCTCGTCCTGCGGGGCGAACTCGCCGAGTGGTCGTGCGACGCCGTGGGGTGGCTGGGTGAGGTCCTCGCCGAGTGTGCCGCGGCGGCGGGGGCGCGGGCGCCGCTGCTGGTCACCGTGGCCCGGGACCGTTGACACGTCGGTCGAGCTACTGGCGGCGCTTCTTGCCGTCCAGTTCGTCCCACCACTCGTCGGACTTCGGGTCTCCGGAGGGGTCGTCCCACCAGCGGTCGTCGGGGCCCCTGCGGTTGGCGACCATCGCGGCGAACGGGGGGATGACCATCGCCACCACACACATCGCCACGGCCGCCGGGACCGACCAGATCCGCACGACTCCCCAGGCCAGGACGAACAGCGTGATGCAGATGCCCATCATGACGAAGTAGGTGCGACGGCGGCGTGCCAGCATGGTTCAAGGGTAGGCCTGGGCACGCCAAAGGGCCGCACCAGGGAAAGGTGCGGCCCTCAGTGGTCAGGCGCCGGGCGTCAGACCGCGATCGCCACCTCGGAGAGGCCGCCCGTCTGGGCGACGACCGTGCGGTCGGCGGTGGCGCCCGGGACGAGGGCGCGGACGGTCCAGGTGCCTTCGGCCGCGTAGAAGCGGAACTGGCCCGTCGCGGAGGTCGGGACCTCCGCGGTGAACTCGCCGGTCGAGTCCAGGAGGCGGACGTAGCCGACCACGGGCTCGCCGTCCTTGGTCACCTGGCCCTGGATCGTGGTCTCACCGGGCTTGATCGTCGAGGCGTCGGGGCCGCCGGCCTTCGCTCCACACATGTGCTTCTCCAGAGGTCTTGAAAGGGGGCGGACTTACTTGTTGGCGCCGAGCTCGATCGGCACGCCGACGAGGCTGCCGTACTCGGTCCAGGAACCGTCGTAGTTCTTGACGTTCTCGACACCGAGCAGCTCGTGCAGCACGAACCAGGTCAGGGCCGAGCGCTCACCGATACGGCAGTACGCGATGGTGTCCTTGGCGAGGTCGACCTGCTCGTCGGCGTAGAGCTCCTTGAGCTCGTCGTCCGACTTGAAGGTGCCGTCGTCGTTGGCGTTCTTCGACCACGGGATGTTGCGGGCCGAGGGGACGTGGCCCGGGCGCTGCGACTGCTCCTGCGGGAGGTGGGCCGGGGCCAGCAGCTTGCCGGAGAACTCGTCGGGCGAGCGGACGTCGACCAGGTTCTGCGCACCGATCGCCGCCACCACGTCGTCGCGGAACGCGCGGATCGCCTTGTTCTGCGGCTTGGCCTTGTAGTCGGTGGCGGGGCGCGAGGGCACCTCTTCCACCAGCTCGCGGGCGTCCAGCTCCCACTTCTTGCGGCCACCGTCGAGCAGCTTGACGTTGTCGTGGCCGTAGAGCTTGAAGTACCAGTAGGCGTACGAGGCGAACCAGTTGTTGTTGCCGCCGTAGAGGATCACCAGGGTGTCGTTGGCGATGCCCTTGCCGGACAGGAGCTTCTCGAAGCCCTCCTGGTCGACGAAGTCACGGCGTACCGGGTCCTGGAGGTCCTTGGTCCAGTCGATCCGGATGGCGTTGCGGATGTGGTTCTTCTCGTACGCGGACGTGTCCTCGTCGACCTCGACGATGGCGATGTCGGCGTTGTCGAGGTTGGCCTCGACCCAGTCGGCGTCGACCAGGACGTCACTGCGGCTCATGTTCGTTCTCCTCCGGGGCAGTTGCGGCGGTGCGGTGCGGTGCGTGAGAGGGGGGTGCGCTCGCGTCCGAGTTCAGGGCAGCGCACAGGCGCGCTGTTCAGGGCGCGCGGGAATGCGGGAGTCTGCGCTTCCGCTCAGAAGGTGCGACAGAGCATGGCGGCGACGCGGCACAGGTCCACTGCCCGCCGCTTCGTGAAATCCGCCTGTTGCCTCATGGGGTCGATCGTAGGGACGGATAACCGGGCATGTCACCGGTGTGTCGTATTTTGAGACGCGATCGTCCGTGATGTGAGACGGAGTGAGGGTCAGGGGCGCCGTGGCGGGGGCTGCGGGCTTCCGTGGCCGTCGTCACACCTCAGCGCCGCCCCCGCTCCGGACGCGGGCGTCTCGCTCCTCGGACACGTCCCTACCCGGCCAGCTTGACGTTCGAACCCTTCACCTTGATCTCCACACCGCCCTGCCCGGCCTGCACACTGTCCAGCTTCACACCGCCCGGCAGTTGGTCGATCGTCTGCTGGAAGTCGGTGATCGAGCGGATCCGGGAGTCGGCGAGGTCGACGACCAGCTTGGGCAGGTTGTCGGCGTGCACCTTCACGGTGTCGCCGTCGACGGTGACCGTGCTGAGCACCGGGTACGTCGTCGTCCCGACGCCGGTGACCGTGACCTTCATGTCGGCCTTGATCTTGCCGTCGCCGCCGTCGGAGAGGCTGACGATCTGGGCCTTGACCCCGGTGAAGACGTCCGTCGGCTGGGACTTGGCGGCCTTGAGCAGCTCGTCGTAGGAGATGCTCGCGGAGCCGGTCGCGGTGGCCGCGGTGGCGGAGCTGTAGTCGCCGGAGAACTTGACGTCCTTCATGTCGGCCTTGAGGTCGTCGATCCGGATCGTGGAGGCGCCGCCGTCGGTGTTGCCCGTGGGCGCCTCGTAGGTCTTGATGCCGAGCTCCACGTCGTCCAGCTCACCGGAGGCGACCTGGGTGAGGAAGGGGAAGCCCTTGATGGAGACGTCGGGGGTGGTGGCCAGGTTCTCGGTGGTCTTCACCTTGGACGCCGCCTCGTCCTCGGCGAAGTAGACCGCGACCCGGTCCACGACCACGAACAGGATGCCCAGAACCACCACGACGATCAGAAGTATTCGTAGCCCACGCATGACGGTGATCCCCCACCTGGCGGTCGTCGAAGAAAGCGGTACGACGACCTGGTGGCCGCCGAGCGCGAGAGTAGTCCTGCGGAGCGGGTGCGACCGGGAATTGTCGATCACCTGTGACAGGGCTCTTAACTACGCCAGTGCGCGGCCCAGCACGTACACCGCCGGAGCCGCGACCGCCAGCGGCAGGGCCACTCCCGCCGTGAAGTGGACGAACCGGGACGGGTAGTCGTAGCTCGCCACCCGGTGGCCGATGAGGGCGCAGACCGCCGCGCCCGCGCCGAGCAGCGCGCCCTTCGCGCCGAGGCCGGTCATTCCGCCGGCCGCGATGCCCGCACCGGCGGCCGCGAGGAGGGAGACGACGACCGACGCGACGGTCGGCAGCGGGAGCGCGCGGGCCAGGATCGCGACCGCGACCGCCGCCGCTCCCACGGTGACCGCGTCCGGGTCGGCCGCGAGGTGGCCGGCCGCCACGATGGCCAGGGCCGCCGAGGCGACCGTCGCCATCAGGCTCTGGATGCGGGTGTCCGGGTCGGCGTGCGAGCGCAGTTGCATGACGAGGGAGAGCAGCACCCAGACGCCCAGCGTGCCGAGGATCGCGGCCGGGCCGTTCTCCCGCCCGGCCGCCAGCAGCACCACGTCCGCGACGAGCGCGCCCGCGAAGGCCAGCGCGATGCCCTGCCGGGCCGGCCACATGCCGTTCAGCCGGAACCAGCCCGCGGCCGTGACCGCCTGGAGCACGACGAGCGGGACGACGAGGGCGTACGACCCGATCTGCGCGGTGACGGAGAGCAGCAGCGCGAGGAGGGCGGTGAGGCCGGCGGGCTGCATCCCGGGCTCGATGATCGGCGAGCGGCCTTCGAGCCGGGCCCGCTGGGCGTCGGTGATGCGCGCGTTCCCGGAGAGGGTGGAGGGGCCGTAGCCCTCCTCGGGGGCGGGGGCGGGCGTCTCGGGTCTCGGAGCCTGCGCGTACGGGTCGTGACTCTGCGGCGGTGCTTGGTAGTTCTGCGGCGGCAGGTACGCCGTGTCGGCGGCCGCGGGCGTGGTCTGGTGGACCTGGGTGTCCCAGGTCTGGCCCTGCCACTGCTGGGTGTACTGCTGGGCCGCCTGCGGGTCGTCGTACGCCTGCTGCTGATGGCCGGGCCATGCCTGCGCCTGCTGCGGCTGCTGCTGCTGCTGGGCGGCGTAGGGGTCGTAGCCCTCGCCGTAGCCCTCGTACGGCTGGTTGCTCATCGGTGCGCTCATCCTCCTGCGAACGGCGGGAGCACCTCGACCGTGCCGCCCTCGGCCAGCCGTACCGTCTCATGTCCGCGGGTGCCCACGGGGTCACCGTCGACGAGGAACGAGCATCGCAGCAGTACGCGGGTGAGTTCCCCGGGGTGTCGCTCGCGTACCGCGCCGAGGGCCTCGTCGAGGGTGGCCGCTTCGTACGGCTCCTCGGCGGTCCCGGCCGCGGCCTTCGCGGCGGCCCAGTAGCGCACCGTGACCTTTGCCATCCGCTCTTCCTCAATCGATCGGGGTCGACCAACTCGGTATCGACAACCGCCAGGCTAGCTCTCCTGTGAACCGGCCCAGCGCCCGATCCTGGCCAGCAGGTCGTCGGTGGCCGCGTGTTCGGCGTGGCCCATGCCCGGCTCCAGCCAGAGTTCGGCGTGGTCACCGGCTGCGGCGGCCAGCATGCGGGGGTGGTCGAGGGGGAAGTAGCCGTCGATCTCGCCGTGCACGACGAGGAGAGGGGTCGGGGCGATCCTGGGGACCGCCTCGACCGGGGAGAGCGGGACCGGGTCCCAACCGCCGTGATCGATACGGGTCTTGAGGCCGTAGCGGCCCACGAGCCGACCCTCGGGGCGGGTCACCAGCCAGTGGAGCTTGCGCATGGGGGCCGTGCCCCGGTAGTACCAGCGGGCCGGCGCACTCACCGAAACCACCGCGTCCGTGTGCGCTTCCGTGCGCCCCCTGCGCCCCTGACCGTCCGGGTGCTCCTCGGGGCCGTAGAGCGCCGCGTGGTGCAGCACCACGGAACCGCCCATCGAGAAGCCCACAGTGGCCACACGCGTATGCCCCTGTTCCCGGGCCCAGGCCACCGCGGCGGCCAGATCGAGCACCTCACGGTCGCCGACGGTGGACCGTCCGCCGGACCTTCCGTGGCCCCGGAAGGAGAAGGTGACCACGGCCCCGTACTGGGCGAACGCCTCAGCCACCCGGCGCACGTGCGGCTTGTCCACATCGCCCGTGAAACCGTGGGCCACGACGAACACCAGGTCACCGGCAGGTGGCGGGGAGGCGTCGTATACGACCGCCCTCGGTTCGTATACGGAATCGATCGTCACACCGTCGTCGGTGTGCAGAAACGTCCGCAAAGGTGTACGTCTGATCGTCTCAGAGTTCGGACGAACGGTGGATCGTGCCACATGACCTGCCGTACCAGCGCTCATGTGGGCTATTCTGCTGGACAGAGGACTCGGGCAGCGAAGCCCCCGGGTCCTTTTGTGCTTTCAGGAGCGTCGTATACGACTCGGGAAACCTCGGGAAACCCCAGGTGACCGCCGGTGATACAGCGCCCCCGGGACCACAGAAGCAGTGCCGCAACGCCGCAGTGCCGCAAACGTCCTCGCAGGGACCGAGGAGGAACCAGACATATGAGTTCTCTGCTGCTCCTGACCAACGCCCTCCAGCCGTCGACGGAGGTGCTTCCGGCCCTTGGCCTGCTGCTGCACAACGTGCGCGTGGCACCGGCGGAAGGCCCCGCACTCGTCGACACCCCCGGTGCCGACGTCATCCTCATCGACGGCCGCCGGGATCTGCCTCAGGTACGCAGCCTGTGTCAGCTCCTCCGGTCCACCGGACCCGGCTGTCCGCTCATCCTCGTCGTCACCGAGGGCGGCCTCGCGGCCGTCACCGCCGACTGGGGCATCGACGACGTGCTGCTCGACACGGCCGGTCCGGCCGAGGTCGAGGCGCGACTGCGGCTGGCCATGGGCCGCCAGCAGATCGTCAACGACGACTCCCCCATGGAGATCCGCAACGGCGATCTCTCCGTGGACGAGGCGACCTACAGCGCCAAGCTCAAGGGCCGGGTCCTCGACCTGACCTTCAAGGAGTTCGAGCTCCTCAAGTACCTCGCGCAGCACCCGGGCCGCGTCTTCACGCGCGCGCAACTGCTCCAGGAGGTCTGGGGCTACGACTACTTCGGCGGTACGCGGACGGTCGACGTCCACGTCCGACGCCTGCGCGCCAAGCTCGGACCCGAGCACGAGTCGCTGATCGGTACCGTCCGGAACGTCGGTTATCGATTCGTTACGCCGGAGAAGGGTGACCGGGGCGGCGAGGAGGCCAAGCTCAAGGCAAGCGCCGCTATCGCCGGCGCAAAGCCGGAGGATGCGGACGAGAAGGCCGACTCGGCCGCCCTGGACGCGGCCGAGATCGCGGCCGAGGCGTAAGTCGTATCCGGGCAGGGCGTTGCTTCCGCACAGAGAAGCGGTGGAGAAGTTCCATACGCCCTGCCCAGAGCGGGTCCATCCGCGTAGACTCCGCGCGTGGCCAAGGTGACTCGGGATGATGTGGCGCGGCTGGCGGGTACCTCGACCGCCGTTGTCAGCTATGTCATCAACAACGGACCCCGGCCGGTTGCCCCGGCCACGCGCGAGCGTGTCCTCGCCGCGATCAAGGAACTGGGGTACCGGCCGGACCGGGTGGCCCAGGCCATGGCGTCCCGGCGCACGGACCTCATAGGCCTGATCGTGCCGGACGCCCGCCAGCCCTTCTTCGGGGAGATGGCGCACGCGGTGGAACAGGCCGCCTCCGAGCGCGGAAAGATGGTCCTGGTCGGGAACTCCGACTACGTGGCCGAGCGCGAGGTCCACTACCTGCGCGCCTTCCTCGGGATGCGCGTCTCCGGCCTGATCCTCGTCAGCCACGCGCTGAACGACCTCGCCGCCGCCGAGATCGACGCCTGGGACGCCCGGGTCGTCCTCCTGCACGAGCGCCCCGAGGCCATCGACGACGTCGCCGTGGTGACGGACGACCTCGGCGGCGCCCAGCTCGCCGTACGCCACCTCCTCGAACACGGCTATGACTACGTCGCCTGTATGGGCGGTACGGCGGAGACGCCGTCCGTCGGTGACCCGGTCTCCGACCACGTCGAGGGCTGGCGGCGCGCGATGGCCGAGGCCGGGCTGCCCACCGAGGGCCGCCTGTTCGAGGCGCCGTACAACCGCTACGACGCCTACCAGGTCGCCCTCGGGATCCTCGCCGGACCCCAGCGGCCGCCCGCGATCTTCTGCTCCACCGACGACCAGGCGATCGGCCTGCTGCGGGCCGCGCGCGAGCTGCGCATCGACGTGCCGCGCGAGCTGGGCGTGATCGGCTTCGACGACATCAAGGAAGCGGCCCTCGCGGACCCGAAGCTGACGACGATCGCCTCGGACCGCCCCGCGATGGCCCGCGCGGCCGTGGACCTCGTCCTCGACGACGGCCTGCGGGTGGCGGGCTCGCGGCGCGAGCGGCTGAAGGTGTTCCCGTCGCGTCTGGTGATACGGCAGTCCTGCGGCTGCGAGACGGCCTGACGCCTCCTGACACCTCTCGGATCGCCGGATTCCCCGAATTGATTCGCCGGATTCCCCGGATTCTCGGGGCTCCGGCTTCTTTATATCGGGCATACGAGGTTCTGTCGGGCTTCTCAGCGGGGACTCAGGTACCTCTCATGATCACGCGACAGTCTCTTTTCCATGACCGAGAGCTTCCGCCGCAGCGGCGAGTACGAGACCCCCCAGGGCGACCAGCCGCAGGCGTACCCCCAGCAGCAGCACGCCTCTTCTCCCGTGAACCCGGAGTGGCCGCCCCCGCCGGCCCACCAGCCGCAGCAGCCGGTCACCGTCGAGCCGGGTACGACGGTGTGGCCGGGCCAGACGGCCGCCCCCGCGCCCGCCCCGCAGGCCGCCTTCGGCGCCGACGGCGGTTCCTACGGTGGTGACGGCCACGGTGGTGGCGGCGACACGGCTCTCCTCACCCCTGTCCAGGCCGAGGCGCCCAAGCCGAGGAAGCGGACCCGCGGCCCGATCGCGCTGCTCGCCGCCGTGGCGATCGTCGCCGCGGCCGTCGGTGGCGGTACCGCCTACGCGTTCCAGCAGCTGACCGGCAAGGACACCGTCGCCACCTCCAGCACCACCACGGCGGTCGTGCCCTCCAGCAAGCGGGGCGACGTCGCCACCATCGCCGCGACGGTCAGTCCGAGCGTGGTCGAGGTCGAGGCCACCCTCAGCAACGGCACCTCGACCGGTGCGGGCGTGATCATCACCAGCAACGGCGAGATCATCACCAACAACCACGTGATCTCCGGCGCCACCTCGGTCAAGGTCAAGACGAGCGACGGCAAGTCCTACACCGCGACGGTCGTGGGCACCGACAGCAAGAAGGACCTCGCACTCCTCAAGCTGTCGAACGCCTCCGGCCTCAAGGCCGCCACGCTCGGCAACTCCGCCGGCGTCCAGATCGGCGACACGGTCGTCGCGATCGGCTCCCCCGAGGGGCTCACCGGCACCGTCACCAGCGGCATCGTCTCCGCCCTGAACCGTGACGTGACCGTCTCGACCGACGAGAGCCAGAGTCAGAGCCAGGGCTCGGACGGCAGCGGCCAGTGGCCCTTCCAGTTCGGCGGCCAGCAGTTCAACGGCGACACCGGCTCGTCCACCACGACGTACAAGGCGATCCAGACCGACGCGTCCCTCAACCCCGGCAACTCCGGCGGTGCGCTGATCGACGCGAACGGCAACATCATCGGCATCAACTCCGCGATGTACTCCTCCAGTTCGTCCTCGTCCTCCTCGTCCGACGCCGGCAGCATCGGCATCGGCTTCGCCATCCCGATCAACACCGTCAAGGCGGACCTGGCCTCGCTGCGGGCGGGCGGCTCCGACAGCTAGACCAAGGCTCCAACGCTCAGTTCAGCGATCAGTCCAGTAGGGAGTACGTCATGATCAAGCAGGTTTCGCACACGGTGACCGACACCGGAGCGGCCGGTCTCGGCCTGGCCCTCGGGGTGGCGTACGAACTGCACGCGCCGGCTGCCCGGGCCCCCGAGGTGGCACCGGCTCCGGAGCTGATGGGGCTGCGCACCAGCGCGGCCCGCCCGCACCACCGCAAGGTGCCGCTGAACCGGCTGACCGCGGTGCGGGGCTGATCTCACCTTTTGTCCGTCCCTTCCTCTTTACGCGCCAGCCGGGAAACATGCGAGGCTGATTGCGACCAGCCGATCGTTGTCTCCCTGTCCCACCGCACCCGAGGATCCAGCCCATGAGCCCCGCCGAAGGCGACCGTGACACCCAGCGCATCCTGATCGTCGACGACGAACCGGCGGTACGCGAAGCACTCCAGCGCAGCCTCGCCTTCGAGGGATACGACACCGAGGTCGCCGTCGACGGCGCGGACGCGCTGGAGAAGGCGACCGCCTACCAGCCCGACCTGGTCGTCCTCGACATCCAGATGCCGCGCATGGACGGCCTGACCGCCGCGCGCCGTATGCGCGGGGCGGGCACCACCACCCCGATCCTGATGCTCACGGCCCGCGACACCGTCGGCGACCGGGTCACCGGCCTCGACGCCGGCGCCGACGACTACCTGGTCAAGCCCTTCGAACTCGACGAACTCTTCGCGCGGGTACGGGCGTTGCTCCGCCGCAGCTCGTACGCGGCGGCGGCCGCGGCCGGCACGGCCCCCGAGGACGACTCCCTCACCTTCGCCGACCTCCGCATGGACCTCGCCACCCGCGAGGTCACCCGCAACGGCCGCCAGGTCGAGCTGACCCGCACCGAGTTCACGCTCCTGGAGATGTTCCTGGCCCACCCCCGGCAGGTCCTCACCCGCGAGCAGATCCTCAAGGCGGTGTGGGGCTTCGACTTCGAGCCGTCCTCCAACTCCCTTGATGTGTACGTCATGTACCTGCGCCGCAAGACGGAGGCGGGGGGCGAGCCTCGGCTTGTGCACACGGTGCGCGGGGTGGGGTATGTGCTTCGGCAGGGTGGCGCGGAGTGAAGAAGCTCGTACACCGGTTCCGCACGCTGCCGATCCGGTCGCGGTTGGCGATGCTGGTCGCGGCGGCGGTGGCATTCGGGGTCGCGGCGGTCTCGGTGACCTGTTGGTTCCTCGTGCAGGGGAAACTGTACGAGCAGCTGAACAACGACCTGCAGAGGTCCGCGATGAGGGGGCCCGATCAGCGCCGACAGGTCCAGATCGCTCTCCTCAACTGCTCGACGACTCCGCAGAACACCAACAGCTTCGTCCGGAACGCCTACTCCCAGGTGGTCACGGACACAGGAAAGATCTGCGTCCAGGACAACTCCACGGGAGTCGTCAAGGTCACCAAGTCCGACAAGGACGAGATCAAGAAAGCGAACGCCAACCGGGTCTATTACCGCAACGGCACGGACACGGATGGCAACCAGGTACGCGTGATGACGGCCTTCGTGGCCCCCACCGCCACTACCTCCGGGGCTGTCGGACCCAATGTCGGACTCGTCGTCGCCGTCTCCCTGAAGGGCACCCAGGACACCCTCAACGAACTCGCCCTCATCCTCCTCCTCGTCTCCGGGATCGGAGTGATCGGCGCCGGAGCCGCAGGCTTGGCGGTTGCCCGCGCAGGGCTCCGCCCCGTCGACAAGCTCACCGAGGCCGTCGAACACGTCGCCCGCACCGAGGACTTGACCATCCGCATCCCGGTCGAGGACGACAGCGACGACGAAGTGGCCCGCCTCTCCCGCTCCTTCAACTCGATGACCGCGTCCCTGGCCAACTCCCGCGAGCTGCAGCAGCAGCTCATCGCCGACGCCGGTCACGAACTCCGCACCCCCCTGACCTCTCTCCGTACGAACGTCGAACTCCTCACCCGCAGCGAGGAGACCGGCCGCCCGATCCCCCCGGCGGACCGCAAGGCCCTGCTCGCCTCGGTGAAGGCGCAGATGACCGAACTGGCGTCCCTGATCGGCGACTTGCAGGAGCTGTCCCGGTCGGAGGGGCAACGGGGTGAGCGCGTCCAGATGGTGTCGCTCCAGGACACCGTCGAAGCGGCCCTGCGCCGAGCCCGTCTGCGCGGCCCGGAGTTGACCATCACGGCGGACGTACAGCCGTGGTACGTCCAGTCGGAGCCCTCTGCGCTGGAACGCGCGGTGGTCAACATCCTCGACAACGCGGTGAAGTTCAGCCCCGAGGGCGGCACGATCGAGGTCCAGCTCACACGCGGTGTCCTCACCGTCCGCGACCACGGCCCCGGCATCCCCGCCGAGGAACTCCCGCACGTCTTCGACCGGTTCTGGCGCTCCCCGAGCGCACGGGCGCTACCGGGCTCGGGGCTCGGTCTGTCGATCGTCGCGCGGACGGTCCAGCAGGCGGGCGGCGAGGTGACTCTGGCGCACGCGCCGGGGGGCGGGACGGTGGCGACGGTACGCCTGCCGGGGACGGCGACGGCGCCGCCGGAGACCTCGTAGCGCTCGGGGCAGATGTATTTCTGGCGCGGCAACCTTTCCGCCCCCGGCTGCGACCACCAAGTGATCTCTCTCCACCCTCACTTGATCGGACGCAGCCCGTGAGCAGAACCCGCAGCAAGGCCCGTCACCGCAGACGGAACACGGCACTGATGGTCGGTATCCCGCTGGCCCTGGCCGCCGCCGGAGTCGTGGCCTACCAGAGCGGCGGCACGCAGAAGGCCTCCGCCGCGACCGCAGCCGCCCCCGCCTGGGCCACCGCCACCGCGGACGGCTTCGCCTCGGTCAACGCCCTTGGGCAGAACGGGACTTACGGCGGGCGGGACGGCAAGACCGTCACCGTGAAGACCTTGGCCGACCTGGAGAAGTACGCGACCGCCGCCGACCCGTACGTCATCGTCGTCGCGGCGACCATCGACATGGACCCGGTCGGCAAGGAGATCAAGGTCCAGAGCGACAAGACCATCGTCGGGTCGGGGACGGCCGGGCAGATCGTCGGCGGTGGGTTCTTCCTCGGGGAGGGCGTCCACAACGTCATCATCCGCAACCTCACCATCCGCGACGCCTACCAGGGCGTGTGGAACGACAAGGTCCACGACTACGACGGCATCCAGATGGACGGCGCCCACCACGTCTGGATCGACCACAACGACATCCGGCACATGGCCGACGGGCTCATCGACAGCCGCAAGGACACGACGTATCTGACCGTGTCCTGGAACAGGCTGAGCACCGAGAACAAGGCCTTCGGCATCGGCTGGACCGACAACGTCACCGCGGACATCACGATCCACCACAACTGGATCCGCGAGACCGAGCAGCGCAACCCGTCCACCGACAACGTCGCCCACGCGCACCTCTACAACAACTACCTGGAGGACGACGCCGGTACCGACATCACGTCCTCCTACGGCAACTACGCACGCGGCAAGACCAACATGCTCCTGGAGAACTCCTACTTCCAGGGCATGAACAACCCGGTGATCCGCGACACGACCGCCACCCTCGTCCAGCGCGGCAACGTCTTCTCCGGGACCAGCGGCAGGAACGAGAGCGGGGGCACCGGCACCGCCTGGGACCCGAAGAGCTACTACGGCTACACGCTCGACAAGACCGCCGACGTCCCGGCGCTGCTCAAGTCCGGTGCGGGCCCGCGTTCCACCATCGGTACGGCGTCCACGACCGCCGCGACCACCTCGGCCACCACCCTCACCGTCGCCAAGGACGGCAGCGGGAAGTACGCCACCGTGCAGGCCGCCGTGGACGCCGTACCGGCCGGCAACACCTCGCGGGTCGTCATCTCCGTCAAGCCCGGCACGTACCGCGAGACCGTCAAGGTCCCGGCGAACAAGCCGCACGTCACCATCCAGGGGTCCGGCAGCAGCCGTAAGGACACGGTGATCGTCTACAACAACGCGGCCGGTACGCAGAAGCCCGACGGTTCGGGGACGTACGGCACTCCGGGCAGCGCCACCGTCTCCGTCCAGTCGGACGACTCGCAACTGCGCAACCTCACCGTCACCAACGACTTCGACGAGGCCGCGCACCAGGACATCTCCAACCAGGCGGTGGCGCTGCTGACTTCGGCCGACAAGATCTTCCTCGACGGGGTCATCGTCAACGGCGACCAGGACACTCTGGAGATGGAGACCGCCGCGGCCGACAAACTGGGCCGCGTCTACATCAGCAACTCCTACATCACCGGCAACGTCGACTTCGTCTTCGGACGGGCCACCGCGGTGATCGACAGGTCCGTGATCACGCTGAAGAAGCGGTGGAACGGCACCTCGGCGGGGTATGTCACCGCTCCCTCCACCCCCGCCGACCGCAAGGGCATCCTCATCAACCGCTCGACCGTCAACGGTGACGTGGACGCGAAGAGCTTCTACCTCGGGCGCAACTGGCACCCCGGCGGCAGCACCACGGTCGACCCGCAGACCACCGTCCGCGACAGCACCCTCAGCGCCGCGATCAAGTCCACCCCCTGGTCCGACATGGGCGGCTTCTCCTGGAAGGACGACCGCTTCGCCGAGTACGCCAACTCGGGTGCGGGCGCCGGGAGTTCCAGCGCCGACCGACCCCAGCTGACCACGGCACAGGCCGCCGACCAGGAGGTCGCGGACTGGCTCGGGGACTGGACGCCCACAGCACAGTAGAACGGTGGAGACGTCCCCGCCGTACGATCACTCCCGGACAGACTCTGGGGAGGGTCGATGGGCGGGGACGACGGGGGCGGGCGCGGGGTCGAGCGCGAGTACCGCAGGCGGCGGAAGCAGTCGCGGCGGCGGCTCTTCTACATGTGGCTCGTGCTGGGGAACTTCGCGCTCCAGATGACGCGACCCGACAGCATCCCCGTGCCGTTCAAGCTGCTCGCCGTGACACTCATGGTCCTGTTGTGCGCCTGGGCGATTCTCCTCGCACGACTGGGGCACACCGTCGTCGGAGCCGACGGGGTCGCCGTCCACGGTGTGTTCCGCGTGCGCAGGCGGGCCTGGCACGACATCTACGATCTGCGCGTCGAGCCCCGTCCGAAGCAGACCCGCCACGACGTCCAGTTGCTCACCTGGCTCTACGACAACGACGGCCGCAGGTTCCTCCTCCTCAACGTCAACGACTGGCAACTCCCGGACGTCCGGGCCGAGATCGACGATCTGCTGACCGCCGCCGCCCACCACCGGGGCATGGCCTGGGAACCACGGCCCGAGGTCGAGGCGCGGATCGCGCTGCGGGCGGGGCATCGCAAGGCTCAGGAGAGAGCGACCGTCGGGGCCATGCTCGTCTTCTTCGCCGCCATCGCGTATCTGGTGTGGGAGCTGTCCGGCAACGGCGAATCCCACCCCTTCCTGCTGCTCCTCTGCGCTCCGCTCACCGCCTACGCCCTCCTCGCCGTCCTCTTCCGCCGACGCGCCTCCCGAGCCCCAGCCCACACATAACCCCCTGCCAGCCCAGCCACAGCCGCCCGTCCCACCGTGTTCGGATGGCGCGGAAGACAACGGTTCTGCTGGCCGACGACGACGTGGACGTACGGGAAGGGCTCGGGCGGCTGCTCAGATTCGAGGGGTACGAGACCGTCCTCGCCGGGGACGGGCGTACCGTCCTGGATCTTGTCGGCGTATCCGAGGACGCCTCCGCGCCCGATCTGGTGCTGATGGACGTCACCATGCCGGAGCTGGACGGGCTCGCCGCCACGCGGCGTATCCGGGCCTCGGGGTGCACCGTGCCGATCCTGATGCTCACCGGACGGGACGCGGTCGGCGACCGGATCGTGGCCCTCGACAACGGTGCCGACGACTATCTCAGCAAGCCGTTCGCCGTGGAGGAACTCCTCGCGCGGGTACGGGCGTTGCTGCGCCGCAGCAGCTCACGGCGGGAGCCGGAGAATCAGTCTCCCGAGCTCGAACGGCTCGTCTTCCACGATCTCGTCATGGACCTGCGCGGCCGGACCGCCACCCGCTCCGGCCGGCCGCTCGACCTCACCCGGACCGAATTCCTGTTGCTGGAGTACTTGTTGAGGCATCCGACGACCGTGCTCACCCGGTCCCGGATCCACCGGCACGTGTGGGGCTTCGACTTCGAGCCCGCGTCCAACACCCTCGACGTCTACGTCATGTACCTGCGCCGGAAACTGGAGAGCCGCGGCGAACCGCGGCTCATCCACACCGTGCGGGGGCTCGGGTACAGCCTCCGTACCGTTACTTGAGGGGAAGCCTCAGGATCATCGTCTCGTCCGAGGCCGGTGCCTGCGGCCGGATCGGACGCAGGGTCATCGTGTCCTCCAACTGCCTGCCCGTGATGGCCATTTCGGGGAGCGGGCCGGCCAGGCGGGCATACGCGCCGCCCCTGGCCACCAACTCCGCGTGCGTGCCGGTCTCCACGAGCCGTCCGCCGTCGACGACCAGGATGCGGTCGGCGTCGGGGGCGAGGCTCAGGTCGTGGGTGATCATGATGGTCGTACGGCCGGACATCAGGCGGCGCAGCGGCTGGATCACCTGACGGGCCGCCACCGAGTCGAGACCCGCGGTCGGTTCGTCGAGGACCAGGACCGGTGCCTCGCGCAGCATGGCCCGGGCGATCGCGATGCGCTGCAACTGGCCGCCGGAGAGCGCCGCCGTGCCGGGGGCGATCTCGGTGTCGTAGGCCTCGGGAAGTGCGGCGATGAAGTCGTGCGCCGCCGCCGACCTCGCGGCCCGCTCGATCTCCGCGTCGCTCGCGCCCGGGCGGCCGCACTCGATGTTCTCCCGGATCGTGCCGTTGAGGATCAGGGTCTGCTGGGGCAGCAACGCCACGTTCTCGCGCAGGAATTCGAGGGGTACGTCCCGGAGGGGGACGCCGTCCAGGCAGATCACGCCCTCGGAGGGGTCGTAGAAACGGGTGAGGAGTTTGGAGAGCGTGGACTTGCCGGCTCCGCTCTCGCCGGTGACGATGACCAGTTCACCGGGGCCGGCCCGGAAGGTGACGTCGTTCACCGAGTCGCGGCGCGCGCCGGGGTAGCGGAAGGTCACGCCGTGGAAGCTGACCCAGCCGTGGACGGGCCAGGCGGGGACGGGTTCGCGGGGGTCGCCGACGGACGGGGTGGCGTCCAGGATCTCATTGATGCGGGCGGCGCCGGCCGTGGCGGCGGTGAGGGTGAGGCCGAGCTGGCCGAGGTTGCGGACCGGGGGGTAGAGGTAGCCGATGAAGGCGGCGAAGGCGAGGAGCGCGCCGAGGGTCATACGGTCGGCGGAGATCTCCCACACACCGAGACCGATGACGGACAGGACGCAGAGGGTTTCGACGACCTCGACGAACTGCTCGTACATCTCGCTGAGTCGGGCGCCCCGGACGGACGCCTTCATCCAGGCGCGGGCCTCCACGTCGAGGCGCTTCTCCTCGTCGCGGCGGCGGTTGTACGCCTGGGTGAGGACCACGTTGCCGAGGGACTCCTCGACCACCGAGGTGATCGCGCCGTCCGCGACCCGCTCGTCCTGCGAGGCCTGCTTGATGCGGCCGGAGAAGCGGCGGGCGGCGAGGAGGAAGAGGGGCGCGAGGACGAAGGTGGCCAGGGCCAGGTCCCAGCGGAGGTAGAGGGCGGCGCAGGCGTAGAAGACGGCGGAGAACGCGGCCGAGACGGTGCCGACCACGCCGGACACGACCATCTGCTCGATGGCCTCGACGTCTCCGGTGAGGCGTTCCACCAGGTCGCCCTGGCGGTGCTTCTGGAAGAAGTGGGGTGGCAGGTCCTGGACGTGGCGGAAGACGTTCGCGCGCAGGCGCAGGACGAAGCGTTCGGCGGTCCAGGTGGCCAGGGAGTTGCCGAAGTAGCCGACCAGCGCGCCGAGTGCGGCGACACCCAGCCAGGCGGCGGCCGGGCCCCAGAACTCGGACAGCGAACCGGCCTTGAGGGCGTTGTCGGTGAGGTCCGCGAAGAGCAGGATCGCGGCGGTCTCGGCGAGCGCCGACACGATGACGCACGCGATGATCACCGCGAGCCACTTGCGGTCACCGCGGGTCAGCGGCCAGAAACGGCGGAAGGCCTCACGGGCTTCCCTCATGGTCAACAACTCCCTTCAGAGCGTGGGTCGGACGTGGCCGAGGCGAGGCCACCGGAGCGAGCGTGCTCACTAACCGGTGACCTCGCCTCACGATGTGACGGCTCAGCCCTTGTGGGCGACAGGACGCTTGGCCGGCGCCTTGCCCTTGGGCGCACCCTTCGGCTTCGGCCCGATCGGCTTGCGGTGCTTGACGGGGGCGATCTTGTGGAAGCTCATGGCAGGGTCCCTCCCTGGAAGTGCCGCTCTGCGGCGGCTTGTTACGTGGTTGCGCTGCGAGTGCAGCGGGCGACGCGAATGCGGGTGCGGGTGCTACGCGTCTTCTACGGCCGGCCCTGCGGCTTACTTGTGGCCCACCGGGCGACGCTTCGGGGCGTGCGCCGGCTTCTTGGGGGCGGGCTTCTTGGGCGCCGGAGCGGGCTTGCGGGTCTTCTTGACGGGGACGATCTTGTGGAAGCTCATGGTGGGTTCCCTCCCTGGGGGTTCGGCCCTGGGGCCGGGTGTCGGGTGCTGCGGGTCTTCTGCGGCTCGCGGGACTGCTTACTTGTGACCGACCGGGCGACGCTTCGGGGCCGGCGCCGGCTTCTTGGGCGCCTTCTTCGGGGCCGGAAGCGGCTTGCGGGTCTTCTTCACGGGGGCGATCTTGTGGAAGCTCATGGTGGGTTCCCTCTCTGCTGCGGTCTGGCTCGGGTGCTGGTCTGCGGCTTACTTGTGGCCCACGGGGCGACGCTTCGGGGCCGGCGCCGGCTTCTTGGGGGCGGGCTTCTTCGGGGCCGGGGCCGGCTTGCGGGTCTTCTTCACCGGGGCGATCTTGTGGAAGCTCATGTCTGTGTCCCTCTCTGCTGCTGCGGTTTTGCAACAGTTCCTCTACCGATCTGCTGCAACTGCCTTTGAATTACGCCTGTAAATTCTTTGTCAGCCCTTGTGGGCGACGGGGCGACGCTTCGGGGCGGGCTTCTTCGGCGCCGCCTTCTTGGGGGCCGGAGCGGGCTTGCGGGTCTTCTTGATGGGGTGAATCTTGTTGAAGCTCATGATTAATTCCCTCCCAGGATTTATTTATCTACGACTTACAGCGGACTGCTTACTTGTTGCCGACCGGGCGCCGCTTCGGGGCCGGGACGTGGGCCTTCTTCTTCGGCGCGGGCTTCTTGGGGGCCGGGGCGGCGGGCTTGTGGGCCTTCTTCACCGGGGCGATCTTGTGGAAGCTCATCGTGCTCTCCTTTGTCTCGTTCGGCTTGCTGTCGTTTGCGCCGTTCGCTTTCGACATGGAAAACACTACTGGACTTCCGACGCAGAAAAAGCCTTTTCCGCTTAGACCTTCCTGAGCGATTGCTGTGGAAGACTCTTAGGTAATTTGCGGAACTGAAACCGGTCTTACACAGAATTTAGAACGGGAAAACAGCGGGGGCCCGGCGCCGACCTGCGGCACCGGGCCCCCGAAGGGTCGGCAACTAGTGCACGACAGTGATCCGATCAGCCGCCGGAGGCACCAGCGGGCTCGCCGCCGACGAGTGCGCCGTCAGGTACTGCGCCAGCGCGGACAGGTCGTCCGCCCCGACCAGGTCACCGGTGCCCTGCCCCAGCGTCGTGAAGCCGTCACCGCCGCCCGCGAGGAAGCTGTTCGTCGCGACGCGGTACGTGGCGGCCGGGTCGATCGCCGCGCCGTTCAGACGAATCGAGTCCGTCACCACGCGGTCCGCGCCCGTCTTCGTCAGGTCCAGCGTGTACGTCAGCCCGGACGACACCTGGAGCACCTTCGGCGCCGCCGCGTTCACCCCGCTCACCTGTTCCTTCAGCGCCTGCACCACCTGCGCGCCGGTGAAGTCCTGGAGGTTCACGGTGTTCGCGAACGGCTGCACAGTGAAGCCCTCGGCGTACGTCACCACACCGTCGCCCTCGGCACCGGATGCCTTGTAGGTCAGCCCCGCCCGCACCCCGCCCGGGTTCATCAGCGCGAGGTCGGTCTCCGGGTCCAGCTCACGGCCGTAGGCGAGTTGGGCGTCGGCGATGAGGTCGCCCATCGGGGACTCGGTGCCGGTGCTGTTGACGTCGGCGGAGATGTAGCCGATCGCGCGATTGCCGATGGGGGCCGCGAGGGTGTTCCACTTGCTGATCAGGGAGGTCATGTCGGCGGCCTTGGGCACGTCCCGGGTGACCACGTGGTTCGCCGACTTGACCGCCGTACGCGCGATGTCGCCGGTCCTGCGGTCGTACGTGAGCGTGGTGTCCGTGTAGAGGCGGCCGAAGGAGGCCGCCGAAGTGACCATACGGGGCTTGCCACTTGGGTCGTCGATCGTGCAAACGTACGCGTTGTGGGTGTGGCCGGTGACGAGCGCGTCGACGGCCGGGGTGACGTTCTTCGCGATGTCGACGATCGGGCCGGAGATGCCGGAGCCGCCGCCGGACGCGTCGCAGTCGTAGTTGTAGGACGCGGAGGCCGGGAAGCCGCCCTCGTGGATCAGCGCGACGATCGACTTGACGCCCTGCTTCTGCAGCTCCTTGGCGTACTTGTTGATCGTCTCGACCTCGTCCTTGAACTGGAGGCCCTTGACGCCGTCGGCGGAGACGATCCCCGGGGTGCCCTCCAGGGTCACACCGATGAAGCCGATCTTGACGTCCTTCTTCTTCCACACCCAATAGGGCTTGAGGATCGGCTTCTTGGTCTTCTCGTCGAGGACGTTGGCCGCGAGGTAGGGGAAGTCGGCGCCCTGGAACTTCTTGTCGGTGTAGCAGCCCTCGGTGGGGTGGCAGCCGCCGTTCTGGAGCCGCGCCAGTTCCCTGGCGCCCTCGTCGAACTCGTGGTTGCCGACCGAAGTGACGTCCAGGTCAAGCTTGTTGAGGGCCTCGATGGTCGGCTCGTCGTGGAACAGACCCGAGATCAGCGGGGAGGCGCCGACCATGTCGCCGCCGGCCGCGGTGATCGAGTAGGCGTTGCCCTTGCGGGCGTCCCGCAGATGCGTGGCGAGGTACTCCACCCCGCCCGCGTCGATCGTCTTCGTCGTGCCGTCCGCCTGGAGTTCGCTGACCCGGCCGGAGGAACCGGACGGCGGCTCCAGGTTGCCGTGCAGGTCGTTGAAGGAGAGGAGCTGGACGTCCTGGTAGCGGCTGGGCCCGGACCCGTGGCCGGGCGGGTTGCCGTGCGCGTCGGCGGGCAGCGCTGCGGCCAGCGCACCGGCCGTGGCCAGGCTCGCGGCGGCGGCGAGCAGGCCTGCGACACGGCGTCTGCGCGGGCGGTACGGCTGGGAAGTGGCTGGCATGAGCCCCCCTGTGAGTCGGCTTCGAGTCGGCTGAGAAGTCACCACGTTCCGGCGCAGCCTAGGGTCAACGCGCGTAGCACGGCAGGGGGTTCTTGGTTACATCCTGGTTTCTTCTTTGCCGCCACTTTGCCGGTACCTCCGCTTACCCTGATGCCCATGACCAGCGACGACACCGCACGGCCCGCGCCCGCCTCCCGCTCCATCGAGACCTACTCCGCGCTCTCCCCGGACCAGGCGGCGGCCGTCCTCGCGCTGATCGCCGAGGCCGCCCGGACCGACGGACAGCCGGCGGTGTCCGAGCAGGGACGGCTCCAACTGCGCGGCGGCGCACGGCAGGGCGTCTCACATCTGCTGCTGACCCTGGGCGACGAACTCGTCGGCTACGCGCAGTTGGAGGACACCGACCCGGTGGAGGCGCCGGCCGCCGAACTCGTCGTCCGTCCCACGCAGCGGGGACACGGACACGGGCGGGCGCTCGGTACGGCGCTGCTGGCCGCTTCGGGCAAGCGGCTGCGGGTGTGGGCGCACGGGGGACACTCCGCCGCCCGCCATCTCGCCCAGGTCCTCGGCCTCGCCCTGTTCCGTGAACTCCGCCAGCTCCGGCGGTCGTTGACCGATCTGGAACTGCCGGAGCCGGTCCTCGCGGCGGGCGTGACGGTACGGACCTTCGTGCCCGGACAGGACGACGCGGCCTGGCTCGCGGTCAACGCCGCCGCCTTCGCCCACCACCCCGAGCAGGGCTCCCTCACCCAGCGCGACCTCGACGACCGGATCGCCGAGCCGTGGTTCGACCCGGCCGGCTTCTTCCTCGCCGAGCGCGCCGGCGAACTCGTCGGCTTCCACTGGACCAAGGTGCACGCGGAGGAACAGCGGGGCGAGGTGTACGTCGTCGGAGTGCTCCCGGACGCCCAGGGCGGCGGCCTCGGCAAGGCCCTGACGACGATCGGCCTACGGCACCTCGCGGCACAGGGGCTGCCGACGGCGATGCTGTACGTCGACGCCGACAACAAGGCGGCGGTGTCGGTGTACGAGCGGCTGGGGTTCACGACGTACGAGACGGATCTGATGTACCGGTCGGAGTCGTGAGGCTCGCCTCGGTGACGTGAGGGTGTCGGGGACGTGAGGGTGTCAGGGCAGCCGTTCCAGGGCGGTGTCAGGGCAGCCGTTCCAGCAGGACGTATCCGTCCTCGTCGGCGACGGTCCGGTAGCCGTGCGCCCGGGCGTCGTCGAGCAGGGCGCGGTCCTGCTCGGGGGAGACGGGCCAGCCCTGCGGCTGCCCGGTGTCGTCGATGATCCACCGCGGGTCGGGGCGGCTGCCCGGCATGCCGAAGACGGTGACCTCGGCGCGTGAAGTGAGCTGGGGCGCAAGGCGGTTGGAGGCGGCCACGGTCGCGTTGTCGGGGATCTTGTCCATCAGCCGCCGGGCCGTCGCGAGACGGGGTTCGGTGCGCCAGGTGGCCGGCTGGGTCAGCTGCCACAGCGGGTACTGGGGCAGCAGGATCACCGTGACGGCCGCGCTCACGGCCAACGCGTGGCGCACCGGTCCGGGCCGGCCCAGCGCGTCGGTGAAAGCCGCGAACACGATCGGCATCAGCACCGCGCTGTAGTGGTAATCGGTGCCCCAGAACGCCGAGTTGTCGGACGCGAACCGCCACAGCAGCGTCGGCAGGGCGGCCCACAGCAGCGGAGAGCGCACCGCCAGACATCCGGTCACCGCCAGCAGTGCCAGCAGGGTCTGCGCCTTGGCGTCCGGGGTGATCAGGCCCACGGTGTAGTGGAGCAGGAGGTCTCCGGTGCCCTGTCCCGTGGCGCCGGGCACGCTGGAGGCGTAGGTGAAGGAACCGCCGGGGTTGAACGCCGGTATGACGACCAGCATCTCCAGGGCGGAGCCGAGCACCCCGGTCAGCGCCAGGGCGATACCGGTCCGCCGCTCACCGGTGCCGCGGGCGATCAGCAGGCCCACCACGGCCACCGTCAGCCCGAGGTCCTCCTTCACCAGCAGCAGCGGAAGCGCCCACAGGGCCGCCGCCCGCGCCCGGCCGCGTCCCAGTGCGGTGAGGGAGAACGCCAGCAGCGGTACGGCGAAGCACACCTCGTGGAAGTCGAACCCGACCGCCCCCGCGATCCCCCACGAGGCGCCGTACCCGAGGCCGACGACCAGTGCCGCGCCCCGCCCGTGCGCCTCCTCCGCCCACCGGGTGAGCGGTATCGCCGCGCTCGCGAGCAGCGCGGCCTGCGCCACCAGCAGCGTCACCGGGGTCGGGAACATCCGGTACAGCGGTGCCAGGAGCGCGAGCACGGGCGAGAAGTGGTCGCCGAGGAGGGGGAAGTCCGGCCCCTTGAGCTCGGCGACGGGGAGGTGCCCGTGCGCGTAGGAGCGCACCGCCTGCTCGAAGATCCCCAGGTCGTAGCCGGTCGTCAGCATGCGCTGGTGCAGCCGTACGGAGAGGGCCGTGTACACCGTGAAGAGGAACAAGGACACGGACAGGGCCGTCCGCCACCCGCCCCGGCCCGGCAGCGGCGGGACGGTCTTGGCGACGGCCCCTGTGGGCTTCGCAAGGGTGGTCGAGTCGTTCGGCACGGGGACGCCTCTCGTACGGCGAGCTCCTCGGTACGGCGGTCGCCGTGTGAGCTGGGCCCGGTCACCGTGCCGTAGGGCCGCTGACCGGGCGCTGACCGAACCTGACGATCGGGTCAGGAAGCCGCCCGGGCGCTGTGCGAGGCTGACGGCGTGCGGATTCTGGTGGTGGAGGACGAGCGGGAGCTGGCTCAGACGCTGCGCCACGGCCTGACCGCCGAGGGCTTTCGCGTCGACGTGGCCCACGACGGCCGGGAGGGGCTGTGGAAGGCACGGACCGGTGACTACGCCGTGATCGTGCTGGACCTCATGCTGCCGCTGCTCAACGGCTACCGGGTCTGCGCCCAACTGCGCCGCGAGGGCATCACCACGCCGGTGCTGGTCCTCACCGCGAAGGACGGCGACTGGGACCAGGCCGAGGCCCTCGACACCGGCGCGGACGACTACGTCACCAAGCCGTTCACCTACCTGGTCCTGGTCGCGCGTCTGCGGGCGCTGATGCGCCGGGCGCGCGGAGCGGCCTCACCGCTGCTGGTGGTGGGCGATCTGGTGCTCGACGTGGCGGCCAGGACGTGCCGAAGGGCCGGCGTCGCGGTACCGCTCACGCCCCGGGAGTTCGCGGTCGCCGAGGTACTGGCCCGCCGTCCGGGCGAGGCGGTCACCAAGTCCGAGATCCTCCATCACGCCTGGCCGGACGACGTGGAGGAGGCCAACCTCGTCGAGGTCCGGGTCAGCGCGCTGCGCCGGAAGATCGACACCGGCTTCGGGCGGCGCTCCCTGCTGACGGTGCGCGGGGTGGGGTACCGGCTGGTCGACGACCGGGAAAACGAGCGGGAACAGGATGGGTGAGGCGCGGGCCGGCCGGCGGCGCGGGCTCGGGGCGGCAGTCGTCCACTGGGCGCACGGGCTCAGGGCGGTCGTCGTCCGCCGGGCGCGTGCCGTCCTCCCGCTCCCGCGCTCGGTGCGGGCCCGTTCCGCGCTCGCCGCGGGCTGCGCGGCGGCCCTGCTCTTCACCGGGGCGGCGCTGCTGATGCGGCACCAGTTGTACGAGGAGAGGCTGAACACCGCCTCGTCGGTGGCCCGCGCACAGGTCGACACCATCCTCGGGGCCACCTACAGCGGATCGATCGGCGGTCCGTGGGGAGCGCCGTACGAGATCGTCGCCGACGACGGCGTGCTCCTGGCGTCCAGTCCCGACATGGCCCCGTTCGAGCGGGGTGGCCGGGCCTTTCTGCCGGGACCCGGCAGGGGCGGGAGCATGCCGCTGTACACCGAGCGCCGCTTCCGGTTCCCCGTGGTGACCGTGACCGATCCGGCGGCGCGTGCCCTGTCCGGCCGGACCCTCACCACCGTGGACGGGACGGTGCCCGCCACCTCGATGCCCGCCCAGACACTGGGCCACACGCTGCCGACCGGCGCACGGGCCCGCGTCTACGTCGTGATCCTCCCGGAGGACGCCGAACGCGCCGTGGCCTCGCTCGACCGTGAACTGCTCGCGGGGGTACCGGCCGCGACCCTGCTGGTGGCGTGCGTCGCCTGGTTCGCCACGCGCCGGGCGCTGCGTCCGGTCGAGGCGATCAGGGCGCGTACGGCGTCGGTCACCGCCACCGATCCGCGCGAGCGGGTGGAGGTCCCCGACACCGGGGACGAGGTGCAGGAGCTGGCGCTGACGATCAACGCCACGCTGGAGCGGCTGGACGAGGCGGCCCGGGCGCAGCGCAGATTCGTCGCGGACGCCGCGCACGAACTGCGCAGCCCGCTCGCCACGTTGCTGGCCGGCCTGGAGGTGGCGAGCGCCTACCCCGACCACGCCGACTGGCCCGCCGTGGTGGCCGCGGCCTCCGGCCAGGCCCGGCGCCTCGGCAACCTCGCGGAGGAACTCCTCCTGCTGGCCCGACTGGACGCCGGCACTCCCCCGCCGCCCACCGAACCCGTCGACCTGGCCGCGCTGGCGGCCCGGCTGGGCGAGGAGTACACCGGGCCGACCACCAGGGTGGACGTCTTCCTCGACACTCCAGGCCCCGCATGGGTCCTCGCCACCCCCGGCGACCTCGAACGCATCCTCCGCAACCTCCTCGACAACGCCGCCCGCCACGCCACCGGCCACGTCCTGCTGACGGTCGCCCGGGACCGGACCCCCTGGGTCCTCTGCACCGTCCGCGACGACGGCCCCGGCATCCCCCTCCCCGAAACCGACCGCGTCTTCGAACGCTTCACCCGCCTCGACGAGTCCCGCACCCGCACGGACGGCGGCACGGGCCTCGGCCTGGCCATCGCCCGGGACCTCGCGGCGCGGCATGGGGGCGGGGTCGAGCTTGCGGTGCAGCCGGTGGGGGTGGGGGCGTGTTTCGTGCTGCGGTTGGTTGCGGCCGAGGGTGTTACGGGGGCGGGGTGAGCGACGGCATCTCCGTCACCGCAGTGGGCACCTCGGCCCAGACGGTCAGGCCATCGCGTGTCCGCCGTGTTCCCCATCGGGCGGCGAGGGTGCCGGTGACGAGGAGACCTCGCCCGCGTTCCTGCCCCGGTCACGCTGACGGTGGCCGTTTCGGTGGTGAGCGTGAGGGAGACCGCGACGGTCTGACTGTCGGTGTGCTCCAGGGCGTTGGCCACCAGCTCTCCTGTGATGGACTCCAGGTCGTCCACGACACCCGGCGCCAGACCCCGCAACCGCGCCGTCGCTCTCACGTGGCAGCGGGCGGCACGCGCGGAGGCGAGATCCCCGCCCGGCAGCGAGAGCAGGCTCAGCGGCCGGGTTCGGCCCGCGCCACACACAACCAGTAGGTCGTGAGGGTCCTCTGCCCGTGACGGCATCGTGCGATCTCGGTCGAGCGGGCGAGCGCCTCTGCACTCCGCGATGAGCAGTACGTCCCGGAGCGCGTCCGACAACTGCGTTGTCAGCCAGCGGAGTTCGGCGCCCGTGATGTCCTCCGAGGCCGTGACGGTCTCCCGCGCACGCCCGAGAAGCCCGTTCGCCAGGCCTAGTTGAACCGTCTCGACGCGATCGACGATCCGGGAGACCGGGCTGACGCCGACGTCGGCGCCGTCCGAGATGAGCACGCAGGGCCGGCCGTCGTCGCCGGTCCAGGGCAGGAGCCGTACGCGTTCCGCTTCCTCGCTCATCACGCTGCCTCCAACTGGCGGTGGATGTCAGGGGTGTTGGGGTCGATTCCGAGCGCCGTGAGGTAGGGGCGGACGAGCCGGGTCGCCGTGCCGTCGATGGGCTCGTACCAGTGTGGGTGACGGTCGGGGCGACGGGAATGCGGCGAGGCCCAGGGTGCGACAACACGGGGACGGCCGACCGAGTCGGCCTTGCGGACGTGCTGCCGCAGAGCGACGTTCCCGGGGTGCCGGTGCTAAGCCGTCCGTCGCCGACCTCTTCGACTCCGCCCTGAACGCGCGAACCGTCAGCTGACGCTCATGCCCCGATGCGGCTATTGTCCGCGTTCCTCGAACAGGGAGCGTGCGGTCCATATCCGCGGGGTCCTCGCCGAAGGAGTACTGAATGGAGCCCGGCTGCTCGGACAACTTCTTGAAGTAGACCAGGGAGGCCATGAACACGAGCAGGCTTATGCGTTGGGGCGGTGGTGGGTGAGGATGCCCCGGATGTCGAGGAGCCACTGGCGGAGCGAGATCCCTGCCGGGGGCAGGATGCGCAGGTCGAGGGCGCGAGCTGCTTGCTGCAGTTCGTCAGGTGTCGGGTTCATCGCGAGGAAGCTCTCGATGTCGTGGGCCGCGGCCTGGTGGTCTTCCGGGGCCTCTTGGGCGAGATAGTCATTGATGGCCTCGGCGTGTGATCCGTATTCCCGGGAGAAGTCCTGGTGGAAGTACGACCCCAGCAGGTGGGAGAGGCCAGGGAATCGCTCACGCCATTCCCAGCGGGTCTGCGGGCGCGGCACCGCACCGTCGGTCGGCGGTTTCGCGAGGAACTGGCAGAGGTGGTGGCGGACGACGCGCAGACAGTCCTCGACGGATGCACCTGTCGGCGGCTCCAGATGGGGCAGGAGGTCGACGTCGTCGGCGATCTCGTCGCTGAACAGGCCCACGGTGAGCAGGTCGTCGATCTCACGCACTGCGGCCGCGGCCCGCTGAGGGGTGGGCGCGATGACGCGCAGATAGGAAGTGAGGCCGGCGCCCGGTGCTTCCATCGTGTCGTCGAAGGCGTGGCCGCCAGTCCATTCGTATGCCTGCAGGAGTACGTGCAGTTCCGTGAAACGGTCGTGAGGTGACGTCATGGGCTGTGAGCCTGTCTGGTTGCGGTGTTACGGGGCGGCGACGGGATAGGACGTCAGGACCCGGTAGCCAAGCGGGGCGGTGGGGTCCTTCTTGAGGACCACCTTCGCTGCCGTCACCCATTCTGGGGGAAGCCCGTTCTTGAAGTTGGTGCGGGACATACTCAGCCCGGTGCGCTCTCCCAGTTCGGCGGAGAAATCCTTCGTCCCCGTCGGTTTGCCGTTGTTGAGCCAGTCCTCGATCTGCTTCTGCTGCTTGAGCATCACTGTCTGGCTGTGCTTCTGAGCGGAAGCCTGGTCGATGTACCGGGAGGCATCGTCCAGATCCGGATCGGAGCGTAGGCGGGCACGGAGGTCCTGGGTGGTGACGTCGACGTGCTTCTCCAGCGTGTGGGAGTGACTCTCGGGCGTCCCCTTCCCTTCGTCACCTGCCAGGTCCGCCCCGTATTTCGGCTTCTGCGCGCCCTTGCGCTTGCTGCGCGGCCAGGCATTGCTCTCCCCGTCGCCCTTGATCAGCAAGCCGAGGTCGTCGAGGCTCGTCGATCCACCACCGGCCATCGCGATCTGCGGTTCCAAGCCAGGTATCCGTACGCCGCCGAGCAGTTCGGTCATCCCGCCTGCGCTGTTCACGGCCTTGTAGGTCGCGCCCGCCCCGCCCAGCAAACCGCCGGTGAGCGCCCCGTACACCCCCGCCTACCGCGCCTCATCAAGGCTGAGCCCACCGTCCTGCTCACCCGTCGCCATGGCGATCGGCTGGGTGACGGCGAGGTCGACGGTGATGGACTCGACGCCGGCGAAGGCGGCCGTGGCCAGTGTGGTGCCCGCGATGGTGGCGATCTCGGTGGAGACCGCGACGCCCAGGGTGCCGGCCAGCTCGGTGACCGTCGCCGCTGCGGCCACGGCCGCGCCCTCCGAGATGCCCGCGGTGAAGATGGCCAGCGCGGTGCCCGCGACGATGGTCGCGCCGACGATCTCCAGCTCGTGTTCGAGCTTTTTCTTCGCGCCGTGCACGGCGTCCGCGTACGCGTCCAGCGCCTTGGCCATGTCCCGGGCCGCGTCGGAGAGATCCTTGAGCCAGCCGTGCTTGTCGTAGTAGTAGCGCCGCCAGAACGGGTCGTCGAAGGCGGAGATCGCCTCGCCCTTGTTGTTCTCGATCAGGGAGCGGGCCGCCTTGTCGGCCGCGGCGGTGACGTCCTCGACATCGTCGGCGAAGTCCCGCCACGCTTTCGCGGCGTCCCGCAGTCCGCCCTCGTCCGCGTCCGGCCACCACATGCCCGTGACGTCCTGGACGACCTTGCGGGCCTTGTCGGCGATGCTCATTTGGCGTCGTGCGGGACGTCGATCCTGCTGAACATCGCGCGGACCAGCTCTTCGTTGTCGATATGGCCGTCCGCCATGTCCGTCATCGCCGCGTGGATGCTCGCCAGGCCGTCGACCAGGATCTGCGTGGACTGCTGGAGCTGCTTCACGTGCGGGCCGTACGCCTTGTGGAAGTCGGTGCCCTGGTCGTCGTCGCCCCAGGGTTTACCGGCGGCCGACAGTGCGGTCTTCAGCTTGGTGAGCGCGTGTGCGAGGGCAACGCTCTGGTCGCTGAAGTGGGGTGCGGTCCGCTTGATGTCGGCGATCTTTATGTCGAGTATCTCGCCCTTGTCACCCATGACTTGGCGCCTTCCCCCTCCGTCGACTGCACGGCCACACAACGCTAGTTGCCGACCCTGATGCGCGACCGCGCACGACGCAAAGGCAAAGTAAAGATCCTTTCAGGCGCGGTGACCTTACTCACTGACCTGGGTTCGGGGACGGACCCCGGACCCACCCGGCCGCCACCACCCCCGCCGCACCGGCTCCGGCCCGCACCCCGCCCACACCGCCGCCGCGCCCGCCAGGACGAGCGCCCAGTGCTGGTGGCCCGGGGTCCACCACTTGTCCTGCGGGGTGGCGAACAGGCCCCAGTGCTCCGGGAGGAGCAGGGCCGCCGCCATGGATGTGGCCAGGAGGGCGATGGCCACGCGCTGGCCCGGTTCCGGCTCGTCGGTGAGGCGTACGGCGGTGGCGGAGGCGGCGAGGGCGACGACCGCGGCGGCGGCCGCCTCCAGGGTGATGGCGCCGACCGGGGGGCGGGCCTGTGCCGGGATCAGCAACAGGGCGGCCGTCCACCACAGTGCGGCGAGCGGGGCGACCAGCGCGGTGCGCAGGGCGCCGCGGACCATGCGCCGGGTCGGCACCGCGGCGGTCACATGGCGGGCCGGGTCGTCCAGGAGGAACGTCAGGCCCAGGGCGAAGACGAGCGCGGCGCCGCGCAGCACGAGCAGCGCCGTCCACGGGTTGGGATGGTCCGCCAGCAGGCGCGGCAGCGAGGCCAGCAGCAGTCCCGCGGCGGTGCCCGCGCCGAGGGCCCGCCGGGGCAGCGCCCGCAGCACCGGGCGCACCAACTGCCCCAACATCTCTGTACTCACTCGCACTTGTCCGCCCCCGTCGGCGCCTTGACACCGAGCAGCTCGGCCACGCGGGCGGTGGTCACCTTGGGTGCGGTCAGCTCCGCCCAGTGCGCCTTGACCTTGGGGGCGACCGCTGCCCGGCCGGCCGTGAACAACTCCCTTACGACCGTGGTCTGTTCGGCTGTCATGGCGAAGGAGCTGGTCGGCGAGAGGACGGTCGAGGGACCGGTCACGGTGTCGTCGAGCCGGACCGTGCGCAGTTGGGCCACCGGGTCGGACTGCCAGCCGAGGGCCATCCACATGATGGTGACCGTGCGTCCGTCGCAGAGGGACTCGGTCGCCTTCTCGCTGCCGGTGACCAGCACGGAGGAGACCGCGGCCGCGAACTCCGGTACCCGCGACCCGCCCCAGCGGGTGCCGACCGTCACCTGGTACGGCACGGCGGACGGCAAGATCGCGCCGTCGCCGTCCACGCCGTAGCGGGCCTCGATGCGCTGGCGTACGAGCAGCTTCTCCTGGGCGGCGGTGCCGCCGGCCAGGGACTGCACGGAGTCGGTGACCTTCGCCCACGTACTGGTACGGGGCATCCACTCGGGGAACGCGCAGTACGTCGACCGGCCGATCCGGATGCAGGACTGGACCTTCTCCGGGGTGAGCGTGGCCACTTTGCGGGCGGCGACGGTCGCCGCGGGCACCTCGCCGGCCTGGCCGACGGCGCCCCACGCGCCCAGGCCGATCGCCACGGCGAGCGCCGCCGCCACGGTCTTCGTACGGCCGCCGTTGACCAGTACCGCGGCGAGGGCCAGGGTCAGCGCGAGACCGACCAGATACAGGGCGTGCCAGGCGGCGGGGCGGCCCAGCAGGTCGGAGGGGAGCGGCTTGCTGCTCGCGTCGCCGATGACCGGGACCAGCCACCTCGTCGCGTTGCTGTCCGAGTCGTCCGTGAGCGTGCCGAAGAAAGTCGACGCGATGAACGCCAGCACCAGGAGCATCGGTGCCGCGAACGGCCACCGCACCACCCGGGCCAGCAGCACCCCGCCCATCCCGGCGAGCAGCACCGTCAGCGGTCCGACGAGCAGTTCGGCGACCGAGCCGGTGCCGACCGAGCCGGGCGCCAGCACCGCCCAGGTGAACTGCGCGGCCACGAACAGCGCGGTGAGCACGGCCACCGGCACCACGGACAGCGCGAAGGCGATCGTACGGCGCCAGGGTTCGAGGATCAGGACCGCGAAGTGCCGGTCGGTGTCCTGCCGTTGGGAGCGCAGGACGGCCTGGTTGGCGCAGAGCAGTACGGCCAGGGCGGGCAGCAGCGGGCCGGTCTGGGTGGCGCGGTCGACGTCCTGGAGCGCCGGGTAGCTGGTCCAGGCGTTGCGCATGGTCCAGCCGATATAGGCGGCGTAGAGGGCGAACATGAACAACACCGGGAGCCGCAGCAGGAGTTGGCGGGCCTCGAAGCGGGCCAGCGCGAACACCGCCGCCCAGGACTGCCGTTGGTCCTCGGTGCGTTCGGCCGGGAGTGCCTTGTCGAGTACGGCGCTCATGCCGCCACCTCCGCGGCCATGCCGTCGAGGGTGATCAAGTAGCCGTCCTCCAGGGTCGGTTCGACGAGTTGGGCGCCGGGCGGCGGGTCGCCCACGTTGCGGAAGGCGCCCAGGCCGGTGCGCCAGCCCGCCATCGCGGCGGGGTCGCGCTCCGTGCCGCTCCACACCCGGCCCTCGGCCCGGGCGGTGAGCTCGGCCGGGGTGCCCTCGAAGCGGATGGTGCCGCCGGCCATGACAATGACCCGGTTGCAGAGCATCGCGACGTCCTCGGTCTGGTGGGTGGAGAGCAGGACTGTGCGGCCCTCGCCCGCCCGCGCGATCAACTCCCGGAACCGCATGCGTTGTTCGGGGTCCAGGCCGACGGTCGGCTCGTCGAGGACCAGGAAACCGGGGTCGCCGACGAGCGCCGCCGCGAGCGCGACGCGCTGCCGCATCCCGCCCGACAGCTTCTTGATGCGCTTGCCGCGTACGTCGGAGAGGTCGACCTCCTCCAGCACCCGCCGCACCTCGCGATGGCGTGCCTCGCGGTCGGTGATCTCCTTGAGGATCGCGACGTAGTCGACGAACTCGAAGGCGGTGAAGTCCGGGTGGAAGCCGGGCGTCTGCGGCAGATAGCCGAGCACCCGCCGCACCTCCTGCCGTCCGCCGGTGGTGGACGGGTCGTGGCCGAGCACGCCGAAGGTGCCCGAGTCGGCGGGCAGCGCGGTGGCCAGGACCCTCAACAGGGTGGTCTTTCCTGCCCCGTTGGGGCCGAGCAGCCCGGTGACGCCCTCGCCGAGCCGCAGCGACACGTCGTCGAGGGCGTGCGTCGTGCCGTAGCGCAGGCTGAGCCCGGCCGCGGAGACGGTGGTGGTCATGTGCGGAACTCCAGTCAGGGTTCGGGAGAGAGGTTCAGAGTTCGAGAGATCGAAGGGTTGAGAGATCGAGGGTTCGGGAGGTTCAGGCGAGGGGGCCGTAGGCGGCCGGCCTCGTGTCGAAGCGGTCCCGGAGCAGATAGAGGAGCCCGGCCGCGAGCGCGGCCACCGCGGCGGCCACTCCCTGCCCGGCCGCGGTGAACGGCGCGAGTGTGCCGCCGTGCACGTTCTGGGCCACCAGCAGGAACGCCACCCAGCCACCGCCGACCAGCGACGGCGCGAGGACCGGTCCCAGGCGGGTGGTCAGGGCCAGAGCGGTCGACGTCAGGGCGAGTGCGGGCAGCAGCCAGCCGAGGGCGGCCAGGCCGTACGCGGGCATGGCAAGGGACGCCAGGCCGTTGAGGCCGAGGCCGGCCACCAGCACGGCGACCGTGCGGATCATCAGGAGGCGGAAGCCGTGCAGCGGGGCGACGACGGCCATCTCGTAGGTCGGGTCGAACTTCGGGCCGTACGACAGGGCGACGCCGCCGAGCGGGAGCAGCGGGGCGAGCCCCAGGAAGAGGCTCGGGGACCCGGTGTTCTTCAGGGAGTTGGTCACGAGCACGGTCATCACGAGCAGCGCGACGACCGCGCCGAGCCACGAGCGGCGCAGTACCGGTGTCGCCGCGAGCAGCCGTGCCGTGTGGTCGGCGACGCCGAACCGCACGAGCAGCGACTCCATCAACCCCCGTTTGGGCGCGTCGAGTTCGGCGTCGAGCCGCTCCCAGCCCGCGTCCAGCGCCACCGGGTCGGTGACCGTCGCGAGCAGGGCCCGGCACTCGGCGCACCGCGCGAGATGGGTGTCGGCGGACCAGAGCAGCGGAGCTGCCAACTCGCCCCGCGCATAGGCTCGTACGTCGTCCTCGGCCATGTGCCAGGTCATGCCAGCTCCTCCCGCAGTTGCTTGCGGGCCCGCATCGCCCGCGTCTTGACCGTGCCGGCCGGGATGCCCAGCAGGACGGCCGCCTCCCGGGTGGTCAGCCCGTCGATCACGGTGGCCTGGAGGACCGCCCGCAGCTCCGGCGAGAGCCGGACCAGGGCGCCAGCGAGGTCTCCGTGCTCAACCCCCGCGAGCACGCGTTCCTCCGCCGACACCTCGTCGCGGTGCCGCAGCCGCGCCAGCGCCTGCCGCAGCCGGCCGCGCGCTCCGTCGCCGCGCAGCACGTCGATCAGCCGCCGCGACCCGATCCGCCACAGCCACCCGGCCACATCGCCGTCCTCGCGGTAGCGGGCACTGCCCCGCCACACCGCGAGAAACGTCTCCTGTACGACGTCGTCGACCATCCCGGCGTCGGCGCACCGGCCGCGCAGCCGCGCGGTCAGCCATGGCGCGTACCGCCGGTACAGCTCCTCGAACGCGCGTCGGTCGCCGCGCGTCGCGATGGCCCGCAGCAGGTCACCGTCGCTTGCGCCGGTTCCATCGGTTCCCGTTTCGCTCACGTCTCCTCATCGCACGAGCCCCACCGATCGGTTCACGGATCAGCATGCGGATCCGTCTTGACTTTCCGCATCTCCTTCCACCACCCTTTCACTACTCAATTAGTGAAAGGGTGGTGGAACCCCAGTGGTCGACTTCCGCATCGACCGGCACAGCGGCGTGGCCACCTATGTCCAGATCGTCCAGCAGACCAAGCAGGCGCTGCGCCTGGGCATGCTGGAGCCCGGCGACAAACTGCCGACGGCCCGTGAGGTCGTCGAGGCCACCGCCATCAACCCGAACACGGTCCTCAAGGCCTACCGCGAGCTGGAGCGCGAGGGACTGGTGGAGGCCCGCCGCGGCCTCGGCACCTTCGTCCGCAAGAGCCTGAGCACCACCCCCGCCGACTCCCCCCTGCGGCTGGAGCTCGACGACTGGGCCGAGCGGGCCCGGGCCTCCGGACTCGGCCGGGAGGACATCGCCGCGCTCTTCACCGCCGTACTCGAAAAGCACTTCCAAGGAGAACCTTCATGACAGGCACCGCCGCGATAGAGGCCGCCGCGCTCGGCAAGCGGTTCGGGCGACGGGGCGGGTGGGCGCTGCGGGACTGCGCCTTCCGGCTGCCCGTCGGGCGCGTCTGCGCGGTCGTCGGGCCGAACGGCGCGGGCAAGTCCACGCTCCTCGCCCTGGCCGCCGGCCTGCTCGCCCCCACCGAGGGCGAGATATCCGTCCTGGGCGAGCGCCCGGGCCTCGCCCGCGAACGGGTCGCCTACGTCGCGCAGGACAAGCCGCTCTACCCGCAGCTCTCGGTCGCCGAGACGCTCGCGATGGGCGCCGACCTCAACACCGACCGCTGGGACGCGGCCGTCGCCGAGCGGATCGTGGCCGACGGCGGCCTGAACCCGAAGTCCCGCATCCGCGCCCTCTCCGGCGGTCAGCGCACCCGCGTCGCGCTCGCCCTCGCGCTGGCGAAGCGGCCCGAACTGCTGCTCCTGGACGAGCCGACGGCCGACCTGGACCCGCTGGCCCGGCACGACATGATGGGCACGCTCATGGCGCAGGCCGCCGAGTTCGGCACGACGATCGTGATGTCCTCGCACGTGGTGGCCGAGCTGGAGGACTCCTGCGACCACCTGCTGCTGATCGGCGGCGGCCAGGTCCGCGTCGACGGCCCGATCGACGACCTGCTGGCCGCCCACGCGCGCGTGTCCGCCCCCGCGCAGACCGACCTCGCCCCGCACACCGTCGTCGAGTCCCGCACGACCGGCCGCCAGCTCACCGCCCTGCTCCGCCCGGCAGCCCCCCTCCCCACCGACTGGCGCACCACCCCACCCACGCTGGAGGAACTGGTCCTCTCCTACCTCCGCAACCCGGAGGCCGACACGACGACGGCCCACGCCGGCATCCGGAAGAGCGCGGCATGACCGCCCCCGCCACCCCCTCCCGCCCGGCCACCAGCCACCACCAGGCCGCACCACACGCCACCACCCGGCGCACCGACCCGGCCGCGGAACACCTACGCACCCCGAACCCTCACGCCCCGGGAGTGCCCGACCCAACCGCCTCCACCGGCCCGGCCCCCGACCACCACCTGGCACACCGACCCACCCGCCAAAAACCAGCCGACCCTCTCCCACCCGCGCATCCCCACCCGGCAGAGACCCGCATGACCGGTCCCCGCCGCCCCCGCACGCCCGGCCACCGACCACCGGCCCACCCCACTGCCCCACCCGGCGACACCTCGCCCCACCACTCGGCACACCGACCCGCCCGCCCAGGACCACCCGCCGAACACCCATCGGCCCCCTCCCACCCACGCACCCCGAACCCCCTGATCCCGGAGCGCTCCGCATGACCGCCCTCACAACGCCCACCACCCGGCCCGCACCCACCCGGCGATCCAGCACCCTCGACCTCGTTCGCTGGCTCGTGCGGCTGCATCGGCCGGCCCTGCTGGTGTGGGTAGGGCTCGTGCTGGTCCTCGGTGGGCTGCTGCTGTGGCTGGGTGGGCCGCTCACGGACGCCTCGGCCGACGCGTGGAAGCAGTACGACGCCTGCAGAACGAGCTCCTGCCATTACGACCAGGACGCGATCGGCCGGTACAAGGACTGGTACACCTACACGACCGTCGCCGTCCTCGTCCTGCCGTTCGTGGTCGCCGCCTGGTCCGGTGCCGCGCTGATCGGGCGTGAACTGGAGCGCGGGACCGCCCAGTTGGCCTGGACCCAGTCGATCTCCCCGGCCCGCTGGCTCGCCGCGAAGCTGACCGCCCCGGCCGCCCTGGTCGCCGTAGGGTCGGGGCTGCTCGTCGCGCTGCATCACTGGGCCTGGTCCGCAGGGCAGGGGCGGATCGACACCGCCAAGCGGTGGTACGACACCGGGACCTACGCCGCCAACGGCACGATCGTCGTCGCCCTCGCCCTCGCCGGTCTCGCCGCCGGCGCCCTCATCGGTCTCGCCCGGCGCGAAGCCCTCAGCTCGCTCGTCGGCGGACTGGGCGCCACCGGCATCCTGTGGGCGGCCATCGACCGGGTGACACCCCGCCTCTGGCCCACCGTCACCCACGTCAGCGGCCTCAGCCACGAGCGTC
The DNA here is from genome assembly GCF_040681835.1 of Streptomyces sp. NPDC051576. Taxonomy (NCBI): domain Bacteria; kingdom Bacillati; phylum Actinomycetota; class Actinomycetes; order Kitasatosporales; family Streptomycetaceae; genus Streptomyces; species Streptomyces sp. NPDC051576. The sequence continues at coordinate 722,780 of NZ_JBFAZO010000004.1, forward strand.
CGACCGGCAACGGCATCAGCGTCACGCAAGGACTGCTGACCTCGACCGGCGCCCGTATCCACAACCCGGACTGCGGCAGCGTCACCTACCTGCCGTGCAAGGACGTCTACGCGAAGCTCGACGCCGTCAGCTACTTCAACGACTACCACCCCCAATCCCACTACTGGCCACTCCAGTTGACCTCGACCGCGATCGTCCTCGCCGTCGCCGCCGCCCTGACCGTGGCCGCGTTCCAGATCCTCCAGCGCCGGACCGTCTCCGTGCCCGCCCGCAAGGAGTCCGCCGTATGAGCGCGCAGACGATCCCGCTGACCGTCCGCCCGCGACCCGTCCGCGTCTGGCGCACCATGCTGCGGCTGCAACGCGGGCCGCTGGTCCTCTGGGCGGTCGTCGTCACCGGCGTCTCCGGGATCCTGCTGTGGGCCTACGGGCCCGGAGCGAGCGCCGCCCGGGCCGCACTGCAAAACACCTGCACCGCCACCGGCTGCGACTGGAGCGCCGCCGTCTCGCTCTACGAACTGGCGTACACCGCCGCCGAGATCGCGATCGGTGTGCTCCCCTATCTCGCCGCCGCCTGGGCGGGCGCGGTCGTCGGCCGCGAGCTGGAGAGCGGCACCGCCCACCTCGCCTGGACCCAGTCCATCCCTCCGGCCCGCTGGCTGGCCGGCACCCTCGCCGTGCCCGGCGCGCTGCTCACCGCCGGCACCACGGTCCTGGTACTGCTGCACCGGCTGCTGTTCGACGCCAACAAGGTGCCCGTCGCCTGGAACTGGTGGAACGACGCGACCTACAACGCCGACGGCCCGGTCGCCGTAGCCCATGTCCTGCTCGGTCTCGCCGTGGGCGCCCTCGCCGCCCTGCTGCTGCGCCGCGCCCTGCCCGCGCTCGGCGCCGGGATCGTCGTCACGGCGGCGCTCGTCGCCGGTCTGTTCGCCGCCCGCCCGCACCTGTGGGCCCAGTCGACCAGCCTCGGCACGCTGGCCAACGGCCCCAGAGCCCCGTCGAACGTCCTCCTCGGCGACGAGGGCGCCGTCACCTCCACCGGCGCCCACATCGCCGACCCGGGATGCGGCAACAGCACGCGCTGCCTGAAGGAGCACGACATCACCGGCTACTTCAGCCACTACCACCCCGCCGCTCACTTCTGGCCCCTCCAGCTCGTGGAGACCGGCATCCTCCTGGCCGCCACCGCCCTCCTCCTCGCCGCCGCCTTCACGGTCCTGCGCCGCCGCACCGCCTGACCGGATCCCTCCTCCCGGTGGCTCCCGGGCATCCGTTACGTTCGTTTACGTTGCTTCTGGCGCCGTAGACCCCCGGGAGCCGCTCCCCGATATCCCGCACGCCATGTCGCCGTAACCATCGGTTCAGACGGGCTTGCGACGCTCGGCGAATGAAGCCCGCCGCGCCCGAGCCTTCGCCGCCGCCCGAGGGAAACGGAGGGAACGGAGCCTCTCCTCTCGCGCTCACGCTCCCTCCGGCACTCTCCGACGCGCCCGTATCGCCCGTGGCGCGGAAGAATGGGTCCATGAGCAGCCAGCCCAACGCCCAGGCACAGGTCCAGCACGCGCAGCCCTCCGTGGGCTCCATAGCCGCCCACCGCCCGCACACCGTGTCGGCGGCGGTCTCCGACCTGGAACCCGACATCGACGCCGACCTCGACGAATACGAGGAGTCGCCGTACGACGGGCCCCAGCTCCCGCAGGGCCGCTTCCTGGACCGGGAGCGGAGCTGGCTGGCGTTCAACGAACGGGTCCTGGAACTGGCCGAGGACCCGAACACCCCGCTGCTCGAACGGGCGAACTTCCTCGCCATCTTCGCCAGCAACCTGGACGAGTTCTTCATGGTCCGGGTGGCCGGCCTGAAGCGCCGTATCGCCACCGGTGTCGCCACCCGCTCCGCGTCCGGTCTCCAGCCGCGCGAGGTGCTGGAGATGATCTGGGCCCGCTCGCGCGAGCTGATGGCCCGGCACGCCGCCTGCTACCACGAGGACGTCGCCCCCGCGCTCGCGGAGGAGGGCATCCACCTGGTCCGCTGGAACGAGCTGACGGAGAAGGAGCAGGCGCGCCTCTTCACCCTGTTCCGGCACCAGATCTTCCCGGTGCTGACCCCGCTGGCCGTCGACCCCGCGCACCCCTTCCCGTACATCTCGGGACTCTCGCTGAACCTCGCGGTCGTCGTACGGAACCCGGTCACCGGCCACCGCCACTTCGCGCGCGTCAAGGTGCCGCCGCTGCTCTCCCGCTTCCTGGAGGCCTCCCCGGGCCGGTACGTCCCCCTGGAGGACGTCATCGCCGCCCATCTGGAGGAGCTCTTCCCCGGCATGGAGGTCCTGGAGCACCACGCGTTCCGGCTCACCAGGAACGAGGACCTGGAGGTCGAGGAGGACGACGCCGAGAACCTGCTCCAGGCCCTGGAGAAGGAGCTCATGCGGCGCCGCTTCGGACCGCCGGTGCGCCTGGAGGTCGAGGAGTCCATCGACCGCGAGGTGCTCGACCTGCTGGTGCGCGAGCTGAAGATCAGCGAGGCCGAGGTCTACCCGCTGCCGGGCCCGCTGGACCTCACCGGCCTGTTCCGGATCGGCGGCCTGGACCGGCCCGAGCTGAAGTACCCCAAGTTCATCGCGGGCACCCACCGCGACCTGGCCGAGGTCGAGTCGGCGTCCGCGCCCGACATCTTCGCCGCCCTGCGCAACCGTGACGTGCTGCTGCACCACCCGTACGACTCGTTCTCCACGTCCGTGCAGCGGTTCCTGGAGCAGGCGGCCAACGACGACGACGTCCTCGCCATCAAACAGACCCTGTACCGCACCTCGGGCGACTCCCCGATCGTGGACGCGCTGATAGAGGCGGCCGAGGCCGGCAAGCAGGTCCTCGTCCTGGTCGAGATCAAGGCCCGCTTCGACGAGCACGCCAACATCAAGTGGGCGCGCAAGCTGGAGGAGGCGGGCTGCCACGTCGTCTACGGCCTGGTCGGCCTCAAGACCCACTGCAAGCTCTCGCTCGTCGTCCGCCAGGAGGGCGACACGCTCCGCCGCTACTGCCACGTCGGCACCGGCAACTACCACCCGAAGACGGCCCGCCTCTACGAGGACCTCGGGCTGCTGACGGCGGACCCGCAGGTCGGCGCCGACCTCTCGGACCTCTTCAACCGGCTCTCGGGCTACTCGCGCCGCGAGACCTACCGCCGGCTGCTGGTCGCCCCCAAGTCCCTGCGCGACGGCCTGATCGCCCGGATCAACAAGGAGGTCCAGCACCACCGTGCCGGCCGCCCCTCGTTCATCCGCATCAAGGTCAACTCGATGGTGGACGAGGCGATCATCGACTCCCTCTACCGCGCGTCCCAGGCGGGCGTCCCGGTCGACGTGTGGGTCCGCGGCATCTGCGCGGTGCGGCCCGGCGTCCCCGGGCTCTCCGACAACATCCGCGTACGGTCCGTCCTCGGCCGCTTCCTCGAACACTCCCGGGTCTTCGGCTTCGGCAACGGAGGCGAGCCCGAGGTGTGGATCGGCAGCGCCGACATGATGCACCGCAACCTCGACCGTCGGATCGAGGCCCTGGTCAGGGTCACCGACCCGGCCCACCGCGCCGCGCTCAACCGGATGCTGGAAACCGGTATGTCGGACACCACCTCCTCCTGGCACCTGGGCCCGGACGGCGAGTGGACCCGGCACGCGACCGACGCGGAAGGCCAACCCCTGCGCAACGTCCAGGAGATGCTCATAGACGCCCGGAGGCGCCGGCGTGGCACAGCAACACCTTGACCCGACGGATCCCACGGCCGGAGCCGTGACAGGTGACGCCCTCGCGGGCTACCTGCGCGGCCAGGCCACGGAGTTCCTCCGTGCGCTACGGCTGCACCGGGAGACCGGCGGCGGCCAGAACGGCACGGAGGAGTCCGTCGACGCGGCGCGCGCCCTGCGCCACTCGGCCCGCCGGATCAGCGGCAGCCTGCACACCTTCCGGCCGCTCCTGGACGCCGACTGGTCCGAGGAGATGCGCCCCGAACTGGCGTGGCTGTCGGGCACGTTGGCCCTGGAGCACGCCTGCGCGGCCCGGCTGGAGCGGCTGCTGCTGGCCCTGCACCGGCTCTCGGGCTCGGCCGCGTTCCCCGTGCAGTCGGTGGCCTCCGCGGTCGGCGGCCGGGTCACCGGCGCGGGCCGCGCCACCGGCACCGGACCCGTTCCGGCGGCGACGGCGACCGCCGAGCGCGGCAACCTCACGGTGGGCGCGGCGAAGGCGGGTGCCCTGCTGGAGCGCCAGCTCACCCTGGCCAGGACCCGGGCCCACTCCACCGCCCTCCAGGCCCTCGGCTCCTCCCGCTTCCACGCGGTCGCCGACAAGGTCGCCGTGCTGGCCAGCGAGGTCCCGCTGACCCCGGCCGCGGCCACGGCCGACCTGCGCCCGCTGGCCGCCGCCGCAGGGGAGCGCCTCACGGACGCGGTCACCGCGCTGCCCCTGGTCACCGCCGGGCATCCGTACAACGCGGAGGCCCTGATCCACGGCCTCTCCCCGGACCCGGCCCCGCACCCCCAGGACGGCCCCTGGCACCAGGTCCGGCTGCTGCTGCGCCTGCACCGCTACGCCGGCGAGGTGCTGCGCCCGGACGGCGCACCGACGGACGTACGCCTTCTGGCGGCCGGCCAGGCCCTCAATCTGCACCGGGACGCCTCGGAGGCCGCCGCGGCGGCCGCGGCGGCGGCCCGGACCCCGCGTATCGCCCCGGCGACCGCGTACGCGCTCGGAGTGCTGCACGCCGACCAGCGCCACGAGGTGGAGGCGGCCAGGTTCGCCTTCCAGCGGTCGTGGCAGAAGCAGGCGGTGGGCACACCCTGACGCCCTGAACCGACCCGCGTGGAGGAGACGGTGAACGACCAGTGACTGCTCCCATGAACGACAGCACCGTCCAGGCGGCCGGCTGCGTCCTGTGGCGCCGCTCCCCGATGGACGGAGGGCTGGAAATCTGTCTGGTCCATCGTCCGAAATACGACGACTGGTCCCACCCGAAAGGCAAGCTCAAACGCGGCGAGGACCCGCTCACCGGCGCCCGGCGCGAGGTCGCGGAGGAGACCGGGTACGCGACCACACCCGGTGCCGTGCTGCCCACCGCGCGTTACCTCGCGAACGGGCGGCCGAAGCAGGTCCGCTACTGGGCGGCCGAGGCAGGCGAGGGCGCTTTCGCGCCGAACACCGAGGTCGACCGGATCCTGTGGCTCCCGCCCACGGCCGCCCGCGACCGCCTCACCCAGCCGAGGGACCGCGCCCTCGTGGACGCGCTGCTGACCTCGCTGCGGCTGGCATAGTCCGGAATCACCTCGTGTCCTCGACGTGAGCGTTCCGTGACCTAACCACACCGCCCACAGGGGTTCACCCTCCGTTCACTTATGCCCATAGGCGCCTTCACCTGTTCTGCCTAATTTCGGCCTTACGCGATGCGGACCGCCGACCCGGGGGTCGTACCCGCATCACCCAGTCTTCGTCTTCGCACGCCGCCGGAATTCAGGACGGCGGCTCCTGGAAGGAACTCCCTCAGTGAAGCTTCAGCGCATGAACCGGCGGGCCCTCACCCTCGGTGCTCTCGCCGTCTCCGGCGCCCTGGCCCTCACGGCGTGCGGCTCGGACGACAACGGCGGCTCGGCGAGCAGCAGCAGCTCCTCGTCGACCAACGCCAGCGCGGTCAAGTGCGGCGACGCCAAGAAGGGGCAGCAGCTCCTCGCCGACGGCTCGTCCGCGCAGAAGAACGCCATCGCCGCCTGGGTCAAGGAGTTCACCCAGGCCTGTGGCGTCCAGATCAACTACAAGGCCGGCGGCTCCGGTGCCGGTGTGACCTCCTTCAACCAGGGTCAGCTCGCCTTCGCCGGCTCCGACTCGGCGCTGAAGCCCGAAGAGGTCACCGCCTCCAAGAAGGTCTGCTCCGGCGGTCAGGGCATCGACCTCCCGATGGTCGGCGGCCCGATCGCCCTCGGCTACAACGTCCCGGGTGTCTCCAACCTGGTCCTGGACGCCGCGACGATCGCCAAGATCTTCAACGGCAAGATCACCAACTGGAACGACGCGGCGATCAAGAAGCTGAACCCGTCCGCCACGCTGCCCGACCTCAAGATCCAGGCGTTCCACCGCTCGGACGAGTCCGGCACCACGGACAACTTCACCAAGTACCTGCTCGGCACCACCGCCGCCAACTGGCCCTACACGGGCGGCAAGGCCTGGCAGGCCAAGGGCGGCCAGTCCGCTCCGCAGTCCTCGGGTGTCGCCCAGCAGGTCAAGGCGACCTCCGGTGCCATCGGCTACTTCGAGCTGTCGTACGTCACCGACGGCATGAAGGCGGTCAGCATCGACACCGGCGCCTCCGCGCCGGTCGCCCCGAGCACCGACAGCGCCACCAAGGCCATCGCCGACGCCAAGGTCGTCGGCACCGGCTCCGACCTGTCGCTGAAGCTGAACTACACCACCAAGGCCGACGGCGCCTACCCGATGGTCCTCGTCACGTACGAGATCGTCTGCGACAAGGGCAACAAGGCCGACACCCTGGCCGCCACCAAGTCGTTCCTGACCTACATCGCCAGCGAGGACGGCCAGAAGGTCCTCTCCGAGAACTCCTACGCGCCGATCCCCGACGCGATCATCACCAAGGTTCGCAGCACCATCGCGAGCATCAGCTAGTCCGAGTGTGCGGCCGGGTCCCGCTCCAGGGACCCGGCCGCACCGTCCGGTGCACCGCCGCCACGGACCGCACACAGCCTGTGCGGACCCGCAGACCGGAGAATCTCCATGGATATATCGACAAAGAACCCCGCAGAAGCGCCTCCCCCCACCCCCGAGCCCTCCACCGCCGAGCAGAAGCGCGCGGCCCGTGGCGCCACCCGACCCGGTGACCGGATCTTCCTCGGTCTCTCCCGCGGGTCGGGCATCCTGCTGTTGGTGATCATGGCCGCCATCGCGGTCTTCCTCACCTATCGCGCCTCGCTCGCGATCAGCAAGGACCACGCGAACTTCCTCACCACCTTCGAGTGGAACACCAACCTGGTCCCGCCGAAGTTCGGCATCGCCGTCCTGGCGTTCGGCACCGTGGTGTCCTCGATCATCGCCATGGTCATCGCGGTCCCGATCGCGGTCGCCATCGCCCTGTTCACCACGCACTACGCCCCGCGCAGGCTCCGCGGCCCGGTCTCCTACGTGATCGACCTGCTGGCCGCCGTACCGTCCATCGTGTACGGCCTGTGGGGCGCCCTGATCCTGGTACCGCACATGGTCGGGCTCTACGGCTGGCTGAACGACTACTTCAGCTGGACCGGGCTCTTCTCCTGGGACGGCCTCGCGCCCCGCTCGATGCTCACCGTCGGCATCCTGCTCGCGATCATGATCCTGCCGATCATCACCAACGTGAGCCGCGAGGTCTTCCGCCAGGCCCCGCAGATGATCGAGGAAGCGGCCCTCGCCCTCGGCGCCACCCGCTGGGAGGTCATCCGCATGGCGGTGCTCCCCTTCGGCCGCTCCGGCGTGATATCCGCATCGATGCTCGGCCTCGGCCGCGCGCTCGGCGAGACGATGGCCGTCGCCACCGTCCTCTCCCCGGACTTCCTGATCCACGGCAGCCTGCTCAACCCGGGCGGCGGCACCTTCGCCCAGAACATCGCCAGCAAGTTCAGCGAGGCGACGGCGGACGGCCGGGACGCGCTCATCGCGTCCGGTCTCGTCCTGTTCGTCATCACCCTGCTGGTCAACGGCGCGGCCCGGCTCATCATCGCCCGCCGCGCGGAGTACTCGGGGGCCAACGCATGAGCCACGCAGCCGTAGCCGACAAGCCCGTGAGCACCCTTCAGGGCGCGACGCTCCCCAAGTGGTCGCCGTACGCGATCGCCGGCGGCTCCATCGTGCTGGCCGTCCTCATCGGCCTGGTCGGCAGCCTCGACAGCAAGATCCAGTGGGGTCTGATCGCGGCGATCCTCTTCGTCGTCGGCACGTACGTCATCGCGTCACGCGTCGAGGGCCCCCGTCAGGCCAAGGACCGGATCGCCACCAGCATCGTCTGGGTCGCCTTCCTCCTCGCCGTCGTCCCGCTCGTCTCCCTCCTGTGGACGACGATCGTGCGCGGCGTGAAGGTCCTCGACATCTTCTTCCTGACCCACTCGATGGGCGTGGTCGCCGACACCGAGCCCGGCGGCGGTATCTACCACGCCATCATCGGCAGCCTGGAGCAGGTCGGCCTCGCCACCCTGATCGGCGCCCCGATCGGGGTGCTCACCGCGATCTACCTGGTCGAGTACGGCCGGGGCGCCCTCTCCAAGTGGGTCACGTTCTTCGTGGACGTCATGACGGGCATCCCGTCGATCGTCGCGGGCCTGTTCATCCTGTCCCTCATGCTCATGTGGGACATGGAGCCCTTCGGCTTCGCCGGTTCCTGCGCCCTGGCCATCCTGATGATGCCGGTCGTGGTCCGCTCCACCGAGGAGATGCTCAAGCTCGTCCCGAACGAGCTGCGCGAGGCCTCCCTCGCGCTCGGCATCCCGAAGTGGCGCACGATCCTGAAGGTGGTCCTCCCGACCGCGATCGGCGGCATCACCACCGGCATCATGCTGGCGGTCGCCCGTATCGCCGGTGAGACCGCGCCCGTGCTGCTGCTGGTGTTCGGCAACTCCTTCATCAACAACGATCCCTTCGAGGGTGCGCAGCAGTCTCTGCCGCTGTACATCTACCAGCAGTTCTCGAACAGCTCGGGTTCCGGTGCGGCCTTCGACCGTGCCTGGGCCGCCTCGCTCACGCTGATCGCCTTCGTGATGATCCTCAACCTGGTGGCTCGCGGCATCGCCCGCTGGAAGGCCCCCAAGACCGGTCGCTAAGGCGACAACTTCCGGCTCCGCCGGGCGGGGCCCACTCAGCGACCGATCTGACCCCCTGGAAGTGAAGTAACCATCATGTCCAAGCGAATCGACGTAAGCGGCCTCACCGCCTACTACGGCTCCCACAAGGCAATCGAAGACATCTCGATGACGGTCGAGCCCCGCTCGGTGACGGCCTTCATCGGCCCCTCCGGCTGCGGCAAGTCGACGTTCCTGCGCACGCTCAACCGTATGCACGAGGTGACCTCGGGCGGCCGGGTCGAGGGCAAGGTCCTCCTGGACGACGAGGACCTCTACGGCCAGGGCATCGACCCGGTGTCGGTGCGCCGCGAGATCGGCATGGTCTTCCAGCGCCCGAACCCGTTCCCCACGATGTCGATCTTCGACAACGTGGCGGCGGGCCTGCGCCTGAACGGCTCGTACAAGAAGAGCGAGCTGAGCGACGTCGTGGAGAAGTCGCTGAAGGGCGCGAACCTCTGGAACGAGGTCAAGGACCGCCTGAACAAGCCCGGTTCGGGCCTGTCGGGCGGCCAGCAGCAGCGCCTGTGCATCGCGAGGGCGATCGCGGTGGAGCCGAAGGTCCTGCTGATGGACGAACCGTGCTCCGCCCTCGACCCCATCTCGACGCTCGCGATCGAAGACCTGATCGGCGAACTGAAGGAACGCTTCACGATCGTCATCGTGACGCACAACATGCAGCAGGCGGCCCGCGTCTCGGACCGCACGGCCTTCTTCAACCTCGCCGCCGTCGGCCAGCCCGGCAAGCTCATCGAGATCGACGACACGGAGCGCATCTTCTCCAACCCGTCCGTCCAGGCCACGGAGGACTACATCTCGGGCCGCTTCGGCTAAACCGAGACCCTCCAGAAAACCCCTCGCGGTGCTGCATGGCGGTGCCACCGCGAGGACGAAAAGGGCCCGCCCCTGGCTCCCGGGGGCGGGCCCGTTCGTTTTTGTCTCTACGGCTTTGTCTCTACGGCTTTGTCTCTACGGCGGCTTCTTGGCGGGCGGCGGGGGCGCGTCCGCCGATTCCGGCCGGCTTCGTCGGCGGGCCTTCTGTTTTACCGGTCGCTCCACGACCTACCGAGACAGGCGAGTACGGGTGCGCCTGCGGCGATTCCGGCCCGGCCTCTTCGGCAAGCCGCCTGCTTCTCAGCCACTCCTCGACCCACCGAGTCGGGCGGTGGGTGGGCAAAGGTTCGGGGGTCCAGGGGGCGAAGCCCCCTGGCAGACCGTGCCTACAGGAACGCCAAGTTCACGATCCAGAACGAGCATGCCGCGACCACCGCGGCCGCCGGCATCGTGATGAACCAGCCCAGCACGATGTTCTTGGCGACCCCCCACCGCACGGCGTTCACCCGCTTCGTCGCCCCGACACCCATGATCGCCGAGGTGATGACGTGCGTGGTCGACACCGGCGCCTTGAAGAGGTAGGCCGTGGTGAACATGATCGCCGCGCCCGTCGTCTCCGCCGCGAACCCCTGCGGAGGATCCAGCTCGATGATCTTCCGCCCCAGCGTCCGCATGATCCGCCACCCACCCGCGTACGTCCCCAGCGACAGCATCAGCGCGCAGACGATCTTCACCCACACCGGAATCGGATCGCCGTAGGTCGAATGCCCGGAGATCACCAGGGCCATCACCACGACCCCCATGGTCTTCTGCGCGTCCTGGAGGCCGTGGCCGAGCGCCATGCCGGCAGCGGAGACGGTCTGCGCGATACGGAAACCGCGCTTCGCCTTGTGCGGATTGGCCCGCCGGAAGATCCACATGATCGCGGTCATCACCAGATAACCGCCGACCAGACCCACGACCGGCGACACGAACATCGGCACGATGACCTTGTCGACGACACCGCTCCAGAGGACATCGGTGCCGCCCGCGAGCGCCGCCCCCACCAGCCCACCGAACAACGCGTGCGACGACGACGACGGCAACCCGAAGTACCAGGTGACCAGGTTCCAGACGATCGCACCGATCAGTGCGGCGAAGAGAATCCCCATCCCCTTCGACCCCTGGGGCGTCTCGATCAGCCCCTCACTCACCGTCTTGGCGACCCCGGAACCGAGAAAAGCGCCCGCGAGGTTCATCACCGCGGCCATCGCCAGCGCCGCCCGCGGCGTCAGCGCCCGGGTCGACACGGACGTGGCGATCGCGTTCGCGGAGTCGTGGAAACCGTTCGTGTACGTGAAGAAGAGCGCGACCAGAATGGTCACGACCAGAGCGAAGGTGTCCATGAAGAGGTCAGGACTCCTTGACGGCGATGGTCTCCACCGTGTTCGCCACGTGCTCGAACGCGTCCGCCGCCTCCTCCAGCACATCCACGATCTGCTTGAGCTTGAGCACCTCGATGGCGTCGTACTTGCCGTTGAAGAGCTGCGCCAGCAGCTTGCGGTGGATCTGGTCGGCCTGGTTCTCCAGCCGGTTGACCTCGATCCAGTACTCGGTGAGGTTGTCCATCGTGCGCAGGTTCGGCATGGCCTCCGCGGTCAGCTCCGCCGCCCGCGCCAGCACCTCGATCTGCTGCTCGACGCCCTTGGGCAGTTCCTCCACGTTGTAGAGGACGACCAGGTCGACGGCCTCCTCCATGAAGTCCATGATGTCGTCGAGGCAGGAGGCGAGGTTGTAGATGTCCTCGCGGTCGAAGGGCGTGATGAAGGAGGAGTTCAACTGGTGGAAGATCGCGTGCGTGGCATCGTCACCGGCGTGTTCAGCGGCCCGCATACGCTCTGCGATCTCGGCCCGGCCGGCGGTGTCCGCCCCGAGCAGTTCCATGAGGAGTTTCGAGCCCGTGACGATGTTGTCCGCGGATGCGGCGAACATGTCGTAGAAGCTCGTCTCCCTGGGGGTCAGACGAAAGCGCACAAGGGGTCCTAGGTTGCATCGGTTTCGGTCAGGGTGATGCTAAGTGCATCATCCGGCCACGGCTAATGGGCCGCCCACCAGTGTCGCCCATCAGGCAGAGTGATCAGCACGGGGGCGGTACGGGGGCGGTACAAGGCGTCGACCAAGGGCCCTATACCCAGCAAAGTTCGTTACGATATACCCACTAGGGGTATATGTCTGGAGGACGCTATGGACGCGATGACGACCACCGAGGCCGGCGCGGCGGCAGCGCCCTCCGAAGCGGCCGGCGAGCCGGTGACGCACGGTTACCACAAGCAGAAGGACGAGCACCTCAAGCGCCTGCGCCGGATCGAGGGCCAGATCCGCGGCCTGCAGCGCATGGTCGACGAGGACGTCTACTGCATCGACATACTCACCCAGGTGTCCGCCTCCACGAAGGCCCTGCAGTCGTTCGCGCTGCAGCTCCTGGAGGAACACCTGCGGCACTGCGTCGCCGACGCGGCGGTCAGGGGCGGCGAGGAGATCGACGCCAAGGTCGACGAGGCGACAAAGGCGATCGCCCGACTCCTGCGCACCTAGGACCTGTTGACCTGGGACCTGTTCGAGGCGTCCCGCTCCTCCGCCACCTTCAGCACCTCGTCGATGCTCTCCAGGCTGAGCCGCTCCTCGGCGGCCGAGGCCGCGATGATCAGGTCTCCGCACAGCTCGATCTCGGCGAGGGCCACGTGGTCCTGAACTGCCGTACCGCCGACCGGAGCCACGTGCATCACCTCTTCTCTGCCGTCACCGACTTCCTAGAGTAGGGAGCGGTCTACACAACGCGCATGGCACGGACGGGCTAGTCCTCACCCCGCCGCACACCGATCGATTCAGGTCACTTCTCGGCGATCTGCCCGGCATAGATGTCCTTCGACGCCGGAAGCCGTACGTCCACGGCGGCCCCGAAGTCGTACAGCAAGGTCGTCGAGGCGACCGCCACGGCGCTGCGGCGCTGCCCGTTGACGAAGCTGAAGCGCTGCCGGACCTTGCGGACGCGCCCCTGGTCGTCGAGGTAGACGTCGAAGGGCACCCGGGCGGTGGCGAACCCTTTCGCCGCCGACCGCAGAGCCGCCTCGTTCCCCGCCGAAGCGCTCCGCGCGGCGACGGAGAGATCGGCGACCCCCCGATAGTGACGCACGGAGGCCCCGGCCACCTCCGTCTTCCCCAGATACGTCGCCGTGGTCGCCCCCCGCAGCACCTCGGCGGCGGCGTACGGGTCGGTGGCCCCGCCGGTCACCAGGTTCCCGTCGGACAGCGTCCCGGTCTCGACCCGTACCCATTTGTCGGCGGGCACCCCGGCACCCCGGTTCTTCATGAACAGGGCGCCCGGCGCGAGGAGTTCGGTGATCGGCCGGTGCTCGCTGGCACCGGCGGGATCCTGCGGGAGCTGCACCTTGAGCCGGCCGAGCTGCCGGCCGAAGTCGTAGACGCCCTCGCCGCGGATGGTCACCCGGGTTCCGCCGGTGGCCATCTCCATGGACGTCCGGGCCTGCGAACTCCCCGCCGCCACCAGGGTGTCGGCCGCGCGCCGCACCACCGCGAGCGTGCCCGCGGCGCCTCGCGCGTCGGCCATGGCGGTCCCGTCGCCGCTGCTGCACCCGCCGGCCCCCGCACAGACCCCGATCACGAGTCCCGCCGCGACGACCGCCCCACCGGTACGCCCCCGCTGCTGCCGCTCCATAGCTGCCGTACCCCCGGTACGTCGTCACGGGCCCCTGTCGTTCCGCTTAACGACGGGTAGGTGGCCCCGTCACGCGGCGTCGGGGCCGTACAACAGCTCTACGACTACCGCGCGACCGCCATACGAGTCCTTTACCCGGCCTCGGTAACGTGGTCGGAGTGGCGCAGCAGGACGCCCTAGAGGCTCCCCCCGGACATCCCGAACATCACACGACGACGGTCGAGCAGGGTCCCTTCTGCTTCGCCCGCTGTGTGTGCGGCTGGCGTGGTCCGGCGAGACGGGCGAGAAGCCAGGCCAGGACGGACGGGTCGGGGCACGCCGCTGTTCCGAACCCGTGACATGGCCACCGCGAACTTCTGCGGCCCGGAGCGCATCTCATTCCACGAAACCCCACAGGAGGCGAAATGGAACGGCGTTCGTTCATAGGCGGCGGCGCGGCCGCGATCGCGGCGGTCGCGACGGCCGCGTGCAGCGGCAGGACCCTCGGCGGCGGTGACACGTCCGCCTCGGCGTCCGACGCCTCCGCTTCCGCTTCGACGAGCACGACGGGACTGCGCACCACCAGCGCCGCCGCGGCAGCCAACTGGGCCGCCCTGGCCCGCGAACTGGACGGCACCCTGGTCCGCCCCGGCGACGCCTCCTGGAAGACGGCCCACCAGCTCTACAACACCCGCTTCGACAACCTGAAGCCGGCCGCGGTGGCGTATGTCGCGAACCCCGACGACATCCGCTCCGTCCTCTCCTACGCCCGCGCCCACAGCCTCCGTGTCGCGATCCGCAACGGCGGCCACTCCTACGCCGGCTGGTCCTCCGGCGACGGCCGGCTCATCCTCGACGTGTCGAAGCTGAACAAGATCCGGGCGAGCGGCTCGACCGCGGTCGTCGGCGCCGGCGCCAAGCTCATCGACGTGTACCGGGGCCTCGCCGCGAAGGGCGTGACGATCCCCGCCGGCTCCTGCCCGACGGTCGGCGTCTCCGGCCTCACCCTCGGCGGCGGCCACGGCGTGGTCTCCCGGGCGTACGGCCTGACCTGCGACAGCCTCACCCAGGCCACGCTGATCACCGCGGACGGCAAGCAGGTGGTCGCCAACGCGAGCCAGAACAAGGACCTGTTCTGGGCGCTGCGCGGCGCGGGCAACGGCAACTTCGGCGTCGTAACGGAGCTCCAGTTCAGGACGCACGCCGCGCCCCAGGCCGTATCGGCGTATCTGACCTGGCCGTCGTCGAGGGCGGCGGCCGTGGTGAAGGCCTGGCAGGAGTGGGGCCCGGACCAGCCCGACGAGATCTGGTCGTCCTGCCACCTGGAGAGTTCCGGCGGCACCCCGTCCGTCTCCGTCGCCGCCTTCTCGATCGGCACCTACGGCGAACTCCAGAACGCGGTCGACAGGCTGGCCCACCTGGTCGGCGCGAACGCGTCGAGCGTCTCCCTGAAGCGGCACTCGTACGAGGAGTCGATGGAGGCCTACGCGGGCTGCTCCTCCTTCGCGACGGACGCCCAGTGCCATCTGCCGGGCTCGACCCCGGGCCGCTCGCCGCAGGGCGCGCTCGGCCGGGAGACCTACGCGGCCCGCTCCGACTTCTTCGACCGCTCGATTTCGGCCACCGGCATCCAGACGCTGCTGAACCAGATGAAGTCGGTCCGGGGCGGCGCGGGCAGTGTCGCGCTGACGGCCCTGGGCGGCGCGGTCAACCGGGTCTCCCCCACGGCGACGGCCTTCGTCCACCGCCGCTCCCGGATGCTGGCCCAGTACATAGTGTCCTGGGGCTCCGGTTCGTCCGGTACGACGGCCCAGTCCTGGCTGACGACGGCCCACAACGCGATGAAGCCGTACGCCTCCGGCGCGGCCTACCAGAACTACACGGACCCGACCCTCACCAACTGGCGCAAGGCGTACTACGGCGACGCGGCCGGCCGCCTGACGACGGTGAAGAAGCAGTACGACCCGGGTCGGTTCTTCACTTACCCGCAGGGCCTGTAGGGCGTGCGGAGCTCGCCGGACCTGGCGCTCACGCCGCCAGGTCCCGTTCCTCCGTGCCCGAGGTCTCCGTCCGCGCCCCCGGGATCATCGCGTCCCGCCCCACCCGCCGCACACCGGCGGACCGGACCACCCAAGCCCCCCACCTGGAGGCCTCGACGGCCTTCAGCACCGGGGTGAGCAGGGCCATGGCGACCGGCGAGAGGAGCAGCGCGACAGCCGTGCCGAGCGCAAAACCGCCGATCACGTCGGTCGGGTAGTGCACGCCCATGTAGACCCGGCAGAACCCTTCGAACAGCGCGAGCGCGATCCCGACCAGACCGAACCGCCGGTTGGCGACGAACAGGGCGACGCCCATCGCCATGGTGATCGTGGCGTGGTCGCTCACGAAGGAGAAGTCGGTCTTCCCGGAGACGAGGACATCGAGCCCGGTGTGGTCACGGAAGGGCCGGGGCCGCTCCACGAAACCGCGTATGGGTACGTTCACGAGGACGGCGAGCGACGCGGCCAGCGGCGCCCAGACCAGCCCCGCGACGGAGGCGGCGGCGTCCTCGCCCCCGCGCCTGCGCACGGACCACCAGCAGCACACCACCAGCAGCACCATCGCGACCAGGAGTCCGTACTCACCGACGAACTCCATGACCCGGTCGAACCAGTGCGGTGCGTCCTTGGCGAGTCCATTGATGTCGTAGAGCAGATCGACGTCGGGGTTCGACCCGGATTCGGCGAGTACAGCCATGGTGCTGCGGCTCCTTCGTCGTAGTTCCGGGCGCACCTCGCGTGCGCATTACTGAACAGGAACGCACGGCCTCGGTTAATACGTTCCACACTCCACCGAATGATCACTCAGACGTTATCGAAGAGAGACTCATCGCCGCAGCTCAGGGGGTGGGTTCACGCTCGGTTCACACCGTCGTGGGGAGTGCTTTCGCGCCATCTTCGGTGACCCGGGTGGCGCCGAAGTAATCGGGGGTGTCAATGGGGTCGAACCGGATCACAGCACCCGTCCGGGGTGCGTCGATCATGTACCCGCCGCCGACATAAATCCCCACATGCCGGATGGCCCGGGAATTGGTCAGGTCGTCCGAGAAGAACACCAGATCTCCCGGCAGCAATTCGGCCCGCTGCGGATGCGGTCCCGCGTTGTACTGATCGTTCGCAACGCGCGGCAGCGTGATCCCGGCACTTTCGTACGCGGCCTTGGTCAGCCCCGAGCAGTCGAAGCGCCCGCCCTGGTCTGCGGTGCCGTTGCCGCCCCACAGATAGGGGGTGCCGAGCTTCTGCTGGGCGTAGTTGATGGCGGTGGCGGCCTGCGCGGAGGGATCGACCCGGGTGACGGGCGCGGCGAAGCTCTGCGCGAGCGTCGTGATCGTCTTCACGTAGTTCTTGGTCTCCGAGTACGGCGGCACGCCCCCGTACTTGATGACCGCGTACGCCCCCGCGTTGTACGAGGCGAGCATGTTCTGGGTCTGGTTGCCCGGCACGTCCTTCACATACGAGGCCAGCTCGCAGTCGTAGGTCGCGGCCGACGGGATCGCGTCGTTCGGATCCCATACGTTGCGTACGCCGTCGCCGTTGCCGTCGATGCCGTGCGTGGCCCAGGTCCCCGGGATGAACTGCGCTATCCCCTCGGCCTTCGCCGGGCTCTTCGCGTTCGGGTTGAACCCGCTCTCCTGGTAGAGCTGGGCGGCGAGCAGCGCGGGGTTGAGGGAGGAGCAGAGGTTGCCCCACTTCTGGACGAGCGCCGCGTAGGCGGTCGGCACCGAGCCCTTGGCGAGCGCGATGCTCCCGCCACCGGCTCCGCCCACGAGGTTCCCGGCGACGAGGTAGACCCCGACGACGAGCAGCATCACAAAGCTGAGCCCCAGCCCGACCGCGACCCCACCGGCCACCCATACTTTTCGCACGGCTCAACCCTCCCCCATAACCGGCCGGTTCAAGGCACGTTTGACCGCGCGCCCGCGGAGTCGGCCATTATTTCGGCTTGTTCGACGCGGTGACCGGCAAAAACGCGGACGGTGGCACAAACACCGCCACGGGTGGGAGAACCAGACACCCCGTCAGGCGCGCAGCGCCTCCAGTACGACGACGCGCAGTTCCGCGTAGCGCTCGGCGAGGTCGGCGCGCCGGCTGAGGACGTCGGAGATGTGCTGCATGCCGAAGAACGCGGAGACGATGACGCGGGCGGCACCCCGCGGAGTGACGCCGGACCGCAGTTCGCCGGCCTTCTCGATCTCCTCGACGAGGCCGACGAGGTAGTTCTCCCAGCCGACGTACGGCTCGGGCAGATCTGCGTCGATCAGGGACTGTTCGATCTGGAGCCGAGCACCGGACTGCACCACGATCTCGTCGCGGAACGCCTGGGCCACCCGGTCCAGGAGCGCCACGAGGGCCTCGTACGGGGGCAGTCCGCGGGCCGCGACCTCTTCCAGGAGGACCGGCCAGCGGGCGTAGTGCTCCTGGACCACGGCGACGGCGAGCGCCTCCTTGTTCTTGTAGTGGAAGTACACCGCCCCCTTCGTCATCTCCGCCCGCTCGGCGACGTCCTGGAGCGTCACGGTGGCGTAGCCGCGCTCCGCGAAGAGTTCGGCCGCCATCTGCAGGATGTGGGCCCGTGTACGCCGTGCGCGCTCCTGTTTCGGCTCCGTCCGGGTGTCTGGCATGGCCCCTCCGTCTTCCTGTGCCGACGATCTCCCTTGCAATATACATTCTCGAAGGTATATTTCTTCACGCCGGGGGGCGAACGAGCCGAACAAGCCCCCTGCGCGCATGCATTCAAGCCTTGGGGGGAAACAGGCATGTCTGTCATCACACTGCGGTCCGCGTCGCCCGTGGAGGACGTCCGGGCGGGACTCACCTTCGATCGCACGGTGCCGCGCCAACTGGTCCACCGCGCGTCCGTCACCGAGGTCTTCCTCACCGACGGGGCGCAGGTCGCGGCCGACCGCTTCCTGGTCGGCGCCCAGTGGCCGCGCCAGCACGCGTTCCACCACCCCGACGAGTCCGGCCACATCGACTTCATGCTGCTGGCCGAGACGCTCCGTCAGGCGGGCATCTTCCTGATCCACCGCTTCTACGACGTTCCGCTGAACCACCATTTCGTCTTCAAGTCGCTCGACCTGCGCGTCGACGACCCCGCCGCGCTGCGCGTCCGCGCCACCCCGCTCGGCGCGGTCCTGGACGTGACCGTCACGGCCACCGCCCCGGGCTCCCGCCGCTTCGACGCCCGCCTCGACATCACCGTCGAGGTCGACGGCCGCCCGTGCGCGTACGGCTCCCTCGCGGTGGTGGTGGTCGACGCGCGCCGCTACGAGCTGCTGCGCAACCGCGGCCGGGAACTGGACCTGGACGCGAGCCCTTCCACGCCCGCCGCCCCGCCGTCCCCGGCAACGACACCCGTCATCGCCGGCCGCCGCCACACCGACGTACTGCTGCGCACCACCGCCGATCCGGCCGACTGGCTGCTGCACATCGACCTCCACCACCCCGGCTACTTCGAGCACCCCTCGGACCACGTGCCCGGCATGATGCTGCTGGAGGCCTTCCGGCAGGCGGGCCACCTCACGGCCGGCCCCGGGTTCCGACTCGCCTCGCTGCGGAGCCGGTTCATGTCCTTCGGTGAGCTGTGCCGGCCGGTCCTGATCCGGGCCGCCGCCGGTCCCGCCGGCCTCCTCGGTCTGAGCGCCGTACAGGGCGAGCGCACGCTGGCCCAGGGCGAAGCCGTCTTCAACCACGCCTGAACCAGGGAGACTTCCATGGAACTCCAGCGTCTGCGCGCCTTCCGCGAGGTGGCCCGCGAGCTGAGCTTCACGCGGGCGGCCCAGAACCTGCACTACTCCCAGCCCAGCGTCACGGCCCAGATCAAGAGCCTGGAGGAGACCGTCGGCGCACCGCTCTTCGTGCGCCGCGGCAACCGCTCCGTCGAACTCACCCCGGCGGGCGCCAGGTTGCTGCCGTACGCCGACCGGATCCTCGAACTGGTCGAGGCCGCTCAGCTGGAGATCCATCTGGAGATCCACAGCGAACTCCCCACCGGACTCCACGGCGCCGCGGCCAACTCCCGGCTCCTGACCCGCCATTGACGGCGGGCCCGCCTCCGAATCCACGAAGGTTTCCCACCCCATGACGACGACCGACCCCGTCAGAGCCGCGTTCTTCGACGTCGACGAGACCCTCATCACCGGCAAGAGCATGCTGGGCCTCCTCACCCTGCACTGGACCCGCGAGGGCCGCGCCCCCGCCCATCTCACCGCGGCCCGCGCCGCCCTCGGCCACCGGATCCGCTCGGGCACTCCCCGCGAGGAGGTCAACCGCGCCTACTACCGCCTGCTGCGCGGTACCCGCGAGGCCGACCTGGCGGAGAGCGGCCGCCTCTGGTTCGTCCAGGAACGCGCCCGCGGACTCTTCCACCCACCCGTCCGGGAGGCCCTACGGCGCCATGTGCGCGCCGGGGACCTCACGGTGCTGCTCTCCGGCTCCTTCGCCGCCTGCCTGAGCCCGATCGCGCACGCCGTCGGCAGCGACCTCCTGGCCTGCTCCACCCCCGAGATCGTCGACGGCACCCTGACCGGCGAACTCACCGACCGCCCCATGATCGGCCAGGCCAAGGCCGACGAGGCACGTCGCGTCATGACGGCCTTCGGCCTCCGCCCCGAGCACTGCCACGCGTACGGCGACCACGCCAGCGACCTGCCACTGCTCACCGGCGTCGGCAACCCGGTCGTGGTCGGCGGCGACCCCACCCTGACGGCCCGGGCCGAGCGGGAGGGCTGGGCACGGCTGCCGGGTCCGGCGATGAACGGCCTGCTGCGCACGGCGGCCTGAGCCACCGCGCCCGTGCCTCCGGACCTCCGAGGGCGGGCCCGGGTCGGTGACCTGTGCCGTCCCGCCGCCCGCCCTCACAGCTCCGCTGCCCCGGGCTCCGGCAGCAGCACCTCCCACATCTCCCGCACCTGTGCCACCGAGCCGCCCGTCCCCCACCGGGTGTGGTGCGTCCCCATGAGCAGCGCCAGCACCAGCCGGGCCAGGGCCTCGGGCCGGTGCTCCGTGTCGATCCGCCCGTCCGACTGAGCCTCGCCGATCAACCGCGCGAGCCGCTCCCGGAGTTCACCGATCGGCACCGCCTCCCGCCGGTCCGCCCAGGCCGCGTCCGTCACCAGCCGCAGCCCCGCGGCGAACCGCGGATCGTCGTCCATCCGTCGGGCCAGCCCGATGGTCAGCTTGCCCAGGGTCCACCCGGACGCTGCCAGCAGTTCGGCCCACTCCTTCTCGAAACCCCTGGTCAGTTCGTCGGCCAGGTCCGCCTTGGACGCGAAGTGCCCGTACAGCGCGCCCTTGGTCAGCCGGGTGCGGGCGGCGATGTCGGACAGGTTCGTCGCGGCGAAGCCATGACGGACGAACTCGGCCGCCGCCGCGTCGAGCAGTTCCTCGTATGTGCGGCGCGCTCTGTCCTGCTTCACCTCGTCCGTCCCCACTCTCGATCAGTGCACCAGCCAAGCAAATACATCCGCAACAGAAAATACCTTCTCGATCGAATTTTTTACCAGCCGGTTCATCAGGATCGGCCGGATCTGCACAGAAAGGCCTGACCATGACGACCACGACCACGAGCACGGCCACCGCCCTCCCCACCCCGACGCTCGCCCCCAGCACGTTGACCGCGCCGGCCGCCCGGCACGCCCGAGCCACCGAGGAGGCCGCCCGTCTGCACCCGGACGTCGTCGCCGCCCTCCCCGCCGCCGGATTCGCCCGCCACTTCGTGCCGCGCCGGTGGGGCGGCCGGGCCGGTGGCTTCACGGAACTCGTGCACGCGGTGGCCGCCGTGGGCGAGGCCTGCGCGTCCACCGCCTGGTGCTGCGCCCTGCTGGCCGGCCACGCCCGGCTCGCCGCCCATCTGCCCGAGCGGGCCCAGGCGGAACTGTGGGCCGACTCCCCCGACACGGCGATGGCGGCGGCCGTGGTCCCGCCGTCCGGCCGGCTCACCCCGGCGCCCGGCGGATGGCGCCTCACCGGCCGTTGGCAGTGGGCGAGCGGCGTCGAGCACGCCGACTGGATCCTGCTCGCCACCCTTGAGGACCAGCCGGCCGGCCCACCGGCCTACCGCGTACTCCTGCTGCCGCACCGGGACATCCGCGTCCACCGCACCTGGGACAGCGTCGGTCTGCGCGGCACCGGCAGCCACACCGTCACGGCCGACGACGTCTTCGTACCGGAACACCGCTCCTGCCTGCGGGACGCCCTGATGACGGGCGTAACGGAGGCGGACGCGGCGCCCTGCCACCGCGTGCCGTACACCCTGGTCGCCCCGCTGCTGTTCTGCGCGCCCGCGCTCGGGGCGGCCCGGGGCGCGCTCGACGCCTGGACGGCGCTCACCCGGGAGCGCGGCGCGTCCGCCGGCGCCCAACTGACCCTGGCCCGCTGCTCGGCCGAGATCGACGCGGGCGCGCTGCTGCTGGAGACCGCGGCACAGCGGGCGGACCGGGCGGCGCTCACCCCGCCGGCCGCCTTCGAACCGGAGACGGTGGCCCGCAACCAGCGCGACGCGTCCGTCGCCGCCGATCTGCTGACGGGTGCGGTGGAGCGGCTGTTCCGCACGGCGGGCGTGCGGGCGCTGGCCCAGGACAGTCCGCTCCAGCGAGCCTGGCGCGACATCCACGCGGTGGCCGGCCACGCGACGCTGCAGCCGGGTCCGGCGGCGGAGGCGTACGCGGCGACGGTGTTCTCGCAGGAAGCGGGCTGAGCGAGAACGGCTTCATCAGGGATCCCGATAATATTTGATACCTTCGCGAAGGTTTTGTTTCATGGAGTCATGACCGAATCCACCAGCACCAGTCCCGCCTCCGGGGAGGGCGCCGCGTCGCCCCTCCCCGGACGCCACGGGGCGAGCAGGACACCGCTGGCCGACGCCGTGCTCGCGGTGGCCCGCAGAGACATCGCCTCCTTCCACGCCCTCCCGCTGTCGCACGGCCGGTCGATCCGCGACTCCCGGATCCGCGCCTCGTACGAGGCGCTGTTCGGCGCGGCCCAGCTCGCCGCCGACGTGTCCTACAGCGGCACGATGCTCGACTCCTTCTTCCGCCCGCGCGGCCCGCTCCGCGCGGCCCAGCGGCTCGCGGCGGACGGCTTCGGCGCCGACGCGACGTTCTTCCTGTCGTCCGGCACCAGCACCGCCAACCGGGTCGCACTGACCGCGCTGGCCCGCCCCGGCAGCCGGGTGCTCGCCGACCGCAGCTGCCACCAGTCCGTGCACTTCGCCCTCGGCGCGCTCGGAGTGGACGTCACCTACGCGCCGATGCAGCGGTGCTGCGACGGCTGCCCCCGGACCTTCGGCGACCTGCCCCGGCTGCTGGAGACCTTCCGTACGGCGGTGGCGGAGGGCCGCCCGTACGACACGGTCGTCCTGTCGGCGGTGTCCTACGACGGGGTCCGCTACGACCTGCCGACGGTCCTCGCCGAACTGGCCGCCGCGCACCCCGCGGTGTCCGTCCTGGTCGACGAGGCCTGGGGCGCCGTACACCGCTTCCACCCCCAACTACGGCCGCTGACCGCGCTGCACGCGGTGGAGACGCTGCGCCGGAGCGATCCGTCGCTGCCGCTGACCGTGGCGGTGACGCACTCGGCGCACAAGTCGATGTCGGCGCTGCGGCAGGGCTCGTACCTGCATCTGATCGGCGACGGCGAGGCACAGGAGCGCACCGCGCAGGCGCTGTTCCAGCACCACACCACCTCGCCCAGCTGGCCGGTGCTGGCCAGTCTGGACCTGGCCCGGCTCCAGGCGGAGACCGAGGGCGAGCAGTTGCTGGACCGGTCCCTGAACCTGGCCCGCACCCTGCGCGCCGAACTCGCCACCGACCCGCGCCTGTCGGGGTACCGCGCGCTGGGCCCGGAGGGCCATCTCACCGACCCCGGGCTGCTGGTGAGCGACGACCCGACCCGGGTGCTGGTCGACATCAGCGCGCTCGGCATCACCGCCGCGGACTTCCGGCGGATGCTCTTCGACGAGTACGCCCTCTATGTGGCCCGGGAGAGCGGCGACGCCGTGCTCTTCCACGTCCACATCGGCGTCGACGAGGCCACCCTGCTACGGCTGCTGGACGCCCTGCGCACCATCCAGCGCACCTACCGGACAGCCTCCGAGGCCCTCGCACAGGGCACCTCCGACCACTTCATCATCGCCTACCCGCCGGGCATCCCGATCACCGTGCCGGGTGAGCGGCTGTGCGACCGCACCCTCGACCGGATCGGCGCGCTGCGCTCCAGCGGCTGCGAGATCTACACGTTGCAGCAGCCGGGCGCGTCGACGGCGACCTCCGCCGCGGCATCCACCGCGACCTTCGGTGTTCCCTCGGGGCCGCCCCTCCCCGCGCTCCCCGATGCCCGAACTGCCCCTGCTGTCCCCCCTGTTGTTGCCGCTGTTCCCGCCGGAAGGAAGTGACCGTAATGATCAAGCTCTCCGATATCCGCAAGCACGCCGGGCGGCGCCCCGGACACATCGCCGTGGTCGACGGCGAGGTCCGGCTGACCTGGGCCAATCTCGCCGACAAGGTGGCCCGGGCGGCGACCGCGATCGAGCAGCGGCTGCCGGACATACGGCCGGCCCGTGCCGTCTTCGTCGCCGAGAACGGCTGGGAGCTGGTCGTCGCCATGGCGGCGGTCTCCTCCCTCGGCATCCCGTGCGTCGGCCTCGACTACACCGCCGGGCCACAGGCCACGGCCGGCGCGCTGGACCAGCTCCGGCCGACGGTCGTGATCAGCACCGCCGCACAGCGGTCGCTGCTGACGGAGGTCGGCTGGCCCGGGGAGCGCGACGTCCTGGACATCCGCCTCGACAGCGAGCCGCCGAAGGGCGCACCCGGAGTCTCCCTCACCGAACTCCTGCTGACCGAGCCCGGCGAACCCCGGCCGGTGGAGCAGCCGTTCGAGGCGTTCTCCTTCACCTCCGGCACCAGCGGCATCCCCAAACTGGTGATCCGCCGCGCCTCCTTCGAGGCACGCCGGTTCGCCGACCTGGTCGACCAGTACTCCTTCGACGAGGACGACGTCCACCTGGTGACCGTCCCGCTCTACCACGCGTCCGGCCCCGGCTGGGCCCGGATCTTCCTCTCCCTCGGCGGCACGGTCGTACTCGGCCCCTACGACGACACGGCGGCCCTGGTCCAACTCATCCAGGACGAGGGCGTGTCGACCACGCTGATGGTGCCGCCGGTCCTCACCCGCGTCGTCGCCCACCCGGCCTCCGAACACCTCCACAAGACCTCGCGGCTGCACTTCGTGCTCTCCGGCGGACGTCACCTCAACCGCTGGGTCGTCAACAACGCCTGGGACCGCCTCGGCCCGGTCCTCCACCTCTACTACGGCACCACCGAGACCGGCGTGAACGTCATGATCGGCCCCGAGGAACTCCATGTGGCGCCCTGCCGTTCCGGCCGCCCGATGCCCGGCAACACCATCGCCGTACTGGACCCGGACGACCGTCCCGTGCCCAAGGGCGCCCGCGGCCGGGTCGCGATAGCCAGCTACCAGCTCATGGACACGTACGCCACCGCCGAGCCGGAGTTCCTCACCCTCGACTACGGCGGCCGCACCCAGCGGTTCCTGCTGACCGGCGACAGCGGCTTCATCGACGAGGCCGGCCGGCTCGAACTCACCGGCCGCAACGACGGCGTCTCCAAGGCCGCCCAGGGCAAGCCGCTCGACGTCAACATCTTCGGCCTGGAGAACGACCTCATGGACCTGCCCTGCGTCCGCGAGACCTCCGTCCTGCGCACCAGGCTCCCCGAGACCGGTGAGGAGGCCCTGGTCGTGCCGTTCGCCCCGGTCGCCCCCGAGCGCCTGGCGAGTGGCCGGCGCGCGGTCGAGGCCGCGTGCGCCCGGCGCGTGCCCTGCCTGCCCGCGTACGTGATCCCGGTCGAGGCGATCCCGTACAGCCCGACCGGGAAGGTGCGGGCGGCGCGGCTGCTGGAGATGGTCCTGCCGCTCGTGCGAGCGGAGGCGGCGGCACGGCGCCTGTCGTCGGACCTCATCCCCGCGTAACCCCCAACTCCCGTACCCCTCCGTCCCGTTCCGCCCCTCCCCCCACTCCAACAGGAAGAGTCATGACGACCGATCAGAAGAGTTACTACAGCCGAGGTGTGCTCCTCTGCCTCCTCGCCACCGTGTCCTGGGGAGCGATGTTCCCCCTCATGGACGTGACCCTGAAGCACATCGACCCGTTCACCTTCACCTGCATGCGCTACGCCATCGCGGGCGCGATGTTCCTGCTGTTCCTGCGGCTCCGCGAGGGCGCGGCCGGACTGAAGCTCAAGGGCGAACGCATCGGCCTGGCCTGGCTGTTCGGCACGGCGGGCTTCGCGGGCTTCCAGTTCCTGGTCTTCTTCGGCCAGGACCTCATCGGTGAACGGGGCGCCCTGAACGCCTCGATCATGATGGCGACCATGCCCATGATGGGCTTCCTGGTCAACTGGGTGCTGCGCAAGGTGGTCCCGCCGAAGGGCGCACTCGCCTTCATCGGCATGTCCTTCGTCGGCGTCATCCTGGTCGTCTCCAACGGCAGCCTGAGCACGCTCCTCGCCCACCCGTCGGACTTCGGCCCCGACGCGCTGCTGCTGTTCGCCGCGCTGTGCTGGGTGATCTACACGTCCGGCGCGACGTACTTCCCGACCTGGTCCCCCATCAAGTACACGGCGATCACCACGGTCCTCGGCCTGGCCAGCGCCACGGTCATCACCGCGGTCATCCTGGCCACCGGCGGCGTCCCGGTCCCGACCGGCCACGACGTCACCTCGATCCTGCCCGAGCTGGCCTACATGAGCGTCATCGCCGGCTTCGTGGGCGTCCTCGGCTGGAACTTCGGCAACAAGTACCTCGGCCCGCTCAACGGTGTCCTCTTCATGGACGTGGTCCCGATCACGGCGTTCATCATCTCGGCGCTGACCGGCGTGATCCCGGCGAACATGCAGATCGCCGGCGCCTCACTGACCGCCCTCGCCCTGGTCCTCAACAACCTGTACCTGCGCAAGGTCGCCAAGCGCACGGCGGCAGCAGCGAAGCCCGCGGAAACGGCCACGCCGGAGAAGCCGGCCGCGCAGGCGGCACCGGTGAGCGCGGGTCGCTGAGGCAAACAACGGAACTCGCACACGGCTGCCGTGGGGGATACACCTCGCGGCAGCCGTCGTCGTGTGTCGACGGGGGGCCGTTGGCTGACCAGCCGTGTACTTCGTGGGCGGACGAGCCGGTTCCAAGCTCGACCACCAGTCTCCCGGTCACTCGGCGGTGGCATCCCGATACAACTCCGCAGCCTCCGCCCCGAACACCACGCTGTACGAGATATCCGCCGTAGCCCCACCCTGCTCATGCCCGCCGATCACCCCGACGACCTCCTGATCCCCGTTCACCCAGGGACTGCCACTCGTGCCACCCGTGAAGGACGGGCAGTCGATGCGCTGCTGGGTGACGCTGTGGACCGTCGGCTTGTTGGTGCAGGTGATCGGCTGGTCGGTGGCGGAGGGATATCCGGTGACGGTCACCGCGGTGGCCCCGGTCGCCATCCCGGTCACGAACCGATCGGCGCCGACGACGTCCTCGATGTCCTTGCCGTCCAGCGGAGCGACCGTCGCGAAGCCGATGTCGCTGTCCTCGCCCTGCCCCTTGGCCCAGCCGTCCGGCAGGAACCGCTTCTCGATCTTCCACACCCCGTACGGCGCCCTGCCGTCGCGGTAGCCCGGCACGAACACGTCACCGGGGTCCCCGTCCAGACAGTGGGCCGCGCTCACGATGAGATCGTGCTGTGCGCTGTGCACCACGGCCGCGGTGCAGTGGTGCCCGCCGGCCAGGCTCGTGGCGTGAGCGGCCCCGAACAGCGCCCCCACCCGCACACTCTGCTTGTTCACCTCGGCCACGACGGTCACGCCGAAGGGGCCCGGCCCGTCATCGGCCGTCGCCACGGACGCGGAGGTCAGCGCGAGCGTCACCACGGTGACGAACAGCGCGTACCGCCGACTGCCCGCGAGGCGAGCGGAACGTGAGATGCGTGAGGTGCGCTTCATCAGGGCCCACTTTGTCCCACGAAGGTGAGAAAGGAGGTCGACCTTACTGAGATTTCCCTGGGAACGACTGCGACCGCGGTCGCTTCGGCGACTGGACGGCACGGCGGGGAGAGTCACCGTACAAGCGGAAGCCGTCCGTGGCGATATCGGCCTTGTTCCTGTTTTCCCGTGACTTCTCGGACTGCGAGACGACCTCGACGGCCAGCCGGCCGTCGGCACCCAGACCCGTCACGCTCTCGATCTTCTCGGCGACTTCGCGCAGATTCCCGGGTCGGGGCACGGAACGGATCCGAGGCATGGACGGTGTCGACACGGTGCCCGACCTCCATTCCTCCTGTGCCGCGCTGGCGGGTTCGGTGGGAGGTCCGACATCCCGCTCGTCGAATCCACCGTACTGTGTGGTCTCCTCACCCGCCTCCCCATCACACTCCGCACACACCGGCCCATCGCGAGCAGGCGGAGTGGGTACGAGCCATGGATGTGCAGATGGGCGTTGGTGAGCATCGGGGAAGAATGAGACCGCAGCCCCTACCACCTTCACCGCCCTACTCACCGCCCTCGACAGGAAACCCCCATGTCTGACATCCCCCCCAACCTCACCTGGGAACGCGCCGCCCCGCCGGACGCGACCGGCCCCGGCCCGTGGATCGAGATCGCCTTCGGCGAGGGGGACGACGGCGAGGCCCCGGTCTACATCCGCGAGACCGGCGACCCGGGCAACGTCGTCACCACCAACCGCCGCAAGTGGGACGCCTTCGTACTCGGCGTACAGGCAGGCGAGTTCGACCACTTCGTGGAGGGCGTGGAGGACACCGAAGGCACAGAGGGTTAGCCGGATGCACAGAAGCCGCGTCTTCGCGATCCTCATCGACACCCCCGCGCCGGAAGCCGACCGCGCCGCCGCCTTCTGGTCGGCGGCGCTCGGGGTGCCCGCCGACCCCGTACCGGGAGAGGAGCAGTTCACCACGCTGCACGACGCGATTCCTGGACTGGTGACAGCGGTTCAGGCCATCGACGATCCCAACCCGCGCTTCCATCTCGACATCGAGACGGACGACGTAGAGGCGGAGACCGCACGGCTGCTCGCCCTCGGTGCGGTGCAGGTGTCGCGGTGGCTGGAGTGCCGGGTACTGCGTGCCCCAGGTGGACACCTGATGTGCGTACTGCCCGTGCACAGCGACCCCGGCACGTTCAAGGCAGGGGCACGCGTCTGGAACGGGCCCGCGGCGCCCACGACATGACCATGAGGACCACCAGGGAGATCAGGACGAGAACGACCAGCACGCCTCAGAACCCTCAGAACCCTCAGAACGTCGTCGTCATCCCACCGTCCACCGCGATCGTCTGCCCCGTGACGAACGACGCCGCGTCGCTCGCCAGGAACACCACGATCCCGGCGATCTCCGCCGGCCGCCCCCAACGCCCCAGCGCGGTACGGCTCTTGAGCCACCGTCCCCACTCGGGGTCGCCCGCCAGCCCGGCGTTGACCTCGGTCGCGAACGCCCCCGGAGCCACCGAGTTGACCGTCGTACCGCTGGGCCCCAGGTCGGCTGCCAGCGCCCGGGTCAGCCCGTCGAGGCCGGCCTTGGCGGTGGCGTAGGCGACGTCCCCGGTGCGGCCCAACTGTCCGATGACCGAGGAGACGTTGACGATACGGCCGGGGACACCTCGCCGGGCCAGCCCTTCGGCGACGGTCTGGCTCAGCGCGTACGCCGAGGTCAGATGGACATCGAGCATGCGCGCCAGCTCGTCCGGTGTCATCTCGCCGACGCCCCGGCGATCCCGGTGGCCCACGTTGTTGACCAGGACGTCGATGTTCCCGAGCCCGCCCACCACCTCCCGCGCCGCCGCCCGCTCGGTGACGTCGAAGACGGCGGCCGTGGCATCCAGCCCGTCGCCGCGCAGCACACCCGCACTCGCCTCGGCGGCGGCCCGGTCCCGCCCGTTGACCAGCACCCGTGCACCGGCCCTGGCCAGACCCCGCGCCATCTCCAGGCCCAGCCCGCGCACGGAGCCGGTCACCAGCGCCGTACGCCCGACGAGCGTGAATTCGTCGTGGCCGCCCATCGCACCACCCCCACTGAAACACTCGTTTCAGTTACGGTAGCGCAGTGAGTACGACAGCGTCATCACCACCTTCACCCAGGCGCACGGAACTCCTCGACGCCTGCTACGCCTACCTCCTCGAACACGGCCTCACCGGCCTGTCCCTGCGCCCGCTGGCCGCCGCCACCGGCACCAGCCCGCGCGTCCTGCTCTACCTCTTCGGCAGCAAGGACGCACTACTGCGGGAGCTACTGGGGAGGGCCCGGCACGAGCAGGTGGCATCGATGCGCGCGGTGCTCGACAAGGCAGGAAAAGCAGGAGGCGAGACAGCAGACGAAGCGGGAAGCAACGGCTACGACACCCTCGTCGACCAGCTGTGGGCCTTCCTGTCGGCGCACGAGCAACGCGCCATGGTGCGCCTGACCTACGAGGCGTTCCTGCTGTCGCTCGGCCATACCCCGGGCCCGTGGGCCGGCTTCGCCGGGGAGGCCGCCCGGGAGTGGCTGGACCTGCTGATCCGGGCCCAGGCGCCTGGTACACCCGCAGCCCTCGCCGAGGCCCGGGCCACGCGGGCGCTGGCGCTGGTCCGGGGGCTGCTGCTGGACCTGTTGGCCTGCGAGGAGGAGGAGCGAGTGGCGGCGGCCGTACAGGATCCGGAAAGGGAACAGGGACAGGGACCGAAAGCCGGCCCTACACCGCCGCCACCAGCGGATACACCGCCCCGGTGAGCTCTTCCGACACCGTCCACAACCGCTCCGCGGCAGCCACGTCACTCGCCGCCGCGCTCCGCCCCACCAAGGTCGGCGCCCCGCGCATCTCACCCAGCCCGCCCGGGCCGACGTAGCTCGCACCGGGCAGGTCCTCGACCGCGGCGAACAGCGTGGGCAGGGCGCCGGCCCTGTCGTCCTGGGCCACCACCTTGTTGCCGACGGCCATGAGCGCGCGTCCGACCGGGTTCGCCGTATGGCTCTGGAGGTTGGTCGCCGCCCAGCCCGGGTGGGCCGCGAGGGCGCGGACATGTGAGCCCGACTCGGCCAGCCTGCGCTGGAGTTCGAGGGTGAAGAGCAGGTTGGCCAGCTTGGACTGGGAGTAGGCGCGCTGCGGGCCGTAGTTGCCCTCCAGGTTCAGGTTGTCGAAGTGGATGACGCCGTCGCCCATCCGGTGCGCGCCGGAGGCGACCGTGACCACCCGGTCGGTGATGTGCGGCAGCAGCAGGTTCGTGAGGGCGAAGTGGCCGAGGTGGTTCGTGCCGAACTGCATCTCGAAGCCGTCCCGCGTCCGCAGCTCGGGGAGCATCATCACGCCCGCGTTGTTGATGAGCAGGTCCAGCGGACCGTCCCACCCCGCGGCGAACTCCCGCACGGACGCCAGGTCCGCGAGGTCCAGCCGCCGCACCTCGGTGCTGCCGCTCGCCTTCGCCGCCGCGGCCCGCCCCCGCTCCAGGTCCCGCACGGCGAACACCACATGCGCGCCCGCGCCGGCCAGCGCGGCGGCGGCCGCGAAGCCGATACCGCTGTTGGCGCCCGTGACGACCGCCGTACGGCCGGAGAGGTCGGGGATCCGTGTCGCGTTCCACACGCTCTTGTCAGTCGTTTTCTTTGCCATGACAGCCAATGTAGGCAACGCCAACAATGATGTCAATGACAACATCGGCGACGGCCCTCGATAGGATGTTCACCATGGCCGTACGCCCCTATCACCACGGAGACCTGCGCTCCGCCCTGCTCGCGAGCGCGGAGCGCACCCTGCTGGAGAAGGGCGTCGCGGCCCTGTCCCTGCGCGAACTCGCCCGTGACGTGGGCGTCAGCCACGCCGCCCCCGGCCGGCACTTCAAGGACAAGCAGGCCCTCGTCGACGCCCTGGCCCTGTCCGGCTTCGAGCGCATGGCGCGGACGCTGGACGAGGCCGACGCCCCGGCCCTGCCGCTGGAGGAGCGCCTCACCGCGCTGGCCACGGCGTATGTGCACTTCGCGGTGACCCATGCCGAGCTGCTCGAAGTCATGTACTCCCGCAAGCACGACCCGGACATCTCCGAGCAGTTGAGGGTGGCCGTCGACAGCACGACGGCTCTCTTCGTGCGGGTCATCGCCGAGGCCCAGGAGCACGGCGAGATCGTCCCCGGCGACCCCTGGACCATCGGCCTCGTGGCCGGCGTGGCCCTCCACGGCATGGCGTCCCTCGCGGCCCAGGGCACCTTTACGCCCGAGTCCGCCGTCACCGGCGTCCCGACCCTCGTCCACCACCTGCTGAACGGCCTCAAGCCCCGCTGACGCGACGCCCGTTGGCGCTTGTCAACGCGCGTCACGCTGTGGATTTTCCGTGGAGAGAGTCAAGCGGGGACCATCGCCGTGCCATCCCGGCGCCATTGATCAGCAATCCCACAACCCCCTTGAGTAACGCGGAAGTCAGAATTCCGGAACCCTCCTTGTTGTCACGTACTCAACAAGAGATGGTCGACGCGGGCCGCCGCCCCCACCGGGAACCTCACCGGTGGACCCCCCACCCGCAGGCCTCTGCCCACCTCTCTCTGGAGGCTGTACGTTGCGTACGTCACCCCCCAATTCCCCCCACATACGCGGCAACTGGCGCAGAATCGGCTCCGCCGCCGCCGCGACCGCCGCGCTCCTGATCGCCGGACTCGGCACCGCGGCCCACGCGAGCGCGGCCGCCGACACCACCGCGAGCAGCAAGAAGGTCAGCGCCAAGACCGTTGCCGCGCAGGTCGCCAAGGCCCATGTGCAGTACGCGAAGCTCGGCTGCGGCGCGACCCCGAAGAAGGGCTACGCCGCCTGTAACGCGTTCCGTGTGACCAGCGGCACCACCGCCTTCATGGAGAAGCAGGCCGCGCTGAAGGGCGTCGCCCCCAAGACCATCTCTCCGAAGGCCGCCGCCGCCGACCCCACCGGCTACGGCCCCTCGGACATCCAGTCCGCCTACGGCCTGGCGAGCGCCGCCGCCTCGAACGGCTCGGGCGAGACCGTCGCCATCGTCGACGCCTACGACGACCCGAACGCGGAGTCCGACCTCGCGACCTACCGCGACTACTACGGCCTCTCCGCCTGCACCACGGCCAACGGCTGCTTCAAGAAGGTCGGCCAGACCGGCTCGACGACCTCCCTGCCGACCGCCGACAGCGGCTGGGCCGGCGAGGAGTCCCTCGACGTCGACATGGTCAGCGCGGCCTGCCCGAACTGCAACATCCTCCTGGTCGAGGCCAAGTCGGCGAGCGACGCCAACCTGGGCACCGCGGTGAACGAGGCCGTCAAGCTCGGCGCCAAGTTCGTCTCGAACTCCTACGGCGGCTCGGAGTCCTCCTCCGACACGTCGTACGACACCTCGTACTACAAGCACCCGGGCGTCGCCATCACCGCCAGCGCGGGCGACGAGGCCTACGGCGCCGAGTACCCGGCCGGTTCGCAGTACGTCACCTCGGTCGGCGGCACCAAGCTCTCCACGTCCTCCGCCTCCCGCGGCTGGACCGAGAGCGTCTGGAAGACCAGCAGCACCGAGGGCACCGGCTCCGGCTGCTCGGCGTACGACGCCAAGCCGTCCTGGCAGACCGACACGGGCTGCACGAAGCGCATGATCTCCGACGTCTCGGCGGTCGCCGACCCGGCCACGGGCGTCTCGGTCTACGACACCTACGGCTCCGACGGCACCGGCTGGGGCACCTACGGCGGCACCAGCGCCTCGTCCCCGATCATCGCCTCGGTCTACGCCCTCGCCGGCACCCCGGGCAGCAGCGACTACCCGGCCTCGTACCCGTACGCCGCGGCCGGCACCTCCGCGCTGAACGACGTGACGAGCGGCAACAACGGCTCCTGCTCGACGAGTTACTTCTGCACCGCCACCTCGGGCTACGACGGCCCGACCGGCTGGGGCACCCCGGAGGGTGTGTCCGCCTTCACCGGCTGACACACCCCGCGAAACCTCCCCGTCGGGTCACGGGGAGCCGCCGACCAGAGGGGGACGTGGGGTCCCCTCGGCGGAGCAAATGGCAACGGGCCGCGGCAACCAGCCGCGGCCCGTTCGCCGTGCCCGGGGCCCCAACTCCCATGAAAAACCTGTGGATTTGGTAAAGGACCAGACCCCGTTCGGTAAGCCGGAAGTCATGATTCCAGCAGCCTCTTGTTGTCGCGTACTCAACAAGAGATGGTCATCGCGAACCGCCCCCCACGGCCGGGGAATCCGCACCGGCGACGCGCACCCGCACTGCCCCTGTTCCACCGACTCAGGAGGCTGCACCTTGCGTACCACCACCCCCAACTCCCCCCACACGCACGGTAGATGGCGGCGCATAGGAGCCACGGCCATAGCCACCGCCGCACTGCTGTTCACCGGCTTCGGCACCGCCGTACAGGCCGACGCGGCACAGAGCGCCACCACCTCCACGAAGGTGACCTACGCCGCCACCCCCTGTGCGACCCCCAAGCACACGGGCGACCTCACCTGCAAGTCCTACCGCGTCACCGGCGGCCTCACCGCCTTCCAGAAGATGCAGGCCGCGAAGACCGGCGTCACCCCCAAGGCGGCCGACGCGTCGACCCCCTCCGGCTACAGCCCGACCAACCTCCGGTCCGCCTACGGCCTGACCTCCGCCGCGGCCTCCAACGGCTCCGGCGAGACCATCGCGATCGTCGACGCGTACAACGACCCCAACGCCGAGGCCGACCTCGCGACCTACCGCTCGTACTACGGCCTCTCCGCCTGCACCACGGCCAACGGCTGCTTCAAGAAGGTCAGCCAGACCGGCTCCACCACCTCGCTGCCCACCTCCGACGCCGGCTGGTCCGAGGAGATCTCCCTCGACCTCGACATGGCGAGCGCGATCTGCCCGCTGTGCAACATCACCCTCGTCGAGGCCACCAGCGCCAGCTACGCCAACCTCGGCACCGCCGAGAACGAGGCCGTCACCCTGGGCGCGAAGTTCGTGTCGAACTCCTACGGCGGCTCGGAGTCCTCGGCCCAGACGACGTACGACACCTCGTACTACAACCACGCGGGCGTGGCCATCACCGTCTCCTCCGGTGACAGCGCCTACGGCGCCGAGTACCCGGCGACCTCCCGGTACGTCACCGCCGTCGGCGGCACCAAGCTCTCCACCGCCTCCACCACCCGCGGCTGGACCGAGGCCGTCTGGCGCACCTCCAGCACCGAGGGCACCGGCTCCGGCTGCTCCTCCTACGACGCCAAGCCCACCTGGCAGACCGACACCGGCTGCACCAAGCGCATGGAGTCCGACGTCTCCGCCGTCGCCGACCCCGCCACCGGCGTCTCCGTCTACGACTCCTACGGCGTCACCGCCGGCTGGTACACCTTCGGCGGCACCAGCGTCTCCGCCCCGATCATCGCGGGCGTCTACGCCCTGGCGGGCACCCCGGCCAGCGGCACCTACCCGGCGCAGTACCCCTACGACTACGCGGGCACCTCGTCCCTCAACGACGTGACCAGCGGCTACAACGGCTCCTGCTCGACGGCGTACTTCTGCACCGCCGAGACCGGCTACGACGGCCCGACCGGCTGGGGCACCCCGGAGGGGATCGCGGCCTTCGCCAACTGATTTCCCCGATCCCCGATCTGACCCTCAGTCACCTGTCGTGCCACAGTGGGTCGTGGGGGCCACACGTGGCATGACGGAACGGGCCGCGGCATCCAGCCGCGGCCCGTTCATCATGAGAACATCGACGCGAACCGAATCCAGTAATCAGGGGCTAACGACCGAACCACGCCCGGGTTCCGATCCGGCCTCGTTGCCCGGCGTTACCTAGCGTGATACACAGAGTGACCGTACGGTGTATTCGTACGAAACCCGCCAATCAATGACGCCAAGTCGACATCGGACGGCGTCTTTGTCGGCGACAATGATGCCTGACCTCTGCGCACCCGCAGGGGATGCGGAACTACCCACCAGGGGCGGTGACTTACATGCTCTTCGCGGCCGACAAGGGAGACATCAACACCATCATCGGGGGGATCGCTCCTGACTGGGGCCCCTTCGGCAGTCTGGGCAACGAGGCGAAGGTGATGATCGAGGTCGTGATGGCCGTCGCCATCCTCCTCTGCCTCGGAATCGCCGTATGGGGTGCCGCCAAACAGCGCATCGGCGCGACAGCCCTGCGCGACACGTTCAGCGCGGAACAGGGCAAGGGCCTCATCGTCGCCGGTCTGACCGGGGTCTTCATCATCGGCTCCCTCGGCACCCTCTTCACGATCGTGTACGGCATGGCCGTCTAGCCGAGCCCGGCCAGTCCCCCTCTCCCCGCTGAGGTTGCGTTTCCCTGATGTCGAGTCACCACACCGCGCCCGCGCGGGAACCAGCACGGCTACCGTCGTACTTCCAGATGTTTCTGGACGACGGCGAAGGGGCGTACCCGGCATGAGTCCCGGAGACGAGCACGAGACCTCCGGCGGTTACGGCGGCACAGGCCAGACCCGAACACGCCTGCCCCAGGGCGGCAGCGACATCTACGGCGGCGCCCGCAGAGGCCCCCGCTCCTCCTCCAGAAGCCTCGTCACCGTCGTCGGAGTAGTAGTCCTCCTCATCGCCGCCATCGCCTTCGCGAACCGCGGCGACGACAACTCCTCATCCACAGACGGAAACACGACCAGCGGCGCGAAGCCGGATTCCTCGTCGACGGCGGCCAGCGGGACGAAGCCGGTGGAGACGAAGACCGGTGGAATTCCGTCGGGGTTCGCGCACAACGAGCAGGGTGCGCAGTCGGCTGCGGCGAACTACTCCGTGTCGCTGGGCTCGACCGGCATGTTCCAGAAGGAGATCCGGCACACGCTGGTGAACTCCCTCTACACACCCGCCGAAGCGAGCAGACTGACGGGTCGGATGGATCAGGCCTACTCGGCCGACTTCCTCAGCAAGCTGGGCCTCGACGCCAACGGCAACGCCCCGAGCGGCAGCACATTCGTCTCGCGCGTGATCCCGGTGGGCACGACCACCCAGCAGTACAGCGACACCGGCGCGAAGGTCGCGGTCTGGTACGTGGGGCTCCTCGGCATGGCCGGACAGACCTCGACCGACCCCGTCACCACCTCGTGGAAGACCTGGACCTTCGACCTCCAGTGGTCGGGCGGCGACTGGAAGATCGCCACGGACTCCCAGAAGGACGGCCCCGCCCCGGTACCCGGCGACGACACGGCTGCCACCTCGGACGAGATCAGCAAGGCCATCGACGAGTACGGAGGGTTCACGTATGCCCGGTAACCCGCAACGCGTGCTCAGGCTCGCCGGCCTCGTGACGGCCGTACAGACGTCGCTCGTGCTGCTGGCCACCCATGCCGTGGCCGCGCCCAGCCCCTCCCCCTCGCCGTCCAAGAGCGTCGACTGCGGGCCCATCGTCGGCGAGGCCAAGAAGTTCTGTGAACGCGGCAACAGCACCAGCACCGGCGGCACCACCCCCAGCACCACAGACACCCTCGACCCCCTCTCCTCCCTCGCCAAGGGCTGCGCGGAAGCCGCCTCCTGGACCATCGACAAGCTCAGCGACGCCGTCAAGGACACCGCGAACGTGGACTTCACGAACGCCAAGTTCCTTCAGCAGTACGCCGTCGTCTTCGCCGCGTCCACGATCCTCACCCTCCTCCTGTGGCTCCTCGCGGTAGCGAAGCGCGCGGTCCGAGGCGTCCCCCTCACCACCGCGATCTCCGAGGCCATCGGCTTCCTCTGGCTCACCGTCATCGCCTCCGCGTTCACACCCCTGATCCTGTACACAGTCGTCTCCGCCACCGACGGCATCACGGACGTCCTCGCGAAGACGACCGGCAACCAGGACACCTTCTTCGGCAACTTCTCCAGCGCCCTGTCCAAGGGCGACAACATCGGCGGCGGCCCGATCATGCTGATCGTCGTCTCCCTGGTCAGCATCCTCGCCGCCGGCGTCCTCTGGCTGGAGCTCGTCATCCGCGCCGCCCTCCTCTACGTCGGCGCCCTCCTCGGCACCGTCGTCTACGCCGGCCTCGTCGACAAGAACCTGTGGAGCCACGTCCGCCGCTGGGCGGGCATCATGATCGCGGTGATCCTGGTGAAACCGGTCATCGTCATCGTGCTCGGCCTGGCCGGCGCACTGTCCTCCGCCGACGGCCCCGACTCGTTCTCCGCCGTCGTCTCCGGCCTCGCCATCATCCTGCTCGCCATCTTCGCCAGCGCGATGATCTACCGCTTCGTCCCCGGCTTCGGCGACGACATCGCCAGCGGCCGCAACAACCGCATCATGCAGGGCGCCGAGGGCAAGGCCGCGGCCGTCATCAGCTCCCCGGCGACCATGGTCGCCCAGGGCATCAAGACCCACAGCGCCCGCACGAACGACGGCGGGGGCGGCCAGTCCTCCTCCGGCGGCGGCGCCCGCCCCTCCAACCCGGTCTCCGGCGGCGTGGCCGCGCACAGCAGCCGCACGTCGAACGGCGGTGGCGGAGCCGTCCCCTCCGCCGCGCCCCCGCCCCGCCAGAGCCCGGCGAACACCCCGCACGCCAGCAACGCCCGCAACAACCGCACGGGAGGTGAAGGGCGTTGACGACAGAGTCCCACCTGTCCCATCCGATCACGCCCCGCCGGACATATCTCATCGGCCGAGCCCGGCCGAACGCGATCGTCGGCAAGAATCGCGAGACCGGCGAGATCGCGCTCATCATCCTGGGCGCCTTCCTCGGCATGATGAGCGGACTCCTCGTCCCCGTCCTGTCCCTGCGCATCGTGCTCCTCACGGGCTTCCCGATGCTCGCGCTGATGGCGGTCTACGTGCCGTACAAGCGCCGTACGTTCTACAAGTGGTTCGAGATCAACCGCAGTTACAAGCGCACCCTGCGCAACGGCACGGTGTACCGCTCCTCCGTCATGGAGGCAGGCGTCCACCTCGACGGACGCGAGGTCGAGATCGGCCCGCCGCCCGGCATCGGCCGGATCAACTGGCTGGCCGCGCCCTTCGGCCCGGACGAGATCGCCGTACTCCTGCACGCCGACCGCCGTACGGTCACCGCGGCCATCGAGATCGAGGGCCCGGGCGTCGGCCTGCGCGACAGCGAGGACCAGGAGGCCCTCGTCGACCGCTTCGGCACCCTCCTCAAGCACGTGGCGAACGGCGACGGCTTCGTCACCCGCCTCCAGATGCTCGCCCGCACGCTGCCCGCCGACCCGGACGCCCACGCCAAGGACGTCGCCCAGCGCGGCGACGACAAGTCCCTGACCTGGCTGCAGCAGTCGTACGACCAACTGCAGTCGATGGTGTCCACCAGCAGCGAGCAGCACCGCGCCTACCTCGTCGCCTGCATGCACTTCACCCGCGAACTCTCCGCCGAGGCCCACGCGATGGCCCGCGCGACCCGCCCCCACGCGGGCCGCAAGCTCGACCGGGACGCGGGTCTCGCGGTCGTCATGGCGCGTGAACTCACCGACATCTGCTCGCGGTTGCAGGAGGCGGACATCCGCGTACGGCAGCCGCTCGGCCAGGGCCGGCTCGCCTCGCTCATCCACTCCATGTACGACCCGGACCACCCCATCGACCACCTCCAGGCGATGACGAAGCGCAACGCCTGGCCGGCCGAACTCGACGCCATGGAACCGACGTTCCTCCAGGCGAAGACCCGCGAGTCCTCCACCCGCGAACCGTGGTGCCACGCCACGGCCTGGGTGAAGGAGTGGCCGATGACCCCGGTCGGCGTCAACTTCCTCGCCCCGCTCCTCGTCCACACCCCGGACGTCATCCGCACGGTCGCCGTCACCATGGACCTCGAACCCACCGAGGTCGCCATCGAACGCATGCTGACCGAGAAGACCAACGACGCGGCCGACGCCTCCCGCGCCGCCAAGATGAACCGCACCGTCGACCCCCGCGACGTCGCCGCCCACTCCCGCATGGACCAGCGCGGCGAGGACCTCGCGAGCGGCGCGGCCGGCGTCAACCTGGTCGGCTACATCACCGTCTCCTCCCGCAACCCCGAGGCCCTGGCGCGCGACAAGCGCACGATAAGGGCGTCCGCCGGCAAGTCCTATCTGAAGCTGGAGTGGTGCGACCGCGAGCACCACCGCGCCTTCGTGAACACACTCCCCTTCGCCACCGGCATCCGGAGGTAGGGCTCAGATGCGGGATCCGCTGTCCATCCTGACCGACGCCTTCACGTCCTTCCTCTTCGGCAAGATCGAGTCCACCCGCCTGCCCGTCCGCACCTCCACGGGCCAGGCCCAGGCGGTCTACCTCCCGACGGCCGCCCCCGGCCTCGGCGACTCGGGCGTCATCATCGGCCGCGAGGTCTACTCCGGCAAGGGCTACATCTACGACCCCTTCCAGCTCTACGGCCAGCAACTCCCCGCCCCCCACTGGCTGGTGCTGGGCGAGTCGGGCAACGGCAAGTCGGCCCTGGAGAAGACGTACGTCCTACGACAACTGCGCTTCCGCGACCGCCAGGTCGTCGTCCTGGACGCACAGGGCGAGGACGGCGTCGGTGAATGGAACCTGATCGCGGAGGAGTTGGGGATAACCCCCATCCGCCTGGACCCAACAGCCGCCCTGGACATGGGGATCCGCCTCAACCCCCTCGACCCGGCGATCACCACCACGGGCCAACTCGCCCTGCTCCGCACCATCATCGAGGTGGCGATGGGCCACGGCCTGGACGAGCGCTCCGGCTTCGCCCTCAAGGTCGCCCACGCCTACGTCAACGAGACGATCGTCGAACGCCAGCCGGTCCTCATGGACATCGTCGAGCAACTCCGCCACCCCGAACCGGAGTCGGCCGAGGCGATGAACGTCGCCATAGACGACGTACGGGCGTGGGGCCTGGACGTGGCGCTGGTCATCGACCGCCTGGTCGACGGCGACCTGCGCGGCATGTTCGACGGCCCGACGACGGTCGGCATCGACCTCGACGCCCCGCTCATCGTCTTCGACCTGTCCCACATCGACCGCAACTCCATCGCCATGCCCATCCTGATGGCGATCGTCGGCGTCTGGCTGGAGCACACCTGGATCCGCCCCGACCGGAAGAAGCGCATCTTCCTGGTCGAGGAGGCCTGGCACATCATCAACAGCCCGTTCGTGGCCCAACTCTTCCAGCGCCTGCTGAAGTTCGGCCGCCGCCTCGGTCTGTCGT
Source organism: Streptomyces sp. NPDC051576 (assembly GCF_040681835.1). NCBI lineage: Bacteria > Bacillati > Actinomycetota > Actinomycetes > Kitasatosporales > Streptomycetaceae > Streptomyces > Streptomyces sp. NPDC051576. The sequence continues at coordinate 763,342 of NZ_JBFAZO010000004.1, forward strand.
TCGTGGCGGTCGTCCACCACCTCTCCGACGTGGTCGACGGCGCGGCCGCGAAGGAAGCGGCAGCGATCCTCAAAATGGCCTCGACCCGCACCATCTACGCCCAGAAAGCGGACGAAGCCCGGGCAACCGGGCGGGTGTTGGGCCTACCACGCTGGGCGGTCGAGATCATCCCCACCCTCACCCCCGGCATCGCGGTCTGGGACGTCAACGGCAACGTCCAGGTGGTCAAACACCTCATCACCGAGACGGAACGCCCACTCGTCTTCACCGACCGCGCGATGACCCAGTCCTCCCGCGACCACGACCGCGAACTGACCGACGACGCCCTGCGCGCCGCCGAGTTGGAGGCGGAGGAACGCGCGGCGGCCTTCATGGAACAGCACCTGAGCGATCTCGACGGCTCCTCCGAGTCCACGGTGGCGTGAGGTGAGATGAGACCGAACGACGAACGGGAAAGCCGAGGAGGCATCCCCGACGGCCTGCTGATCGGCCTGCTCGCGTTCCTCCTCGGCATGACCCTGCTGGTGTGGTCGGCCACAGGACTGGCCGGCTGGTTCTCCCACAGCACCTGGCCCGACGGCGTGACCTTCACCCGCACCCCCCTGGCCATGCGCCACTTGATCGGCCGGCCGCACGACCTCCCCGGCGCCTGGCCCGACACCCCACCGACCCAACTCTCCGGCTACGGCCTGTTCTGGGGCCTGTTCATCGGCCAGTTGATGGTCCTGTTCGTCCTGACCGTGTTCGCGATGGGCACGGTGGCCAGATGGCGGGCGGTACGGGCGAGGACCAGGACGACAGCGGAGCCCCTTGGGGTGGTACCTGAGGTGGTACCGGCCCAGAGACCGGAACCACAACCGACGGCACTCGTCGAACAGGCACTGCTCGCACCCTCCGTCCCAGCCCCTCCGGTTGTCGCTGAACAGGTGGTGAGTGTGGGCGCGTGGGACAAAATCCTTCTGGCTCCCACAGAGACCCGCCACACCACCGCGACCCAAGCCATACGGGACGCGGAGGGCGCCGCCCTGGTCATCACCTCGAACCCCGCCATCTGGCAGGACACCAAGGACGCCCGAGCCAAACTGGGCCCGATCCTCCTCTACGACCCCGCCCACCTCTGCGACACCCCGGCCCGCCTGCACTGGTCCCCCACGACAGGCTGCGAGGACAAGCAGACGGCGCTGAAAAGAGCCACCGCCCTCCTCACCCCTGTCCGCCCCACGGCGAAGATCGACCAGGCGATCGCCGACACGGCCGAAACGCTCCTGCGGAGCTATCTGCACGCCGCCGCCATCGACGGCCGCACCATCCGCCACGTCCACCGCTGGTCCCAGGGCACCCAGGTCCAGGACGCGGTACGAACCCTCCGCACGAACCCCAAGGCGGCCGCCGGCGCGGCGGGCGAACTGGAAGCCGCACTCACCTCGCACCCCGAACGCCGGGACATCGCCCAGGAGTTGACGAGCCGCGCGCTGTCCTCGCTCTTCACGGTCAACATCCGCGAAGCGTGCACACCCAACAAAACTGATGCGGTCAGCCTGGATTCCTTCGCGAACGAAGGGGGCACGCTTTACCTGGTCGGTGAATCCATCGAGGACCCCCGTACCAACCCGGGTGCGATGCCTCTGCTCACCGCCCTCGCATCAAGCGTGGTCGAGCGCGGCCGGCACATGGCCGAACGGTCATCGGCCGGTCGCCTCGACCCACCAATCACGCTCGTCCTGGACGACGTCGCCGCCGTGGCCCCCCTCCCCCAACTCCCCGAGCTACTGGCCACCGGAGCGGACCGAGGAATGCCGACCCTGGCCCTCCTCCGCTCCTTGGAACAGGCGAAGGCACGCTGGCCACACCACGAACTCCCGGCGTAGCAACCAGACTTACCGCCCCTTCCTGCTCTACGGCCGCTCGATCGCCATCTCCAGCTCACGCTCGTCCGTCTCTCCGCCCAGCGGCACGGTGATGCCCGTGGCGACGAAGCCGACCTTGCCGTAGAACCGTCGCGCCCGTTCGTTGTCCTCGTGCACGATGAGCCGCACCCGCTCGACACCGCGCCCCCAGGCCCACTCCAGGGCCGCGTCGAAGAGCACCTCGGTCAGTCCGATACCGCGGACCTCCGGGCGCACGAACACCCCGACGAGGTGCCCCTGCTTCCGCTCGACCGGACAGCCGGCCCAGTCGACGGTCCCGGCCTCCTCAAGCAGCACGGTCACCGTCCCGACCCACTCCCCGTCCGGCCCCTCGGCAACGATCTGCTGAGCCTCATCAGCGCCTTCGGCTGCCCCTGCGGCCCGCTCCTGGTAGAAGGAGTCCGGCCTGGCCATCGCCGCGTCGTAGGTCTCCAGAAAGGCAAGGTGCGCCACGGGATCCTGCAGCGCAACAAGCCGCAGCTCCTTCGCAGCGGCCCACTCGTCGGCACGTATCGAACGGATCTTGTAGTTCATGCCAGCCACGGTAGCCGAAACGCAGAAAACCCCCGTACCGAATTAACGGTACGGGGGTTTTCGCAATATTTGTTCGGCGGCGTCCTACTCTCCCACAGGGTCCCCCCTGCAGTACCATCGGCGCTGTAAGGCTTAGCTTCCGGGTTCG